>CALMYB010000007.1 GCA_937873515.1 uncultured Acidobacteriota bacterium
AGACACACTCCCTACCGGTCGTGTTTCCGCCTGGTGGTGGCAGAAACCCAAGCGGTAGCGCGGGTGTCTCGAGATGGCCACGGACTTACAGGAGACACACTCCCTACCGGTCGTGTTTCCGCCTATTTTGATGATCTTATGACGTACGAAATCAACGAAACCCACGATCCGAACCTAAAAAGCTGGGTTGAATCCGCAAACGATCCGAACTCGGATTTTCCGATACAGAATCTGCCTTTCTGTATGTTCTGGCGTGAAGATGACGAGGATCAGCCGCATTTGGCGGTTGTGATCGGCGACAAGCTCTTCGATCTTTACGAAGCGATCAGTGCCGGCGTCTTCGGGCAGCGATTCGATGAGATCGATCTTGAGGACGGCCTTTTGGATCCGACGTTCATAGCGAACTTCCTTGGTTCGGAAGCATTGTCCGACCTTCGCTCCGCGGCGATGAGCGTCCTTGTTGAGTCGGCTGAGCCAAGAGTTCAAAAAGCGGCAGCGGAACATCTCGTTCCTGCGAGCGGAGCCGAATTCGAGCTGCCGTTCACCATCGGCGATTACACAGACTTCTATTGCTCGATCTATCACGCGACGAACGTCGGCTCTATGTTCCGCCCCGACAATCCGCTGATGCCGAATTACAAATACCTGCCGGTCGGCTATCACGGGCGTGCTTCGAGCATCGTTTTGAGCGGCGAGGACATCAAACGTCCTCACGGGCAGAATCGGAGCGACGCCGAGAAGCCGCCGATCTTCGGGCCGTCAAAGAATCTCGATTACGAGATGGAACTCGGCTTTTTCGTAGGGAACGGGAATGATCTCGGGACGCCGATAGACATCAACGACGCAGAAAAGCATATTGTCGGTGTCTGTCTCGTTAACGACTGGTCGGCACGCGACATACAAGGTTGGGAATATCAGCCCCTGGGACCGTTCCTTGCAAAGAATTTCGCGACCACTATTTCGCCGTATGTTGTGACGATGGAGGCGCTTGCACCCTTTAGGACGCCGGCGTTCAAACGCGATGCGGACGACCCGCAGCCGCTCGATTATCTTAGCAGCGAGCGGAACCGCAAACTCGGCGGGCTGGACATCAACCTCGAGGTTTACATTCAGACCGAAAAGATGCGCTCCGAAAAGATCGAGCCGTTTCGCCTGAGCCGCTCGAATACAAAAGACCTTTATTGGACGATCGGGCAAATGCTGACTCATCACGCATCGAACGGCTGCAACCTTCAGACGGGCGACCTTTTGGCAACGGGAACGGTCAGCGGCAAGGAAAAGGACGAACGGGGCTGTTTGCTCGAATTGACGTGGCGTGGCAAAGAGCCGATCGACCTGCCGTCGGGCGAACAAAGACGTTTCTTGGAAGATGGGGACGAGATAATCATGAAAGGCTACTGCGAGCGGGAAGGTTTTCGACGCATCGGCCTTGGCGAGTGCCGCGGCCGCATCGTTTCTGGCCGCTCTTGAGGAAGTTACACAAAAATAGGATGAAGAGAATTATGTTTAAGAAAATGTTCGCGATCGGCTTGGTCGCGGCTCTCTGGGTCGCGGCATACGCGGCGGCACCGATGTCGGTCGATTCGGCTCACTCGAACGTGAGCTTCAGCCTGCCGATACTTGGCGGCCTGTCGAAAGTTACGGGCAAATTCGCACAATTCACGGCCGATATTAACTTCGACGAGAAGGATATCACCAAGTCCTCGGTCGTCGCGAAGATCAAGACCGACAGCATCAGCACGGGCATCGGAGCGCGCGACAATCACTTGAAAACCGCTGACTTTTTCGACGCTGAGAAGTATCCGGAGATCACGTTCACGAGCAAAAAGGTCGAGAAAAAAGGCGGTAAGTACGTTCTGACCGGCGATTTCTCGATGCACGGCGTGACCAAGGAGATCTCGTTCCCTTTCACGATCCACGGCAATTGTGCGGATAAAAAGGCCGCCAAGGTCGAACCGCCGTGCGGCTTCAAGGCGACGCTGCAGTTGAACCGCAAAGATTACGGCATCGCATACGAGCGAAAGGACAATGCGGATTTCATGGGCGACGTGGTAGATGTCGATCTCGATATCCTCACGCGAACGCCGCCTCCTCCAAGGCCGGCCCAATAGAAACGCGACGTGGAATTCGACGCATTCATCTTGATCGGCGGGCGGTCTTCCCGATTTGGTTCGGACAAGGCCCTCGCCGATCTCGGCTCTGGCACGCTGGCCGAAAATGCGGCTCGTTTGCTAGGCGAGATTCCGGGGTGCAGAAATGTGACGTTTGTGGCGGCAAATGAAACACAGTTTGCAGGGGCAGAAATGCCCTTTAACGTCATCGCAGACAAAAATCCGGGATTTGGGGCGTGGAGCGGGTTTCAAACGGCCCTAGCGGCCTCTAAACGCGAAATGACGTTCATCTTGGCCTGCGACCTGCCGCTCGTGAGCGGCGATCTGCTTAAAAGGCTTGTAAATGCGGCCTCCGATGGGAATGCTGTCGCCGCCGTGCCGCTCCAACCCGATGGCCGCGTTCAGCCGCTCTGCGGCATCTATCGCACAATTCCCGTGTTAAAGGCCGTCGAAGAGACCATTGACAGGGCAGAACACCTGCCTTCGCTGATCTCTTTTGTCCGCGAGCTCGGTTCAACGATCGTAGGACCTTCGGGAAACACCTCATCTCACGAGTTCCTGAATGTGAACACCCGCGAAGATCTCGAAAAAGCTAAGTTCCTCCGCTCGTAATTCGACCCCGGCAAGTTGTAAAATAGAGCTAACGGTGATCGAGGACGTTTTCGACAAATTTCACGAGGAGTGCGGTGTCTTTGGCCTTTTTGGCCACGAAGAGGCGGCGACGTTGACGCAGCTTGGGCTTTTCGCCCTTCAGCATCGCGGACAGGAAGCCTGCGGTATCGTCTCGACCGACGGGGAAGATTTCTTTGAACATCGTGCCAACGGCCTTGTCGCCGATGTCCTGAATCCGCACGCGCTCAAAAAACTCCACGGAACAGCCGCCATTGGCCACACGCGATATTCCACCGCCGGCAAGAACACGATCAAGGAAGTCCAGCCGTTTTCCGTAACGTGCCAGCACGGAAAGGTCGCCGTCTGCCACAACGGAAACCTGCCGTTTGCCGACGCACGCCGCCGCGAACTCGAACGCGACGGGGCGATATTCTCCTCTACATCTGACACCGAAACGATCCTGCACGGCATCGCACGCGTCCATGGCGGGTCGGCGCTCGACGCGATCCGCGAGGTCGTCCGAGGGACGGAAGGCGCCTTCTCGCTGCTCTTTTTGACACCGACCGCGATGATCGCCGTCCGCGACCCGCGTGGATTTCGCCCGCTCGTTCTAGGCAAGTATCAGGATGCGTGGTGCGTCGCCTCCGAGACCTGTGCATTCGACCTGATCGACGCCGAATACTTACGCGAGATCGCGCCGGGTGAGATGCTCGTCGTAACAATGGACGGCGTAGAATCGAGCTTCCCATTCGAAGAGAAGAAGCACGCCGTATGCACGTTCGAGCACGTGTATTTCTCGCGACCGGATTCGATCATCTTCGGGAAATCGGTCAACGAATCGCGTCATAAGATGGGCAAACAGCTCGCCGTCGAGCACGCTGTCGAAGCGGACATCGTCGTGCCCGTGCCGGATTCGGGCGTCGCGGCGGCGATCGGATATTCCGCTCAATCGGGCATCAATTATAGACAGGCGATCATTCGCAATCATTACGTCGGGCGCACGTTCATCGAACCTTCGCAATCGATACGCTCATTCGGCGTGAGATTGAAGCTCAACCCGATCAAAGACCTGATCGAAGGCAGACGAGTCATTCTGGTCGATGATTCGATCGTTCGCGGCACCACGTCGAAGAAGATCGTACAGATGGTCCGCGACGCGGGAGCGAGCGAGGTGCATATGCGCATTTCGTGCCCTCCGACCGCTCATTCCTGCTATTACGGCGTCGATACTCCGCACCGCAAGGACCTTATCGCGTCGCGTATGAGCGTCAAAGAGACCTGCGAATACATAGGCGCCGACAGCCTCGGATATCTCTCACTCGACGGAATGCTCAAGGCCGTCGGCCTCGACGAAACAGAATCCTGCACCGCATGCTGGACGGGTAAGTATCCAACCCTCATCGCCGAAAGCAAAGCAGCGTGAAAGCTTTTTGCCTGCAAACGCTTGCGAGCGGTGTGGACAGCAAGCTCTGTGCTAGAATATCGAGTTAAGCACGATGAACCTCGATCAAGAGATAATGCATGGCGACTGTCTGGACGTTTTGCCGACGCTGCCTGACGAAATGTTTCAGTGCTGCGTCACCTCTCCGCCGTATTGGGGATTGCGGGATTATGATCATCCTGCCCAGATCGGTGCTGAATCTTCTCCAAAAGAATATGTTGAAAATCTTGTTCAGGTCTTTCGTGAGGTAGGACGTGTTCTGCGTAAGGACGGCACGTTGTGGCTGAATATCGGCGACGGATACGCGAGAAACGGTGGAACGGGCGGTCACGGCCCGAACGCGATCGTTGGAAACACTAAAAAGCTAATCCAAAAACGAAACTGCAAGGTTCCTGATATCTGGGGTTTGAAAGACCGTGACCTTCTCGGCCTACCGTGGCGAGTCGCTTTTGCCCTTCAAGAAGATGGGTGGATTCTCAGGTCGCGTATTACCTGGGTGAAGAAAACGGCAATGCCCGAAAGTGTGAAGAATCGGCCTACAACGGCTACCGAGGAAATATTCTTACTTACAAGGTCGCCATCATATTTTTACGACCCTGACGGCGTTCGAGAACAGTCAGGTGCTAACTTGCGAAATTTTTGGATTTTAGGGCCTGAGCCAGGAAAGAACGGTCATCCTGCGGCCTTTACGAGTGAGTTGGCGAGACGATGCATTGCACTCGGCTCTCGGATTGGCGATTCTGTGCTCGACCCCTTTGGCGGGTCAGGCACGACAGGGCTCGCCGCAACGCAGCTAGGCCGACGATCTGTCCTCATAGAGTTGAATTCTCAGTACGTAGAGAAGAGTATTCAACGACTATCCGAAACTCAGGTACATCTTCTACCTGCATTTTAGTATGGCCAGTTCAAAACAGAAGATACTCGACTTCTTTCTCGCCAACCTGGGCAGCGTTCTTGAGTCCAAAGACATTCAGGCTGCTAGTGGCGGCGCCGTTGAATGGGCACGTCGCGTCCGTGAATTGCGCAATGAGGAGGGCTATCAGGTTCTAAGTCATAAGGACAGATCGGATCTAAAGCCTGGACAATACGTTCTCGAAACGGACAAGCGTCTTCCTGCATTTTCACGAAACATTTCGAAAGAAACGAAAGCTCGAGTTCTTGATCGCAATGGTTATACGTGCCAAATGTGCGGCGCGGGTGCCGGCGATCCTGACCCGTTCGTGCCGAACCGAACGGTACGTCTGACAATGGGCCATATCATTGATAAGTCGAAGGGCGGTAGTGATTCTCCAGATAACTTGCGGGCTGTTTGCTCAAACTGTAACGAAGGTCTGCAGAACGCGGGTCTTATGAAGCCGGATAGAAAGCACCTATTGATGCAAATACGTAGAGCTACGGTCTCTGATCAAAAAGCGGTTCTCGAATGGCTAATCAAAAAATTCAGACTTGATAACAAGGTTTGAGACAATGTTCGATCGCGAAAGATACTGGTTTCCCGCCAAGGTTTACGGCTGGGGCTGGGGGTTGCCGGCAACGTGGCAGGGCTGGGTCGTGCTTCTCGTCTTTATAGCGGGTTTTGTATTCCTCGCACTCGTTTTTCCGCCGGCCGCCCATACCGAAGTTTTTGTCGCGGGTACGCTCTTTCTCGTCCTCGGACTGATCGTCGTCTGTCTCGTGAAAGGCGAACCGCCGAAATGGCATTGGGGCAGAAAGGGCAGGTAATGGAGAATGCAGAAAAAGTGGATCGAGGTGAATGACGGGATGCAGACAGGCTACACGTATCTGCTTAGCGAGCCTGCCGGACGCAATTTTCATCCCGATTTCGCACCTGAACTATCTCCAAAACAGATGCTCGAACTGGGCGTGTTTGGCGGAAAATATATGACCGACTGCAAGGGCGAGTTTCCCGCAGATTGGTTTGTCAACGCAAAACTCTCGCCTGGGAAGCACGATGCGAAACTGAACTTCTTTAAGGTAAAAGCGTCCCAACCTCTCGCAGTCTGGCGCCGCAAAGGCTGGATCCACGATGAAGATCCGCGAGGCTGGTTCCAATGGTACTGCAGATACTATTTTGGCCGCCGCTCGGTTGATGACGAACGCCAGATCAAGCGTTGGAGAGCCATGCGGCGCCACATCGCTCAGATCGAGACGAATTGCCCGCCTCAGGCACTCGACTGCCGTCCGCGACAACGCCAGGCCCTTCTTCACTGGGCGTATGATTCCAGAAGGATCTAGTTTGCGAGTCCGATCGCCTTGAACTTTGAACCGGTATGTCTTACACTAGCGATAAGGTAAGACTATGGAGACGAGACTTACAACAAAAGGCCAGGTCGTGATTCCTGTGGCGGTAAGAAACAGGCTTGGCATTACGGTGGGCACAAGCTTGACTGTTGAGGTCAACGATGCGAGCGGCGAGATCATCCTAAAGCCCATCACACGCAAACTCATTCACCAAATGAGCGGCCGGTTCAAGGGCAAAGGCCTGCTCGACGAACTCACAAAGGAAAGGAAAAAGGAAAAGAAGAGCGATGAAAGGCGATAAGCTTTACGTGCTCGATTCTTGGGCCATTCTCGCATATTTCAACGGAGAATCTGCGGCCGAGAAAGTAGCCGACGTTATCGCCGACGCAAAAGAGAGCGATATTCCGCTCCTGATGTCGGTCATCAACTTAGGTGAAGTTTGGTACATCATCGCCCGCCGTCTTTCATACAAGGATGCGGACGAAGCCGTCGCAATTCTCGAGCAGTTCGGAGTTAAGTTCGTCGATGCCGACATTGCGAACGCAAGAGGAGCCGCCACCTTCAAAGCGAAGGGCAAGATCTCCTACGCGGACTGCTACGCGGCCGCTCTCGCAGAGGAACGCGGAGCCTCGCTCATTACGGGCGATCGAGAATTCGCTCAATTCAAGGATCGGATCAAAATTCTGTGGATGACGTGATCCGTTGCGGCAAAATTTGAATTATAACTTTTGAATTTGGACTTTTTCGAACCGGGCTTGCCCGTTTGCAGTGCCGTCGGCGGTGGTTCTTACCTTGAGTTACGGCCTTGCAGACGCGGGCCTCTCCATTCCTTTTCTCAATTCACGCGAAAGGTCGTCGTTATATCTGACGAGCGCATATCGATCTGCGGCGGTGGAAGAATGGTGATGTCTCCCATCAGCATTCCCACTTCCAACCGCACACAATAATCGATCCTTTCGTGGGCCGTGCTCATAAAGATATCGACGAACACATTAAATCCGTCTCGTTCGATCTTTATCGAGTTCTTGCCTATCAAACGGGAATCGAGGAATTGAAATCGTCCATTTTCGTCGGTCGTTTTGACGATCTTTTTGCCGGTCGATGTCTTGATCGTCACTTTTGCGTTCGGGATGACGGCTCCATTTTGATCGATCACGCGGCCTTCGACGAGCGGGACCATAAGCGTAGTGACGCCGCGTTGGCCGCTCCCGATGTCGGATGGGAATGTCGTCTGCGAATACGATACTGAGAATAAGCCGAGGATCGAGGCGAATGCGGCCGTCGCGAATCTGGTAACGCGTCGGCGATATGCGGCAAGGCCTTTTGGGCAATCGCTCGTGATGACGGTGCCGTCGGTTCGCTTGAAGAGGCGAATGCAGAGACGCTTTCCTTCGTGTGATGCGATGAGGTCGCGAGTTTCCATTGGCGTAAGGGCCGAAATATTGTAAACCTGCCTCTCGCAGCCGGCACAGAGCCTTGAGCGCTCATCACCGGTCATCTCATCCCAGCTCGCGGAACAAGGCTTTGCGACCGAGATGCGGTCGAGGTCAAGTTCGGGTTTCCGTTCTTGCAGCTTCATTTCTCACATTGATGCAGCAGAAGGCCAAATTCGTTGCTTCGTGCTCATGTCGAGCGGCAAGTCCCCCGGCAACGGAGGCCTTCCAATTCTCATCTAAATCTCGTAAACTGTTTGTCCGCGAAGGCGGGCTATGCGGACGAGGGCGTCCGCGTTCCTTTTGGGGGGCGACAGGCTTCGACAGGGGCTTGTATAGATCTTTGAGTGCACGTCGGGCTTTTTGTAGGTGAGCTCGTTAAAAAAACTTGCAAAACACAAATGCTAATCAAGAATTAGCTCTCGCTGCCTAATTAAATTTAGCTACAGCGATGTCTTACCGGAAGTCGGCCCGATGCGACCGGATAAGGCATAACTCAGTTCGGGCTCGCGTTACGCCTACACCTGCGGCGTGATGTTAAAGTTAGCCGGGTTAGCCTTTGACGAGGTCTTGTCCGCTCATCTGCTCGTCTTTGGCGAAATCAAAGTGAACGGACTAAACGTGTAGATCGCACTGGTCGCAACCTTTGGATGCGGGTTCGATTCCCGCCGCCTCCACCATATCGATTTTGGATTTGGGATTTCGGATTTAGGATTAAAGCTTGCGGACTAAAGCCGGCAAGTAGAGATGATCGCGAAAGCGGCAATATTCAAAACTCTCCAGAAGAAAACCGCCTACCGGTTCACCGCTTGCTACGCGGAATTTTTGCGTCCGTCAGGATAATGAAGTCACCGATATTCGTGTCCTTGTGTTTGTCGAAAGTATGAAAGTCGTCCTCGTAACGCATGGTTACGACGATGACCTTTGTCTTCGGGCGATAGCGCAGAAGATGCTCGACCGTCCCAAGTCTGCTCTCGCTATGGAATGATCCGTTAAGCTGGACGATCAATGCCTTCTTGTTCTGCTTCAGATATTTCGCCATCGAATCGGCCATCGTCGCGTCCCACAAAGATTGGGAATCGAGGATGTTCTTGATGCCCATCGACGCTTCATTGCTTCCGCCCATCAGTGCCGTGAATTTCTTGGCGTAGGCTTCCGACGCTTCCGAATAGGGAAGCGGCGCAAGCCACGCTTTCGCATCCTTTGAAAGTTGATCGACCGAACTGCGGCCGTTTCGCGAGACCATGTTGACGTAGCGTCGAGGCGCGTTCGCTGCGATAACGTCGAGCTTATTTGCCTTGGCGAATTCAACGAGCGGGCGATAGTCGGTCTTATAGTTGCCCCACGGGCGGCTGTCGTCGAGGAATTTCTTTTCAGTGATCAGGCCCTGCAGATATTCGTTCACGACGATCTGCTCGTCGCGTTCGAACATCTCGAGCGACAATGTGACCTTTCTCTCCTTTCCGTATCGCTCGAACGTTTTGCGAAAGATCTCGTTCTCGAGGAAATGCCCGACCGCGTCGTCGTGCTGTTCGCCGAGAAAGACGACGTCAACCTGGCCGGCCGCCTCAATTATCTTTTCCAGGCTGGAAGGTTCGCCATTCGAATCGAACACGCGATAGTTGGCGTCGCTGATATTCGCCTGCGAGAAAGCGATCGTCGTGAAAAAAAGTGCTGAAATAAGAGCGAGAATTGGTTTCATAATAAAGACCGATATATCGTTAAAGAGCATCGCCGCGTTCATTGATCGTCCAAGGATCGTTGCGGAGGTTCTGCGTCCTTTTGTCTGCGTTCCTGAAGGTGTCGCGTCGTTTCATCCGTTACGCTGAACGGTGTCGCGGGAAAGCGCGCGGTTTTTGCCGGACCCAGATAATCCGGGTCTTTAGCGGTAAGTTCGCCTTTATTGAGCGTCGGGCTTTGGGTGTCGGGCTGATCTGCCGATCGTCCCGAGCCGCCAAAGAGTTTAGAAACGTAAATGCCGTTGATGATCAGAGCCGCGCCAACGAGGATCGGGATAATGCCGACCACCCAGAGACGGCCGATGATCTCAGATTCCGCCGGCGGAATATTTCCGCTGAGGATCAAGCCCTGCATAAAGACATACAGAAAGACCATCAGGCCGATTCCGATGCTGCCGGTGATCATTCCCGCTTTGATCTCCGTTCGGCGTTTTGAGTCCGGCGTTATACCCTTGAGGCGGTCGAGTTCTGCTTTGCGTTTGACGGCCTGTTCGCTCGACATCAGCATATCGGCGACCCAGGTGTTCTTCCATTCAAATCCTTCAGGGCGATCGGGCGTTGCAAGAGCCTGTTTGACGGCCGCAAGGTGCGCGCCGCAAGCCTTACAAAATTTCAGGGTGTCATCCTGAGTAGAACCGCATTTCGGACAGAACATAAAGGTATTATTGCGCTTCCAAGGAGAAAAATACGAAGATTCTCGAAAATTTGTTCGCTTTGCAGACCTCCTCCCGCAATTCCTTCGTCCCCGGAGCCCACTGACGCAGCGAGAGACGGGCAAAATACCGATTGACACGTGTGATATACTCATAATGCTGGTGTAAACATACGTTGTACACCCTGATCTTTAACAAAGGTGACAAAAATTGTAACTACCACCTCGAAAAACGCCGATTTTTGTTCCGTTTTGTTCCGCTTGTTCCGCCACGCGCGGAACGGAACAAACATCGCGGAAATTGTGAATTGTTCGTTGTTCATTGTGAATTGAGAATGGAAGCCGAGCGTCTTCGGTTTTCAATCGTTGAGTGGATGATAACGAGTGCCCTTACTGCGTGCGGACTTCCGCAACGCCCCGTCCGCTCACGCAGACGATACTGACACGGGCGGTTCGGGCGGCGTACGGCTTCGTGAACCTTGCGACTATACGCTATATTCTTTCTTTGCTCTTTAGGATGAACGAATTACCGATCGGCATTTTTGATTCCGGAGTTGGCGGCCTGACGGTCTATCGTGCGCTTCACGACCGCTTGCCGAACGAGCGTTTCGTCTATTTGGGCGACACCGCACGTGTGCCTTACGGCACGAAATCGCTCGCGACCGTCGAACGTTACGCGCTCGAGAATTCGTCGTTCCTGGCGTCGTTGGGCATAAAGCTGCTCGTTGTCGCGTGCAATACGGCGTCAGCCCTAGCCTTGCCCGCGATCCGCGAAAAGGTCGGGATCGAGGTCGTCGGAGTGATCGGACCCGGCGGGCGCAAGGCGGTCGAGATAGTGCGTGAGTTCGGGCATGACGCTCGGATCGGCGTGATCGCGACGGAAGCGACGGTCGCGAGCAACGCGTATATCGACGCGATCCGAAGGGCTTCCGTCGAGCCGAACGTATTGCAGGCCGCGTGCCCGCTCTTCGTACCATTGGCAGAGGAGAACTGGATCGACCGCCCCGAGACCGCAAGTATTGCTGAAACCTATCTCGCCGAGATCAAAGCGTTCGCTCCCCAGGCCCTTGTCCTCGGATGTACGCATTATCCTATACTTCGCGACGTGATTCAGCGGACCGTTGGCCCGGATGTTAAACTAATTGATTCGGGTGAAGCGACGGCGGACGAGGTCGCGATCATTCTTGCAAAGAACGGTCTTGAGAATACTGTCGCTCCGGGCAGATCTCGTGAATTGTGCGATGACCTGGATCATTTTTATGTAACGGACGCCGCGGAAAGATTCGGGCGCGTTGCGGAAAGATTTTTGGGCGCAAGACCGCAAAGGCTCGAGGCGATCGAAGTTTACGGTGTGGATGAATTAGGGTAGAAACACGACCGCGGTAGGGAGTGTGCGGCTGATTTCGGATCGCTGGCATTTTGAAAGTGAAAATGGACACCCGCGCTACCGCTTGGGTTTCCGCCTAGAGATATATGAGTTTTGTACGACAAGATGACCGCAAGGTGGACGAACTGCGTTCGGTTCGGATCACACCGAATATCTCGCCCTATGCGGAAGGCTCGGCGCTGATCGAGGTCGGCCGCACAAAGGTGATCTGCACAGCATCGGTCGAAGATCGCGTACCGCCATTTTTGCGGAACAAAGGCACGGGCTGGGTTACGGCGGAATACGCGATGCTGCCGCGTGCCACCAATACGCGAACGCAGCGTGAGACGATGCGTCCGACCGGGCGAACGCAGGAGATCCAGCGTCTGATCGGCAGGAGCCTGCGCGCCGTCGTCGATATGAAATTGCTCGGCGAGCGGCAGATATTTCTCGATTGCGATGTGATCCAGGCGGACGGCGGCACACGATGCGCTTCGATCACCGGGGCGTATGTCGCCCTTGCTCTCGCGTGTAGGCGGCTCGTGCAGACGGGCGTCGTTCGTGCGAACCCGATCTTGAGCGAGGTCGCGGCCGTGAGCGTCGGTATTTGTGAAGAAACGACGATCCTCGACCTTGCGTATGTTGAAGATTCGTCCGCAGAGGTAGATATGAACATCGTCTGCACCGGCGAAGGGAAATTTATTGAAATTCAAGGCACGGCCGAACGCGAACCTTTTTCGCGTGATCAAATGAACGCAATGCTTGCCCTCGCAGAAAAGGGTATCAAGGAGCTTTTCGAGCAGCAGCGAAAAGCGCTTGCCGGTTGAGATATGACGACAAAAACATTCGAAGGAAAAACTGCGATAGTAACAGGCGGCACGCGCGGAATTGGCCGCGAGATCGTACGCGAACTCGCAAAGGGCGGCGCGAATGTCGCATTCAATTATTCGAAGAGTGCGGCAGAGGCTGACGCACTAAAGTCCGAGCTCGAAGCGTCGAGCGTGAAAGTTTTTGCGGCGCAGTGCGACGTTGCGAATACCGAGGCCGCGGCGAATTTCGTCGGCGAGGTAAAGGACGCGTTCGGTACCGTTGACTTCCTCGTCAACAATGCCGGCATCACGCGCGACCAGCTGATCCTGCGGATGAAGGAGGACGATTGGGACGCCGTGATCGACACGAACCTTAAGGGTGCGTGGAATTTCTCGAAAGCCGCGATCCGTCCGATGATGCGCAACGAGAACGGCGGATCGATCCTGAACATCACGTCGATATCGGGCGTCGTCGGTATGCTCGGACAGTCGAACTATTCCGCGTCGAAGGCCGGAATGATCGGCCTCACAAAATCGCTCGCAAAGGAGATCGCCTCCAAAAAAGTCACTGTAAACGCGCTTGCTCTCGGCCTGATCGAGACAGATATGGCGAGCGAGATGAACGCGGACTATCGCGAGAAGATCCTCGCAATGATTCCGCTCGGGCGTCTCGGCCGTGTCGATGAGGCCGCACAGATCGCCTGCTTCCTGCTGTCGCCTGCGGCAGCCTACATCACGGGACAAGTGATACAGGTTGACGGCGGCCTCGCGATGTAGTTTTATCCCGAATGTCACTTGATTACAGGGACGAGGAAGTTCGTCCGGAAGAACCACAGCAATTCGAACAGCCGCAGCCGCGGGAGAACGCATTCCGACCGGGGCCGCCGATCTACGCGATCGTTATCATTGCGCTGTACGGCTGCGTCTTCCTTGCCGAACTGACACGCGGTATCGAGCCCGCGATCCTCGCTGCCGGCTTCGACAAACAGGCCTACCTGCAGAACGGCGAACATTGGCGGCTCTTGACGGGCACGGCATTGCACGCCGGGCCGCTGCATATCATTTTGAACAGTCTCGCGTTCTACAGTTTTGCACGTCCTTTCGAAGCTCTCGCGAACCGGGCACATCTTGCGATCGTCTTTCTGCTTTCTGCGGTCGGCGGCAGCGCCTTGACGCTCGTCCTTAATCCTGTCGGCATCTCGATCGGTGCGTCGGGCGGCATCGTTGGCATCATAGGTTTCCTCGCGGTCTATTCTTTCAAACGGAGGCAGTTCATCGCGCCCGAATTTCGCCGAAATCTGATAATGAATATCGGCTTCATACTCCTTTACGGCTTCGTCCTGAGCGGAATGGTCGATAATTACGCTCACATCGGCGGGCTTTTGACAGGTGCGGTTTACGCTCTATTTGCAGTCCCGGGCGACCCGCATAAAGATCCACGCGAAGTTCTGCCGCCGATCAAGGCCGCAGGTATGCTGTCGATCGCCGCGTATGCCGCCGTGTGCGGCCTCGCGATCCTCACCATTCTCGGGATCGTCTGATCTATGCCTCGCGTTCGAGTTCATCAACATGTAAATCCGCTGGCACCGTTCTATCGGCAAACGCCCGTGCCGCTCGAGATCGGTCAACTTTTTGCGGACCCGACGCGTCCCCTCTTTATGGATATCGGCTGTGCACGCGGGCGGTTCCTCTTGAAAATGGCGGGCGAGATGCCTGAATTTAACTATCTCGGCATCGAGATACGCGAACCGCTTGTCGATGAAGCGAATCGCCTCGCTGCCGACGCCGGCCTCACGAATCTGCATTATTCATTCTGCAACGCGATGCTTTGGCTCGACCGCCTTATCGAGAAAATTCCGGATGGCTTGCTGCAAACCGTTACGATCCAATTCCCGGATCCGTGGTTCAAAAAGAAGCACGAGAAACGCCGAATGGTGAACCGCGAAATGGCCGACGCCATCGCCGCAAAACTCGGCGTCGGCGGCAAGGTCTTCATTCAGACCGATATCGAATTCCTCGCCGACGAAATGTTCGAGATCTTCCGCGCGCACGAAGGCTTTCGCGAAGAAAAGATCGACGAGAATCCGTTCCCCGTCAAGACCGAACGCGAACTCGCTGTCGAAGGCAAATCCCTGCCCATCTTTCGAAGTGTTTTTATCAATTCGAGTTAACTGATGGTGATGCCGGACCAACCGTCGGGATTGGCACCGGCTGAGGTTAGGGTATGTTCGAGCTTCTTGAGCGTGGCCGCGATCCCCGCGATCTCCGCCTTGTCGCCGTTGAGCTGCTCTAGTGATCTCATCTTCATATTTAGAATGTAGCCGCGCCAGATCATTGTCTCGATGTTGGTTTCTGATTTTGTCAGACGGTCGTACTCATCTAAGATCGCGAGGCCGTGGTTTGCGATCTTTAGAATATTTCCGGGCTGGTTCCGCAGCATTGCAATGTCGATTTGGCTCTTTACGACGCTCAGTTCGTCAAGCTTTGCTTCGATATTGTTCGGATCGTCTTTTTCAAATTTGGCAAGCAGGTCGGCGGCCGTCTTCTGATATTTCTCAGCCTCGTCGAATCTTCCGAGAAACGGAAGTGCGATCGCAATGTTGAGATTGTTGACGAACTCGAAGCGGCTCCATGATCTTGCTTTTGGGGCGACCTTGAAGAGTTGGTCACCGAACCGGATCGCATCCTGCATAGCGCTGATACTTTCCTCTAGGAGAGGGCGGGCAAGATCCGGCCGCCGTTGAGTAAGGTAATAACGTAGGCCCAACCATCTACACACGTTGCTAAGGCGAGCGGCGGTTACGGCCAATATATTCAAGAGCCTTGGGTCGTTCGGGTACTTCGAATCGAGTTCCTTGGCCTTTGCCATTACCTCTAAGTAGTTCTCTCGGCCCTTTCGGTCACCTTCCATCGCATCTTCGGTCGGAACAAGGTAACCAACCTCAAGGAGCCGCACGCTGAGCCAGTGTATTCGACGGTCAAGGTCGTCCGGGTCCGCAGCGAGGGCGATGTCTAGGATCTCGCGAGACAGTGTATGGAACTTGGATACGGCCTGGCTTTTTCGAGTTAAGATCTGTGCGAAATCGGAAAGCGACGTGGCGAATTCATCAAGCAGGTCTAAGCGGTCGGGACGAAGCTCGATTGCTTTTGCGAGGAGTTGAATACCTTTGTTCTCGTTCACGATCGCCTCGTTCGTTTTGCCGAGGTTCGCTCCGTATATCATTCCCTGCACGGAGGCGACCTTTCGGTATCCGATCGCCATCTCCTTTAGAAGATCCGGGTCGGCCGTCTCGTTCGCAGAGATCGTGTCAAGATAGCCGACCGCATCGGAGACGAGCCGCTCCTGCAATTGTAACGATCCAGGAAGCTTGGCAATCTCATCGTTATAGGTAAGGATCAGTGAATTCGCGATCTTCCGCACCTGTGCGAAATTAGCTTCGGCGCGAGCTTGTTCGCGGCGAGCCGCAACGGCCTGCCAAATAGCTATAGAGGTTGTTGCAAGTAATAGGATGAGGCCGACCGAGGCGACCGCCGCGAGCAGTTTGTTGCGCCCGACGAACTTCCTCGCCCGATAAGCAAAAGACTGCGAATGTGCCGTGACAGGGTAGCCGTTGAGGTACCGGTCGATGTCGCTCGAAAGCTGATCGACGGAGGCATATCGCCGCGAAACATCCTTCTCAAGGCATTTTAGAACGATGTTGTCGAGGTCTCCCTTGAGGACGCGTCCACCCGAATTCATCGAGGGTTTTTGCGGGTCGATCTCGCGAATGCCGCGTGAGATATCTGTGCGACCGACGCCGTAGATCTCGGCCGGCTTTTTGCCGGTTAGCAGTTCGTAGAGTACGACACCGAGTGTGTAGATGTCGGACGCGGTCGAGATCGGAGTATCAAGTATCTGCTCGGGGCTCGCATATTCGGGAGTGATCGGAGCGTTCACGGTTTGCGTTTGTGCTTCGCCGCCGAGGATCTTTGCAATGCCGAAATCGAGCAGCTTCACCTCGCCGTTCCTGGTCACGAGGATGTTGGAGGGCTTTAGGTCGCGATGGACGATCAAATGCCGGTGAGCGTAATTTACGGCCGAGCAGACCTGCTGAAAAAGCAAGAGGCGTTCGGCGATGCCGAGCCCGTTCTCGCTGCAATAGTTCGTTATCGGAGAGCCTTCTACGAGCTCCATCACGTAGTAAGGCAGCTTGTCGGCCGTAACGCCGCCGTCCAGCAGATGAACGATATTCGCGTGTTCGAGCTTTGCGAGGATCTGGCGTTCGTTTTTGAACCGCCGTTCGAGGTCAGCCGAAAGGAGGACGCGGTTAGAGATCTTGATCGCGACGTCTTGTTCGAACCCGCCGTCGGTGCGAAACGCACGAAAGACCGCTCCCATTCCACCACGGCCCAATTCCTCACCGATAATATACGGCCCTACCCGCGTGCCCACAAGCGACGCATCCAGGTCAACGGAAATCGGCTTGTCAAGAAAGGCATTCTCCCGCCCGTCCGCTAGAAGCAGGGCGACGAGTTCGTCGTAGAGCGTTTGATCGTCGAGTCGTACGCGCGAGAGATAATCGGCACGCTCTTCGGTCCGCATCTCAGTCGCCTCCGCAAAGACCGACATCAATCTTTCCCAACGGTCATCCACTCTGAACCTATTTCAATCTATCCAGCAACCATGCACGGGTGTAACGCCAGCTGCGCATTATCGTCCTCTGAGAAAGTTCAAGTACGGAAGCGATCTCTTCGAACGTCAACCCTGCGAAAAAGTGCATCTCGACTATACGGACCTGTCGGTGATCCCTGAGTTCGAGTTCCTTAAGCAACTTCTCAAGGGCGAGGATATCGACGATGTCGTGATCGAACCCGGGAAGCGTGAGCGGCCCTACATCCTCAATAGAAACATTATTTCCGCCGCCACGTTTTTGCCGATTCCGGGCCTTCGCGTAATTGGCAAGTATCCGCCGCATCATCGTCGATGCGAGAGCGAGCACGTATTTTCGGTCATCAAAATCAAGCGAATGCTGCTCTCTCAACAACAGAAATACCTCGTTCACAAGCTCCGTCGGCTCAAGCGTGTGATTCCGCCGCTCACGACGTAAATGATACGCCGCAAGCCGCCGTAACTCAGAATAGATCAACGGCAGAAGGCTATCCAGCTTCCGAATTTCTCCTCTTTCATTTTCCATGTTTGTGAGAGAGAAGGCACCGGCATATCTGCCGATAGCTCAAAAGCGACTTGTAACTCACTACAAAAGCTGATCGATTCAGATTTTTTTCCAGGCGTGTCACAAAGTATGTCGAAACGGTGCGTTAATTAGTTAGCAATGGGCTAATCCTACGACCGAATGCCCAAAAGGTTGCGGGTTTCCAAAAGGTATGTAATGGTAGCGCGGTTCCTATTTTCGCACAATATGCCTATATTCCCTCGAAAAGGCCTTATCTTTGCTGAAGGTGTGCTGTTGTGCCACTGGTTGATCATTTGGGCCCCACTAACCAACGCCCAAAATCCACAAGTCCTTAATAACCTAGAGAGATGTCTATGAAATGCAGTACGGTGCACGGTTCCGCGTGACAAGATCAATTGATGGAAAGGGAATAGTCATAAGCCCGGCAAGTAAGCATCCTAGCCTCACTTCTTACAGAAGCCTCTTACCCACAACGGAGGCTTTTTTTTTACGGCAAAGGAGGGTTGGATTTCGGATGCGGGATCAGCTCGCAACTCTGGGAAGAGCCGAATGTCTATTGGAGAGCCAGCGATTTGTGCTCCGGAAGTTTAGCTGGTGCGGAAGGCGGATGCTGGATCAGCTTTCAACTCCGTTAGGAGCGAAATGTTTGTAGCAACCGGAATCAAATGAATCTCGGAGCTCCGTGAGGAGCGACAGAAGAAGTCGGCGGCAAGCCGCCTTCGAGGTGATGTCGCGGGTTGCGTTCTACAAACATGCGGCTCCGATGGAGCCAAGAAACTGACCGTTCGCTGCTCCCTCCACCCCGGCCTTCGGCCACCCCTCCTCGGACAGGAGGCGAGCTGGCGGTACAGACAAGAGTGCCCTTACTAACGTGCGGGCTTCCGCAACGAACACACCCCGACCACCCGCTGACGCTGGGGTACTGACAAGAGGCGGACGCGCGCGTCCCGCCTCTCCGTCGCAGGCGGTTCTGACGGGGTCGGATTTGCGAGCTATTTCCGATTCTTTTCCTTGCGGAAGCGTTTTAGGACCATTTCGCGGCGGAGTTTTGGGAGGTGGTCGATGAAGAGTTTGCCGTCGCAGTGGTCAGTCTCATGCTGGAAGGCACGGGCAGCGTAGCCTGAGGCTTCGCGTTCGAACCACTCGCCTTTCTCGTCCTGCGCACGCAGTTTTGCGGTCTCGGCACGCACGAGGACGGCCGGGACCTTGCCGACGGAGAGACAGCCTTCGTGGCCGGATTGTTCGCCCGTGCGTTCGATGATCTCGGGGTTTGCGGCGATGAGCTTCACGCCGTCGCAATCCATCACGAAGAGCCGCAGATTCAGCCCGATCTGCGGAGCAGCGAGGCCGACGCCCTCGGCATCGTACATCGTCTCGAACATCTCTTCGCAGAGCGCAGCAAGAGCCTCGTCGAACTCGGTCACAGGTTTGCCGACCTGGCCGAGAACGGCCTCGGGATATTCCGTTATCTTTTGAACTGCCATCAGCGGGGAATGACTCCGGTGCGTGCGAGGCGTGAATAGCCGCGTCGGGCGAAGAAATTCTTTTCTTCGCGTGCGAGGCATTGCCAACAGATATTCCGCGGCTGGTCCGTCGGCGAATAGAACGTGTTGTAATGTTCCATTTCCCGGTCACAACGCGCACAGCGAGTGACCGGTCTATCGGTTATTTTGGGATCAAGGGTTTCGATCATTTGTCGATCTTCCTCAGTAATCTGACTTTCTCGAGATAAAAATCCTGCTCGGCAACTATAGTGTAATTGGCTTTGACGTAACTTTCCAGAGGAGTACACGCAAGAGTTTCCGTGCAGACGGAACCGGTCACTAGCCAGATCTCTTTCGAGCCGGAGCCGATCTGCGAAATAAAGAAATCCGTCTCGGTGACGAGACTCGTTGGCGAACCCGCCGGAGCATTGCGTGCGAAGCGGAAGAATCCCTCTTCCGGAGCAATATGTACCTTTCCGTAGTACCTTTGCTTTAAAGCGAGCGTGTCGTAAACGGGGAAAACGTATATCGGACGGAATTCGGAACTGGATTCAAGATATCTCGCGACGCGATCCCAATCGCCGCGTTTTGTCATCGTCGGGTAAAGCCCGATGATCGAGGCCTGAAAGAAGATCGCGAGGACCACTCCGCCTGCTGCGGCCGCTGTGAGTCGGAGCGGCTTTGAAACTATGACGGACGAAAGGTCAAAGCCGAGCGAGGCGGCCGCGAGCAATACGGGAACGAACGCGACGGTCGCGTGCCGGAGTTCGACGAGGTCGTTACCGACCGCAAAGTATGCAATGAGCAAACAACCGCACGTCGTGCCGGCAAGAGCGAGCAGTCGCCACGAGCGATTCGAAATGCTTCGCAGGTTCAGAACCGAAAAGATCGCGACCGCCGGAAGCATCAGCCGCACGATCCATAGCCTTGCGAACGCGAGACTGCTCCAGTCACCGCTCGGAAATAATCCGGCCGGCAGCAGCATTGTCATGAAATGCTGCCAAACGAGACGCAGGCCATCGATGAGCGAACGCGGTTCGGAATAGCCCTGCGTATTGATCGCGAATTGATCTCTTACAAGCAACGCCTGCGGCAGAAAAACGATTCCCACCGGAATCATCGAGATGAGAAAATTCAGGACATTCTTCGCACGCCGGGAAACGATGTTCGCCGCGAAACAGCCCGCGAGTACGAAGCCGAGGTAGTAATTCGTATAGAGAGCGACCGCGGCGACAATGATAAAAGCGATGCGCGGCCGCGTGCGAGCATTCTCTCCCTGTGCGATAAGAGCCTCGTTCAGGTGAACTAGCAGTGCGGCGAGGACAATACCGAGTGCGTAACCGCGGATCTCAAGTGCGGCCCAGATCGCTAGCGGATGAAGGCCGAAGAGAGGTGCGGCGATCGCCGCCGCAAGGTCAGACAAAAAGCATCGAGCGAATTTCCATACGAGGAAAATACCGGCCGTTGTGCAGATGATCGAGAACAGGCGAGCGAAAAAGACCGATTCACCGAACATTCGCCACAGAGACATTGTCCAAAAATAGAGCGGCGCCTGTTTTTCGTCGATCCATGCAAACTGAAACGCGTGCAGAAAACCGCTCTGCGTCGTGTAAAGCGTCGAGGCCTCATCGACCCAAATGTTCAGCCAATAGGCGAGCGGCAGCACGATCGCGAGATGAACGGCGATCACCGCGAAGAGAGCATAACGCGAGAATTTGTAGTGGTTCTCGTTCATCATGGCCGCAGGTCAAAGACGACGAACTCATCGGTCCAGGTCACGACCGGAAATCTCGCGGCAAGAGATCCTTCGAATCCGGGAGCTTGCGCGAGATCGGTCCTCTGCGCAACGAAATACCTTGTGCCAAGGGCCCGAAAACCCTCGACGGCCGAAACCGTCTGCCTGTCGCTGCAAATATTGAATCCCTTTCGGTCGAGCCAGTAGAACATATACGAGGCATTGTAAGCGAGCGCGTAGCCGTCCGCATCGACGCAGGCTCCGCCCGAAACAAGTATAAGCGCGTTGCGTTGAAGATACGGCTCGATCTGGCTCGCCTCGGCAAACGCTGGCTCGAGTTTGTGATGCTCAAGGAAGAGCTGCCGTATCGATCGAAGGTCAAATGCAAATGAAGCGAGCGACGCGATCACGATCAACATCGCGAGGACGCTTTGCGAGGTAATTTTTCTTTTGCTCTCTCGGACTAATGAAATGCCCTTTCCCGCACCGAATCCGATCAGCAAACTCGCCGGGGCGACGGCGAAAACGTGATAGTAGTTTGCCCAATCGTCAGCGGTCGTTCGGGCAGCGACGATGAGAAACACAAACACCGACGCAAGCCAGATGAGCGAAATTGATACTGCTCTTTCACGTCTTGCAAGAACGATCCCGACCACGGCGACGATCACGCCTATGCCGCCCCAAACCCACACGATCTCGTTGCGAAGGATGCCGATGATGAAGTATGGATTCGTGAAGAAATCCGTGCCGATCCAATGGTATTCATTCGAGATGCCGAGCGAATTTCCGTACGTGAGCCAAAGGAATTTTGCGTGCGTGTACCAAAGAACACCGGGAACAAGAGCGATCGCCGCGAAGGCATAGGCTCGCCGCGTTCTTAGCACGCGAAGGCCCTCTTTCCTGAGCCAGAGTATCGCAAAGACCAGGCCGATATGCAGCGATGTTGCTTTTGCGAGGATCGCGAGCGATGTGAAAACGGCACTTGAGTAGAGATCGGATGTCTTGTCCGTCCTCGTCCAGCGGGCGAAGAAGTGAACCGCTGCTATGTAGGCGAGCATCGTCAACGCTTCGGGCTGTACGGCCGTTGAAACTTCAAAGATCAACGGGTTGAACGCAAAAAAACCGAATGCGGCAATGGCCGCCTCGGGAGAAAGTATGTCGCGCGCAAGGAACCAGAAGAATGCGAGAACGCCGAGCGAGAGCAGCAGCGAAATGATGCGGCCCGTTTCATCGTGAACACCGAGAACCTCATAAACCAAGGCGACCGTCCACGGATAGAGCGGGAACTCCATCTCAGCATAGCCCGGGCCCGTCCCGCGCCAATCGATCCGCGGATAGAGCGGATTCATTCCCTCGCGCGTGAAGTTTCGGGCGATGGAGCCGAGATCGCTTTCGCGCCAAGACGCCCGGTCGAGAGGCCGAAAAGTGTCGGCAACTCTTAACAGGACGGCGGCCGCGAATAACGCTATTAGAACTGCACGCCTCGCCTTCATCCGTTCCCCAATAGGTGCGGCAGATATACGACGAGAGATGCCGCGATGAGCCAAAGCAGGAGATTCAAGACCGTAGGCCGATCACGGAAGAGTATCTTGACCGGATCGCCGCCGGCATCACGCTGATAGATCAGGAATAGATAGCGAAAAACGCCGTAAACGACGAACGGGATCGTGATCAGCATCCATTGCGAGCCGACGCGTGCGACCGTCTCATCGGCCCGCGTGTAGAGTGCGTAGGTGATCAAAGCGGCACCGGCGCATATCGCCATTATCGAATCGAGAAACCGTAGAGAATACTCGCTCAGGTTCTTTCGGTGCGTACTTGCGGCGGAACGAAGGAGCGTGAGCTCATGCCGACGCTTTCCGAAGCCGACGAGCAAAGCGACCATCGAGGTGCAGATGATCAGCCATTCCGAGATCGAGACGTCGATCAGAACTGCGCCTGAGATCGCGCGAAGGACGAACCCGCTCGCGATCAGTATGACGTCGAGGATCACGACATTCTTCAGCTGAAGCGAATACGCGACGCACATCGCAAGATACAGGACGATGATGAGGGCGAACCGCGGGCTCAAGGCGAGCGAACCAAGTGCTGCTGCCGCAAAGAGGGCGACCATCGCGAACCGTGCTGCATTCACGTTCAATTCGCCGGCGGCAAGAGGCCGCGTGCATTTGATCGGATGTGAACGGTCCGAGCGGATGTCGCAAAGGTCGTTGAAAAGATAGATGCCGCTGCTTGCGGCACAAAAGATGAGAAAGCCGAGCGTGCTCGTCCAAAGATCGTGCAGATCGAAGAGGGAACGCGAAAAGATGACGCCGGAAAAAACAAGTAGGTTCTTGACCCATTCCTGCGGCCGCATCTCGACAAGCAGGCCGCGAAGATTCTTGCGGAGTGTCCAGGATGAAGGCTGATCTATCTCGATCGATCTCACGATAGGGCCGGCTCCGCCTCATTCGCGGAGCTGAGGCGCTCTCTCAGGTCGGCCGCGTGCCCGCCGACGGTCATTACGTCGAATGATTCCTTGTAAGTCGAAATTATCCAATCCAGGATGTCGGATTTTGCCCGCTGGGCAAGCGACATTCCCGGAAAGAACTTCAACTCCGGAACTTCTTCACCTGTCAGGAAGTCGAGCGGATGAAGCAGAAGTGACGGCTGCACATTCGCGATCCGGCAGGCCGCGAGTGCGGAACGCCAATATGCCTTTGCTGCCGCACGCGAGAACGTCGAAAGATATATGACGTAGCTTGCGTGGATCGGCGTCTTTACACCCGGAAACGTGGTAACGGGTATCTCCGCGATCGTCCCTTTTGCGGTCGTGATCGAGTATGGGTTGAGCGGCTTGAAACCGTCCGAGAACCTGCCGAAGAGCTGCTTTCGTTTTGCGCGTTCTTCGTCCGACATCTTCGGTGCCGTGAAAAAATAGTAAGCACGCGCAAGCGGTGCGATATAGGTCGGAAATGTCGAACAATCGAAATCGTAGCCGCGTTCTGCCAGCGTTTCGAGCACCGTCGGGCTCAAGCTGAATCCGGGGCCGCGAAACCCTTTCGGATGCCGTCCGGTCGCAAGTTCGATCGCTTCCTCGGATCGCTCGAACTCCTCGGCGAGCTGTTCCATTGAATAAAGATGCAGCCAAGGCTCGTGGTGAAAGCTATGGTTGCCGATCTCGTGCCCCGCATCGGCGATGCGGCGAAGGGATCCGTGATTCTTTTCGAGTGCCGCATCCTGGCCGACGATGAAGAAAGTTATCTTTTGATCGTGCTTTTCAAGAAACGAAAGTGCATGCGGCACGACGCGGTCGAGATATGAGGGGAAAGATTCCCAGCCCGCATCGCCGTGCGTCTTCATATACGACCATTGGTTGTCGAGGTCGAGCGAAAGGCTCGCGATCCGCTTTCTCATCATGCAGCCTCCTTGCCCGAAAGCTCGTCGAGCAGTTCGCCCGCGAAACGATTTGCGAGGGCGACGGTCTCGTTGACGTTCAGCGTACCGTTGACGATGTGGGTCGAGTTGACGACATAAAGGCCGTCGATCGAAGTACGCATCGGCGGAAGGTCGTCCGAATAATTCAGCACAGGCAGCGGGAATACCCGACGCACGCGCGAGAGCTTGAATGCGAGCACATCCCGACGTCTGAAACGCGGATACATCTTTTCGAGTGCGGCGATGAAGCTCTCGCGTATCGCCTCGTCGCTAGCATCGAAAAGCTTGTCGTCGGGATCGACATATTTCGGGAGGTATATCAACGAGTTTCCGCCGAATTCGGTCTTGTTCACAAGAGCCGTCATCTCAATGATGCCGGTGAAAGGTGACTCGTCGGTGATGTTCGTTACGTAGAATTTCGAGAGCGAAGAGCGCATCAGGACGGACGCGCAGATGATGCCTTGATAGCGGACGTTCGCAAGATCAAGATGCTCGCGGCCTTTAAGCTGCGGAGCGATCTCGGCCGCCTTAGCCGACGGACAGGTCAGGATCACGCGGTCGAACGCTTCGGGCGGCGGAGCCGGAACGCGATCGGATCTTCGCCGTCGCGGCGTCGGTTCGGGCTCGGTAATGAACGCCCCTGAAAAGCCCGCGGCGACCGAGACCGCAGAATTGAACGCTGCGTACTTCGTTCGATGGGTGATGTATCTTGCGGCGAGATCGGTCTTTCGGCGTGCGTCGATGACCTTGACGGTGAACGCTCCGTTCTGAAGCTTTTCGACCCGATCTACAGGCGAATTAAGGCGAACTTCGATCCCTTTTTCTGTAAGAACTTCGGCAAAGCGTTCGAGCACGCGGGCGTATCCGCCGCGAACGTACCCGAACATTTCCTTCTTCATCCCCGAGCGGCGTGCGGCATACATTCGCTGGATCGTCGCCCAGATGAATGCCGCGGACGTGTCCTTGTAAGATTCACCGAGCTTGGCGAGCAAAAGCGGCCGCCAGATCTTCTCGAACGTTCTCTTGCCCGAGAGTTTCGTCAACCATTCCTCGACCGTGATCTTTTCGAGCTCTTTCCAATCGGTGATCCGCGATGCCTTGAAGATAGTGAGTCCGAGCCTGATCTTCGAGATCAGATCGAGCGGCGGAAATTTCAGGAACTCGATCGCGTTCGACATCGAGTGGAGACAGCCGTTCGAATAGAAGCCGGTCTTTGTTTCGACCCAGCGGAATTGATCCGCGAGGCCGAGTTCCGCGATCAGCCCGCGTGTGTGCTCATCCGAAAGGAGTGTAACGTGATAGTGCCTGTCCCACGTGTAGTCGCCGATATTCCATGCGGATGCAAGGCCGCCGATCGCCGCCCCTGACTCAAAGATCGTAACGCGATGACCGGCTTCCGAAAGGCGCAACGCGACCGTCATGCCGAGAAAGCCCGACCCAACGATCGCGATAGTTTGGGAGTTCGTGTTCAATTGTTTCCCTACCTGTTTTCGAGCAATAGCGAACTAAACGGACGCGGCGGCCGCATCCGTTTCCGACACGACACCGTTGCTGATCTCATAGCGAAAACCGCAATCACAAACTACGCTCGCCGTGTCGCCATCCGCGAACTTATGCACCAGGCTTCCGCACTTGCAGACGACGCCGATCGAGCGTGCAGGCGATCCGAGAGCGAGGTGAAAATCGGGAACCGACCTCGTAACGATAGAGCCCATTCCGATCATCGCCCATCGCCCGATCTCAAGATCGTTGCCGATGACACAGCCCGCCCCGATCGTCGAGCCTTCGCGGACGAGCGTCGGCAGCGTGTGTTCGTCCGGCTCACTTGGACGCAATGTTTTTAGGTCGGGCATGGTCGCCCGGGGAAAACGATCGTTCGTAAATGTCGTCGAGGCCGAGATCATCACGCCGTCTTCGATCGTTACGGCTGCGCAGATATAGACCATCGCGTTGATCTTCACGCGGTTGCCGATCTTTACGTCGTACGCGATGTAGGTCTTTTCGCCGACGATGCATTCATCGCCGAGCGTCGCTCCGTGCCTAATGTGCACGTTGTCCCAGATGCTTGTTCCTTCGCCGAGCGTGACGTTCTCTTCGATGATCGCTGTCGGATGGATGCGTGCCATATTCTTTCGTTTCACCACAGAGGGGCCAGAGAGCACGGAGGTGCTAGAAACTACGGTTTCTATTTCTCTCTGGCCTCGCCTCTGTGATCTTTAACCTGCCGCGAGAGCCTTCTCGACGACAGGCTGCCAAAGTTTCTCGCTCATCGAACGATAAGCAGCTTCGATCACCTGCACGGACGCCATCGCGTCCGCCGGAGTGATCAGCAGATCTTCTTTGCCGCGAAGTGCGTTGCCGAAATTCTCGATCTTGCCTTTGAATGACGCGACCTTGTCGTAGCCTGTCCCGAAGACTGTCCAATCAGGATTCGATGTGGACTTGTATTTCGATTCACGCCAGCCGACGTGCAGCGTGCCGTTCGATCCGTAGATGCTGAGGAAAAAGGGAAGTTCCTTGTTTATTCCCCACGTGAGATCAACGCTTGCGGTAACGCCGTCAGCAGTCTTTGCGAGAAGTTTCACGTTCTCGTCAACGCTCAGGCCTTGCGTTCCGCCTGCATCGACCGCCAGAACCGAGTCGATCGAACCGAGAAGATATCGAATGATATCGACCGAATGTGTTCCGTTGTCGATCAGCACGCCGCCGCCCGAAAGTTCCGCGTCGGAATTCCAACGTTTCGACATATCGACCTTCGCGGTGAATGCATTCTCAAACTGCAGCACGTCGCCGAGCACGCCCGATGCGAGTATGCTCTTTGCCTTGATAACGTCGTCGCAGTATCGGAATTTCGACGCCATCGTGAACAGCGTATTCGTCTTTGCGGCAGTCGAGATCATCCGCTCGGCGTCGGCGCTCGTCGTACACAGCGGTTTTTCGCAGAGCACGGGGATCGAACGGTCGAGGAAGAAGCACGCGATCTCAGCGTGAGTTGCGGGCGGCGTCGCGATAATTACCGCGTCGAGCTCGAGGCCCGCAAGATCGTCGAAAGAAGAGTAGCTCTTGCCGCCTACCATTTCGGCAAGAGCTGCCGCCGCATCCGGACGCGTGTCCGTCACGGCTACGAGATCGCAGCACGCGCTTTGATTAAAAGCCTGTGCATAGGCTTGGGCGATGCCGCCGGCGCCGACCAGGCCAAACTTCAATTTCTTTTCCATATCAAGGTTCATTACAGCTTTCCCGCCGTTAGTTCTTTCTAAGTCTGCTTGCCGCGATCCGAACATTGTCTGCGATGTAGCGAACGTGCTCTTCGGTGTACTTTTCGTTCCAAGGAAGGACGAGCACATCGTGGAGTGCTTTTGCGGTGAGCGGATAATTCACCATCTCGTAATCGACGGCGCCTTCACGTGCGAGGTTGAACGGGAACTGGCTGGTGCCGAGCGTGTTCTTTTCCTGAAAGACCTGGCACATGAACGCCGGTTTGACGATATATCGCGGTGCTGAAAAGATGTTCTTCTCTTTGAGGAGATTCGCCATTCCAACCGATCCGCCTTCGATCTTCGAGTCATCGACGGTCAGGCAGTATTTCCAATATGTGTGCGTCGCATCGTCAGCGATGACCGGAGTCTCGATGCCGTCGATGCCTTGAAGAAGCTCTGTCAGAAGAGCTGCGGTCTTTTGCCGGTTCGCAACACAGGTTTCGAGTTTTTCGAGTTGGCCGAGTGCAACGGCGGCCTGAAGTTCGCTCATGCGATAGTTCAGCGCCATGAAGTAGTGGTCCGGTTTCGCATCGCCGTAACCCCAAGCCTTGTTGATGTAAAGGAACATCTTGCGGGCCAGTTTCTCGTCGTTGGTAACGACCATTCCGCCTTCGCCGGTCGTCATATGCTTGCCTTGCTGGAGCGAAAAACATCCGATATCGCCGATCGTTCCGGCAAAGACCTCGCCCTTGAGCGCGAGGAACGTCTGAGCGGAATCCTCAATTACGGGAATGCCTTTTTCCTTTGCAAGCTCCATGATCGGGCCCATTTCGCAGGGATTTCCGAAAAGATGCGTAACGATGATGCCTTTTGTGCGTTCGCTCAACTTCGTGGCGATCGTTTCGGCGGTAACGTTCAGCGTTCTCGGATCGACCTCGGCAAAGACGGGCACGACGCCGCGATACATCAGGGGTGTCAAGGCTCCCATATCGGTGATCGAGGTCGTGATGATCTCGTCGCCCGGTTCCGGGTTGATCGCGGCGACCGCGATGTGGATCGCGGCCGAGCCAGATGTGCAGGCGTAGGCGAATTTCGCACCAAGTTTCTCGGCGAATTTCTGCTCGAGCATCTTGCCGAATCTGCCTTTTGTCGTCGTCAAGGTCCCGCTTTTCAGGACTTCGGTGACATAGGCGATCTCGGTCTCGTCAAAGGTTCGGCCGCTCGAGTCCTGGTCGGAGGGAAGCGACATCAAAAGTTCGGGTTTTGCAACGGGTGTCATAGATCTCGTATGTATTATTTGCTGGTATTTGGGAATTGCGGGGACGCGTAAAAAGAACGCCCAACGCACGGCTATCTTGTTTCTTCCTCAAGTGCAATAGAAGGTCTAATTGCCTCGGATTTCCGAAAGAAACGTAATTTTGCGAGCTTTGACAGCAATTTCAGATGGCCGACGATCGTCGTGGCCGTCTTCATCTTTGAGAATCCGAAGAGGCGCACCTCGAGAACGGCAGGAAATTCGACCACTTTTCCGCCTTCGAGATCGATGCGGCCGAGCATCTCCGCAACGCCTAGGAAGCCGGATTCGTCCAGGTTCAGGTCGGCGAACGCGTTCCGGCGATAGACACGAAAACAGCTCGTATAGGTCGCGAGCTTCTGCTTCAGCACGGCACGGTAGAGCGCAGACGCACCCTTTGAAAGGAAAAGCCGCCAGCCCGGCACGTTCCGAACGGAGCCCTTCGGGTGGTATGGCGAGGCCGTTACCATCGTCGTTTCTTTGTCGAGCAGCGGCAGCATACGCGCGAGTTCGTGCGGGTCGTACGTGCAGTCGCAGTCCATCGAGGCGACGATCTCGGTATTCGCGGCCCTTATGGCGGTCATTATCGCGGCGGCGACGCCTCGATTCTGCTCGTGGCTGATTATCTCTGTGTTCGGGAGCTCACCGAAGAGTTCGTGGAGCAGTTCGAGCGTGCTGTCCTTGCTGCTATCGTTCACGAACACGAAATTTGCCGAATATCCGGCATCTGTCAGCGTCTTTTCGACGCTTCGCAGCGTATTTGCAAGATATGGCAGGGCTTCGGCCTCGTTGTAGCAAGGAATGCCGATCGTAACCGGTGTCAGCTTGTGCCGTTTGGCCGAACAATGGACTTCTGCGGCCAGCGGTTCGCTTTCGACGCCATTCACCTGCACGATGTTCGCCGAGAGCCCGAGGTGTTCGGCAATGCTGACGCAATCATATGCGGCCAGATTTTCCCGCAGTATCCACTCCATCTTGTCGAGCTTCCTATAATGGCGGATACGGTTGTATTTCGACGCGGCAGAGATGCGCGGCTGCTCGGGATCGAGTTCCCAAACGTGGAAATAGCTTACGAAGGGTTCGCTTGTCGAATCGCTCCATCCTCGAACGGCGTGCCGCATCAGCGTGTAAGGTATCTGCCGAAAGTAGTTGCCGCCCGCGATCGGAAGCAGGCCGACGCCGAGATTCTTTGTCGAATACGGAAATTCCCAGATGCTGCCGGAATTGACCTCGATCCTGTGTGCGAATCGCTTCTCCGTCTCGACGCCGCGCGTCGGCAGGAATGAGGCATCGTACTCGTATCCTGCCTCCGCCAGGATGTCCAATATCCAGCCGTCGCGGCCGTAGTTCAGCTTCTCGGCCGAGCGATACCCGGCGATCCTTTGGCCCGCAGCCTCCGAAAGAACGCTCGCGGCACGTTCGAGGTCGATGCGAAATTCTTCGGGCGAGAGGTGCCTGAGCGAACGGTGATAGTAGCCACGGCTTGCGACCTCGTGGCCTCGTGCGGCGATCTCGCGGACGAGGTCCGGATCCTGCTCGCCGATCCAGCCCAGGACAAAGAACGTCGCCTTTGCTCCGAATTCGTCGAGAAGATCGAGTGCCTTGAGAGTGTTCTGCTTATAACGGGTCTCAAAGTTCTCCCAATTCCGCCGCTGTATGAGCGTCTCAAAAGCGCCGACATGAAAATAGTCCTCGACGAGCACCGTCAAAAGGTGCCTCGGCCTTTGAACGTTGTTGTCGGCGTTGTTCACAGCGATGCGATCTGGGCCGATACGGCCTCCTTCTTCTTTGAAAAATGTGCTTCGATGGCCGCAGCGATCTTTGCTGATGCGGTCCCGTCACCGAAAGGATTGGGGATCTTCTTTACCGAATCGATCCACGCGGGATCGGCGTAATTCTCCTCAAGGAGCTGCTCCAATCTCAACGGATCGCTGCCGACGAGTTTTGAAACTCCGGCAGAAACGCCTTCGGGGCGTTCAGTGTTCTCACGCAGAACAAGGAGCGGCTTGCCGAGGGTCGGCGCCTCTTCCTGTACGCCGCCGGAATCCGAGACGATGAGCCATGACGCCTTTATCAGGGCAAGGAAGTCGGAATGAGGAAGCGGTTCCAGCAGATGAATACGTTCGCGGCCGGCAAGCACGGCTTCCGCTGCTGCCCGCACATTCGGGTTCGGGTGAACAGGAAAAATGAGCGATACGTCGCTGTGCTGCTCGACGAACCGCGAGAGGGCCTGAAGATTCCGGCTCATCGCGTCGCCGAAGCTTTCGCGGCGATGCGTCGTAAGCAGAATTCGCCTCTGTCCGGCCGTTTTTGCGAGCAATTCGGTTATCGGGTCGCTCACATCGAGCGTTCTCAGCATCGACTTGAGCGAATCGACGATCGTGTTGCCGGTTACAAAGATCTGCTGAGCCGGAACGCCGTTGTCGAGAAGGTTCTGTCGATTTTGCTCGGTCGCCGCGAAATGAAAAGCGGCGATCTGTGTTATCAGTCTGCGATTCGCTTCCTCAGGGAAAGGGCTTGAAATATCGCCTGACCGAAGCCCCGCCTCAACGTGGCCGACCGGGATCTTTCGATTGAATGCGGCCAGTGCGCCTGCGAGCGTTGTCGTCGTATCTCCTTGCACGATAACGATATCCGGCTTTTCGTCAATGAGAATTCGGTCGAGCCCTGAGACCACGCCCGCGAGCACGTCGTTCGGCGACTGATCGCGTTTCATTACGCCAAGATCGACATCGACCTCGACGTTCAGCGAGCGCAGGAACGGCTTGAGCAGATCGGTGTGCTGGCTCGACGACACGACGAGCGTACGGCAATTCCGCTTCCTCAACTCAGCAATGACCGGTGCGAGCTTTATGATCTCCGGTCTTGTTCCGAACAGGACCAGGGCAGTGAGTGCCATGCCGTTATGCGGCCGCGACGAGCCTTTGGCAAGCAATGTGTCGAGGGAATCCATCATTTTTTTGCGGTCGGGCGGCTCGAAACGCAAATTTCGCCCGCTCGATAAAAGGCACAATTCGGCACAGTTTCCTAAGTTTTGTCGGATTTCGTGATGTTCAGATGCTGTCGCTGCAAACTTCTCTGTGCGAAAATGCATCTATATTCGAAGTAGGGAACCCAAACTATGAGATTTGCGAAGGCAGCGGGAACTATTTTTCTGGCTCTTGTCTTTTCGGCGGTGAGTTTTGCCCAAGGGTCGGCCGTAGTGCCGACCGACCTAAGCCAGCAGAAGATCGACGAGATCATTAAGAAATTCACTGAGAATGAAGAGATCTTTCGCTCGGCGTTGACGGATTACGTGTTCAATCGAAAGGCTCTTGTGCAGACGATCGGGCTTGGAGGCCAGGTTTCGGGGACATTCCGTCGCGATTCGTTCATGACATTCGGTGAAGACGGCGGCCGCTTTGAGAAAGTGCTCTACGCTCCGATCGCGACAACTGAGCCCGGTTTTGTAACCCCTGAGGACCTCGAGGACCTCGGCGGCGTCAATCCGTTCGCGCTCGAACCGCGGTCGATCCCGCAATACAACTTCCGGTTTGCGGGCACCGAGCACATCGACGAACTCGACCTTTACGTTTTCGACGTAACGCCGAAGGAGGTCCCCGACCCGAAAAAAACAAAGCTCAGGCTCTTTACAGGCCGTATTTGGGTCGATAAGACGGATCTGATGATCGTACGCTCGAAGGGCAAGGCCGTGCCGGAGACGAAAGTGAATAAATTCCCAATCGTGCTCACAACCCGCGCTCAGATCGACGGAAAGTATTGGTTCCCGGTCGATGCCCGCTCAGACGACGAGCTCGTGTTCGATAACGGACGGGTGATCAAGATAAGGATGCGCGTAACTTACAGCGATTACCGGCAGGGGCGCACGGACGTTGTCATCAAAGATGAGCCTGAACCGACACCGGAACCGCCGAAGAAGCAATAGGTGTCATCCTTTCGATAATTCGCCGGCGATCGCGGCCCGGGTTTCAAGCAGCAGTTCAAGCGGAGTTACGGCTCCGCTTCTTTCTTTTACGGAGACCGCCGGCAGCAGTACCACCTCGATCACGCCCGAATACGCGACGCCCGTACGCTTGCCCATCATCACATCGGTATTCTTTATCGCGACAGGTATGATATCCGCGTTCGTCTGTACGGCGAGGTGAAAAGCCCCTTTCTTAAAAGGCAGGAGCTCGCCCGGCATCGCCCGCGTACCCTCGACGAATACGCCGAATGAATAGCCCGCATCCAGCACTTCGCGGGCCTTTTCCATCGATGCACGAGCTCTTTCCGGGTTGCTCCGATCGATCGCGATGATATTCACGAACGACATTCCCTGCCCCATCACCGGAACCTTCAAAAGCTCTTTTTTTGCGACCAGCCCGATCCGCTTCCCCGCGAACGCAAAGAGAGTCGCGGTATCCAGGTAAGATCGATGATTTGCGACAAAGATATAGGACCGTTCGGGATCAAGGTTCTCGAGTCCGGTGACCTTGACCTTCGCCCCACATGCCTTGAGCCAGGTCCTGGCCCCGAATTGAGCGACCGGATAGAGCCATCGTCGGCGGTTGATAAGCCAGAGGAAAAGCAGCGTCGGGATGCCGATGACGAGAAGCATGGAACCGGCGGCGATCCAGCACCACCAATACCGCAGTTTGCCGAAGAATCGCGATCTATGAGACTCTGGCAAAGGAAACTTCACCAATTTATTTTCTAGTGTCGGCATCGACCTTCAAGTCTAATGGCTAAGAGACAAAGTCCAAAGTCCATCTTTCTGTGCCTGTTTGCGATCGCACTGCTCGCTGCCGCGGGTCTTGCACAGGTCCCGTCGCCGAATTCGGTGCTCGGGTTCACGCCGGGCGACGACCGCAAGGTCGCCGATTGGCAGCAGATCGTTGATTACTTTCGAAAGCTCGACGGTGCGAGTTCACGTGTAAAGGTTGAGGAGATCGGCCGCTCGACGAACGGCAATCCGATGATCGTTGCGTTCATCTCGGACGCCGGAAATATCAAAAAGCTCGACAAATACCGGCAGATCAACACCCGCCTTGCCGATCCGCGTACGATATCGAGCGAAGAAGAGTTGAGCAAGCTCGTAAAAGACGGCAAGGCGATCGTCGCGATCTCATGCTCGATCCATTCGACCGAGATCGTCGCTTCGCAAATGTCGATGAATCTCGCTTACGAGCTTGCGACCGCGAAAGATCCCGCAACAAAGGAGATCCTCGACAACACGATACTCTTGCTCATTCCGTCTCCGAATCCCGACGGCATTCAGATCGTTGCCGATTGGTACAAAATGACTCTCGGCACAAAGAGCGAAGGCACATCGCCGCCCGAACTCTATCACCATTACGCCGGCCACGACGACAACCGCGATTGGTTCATGATGAACCTCGTCGAAACGCGTGCCGTAACGAAACTATTCTGGCAGGAGTGGTTTCCCGAGGTCGTTTATGACGTCCATCAGCAAGGGCAGAATTCATCGCGATTCATCATCCCGCCGTTCTACGATCCGATAAATCCGCGGATCGCACCGACGCTCCTTCGCGAGGTCGGACTCATCGGCTACAAGATGGCCGCTGACCTCGAAGCACGCGGCATCAAGGGCGTTGCGACGAATTCCACATACGACACGTGGTGGCACGGCGGCTTTCGATCGGCGCCGTATTATCACAATTCGATCGGCATCCTGAGCGAGGCGGCGAGTGTTCAGTTGATGTCGCCCGTGACCGTAAAACTTGAGGACCTGAAGCGAAGCCGAGGCGTTCGCGGGCTCGCCGACCTTACGACGCCGATGACGAATTATCCCGATCCGTGGCTCGGCGGCGAATGGCACGCGAGCGACATCAACCGCATCGAGATGATCGCATCGCGTGGTCTGCTCTCGCTTGCCGCAAAATATCGCGAACGGTATCTACGCAATTTCTACGACCTCGGAAAAGCGAATCTTACGCCGAATCCAAAAGATCCTCCGGCGTTCTATATATCATCTGAGCAAGATCAGCCCGAAGCTGCGAGCCGCTTGATCGAGATACTGCGTTGGCAAGGCATCGAGGTGCGAAAACTTGGAGGCGACATGCCTGGGATATTAAAGCGGCGGGGAATGGACCCTCTATCTGTCGACCTGCCGAAGACCGGCTGGCTCGTCTTTGTCGATCAGCCGCAGCGGAACAACGTGCTCAGTCTGTTTGAAAAACAAGAATATCCGCATCGCTTGCTGCCGAATGGCGAGGCCGAGGTGCCGTATGACGTTGCGGGTTGGACGCTGCCGCTGCAGATGGGTGTAAAGTATGGACCGATTTGGCCTTCGGTATCGCGCGATCGGTTGAGTTTTGATTCAAATGAAAGAGAACGTTTCGAGGTCGTAGATCTTGAAAGACTACGCCGCGATTCAAAGCTCGTCGAGCATTTTAACGACGTACGCGACGATCTCGGCCTTCCAAAGGCCAAGACGCCATTTGCGAACATAAAGAACCCGCTCAAGTCCTCGCCGCGGATCGGGCTCTATCGCGGATTCACCGGTTCGATGGATGAAGGCTGGACGCGGTTCGTCCTCGACACCTTCAGCATTCCGTCACATGGAATTTCGAATGAACAGATGCGAACGGGCACATTCGACTGCGGCGGTGAGAGATGCGATTCGATGATCTTGCCGTCCGACAGCGAAAATTCCGTTATCAAAGGCTTGCCTGCGTCCCGTTATCCTGATGAATATTCAGGCGGCATCGGCGATGAAGGCGTTCAGAATCTAAAGAGATTCGTTGAAGACGGCGGACGCGTCGTTTGCTTCGACCGCGGCTGCGATCTCCCGATCGAAAAGTTCGGCCTGCCCGTTCGCGATGCTCTTGCCGGCCTGAAACGCAGCGAATTCTACAACCCAGGCTCGATCGTGAAGCTCGAGCTCTACAACGGCACAGGTTTCTTTGACGAATTGCCCGCATACTTCGCATCGAGCTCCGCCTACGACGTTCCGCTGGATGCGGAGAATGTCAGCGTGATCGCGCGCTACGCAGAAAGCGATTCCCTTATGTCGGGTTGGATGTTAGGCAAGCGGTATCTCAACGGAAAGGCAGCGATCGTCAAGATAAGATACGGCAAAGGCTCGGTCGTCCTCTTCGGTTTCCGCCCGCAGCACCGCGGCCAATCATGGGCTACATTCCCGCTGATCTTCAACGCTTTGGAGAAGTAGGACCCCGCGAGGGAAATGTTTTCGAGTTGCTTCGGCATCGGTTATCATTGAACGATGACTTGGCGTAGCATTTTTTCAGCCGCTCTTTTTATCTGTCTCACCTCGGTATTCTCCTTTGCGGATCCGATTTATTTTCGCTTGCCGTCGGAGCCGCTGATCCGCATCGGATTGGCGACGAATGCGTCGAGCGTTTCGATCACGACGAGCGACAGTTCGCTGGTCGCGTTCAGCCCGGATGAGGCGAGCCGAATGCTCGCGTCGAATCGTGTTTCGATATCCGCGAGGGCGCACAACCCGCCGGAGATCGAGCAGTTCCGCATCGAGTTTCAAAATTTGCCGTCGCAGATGGACGCGAATTCCCTCGCTGACGACATACGCGAGGCAACGGGCGAATCCGCACTCGCAAGCATCGACATCGAAAAGAACACTTGGCGCGTCTGGGTCGGCGGAATAAAGGCGACCGAGGAAGACGCTCTTTCGCTCAAGCAGCAGCTTGCCGAAAAGGATTTCGAGGACGCCGTTGTCGTCGTTGAAAAGAAAGAGATCATCTCGCCCGAGGCCGTCGCACTTTCGCGGCAGGTACGCAATGCGAAAAAAAGCGAGGTCCGCAGCCTCGTCCGAACGACCGGTTCGGCGAAGCTCGCACCGGGCGAGACCGTCGATCCGAACCTTCGCGAAGTGATCGTAAGCGGCACATCGGAAGAATCGAAATTCTCATCGCTCAAATCCGTCGCGTTCGGTTCGCTCAACGAACGCACGACGCCTGTGAGACTCAACGGCAAGGCGTATCGCGGCAAGATCGAGGTCTTTGTGAATGCGTCGGGCCGCCTCTCGGTCGTGAACGTCGTGCCGCTCGAGGATTATCTTCTCGGCGTCGTGCCGAGCGAACTTTCCCTTCCCGCGATCGAAGCGCAGAAGGCACAGGCGGTCGCCGCCCGTACGTACGCCATCGCGAATATCGGCGGCTACGGCACGAAAGGCTTCGATATGGTGCCGACCGTTTACTCGCAGGTTTACAAAGGAGTTTCGATCGAGACGGCAATGGGCACGCGGGCCGTTCGCGAGACCCGCGGCATCGTCGCAACCTACGACGGCAAGCCGATAATGGCGTATTTCACATCGACGTGCGGCGGGCGGACCGAGGACGGCAAGAATATCTTCGACAAGGACGAGCCGTATCTCAAGGGCGTCGAATGTTCGCTCGAGGGGCGGCGGCAGTTCGATCCGTTCACGATCCGCACCTCGCGAAAACCCGCAAAGCTCCGCGATGCAGGCCACCTCGAACTCGCGCGTTTTATGTCGCGTCTTGCATCGAACGGGTTTTACCTCTCGACGGCAGAAATGACCGATGATTGGTTCGACGCCGCTCCGAACGAGAACGAGATGTCGAACTGGCTCAACCAGATCGCGACGAAGCTCGGCAAGCCTTTCCCGAACGTCACGCGCGAGACCGCCAGGCCGCTCGAATTATCCGCGATCCTCGCGAAGATGTTCTACGAACCTCGCACGAACGACACTTTACTTTCCGACTCGGACGTTTTTTATCAGCTTTCGTTTGATGATGCCGCCGAGGTGCCTAAGGAAAAACGTGCGGATCTCGCGGCACTGCTTCGTGATGGATATTTCCGCCTCCATCCGGACCTCACGCTCAAACCCGCAAAGCCTTTCACGCGTGCGGAATTCCTCTCGCTGATCGGACAGATCTACACGAAGAAGAATTGGATGCCCGACCTCCAAAAAGGAACCGCTAAACCTACGACCGACGGCAAACTCGTGATCGGTTCCGGCCGAAGTGCGAAGACGCTGACGGTTCGCCCGGACGTTTTTCTTTTCAGGCAGTTCGGCGACACGATGTATCCCGTGCGTGAGGCAGCTCTGGTCGGCGGCGAGGACATTGCCTATCAGACCGATGCGACGGGTGCCGTCATCTACCTCGAAGTGCAGCCGACGAGTTCGCCGACAAGTGCGGAGAATATGTCGCCATTCACGAATTGGAATAAGACGGTCTCTGCCGGCGCGTTAAAGTCGCGACTCTCAAGATACGTTCGCGACATCGGGACCTTGATCGATGTGAATGTCAAGAAGGTCGGTTATTCGCGACGCCCGATCGAGATCGAGATCGTCGGCTCGAACGGCATCAAGACACTCTCAGGCGGCAAGATCCGGTCCGCACTTCGCCTGCCCGAACAGCTTTTTGTGATGAATAAACGCTACGGGAGCGGTCCCGCCGTTGCAAGTTATACCTTCACCGGACGCGGCTGGGGCCACGGCGTCGGAATGTGCCAATACGGCGCCTACGGCCTCGCCAAAATGGGCGTCAAATACGACGAGATCATCAAACACTACTACACCGGCGTCGAGGTGGGCAAGGCCTATTAGAGCTCTCCCACTTGTTGAGCATGGCCTGCAACGCGGCTAGTTCCTCCTTTGCCGTTCCGTCGAGTTTCGGATTGAATGAACTTAGGGCCCATTGGTGGGATGGCCCGACGCCCAAAGACAAATTTTAAAGGTCTCCACGCTGTCTCTAGGAATGACACCGAGGTCTTTACGAATCTCAAGGAATAGCTTGGATAGTAACTGATCGTGCCGCTCACGACAAGGACTGGGATTACTAATCCGTGTTTCATCTCGGAACGCCTGCAATGCTTGAAGCACCGGAATAGGCGCGATGAGGTTGAGGTTGTTGCACGCGCGGGTATATGCGCGATGGCCTTCTGGCGTGTCCTCCCAAGCAATAGTTCCGCTGAGGCTCGCCACAAAATCTTTGTAGTGCTCAAGCTTCTCTTTCCGCAGCTCCGCGTCACGCTCACGTTGCTTCGTGAACCAGTAGCTCGCGCCGGCAAGGACGACTGCGCCGGAAGCTGCGATTAGTGCGGTTGCGATTTCAGCTGGCATGGGACCTAACTTATGATTGAGCGGAACCGACGATTCCGCTCAATTCTTGTTTCTGATGTATTATACAGAAAATTTTCCGCTAGGAACCTTATATGCGGTCGGAATTCTTGTTTGAATGCGAGGGTAGGAACCACCAAATGGCCAAAACTATTGGACATAAGTGCGGATGGTCGCATGAGCGAGGTGCGTGAGTAGCCGGACGAGGCATATGGATCAGAATTTATTCAAGGTAGGCACGCCTGATGTTTAGGAGCTGTCTCGGGTTTAAAATCAATGTTTTTGTAGCAATCTGCTTGTTGCTCTTTGTCGGTTCGAGCTTGGGGCAGGAGGGGCGGGCGGCGGCGAGGGTTGGGTCGGAGACGGCGAAGGGCGGTTTTAGGAATGAGGATGCGATCCGTGATAAGTTCAACGCGTACAAGACGGATGAGGATGCGAGGGCATGGCTGCGTGCGATGGGTTACGATCCGTCGAAGATCGCATCGCTCGTTGCGGTGAAGCCGCACGGCGAGAAGGCCGATGTCGAGGTGCGAATAAGTCTCTTGAATTCACCGCAGAGATGCGGAGACGCGGAGTCAGAACCAGGAGCGATAGCGACCGGGGCACCGGCGACAACCCTCGAGTGCCGCGAGGGCATTTCGATCAAGTTGGTTTCGAGCAACCAAGGTTTCAATCAGATCGACAAACGCTGGCTTGAGCATTATGCAAAGATGTGGAAAATGCCTGCGGATGTCGTCGCGGGGTTGAAGCTTTTCGTGGGTGAGACGCCGCCGACAAAGCCCGGCCGCTCGAATGTGCGAATGTTCCTCGACGAGATCGACCCAAAACTGAAAGACGCGGTCGTCAAGTTCTTCAACGAGAACAAGGCTGCGATCATCTCAGACCTTTTTGCGGGCGACGGCGAACATAGTGCGGGCTGGATAATGGTCGCGTTCAAGCCGGCGGAAAAGACGGAATGGGTGCTTCGAAGTTCGCAAAAAACGGTCGAGTTCTACAGCGAAGGCGATGTCGAACTCACGCGCGGCGGCAACCTAAAGATCGGCCGCATCACGATGCAGCGAAAAGGCGGCGATGCCGGCCGCGACACCGCAAAAATGCTGCAGTTCAAGATCAATCCCGTCGAACTTTTTAACGCAAAATGAGATTCTCGCCCAAGCAGATCATCGGTTCGCTCATCATTCTCGCGATCATTCTGATATGGTCATTGGTGCGGATGCTTTAGAAGAAGCGTCCCGAGCGATGCCGACACCAACCGACAAAAAGCCGATAATCGCCGTCGCCGGCCCGACCGCTTCGGGCAAAACTGCACTCTCGGTCTTTCTCGCCGAGCGTATCGATGCCGAGATCGTGAATTTCGATTCGGTCCAGATCTACCGCGGTATCGAGATCGCGACCGCGAAACCGACCGCCGAAGAGCGGCGCGGCATCCCGCATCATCTGATCGATTACGTCGATCCGAACATTGACTACACTGCCGCCGATTGGGCACGGGATGCCGAAGAAAAGATCCGCGAGATCGAATCGCGTAATAAGCGTGTTGTGCTTGTCGGAGGCACGGGCTTTTACTTGCGCACGCTTTGCCGGCCGCTTTTTGAAAGTCCAAGAACCGATCCGGAACTCCGCGAAAGATTTCGACGACTGCATTCCGAACACGGCCCGGAATATCTCCACGCGATGCTTGCTCGACTCGATCCGGAGGCGGCGAAGAAGCTGCCCGTTCGCGATCACGTTCGCGTGATCAGAGCGCTCGAGGTCATCGAGCAAACGGGCAATAGGATCTCTGAACTTCAGTCTGATCGCCCCGAGCCGCCCGAACTTGCCGCCCGCATCTCGCTCGTCGTCCTCTCACCGCCGCGGGATATTCTTTACGACAAGATTAACACCCGAACGCTCGCGCATTTTGATGCGGGACTTGTTGACGAGGTAAAAGGCCTGCTTGCCTCAGGCGTTCGTGAAAATGGCAACGCCCTCGGTGCTCACGCATATCGCCGCGTGTGCGAATATCTTCGCGGAGAGCGTTCCCTTGAGTCTGCGATCGAGCGATCGCAGCAGGATGTGCGAAATTATGCGAAACGCCAGCTCACTTGGTTTCGTAAAGAACAAGGAGCCAAATGGTTCGATGGCTTCGGGGACGAGCCGATACTTGCCGCCGACGTGCTTGAATACGCGAAGATGCCGAATTACAAGGGCTAATTCGGATATAAGGGGATTTTTGATATAATCCCGCCATTAAGTTCCCGACTGTTTACACTTTGCTGATCGTAGAGGAGAAAAGATGGAGAAGCAGGCTGCTCAGAATATTCAGGATGCGTTCCTAAATTCAGCCAGGCGTGAGAGGCTGAATGTTGTCGTACATTTGCTCCAGGGGGCGACACTCACCGGCCGGATAAAAAGTTTTGACAAATTCTCACTTCTCCTTGATGTCGGCGGACCCGACGTGCTGATCTTCAAACACGCCATATCGTCGATAACACAGGAGCGTCGGCCGGCCTCGAATTCGCCCGCACCGGCAGAGCAAGATCACGCTTGAAAGGCAGTTTTATTACCTTCGAAGGCATAGACGGCAGCGGAAAGACCACACAGTTGAACAAGCTCGCCGAAACTTTGCGGTGCGCGGGCCGCGATGTTCTTGTTACGTGCGAACCCGGCGGCACGCCGCTTGGGAAAGAGATCCGCAAGGCATTCCTTGAAACAAAACAAGATGTGGAACCGCTTGCGGAGCTGCTGCTTTTTGCGGCAGATCGGGCTCAGCACGTTCAGCACCTGATCCGGCCTGCCCTTGCGGACGGCCGCATCGTCATCTCGGATCGTTACGCCGACGCGACCGTGGCATACCAAGGAGCGGGACGCGGCTTCGATCTCGACTTGGTCGAACGCGTCATAGCCATCGCGACCAACGGCCTCAAGCCCGATCTGACGCTATTCTTCGACATCGACCCGCACCAGGCGGTCGATCGCATGGCGTTTCGCGGCGAGCACAAGATGAATAGAATGGATCTCGAATCTTTGGATTTTTACACGCGTGTGCGTGAAGGATATTTGAAGATCGCAGCCGCAGAGCCGACGCGATTCCGCGTGATCGATGCCAGCCGAAGCGTTGACGAGATCGCCGAGGAAACTCTTGAAATAGTTAAGGAGAACTTGGCCGGTGTTTAGCAGGCTCATCGGAAACGATGTCACAAAATTGACGCTTCGCCGCCTGATCCATCAGGAGCGGCTGCCGAATTCGCTGCTGTTCGCCGGCCCGGAAGGTGTCGGCAAAAAGCAGTTTGCGATCGAGACGGCCCGAACGCTCTTCTGCAGGCAGCGTGTTGGCGACGAGGCCTGCGGCATATGCTCGTCGTGCGTGCGTACGGGCACGTTCTCGCCGCCGACAAGCGATAAGAAGGACGTGTTTGAACGCGTCCATTTTAGCGAAAGCCCCGATCTCGGCTTCGTTCTGCCATTTAATAGGAATATTCTGATCGGTGCGATTCGCGTCCTCGAACGTGAGGCGAATTTCAATCCTTACGAGGCGCCGGCACGCGTCTTTATCATCGACGATGCCGATCTGATGAAGGATGCGGCCGCCAACGCGCTTCTTAAAACACTTGAAGAGCCGGCCGAAACGACGCACATAATTCTCGTGACCTCGCGGCCGGACGTCTTGCTGCCAACGATCCGCTCACGGTGCCAGACGATCCACTTTGCTCCTGTTGATCGGAAGGCGATCGAGAACTACTTGATCGAAGAGCGTGCCTTTTCGCATGACGAGGCCCGGCTTGCCGCGGGAGTCGCACACGGAAGTATCGGGCGTGCGGTCGAGATAGATGTCGGCGAATATCGCGAGATGCGCGAACGGGCCGTACGCGTTCTCAGATCAGCATTGATAGATGGCGACGCGGCCGCACTTCTGAAAATATCCGAAGAGCTGAACGACGCCAAAAATAAGGACAATTTTGAGGCGAATCTCGACGTTCTCGAAAGCGTCGTTCGTGATGTTTGGCGGCTCGCCTGCGGCGTTGAGACCTCGAAGCTGCTCGACCCTGAAATGGCAGAAGCCTATTCGCGATTTGCAGAGCAGGCCGCAGCCGCGAGATTCGCGGAGTGGCTCGGCGAGATCGAAGAATTCCGGAAAACTCTTATTGTGAATATCAATAAAAAGGTCGCGACAGATGCGTTGTTTTTGACAATGGCATCGGGAAAGCGGTAATTAGTTGTAAAGGGAAATGAACGTACTCGCGTTGGAAAATCCATCGGCCATGACAAGGATATCGGCACTCGCCGGAGCTTGTGCTCTTACCGCGGGCTCAACGATGGTCGCGGTGTTCGACCCTTCAAAAGCGCATATTTTCCCGGTTTGTCCGCTTTTTGCGTTGACCGGCATTGCGTGTCCGGGCTGCGGATTGACGCGTGCCTTCCACGCGCTTTTCCACGGCGACATAGTTACAGCGTTGGATTTTAATCTGCTTGTTCCCGTGTGGGCCGTCGCTTTTGCGTGGATCTTCATCTCGCTTCTTCTGATCGGCATTCGAAAGAAGGGCTTGCCGATGTGGCCGACAAACCCTAAATTCATCTACGGGTTCTTTGCGGTGCTCTTTGTTTTCGGAGTGCTTAGAAATATACCGGCGTGGCCGCTGACGATACTCTATCCTTAACCCAGCTGCACGAGTTTTTTCGCGGCCTCAAGCGGGGAAACATTCGGGCCTTCGGTACGCAAAAGCTCAACCTCTTTTACGAACTCATCAACGATATTCTCGCCTGCAACGCGTCTGAGAGGCACGCCGTTCTTGAATATCATCCCGACATTTCGTCCGAACGTGATGCCGAGTTGCGAATCGTGGGCTTCGCCCGGGCCGTTCACGGCGCAACCCATTATCGAGAGATGCAGTGGTTCCTCGACGTGAGCAAGGCGCCGCTCGACCTCTGTTACGATCTCGACAAAATTATCGATGTCGAGCCGCCCGCACGTCGGGCATGCGACGACCGTAACGCCCCGTTTGCGGAGTTCGAGAGATTTCAGTATTTCCCACGCGACCCGAACCTCTTCGTGCGGTTCAGCGGCAAGCGAAACGCGAATGGTGTCGCCGATGCCTTCGCTCAAGAGAATGCCGAGGCCGATCGCGGATTTTATCGTTCCGCCAAAAGGCGTTCCCGCTTCGGTAACGCCGAGGTGAAGCGGATAATCGACCTTCTCGGCCATTAGGCGATAGGCCGCGACCATTCGATTTACGTCCGAAGCCTTGAGCGAAATTATCGTGTCGGAAAAGCCGAGGTCTTCCAGGATGCGAACGTGCCGCATTCCGCTTTCGACCATCGCTTCGGGCGTCGCGGTTCCGTATTTCTTGAGCAGATCTTTCTCCAGCGACCCGCCGTTGACGCCGATACGGATCGGCACTTTCTGTGCTTCTGCGGCACGCACGACCTCACGGACACGCTCGATCTTACCGATATTGCCAGGATTGATACGCAGCTTGTCGATGCCGGCATCGAGCGCTTTCAACGCGAGCTTGTAATGAAAATGAATGTCCGCGACAAGCGGCACTTCCGTGCGTTTGCGTATGTCCTTTAGTGCATCCGCCGCGGCATCGTCCGGCACGGCGATGCGCACGATCTCACACCCAGCGGCGACCATCTCATCGATCTGCTTCAGCGTGCCATCGACGTCGGTCGTGTCCGTCTTGGTCATCGACTGAACGACGACCGGCGCACCGCCGCCGATCTGAATATCACGAACCTTTACCGCTCTAGTAACTCTCGCCATTTTACAAACTGCCTAACAAACCTCAAGTTTATCATCAGCCGGCCGTTCAGCCACGTTCACCATTAACAATCAACCATTCCGTGTCCTACTAACGCGGCCGGAAAGTTCCCGGCTCAAGTACCGCCTTTGGATCCGTCTCGCGTCGCCGCAGCCAATCCTCATGACGCACTTTGAATTCGGCCATATACTGGTCGAAGTCCTCAAATTCTGTTTCCTCGGATTTCTTCTTCTGATAGCGGACCTGCTCCTTCACAGTCAGGAACTTAACGCCCTTGATCTCAGAATTCTTCAGCGATTCGAGCCAGCCGTGCAGCTGCTTTGAAATATTCACCGCCATTCCTGTCAAATTTGAAATTTCAGATCTGAGATCTGAAAAGCGTTCGAGTCCTTCGCACATCCTTAGCATCGAACGCGATTCTCCGGCAGAACCTCTCGCAATGTATAAAAAATGTACTAGCTCGGTGGTCGAGCCGCGTTCAAATCCTTCGGCTATATTATTTGAAACTGACAATGCCGCTCGTTCGAGCTGATTCTTCGTATCACCGAGGCCTCGAAGATCTGCCTTTGCGGTGAATTTGAAAACGGTGAGTGCAAATTCGATGGCTTTATTCCACACAGGCAACTCTTCGAATGTGGAGTATTTCATCTGGTGCTTCGTATCGCTCCTTTCAAATTTCAACTTTCAGATCTCAAATTCTCAGATTTGAGAAACTGAGTACCGCTCACCGCTCACCGCTCACCGCTCACCGCTCACCATTCACCATTCACCACCAATTTCCTATTTCCCGAACAGCCTCGATACGTCGAAGAAGACGGTCGTTACCATCAAGAGAAGAACGATCGCGAGGCCTGTTAGTTGTATGCGTTCGCGGGCGACGAGCGAGAGCGTTTTTCCGAACCAGGAGAGCACCTTCTCGATGCCGAGGACCATTATCTGTCCGCCGTCGAGCATCGGGATCGGGAGGAGGTTCATTACGCCGAGCGTCAGGCTGATGGCCATCAAGAGCGGCAGCAGGCCGAAAAATCCTGCGGCGAAGACCGTGTTGACGATCGCCTGTCCGATGCCGATCGGGCCCGAGAGCGTGTCGCGTGCGGAACGCTCGCCGGCCCCGACCTGTCCTAATGCGGTTCCCGTAAGTCGAAGGATCCGCATATTCTGATCGACGGCGAATGCGGCCGCACCGCCAAGGCCGACCTTGTCACGCCTTGCGAGCAGGCTCGGGTCAAAGCCGATACCGATGAGCCAACGATCGTCCTTTTGTTCGGCGTGTGTGGTGATGGTGACCTTCTCGCCTTTACGGTCGATCGAGAGCGTCAGCGGCTGCCCCTTAGATTCGGTGACAACGGACTGCATACGGCGGATATTTGTGATATTTACGCCGTTTACGGCCTTGATCCAATCACCGGTCTGCACACCGTCCTTCGCCGCGGGCAAAGATGAGTCGAGGTTGCTTACGACCACCGGTTCGGTGCCCGTATCCGGGTCCATATCAAGCACGCCTGCCGATTGACCTGCCTGCGTCAGCTTGGTCGGAGTGATAGTGAGATCAAGCCGCTGTCCATCGCGCTCAACAGTGATCGGGACGGGCCTTTCCGGGATCAGAAGTGCGCTGTCCTCGATCCGCGACCAAGAAGGATCGGTCTCGCCCTGAAACTCTACGATGCGGTCGCCTGCCTTGATTCCTGCTTGTGCGGCAGCACCATCGGGTCTTACAAACCCGACGATCGGTGCCGGATTTGCCGGAACGCCGAGCCAAAGTGCAATGCCGAGCGGTATCGCGAGAGCGAGCACGAAGTTCATAAAAGGCCCGCCCAGCATCACGAAGAATTTCTGCCAACGCGGGCGAAGTTCGTAAAGTTCACTTTCCGGGACAGGTTCGGATGTTTCGTCGGCGGCCTCAAGTCCTGAATTTGATTCATCCCCGTAAAGCTTTACGTACGCGCCCAACGGAATTGCGGAGATGCGGTAGTCCGTGTGGCCGATCTTCACACCGAAAAGACGCGGCCCGAGGCCGAAGAACGAATATGCTTCGACACGCATTCCGAAGATCTTCGCGACGATAAAATGCCCGAATTCGTGAATATTTATCGCTACGCCGAGGACAAAAAGGATCGCTAAAATTGCTATTACTACGTTCAACATCAGTAAATCAGGCTAATATGTGGCCGCGGCCGGGCTAATTGCCATTATAGCGCGCCGGCGCGCCCAGGAGTCTGCATCGAGAACAGCTTCAAGTGTGTCGGCGCTCGTCGGTGAATGTTCTCTCATCACGCGAGCGTTCGTTTCTGCGATCTCGCCAAAACCGATCTTGCCGTCCAGAAATGCCTGAACGCTGATCTCGTTCGCCGCATTTAGGACCGCCGTCATCGTGCCGCCCGAATTCAGCGCCTCGAACGCAAGGCCGAGGCACGGGAATCGAGCTAAGTCAGGATCCTCGAATTCGAGCTTGCTCATTTTCGCAAGATCGAGCCTTTCACACGCCGCCTCGTGCCTTTCGGGGTACGTGAGCGCGTACTGGATGGCATGCTTCATATCCGGAACACCGAGCTGCGCTATCACCGAACCGTCGATCATCTCGACCATCGAGTGAACGACCGACTGCGGATGCACGATCACCGAGATCTCGTCCGCATCAAAACCAAAGAGCCAGCGGGCCTCGATTACCTCAAGCCCTTTATTCATAAGAGTTGCGGAATCGATCGTGATCTTCTCGCCCATCTTCCAGTTCGGGTGATCCAGCGCCTGTGCGCGTGTTGCCGAGAGTATCTTCTCTTTCTCCCAGGTGCGAAAAGGCCCGCCCGAAGCTGTCAAAATTAGACGCCGAACCTCCGACTTTCGTTCGCCGCGAAGGCATTGATGGATGGCGTTGTGTTCGCTGTCAACCGGCACGATCTCTGCGCCGGAATTTGCTGCCGCTTTCGTCATCAATTCGCCGGCCATCACGAGCGTTTCTTTGTTCGCAAGTGCAATTCGCTTTCCCGCTTCGATCGCTCTCAACGTCGGGATAAACCCAACCGCACCAACAGTTGCGGACACGACCGTGTCTGCTTCCGCGTGAGTTGCGACCGCGACGAGGCCCGATTCGCCGCACTCGATACGCGGCTTTTTGTCGAGCTTCGCGATCTCTCGCTCTAGCCTTTCCGCACACTCCTCATCGCCGCACGCAACAAGCTCGGGCGAAAATCTCTCGATCTGCTCGACGAACTTCTCAGTATTCCGCCCCGCAGCCATCGCAACGACACGCACATCGCCGAGATGCTCGACGACCTTCAGCGTATTGCAGCCGATCGAACCCGTCGAACCGAGAATGGAGATGGCCTTCGCTCTTTTCATATGAAAAACAGGCGGGATACTTGAAACGCCGGACGAAAGGCAAATTGCACGTCAAAAGCTTCGAACACAGCAGAGACAGATTAGCATATAGGCTGAGTTTCCGGCTAATTTTCCGCCTCTTTGCGGGCAAATTCCGCCGCCGCGTAACTAAGTCCACGGAGTGGACGCCGGCATTTAGCCCATAGCGTTAGCTATGGGAATCCGTTGCCCCAAAACCCAAGCTCGCGAATGCGAGCGGCAGCGCTATTGCAAACGCCAACCGATCAAGTCCACGGAGTGGACCTCAGCTATGGGGCTACTGCCATAAATATTGAGGATCAAAATCAATCCCCGAACTCTCGAGCATCTTGATGAATTCGTCACGAAAATCAACTTTTCGATGATGCTCTTCCTGATCTCGAATATAGTTGCGAACCGCACCGATCTGCGACTTGCCGACGGTAAACGCTCCGTATCCGTCCTGCCATTGGAAATGGCCCGCCGTCGCCTCGTTCGCACATTTCGAGGTTGATGATTTCATCATACGCATAAAGTCGGAGAGCAGGATCGTCGGTTTCAAGATCACCAATAGGTGAACGTGGTCAGCTACGCCGCCGATCTCGATCAGGATCCCGCCGAGGCCACGCACCGTTCCGCCGATATATTCATAAAGCTGTTCCCTCAGTTCGGGGTCGATGAGCGGCCGTCGCTCCTTCGTTGAAAAAACAATGTGAAAGATCAAGTGGGAGTATGTATGCGGCATTGTGTTGTTCTGTCGTCCTCTACGCGGACTCGGGTTGTTATTTGTTCGCCATCCACGGTCTCGCGACCGTGGCTAAATGCTGTCGTCCGCTACGCGGACGGATTTGCCGACCTCACCGCGATCGACGCTTTGCTGCGCGCCGGTTCGCATATTTTTGACCGTCACCTTACCGGCGCCGATCTCGGATTCGCCGAGGACGCAGACGAAGGGAACGCGGATGGAGTCGGCGTATTTTATCTGTTTGCCGAGCTTATCGGCTTCGGGATAGACGGTCACGCGGAGGCCGGCCGCACGCAGCTCGGCGGCGAGCTTTAGCGATTCGGCGGCAGTCTCTTCGCTCCAGATCGTTATCATCACGTCGGCCGGTGTGGAATCGGCGATCTCGGGCGGGAACATCCCACGTTCATCCATCACAACGAGGATGCGTTCGAGTCCGAGCGAAATGCCGCACGCCGGGATCTGCTCTTTGCCGAACATCCCGATCAACCCGTCATAGCGACCGCCGCCGCCGATGCTTCCCTTAAAATCGCCGTTCGTTAACACAATCTCGAATATACAACCGGTGTAATATGACAAGCCCCTAACAAGACTTAGATCGAACCGAACGTTGAACTGAACGGCGTCTATCATCTCTTCCAAATACAAAAACACGTTCCGCAAATCCGCAATCGCTTCGTTCGCCACTGACAGATCACCGAACCGACGAGACAGTTCATCCAGTTTCTCAAGGTTCCACTGACGCGGTTGCAACTGAAGCGAAGAAAATGTCTGTTCTTCGTATTCCTCTAGGAAACTGACGACACGGTCAACTACGTCTGTCGCGTATCCAAGTTGTTCCAAGTCGGAAATTAATACCTCCATTCCGCCCTTATCAAGCTTGTCGAGAGCTGTCAGAATCGCCACGTGATTTGCAAAAGGAATATTCAATGCAGACAAAAATGCGGCGAGTAGCGATCGATGATTGACCTTTACTACAAAATCTCTAAATTCGAGTCGATCTAGGACTTTACATGCCGCTGCGAGCATCTCTGCCTCAACTACCAAAGACTCCGAGCCGATCGCATCCACGTCGCATTGATAGAATTCGCGATAGCGGCCCCGAGCGGGACGGTCGGCGCGCCATACGGGCTGTATCTGATAGCGTTTGAAGAATTTAGGGAGTTCGTTGCGGTTGTTCGCAACGACGCGTGCAAGCGGCACGGTAAGATCGTAACGAAGAGCAAGGTCGGCAAGGTCAGCGGCATTCGAGGCCGACGAAATGTCCAACTTCTCCCCGCGTTTGAGGATCTTGAACATCAACTGCCCGCCCTCTTCGCCGTATTTTCCGGTCAAGGTTTCAAGGTTCTCAAAGGCAGGTGTTTCGAGCGGCTCAAAGCCGTAACTCTCGTAAACATCTTTGATGATGCCGATAACGTAATTGCGTTTTCTTACGTCGGCGGGCAGGAAATCGCGCGTCCCGCGGGCCGGATTTGTAGATGCCATCGAGTGTATTTTACAACAAGTATGCTTTTCTATCTCGCTCTGGAGGAAGGTTCAATATCGCAGCTTCAGCTCGGTGTAGTTTCGCCAGAAACGATCCAAAAATTCGATCTCTTCTGCGGTAAGTTCACGCTTTACGCGGGCCGGCGAACCGATCACGAGCGAACGCGGCGGCACGATCGTGCCCGGCGTAAGAAGCGAACCGGCGCCGACGAGACATTCCTCGCCGACGTGAACGCCGTCCATCAGGATCGCACCCATTCCGATCAGACAGCGGTCATCGACCGTGCATCCATGAAGAAGAACGCGATGCCCGACCGTTATCTCATTGCCGAGCACGGTCGGATGCGTTCCGCCTGAGACGTGTATGACGCAGTTGTCCTGGATGTTCGTGCGTTCGCCGATGCGTATGTAGTTCACGTCGCCGCGGACAACGGAGCCAAACCAGATGCTCGAATCTTCACCGATCTCGACGTCGCCGATCACGGTTGCATTTTCAGCGACAAAGGCTGTCGGGTGAACGACGGGGAATTTATCTTCGAATTTTGAGATCATGCCTCACTCCTGCGAAAACGCTTCGAGATCATACCGAAAAGCTGATGAAGTTCTTTCACGCGAAGCAGCATCGCACAGATGACGAACGCGATGCCGCCAAGGGCAATGGGCACAAAGGCTTCGACCAGATGGAGTCTGAGTCCCTGCGAGCCGTAGCGTGCCACCAAGAAATGATAACTTGCGTAGCATACGAGCGAAAGCACCGCAGACGACAACGCGATCTTGAGAAATGCCGTTGCGATGCTGCGGCCGTTCAGGCGTTTTATCTTTCGGCGCAGGAGCAATGCGAGTGCCGTGAAATTGAACAAGGCAACAAGCGACGTCGCCAATGAAACGCCGAGGTGGCCGTAGCCGGCCGGAGTTTCGGGCGTTACACCATATTGCGAAAGCCATTCGCGAAGGAAATAGCAGCCGACAAAGTTCACGATGATCGAAACAAGGGCGATGATCATAGGCGTCTTTGCGTCGTCAAGGGCGTAGAATGCGGGCGACAGGATCTTGATCGCCGCGTAGCCCGTCAAGCCGATCGAATAGCCGATGAGAGCCATCGCGGTCATCTGCGTCGCGAGTGCGTCGAACCGTCCGCGTTCGTAGATGAGCCTTATGATCGGTTCACCGAGCACGATCAGGCCGCATGCGCTCGGCAGCGTCATCAGAAAGACCAGATTCATCGACGACGAGATCGTGTCGCGAAACTCGCCTTTTTTTCCTTCCGCAGCAAGCCGTGAAAGCACGGGGATTGCCGCCGTCCCGACGGCAACGCCGAAAAGTCCGATCGGAAACTGCATCAATCGAAACGCGTAATTCAGCCAGCCTTGGGCACCGTCGATCGAGGAGACGAAATACGTATTGACGAGAACGTTTATCTGTACGGCAGAGGTGCCGAGAATTGCCGGCGTCATCAGGGCGACCACTTTTTTGACGCCTTCGTCCGCAAGCGAGAGCACCGGCGAGAAACGAAATCCGACGCGCCACAGCGACGGCAGCTGCATCGCAAGTCCAGCCGCTCCGCCGATCAATGTGCCGATCGACATTCCGATGATCGCCCATTGAGCGGCATCGTCCGGGATCAGATTCTTGTCTTTCGGCGTGGTCCATCCGCCGCCGCTCAGCCAATATGCGAGCGAAAGGCCGACCGTTATCGAAACGATGTTAAAGACCGTCGAAGCCGAAGCCGGAATGCCGAAAATATTCTTCGTATTGAGCACGCCCATCGCGACCGCCGCAAGCGAGACGAGCAGGATGTACGGGAACATTACCTGCGTGAGCGTGGTCGCAAGGGCCGCCTTCTCGGGAGAAAAACCGTCGGCGACGAGCCCGACCAACTCTTTCGAGAAGATGATGCCGACGATGCAGACAATGCTAAGGACGACGGCAAGCAGATTGAAGATCAGGCTTGCAAGCCGCCACGCTGCCTTCTCGCCGAGTTTGATCTGATAATCGGTAAAGACCTTGACGAACGCGACAGATAGAGCCCCTTCGGCGAAAAGATCGCGCAGGACGTTCGGCAGGCGGAATGCGACGACATAGGCGTCGGTCAAAAATCCCGCACCGAAATATCGCGCAAAGATAACCTCGCGTGCGAGTCCGAAGAGCCGCGAGAACATCACGGCTATGGAGACAATACCGGCCGAGCGCGCAACGCTCGTCGGGCTTGACGGCGGCGGCGGTTCTGCGGCCGATTCGGCGTTATCTGGCGGCGTTGTATCTTCGATCGACGACATCAGCGGTTAGAATCGAAGATTATCGCACGCTTTCGGTCGGAATTGCTGCAGCAAGGAGAAAATTTTTAATCGAACTCAATGCGAGGCCGAGTTCGGATAAGAGATCCGCGAAGTCGCCATTCGCTTGTCGAGCGAAACTGCCTTGTAGTTGAATGAGACCGGCCCGCCGAATTGCCCCTGCACAAGCGAGACGTAAAGATTCTGGAACGAGCGGAACTGATTGACGCTGCCGCGTTGGTTGAAGATCACGAAAAGGAGCTTGCCCTTTTGTGTGTTCACTTCGCCCGAAAGTGCGCTCACGCCGTTGTCGGTCTGCCGCAGCGTTCCGGTCTTGCCGACAACGCTGCCTGCGTAAAAATCGTTGTCAAAGCGATTCTCGAGCGTTCCTTCGTCGAGGCCGGCAACGGGCATGATGTCGGCGAAATTCATCCTATACCGTCCGAGTTCCGCCTGAAGGGAACGCAGGAGCTTCATCATAGCGTTCGGCGAAACACGATTAATGCCTAGCCCGCTCGTCGTCGATAGCGAGAACTCCTCATCGGGGACATTCGCGTTCAGTTCAACGATGCGCGAGACACCGAATGGCCCGCCAAGCATATCGCCAAGGCGTTCGGCGAGAAAATTGTTTGAATAGCACAGCGTCGCCTTCAGGATATCGCGCATCTTGGCCGATTCATGCGTAAAAAGCAGCGAAAGATCGCTCGGTATAGGCTGAACGGATGTCGTACCCGTTATGGAAACGCTCGGGAGGCCTTGTATCATTCCCGCACGGCCTGAGTTGTTCAGATAGTCGATCCACGCTCTTGCCGCCGCAGGTGAACGCCGTGAGAGGTCCATCGTCGCAAGAAGAAGGTCGGCCGAACGCTTCGAAGAGCCTGAATAGTCCATCACGAAATCGTTCGTAACGACGATGTCGCCCGTGATGGCACGGATTCCCCTGCGATTCAGCTCGTTCGCGATCAAGATAGCGTGCTCATAATTGAATACAGGGTCTTTGCCCGAAACGTATAGGTTGCCGGTCAGCGTTCCGGTCGTGCGGTCAAGGGTGCCGTTCGTATAGACGTTCGTTGCGAAACGGAAGTCGGGCCCGAAGGTCTTTAGAACTGCGTAAGCGGTCGCGACCTTTACGTTCGACGCCGGATTGAATAGAGCGGCGGCATTGGATTCGACGACGACACCGCCGTCCATCGTTTCTATCAGAACACCCGAATAGCCCGGGATCGTCTGTTCCGCAAGCAGCGGAAACATCGTGCGGACAGCATTTACGGGAGTTGTCGCAATGGCCGCAGAACTGCCCGTCGGCCTTACAAGCGAACCGTCCGAGGGCGTCGGTTCCGGCTTGTAGATCTTGATGTCCTGAAGCAGCGGCCGCGTCGCCTGCGCAGGAACTGCGATAGTTCCTAAAATCAGAGACGCGAAAATAACGACAAACTTTATCGCAGACGTTTTGATCATTGCTAGGATCGAATTGCGAAAATGAAATGACGCGGAGCCCGTGAAACCGGACAGGTCGTAATTATACCACAGCTTTCGGCCGTTCTGAAGATTTTTTACATTCGGGGACATTTTTCCTAAAATATCGACCTCGACTCGTTAGATGAATTCACCGCAAACGCGGATGCCGAAGAAACAGGCCACTGACCACTGTGAAGAAAGATGCATTGCCGCCGACCACGACCCGCACCATCAGGCTCGCCCACGCGGCTTCTTCTGCTGCGATAAAAAGCCGCCTTGCCGAATTTTCGGATGTTTTGGCGAATGGCGACGACCTTCGCTTCTGGGAGGAGATGGTCTTTTGCTTCTTCACCGGCGGCTGCTCGGCGAAAATGGGGCTGCGTTCGATCGAAAAGGTGCGTCATCTGCTAGAGAAAGGCACCCAAGAGCAGCTTGTGAACGCGCTTTCCGGAACACACCGTTATCCGAACGCACGCTCGCGCTATATCGTCGCTTCGCGCGAATTCTTGCTCAAAGATTGTGGCCTGCGGCTCAGATCTAGGCTTTTGGCATTTTCCGACCCGCTCGAACGCCGTGACTGGCTCGTGAGGGAAAAGGGGATCAAAGGCCTCGGATACAAAGAAGCGAGCCATTTTTTGCGAAACGTGGGCTTTCGCGGCTATGCGATCCTCGACAAACACGTCCTGAGCTGTCTTGCCGCTCTGAAAATAATTCCTGAGGCAAAGCCACCAAATACACGTCAGAGGTATCTAACCATCGAGGCAAGCCTTAAAAAACTGGCTCGGCGGACCAAGATCGACTTTGACGAGCTCGATCTGGTCCTATGGTCGATGAAGACCGGCGAGATCCTCAAGTAACGGCCCAAACCTGAGGCTCTGATCCAAACAAGTTGGAGGCAACTTTGATGCAGCCTTCCCAAAACTTTTTTTCGAGAGAATGTATTCGGTACGTCATCTGCGCCGCTTTGATGGCCTGTCTTGTGTCTGCCGCCGCCGCCGTAGGTTTCTCGCAGAAACGGAATGAGGCCGACCGCGAAAGCCTAAAAGATGCGATCGGTCTAACGCGTGACAACGAACTAAAGAAGAGCGAAGCGATACTGCACAAGCTCGTAAAGGCCGATCCGGATAATGCGAAGGCTCGGACCGAACTTGCCTTCAACCTAACAAAACAGCGACGCTTCGTTGAAGCGTATGAGACGATCCTTTCCGTGCTTGATAAGGATAAGAAGGATTCGCGGGCCCTTTCGGTACTCGGAGCCCTCTTGCTCGCGAGCGGCCGTATTCGCGACGCTCGGGCGATCATCTACACCGCTCTCGACCTTCGCCGGGGAGAACACCTTGCGTGGGCAAGCCTCGGGATGCTCGATTATTACGACAACGATGTCGATCAGGCGATAAATAGTTTGAAGCAGGCGATCTACCTTGCTCCGCGCGAACCTGATTATTATTTTTCATTGGCTCAGGCCTCCGTCAGGGCCGATCGGTATAAGGACGCGGCCGTTGCCTACGACCGTTTCCTTTCGGTTTCCGGTGCGATGGATGTTGACCGCCGCGAACGCATAAGGGGCCTCGTAAGCTTCCTTCGGTATCTCGATGCGCGTCCCTCGCTTTACGATGCGAGCGGTGCAGGCAGAACGACCGTCAAATTCGAGCTTGTAACGAATCGGCCGATCATCGAGGTCCGGGTGAATGACTACTCAAAGCCGCTGCGTTTTGTCATCGACACGGGCTCGGGGATGACCGTTATATCGAACAAGACCGCCGAATTGCTGGGGATGAAGGAAGTTGCCCGCGGCGGCAATGCCCGAGGCGTGGGCGGCGACGGAAAGTTTCCGATCATCTACGGTTTCGTGAACGAGATCAAGATGGGCGATGTTTCCGTCCATAACATCCCGGTCTATATACGTGACGTACAGTCCCGCCAGCAGATCGACGGCTATCTCGGCCTCGCGGTCATCTCAAAATTCTTTGCAACGATCGATTACGGGACGAAAACGCTCACGCTGTCCAAAGAAGACTCGTCCGAGGCGTTCTCAAAAGAGAATGCTGACCATATTCTGCCGCTTCGCCTTACGCCGAGCGGCTTCTTGAGCGGAGAGGTCGGCGTCGCCGGCATCGAGACCAATTTGAACTTTATCGTTGATACGGCGGCGAGCGTTTCCGTGATCTCCGACAATATTGCCGCTGCCGAAGCCATCAAGAAATATCTTTCCGATCAGCGTTACAGGGTCATTGGTGCGGCCGGCGAAGTGGTCGATGCTCCGACCTTCCTGCTGCCGCGTGTTACATTCGGGCAGAACGTTCGTGCGCCTCTGGTTGCCGTCGCTCTTGACCTGGACGTGATTAACGAATCATCGGGTTTCGACCAAGCGGGCATTCTCGGCGGAAATTTTCTAAGGAATTACCGCGTCGCCTTCGACTTCAAACGGGCACGCGTGCGACTTACGCCGATCGCGTCCGAAACCGGCGAGAATACCGGCAAGCAGCAATTGAATGAAGATTAGCCTGTATCTTGAAACGTCCGTTATCGGGGCCTATCTGGACAACGGCGATACATTTCGCCGCGACCTGACGATCCGCTGGTGGGAACACGAGATGCAGGATTACGACGCGTTCTCTTCATTTCTGGTCCGACGCGAACTCGAGCATTTCCCCGAACCGCACCGCACCGGCTACCTCAATCTCGCAAAGGAGACGAACGAACTCGACATCCCGGAAGAGGCCGCCATCCTCGCCGAAGGCTACATCGAACGCGGCGTCATCCACCGCCGATTCCTCTCGAATGCCGTGCATTACGCCGTCGCCTCCGTCTATAAGCTCGATTACTTCGTCACCTGGGATTTCGGCCATCTCGCCAACATCCGCAAACAAACGCGCCTGCGCCTCTTCAACACCGCCGCCGGCTTCGCCTCCCCGACCATCATCACCCCCGAATTCCTCGTCCACTCGATCTGAATGTGAATTGTCCGCGTTGCAGAACGCCGCACGAAGTAAGGCGGCCCATTGCACGCTCACCGCTCACTTCTTCTTCCTCGGCCCGCGTGCGACTATCACCGTTTCGGTCATTTTGAGGAAAGCGCGCCCAACAGCGTCGATGTGCGGGTTGAAAAAATTGTGTCCTCAGTCGCTTAGGAGCGACAGAAAAGGAAAAGAGTCCGGATCCGGCTTTGGCGGCCGAACCCGGAACTTTGAATTTTTAACGCGTCAGCCTACGGACGGACCGTGGCTTCGTTAAATTTTGGCAGGGAAACGGACTGGTTGAGATAGACGCCGAATTCCGTGCCGGATTTCACATCGACGTCCTCGCCCTTGGTCTGCGTCTCTGTGATGAGGCCGCCGACGCCGCCGATGATACCGCCGATAAGGGCACCTTTTCCGCCGCCGACCGCCGCACCGAGCAACGCACCGCCGGCACCGCCGCCGCCGATGAAGATCAGCTTGCGATGCTTCATCTTGTCGCCCGAGGCTGAGCCTTCGTTATCGCTCTTGCCGTCCTTTGTATCGAGGTCGGTGAGCGAACCGTTGATCGCACGAGTCGTTCCGTTCGGTAAGCGGACGGAAGTGAAACTCACGTCGATAGTGCCCGGCTTCCCGCCCTTTCGAGCCTTCTGCACGCTGTCCACGCGGCCTGTTACGGTGCTGCCGACGGGGATAACGACCACACCGTTATTCGAATAGACCGGCTCAGTGACCGTCGCCGTAAAGGTCGAACCCTCGGTCGAGGTCTTCGACGAGAGCTTTGAATTCAAACGCGTACGCATCACCGCTCCGCTGGGCACAGAGTAAACCGGCACGACGACCTTTTTCTTGACGACCGTCGTGCGTTTCTTGCGGATGACGGGCTTTTTCTTCTGAGCGAACGCGTCCGTTACGCCCAGGCCAAGGATCACGGCTATCGCCGCGACCAGCATTTGTTTGTTGAATATTCGTTTCATAAATAGTCTTTCCTCCTCGATTAGGTTGCAAAAAAATCCAAGGCGGTCGGTGCAAGCCGGCAGCGAACCGCAAAATTTCCGAATGCTTCGATATTAACACTTGAGATGGTGTAAGATAAAGAAAATCATATTTTTGTGGAAGTTTCGTCTATTAGCTGTTTTGTTGGGCAAGTCAGTAAATCTACCGCGTTCGCTTTTTGTTGATCTGAGGCCTTGGATCTTTAGGCCGTCGTGTTTAACGCTGCTCGTTGAACGAGTTTTTACGGAGAAGAATATGCCGTTGACCAGGCCCGCGATCTTGCTTTTTGGACTCAACCTTCTTGACGCCCTGCTCACCATAATTTGGGTCCGCAGCGGCGTTGCTACCGAAAGTAACCAACTGATGGCAAGCCTTCTCGACATCGGCAACGCGCCATTTTTGATCGTGAAAGTCGCCATCGGCGCAGTCGCGGCGATAGTCATAATGCGTTGGGGAGCAAAGCCGATCGCACGATACGGATTAGCGGTAGCCCTCGCAATTTATATCGGGCTGATGGGGATACATCTCTTCACCGGCCTGGCAGCTTTCGGATATATCTCTGACAGCCTTGCCAAGGGCGTGAGCGATCCTGTTGTCGGCTTTCTTACTGCGTCCTTCTCGGTTTTTTCGTCGCTTTTCTGATCTTTTTCCGTTCCAAGGGGCTGAAACCTTTCGTCGAAATTGAATGTAATGCACAACGGGGCGCGTTTCTTTGCGCATCTCAAGTATTGTTATATTTTTCGATAGAGGTTTCATAAAATGAGCAGAACTCCGGTTTACCAATTATCGGGCAGGCAGATACTCGTGCTTTCGCTCTCGTCGGCATTCATCGCGATCGGCCTGGCCGCGGCCGCGGCACTAATAATCACTTCAAGGCATTCGGCCGATCCGTCGGCAGTCATTAAGGCAGAATCAGGGCCCGTTAACGCAGGTATTTCGGACCCGGCAACGGTCTCTGACGAACAGAACAATATCGAGGTCTACAAGGCGATCGCTCCTGGGGTTGCCTTCATCAACACGACTTCGTATCAGCAGGATTTTTGGGGCAATGTTCAGGAAGGCAAAGGTAACGGCTCGGGTTCGGTGATCGACCCGAACGGCGACGTCCTGACGAACTATCATGTGATCGAAGGTGCACAGAAGCTCTCGGTCAGCTTTGGCGGCGATAAAACGTACCCGGCAAAAGTGATCGGCGGCGATCCGGACACTGACCTCGCCGTCATCAGGATCGAGAATCCGCCCGCGGGTCTGACGGTCGTGCCGCTTGGCGATTCGGACAAGCTCGTCGTCGGGCAAAAGGTCCTTGCGATCGGCAACCCGTTCGGCCTCGATAGAACGCTCACGACCGGCGTCATCTCCGGTCTACAGCGGCCGATACGTGCCGTCAACGGCAGGCCGATCGACGCTGCGATCCAGACCGACGCGTCGATCAACCCCGGAAATTCGGGCGGTCCGCTGCTTGATAAGTACGGCAAGATGATCGGCATCAACTCGCAGATCTTGTCGCCGCAGGGCGGTTCGGTCGGTGTCGGGTTTGCCGTACCGGTAAATATCGCAAAACGCGTCGTCCCGCAGCTTATACAGTTCGGCGAAGTTCGTCGGCCAAAGCTCGGGGCAAGTACGATGAGCGTCGCGAGTCTTTTGGATCAGGGTGCTCGCCTTCCGGTCGAAAGCGGCCTGTTGATCCGGAGCGTAACCCAAGGCTCACCCGCTGCGGCTTCCGGCCTGAAAGGCCTAAGCCAGGCGAATGACGGCAGCATCCTGCTTGGTGACATTATCGAGAGCATCGACGGTGAAAAGCTTACGACGAACGACGATCTTTATCGGCTGCTCGACAAGAAGCAGATCGGCGACACGATCCAGATCGAGGTCTTCCGAGGCGGCAAGCGAGTAACAGTTCCGCTAAAACTTCAGGCTCCGACGAATCGGCGAACACAGCCGCAGCAGTATCAGTAACTCGGCGATCCTAACGGGATCTCGGCGGTGCGGACGCGAAAGAGTGCATTCCGCATCGCCCATTTCTTCTGAACGACCTCAAATGCAGGACATTGACCTTTTCTACAACGACGGCACCGGCTGGATGTGCAAGCAGTGCGAGAAGGAGATAGGCCTGCAAAAAGAGCTCGAACACGCGCACGCACGTTTCTTTCGCGAAGGCGAGGCCGAGAGCAAATTCCCGACATTCTCAGATCAGGCACGCGCAAAATGGCTCGACCGCGTCGCCGAAGTGCTGATCTGCCCACGCTGCGGCGTCACCGAGAAGGTAGGTAAGCACTAACCGCAACCCTCTTTTCCAGACGCGATCAAACGCTTGTATAATCTCACTCAGATGCTTGAGAGGGAACTTGAGACTGCGCGGGATCTGGCGTTCAAGGCTTCCGTGATGATCCTTGGCCACTACGCCAACGAGATCGTCGCAGAAGAAAAGCTTGGAGCCGACAATAAGTACGAGCCGGTAACCGCGGCGGATCGCGCCGCGAGCCGTTTGATCGTGGACGGTCTCAAAGATGCATTCCCCGATGACGCGATCCTGTCCGAAGAGGAGATCGGCGAGGGCCTCGAATGGACGCGTGCGGCGAGGACGTGGATCATCGATCCGATCGACGGAACGGCCGGCTTTATCAAACACGAAGACGATTTCGCGATCCAGATCGGCCTTGTCGAGCGAGGCAAGCCCGTCGTCGGCGTCGTGCATTTGCCTGCCTTCGGGACAACGTACGAAGCGGCGCTCGGGCAGGGCGCATTCGCGGTGAAGGACGGCGTTCGCACGCGATTGGCGGTTCAAGAGGTCAGTGAGCCGCGCGAGATGCGCATCGCCCTTTCGCGCAATCATTTTAAGCCGCGAATGAACGTTCTGCTCGATCATTTTCATTTCGCATCGCATATTTACCGTGGTTCGGTCGGCTTGAAAATGGGACTGATAGCTGCGGGCGAATGCGATGTCTATATTCACCTTAGCGATCGGACGAGACTTTGGGACACCTGCTCGCCGCAGATCATCTTAGAAGAAGCGGGCGGTGTTCTAACCGATGTTTTTGGCGACCCTTTGGTTTACGACACCCCGGAGCTGAGCAATTTGAACGGCATCGCGGCCTGCGGGTTGAAGGGGCACTCAAAGGTCATCGAAGGCTTGCGTCCGTTCCTTGAATCTCACGGGAGAAAGCGGAAATAGAGATATGAAGTTTCTCCACATCGCGGACGTCCATCTCGGGTGCACGCGTTATCAGCTCGCTGAAAGTCCACGCGATTTCTTTGACGCGTGGATCGATGTGCTGCGCCGCTATGCGATCGGTGAGAAGGTCGATTTCGTTGTAATGGCGGGCGATTTTTTCCATAAGCGCGTCGTCCCGCCCGAAACGATGAACTATGCCGTCGAGGGACTCACGGAACTAAGGGCCGCGGGTATTCCGGCCATCACGATCGAGGGCAATCACGACCAAAAATATACGGACAGCGAATACAGCTGGCTGCGATCGCTCTCGACGTGGGGCTTTGTAAAGCTATTGGAACCAACGTTTAAGGACGGCGTGCCCACGTATGAAGCTTGGGATGAGAAAGAGCGGCGAGGCGGCTATATCGACATCGGCCGCGCGAGGATCTTCGGTTCGCAGTGGTTCGGTGCACAGGGAAATCAAATGATCCCACTGCTCACGGATGCGATCTCGCAGAACCGCCGTGACGGCGCGTTTCACATTCTTCTGCTTCATACGGACGTCGAAGGCCATCAAGTCCATCCGATCCCGGCCCTGTCGGTCGATGAATTGATGCGGCTGCGTTCGGTGGTCGATTATGTCGGGCTTGGGCATACGCATATGCGTTACGAGATCGACGACTGGGCGTTCAATCCGGGCTCGATCGAGGTTACCAATATTGCCGAATATCGAGAGGACCGAGGCGTCTTCATCGTCGAGGTCGACGAAGCCAACAACGTTTCTGCGAGGCACACCGATGAATACAAATTCAGGCCGTTCCAACAGCTAGCGCTTTATGTCGACGGCATCGACAAGCCCGAAGAATTGACTCGGAGAGTATTGGAAATGGTGCGTCTTGAAGCTCGTGTCGCCGAGGAAGGCAAGCCGCGGCCGATCATCGAGATAGCATTGCGCGGGAGGCTTGGATTTCCGAATTCGCAGATCGAAATGCGAATGATCCGAGACGCTGCGCTTGAGATCACTGACGCACTGCACGTACGCATAAAGAACCACACCGTTCCGGTCGAATATCTTGAGACCGAGCCCGCACAAACCGATGAAGGCCGGCATCGCATCGAGCGGCGTGTTGTCGAGAGCCTGGTCCTTCGAGACGGCCGATATAAGAATCGATCCGAAGCGATCTCAGAGGCTGTGATCGGCGCAAAAAGAATGGCCTTAGGGGACGAGTCACCTGAGCGGATCGCGGATTTCATCGCCGGGAAAGCGGCAGATGTGAAGGTGTCGGAGAAAAGTGCGGGCTAATGTCAGAACCGTCTGCGTTGGTGCGGGCGGTCAGTTCCGCCGAGCACCTTCTTGGCTCCGTAGGAGCCGCATGTTCGTAGCACGCCGCTTCACAAACACCCCGAAGGCGGCTTGCCGCCGACAAGATCTGTCGCTCCTAGCGGAGCTCCAGTATCCATATTGCTGGCGGTTGCTACAAACATTTCGCTCCTAACGGAGCTATGAACCCCCGCCTTGTCCAACTCAACAAGCTCTGGGACAGCCTTGGGACAGCTCTGGGACAAACAAGTCTATTGATGTCAACAGTTACGGCTTTTGTCCCAGAAAAATCAAAAAAAATATTTTTTCGTCCCGACAACCGATCGTTCTCAAAGATCAATATACGCCACGTGTGTTGCGTATCCTGCTATGAGTATAGCACATCTGTCAAGCAGTTGTTCACGCCGGATCGCCGTATTGAGCGTAATGTAGATGCGGCTGTCTTGGCTCCGGAGGAGCCGAAAGTTTGTAGCACTCGATCATCCGCAGCCATTTCGGAGGCGGCTTGCCGCCGACAATGGCCTCGTATAGCCACGTCGTTTACGGCGTGGTTTAGGATGGAAAATGAAGTCCCGGAGGCGGCTTGCCGCCGACGTTTCCTCTGTTGCTCCTACGGAGCTCCAGGATCAAATTTGCGACCTCTTTCCCAGGGTGGCGGCCGAGGCGGTCTTACCCTGGGCTATATTCTTGCGTCCCCTACGGGGACTAGGATCTTTGCGGGATTTCGCTTGGCGTACTTTGCGTTTCCAAACCGGAATTCTAAACCCAAAGAACGAAAAGGCGACGCAAAGGACGCGAAGGTTTGGATGCGGCGACCGAGGCGGAAACACGACCGGTAGGGAGTGTGTCCTTGTCGGCGGCAAGCCGCCTCCGAGATCACTTGTTTCGTACATCGGTCGGGCCCAGCCCGACCGCACTGCGCTGCGGCAAGCCGCCTCCGAGATCGCTTGTTTCGCACATCGGTCGGGCCCGGTTGCGTTTTTTGCAACACTTGGGGATCTATGACCCAAGAACCCCGACCGCACTGCGCTGCGGCAAGCCGCACGATCCACTGAAAAGGCACGGCCGCGACGAGCGATACCGAAAGAACCACCGCTCAGCCACCAATGCACGGATCGGAACGCAATCGATCGCAAATATGAATCTGAGATCTGAAATTTGAGATCGAAACCCTTTGCGGACTTGTATGTTTCGTATTGGTTCAACTGTTGTAAGGTTGGGCTGACGGAGAATGACAGCACGATTGCGACAAGGTTGTTAGAAACCGACGCAAAGCTGGTTGCGTCATTCTCCGCCTTCGCAGGTCGATCTCGAACAGTTGAGAGGAACCTTTCGGATTCCGTATTACTGCAAGTTTGAGACAAACCTAGCTTTTCAAGGAGTTTCAGCATACCACAATGAACAAATCAGAACATACGAACAAATATCTTGACCGACCTTTCGTTGGAATCGACGTCGCCAAAGAGACGCACAAAATGCACAAAATGCACAAAATGCACGAAATGCACGATTTGCACGATTTGCACGAAATGCACTTTGTGGGTCCTGAATTTCGGCGTCCGGACCCCGTGTTCCGCGGTTCGCGGCGGGACAAGAATCGCCGTTCGGCGAGTGGGTTTGTCGGCAGCCGAGCCGCCTCCGAGGATGCGTTGACGCTGGCGTGCCGCAAGCATGCGGTTCCGACGGAGGCCAAGAAGGTCCTGGCCTTTGCTGACGGTGCGGTTCCGGGGTCACAATCCCCCAGTGCTAAAGCCAACGCTGGCGGTTCTGATCTGTGCGGACGCACGCGCCCGCCGTTCCAACGCAGGCGGTTCGAACAAGCCGCGAGTTTGTGTTAAAAATGTAAGTTACGTAAAAAGGAATTCCGGCCTTGCCGAGGAACGGCCAATTTGGGCGGCGGCAGTATTCGAATAAATGAAAAAGCTCTTTGTTTTATTTTCGGTCGCGGCAGTCGCCGCTTTCACTATCTGGGGTTTCAGCGGGCGTGTCGAAGCGGATGCCAACGGGGCGGAGCTTGCTTCGCCGCATCTCGTCATCAGCCAATTTCAGGCGGGCGGGACAAGCAACGCGAACGACGAGTTCATCGAGATCCACAATACGAGCTCGGCACCGGTCGATCTGAATGGTTTTCGCGTTGTTTATCGTTCAGCGAACGGCTCGAATGACGTCGGGCCGATGGCCGTTTGGAACACGACGACGATCCTGCAGCCGGGACAGTTCTATTTGATCGCTGCTACGTCCTATACGGGCGGGATCACACCCGACGCTACATACAACCCGACCTCGTGCAGCTGTTCGATGTCGGCGAATGCCGGCGGGCTCGCGATCAGACAAGGCGACAACAATACGGGAGCCGTTATCGACGCGGTCGGTTGGGGCGGTGCGACGAACATCTTCTTTGAAGGAACTCGCACCGCGGCTCCCGCGAACTCGACGAGCCAGGCTCGCAAGAACAATGGCTGCCGCGACACGGACGATAATTCGACGGATTTTGAGAATCTGAACCCTTCGGCACCGCGCTCGTCGGGCACGACATCGACGTGCGGGGCGACCGGCACCGAGCTCTTTGCGACGATCAACGCGAACCCGACGACTGTCGCACCCGAGGGCACCACGCTCATCTACGTTACGACCGTACCCGCGACGACGCCTCCGAGCACGAACATCACGGTCGTTGCGAACCTTGCACAGATCAACGGTTCGGGCAGCCAGACGCTTTACGACGACGGCACGAATGGCGATGTGACGGCGGGCGACAACGTCTTTTCGTATCTTGCGACGATACCTGCCGGAACGACGGGCGGAGCGAAATTGATCCCGGCCGTCGCTGCGGATGCACAAGGCCGCGTCGTCAATATGCAGTTGACCTTGACGGTCAACGCACCGAACCCGAACGAAGATCCGCTGCTTTTCGGCAATCCTTCGGGAGCGACCGCAGATATCGCCAACGAGAACAACTACCTGATGCCGAAGCCGCAGTACACGCTCTCGTACAACCGCTCGAAAGCGACGCCTAACTGGGTCGCGTGGCGGCTCGACAGTTCGTGGCTCGGTTCGACGCCGAGGCAGGATGATTATCGGCCGGATCCGGCACTTCCGGCGGCATGGTATCACGTGCAGGACAACGACTATTCGGGTTCGGGTTATGACCGCGGGCATATGTGCCCTTCGGGCGATAGAACGAATTCGGTCGCGAACAATTCCGCGACGTTCCTGATGACGAATTTCGTCCCGCAGCTCGGCGCAAATAACCAAGGGCCGTGGAATGATTTCGAGAACTATTGCCGCTCACTCGCGAATCAAGGGAATGAGATCTACATCATCGACGGCCCGGTCGGCAACATCGGTACCATCGCGCAGGGGCGCATCGTCGTGCCGCAGTACACGTGGAAAGTAGTGCTGATCTTGCCTAACGGTTCGAACGATCTGCAGCGTGTAACGCGCTCGACGAGAGCCTTCGGTATCGTCGTTCCGAACTTCCCGCCGCTCAATTCGAACACGCCTTGGCGGCAGTTCCGCGTGTCGGTCGATGCGGTCGAGAACCTAACGGGATACAACTTTTTCTCCGCGATCCCCATCAACACACAGGCGATCATCGAACGTCGGCACGATGTTCAATAGTTCTTTATGAGAAAACTCTTCATTTCGGCGGCCTTTGCGGCCGCCACCTTTTCCTTCGGCGGGACCAGCGTTCTTGCACAAAAAGATCTCCCGATCTCTGCCATTCAGGGCGACGGCGTCGTGTCGCCTTATGAACGCCAACAGGTGAGGACGTCGGGGGTCGTAACGGCTAGACGCCGCGACGGATTCTTCCTGCAGACGCCGGACGACAAGGCCGATAAGGATGCGAATACATCCGAGGGAATATACGTTTTCACGAAGAATCCGCCATCCGAGGACGCCGCGATCGGCAGCCTGATTTCGATCACCGGCCAAGTGCAGGAGTTCCGTCCGAGAGCCGCCAACGGTGCGACGCTCCCGATAACGGAAGTTTCGATGTTCGCCGACCGCGATAAGATCCAGGTGCTTGAAAAAAGCGTGCCGCTGCCGAAAGCCGTCGAGATAACGGCGGCCGACTTCAAGGCGAATTCGATCACAGAACTCGAAAAATATGAGGGAATGCGCGTCGTCGTCCCGCAATTTTTCGTAACTGCGCCGACGGGCGGCCGGACCAACAACGTGGAAAACACGTCAGAATCGAACGGCTCGTTCTTCGGCGTCGTGAAGGGAATGGAAAAGCCGTTTCGCGGTGCGGGCTACGATATCTTCGAATACATTTTTCTAAGTAAGAGCGAGAAAGAGGCCTTTCAGAAAGAACATCCGAGCATCAAGCTCTTTGACGGAAACCCCGAACGCCTGCGCATCGAGAGCCTCGGGCTTGACGGCGGAACGCCTCTCGATGTCGCTGCCGGGACCACGCTCAAAGATCTTTCGGGCGTGATGCACTATTCCTACAACACGTGGACGATCTTGACCGACCCGAGTGCAAAACCCGCTGTCGCCGGCTATGAATCGACCGTCGTGAAACTTCCGGCCGCGACTGACAGGCAATTCAGTGTCGCAGGGATGAACCTCGAGAATTTCTTCGATGACGTTGACGTTCCGGGCATCAAGGAAGATATCGTAAAGCCCGAAGCTCTCAAGGCGAGAATGAACAAGATCTCGCTCACGATCCGCGAACGTATGCAGATGCCGGACGTGATCGGTGTCGTCGAGGCGGAGAATCTTGCGGTCCTAAAGCGTCTCGCCGAGAAGGTAAATTCCGATGCAGTTGCGGCCGGCAAACCCGACCCGAAATACGCCGCCTTTCTTGAAGAAGGCAATGACGGCCGCGGCATCGACAACGGCTTTCTGGTAAAGACGAGCCGCGTTAAGGCCGTCGAGGTGAAGCAATACGGAAAGGACGAGAAGTTCGCAAGTCCGGGAGCGTCGAACGAGATCTATCTGAACGACAGGCCGCCGCTGCTTCTAAGAGCAACGGTCGCGGACCCGAAAACGGGCGAACCTTTTGCGTTCACGGTCATCGTGAATCACCTGAAATCGTTCTTGGGCTACAACGATCCGAAGCGGCAGGACGCCGTGCGTTTGAAGAAGCGACTGCAGGCGGAGTTCCTCGCGAAACTTGTTCAAACGCGCCAAAAGGCCGATCCGAACGAGCGGATAATTCTGCTCGGCGATTTCAACGCGTATCAGTTCAGCGACGCCATCGTCGATGTCATCGGCACGATCAAGGGAACGCCCGCGGCAAAGGACGCGGTGCTGAATCCGTCGGACGATCTCGTAAACCCGGACCTTGTGAACCTCGTCGATCTGATCACGGAGAGGCAGCGTTATTCGTACAACTACGACGGCAATGGCCAGGTACTCGACCATATGATCGTCACCGCGAACCTCGTTGCGCACGTCGGTGGATTCGGATATGCGAGAGTCAATTCGGATTTTCCGGAGAGCTATCGCTCGGACGCTACAAGGCCGGAGCGGTATTCGGATCACGACGCGGCGATCGGATATTTTTCGATCGACGCGAAGAAAGCGGCGAAGTAGTCAGGTGCGTTCGAGTATGATCTGAGCGATCGCGTGTTCGGAAGTATGCGATAGCGAGACGTGTATGCGATTCGCTCCGCTTGCAGCAAAAAGTTCGGCGGCTTTTCCGCTAAGCATTATCTCGGGGGCACCGAGTTCAGTGACGGTGACCTCGATATCTTTCCAGGAAAGGCTGCCACGCCAGCCGGTTTTGAGAGCCTTAAAGACGGCTTCTTTTGCGGCAAACCGTGCGGCATAGCTCTCGCCCGAGGCTGCACCTTTACCTTCACAATAGGAGCGTTCGCCTTCCGTGAAAACTTTTTCACGAAAACGCGGCGTTCTCGTCAACGTTTCGCGGATGCGATAAACTTCCACAATGTCGATGCCTGTTGAGATGATCATAGACGAAGACGGAATTTTAGCCGATTCGGGGTTCTTTTGGCGAGAGGCGGACGGTGTCAAGGCCCTAGTTTCGCGGCAGCTTGAAGATGCGGGCTTTCAGAATGGATTCTCAACGCGCATGGGCGGCGTCTCGGACTTCCCGGCGGACAGCCTCAATCTAGCGGGATTCAGTGAAGACTCACGCGAGAATATCTACGAGAACAGACGACGGTTCTTGGACCTCTTTCCGGCCGGAATGCGGATCGCGGCCGTTTTTCAATGCCACGGTTCGACGGTAAAGATGATTGCGAGCGAGGCGGACATCTCCGATTCAGACGACCGTGCGGACGGGATGATATCGGACATCGCGGGCGTTCTGCTTGGCGTAAAAACAGCGGATTGCGTGCCTGTTTTGATCGGCGACCCAAAGACCAGAGCGTTTGCGGCGGTTCACGCGGGCTGGCGCGGAACGGTAGCCTCGATCGTCGTAAAGGCCGTTGAAAATATGCGGACGGCCTTTGGCAGCGATCCGTCGCAGATGATCGCCGCTATCGGCCCTGCGGCCTCGATTCGTCAATATGAGATCGGCGAAGATGTGCTGAATGCTTTTGCGGAGAACTTAGACGGTTCGGGAAAATACTTCGTACCGACGCGTCCCGGCCACGCACGCGTCGATCTTCACGCGGCAAATCGTGATCAGCTTCTTTCGTGCGGACTTGAGGCCGCAAACGTTTCCATCGCACCGTTCTGCACGATGGAGCGAACGGACCTTTTCTTTTCCTATCGCCGCGAAAAAAAGGAATTCGGCAAAACCGGAAGGCTGCTTTCTGTCATCGGCAAGGTCTAGCGGATGCGGGCCGAAAGGTTGATCCGCTTCGTTTTTGGCGGATAACAAACCTCATCGGTGCAGGCCTGGAATCGAATAGCGACCCTAAACGACGCAGAATCACCCTTGAAATTTGATGGAACTGTTACGGGGAATGAGAAGGTTACGCGGCCTTCATAGACATTGAGCGCGTTCTTTGAAAAGCCGAATGTTTTGTCGTGTCCTGCGGGATAACGCACGGAGCCGAAACGAAGCCCGCCGCCCGTCGGCGTAACGACGGTCGCGATAAGATTCTCGCCTTTGGGACGATTCGAATTTACATGCAGACCCGCCGGAATATCCAGCGTTACGGTCACGCGGACGCTCTTACCGCGAGCAAGCGAACCGTTCGGCACGGAGCCGGAAACTTCCTGTGCATTCGCCGTCAAACCAAAGACAGAGAGCACAAATGCGAACACTGAAAAACAAACGATTCTCTTCATAAATTCAAACTGCAGCATCGTCAGTCCCTGACGACAAAACTTTCGAGCATGACATCGAGCTTTTCGATGATGGCCTCACCGGCTTCTTCAAGCGCCCTAATTTTAAGAACGTAAGCAGAGTCGCCGGTCTCGCCGATCTTGTATTTGATGCGACTCGGAGCTTTCGTGCCGCCTTCTTCGATCTCAATTACGTGATATGTCCGTCCGTCGATCACTTCTTTTCGATCGTCTGTTACCTTTCCACTCTTCTTGATCTCGGCGAGCTTTGCGGCAACGCCGGTCGGATGGAGCTTCTTGATCTCAGCGCGGAAGAGCCGCATCTTCGACATCACGCCGGTGGCGAATTCTTTAGAGTATGCCTCGAACGCGAGTTCGGGGTTGCCATTCAAGACATGAAGCATCCCTTCGGGCTTGTCGATCGTGAACGCCGGTTCGACGACGGTCTCGGCGTCAAATGCGGCCGCCGCATTCTTCTTGATACGCGTCGATGCCCACGCCATCAGAGCTACGAGTATGATGCCAAGGATGAGTATTTCCATCTAAAAAAAGTTCTCTATTCTATGAGGCCTTTGCTGCCAATTGCCCGCACGCGGCGTAAATATCGCGGCCTCTCGGTGTACGCACATATGCATCAACGCCGAGCGATTCGAGGGTCTGTTTGAACGCCGCAACTGTCTCGGGCGACGATGCTGTGTAATCAAGCTGTTCGGCGCCGTTGTGCGGAATGAGATTGACCTTGAAGCGCCGAAGTTTATACCGTTTGAGCAGATCGGCAAGTGTACTAGCATCAGCCCGCGAATCATTCACGCCGCCTAGCATCACATACTCGAACGTGAAGCGCTCGCCACGTTTAAGGCTTCGTTCAAAATTCCTTGCGGCCTTCATCAGAGCATCAAGATCCCACTTCTTATTGATCGGCATCAGACGGTCGCGAAGTTCATCGGTCGCCGCGGTCAGGGAGATCGCGAGATGCGGGCGGTCCTCGATCTGTGCGAGGTCGTCTATGCGCGGAACGATGCCGGCGGTCGAAACCGTAACGCGATTCGGGACGATGAAAAGACCCTTCTCGTCCGCCATCAGGCGAAGTGCGGCGATCAGATTCTCGAAATTAAGGAACGGTTCGCCCGCACCCATTCCGACGAGATTCGTGCCGTGCGGTGTTTCGGTTCCGACACCGTAAACATCATTCAACACGATGACAATCTGTTCGACGATCTCGCCGGCGGTCAGGTTTCCAAGCAGGCCGAGCTTTGCCGTCAGGCAAAAATCACATTTGAGCGGACAGCCGCTTTGCGATGAAAAACAGATCGTGTCGCGATTCTCGGTCGGCAAATAGACGGTTTCGACGGGACGGCCTGCTGCGGTTTTCATCAAATATCTGTGTGTACCGTCAACGGAGACGAATCGCGATTCGACCGACATTTGCGAGATCTCGGCCACTTCGGCGAGCTTCGCCCGAAACGCCTTAGGGAGATTCGTGATCTCGTCGAATGACCGCAAACGCTGTTCGTGCACGGCCCGAAAGACCTGATCGGCGCGGTACTTCGGCTCGCCAAGACCCGTTACGAGTTCGGAGAGTTCGGCGCGCGTCATCCCTAGAATATGCGCTTTCTGCTTCACAGTATTTATTTTAGCTTATGCTGCCGGGTTTTGCCGCTTCACGCATCCGCACTGCGACCAGAGCGGAACCATTCGACGAACTTCGGAATGCCGCTCTCGATCTTTGTTGTCGGAGCGTAATCGAGCATTCTGCGTGCCTTTGAGATATCGGCGAAGGTGATGGGAACATCGCCCGGCTGTGAAGGTTGGCGGTCGATGACGGCCTTTTTGCCCAAAGAAGATTCGATGAGTTCGATGAGGCGGGACAATTCCGTCGTCTCTGATTCGCCGAGATTGAAGACCTCGTGCATCGAGCCGTCGAACGCCATTGCCGCACGCACGCCTTGAATGATGTCGTCGATATAGGTGTAATCCCGTCGCGTAGAGCCGTCGCCGAAGACGGGGATCGGCTGCCCGGAGTCGATGAGTTTCGCGAACTTATGGATCGCGAGGTCGGGCCGCTGCCTCGCACCGTAAACCGTGAAAAATCGCAGGCAGACGGTTCGAATGTCGAAAAGGTGTGAATACGTGTGGCAGATGAGTTCGCCCGCGGCCTTTGTCGCTGCATAGGGCGAGATCGGGTTGAAGATCGGATCGTCCTCGGCGAACGGCACCTTTTTGTTCTCGCCGTAAACCGAGCTCGAAGAGCCGAACACAAATTGTCTGACGCCATGCTTTCGTGCGAGTTCCAGTAAATGCGTCGTCCCGTTGATGTTGGTCTCGATGTAAAGCTGAGGCTCAAGCAGCGAAGGCCTTACGCCCGCACGTGCGGCAAGATGTACGATCGTGTCGAAGCCTCCGGCCTCGAATATCGGTTCCAACGCCGAAAAATTACGGATGTCCGCCTCGACGAAAGTAACGTCGGACGAGTCTTGATAGAGAGCGAGATTCGCCCGTTTGATCGCGGGCGAATAGAAGTCGTTGAGGTCGTCCACGATCGTGATACGCCAACCGCCCTCGGCGAGAAGCGTCCCGACGAGATGCGAACCGATAAATCCGGCTCCGCCGGTGATGAGAATTTGGTTCTTCAGATAGATAAGATCCGGTAGAAGTAGTAGTTCGTCGTGAGGTAAGTTACCACAGTTCCCGCCAAGCAACAATAGCGATCCTCAGCTTCTTGCTCGGGCGCGGACAGACGCACTTGCATACTGTGGTATTATCTTCTTGTTCGATATTTCTCACGGTCCAAACACCGCATTTCCTCAACCACGACGGAGGTTCTTATGACAAAGGTCTTGTCTCGTTTTGCGTCCAAGCTGGTGCTTCTTCTTGTCTTTCTGCTTTGCGCCTCAAGTGTGCCTGCCCAACACAAGATGGATGGCGTTACAAAGGCGCGTGTCAAGCGGATGCTCAAAAATGTCGAGAAAGAGATCATCAAGAATTATTACGACCCGACCTATCACGGAATGGACGTCGAAAAACGCTTCGAGACTGCCAAAGAAAAGCTGGAGAATACCGAAGACATAGGGCGTGCCTTCGCGGTCATAGCCCAGGCTGTGCTCGACCTCAACGACTCGCACACGAGGTTCTTTCCGCCAAGCCGTGCAGCGATAGTCTCGTACGGGTGGAGAATGCGGATCTATGACGACCGCGCATTTATCACAGGCGTTCAGGAAGAAAGCGATGCCGCCAAAAAGGGCCTTGAGGTCGGCGACGAGGTGCTCAAACTCAATGGTTTCCACCCAACACGCAAAGATCTCTGGAAGATGATCTACTACTACCAGACCCTTAATCCACAGACGAAGCTTACCCTTGAGGTCAGGAAGCCGGGCGGCGAGACCAAAGTTATTGAAGCCGAATCAAAGATAGCGAGATTGAAAGCGATGGTCGACCTCACCGATTCGCTCGATTTTAATGCGGTCACAAGAGAGGGGGCGAAGCTTGCCAGCAACTACAAGCACTATTTCAGCGAGATGGGTACGGCCTTGGTCTGGAAGATGCCGGATTTTGCATTCGACCCGATCAATGTTGACGGCTTTATTGGCCGCGCTAAAGGCAAGTCAACCCTGATTCTCGACCTTCGCGGCAACCCGGGCGGCTATGTCAAGACATTGGAAGAGCTTGCAGGCTACTTTTTCTCCGAGGACACAAAGATCGCCGATCTGAAGGGCCGTAAGGAAATGGATCCGCAAATGGCGAAAACACAAGGTTCGGATGTCTTCAATGGGAAGGTCATCGTCCTCGTTGATTCGGCGTCGGCGTCCGCTGCCGAGATCTTCGCCCGGTTGATGCAGATCACAAAGCGCGGCATCGTGCTTGGCGATGTCTCGGCGGGGGCGGTCATGCAGTCGCAGAGCGTAGGATTCGACGCCGGCGTTACAACGCAGATCCCGTATGGAATGAGCCTCACGAATGCGGATGTGATAATGACGGACGGGAAAAGTATCGAGCATGTGGGCGTGACGCCCGATGAACTGATCATCCCAACGGCTGAGGACCTTCAGCAGCGTCGCGATCCCGTGCTGGCACGTGCTCTCGAACTTGCGGGCGTTAAGATCGACGCCGCGGCGGCCGGAAAGATCTTTCCCGAAGAAAAGTTCATCGAGCGACAATCGAATATCGCTATCAACTTTCAGGACTTCTAGGCGGCGATCTTAGTTGATCGCCTGACTCCTTACGGTATATCTGTGGAGGAGCTCTTCGAGGAAGCCTTCGTAGGTGAAATCCGCTTCGGCGTAACGCGGCTTTAGCTTGTACATCAGCGGCAGAGCGATGCGCCACGCCATCCAAAGACGCTGGCGTTCGCTCAGGTCCCAACGCCGTCGAAGGAATATCTCGACGACCTCGATCTCGTCCTCCGAGATCTTTGAAATGTCGGCGGTAAAGGTTACGGGTTTCTGCACGCGGGTCAATGCCGAGTCGGCGATGCGTTTTGAGAACGTGTCCGCAAAGCTCGGAGCCTCGTCGAGACGCTCGCGGACGACGACCGTCCCCGCGAAAATATCGCCGAGCCGCTGATCGCGGCCGTTCAGAAAGATCGTGATGAGTCCGACGGAATAGATCGGAATGACGAAGCCCGGAGCGGCGTCCGCGATACGAAGCAGGTTGCGTGCGATCGCTTCCCAGAGCGTGAGCGGGCGGCCGTCCTCGCGGATCACCCGCAGCTTCATCAGCCGCTTGCCCGGCGTCTGGCCATTCCAAAGCCATTCGAAGACCGCGAAATACGATGCAAAGAGCACGAACACGACAAGGATCATTATCGCCGTCACCCATTTCGGCGAATCTTCGAGAAAGCCTTCGACACTGCCGGCACTCGCCATCCAGGAAAAGACCCACGCAATGATAAAGATGCTTAGAAACTGGATCAAATGATCGATGCCGACCGCCATGAAGCGATTGCCGATCGAGGCGAGGGAGAATTCGAGCTCGACGCGTTCGGGCGTTTCGATGATGAGTTTTTCTTCGGCAGCAAGGATGGATTCAGGCATTTGACGCTTCGGGCATTATCGTCCAAAAGTTTGCCGATTGTCCACAGAAGGAGTTTTTGCCGATCAATAAAACTTTAAGTTTCGGCCTTTCCAGACAACGATGACCGTGCCCGGCAAGGCGTTGACGATATTTTGAAGGCCGGGTTCAAGCACGCCGCAGGTGTCGCACGTTTTTGCTCGGTTGGTCGTTTTGCCGCCCTTGTAAGCGGAATCGTACCAAATGCCGTCGCGGCGAGTGAACGTCTTGCCGCTGACGCTGCGGGTCGTGCTTGGCGAAGAGGCCGACTTTTCCTGGTCACGGTCTTTTGCCGACAGCGTTTCGGCCTTCGCTCTTGCCTGTGCGCCTGAGGGCACTTCCTTTGCCTCGGGCCTTCTCGTGTCGGCGGGACTCACGCCATCCATCTGGAAGCCTGCGGCAGATTTCTTTTCCGATTCAGCCGGAGCAGAGGCGACGGTCGGCGGCCGAGCGGCACCTCCGAGCCCCGAATCTTGCTTCGTTGCGACGCCGTCATCCGCCTTGTCGGCAGACGGTTCGGCAAATGAGCGCGGGATAGTTACGGGAAGGTTCTCCTGCCGTCCGGCCTTACTAACTGCGGCAGCATTTGCGTTCGCCGCTGAGTTGCTGACGCTCGGAACTGTTGCGCTGTTGGAAGCGGCCGGTTCCGTCGGGGCGGAATTCTGTACGGCCGATGGAGCGGAGGGCGGCGCCTGCTCGGTCTCTGTTTTCCGAGCGACGATATTACTCTGATCAGCGCGTGAAAAATAACGCACGCCGATGAGTCCCGCGAAGACGACAACAAGCAGGCCGGAAAGAGCGGCTGCGAATGCAGGCATTCCAAGGAAACGCCAACGCCGCTTCGGCACAAATACAGGCGCAGCAACGGGCAATTCCGCCGGCACGAGCTGTTGGTTCAGATCGACGGCTGTGGCGAATATTGCACGGCATGCATCGCAATTTGCGGTATGCGCGATCACGTTCGCACGAGCCGTAGATGGAAGTGCACCTTCGAGAAACGCGGCGAGTTGATCCGCATCGATGTGCGGTCCCGCTTCAGCGCTCAATGGTCGTTCTGCACGCCCAAAGCCCCGCAGCAGACCATCTATCTCCTTGTCGAATTCGTGCTCCATTTCCAAAAAATTGATACCGCCGTCCAGCCCGAAATTTGTTCGGCTGACGAGAATTCTTCAACTTCTCAAACCCGAGGCCTGACGGCGGCAGGCTTCGTGACCGTCTATAGAACGCCCTAGAGCGACAGAACTTGCAGCATAATCATGACGGCCAGTCCTGCGAGCATTTTCTCCATATCCACGCCAATTCTCGCCGCAACGTCGGCCAGATTTCGCTTGACATCGCCGTCCGTCCAGCCGTGCTCACGTTTGAGCGAAGATTCGACGAACTTGCGGATATCGGCGTGGATCTTCGCAAGCCTTCGGCTCGCGGTCGCTTCGTGATAGCCGAAGGCAGCAGCGATATCCTTAAGCTTCCTGTCGTCAAAATAATACAGTTTCAGGATCAGCCGGCCTTCTTCGTCGAGCCGGTCGATCGCGGACCGCAAGGCGGCCGTGACGGCATCGGAAGAATCTTTTTGGATCAGCATCTCCTCGCCGCTCGCCGCGTGCGAAAGAATGCCGTTCTGATCCGATCTGCCCGCTGCCTCCGCCAAAACCTCAAGTTCACGGTCTTCTTCGACCTGGACAAGTTTTGAATTCTTCCGATGCTGATCGACGGCAAGCTGTGCGGTGACGGCACGAAGCCAACCGCCAAGGCTTCCGCGGCCGCTGTAATACGCAAGTTTCGATCTGCGGAGGCCATCCTTATCAACCCGAAGGCCGTATAGTTCTGCCCAGATCGAACTTGCGAGATCTTCGGCGTTCTCGGGATTTGCAGCGATCTTGCGGGCGGCCGACTTGACCGTCGTGTCGAACTCACGAACGAGATCGTCCCAAGCCTTTTCGTCGCCGCGTTCGCACGCAAGAACGAAGCAGAGTTCGTCAATACGGATCTCCTCGATGAATGTGATGACATCGGCGTGCTCGACCGTTTGGCCCTCGACAAAAAGATACTTTGAAAGAGCACGCGCGATCCGGCCGCGAACTTCGTCCGGCGAACAGCCGCGAGCATCCGCACATTTTGCAAGCAGATGCGCGATACTTTCGTCGATCGTTCTCTCGAATTTTGCCGGTATTTCTGCCATCAAACGGCTTGCGGATTGGGAAGCTCCCAAAAAGAGAATCTTACACTCTTTTTGCACGCGGTTGTATCTGCGAGCGGCGTCTATTTCAAGTGCTTGCGGAGAAAATTGACGATCTTAAAGCCGTCGTAATAGACCCACGGCTTCTCGCCGAGCGTGTAATGCCCGCAGGGAATCGCGACGCGGCTGTGTTTGACGCTGTGCCGCCGAAGTGCAGCGAGCGTGTCTCGTGAGAGATCGACTGGAAAGCTCAGATCGTATAGCGTGTAGATGTAACGCTGGGGGCGCTCGGGCAGCGATGCGAGCCGCTCCATATACGCCATCGGAGAGATCGGCAGCCAATATTGACGCAGCTCGTCAAGGCCGACGTTGTCGCCAAGTCCTTCTTTCACGTGATAGGTCGAAAGGCCCTGCCAAACGACGTCCGCGACATAACCTGAAACGTGGTTGAAGACGGCGGCATCGATCGCGAGGTCGTGGACAAAGGCAAAAAAGCCAACGCACGAGCCGATGCTCGTACCGACCAGGCCGATCTTCTCGTAACCTTGTTCGCGAAGCCAGCGAACGGTCGAACGCGTATCGACGACGGATTGACGCAGCGATTGCAGCGTGCGTCCGATATTCGGCGCAACGAGATAGTCGGCACGTTCGAGTTCGGGCGGCATACGCCCTTCGTGATAGGGAAGCGTGAGCCTTAGCGCGGAAAATCCGCGATTGTTGAAGACCTTGCAGAGGTCGAAGTATGTCCCTGCCTTCGCATTCCAGTGCGGCAGAACAAGAACCGCAGCCTTCGCTCCCTCCTTTGGGAAATATGATGCGCGAACTACGTTGTTTTCGGCCGACGGCGTCGTGATGCCGCTTGACCAGGTCAGTTGGTCGCCCTTGAGTTGAAAGTCATCGATCTCTGGCGAAAAGAAGAAGTCGTTGCTGTCGGTTATTGCGTTGGTCGAGAATTCTTCGAAGAATTGGCGAGGGTCGCGGCCGACCGCGTCCGGATCTATGAATTCAACTCCCCAAGCGAAGGGCTGCACGATGCGGTTGTCGTCGCGCATCGCGAAATACCGCTCTTTCGCATGCATATATCTCTTGAGCATTACTGCTCCATTTTTTCATAGCGAACGGAGGTTTTCCACTTGCCGCGGACGAGAGTTTTTGTGGTGATCTTGACGCGATCGTCGATGCCGGTAGTCGCATCTTCGACCATCTCAAAGATCTTTACAGGTTTGTCGCGGACGACCTTGTACCGTTCCGTGATGTGCCAGCAGCAGCCGCTCTTGTCGAACGTTTCGAGCGTCTTTGCCTTCTTATCTACCTCGAACATTCCGAGGTGACTGCCAAGCAATGTCAAAGCCTCGCTATAGACGAATTTCTTCTGCCGGCGATCCGAGAGATAAACGTCGTAGGACGGGCCGCCGTATGAACCATTCGTGCCGTTGCAGATCGCGACATCTTCCATCCCGTCGAAATTATAGTCATCGACATTTACGACGCTCTGGTCGTCGTAGAGCCTCGTCACATTCACGAGCGGCTTTCCTGCGTCGAGTTGGACATAAGTTTCCGGCAGCTCGATCACCTGATACGGCGTCGCGGCGTTCTTCTTAGAAAAGGAGAATTTCGCTTCGCCCTTGCACGAATACTCGTCGCAGGTCGCAACCTCAACCTTTATGTCGAAATACTTCGACGCATTCTTTATATCGAACGACGTCTGCCCAAACGCACACACCGAACCCGCAAGCAAAAGACCGATCAAAACAAAGACCTTCATATTCTAAAACCCTCGTCCGGTATTATCATTAGGAACTGAAACTCAATCTGAGTACCATCGCTGCCGCTTATGGCAAAGACGTTTTTCGTATTATTCTAAGACTAATATATCCCAAACATGCCATCGTTCTTCCCAAATACAAGAAACGAATGAAGAAAATTCTTTACAGCGTGGCCAGAGATCGCACCGGTGAGCTTATTAGAGCGGTTGACGCAGAAAAGGAGGGCCAGTATTTTTGCGGATTCTGCAATGACCTGTTCGTTCTCAAAAAAAGTGGGAAGATCGGCCCGCGAACTAAGCGTCCGCACTTTGCACACAAGACCCTTACCCCAAATTGCACGCCAGAGTCGGCATTGCATTTTGAGTTCAAGAATCTTCTTTATCGAGCTATAGAAGCACGGCTAACAGACGGTAGGGAGATCCGACTATCTTGGAAGTGTCGCTACTGTTATGGTAACCATTCGGGCAATCTACTGAAAACGGCACGGAATGTTATGCTCGAACATAGTTTAGAGAACTGCCGGCCGGACTTGGTTTTGACTGACAAAAATGGGAGCATTGTCGCCGCTATCGAAGTTGTTGTGACTCACGCCCCTGAAGATAACGTTCGTGAATATTACCGGAAAAATAAGATCGTTCTCATTGAACTACATCTGAAATCAGAAGCCGATCTCGATAACGTTGTGTCAAAGCTCAACGAAGCTGATCACGTTCAGCTTTGTGTTGATCGAAAACGATGCTCGGTCTGTGGACACTTTCAACAGCCAATCAAAATGCGCATCTTTGAGGCACCATGTTACAGATGCAAAGCAAAGATGAAAGCTCCGTTTATTGAAGGTGATGAATTCCGGGGATCGCATGTTGGATCCGACGAGTTTTCTCCCAACGAGCGATCCCTTGCAGCCGAGCATGGCGTTCTGATTGAGTGGCAATACAGCCGAACCGAAAACACTAAGTACTGGGCCACTACATGCAAACGTTGTCACAGCTTCATAGGCCGGAATCTACTGTTCACAGGATATATTATCCACGCAAACGATGGGGATTTCATGAACGACTTGCCCCTTGGGCATCTTTGCACGTTTTGTGCACAAGAGAATAACCTGATTTAGGTTTGGGAAGGCGAGCAATAGCGGCATTAGGAGTGCTCATTTGGAGTCGTTTTCGAACATTTCGCCGGAGCGGGCGCGTTTAACGATATCTGTCCCGGTTTCGCCGGAGGTCAAGCGAGTGCCTTTCTGCTTTTGACGGATCTTTTTAATGACAGCGAGGGCTTTTTTGTTGGGCTTTGTTGGCGTGTCGCTGTCAAGGATCAAAAGCCGGACCTTACGGCCAGCGAGGCCTTTCGCGTGCCGTGCGACTTCTTCCCAGGTGCCTTCTAAAACTTGAGCGGTCATACCAAGACGATTCTAACACAGCCCGTGCCGCCGTCAGACAAAATCTCAATTCGCTCACGGATGCGTCATATTCTCAGGCACTACGAGTTCGTCGAATTTCTCGCTCGTTAGAAGGCCGAGTTGGACGGCGGATTCTTTTAAGCTTATGCCTTTTTTGTGGGCGTTCTTGGCGATCTTCGCGGCGTTGTCGTAGCCGATGTGCTGATTGAGAGCGGTAACGAGCATCAGCGAATCACGAAGATAATGGTCGATCTTCTCGCGTTCGAGCGTGATGCCTGCGATGCAGTAATCGACGAATCCGTGGCATGCGTCATGAATGAGCCGGACGGAATGCAGGAAATTGTGGATCATCACGGGCTTGAAGACGTTGAGCTCGAAATTGCCCTGCGAACCCGCAAAACCGATCGCGGCGTCGTTGCCGAAAACCTGCACGGCGACCATCGTCATCGCCTCGCTCTGAGTTGGGTTGACCTTGCCGGGCATTATCGACGAGCCGGGCTCGTTCTCGGGCAGCGAGATCTCGCCGAGGCCGCAACGCGGGCCGGAAGCGAGCCAGCGAATGTCGTTCGCGATCTTCATCAAACTTGCGGCGAGCGTCTTTAACGCGCCCGACGCGAACACGATCTCGTCGTGGGCGGAGAGTGCGGCGAATTTATTCGGATGCGACTTGAAAGGCAGGCCCGTGAGTTCGGCGATCTTCGCTGCGGCGCGCTCGGCGAATTCGGGATGGGCGTTCAATCCGGTGCCGACGGCCGTGCCGCCGATCGCAAGGTCTAGCAGACCGGGCATCACGAGCTTCAGCCGCTCGATATCGCGATCGACGAGATTTGCCCAACCGCCGAACTCCTGTGACACGGTCACGGGAGTTGCGTCCTGCAAATGCGTGCGGCCGATCTTGACGACGCCCTCGAACTCATCCGCTTTCGCCTTGATCGCGGCACTCACCTTTTCCACTTCGGGCAGAAGAGCGTTGACGCGTTCGGCGGCAGCGATGTACATCGCGGTCGGGAACGTGTCGTTCGAAGATTGCGATTTGTTGACGTCGTCGTTCGGGTGAACGGGCGTTTTCGAACCCATCTCGCCGCCTGCGAGTTCGATGGCGCGATTCGAGATCACCTCGTTCGCGTTCATATTCGTCTGCGTGCCCGAACCTGTCTGCCAGATTCGCAGAGGAAAGTGCGAGTCGAGCTTGCCTTCGATAACTTCGTCTGCGGCACGCACGATAAGGTCTCTTTTCTCTTCGGAAAGTTTGCCGAGATCGCAATTCACGATCGCGGCGGCTTTTTTGAGGATGCCGAGTGCGCGTATCAATTCGCGCGGCATCACGTCGAACCCGATGTCGAAATGCAGGAGCGATCTCTGCGTCTGCGCACCCCAATAAACATCGGCGGGCACCTCAACCTCGCCCATCGAATCCGTCTCAATACGTGTCTTCACCGACTTTTCTGCTGCTTCCATTGTCTTCACTTGCTCGGCCGTTGCTTACTCGCCAAACGTCAATTCTACCCCGAAAACCCCCACAAAAAAACCGGTGTGAGCTATACTATTTCACGGTAAGATCTAACTGCTCCTGATTTTAGTTGTTTTTTTCATTCTTTTGACAGGAAAGGGTTTAAGTCGAGGATTGTGCTTTTGTAGAAGATAGAATGAAACATCCAACGAATTCGCGGAAGGCTCGCATTTACATTGTTGTTTCTGCTTTTGTTTTTGCACTAGTATTGATCGCGTTGGCAAAATTTGTAAATAGCGGTCCTCTTGTGATCGGTGTCTTTATCATTGGGTGGCTGATCTTTGCAGTTTTTGTTATTCGATTTTTCTCGGAGTACGACCGGCATGCGTGATTCTTGGGGCGCTTTGGGCCGAAGAGTTCGGCGAACGCACGGAGCCGAAGACACAAAATTAAGCTACGACGGACTCGACGTTGTGATGGACGACGACAATGGAACGCTGACCAAATATCTGAATGGTGAAAGAATCGATAACAAGCTGAGGCAAACAACGGGTTCGGCCACAAGCTACTTCTTAGCCGATCATTTGGGCAGCTCAAACGGCCTGACTGACAGCACAGGAGCTTTGACAGCGTCAAGTTCGTACGACTCTTTCGGCAATCCATCAAACAGCAATTTTCCGTCCCGATACCAATTCACAGGACGCGAATATGACGCATTTTCAGGTCTCCAATTCTCGCGAGCACGTTTCTATGATCCTAAGATTGGCAGATTCATCTCCGAAGACCCGATAGGTTTCCGTGGCGGCGATGTTAACCTTTATGGGTACGTAAGGAATCAGCCATATATTTATCGAGACTCGATGGGGCTGTATCCGGGCGAAGATGTACTTTCGGATCCGAACCTTTGGAGCTCTATTAGGGCGGGCCTCGCTGCAATTGGAGGTGCCTTAGGAGCCGTGGCCTCGTCTCCGGCGGCGGTGGCGGCTGGAGGATTTGCGGCCGGCTATGGAATTGGATACTATCCGGGACAGTGGACAGCGAATAGTCCTTCTAACCCATTCGTTAACGGCCCGTTGAATCCTTGGGGAACACCGATACCAGCCCTTCCGCCTTGGACACCAAAAACCGTCTCAGGCCCAACGTGCCAGCCGCTGCCAAGACCCATTCCGTGGACAAGTTGGCCAGCCGATCCTCCTGAAATCCCGCTCGGCCCCTATCCACCTTGGACTCCTGAAAAACATGACGATTGTGTTCAGAAGTGCTCTCATTTGTTGGGCATTCCTGGTGATTATGGCAACAAATACCGAGCCTGTTATCGCAGGTTCATGGGGACGATTGACTGATGCCAAATTTAGAGAGTGCAATTCAGATAAAACGAAGGGCGAATGCCGCGATCGCCGAACTGGACGCGATTGTTTCTGATTTAGGTGGACAGGTTGCCGAAGAAGAAATGTTGGCTATTCGGAAAAGCGTCGGCTCCTCAATAGGAATTATCATTAATCAGGTCTTGGAACCTATATTTAGGCAATACCCGGAAATTGATGACGACATATAACGACCGGCCCAGCCACTGCCAAGACCTATTCCGTGGTATCGAAATAGAACCTTTCCTTTCCCTTCTGACCCACCTTCGGACCGCGACGGCTGCGCTCAGGAATGGGCTGATGCCTACGAATGGTGTGCCGAGAATATCGGGAGGCCTGATCAGCGGGGCGGCACGGGCGCGCGTTTCTCAACGATGCGGTGGCAATCGTATTGATTGAGGGATAATATGACCTACGACGAGTTGCTAGAGCGAGTAGAAATAGCGTTGAATGCCAACGATGCCAAAACCGCGATCAAGTTATGTGATAGCTTTATCTTGGCTAATCCTAGTTCGCCAGCGGGCTATAAGAAGCGTTCTGGTGTCCACGCTCGTCTTGAGAATTTTTCCTGTGCAATTACGGATATTAGTGAAGCTATCCGACTTAGTTCAAAGGAGGCGGATTACTACTTTTTTCGAGGCTGGTGGAAATTTGAATCTGGTGATCTGGATGGGGCGATAGAAGATCAGTCAGTTGCAATCAATCTTGAGGCTCATAGTCTCGAGAAGGTTGTGACTGAAAGTGCTTTTTTTTTCCGGGCGCTTGCTCGACTCGAATTGGGCGATTACAAGTCAGCGCTCCTCGATGTAGAACGAGTCCCAGATGACTTTCTCATTTATCTAAGAAGGACCGGTGAAATCACAAAGAGCGAACTTATTAAGCTAGCAAAGAAGTCACTAGACTCTGATCGAGGACAAAATGATTTCAGACAGTGAGATCGACGCAATATTGCTTTCGAAAATTGATTCAAGGTGGCGGAAGGGCGCCTATGTTGTAGGGCAATGCATGCTCGAAATCGACATAGAGCAGAGGCGTGGATTGCAAGATCTTTATTTTCTAGGAAGGGTTGCGAAGTTAGTAGCAAGGGGAAAGGTTGAGTACCAAGGCGACTTGGCAGATTTGCGACGATGCGAAGTTCGGCTCACGAGCATGGAGTAGATTTGGATGGGTATGATTCTCAACGTCTCGGAGCATTTAATTAGCGATCAAAAGGACTCATCCAGTTTGACGAGTGAAGGCGCGGCGGGCAATCCTCCGCCGACGCCGATCGAGACGGCCGTCTATGCTTATGACGAGCTTTCGAGGCTGGCCTCTGCGGTAAATAATGTCGGCACCGTGAGCTTTACATACGACAACCGCGGACGCTTAAAGACCGAAACCGATGTCTTCGGCCACGTCACCGAACGCGTTTACGACGCCGCAAACCGACGTACGCAGTTAAAGCTCGACGGGAGCGTTCACACGACGTACAATTACGACAATGCGAATCGGCTGACAACCCTGACCGACGAGGCAAGCCAGAACTTTACATTCGGTTACGACGTTGCGGATCGTTTGATATCGAAAGCATTGCCGAACGGCGTGAATACAACATATGAATACGATGGGATGTCGCGGTTGAAACGGCTGAAGGATGTCGGTCCATCCGGCACATTGTTCGACCGCCAATATGGTTACGATACAGCCAATCAAATTTCGCAGATTATAGAGCCGTCGCAAACAAGGAGCTTCGGTTATGACAATATCGACCGTTTAACGTCGATGACGAACGGAATGGCGAATGAAAGCTATGCGTTTGATGCGGTGGGAAACAGGACGAGTTCGCACCTGAGTTCGACGTATTCTTATCAGCCGTTCAACAAGATCGCATCGACGCAGACGGCGAACTACGGAAGCGATCAGAACGGCAATATGACCACAAAGGCCGAAGGTTCAAATCTATGGCGCTACACCTGGGATTACGAAAATCGCCTGAGCGAGGCATCGACGCGTAAACAAAGGGTTCGCTACAAATATGACGCTCTCGGCCGCAGAGTGCGGCGGACACACGGTGCCGAAGACACAAAATTCAGCTACGACGGACTCGACGTTGTGATGGACGATGATTCTGTTTCGGGCACGACAAAATATCAGAACGGTCTCGGCATCGATAGCAAACTCAGCTTGAAGCAGGGTGCGTCCACGAACTATTTCCTCGCCGATCACTTAGGAAGTACGAACGCTCTTACGGATAACACGGGTGCGACAATCGCTAGTCAGACTTATGACAGTTTCGGGAATCCAACAAACTCGAGCTTTCCGTCTCGATATCAGTTCACCGGACGTGAGTACGATCCGTTGACGAAACTTCAGTATTCAAGAGCAAGATTTTACGATCCTAAGATTGGCAGATTCATCTCCGAAGACCCGATCGGTTTCGGCGGCGGAGACATTAATCTTTACGGGTACGTGCGGAATCAGCCTAGCATGCTTAGGGATCCGAGCGGTGAGATACCAGTGTGGGATAATTTCTGGTACTGGCACTATGCCAAACAATGTGCTCAAGGTGGAGTCGAAGCAGCGTGCAGTTTCAATCCCGCGAATCAAAGTCAGGACGGCTTAGAACGAATGGCTCAAGCTGCGTTCGACAGCGGTAGTGGCAGCGTTAGCGGCCTTCGATTCAGGAAAGGATACGGCGACAACGAAGCGTGTCGGAAGATGGAGTACTACTCAGGCGAAGTCTGGGCAGATGCATTTCCGACGAATATGCGGAAAATCAGTCCGGACGATCCTATTGAGGGAACCGCAGTAAAGATTGCCCAAGCGAGGCCAGCTTCTAAATTGGGTCGGGCATGGGACTGGGTAAAGTCGTGGTTTTAAGGTGGAATTCCGGTGACGCCTTGGCGGCCGCCGCGTTTGCCTTCATTCTCTACGGAATCCTATACAAATTGCTATTTGATAATTTCGAGGACTTTGTGTCGCAGATGAGAGGCACAATTGGAAGATTAGTCATAGCGGTTGTCCTCGATTCCCTGTTAAATTGGTCGCCGACATCCGAAAAGATTAGCTTTAGATTTATAGCTTGGGCCGTAACTGGAGTGCTCGGATGGATTGGCATGTACTGGCTGTTAGCCGTCTCCTTATGAAGACTAATCGCATGATTCTCAAATCAGTTGGTATCGTATTGGTTGGAGTGGTTTCGAGTCTTTTAGGCCTGAGTTTTTTCGTGACTGTAGACGTGGTTGCGATGAATCTTGGTCTTTTCCAGATCAACGATTCCGCGGGAGTCGTAGCTAGGTCTGACTGGATTTACTTTCCGCTGATATGTGCACTTGATTCGTTCCTTGTAAGTATTCTTAGTCGGAGACCGCTCCGATTTCTTCTCTGCATCCTAGCTCTTGTACCATTGCTAGCTGCCTGGTTGTATTCCAGTTCACATTCCCTGAGCTCAATTGTGTTTGTAGTTGGTTACTTTACTATGGCTTTGGCCGTTGCTGCAATCATACCATCTGCGAGTAACGAGCCGATGAAGGAAATGTAAATGATAGCGAAGCGTAAACATCGGCTGGCGTTTGATGCGGTGGGCAACCGCACGAGCAGTCATCCGTCGAGCAGTTATACGTATTCGCCGTTTAATCGGCTGACGGCGACGCAGACGGCGAGTTTTGGCTATGACGCGGATGGTAATAATACGTCGAAGGCTGAGGGGAGCGATCTATGGCGGTTTGGGTTTGATCGAGACAATCGCTTGTTTTCAGCCTCGACGAGAAAACGCTCTGTCCGCTATCAATACGATGCATTGGGTCGCAGGGTGAGACGACACACTCCGGGCACAAAGGAGTTGACCAAATACACGTATGACGGGCTTGATGTCGTGATGGATGACGACAATGGAACGCTGACCAAATATCTGAATGGTGAAGGAATCGATAACAAGCTGAGGCAAACAACGGGTTCGGCCACAAGCTACTTCTTAGCCGATCATTTGGGCAGCTCAAACGGCCTGACTGACAGCACAGGAGCTTTGACAGCGTCAAGTTCGTACGACTCTTTCGGCAATCCATCAAACAGCAATTTTCCGTCCCGATACCAATTCACAGGACGCGAATATGACGCATTTTCAGGTCTCCAATTCTCGCGAGCACGTTTCTATGATCCTAAGATTGGCAGATTCATCTCCGAAGACCCGATAGGTTTCCGTGGCGGCGATGTTAACCTTTATGGGTACGTAAGGAATCAGCCATATATTTATCGAGACTCGATGGGGCTGTATCCGGGCGAAGATGTACTTTCGGATCCGAACCTTTGGAGCTCTATTAGGGCGGGCCTCGCTGCAATTGGAGGTGCCTTAGGAGCCGTGGCCTCGTCTCCGGCGGCGGTGGCGGCTGGAGGATTTGCGGCCGGCTATGGAATTGGATACTATCCGGGACAGTGGACAGCGAATAGTCCTTCTAACCCATTCGTTAACGGCCCGTTGAATCCTTGGGGAACACCGATACCAGCCCTTCCGCCTTGGACACCAAAAACCGTCTCAGGCCCAACGTGCCAGCCGCTGCCAAGACCCATTCCGTGGACAAGTTGGCCAGCCGATCCTCCTGAAATCCCGCTCGGCCCCTATCCACCTTGGACTCCTGAAAAACATGACGATTGTGTTCAGAAGTGCTCTCATTTGTTGGGCATTCCTGGTGATTATGGCAACAAATACCGAGCCTGTTATCGCAGGTTCATGGGGACGATTGACTGATGCCAAATTTAGAGAGTGCAATTCAGATAAAACGAAGGGCGAATGCCGCGATCGCCGAACTGGACGCGATTGTTTCTGATTTAGGTGGACAGGTTGCCGAAGAAGAAATGTTGGCTATTCGGAAAAGCGTCGGCTCCTCAATAGGAATTATCATTAATCAGGTCTTGGAACCTATATTTAGGCAATACCCGGAAATTGATGACGACATATAACGACCGGCCCAGCCACTGCCAAGACCTATTCCGTGGACCAGAAACCGGGTAGATCCTTGGCCAGTTAACCCTCCGCGCGATCCAGATGACGAGTGCGAGCGTCAGTACATAGCCGATTCGGAGATTTGTGCTCGGCTGCCAAATCCCTCGGACCGTCGCGCTTGTCGGGAGCATGCAATGCTTCGTTATTCAAGCTGTTTAGCAGGACGGCCAATCCCCCACAATCCGTGGCCTGATTTTCCTTGGAGGTAAAATCGCGTGCATATTGAGTTAGGCGAGACTATTGCTGAACGAACTTTTCGAGTGCATGATGAGAATGGAAACGAGACTTTTGCAAAAGTGATTTTTGGAATGCCACGACAGATGCAAGACTCGGACGACGTTTTTGTTCCATACTTGATAGAAGCGCTAGACCGTAAAAAGCTGTGGTATATGGTCGGAATCGATGCATTCCAAGCTATTCAACTTGCCCTTCGGGTAATCAGTTCAGAGATTTTCGCTATTGAAAATCGATACAATGTGAAGTTTTCTTGGGACGGAGACGACGAGGGCGGTCTTGGCTTTGTCGATTAAACATTCAGGAACAAGGATTTAACCAAATACACGTATGACGGGCTTGATGTCATAATGATGACGATATCAATTCTGGTGTTACGAAGTCTATGAACGGGCCGGGAATCGACAATAAACTGCGATCCTCAAACGGCACGAATGTTTTCATCGGTCCGTTACACCCTTGAGCGTGTGAGGAGTTGGGCGTAGCGTGGATCGGTGCGGATGGGTTCGAGGAGCGGGTCAACCTTTACGTTCGAGAACTGAAGCACACGGAATTTAGCGGCCTCGTCAAGGTATTGGAACGCGAGGTCAGCTTCGCCGAGCTGTGCGGCAAGTTCGGCGATATAGACCTTTCGCGTCGAGTATTCGTTGAGCTTGTCGTAAGAGAGCATGAGGTCGAGCTCAGCACGAAAAACACCTTTCCAGCCGGACTTCGCATACGTCTTTTGAAAATGCTCGATCTCCTTCGGTTTGGCGTCCCAGATCTGCTTATTCTTGATGAAGTACTCAAAGGCCTTGTCAGTATCGCCGGTCGCGTAATACTGCCTCCATAGTGAATAGTAGGTCGGCTGGAACTTTGGTTCGATCTCGGCGAGATGCAGGAGGCCTGCGATGCCTTCTTCCGGGTGTCCCGCCGCCGTCTGGTAGTCTGCGAGGAACCATTTATCCCAACGTCCGGTCGGATTGAGATCGACCGCCTTTTTCCCTTCCTCAAGCGCCTCGGCGAACCTTCCATCCTGGTAATAGGCCCCCGCAAGTATGCGGTGTGCGAGCGTGGAATTCGGGTCGAGAGCTATCGCGCGATCGAGGTCGCGGTACGCCGCGGGTAGATTCCAATAGTAATCGCGATTGATCATCCCGCGGATGGTCAATGCGGTCGCGTTGTTCTCGTCGATCGCGAGGGCCTTTTCCAAATTCGGCTCCGCCCGTGTGAATAAGTCGGTCGGAGGGCCGCCGCCCATGTGTGCGAAAAGGCAGTAGGCTTGAGCCTTTGCTGCCCATGCGGCCGCGTAATCCGGATCCATACCGACCGCCTGATCCAAAAGGCCCATCGCCTTTACGGCATCAGCACGATTGTACTTATCCATGAGGAAAACGGCTTCGTTGTAAAGCGTGTAAGCCTTCTCGTTGTCGGTTGAGCGCTTTGCGTTGGAGCGATCGGGCGTAGCGCCAAATTTCGCAAAGAGTCCGTCGCAGATGTCTTTCGAGACGATGTCCTGAGCGACGAAGATGTTGTCTGCATTGGTCTCCGAGCGGTAGGTTTCTTCAGAAATGCCCGTACCCACATTGATGAGCTGCGATGTGATGCGGATGCGACCATTAAAGATCTGGTAGGTTGACGCCAACACATAATCGACCTCTAGCTCTTTCCCGGCGGCAACAGGATCGGTATCAAAATCGGTGAACTTGCGTACCGCGAACAAGCGTTTAACGTTCAGGCCTTTTGCCTCGCTGATCTTGAGGATCAGCGAATCCGCAAGGGCAAGTTCTAGGTCCTGGTTCCGGCCCTCAACGACCGCAGGTTTAAGCGGCAGGACGGCAAGGCTAATCGTCTTAGGAGCATTCGCTTGTGCCGGCTCGCGGAAGAAAGAGTAGAGCAGGCCGGCGGCGATCACTACAATGGCCAAACTCGCGGCCACATAAATGAAGCGGCGGGATTTACTTGGCCCTTGTGTCTCAAGTTCCGCCGGCACAGGCTCATCAATACCCTCTGCTTCCGGTTCCGACCGATCCGCATCCGCTGTCAGATCAGACGGTGGGGCTTCAACATTATCGTCGAAAGATCCCGTCAGTGCGACGCTGTCCGAAACTTCGTCAACGTCCTCGACCGTCACGTCGCCGACGAAACGATAACCGTGTTTGGGAACCGTCTGTATGAACCGACTACCCTTCGTATCGTCGGAAAGCGCAGCCCTGATCTCCCAGATGCATTTAGAAACCGAAGCTTCTTCGACGAAAGCACCGCTCCAAACCCGCTCAAGGAGCTCAGATTTTTCAACAAGACGCCCGTGATTCTCGACCAGATAGACGAGCGTCGAGAAGGCCTTTGGCTTCAGTGAAACCTGATTTCCACCGTTCTCAAGGATGTTTTCGGCGGGAAGTAAGCGAAATTCGCCAAATGCGTAAATATTCGAGGTGTGAGAAGCCATTTTTTACTGCCGGTAATAAAAAGATGAAGAAGAGATGAACTTTTGTCAAGGATTTTGTGTCCATTTGCGGATTACATTCAGACTACCCACAGGTTTAAAAGGCAAGAATTCGCTGGGGTGTTGCCGGGACAGAGCTACCAAATGGGAGTAACGGCAAGGCACTACATAGTTCACTCCGCGAACCGTCTATGTAGATGGCGTTATGTCTGATGTTGATTTCATCGGGATCGATCGAATATGCGATCCTTCATCAAACCAAGTGAGGTCGCTTTAGTGATGTAGGCGATCTTGAGCGAGTTGCTCAGCGGAGGTCACGGATAAGAACTGCATCGTGCCGCCAATTTCCCTGAACCGCTGCGAAGATCTTTCCATCGGGCGAGATCGCCAAAGCAGTAGATTCGCGCAACCCGTCTCGGCCGAGGTCGGCTACCCGTGACGGCATTCCTCCGGAGAGCGCCTGTTGCCAAAGAATATGCTTTTCGGCGGTGTCATCCGGCCAAACGTAGTACAGACTCTTTCCGTCGGCTGCCCACACCGGGTGAAGGATGTTCAGATTCTGATTCGGCAGGTCGAAAGTGCCTTCCGTTTGCCCGCTCGGCAGCGACACGACAAAGATCTGACGCCCTTTTTCACTCCGTCCGGCAAAAGCTGCACGCGAGCCGTCGGCCGAAAAAGCCACAAAAAGACCGGTTTTAGCCAGGACGGTCTCCGGTTCGCCACCGTCGATCGGCACACGCATCAGCGATCTCTGCTTTGGTTCGGTGTAATAGAGCCATTTCAGATCAGGCGAAACGAACTGAGGATATCCACCGATATCTCGAGTGAGCCGGGTCTGATCGCTGCCGTCAGGATTCATTCTCCAAACCTGTGCGTCGCCCGTTCTGTTCGAGGTGAAAAAGATGGATCGGCCATCGGGCGAGAATATCCCGTTCAGATCGAGGCCCGGATCATTGGTCAATTGTCGGCGGTTGCTGCCGTCGATGTTGATCGTCCACAGGTCATCGTTACCTGACATCTTGGACGAATAGATGAGCTTACCGTCCGGTGCGAAGGCGACCGTCGATGCTTCAGTTAAAACGAACGGGGCCGGATCAGAACTGTCGGTTCGATACAGGTTCAGATGAAAATCTTCCCGGACCTTTGTGGCTACCATAAGACTTGCGTCAGAGCTGAGTGACAATTTTAAATAGTCTTCAGAATCGGTGGTCAACGCCTCGGCCTTGCCGGAGACAGCAGAAATGTGCCAGATCCGAAAGGTGTTGTCGGGATACCTTTTTGCAGTAACGAGCAGTCCTTGCTGATCCGGAAGCCAGGTCACGGCTCCGATATTGAAAAATTTCTCCTTCGTTACCTCTCGCTCCACGCCGCTTTCGATATCGACCTCAGAGAGGCCGAACTCATTGGCCCAGTTATTAGATTGACCGGAGGCGAAAGCGACCTTCTTCCCGTCGGGTGAAATTTGATTGCCGCTGATCCGGCCTTTTCCGGTTCGCGATACAAGCCGTTTCTCATTCGCTCCGTCGCTGTCAGCGGTCCAAAGCGAGCAATAATCGTCATTGCGAAAAGCACATCGCACAAAGGAGAGCCTTGAACCGTCAGCCGCAAGAGAGATATTTCCCTGCACCTCACTGATGACCTTTACAGGAACGCCGCCGTACATCGGCATCCGAAAGATATCACCTTGCCTGCTGTTTTGCGGTTTTCTTTCATTACGGACAAAATAGACCTGTTTTCCGTCCGGGGCGATTTCGATCTCATAATACGTATACGCGGCGGGCGGAATAATTTGGATATTCGTGGCCAATTCCAGATTCCTCAGCCAGAGGCTGCCCGATTCTCCAGCGTCGTCCGCAAAGATGACGGTCTTTCCATCGGGCGATATAGCGGCCGTTCCAACTTTCCCGTCAACTGAGAGCTTTTCAAAAGTAGGTTGAGCGGAAGCGGACGGAGCCGTCGTTGTCCCAAGCCTGAGCGCGAACCACACACCGCCGCCGAGCAACGCGACAGCGAAGGCCGCAGCGGCAGTAAGAAGCCAAATGCTCCGGCGCTTCAAACGACCGCCGCTGAGCTGACCGCGATCGACCGCAGCGGGGCTGAGGTCGGTACCATCCAGATCTCCTCCGCTCAGATCCAGTCGATCACCGGCACCGTCAATGGACACACTCGTCGCTATGTCGAACATACGGCCAGCGGTATCTTCCCAACGCAATCCGGTTCCAAATCCTGGACATTCAATTGGACCGCTCCCGCGACACGAAAAGGCAAGGTCAGCTTTTACGCTTCGGGTAACGCCGCGGACAATGGCGGCTCACCCGCTGGCGACTATATCTACACAACGTCCACGGCAACCCTTACGGGCACGGCCATCTCGAGTTTTGATGCTGATACGGCCAGTGACACTGCGGTTTGGCGGCCTTCAGACGGCGTTTGGTACAGCTTGAACAGCAGCAACGGAGCCTTCCAGGCCGTTCAATTTGGGGCCAACGGCGACCTGATCACGCCGGGCGATTTCGACGGCGACGGCAAGACGGATCGGGCAGTATTCCGGCCGTCTACCGGCGTTTGGTATGTACTAAACAGCACCGGAAGCACTTTCATAATGGGATTTGGGCTCGCTGGGGATATTCCCGTTCAGGCTGATTACGATGGCGATCTTAAGACTGATATCGCCGTTTTCAGGCCCTCGAGCGGAGTCTGGTACGTTATGGGATCCACGTCCGGCTTCCAGGCGTATCAATTCGGGCTTGCGACCGACAAGCCGGCCACGGGCGACTTCGACGGCGACGGCAAGGCTGACTTTGGGGTCTTCAGGCCATCGACTGGCGTCTGGTACCTTCAGCTTTCGAATGACGGCTTCAGAGCGATCGCATTCGGCCTTTCCGAAAACATTCCCGTTGCGGGCGACTACGACGGCGACGGCTCGACGGATGTCGCCGTATTCCGCCCCTCAACCGGGACCTGGTACATCCAGAACTCCTCTGACGGTTTCTTTGCAGCTCAATTCGGACTCTCTGCCGACACTCCGGCTCCGGGAGATATTGACGGTGACGGAAGGACCGATCTGCAGGTCTTTAGGCCATCGACCGGCACTTGGTACGGCCTTCGCTCCACGGACGGCTCGGTGAACGTTGCACAATTCGGCATCGACGGAGATGTTCCTGTTCCCGCAGGCTACCTTCCATGAGCTGCGTTAGGGGATCGTATGACAAAAGGAGATCGGCTCAATTAAGTAACAAAAGAGACCGCGTGAACTATTTCTTGACGGTCTCTTTTTTTAACACCATGGCGGGCTGAGGGGCGAGCGGTCATTTTGCTGCAGGGGAAGAAAAAGATGAAGAAAAGAAGAACTTTTGTCAAGGATTTCCGGGAGTACGCTTGGCTATTATCGGTTCACTTCAGGAAGAGAGACCAGCTAGGAACCTAGTATTTTGCCGAAACGGATAGATCCAGGGTTCTGCTTTTTAGAGCAGTCGAATAAACAGCCGGAGACCACGCATGAATAACAAACGCCTTCTCAGAACGATCATTGTTGCGATAAGTCTTATTTCAGCCTTTATTCTTCAAGATTCGCTGCTCCCCGAGCATGCGAGTGCGGCGGGAACTGCCCCAGATGTCAGGATAACGGCCAGAATTCTAGACGTGTCTGCGGGCAGTTCTACGCTGCCGCGAGCCGGTATTCAGATTTCGCCTTCGGCAGTTGCATTCCCGAACCAGATAGTCGGAACAGGCAGCTCGGCAGTCGTTGTAGATATAAGAAATTTTACCGGTTCAGCACTGACCCTCGGCTCGTACGCCTTGAGTGGCGTGAACACTTCAGATTTCCTCGTTCAAAACTTTCCCAACAATGCAGTCCTGCAACCCGACGAACAAAGAAGTTTCAGCGTCTTCTTTGTGCCGACAGCGGTGGGCGGTCGTTCCGCCTCGATCGCTTTTCCGACTAGTGCCGCAAGCGATCCAACGGTCACGATCCCCTTATCGGGAACCGGTGTCATCGCCCTGCCAACACCGACGCCGACGCCGACGCCATTTCCGGGCGGACAGACGGCATTCCCATATCAGGGCAAGCTGGTCGAGAGCGGCGCGAACGTTTCGACGCCGCGTGACATTAAATTCAAACTTTTCGACGATGAGAACGATGTACAGATCGGCTCGGACGCGGTCTTTCCGAACGTATCGATCCGCGACGGTATCTTTACAGTCATCCTCGATTTCGGCTCGGCTGTCTTTACCGGAGCCCCACGTTCGCTCGAGATCTCGGTCAGCCAACCCGGGGCAAATGCATATACCGCTCTTTCTCCGAGACAGCCGATCACGCCCACGCCATACGCGGTTCGATCGCTGAATGCATTAAATGCCACTACCGCCACCGATGCGCAGCAGCTTGGCGGCGTCCCTGCAAACCAGTATGTAGGCACAAGCGACCCGCGAATGTCGGACTCGCGAGACCCGACTGCCGGGAGCGCGAACTATGTGCAGAATCAGAACGCAAGTCCTCAAGCCCTCGCGAATTTCAGCATTGACGGCACCGGCTCGGCGAACGTTATCAATAGCCAGACAAGGTACAACATTGGAGGCTCGAACGCGCTTTCATTTGGGAATAGCATTGAAGACCTATATGTGGGCGGCGACAGCCCTGCGAATACGGGGATAGGGCAAACCTTTGTTGGGCGATTTGCCGGTTTTTCGAACACATCCGGTGGGGCGAACTCATTCCTCGGGAGCGAAGCCGGCCGCAACAACACGACCGGCGGAAACAATACATTCGTCGGCCAATTTGCGGGCCTCGATAATATCGGCGGCAATTGGAATACGTTTATCGGCCAGGCCGCCGGGCACCACAACTCTACAGGGTTCAGCAATACCTTTATCGGCCAGGCGTCCGGTACGGAGAACACCTCGAGTACCCACACGACCCTTCTTGGGGCCAACACATCGACCGTGGACGGCCTAAGCTACGCGACAGCGGTCGGTGCGGGAGCAACGGTCACTTCGAGCAACACTGTCGCTCTCGGAAGGACAGCGGATTCTATTTGGATACCCGGCCACCTTTACCTGAATCAGCTTGGCCCGGCAACGGCCACGCGCCTCTGCTGGAACAGTTCGAATTATCAGATCTCGACGTGTTCGACGCCGCTCGCGGGCACGAGCGATCTAACCGAATTCAATGGCGAGCAGGTCCCGACCGTACTCGTTAACGCGATCAAAGAACAACAAACATTGATCGACGCTCAGGCAAAGCAGATCGAGCAGTTAAAAACTCTCGTCTGCTCGATGCTGCCGACCGCAGAAGTGTGCTCGAAAATCGCACCAACTAAATGACAGTGAAACGGGCTTGCCCCATACAAGGAGAAACATAATGCAAAGAATATCTATCATCCTTCTCGCAATGGTCTTATCACTCGGAGCGACAGCCGCGGTGTACGGGCAGTTCACGATCACCATTCCGAAGATCCCGAAGATCAGAAAGGATAAACCGACAGCCACGTCAGTTCCTTCAGAGAGCGACGGGAATAGTACGCCAAGTGGGCAGTTGAGCACTGAGCAGTACGAGGCTTTCAATAAGCTTGTGTTCTCTCGTGATGACCCCAAACGCGATCTCGTCCTCGCCTATATGGAATGTTTCGACAAGAAGCATAACTTCCCCCATAACCAATATAGATATGGCGAGGAGCGGAGATTCAAGAGCAATAAGGAAAAGGTCGATACTCTGACGAACGAGCAAGCCAAGCTTGCACAACTCGAGCGCGACCTGCGTGCGATCGGTGTTTCCGAGAGCATCGGTATTGCCAATGACGCCTCAGATGACCTTCGCAATCCGGCGATATGGCTCGATATTGCAAGCAATCGACAGCAGTACCTTCAATGTGTGCTAGCCGATGTGCCGAAAGCCGGCGAGTGCGGCAAGCTAACTGATGTCAACCAGATTCGCGTTGACCTTTATAAGAAAGACCTGAACGAACTGCTCGAAGACGCAAAAACGTTCGACAAAGGCCGTGGCTGGTATTCGCCGGAGTTCAACGAAGATTGGTTCTTAGCCGCTATCTCTCCCTCGCGAAGGCAAAAGCTCGCGACAAAATACGGTGAACTCTACCCATGCATTTCAGGGCTGTTGGACGAGATCCAAGCGGCCGCAAAGATCTCGCTCCCCAAGTACACGCTGTATTCCTACAACGTGCGAAATGCCGCTGATGAGCGCGTGATCAGGAGCGCCATCAGCGACCTGAACCAAGCAAAGGTGTTCAAGATCGGCCTTTTAGAGTCCGGATGGCTGATCCAAAAGAATTCAATAGGCATTCCCGAAAAGCGATACAAGCACGGCGCCATTTGGGTCAAATATCCAAACTGGGATCACGGGTACTGCAATATCCTCTGGATCAACGTGGTACAGGAATACGCCGGCGGCGGCACATGGGGGTCTTCGTATGGAAACTTTATTCGCAATGAACCCGCCGGCTGTCCGACGAAGTGACGCGACAGACAAATGATGAGAAAGCGAATCTCTCGGCAATGGGAATAAATGACGGTCAATATCCTCATAGGAAGTAAGGTCTCGGCCATTGATCTTGTTCGATCGCGTGGCCGCGACACCTAAGAGTAAAAGGAGTACGAAACACAGTGAATTATTACATAGCCAAAGACGGTAAAGCGTTGGGTCCATTTACCGAAAGTGAGATCGAAGAGAAGTTGAGATCGGGCGAGATATCGCCGACCGATCTCTGCGCCGCATCCGGCGGCACCGAGTGGAAGCCGCTGTCAGAGGTGCTTCCGAATACGGTCCGAGTGCCGAACTCGGCGCAGTCGGTATTGGCGGCATCGCAGCCTAAGAAACGGCGGTGGGGAATGATCCTCGGGGTTCTCGGAGCTTTCGTTGTGTTCGTTCTGGTCGTCGTCGGCATCCTTGGATTTCTTGCGTACCGCAATCTGTTTCCCAAAGATTCGCGGGAAGATCTTCCGGATCAAGTTAAAGAATTCAAATTGAAAAATCGATATCCGGGGCACGGCGACATTTGGGGATCAAAGGTCTGGTACGCCGGAATGTATTCCACGCCGCCAAGCGAGGATTTTCTTCTTTATTTGATGGACGTGTATAAAAGCGAAACCGAGGCAAAAGACGAGATGGAAAAAGGCTTGACCAAAGACTGCACAGGGGGCGACAAGCCGCTTCGGTTCAGCTTCACCAAGGATGGTAAAGAGATGGCTGAGGGCGCGACTTGCTACCGCGGATTCTACATCCACAAAGGCAATCGCGTCGCAACTGTTTCTAAAAGTGGCGACTCGATCTCTATCGATGATATGGCCGGATTTATGGAGAACCTTCCGTTCATCGTAGGCTCCAAAATGGTCGCAAAGAAGTAAGTTAAAGAACAAGAGGATCGAGGAATATGAAATCTGCGACGATCGAACTAACTTTCGTATCAAGAGCACTGGGGACGAAGATAAAGATGCGCGTTGCTCTCTATGGGGACGACGGATTTGCAACCTCCGGCGATTGGGAAGCGGCCGACGGAATATCGAAAGTCCTCCTAAACATACATTTAGGAAGGTCTTCTGGTTATTGGGTATATTCCGATAACTGCATCGATCTACGCGACCACGATGATCCTAATTTTGTCAGTTGGCTCTGGAGAGATGTCGGCCATTCCGTATGCGACTTACTAACTGTCGGACCGATTCCGTTGATGGCGGGAAGAAAAGGGATGGGCGTTCAACAAGCACCGCCCAGGCATGTGCTGTACTGGGAAACAGTAGTGAGATAGCGGTCTGGCTGTTATGAAAGAATTTGATCGGTGTTCCGTAAGAGAGAAACAAGCAGCGGTCGGGCGAACCGGCCTAGGACATCTTCCGAAGGAGGAAACATCATGAAGCTCGCACCAATGATCGGATTTTTGTTGGCACTCGTGGTCGCCGAAGTCGCGGCCGCCACACAAACTGTGACGAACATCCACGGCACACCCGTGATCGGCTCGGTGGGACGGACTGACAAAATACGGCGGAGAAGCCTGCCCTTGTATCCCGGGACGGAGCTCCGCGCAATGATCCGATCGAGATCAGTGAATAACAACACCGGTTCAACGCCGACATCCCGTTCGGCAGCGACGATCACCGTCACGAATACGAACGACATTGGTCCGGGCAGCCTGCGGCAGGCGATACTGGATGCAGCACCTGGCGACACTATCAATTTCAGCGTTACGGGTACGATCACTTTGACGTCAGGCCAGTTGGTGATCAACAAAGATCTAACGATCCAGGGCCCGGGAGCGAACCTACTAACGGTCAGCGGCAACCTCACAGATACCAGCCGCGTGTTCTTTATCGCTGAAGGCATAACCGCTGTTCTAGATGGCATGACGATCACAGGCGGTTCCACTGCGGAGGTTGGAGCCGGGATAGTGTCCATTATCGGGGCACACTTGACAGTTAGAAACTGCGTAGTCACGGGAAACCAAAACCCAGGCTACGGTGCGGGTATTGCAAATTGGGGCGGAACATTGATCGTCAGCAATAGCATCGTATCCGACAATCAGGCTCTTTTCTATGACTATGGCGGCGGCGGCATCTGGAACTACGCGTTCGCTCTGGATTACCAGACGTTTATTGGAGCGACATTGATCGTCCGTGACAGCACGATCTCGAACAATCTGGCATATGGATCAGTTGGCGGGGGCATCTTGAACGAGGCAGGGAATATGACGATCACCAACAGCACCATTTCCGGCAATACTGCCGATGACGGAGAGGGCTATGGCGGCGGCGGCGGCGGCATTTACACTTATAGTGATTCGAATTCCCCCGGCAGTGCCGAAACTTCGATAAGCAATTGCACCATTTTTGGTAACACGGGCGGTGACTTCGGAGCAGGAGGGATCGAAACTTGGGAGCAACACCCTGGTACTGAAGTACTCAGGAACACGATCGTCGCTGGCAATCTTGCCTCGAGGACGGCATCGGATATCACCGGCATCATCGAAACGGCCAGCCATGATCTCATCGGTGATGCAGCATCGTCCGGCGGGATCCAGAATGGCGTCAACGGCAATATTGTGGGCATTAACCCGCGGCTAGGACCCTTGCGAAATAACGGCGGTACGACTACGACACGTGCACTGCGGTCCGGATCGCCTGCGATAAATGCCGGGAACAATTGCGTCCTGACCGAAAACGGCTGCGGCGACGGCAATCCGGCTCTCGAAACCGACCAACGGGGGCTTCCGCGTAATGGGAATGTAGATATTGGCGCGTTCGAGCGGCAGCAGAACGACGTCTCGGTCAGCACACCGTTCGACTTCGATGGTGACGGGAAGGCGGATCAGGCAGTGTTTCGCCCGCAAGACGGGAATTGGTACATGAACGGCTCGGAGGCCGGGTACATGGCAGCGCAGTGGGGTGTTGCTGGCGACAAACTCGTGTCGGCTGATTACGATGGTGAGGGCAAGACCGACACCGCGATCTTTCGCGACGGTGTCTGGTGGATCTTAAAGAGCGACGGCAGCGGTTACGACACTATCGGCTGGGGGCTGCCTACGGACGATCCCGTTCCGGCTGACTTCGACGGAGACGGCAAGACCGATCTTGCAGTGATCCGCGACGGTGTTTGGTGGATCTTGAAGAGCACAGGCGGATCCGACAGTATCCAGTGGGGATTGCCAACAGACATCCCCGTTCCGGCTGATTACGACGGAGACGGCAAAACCGATCTCGCAGTGATCCGCGACGGTACCTGGTGGATCCGCAAGAGCACCGGCGGCTACACCAGCAGCCAGTGGGGTTTCCCAACAGACATCCCTGTTCCGGCTGATTACGACGGAGTCGGCAAAACCGATCTCGCAGTTATCCGTGACAGTGTCTGGTGGATTCTCAAGAGCAATGGCACCGGTTACGACCGCATCCAATGGGGCCTGCCCACAGACATTCCTGTTCCGGCAGATTACGACGGAGACGGAAGGGCTGATGTGTCGGTCGTCCGCGACGGCGTTTGGTGGATCCTCAAGAGCACAGGCGGGTACGATAGCCTCCAATGGGGTCTGCCCACGGATATCCCGGTGCCTGCCCGGCAATGATTTCACAAAAAAGATAATGAAAAGCGAAACTCCAGCAAGGAGGCAAAACGCCGATTGTCCGAAGGTGGCATTTATACATTCTTCGAGATCTCCGCTCCCGTGTGTAGCTATTTCGATATCAAAAACCCAAAGGCATCGAAACGAATTTACGGAGAGTAGAACGACATTACAGACGAGCGGTGGCTGCCTAAAGTGGTCAGTCGACTAAACAGCCCTTGGGATGCCCGGCAGGCAAATGACCCCTGTTTAAGGTCAAAGAGCGGGAAGGATAAAAATGTTTAAATCTGCAACGATCGAACTAACTTTCGATTCTGAAGAACTCCGTAGTTTCACAAAAATGCGCGTTGCTCTCTATGGGGACGACGGATTTGTGACCTCCGGTGATTGGAAAGCGGCCGACGATATATCGAGGGCCCTTCTTAAAATATATCTCGGTCGATCTTCCGGTTATTGGGAATGTAGGTTCAATAACGGAATTAACCTCATTTATCTCTTTGACCACGACGATCCAAATTTTGTCAGTTGGTTATGGAGGGATGTCGGCAATTCTGTGTGCGACTTACTCAATGTCGGGCCGATCCCGTTGATGCCGGGAAGAAAAGGGGTGGGTCAGCAAGTAGCGCCTCCCATGCGTCTTCTGTACTGGGAAACAAAAGCTGGATAACGACATGGCTGATACGAAAGAGTTCGATCTGTTCGCCCGAAAAGAGACGCAGGCTGCGGTCGGTCGAACAAGACGCAAGGGCAAGCGGCACTGCGTCTTATTCGCGGCTCTATTTGCAGCTTTGGCAGCGGTACCCTTCTCAAATGCACAGTCGCCTCAGCAAACCAATGATGAACCGACGGAGCGTGTGACCGCTTTCTATAAATGGGTGCTCGGCACGATGGTAAAGAAACGAACACCGGTCGCGCAGAAAAAGACGGTCGCGGGCTTCCTCTCAAAAAGCCTTTACCGTTGGCTCTATTTGCAAGATCGGGAAACACGAAATTTGTATTTTCTCGCAAGCAACGACTGGCTCGACTCGTGGATCGGCGACATTACGATTGTCGATTCAAGAATCGCCGCCGACAGAGCTGTTGTGAAGGTCGACCTTGGCAAGCCGGAGCCACCCGACGATTTTGTCGATCACCTGCGCATCAACCTAAGACAGGAGAACGGCGAATGGAAGATCGATTGTATTCAGGACGGTTACCTAGAACTGGGCGGACCCATCCCGTTTGATCCGAAATACGATCCGCCGGGATGCAAACCTGTTTCGTTTAGTACTAAGAATTGGCCGGCCCACTGTCGGTTTCGCGAGGAAATCATCCGACAGAAAAATTATGGACTACTTAATTAATTCGAACGGAACGCAAACAGGCCCCTTCCCGGAAGCGGAGATTGTCGAAGGGCTGCAAGCGGGGCGATTCTCGCCGACCGATCTCGGTATCGTGGTCGGTGCGACCGACTGGAAACCGCTTGGTGAGATCTTCCCGGTTATCTCGTCGGGTGGGAAGGGCGGATGCCGGACCGCGATCGCATGGATAGCGATCACGATCGGTGTTCTAGTGGTTATAGCCGGCGGCGGGATCGTCGTACTTTCTTTCAGTGCAAATCCCGAAGCCGGCAATTCGTGTAAGGTCGCCGAAAGGGAGCAAGCCAAAGTTGGCCAATTTTATTTAATTCTCGAGGCAAGACACCTCTCGAACATAGATCTGAGAGATCAACGTAAGTTGGCCGCGCTATCAAGAGATGATCGCGACCTGATCGACGCCTTTGACAATCAACGAAAAACCGCTGCTAGTTGGAGCCAAGTCTGCGGCTTAGACATTAGTTTCAACCGGACCCGGAAGATCTGGGGGATCATCGCCCTTATCGCCGGCATCTTTGTTTCGCTTTTCGGCTTTATTTTGCGACCCCGATCAAAAGGCCTCCCATCGGCTAGTTGACGGATCGCCGCATCGCGCACGATCTTTGGAAGGAGGAAATGATAAATGTCGGAAGGTTGTAGGTTGAACATCGCCCCGTAGGGAAGTGAGGAACTGCTGAAATGGCAATGGCTCGAAACCTCGGAGAGTACAGAGGGCACATATCGAATATGAAAAACAGTCAATTGGTCATCGTCATGCTGATTTTCTGTGCTTTGTGGCTCGGGTGCGGTATTGAAGCTCCGCCTCCGGAGGACGCACGTATTTATCAGACGATGAAGTTCAAGGCCAATGAACTTGGAGCGATGCACACGAAGGTTGACATAGACTCCTCACATCCGATATCAGGCAAGACCGCGATCGTCGTCCACTGGGCTACGAACGAGCTCAACGGGCCGGATGACTTTCAGATCGAAGGTTTTACTCAATACTTTGACGGCATCGCGAAGGCGAAGGTGCTTGATCTTTGGGGCCTAAGGCCTGATACCGTTGCAACCAAACCAAGCGAGATCGAGACCGTCGTACGGATCGGCTGCACTATGGGATCTCGCCTTGCTGACTTTCATGCCGAGAATGGACGTGTCGTCCCGGCCTATGCAACGGAGTGTCTTATCGAAATGATCGACTTCCGCGATGCCGTTACGTTCTGGCAAGAGGTGTTCCGCAGCTCAGAGATCGAGCGTAGCAAAAAGGTCCTTCCTATAGATTCCAAGGTCGTGGCGCCGCCGCCTTATGAAGACATTATGGAATACGTAAAGAATTTCAAAAGAGACTAGACGCGGGTGGTATGCCCGTTATCGAAACCGTGTGCTCCAAAGCAATTCGAAGAAATGGAAAGTGTGGGTCGGGCCCCGGCCCTCAATTCTCTATCTGCTATGAGGTTCAACAGAAGCGGTCTCCTTCAGTTCGGTATTCTTTGGACGCCGACCGGCGTTGCAGGCTCCACGGAGTCAGGTGTTGAAGCCGAGCCGCGGTAAGATCGCAAGCTGCAACAAGAGCCAGCCACCGAATACCGCGAGAACCAGAAGTATGTCGGTCATATCGACCTACTTGTTTGCGGGCGCCGGTTCGACCATCGGAAGTTCGGCGTCGGCCCAAGCACGCGTCCCGCCCGTAACGTTGATGATACGCGTAAAGCCGTCCTTTTTCAGCATCTCCGCGGCGGCGAGAGATCTTCGCCCCGTCTCGCAGATCACATAAACTGGCTGATCCTTCTTCAAACTCGAAACATTCGCCTCCAGAGTGTCAAGTGGAATGTTCTGCGCACCTTTGGCGTGTCCGTCCGCATACTCAGCTGCGGTCCGAACATCGATGAACTGCGATCCGGGCTGCTCGATGCCCGGACGAGCCTCGATCGGCGACATATCCGTAACCGCCAAAGATTTCTCTGCAACTGGCGTTTGCGGCGTACGGGCCTCATTGCACGCGACAAGCGCGAGTGCAAACGCCGCTAGTATCCAAAGTTTCCTCATTGTGCCTACCTCCTGTCGCAAGCACCGGCCGTTGCAGAAGCCTCCGTATCGAGGCCTGCATCGATCCACGCCTGCGTACCGCCGGTAACATTTCTTACATCTTTTACACCGGCATTTTCTAGGATACCGCTTGCAAGGCTCGAGCGATAACCGCTCTGACAGATGACGAACGTCGGTCGATCGGGATCGACCCTATCCAGTTCGCGCGAAAGCGCATCGACTGGAATGTTCAACGCACCTTTCGCGTGTGCCACGGCGTATTCTGCCGGCCGCCGGACATCGATCAACTGAGCGTTCGGTTCGCTTGCAACTATCTTCGCAACGTCCTCAACCGAAACTTGCGGCGTCCTATTCAACGAACTGCCTTCGCCAACGATCACGTAATTTGACGCGGTCTCAAAGCCGACGCGAGCTAGCCGCATCACCGCCTCCTCGACCTGCTCGTAATTCGCCGCCGCAATCGCAATGCGAGTTCCAACCGGAACCATCTGCCCCGCCCATGAGGCGAATTGTCCGCCGAGGCCGATGTTTATTGAATTCGGAATATGTCCTGCACCGTATTCTGTCGAGCTTCTTACGTCGATAACAACGCCGGAAAAATCTGCGGCTTGCTCACCCGAGATCTCTTCGGGTGTCGCTATCTCAGAGAGTGAAGCCGGACCTGCAAGATTCTTCGCCGCACTTGCGGCAAAATATGCGGGGGCCGCCGGTTGATCCGCGGTTACGATACGCACGAATTCACTCCTTGTCATCGGCTGAAGCGCGTAATTGAACTTTCGCTGTTCGCCAAGCGTCGAGAACGTCTCTTTTGACAGGGATCGTCCGCAAAGGCTTCCGGCACCGTGAGCAGGGAAGACGATCGTCTCATCCGCGAGCGACATTATCTTCTCGTGGAGCGAATCGTAGAGCATCCCAGCCATCTGTTCTGCCGTAAAGCCTTTAGACCCGACAAGGTCAGGACGCCCCACGTCGCCGACAAAGAGCGTATCGCCCGTAAACAGCCGGTCAGGTTCGCCTTCAGCCTCGGCAAGTATCAAAATACCTTCGGGTGTGTGGCCGGGCGTTTCATATATGCGTAGGCAGATATGTCCGACGGTCAGTGTGTCGCCGTCCTTCACCTTTAGCGTTTCGAACGCCGTTTCGGCCTTTTCCCCAAAAACGATCTGGGCTCCGGTCTTTGCGGCAAGCTCTTTGTGGCCGCTCACGAAATCCGCGTGCGAGTGCGTCTCGATGATGTACTTGATCTTCGCACCATCGGCGCCAGCCTCGTCCAAATACTGCTGAACATCACGCTGCGGATCGATGACCGCGGCCTCGCCGTTCGAACCAAGATAATAGGACGCGTGTGATAGACACCCAAGATAGAATTGTTTGAAATGCACTAGCTTGCCTCCACATTACAGCACGTATTTCCACGCGCTTTGTTCCACGGCATGCGAGCTAGGACCATCGCCATTCCGCACCAATCCGTTGCTCCGGCGAATGTCAGCCCTGCGCCGAGCAGGCCCGACAGCACAAAGAAGTATTGCGATACCGTAAACCCAAGAATAACACTCGTCAAGATGAGCAGTCCGGCGGTGACCCGCACCTGGCGTTCGAGCGACCAGACCTTCGAATCACCTTTTACGATCGGAAGATCGGCGGCTTCCCACGCCTGCATACCGCCTTTGATAACGTGAATGTCCGTAAAGCCCTTTGCCGCAAGGCGCTCGGCGGCCTGCGCTGCACGGCCTCCTGAGCGGCACATCAAGTAAACGGGCTTTGAATGGTCGATCTCTTCGGCGTGCTTCTCAAAATTTGAGAGCGGCATAAGCTGTGCTTCGGCAATGCGTCGGCTATTGAATTCGGAAAATTCGCGCACGTCTATCACCTGACATTCGCCCGTCCCATTTAACAATGAATTGATCTCTTCGACCGTTGCTTGTTTGATCATAGTGGAATATACTCTAACTTAATATAAGTATATAACTATGAAGTTATACAGTCAAATGCAAATGGCAAAAAACGGATCAATGTCCCCCGAGGCCCTGACGCTCGTCGCCGCACGGTTCAAAGTACTCGCAGAGCCGACGCGGCTGCAGATACTTCAGATCTTGAGAAACGGCGAGGCACGCGTCAATGAATTGACCGGGGCCGTCTCATCGACCCAACCGAACGTCAGCAAACACCTTCGCGTACTGCAAGAAGCCGATCTCGTCGCACGGCGTCAGGATGGGAATAACGTCTATTACCGCATTTCGGACAAAACGGTCTTCAAGCTTTGCGACGTTGTCTGCGGCAGTTTGAAGGCAAAGTTCGAAGGGCAGGCCGCGATCTTCGCATGATCAGCTTCTTGTATATTTGACGACCCATCGGTCTGGCTCGCCAGCATTCTCCGCTGGGCAGACAACAAAGTCGATCTGCTGCATCCCATTTGCCTCAAAGCGCGAAAGGTCCTTTCTGGACAATGGCCACGGTACGGCGTCGAGCTCTTCGTCATCCTCGCGGCCGCGTGTGACGACGACGAGTTCGCCGCCATCTTTTACGAACCGCGACACGGCATCTATGGCATCCTCGCGCATTTCCATTGGCAGAGGCTGGATCGTGTAGACCTCAAGTACAAAGTCAAAAGCGCCGAGCCAGCCGCGGTAAGGCTCGAACAGATTCATGACCTCGAACCGAATATCTATCTCACCGTAGAGTTTCTTTGCCCAGTCGATGGCGGTCGGCGAGAGGTCGAATGCCGATACCTTGAATCCAAGTTGGTTGAGATAGTTGGCGTCATCGCCTAGTCCGCAGCCGACGACCAACGCACTTCTACCGTCGCCGCTTAGGTCGTTCCGTTCTGCCCACTCCTTGAAATACGGATTCGGTTCTAGGTCTGCCCAAGGGATCCTCTCGGTTTTTCCGGCAGCTTCTTTGTACAGCGCGTCGAACCATCCGGTCGCATCGCCGCGTTCCGCGAATTCTGTCTGTATCTGTTGGACCCTTTCGCGAGGATCGAAATCATTGTCCGGCATAATGAATGATTCTACGCCCGAGCCGAGTCGTTATGCCAACGAGAAAAGGTGGCTCTGAGATGCGCCTCAGTGCCATAATCGGCGGACAGAGGGGAAAACAGGTCGGTGCCGGCTACGGTGCGGGCCGCATCGCCTCGGCTGGCGGCTAGCGTCAACAGGTGTCAAGCAATATAATGGTTAGTTTAGTTAGTAACCAGATAATCGAGAGGAAATACTCTGTGGCGGAACAATTTGACGTAACTATCATCGGTTCGGGTCCAGGCGGCTATGTCGCGGCGGTTCGGGCGGGGCAATTGGGTTTGAAGGTCGCGATCATCGAGAAGGAAAAGGACGCGCGGCTCGGCGGCACGTGCGGTTTGCGCGGCTGTATCCCGACCAAAGCGTTGCTCAATGCGGCTCATCTTTATGACAAGGCCTCGCATTTTGAGAATTTCGGCCTGAAGGTCAAAGGCCTCGAATACGACTGGTCGGGCGTTCAGAAATACAAGTCCGACATCGTGACGAAGAATTCGGCGGGCGTGACCTATCTGATGAAAAAGAACAAGGTCACGGTCTTTAACGGCTTCGGCAAGATCTTGAGCAAAGGAAAGGTCGAGGTCGTCCTTGCGGACGGCAAAAAGGAGACGATCGAAACGAAGAACATCATCATCGCGACCGGTTCTGTCGTCCGGCCGATCCCGGGCTTTGAGACGGATGGCAAGCAGGTCGTAAATTCTGACCACATTCTTGAACTCACCGAGGTGCCTAAGTCCCTGATCGTGATGGGATCGGGTGCGGTCGGCTCGGAGTTTGCGAGCGTCTATCATCGTTTCGGTACGGAAACGACGCTCGTTGAATTGCTCGATCGCATAGTGCCGCTCGAGGACGCCGAAGTTTCAAAAGAACTTGCGCGCGCGTTCAAAAAGCAGGGCATCAAGGTCGAGACCGGCCTCAAGCTCGACAAGATGGAAAAGGGCAAGAAGAGCGTCAAGGTTTCGGGTAAGAATGCGAAGGGCGAAACCGTGGAACTCGAGGCCGAAATGCTGCTCGTTGCGGTCGGCCGCATGCCTTATCTCGAAGGGCTGGGGCTTGAGAACACAAAGGTCAAGATTTCTCAAAGAGGCACCGTCGAGGTCAATGAATACTACGAAACCGCCGAGCCGGGCATTTACGCGATCGGCGACGTAGTTCCGACCGCGCAACTCGCTCACCTTGCTTCAAAAGAAGGCATCCTCGTCGTCGAAAAGATCGCAGGCAAAAAAGTCGAACCGATCAAGCTCAATCTTGTTCCTAACTGCACATACTGCGACCCCGAGGTCGCAAGTGTTGGCCTGACCGAAGCCAAAGCAAAGGAAGCAGGCTATGACGTGAAGGTCGGTAAATTCCCCTTCTCGGCGTCAGGAAAGGCTCGTATCCTCGGCGAGACCGACGGCTTCGTCAAGATCGTCGCCGAGAAAAAATACGACGAGGTCCTCGGCGTCCACATCATCGGCCCGCATGCGACGGAATTATTGGCCGAAGCCTGCGTCGCAATGGCGCTCGAGATCACTGCCGACGAACTCGGCCGCGTCATCCACGCGCACCCAACCGTCTCCGAATCCGTAATGGAGGCCGCCGAAGGCGTCCACGACCTGACGATTCATATGTAACTCCAAAGAAAGAGAGCGGCGTGTCCGCTCTCTTCCACTTTCTCCTTAAGAAAAAAAATTGTAAAAACCTAACAGTTGGGTTATTCTTGATGTGCCGACGCTATTGAGGCTGAACGGATTCCAGTTTGTAATCTATCCGAATGACCAGGAGCCGCCGCATGTTCACATTTTCCGGGCGGGAGCGGAGCTGATAATCATTCTCGGCGTCGATGGAGATGAACCAGTGATCCGCGAGGTCTTTAGTATGAGGAACCGTGACATCGCGTCAGCATTTGCTGTTACTCGAGAGAATAACGACGACTTTTTAGCTCGTTGGGAGGAAGTATGCCGGTCAAGCAGAAAGAAATAGGCTCGTTGGGAATGAGCGAAGTGGAATTTAACCGCCAAGTGGGCGAAGCCCGACGCCGTGGAGCTCGATCTCTTAAGAAAGGCCCCCGTGCGCTTTCTGCCGAGTTTAAGAATGGACGAGTGACGGTCGATCTTTATGGCGGCTGGAGCTTTTCATTCGACCCGCGAAAGTATAAAGTCTTCAAAAATGCCTCAGATGAGCAGCTCGCTGAAGTTAAACCGCTCGGACTCGGTTTTGCCCTTGAGTGGGAAAGTATCGACCAGCATCTCGGAGTCGCTTCGCTAATTATCGATCTGATCGGTCGCGGGTTTCTCATGTCCGAGATCGCTCGCCGAAATGGGATGGTGACGAGCCAAAAGAAGAAGGCGGCCTCGCAAGCTAATGGTAAACTCGGCGGCCGCCCAAAGAAAACTCATAATAAGCGAGCGGCCTGATGATGTTTGGCAATCTGGAATCGAGGTTGGGGAATCGGTCCGACATTCTGCAATACTTTATGAGTGATCTGAAAAAATACGCTGCGAAAAGGAAAAAGGCTGACACGGTTATCTTTAAGCGAATGAGTGAGCGGGATCCGCAATAACCCCAGCTTCTGGGGCCGATAACCACGACCTCACTAACTTCCCGCCCGGACACTAGTTTCCGTCGGGGCCTAGAATGCCGATTCGATTCAGCTGTCCTCCTTGGAACAGAAAGTCGATACCCGGATATTCCAATCTCCGCCACGTCTTTGATTCGTCACTGAAGTCCTTTAGTGGTTTTCCGTAAGCTTTTAATACGTCTTCGTCCGAGGCGTTCCAAGATATTCCCTTATCTGTTAGAACCTTTGGCACGGTAAAGTTCTCATATCGAGAAGCGTTATTGTAAAGAAATATTACATGAACGGTGTTTTTGCCGTTATCATACGAAACTTGAACGCCTGCGTCCGGATACTCAACAAAATAGACATCCTTGTATTTACTGGCTGGCTTACCCTCACCGATCACCGCTTCCAGACTTGATCTCGTGACACCATAACGAAAAACGTCTTGGCCCGGCACTATTGAAATGCCGTTCTTTGGTTCTCGCTTCGCAGCTTCTTTCGCTACCGGGGGGGTTACATTTTCTTCCGCCTTTAGCTTTTCCAATTCACGACGGGTCGCTTCGACCTCAGAGGGAAGCGGAGCCTTCGTATTGTCAATAACTGTCGGTTCAGACACCACTCCGGCTTTGACCTCAAAGATCAAGTCTCTTTCATAAGTCGAACCATAGCCCATATGAACATACTGCAACTTCTTCCCATCCGGAACACGCAGTTCACCAGAAAACCAATCCGCCAAGACCTTGCCGTTCTTGACCTTTTCTTTAAAGATCTCAGCCAAACTGACTTCACGACAAGATCTCTCACTAGAGCTTCTGCATAGCCATGAATCTATTCTTGTTAGATACAATTTCCCGTTTTCGATCTACCACGTGGCGACATAACCTCGCCAATTTCCAGTGCTCGTAGTTAGCGGCGCGATCATAAAGTCAGGTCGCTTGCGGCCGCTGGAATAGTAACCTTCGAGCGGGTTTGAAAAAAGCATTCGTTCGTTGCCCTTATAAACAATGCGGTCTGGACTTTGTGCGGTCGCGAACGCTGAAATCGCCGTAACTAGCGCAAGGGTAATTGATAAAAGAAGTTTCATCACGCTCTTGGGTAACAATAGTATGGTGCTCTCGATCGTATAATGGTTGTATCGCTGTCTGGACACATTCAGAACGAGTTCATTTGATTTTGCTATACTCGCTATTTCAATGGCAATGCAAAATACATCCTATCCGAAGAGTAAGATCAGCATTCTGCTGCTTGAGAATATCTCTGATGCGGCGGTGAGTGAATTTGAGGTGGCGGGATATGCGCACGTGAGGCGCGTGAGCGGTGCGTTGAGCGAGGCCGAGCTCATAAAGGCTGTGAAGGGCGTGCATCTTGTGGGCATTCGCTCGAAGACTCGCATTACAAAGAACGTGATCGAGGCGGCCGATAGGCTGCTCGGCATCGGGTGTTTTTGCATCGGCGTCAACCAAGTCGATCTTGCGGCGGCTACGGAGAAGGGCGTTGCGGTCTTTAACGCGCCGTATTCGAACACGCGTTCGGTCGCCGAGTTGGTGATCGGATTGTGCGTGATGCTCATACGCAAGATCGCCGACAAGAACGCGGCGGCGCACAGCGGCGTTTGGCTCAAGGAATCGAAGGGCAGTTTTGAACTTCGCGGCAAAACGCTCGGGATCATCGGCTACGGCAACATCGGCTCGCAGGTCTCGACGATGGCCGAGTCGATGGGAATGCAGGTGATCTATTACGACGCGGCGACGAAATTGCCGCTCGGCAACGCGCAGCAGACACGCGAGCTTCGAGACCTTTTGCGAAAGGCGGACATCGTAACGCTGCACGTTCCTTCCGACCGCACGACGCGAAATATGATCGACGCCGACGCGATCCGTGCAATGCGAAAGGGTGCGATCCTGATCAATTACAGCCGCGGCGACGTCGTCGATCTAAACGCGGTCGCAAGAGCTTTGAAGAGCGGCAAACTCGCAGGAGCGGCCGTCGATGTTTTCCCGGAGGAACCTGAGAAAAACGGCGATACGTTCGCGACCGTCTTGCAGAATCTGCCGAATGTGATCCTGACGCCGCACATCGGTGGTTCGACCGAAGAGGCGCAGGCGAACATCGGCACCGACGTTACTGCGAAGCTCATAAATTACCTTGAATTTGGCACAAGTGAAGGGTCGCACACCGTCCCGCCGGTCAACCTTCCGCCGCAGGCCGGCACGCACCGCATTCTTCATATACATCAGAACATTCCGGGTGTTCTCGGCGAGATCAACTCGCGTCTTTCTGACCGCGGCATCAACATCCTCGGCCAGTATTTGAAGACCAACGAGCGGATCGGCTACGTCATCCTCGATATCGAATCAAAGCTCTCAAAAGAAGCCTTCGAGTTGATGAAAGACGTTCCCGGCACCGTTAAGGCGAGAATGGTTTATTAGTCAGAACCGGGAGCCTCGGTCGCTATCGCTCGCGGTTCTGACAAGAATGTTATGAAAATCGTAATTCCAGGCGGGACAGGACAAGTCGGAACTGTGCTGGCCCGAGCATTTCACGCCGACGGCCACGAAGTTGTCGTGCTCGGCCGCTCGCCTGAGAAACAAATTTGGCGAACGGCGAAATGGGACGGCAAGACGCTTGGTGATTGGGTGGCTGAGATCGACGGTTCGGATGTTGTCATCAACCTTGCAGGCCGGAGCGTGAATTGCCGGTACAATGATGAGAACCGGCGGCAAATGATGGATTCGCGGGTTGATTCGACCCGCGTTGTCGGCGATGCGATAGCGGCCGCTGCAAAGCCTCCGCGAGTCTGGCTTCAGGCGAGTACTGCGACGATCTATGCACATCGATTTGACGCCGCAAACGACGACGTTACGGGTATCATCGGAGGTCATGAGGCAGACGCGCCGGATACTTGGAATTTCAGTATAGATGTGGCGACCGCTTGGGAAAAAGCGGCAAACGATGCCGCAACGCCGAAAACACGAAAGGTGTTGATGCGTTCGGCAATGACGATGAGCCCCGACCGCGGCGGCATCTTTAACGTGATGCTAGGCCTTGTCCGCAAAGGGCTCGGCGGTACGGCGGCAGGCGGAAGACAGTACATTTCGTGGATACACGATCAGGATTTTATCCGCTCGGTCTATTGGCTGATCGACCACGAAGAACTCTCAGGTCCGATCAATCTTTCATCCCCAAATCCGCTGCCGAACCGAGAATTCATGCACATCTTCCGCGAAGCCTCGGGAACCCGATTCGGTCTTCCGGCGATGGAATGGCAGTTGGCCATCGGCGCATTCTTTATGAGAACGGAAACCGAACTTATCTTAAAAAGCCGACGCGTCGTGCCGAAGCTGCTGACCGATTCAGGATTTAACTTTGAGTTCCCCGATTGGAACGACGCCTGCCGAAACCTATACTCACGCTGGCGAAAGATCAATGACTGCCATTAAATCCCCGAGGCGATTGATACGAAATAAGGGATAGGTGGTAAGTTATAAGTGAGACGTATCCCTTGTACTTATTACTTTTCACTTATTTTGGGGCAACAGCAAAATGAGATCGGTATTTACCATTGTTTTTATTATCATTTTTTCCGCAGCCGCCCATGCACAGTGGGTGAAGCGAAATGTGGCGACTGACGCTTCGTTTCGCGGGCTATCGGTGGTGAATCGAAGCGTCGTATGGGCGAGCGGCACTCGCGGTACGGTGATACGCACGACCGATGGCGGGAAGAGTTGGGACCTTACGACGGTTCCGGGCGCCGAGCGGCTCGACTTTCGCGACATCGAAGCTTTCGATGCGAATACGGCCTACGTTCTCTCGATCGGCAACGGCGAGAGTTCGCGGATCTATAAGACGACCGACGGCGGCAAGACGTGGAAGGAGCAGTTCTTGAACAATGACCCGAAGAAGTTCTTCGATGCTCTCGCGTGCTGGGATCGCGACAACTGCATCGCGATGAGCGATCCGGTCGATGGTCATTATCGGCTGATCCGGACGACGGACGGCCAGACTTGGGAGCCGATCGTGAGCAACAAGATGCCTGCCGCAAAGGACGGCGAGGCAGCCTTCGCCGCAAGCGGCACTTGTCTTATAACGCACGGGAAGAACGGTGCGATGCTCATCTCGGGCGGCGCGGACGCACGCGTTTTCCTTTCGAACGACCGCGGCTCGACTTGGACGTGGGTTACGACGCCGATCGTAAAGGGAACTGCCGGCAGCGGCATCTTCTCTGTTGCGATGAACGGGGCAAAGAGCGGCGTGATCGTCGGCGGCAACTACGGAATGCCGGACGAGATCACCGATAACCTTGCGTTCACGACCGATGGCGCCAAATCGTGGAACCTTGCGAAAGGCCTGACAGGCTATCGCTCCGGCGTCGCGTACATCGATGCTCGAACGATCATCGCTGTCGGCAGTAACGGCACCGACATCTCGCGGAACGGCGGCAAGACTTGGAAGAAACTCGGCACCGAGAATCTAAATGCCGTTGCCGCAAAGGGCAAGCTTGCCGTCTGGGCCGTTGGTGAAAAGGGCGGTGTTTACAAGCTGAAATGACCTTTCAGTGGTTCGACATCGTCGGCGGTGCGGGCGTTGCACTGATCATCGGGACGTATCTGCTGCTGCAGTTCGAACGCATTTCGAGCGACAGCGTCTGGTATTCGATATTGAATGCTCTCGGTGCGGCGTTGATCATCGTTTCGCTCTATTTCGACTTCAACTTCTCGGCGTTCATCGTCGAATTCTTTTGGCTTTTGATAAGCCTTTTCGGGATCGCGAAATTCCTGATGCGGCGCCGTTCCGCTGCAGGCAATTAGTTCACAAGTGGCAGACAAGCGAGGGTTCAGATTAGTTCGTCTCTTCGGCGACCTTATGCGTTCGGAACGTGCGGGTGCGGCGCTTCTCGTCGCCTGCACAGTCGCATCGCTCCTTATTGCAAACTCGGCCTCAGGTGCGGACTACATCTCGTTCTGGCACAAGAAGCTTGGGCCGCTAAGCATCGAGCTTTGGGTGAATGATGCTCTGATGGCCGTTTTCTTCCTTCTTGTCGGCCTCGAACTCGAACGCGAGATCCTGGTAGGCAAACTCTCGAACCTAAAGACCGCACTCCTCCCTGTCATCGCGGCACTCGGCGGCGTCCTCGTACCGGCGTCCATACATTTCATCTTCAACCACGGACACGAGACGCAGGCCGGCGTCGGGATCCCGATGGCGACCGATATCGCGTTCGCGATCGGTGCTCTTGCATTGCTTGGCAGCCGTGCGAGCAGCTCGCTCAAGGTGTTCCTTGTCGCACTCGCCGTGATCGATGATCTTGTCGCGATCCTCATCATCGCCATCTTTTACACGACCACGCTCTCGCTCGGATATCTCTTCATTGCCCTTGCGATCGCCGGTGTGTTGTTCGCAATGAATTACATCTTCCGCATAAGGTCACTCGTGCCGTACCTGATCGGCGGAGCGTTTATGTGGTGGGCGATGCTCCTTTCCGGAGTACACGCTACGATCGCCGGCGTGATCCTAGCGTTCACGATACCGTTCTTTCCTGATAACGGCGACGAAGCGTCTCCATCCGAGCGGCTCGAAGAATGGCTGCATCGACCCGTCGCGTTCATCATCCTGCCGATCTTCGCACTTGCGAATACCGGCCTTGTGATCGAGTCGAATTGGGCGGCCGACCTCGCGTCGCCGAACAGTCTGGGCATCGGGCTCGGCCTGGTCCTCGGCAAACCCATCGGGATATTTACCGCAAGCTATCTGGCGGTCGCGGTCGGCATCTCGACGCTGCCGAAGGGACTGGATTGGCGGCAGCTTCTTGGCCTGGGAATGCTCGGCGGCATCGGCTTTACAATGTCGATCTTCATCACGAATCTAGCCTTTGCGGGCAGGCAGCCGCTGATAGATGAATCAAAGCTCGCGATCTTTCTCGCATCGCTTACCGCCGCGATCCTCGGGCTTGTGTATCTTTACATCTTCAGTCCGAAGCCTGCGCCGCAGGCGTAAAAATTCTCGCCCCCGCGTGGTAGAATTCACCAACGTATGAATCAGGGTTATACAATGATCCACTTCAAGGCTGAGAGCGGCCACGGGCTGACGTATGCGAACGGCATCGCAAAATTCTCTTCCGCCGGGATCATCATAGAGTTCGAGTCGAAATTCATCGGACTGTTTTCTAACGGCGTTAAGGAAGTTCGGGTGTCGCTCGCCGACATTCATTCGATCGCGTTCAAGCGGGGATTTGTGCTGTTGGGTCCTCGAATCCATCTGCGGCTGAATTCTGTCGCACAGGCTTCGAAGCTGCCGACGGACAACGGTAAGATCGTCTTGAAGGTCGCACGCGAAGACGCCGCGAAGGCTCGCGAAGCTGTTGCGAGACTTGAGAAAGATATTGCCGAGTACGCCGCAGTTCTTCCGCCGCCGCAATCTTCGGTCAGCGAACTCTTTCTCGAAGAGTCTTCGGAGAGCACGACCCAAAAGCTCGAGTCGAATTAGAACGTCAAATTTTCAAAGATCAAGCCCAAAAGAGGCGGAAACACGACCGGTAGGGAGTGTGTTTCTTGGCTTTGGGATTTGGAGTTCGAGCGGGGTGGCCGCGAATGCACGAATCGGAAAGACTCAGACTTTTCACTTTGCACCTATTACTTTTCACTTATTTCGGGACATGCAATGCGGACGGGCTTCAGCTCCGTAGGATTGGAATGTTTGTAGGTCGAATGCTGTAGGAATGCTCGGAGCTCCGTTAGGAGCGACAGGAGAAGTCGGCGGCAAGCCGCCTCCGAGACTTGGTTGGCGATCGCGTGCTACAAACATACGGCTCCGATGGAGCCAAGAAACTCTTCCGCATCAGATTTGCCCATTGACCTTTTACTTTTGACGGTCTGCGGAACTGACCGCCCGCTCACGCAGGCGGTTCAGATCAGTATCTCCTACTGCTTTGGCGGAGCAGTTCGCGGGTCCGGCGTTGCCTTCAGTTCGTAGTTCTTCGGCGGTTCGGCACCTAGAAGATTCTTGACGAAATAATCCCAGCGACGACGCATCATATACGGGCTTGCCTGGCCGTAGCCGTGACGCGCGTTCGGGATCAGGATGAGATCGAAGTCCTTGTTGGCCTTGATCAGAGCATCGACGACAAGAAGCGTGTTGTACGGCGGAACGTTGTCGTCCATCGTGCCGTGTGCGAGAAGCAGATGGCCTTTCAGGTTCTTCGCATAGACCTGGTTTGCCTGTTTCTCGTAGTTGTCGCCCTTGAGAAGGCCGATGTAGCGTTCGCCCCAATCGTCCTCGTAATTGCGGTTATCGTGATTGCCCGACTCAGAGATCCCGACCTTGAAGAAATCGGGATAGCGGAACATCGCAGCCGCGGTCGCAAAACCGCCGCCTGAATGTCCCCAAATTCCCACGCGGTCGAGATCCATAAAGGGATATCGTTTTGCGAGCTGTTTGATTCCCGCGATCTGATCTTCGAGCGTGTTGTCGGCCATATCGCCGTAGCACGAATCGTGGAACGCTTTCGAGCGCAGCGGGTTGCACATACCGTCGATCGTCACGACGACGAAGCCGAGATCGGCGAGTGCGGAATTGTCATTTCGCGAGGCGACGAACGAACGCGTACCGACGCCGCCGCTCTGCGGGCCCGGATAGATGTAATCTACGACCGGATATTTACGGCCAGGAACGATCTTCGAAGGGAAGTACATCAGGCCGTAAAGGTCGGTCTTGCCGTCGCGTGCCTTTACGACGATCGGGGTCGGCGCTTTCCAGCCGGTCTTTTCGAGCCGTGAAACGTCGGCCTTTTCGAGGTCGGCGATCTTCCTGCCTGTCATATCGCGAAGAACTGCGACGGTCGGCGTGTTCGGCGTCGAGTAGTTGTCGATGAAATAGTTCTCATCGGGCGATATCGCAACGGCATGATTCGCATTCTCGGGCGTCAGGAGTTTGAGTCCCGAACCGTCGAAATTCACGCGGTAGAAATGCCCGAAATACGGATCGACTCCAGGTTCGCGGCCGCCTGCGTTGAAGTAGATCACGCGGTTCTTCGTATCGACGGACTCGATATTCCAAACCGGCCAATTGCCACTCGTTATAGCGTTCTTGAGTGTGCCGGTCTTGAGATCGTAAAGGTAGAGATGGCCCCAGCCGCTGCGTTCCGTGTACCAAATGAACTCATTCGTCTCGGGCAAATAACGCCAGCTCGTGCCGCCCTGTCCGGACTCGAACTGTGTCGGGCTTTCTTCATGATAGACCTGCCGGACCGCTCCCGTGTCAGGATCGGCAACGCGAAGGTCCTCGATCTTGTGGTCACGCGAGGTCGAAACGAAAGCCAGCGAGCTGCTGTCGTCCGCCCAATAGACATCGCTCCAGCCGCCGTCGCATGCAATATCGTCGCACTGTGTCGAGCGGTGAGCGTCGGGCGCCATCTTCAATCGGACGACCTTTGCCGAAGGGACGTCGATTATGACACGTTCGATCATCGCTATCTTGTCATCGCCGGGAAGCGGATATTTCCATTTTTCGAGCTTCGGCGCACCGACGTTCGTCGTTACAAGGTACATATCCTTGACATGCCGCTCGTCCTGCTGGAATGTGGCGATCTTTTTAGAATCGGGCGACCAGATCAGGATCGGACGCGGGCTGTGCTTCCAACCGGCGTTGTCGGTCGCGTAGCCGTAATCCTCTTTTGCGTCGGTCGTCAGCTGCGTTTCCTTCTTTGACTCCCGGTCGCGTACCCAAAGATTGCCGTCCTTTAGGAATGCCTCGAGTTTGCCGTCCGGCGAAGCGATCGCCATACCTCCGCCTCCAAAACGCGCGAACATATTCATATTCGGCATTCCGCCCTCGACACCGATCTCCGCCGGGGTAGCACCGGTCTTGCGGGCTCCGGTCTTCGGATCGATGTGGACGAATTCGCGTCCGGTCGGAGTTAGCACCATGTACCAGAACGTTCCGTCCGGCAGCCAAGTGGCTCGAACGCCGTTGCGGTCGATCAGCGGATTCGTCTTATAGCTCAAACGGCTTTCGGCACGTTCATAGTCTGCGGCCGTTACCGTCGGGTGTGATGGTGCCGCCGTCGCCTTGCGTGAACGCTGCGCCGCGGCCGAAAAGCTCAAGAGAGCAAGACTTAGCGATAGAAGAGCAATTTTTTTCATCTTGGTTTTTACTGTCAGAAGCAAAAGAATTGTTTCTCGGGATCTAAATTTAACGATTTCAAACATATTAACGTAAATGAGCGAAAAAAGTTATCTGCCAGAAGCAAGAGGCAAGAAGCCAGAAGCAAGAAGCAAGAAGTCAGAACCGCCTGCGCGTCAGCGGCCGGTTAGTTCTTCCGCATCCTGTCAGAATCGGGAGCGACAGCGACTGGATCCCTTCCTATTCGTGAATTCGTGGCTACCCCATTCCGACGACCTTTCGATTCACGAGACCTGAAGTCCAATACCTTGCGCCGCGCCGGCGCAAACTGCGAAGGTTGGCGAATACCTGTATTTTACTGCCTCGCAGCCAAATCCGCCTCTCCAAAACCTCGATGTTTGCGCCGCGCTCTGCGCAACGGCGCAAGCGGCGCAAGATGGCGCAAACATCGGCGTTTTTGCGTGTTTTGGCAGAACGTGGGCTTGCCCTTTGGCAGTGCGGTCGGGGTTCTGGCGTCATAGAACCGCCAGTGTTGCAAAAAAACGCAACCGGTCCCGACCGTCCCGCTGCTTATTGATAGATCGGAGGCGGCTTGCCGCCGACTTCTCCTGTCGCGTGTTTCACACGCTCCGAGGAGAGGTTGATCCGACTTTCTACAGGTTCCGCTTCGCTTCACCTGTAGCTATCAAGATCGCCGCGTGCTCCGCACGCTGGAAGCCGCCGAATTGCCGCGGCTTTTAGGTCGTGGAATAAGGTCGAGTTCCGATCTCGGAGGCGGCTCGGCCGCCGACAATGGCTTCGTATAGCTACGTCGTTAACGGCGTGGTTTAGGACCGAAAATGAATTCCCGGGAGGCGGCTTGCCGCCGACAAATCTCTGTCGCTCCTAACGGAGCTCCAGTATCCACATTGCTGGCGGTTGCTACAAACATTTCGCTCCTAACGGAGCTATGAACCCCCGCCTTGTCCAACCCAACAAGCTCTGGGACAGCCTTGGGACAGCTCTGGGACAAACAAGTCTATTGATGTCAACAGTTACGGCTTTTGTCCCAGAAAAATCAAAAAAAATATTCTTTCGTCCCGAGAACCGATCGTTCTCAAAGAACAATATACGCCACGTGTGTTGCGTATCCTGCTATGAGTATAGCACATCTGTCAAGGAGTGGTGCACGTCGGCAGCGACGCGGAATGCGGAGTGCGAAGTGCGAAATCCCAATCCCAAATCGGTGGGACGAGGGCGTTCGCCGTTCAGCCGCTCCTGGTTCTGACTCGAATGTCGCGTGCTGACTGCTTCTTAACTTTTGAAAAGTTTTGTATCCTACCTATTTGAAGATCTTTTGGAACCCAAGACTATGAGCGTTGAAGTCATCATGCCCCAGATGGGCGAGTCGATCACCGAAGGCACCGTTTCGAAGTGGCTGAAGGCCGTTGGAGATAAGATCGAGAAGGACGAGCCGATCCTTGAGATCTCGACCGATAAGGTCGATGCCGAGGTCCCGAGCCCTGCGGGCGGTGTTCTGCTCGCGATCAACGTTCCCGAGGGCGAAACGGTCGAGGTCGGAACGGCTCTCGCCGTGGTCGGCCAGGCAGGCGAGACGGCCTCCCCGACAGCGAATGTCCCTGCCGAACCTTCTGAAGCTCCTAAGAGCGATCCGAGCAATGAAACGGTGTTTCAGCCGACCGCGACTACCGAGCCCATAGAGGCTCCCGCACCGGCCACCGTGATTACGTCGAACGCCGTACACGGATCGGCGGTCGATGTCGTGATGCCGCAGATGGGCGAATCGATCACAGAAGGCACCGTGTCGAAGTGGCTTAAGGCGGTTGGCGACAGCATCGATAAGGACGAGGCGTTGCTCGAAATATCCACTGACAAGGTTGACGCTGAAGTCCCTTCGCCGGCGGCGGGGAAAGTGCTGTCGATCAATGTAAAAGAGGGCGAGACGGTCGAGGTCGGTTCGGTCCTCGCAACGGTCGGAAGCTCGTCGGGTGCGTCGGCCCCATCTCCCGAACCTCCGGCAAAAGCGGAAGCTGCACCTCAGGAACCTTCTGCTCCACCGGCAGCGGCACCTCAGCCGGTTGCTAAGGTTTCTGCGGCAGCCGCCACGGCCGGTAATGGGTCGGTCGATGACCTCCGCCGGGCAAAATCAAGCCCGCTCGTGCGAAATATCGCAAAAGAGCATGGTGTTGACATCACGCGCATCCCCGGCAGCGGACTGGGCGGACGCGTTACAAAGAACGACATTTTGAGCTTTATAGAGACCGGTGCGGCCCTTCATCCGTCGGATCTGCTCGTAAAAGGCGCGCCGGCATTTCCGACAAAACAGGTAGTTACGGCCGCAAAGGCTTCGGTTCCGGCAAAAACGCCGACATCTACGCCGGCTTCTGCACCGGTCTCAATGGACGATCGGGTCGAGAAGATGTCCGTGATGCGAAAGAAGATCGCGGAGCATATGACGTTTTCGAAGCAGACCTCGGCACACGTAACGAGCGTTTACGAGATCGATATGACGAACGTCGCGAAATTCCGCAAGGCACATCAGGCGGAATTCCAGGCGAAATACGGCACGAAACTTACATTTATGCCGTTCATCTTCGAAGCGGTCGTGGCGGCGATCCGCGAGCACCGCATCGTAAATTCTCAGGTGAATGGAGACGAGATCATCTACAAGGGCGATATCAACCTTGGGATGGCGGTCGCCCTTGACTGGGGCCTGATCGTGCCTGTAATAAAGGGTGCGGGCAATCTTTCGCTCGCACAATTGGCAGTGACGGCGAACGATCTGGCAGACCGGGCACGGACGAAAAAACTTAATCCGGACGAGGTTCAGGGCGGGACGTTCACGATCACGAATCCGGGCGTATTTGGCGGGCTTTTCGGCACGCCGATCATAAATCAGCCTCAGGTTGCGATACTTTGTGTCGGAACTATCGAAAAACGCACAAAAGTGATGACATCGGCGGATGGCGAAGATTTTATCGCTATACGTAATATGGCATACTTTGCGCTCACCTATGACCATCGTATCGTAGATGGTGCCGACGCAGAGAAGTTTCTCTCTTACTTGAAAAACTATCTTGAAAATGCCGAGTTTTCTGTATAGAGATCTTGGAAAAAAAAGATTGAGTCGGTCAAAAAGTTAATGGTATATTCTGTGTTTAACGCGGGTTTTGCGCTTTATTAGGGATATATTCCCTTAACTTTTTGAATTCGACCGGGATCTTTTTACAACCCGGCCCGCGGGAAGAGGCGTCAAAGTCGTCAACTCCCCGTAGTAAATTTTAGGATACGGAAACTGGAGGAGTATTAATGTTTAAGAGAATTTTAGCAACCGGTCTTCTGTTGGCGTTTGCCGGCGTTGGTGCCTTTGCTCAAGACGCACAGGTTCGCAATCTTGCGGGCGGTCAGAAGTATGAGATCAAGGGCGTGATCGTTCAGGTGGAAGATGCCAATACGTTCGTCGTTCGCGACGGTGTCGGCGTGAACACCCGTGTGGTCGTATCGCCGAATACGAGCATCAAGAACAATAGCTTTTGGGGCGGCGACAGGTTCCCGTCTTCGGCTCTTGTCCGCGGCCTGAATCTGAAGGTCGAGGGCGTTGGCGACAGCTCGGGTGCATTGTCGGCAAGCAAGATCCGCTTCGATAAGAGCAATTTGCTGACCGCACAGTCGATCGATGCTCGCGTGTCGCCGGCGGAAGCCCGCATCACGGCTACCGAACAGAACGCACAGCGTCTTTCGGGCCAGATCGATGAGCTGATGGCGATCTCGAACGCCGCAAAAGGCGGTGCGAAGGCCGCACAGGAGACCGCTGATGCCGCAGTTGCGGGCGTTAACGCCACGAACAAGCGCATCTCCGATCTTGATGACTATGTTGTTCAGTCAACGGCGACCGTCAACTTCAGGGTCAACAGCTCGGTCCTTTCGTCTGACGCGAAATCAGCTCTCGATGAGGTCGCCAATGCGGCCAGGGGCTTGAAGGGCTACACGATCGAGGTTACGGGTTTTGCGTCATCGGACGGCAGCACTGCGAAGAACAAAGTTCTGAGCCAGCGTCGAGCACAGGCCGTCATCGATTACTTGGTCGAGAACGGCAATGTTCCGCTCCGACGCATCGGCACTTCGTATGGTTTTGGCGAGCTTCAGGCTGTTGCCGATAACTCGACACGCGAAGGCCGCGAGCAGAATCGCCGCGTCGAAGTGAAACTTCTTGTCAGCCGCGGTATCAACACGAATGTCGAGGTGAAGTCGGCATCGACAGATACGCCGGCTCCTGACAACGAGTAAGCTTCGCAAACACTAACAGCGTTGACGGGATGCCGAGAGCCAGCAACATTACCTCGGCCTTTCGTCAACGCTTTCTTTTCTCCTCGTTCTTTTTTGCCCCAAGACGATGAACTATCTTTCCGCACGGATCCCAGCCGCACTGTCAGCCCTATTATTGGTCTTTGCTGCGGCCTCTCTTGCTCAAACACCAAGCCCGACGCCAACTCCGCTGCCGACCGACGATGGTGACGTCATCAAGGTCGAATCGCGGCTGATCGTTGTGCCTGCGGCGGTTACGGATGCGGCTGGAGATCCGGTTCTTGGGTTGACGAAGACGAGTTTTAATGTGCTCGAAGCGGGAAAGCCGCAGACGATCGAGGCCGTGAGTTCGGCGGACCAGGTTCCGCTCGAGATCGCACTGCTCTTTGACGTTTCGGCGACGACGAGCCCGATGTACAAGTTCCAGCAGGAGACGGCGGCAAAATTCCTGCAGAAAGTGATGCGGGCCGAAGACCGTGCGACCGTGTTCTCGATCGGCGACCGTCCGCTGATGATACATGGACGCGATACGGCCGAGGCTTCGGCGGCCGCAATAAGGTCCATTCAGCCGTCAAAACAGTACACGGCATTTTTTGATACGGTCGTCGCCGCTGTGGATTATTTGAAACGTTATGCGCCGGAAACGTCGCGACGCGTCGTCGTAGTGATCTCGGATGGCGAAGACACGTACAGCGACCGCATCGCAAAAGCTACTCAGGATCTTTACCGCACCATCGGAAAGAAGATCGATTCGATCGATTCAAAAACGCTGCGCCGAATGACTGCCGAGGCGAACGAGCAGGCTGCTAAGAAGGAGCGTGCGCGCGTTCTGAAGATCCTGCAGGATGCCGACACGGTCTTTTATTCGATCAATCCGGGCGGGAGTTCATATCAGCTGAATACGATCAGCGTGTTCGGGCAGGAGAATATGGCACGCTTTGCGGGCGAGACCGGCGGCACCGCTTTTCTACCGCAATTCCAGCCGATCGATACTAACGACGGGCTCGCGAACGAGCTGAATATGAAGCGTAATGCTCAGGCCCTCGACCGCATCTTCACGCAGCTCACGAACGAACTTCGGTCGCAGTACCTCATTCAGTTCTATTCCGAAGCAGAGTTTCCGCAGGGAAGTTTCGTCAAGCTGAACGTGACCCTGACCGAGCCGGCCGGCAGAACGCTCCGGGCCCGGCAGGGCTATTTCGTAAAGTAGCCGCTAGGTACGGTCCGCTTTCGGCACCATCTTTCCCATCAAACGTATGGGCTGATCCTCAGCTTCTTGAGGTCTTTCCGGAGCGGCGGCGCTCCCGGTCTTGTCCTTTTTCGGGATATTTGGGGACATCGCTCCCATTATCGGCGGTGGAGCGGTCTTCTTTATCGGGGTTGGGGTTGGCGTTGAGATCGGCCTCATCTCGCCGACCATTGCCGGTTCGCTCCGTTTGGTGAAGATCGTAACTGCGAAGACGCCTGCGATCAAGGTCGCAAAGAGTGACGCCATCGCGGTCGCCATTCTGCGCGTGCGCCGTTTGAATTTTTCCCAGCCGACAGGGCAATCCTGCGTGATGACCGTACCGTCGGGCCGTGCAAAAAAACGTACGCATACGCGGCCTTCGGCTGCGGTCACAAAATTCTCAGCCTCTTCGCGGGACATCGCGGAAAGATTGTAAACATTGAGTTTACAGTCGCCGCAGAATCTCTTTCGTTCGTCGCCGAACATCTGTTCCCAGTCTGCCGAACACGGACTTGCGATACGTACATTCCCAAGCGGATTATCGAATTTACTCATAAAAGCTCCGTTTCATTTAGTAAAAGGCTCTTGCCCTCATGCCTAAATGAACGGAGCTTCCCGGAGCTTCTTGCAGGAAAATCTATTGGATCTCAAATTTGGCAGCGATCACGAATCGCACCTTCGTCGCCGTGAATCCAAGCGATGCGGAGTCGTCCGCTGAGGAGCCGCCATCCGATGAATCGTCCTTCGATCCGGACCTTCCAATAAGCTTGAACGGAATGCTATTGTTGGAGTTAAGGACGCCGCTGCGAAAGTTGCTCACTTCCTGGCCGTCGATCACCCACGAATTTGTGGATTCTTCACCTTCCTTGATGCTGATGGCCTTTCCGACCTTTTCACCAATGGCATTCAGCAGGTAATCAGCTTTTGCCTTTGCGGCCTTTATCGCCTCGATCTTAACTTCGCGACGTATTTCGGTCATCCGCGAATTGTCGGTCGCAATAAGGTCGAGTTTAGAAACATTTAGGCGATCCACAATATCCTGTAGCGGCAAGATCTTATTAAGATCTCGAACCTTCAGTCGATAATCTTTAGTTGCAAGGACATCCTTGAGTTTCTTCTGGCGAAAGAAGGTCGCTGAAATATCGAAGACCGAAAGATCTTTGGCAACATCGATACCGAGCTTTCGGAGTTCATCACGAAGCGCCGCTTCTTGGGCCTCGATCGTGATCTTTTCCTTCTTTTCGAGCCGCTCGGCAAGCGTGATCTTGAAAGTAAACTCGTCCGGTATGACCATCTGCTCGGCCGAGCCCGACACTTCGATCACACGGGGTTCGGGCTGGTTTGTTGTTTGAGCAAATACACCGCCCGCGAACAGGCAAAGTAGTATCGACAGGGATTGCAGGGTTCTCATAGTATATTCTCCAGGATCTGGGTCAGTTTTTGCTTTAGTTGCGTACAGCCCCCGGTCGGATGCCTGAGTCGAGATGATCGATCAATTCACATGCTTTCGTCGGGTGAGTTCGCCGTCCCTCATCAATATATTCAGTTGTCGAAACCGAGGAAGAAACTTTCGTCTGCCCTCATTGAAGTTAATGTTTCATTAGACGCTCCGGAATTATTGGGATCTCTCCGGCGGAATGGTCTCTCGGGACTCAATCCTAAGGAATCGATGAATCCCGTGGGCGAGTTCCTGACATAACTATATCGATTGAACATTTGGGAATCTCTAAGCGGAGCGTTCGCTCGCAAAGGGTCAACCGAAGCAAACCGCCCGAGGTGGTTTGCATACATCCTTGCCTGGGCGAAGTCGAGGTCGGTTTCGGGGTCGCGTTCGTAGCCGGTGAATTGTTTTCTTACGGAATCGGCAGAGTAATTTAATCCGGTTGTTCGCTGTGCAGTAAAAATTTCTTCGCCGAATGGGTGGTAATCGTGGCGGGCGATGACGGCGCCGGTTTGATCCGTATTGATTCTTGGGCTTCCGAGATGGTCGGATGTAAGATAGGCGACTTTTGCGTCTTGTGGTGCGGCGACGATAGTTGAATATTCGCCGATAGGTTTTCCACCCGCGTCATAGACAAAGATCGTGGTTTCGCCAGTTCCGGGGACGTATTTCTTGATGCGTTTTCCGTCACCGTCGTAAGAATATTGGCCGATCGTGCTGTTGCTGTTAGATGCTGAGACCATCTTGTTCTCGGCGTCGTAAACGTAGGTTTGGCCATTCGCGTCTGCCGTGGTATTGCCGCTCGCGTCGTAGGAATATCCCTGCGACGTGAGACGATTATTCGAAGCGCCGATCGTCGGGTTCGTTATCGCCGGGTTCACAAATGACGAAGGCATTGTCGTGTTGGCTTCATCAAAACGTCGATTGCCGTATCGGTCGAACGTGAACGTCTGCTTCCAAGATTGCGAAGCCGTGCCGCCCGCGGGCGTGACGTTCTCGACCGAACTCTTTAGACGATTGAGCTCATCGTAAGTGTAATTCTGCACCGCAGTAAACCCTGTGTTGCTCCCGACGGTCGGAACGGTGATCGTTTGTGATTTCACGTTTCCGTTGTTGTCTATGGTGCCGTACGTGTAATCTAGTTTCAGCTTGTCAGTGGCGTTTTGGACGGTGCCGAGGCCGATCTGTGTCGGTTGCAGACGCGAGTTGAACTGCGTCGTCTCCCAGCGGCCGTTGCCAAGCTGCATCGAAGCGACCGCTCCGGCGGCTGTGTACGTAAGCGTTCGCGTAAGTGTGCATCATGCCCGCCGGTCAGGGTTCGATTTCTACCATTCGAGCTCTAATCTCGATGATATTTGGGAGCGTGAAAATAATCTGGGCGTCTTCTGGGGAAGCATTCGACGATAGCAAAGTGAATTTGAACTTCACCAAATAAGCTCTATGCGAAGGCTTATCTGTCTGACGAAATTTCCACTTCAGGGCTGCACGCTTCGCCACTTGAAAGAAAAGTTTACTTCCTTCTTCGAGTGTGGCGGTCGATACAGTTCCAGACGTGTTAATTTGCAGCTTAAGCGTTACATCCCCCGATTTCAACCCATGCAACAGAAGTAGGGGGTAGGCCGGAGATACGACCTTAATTGGAGCCTCTTGACTCTGGCCAATTCCAGCCACGGTTGTCAAGCCTATCAGCGTCAAGATGCCGATGGCGGCAACCACCCAAGTTCTACTTCTTCGTGTTATAGCTTTCAGCATAGATTCTCCCTTTCAGGTCAAGACTGCGTACTTTATTAGCGATTAGTGTTTTTCTGTCCGACTCTGATATTCCACGCTTCCAAACCTCTGAAGCACTATCATTTGTCATTTGCGCGATCGCCGAACTCACCCCATAGGCCCTAGTCTCACTCTCCTTAAGCGTTATATTCTCTGGGAGCTTAGTTGGATCCGAGTCCGTAGATGTGCCAGCAATAAGCTCTTGGATCCGTTTGTTGTAACCGGTAATATAATCGTTCCGATCCGCCGCGTGACTCCCTTCATGCATCACCTTGCCAATTGTTATTGACCCTTCAAATGTAACAACAATATTCGGAGTTGCAATACTATTCTCGTCGGAAGTCCAGGCTACTGTCTTACCGTCTCCATTCGTTCCCCATTTAGTCTCGGCTTCACCCTCTTTCACCTTGCCGACCTCTACCGTAACGCCGGCCTGACCAAAACTTCCGTAGGCTTTTGTTGCACGGTTCAGGGCGTCGGCCTGCTCTTTGGTAATGGTGCCTTTTTTGAGAGCCTCGGACACCATTGCGTCCATCCCGTTGATTATGGCCTTAATTTTATTTCGCTTCTCAACAATTGCAGCCCCGGCCGCGGTCTTGTTGAGATCATCGTCCGAGGCATCCCCGCCGAGCGACTTTCCCCAAACATACATTCCGGTTGGATCGACAAACAAGAATGGGTTGTCACAGGCATACAGATAACGATTCCAGGATATTGGATCAACAAGAGTGCCGGAAGATAGCAAGGGGTCAACAGAATTAAATCTGCCGAGGTGGTTGGCGTACATACGGGCTTGGGCAAAATCGAGGTCGGTTTCTTCGTCCCTCTGGTAGCCGGTGAATTGTTTTCTTACAGAATCGGCAGAATAATTTAATCCGGTTGTTCGCTGTGCAGTAAAAATTTCTTCGCCGAATGGGTGGTAATCGTGGCGGGCGATGACGGCGCCGGTTGCGTCGGTGTTGATTCGCGGAGAACCTAAATGATCCGAGGTTAGATAATTTACTTTTGCGTCGTTCGTTGAAGCCAGAACAGTTGAATACTCACCAATAAGCTTACCGGCGGCATCATAAACAAAGATCGTGACCTCTCCCGCATCTGGAACTATTTTCTTGATACGTTTTCCGTCTCCGTCGTAAGAATATTGGCCGATCGTGCTGTTGCTGTTAGATGCTGAGATCATCTTGTTCTCAGCGTCGTAAACGTAGGTTTGGCCGCCTGCGTCTGCAGTCGTATTGCCGCTCGCGTCGTAGGAATATCCCGGCGACGTGAGACGATTATTCGAAGTGCTGATCGTCGGGTTCGTTATCGCCGGGTTCACAAATGACGAAGGCATCGTCGTATTCGCCTCATCAAAACGCCGATTGCCGTAGCGGTCATAAACGAAAGTTTGTTTCCACGACTGCGAGGCCGAGCCGCCCACGGGCGTGACGTTCTCTGTCGCATCTTTCAAACGATTGAGCTCATCGTAGTTGTATGTCTGAACCGCAGTAAACCCGTTGTTGCTCCCGACGGTCGGAACGGTGATCGTTTGGCTTAAGACATTGCCGTTATTTGCCGTCGTTCCGTATGAATAATCGAGCTTCAGTTTGTCGGTGGCGTTTTGAACGGTGCCGAGGCCGATCTGTGTCGGTTGCAGACGCGAGTTGAACTGCGTAGATTCCCAGCGGCCGTTGCCAAGCTGCATCGAAGTTATAGCCCCCGAAGCGTTGTATGTGAAGCTCTTCGCGTAGCTGAAATAGCCTTGCGGATCGCTGCACGTCGCCGTCACGCCATTCACCACCCCGCAGCGTGCACTCTGCACCAACGCGAGTTCGCCGTCATTGTCGAGCACGTTCTTGACCTTGCGGCCGCTTGGATACGTCTCTTCGATCAAGGCTCCCGACAGGTTGTAAGTATAGCCCGTCGAATACCCCGCCGCATCGCCGCCGTCGGTTGTCTGCTTCGCCGCCAACACTCTCCCTAAGATGTCAAAACTCGTGTATTCCGTTGTCGAAACGCTCGAAGAAACTTTCGTCAACCGCCCCTTCGCATTCGGCAGGTTGTCGTAGAAGTAAGACACGTTTGGAGTCGTGTAGCCGGTTTCGCCCGTGTAAGCCCTTGTCAGGACGCGGTTTAGGGCGTCGTATGTGTAGGCCGTCACCACCCCGCGTGCGTCCGCTTTTCTCGTGAGATTGCCGCTCGCGTCGTAGCTGTACTGGATCGTGCCGGATTCCGGATTCTGTGCCGAAACGAGCCTCGAAAGCGAATTGTACGCGAAATTCCGCGTCTGCACACCCTGATCCACCGTCGTGAGGTTGTTCAGCGTGTCGTAGGTGTAGAACGTCGCCTGCGTCGGACTCGAAGCATCGCCAAGCTGCCCGCCCGCGTCCGGCTCGTCAACCCTTATCAGCTGCCCCAACGCATTCGTCACCGAACGCCGCACCTTCCCCGCCTGATCCGTAACCGTCTAATAATTACTAGGTTCAGGGTTTGGTTGAGAAAGGCGTTTCTCATGAAAACTAATAAATGCTTGCCTCATAAATTCAACGAGATCGTCCGCTTCATAATCGGTCAGTGCTCGTTCGCCAAAGGGCGTTCTTACGTGAGTTTCACGAACCGACGCTAGGGTTCTTAAGTATTCATCGTTGAGTTTCTGTAGTCTATTGCCTTCAAGCTCGCGAACGTTCAAGAGGAAATGCCAATAGTTATCCAACAGCTTTTCTGCGTCGGGCGAAAGGTCAACCCTGACGGCCTTCTCAGAATAAGTATTGCCTTCGCCTTGGACCGAATACTCAAGCCAGACATTTGGTCGGCTAATACTCTTATTACCGTCCGAGTCGACAACTAATTTTGCCGATCCACCGACGACGTGGCCATCGTGCGGGTCGCGGGGCGCAACAGAAGCCGCACCCATCGACTGATCAATCGGGGTCGGGCTTGGGACGCCTAAATCCGAATTCTCTCCAGCTCTGGTCTGAGTACAGCCGGTCATGGCGAGTATGGTAAGGAAAAGCAGGAATAATAAGGAAAAGATGGTACGCATAATTAACCCCTCCGTTGCGAAATATCAATTTCTTCAAGCGACTCATAAAGTTCGCGCTACAGCCTATCACGAATAAATTAGATCCGAGTGCACCTAAACTATTTCATTCACGTGGTAAGGTTTTTTCAGCCTCCTTCGCTAAACGCTCGACCTCCTTGTTCTTGTCGAGATCCTTTTCCACTTGTGACACTGCGACCGCGTTCGCACCGGCTAGCAGGCCATTTATTTCGTCTGTGGTGAGTGCCACGGGAACGTCGGGCGAAGCCGTTGTCACCGTAGGCGTGTTTTCGAGCGCGATCCTCGCGCTAGATCTAAGAGCGTCATTTGCATTGTCGCCCTGAATCCGAATGTCCGCCGTATTTGTTATGTCTAAGGTTACACTAAGCCCAGTCGTAATGTTGACACTCCCAGTCTTATTCGTGTCTCCACTCCCGCCCACACTGGTGCTAAGCGTGGCACTTGAAAGATCAGCCAGCCCTTTGTTTTCTTCCGTGTTTCGAATCGCGCTCCTGACCGTATGTTCATTCTGGTACACTTTGCCAGCATAGTCGGAAAGGATATTGTTTACTGCATCATTAGTCTTGACAACGTTTAACTCTCGTCCGGAAGGAACTGTTTCGCTCTTGTATCCCGTCACGACTATGCCACCTCCTACACCTGACGTTATCGGAATTCGGACTACCATGGTTCCGGGAACGAAGGTTCTGCCTACAATTTGGAAGGTCCGCCTAGGTGTCTCGCTTTGGACAGGAGGCTTGCCCGCCTGTAGGCCCTTAGCATCCGTCAGGATCAGCGGGCGGTTCATTGTGTAGGCGTAGCGGTTGAAGGTTTGGGGGTTGGCGGATTTTCCTGATGCGAGGAGTGGATCGACAGCGGTGAAGCGGCCGTGGTCGTTGTAGTAGTATCTGGCTTCGGCGAAGTCGAGATCGGTTTCCTCGTCTCGCTGATAGCCCGTGAACTTCTGTCGAACGCCGTCTGAAATCCCGTATTTCAGAGCGGCTGAACGATACGACGCGTCGGGGGTGATCTCTTCGCCGAACGGCATAAAGTCGCGCCGTGAGACCACCTCGCCCTGCTTATTCGTTATCACTCTTGGACTCCCCAAAGGGTCGGTCGCCGTGTAATTCACCGTCGGACTCGACGCCTGCTCGGTCGAATACTCCGCGATCAATTTCCCAAACCCATCATACACAAACACCGTCGTCTCGCCCGTTGATTGCACAACCTTCTTGACGCGTTTTCCATTCCCGTCGAAATAGTACTGACCAATCGTTGAACTACCCGAGTTTCTGACCTCGATCTGTTTATTTTCACCATCGTAAGTGAAAGTGCGGCCTTCGGCGTCGGTGATGACATTTCCGGCAGCATCATACGTGTAGCCTTGTCCCGACGTGAAGCGATTGTTCGCGGCATCAACCGAAGGGTCGGTAACGTTGGGATTTGCAAACGACGCGGGCTGCGTTGTGTTTGCTCGATCAAAGTTTCGGTTTCCGTATCTGTCGAATACGAAGGTTTGCTTCCAATTCGTCGTTGTTCCGGTCTTTTCTTCGGCCATCTTCAATCGGTTGAGCGAATCGTAGGTGTAAGTCTGGTCGAAAACCATATCCGTCTGCCCGCTACGTGCGACCGTAATTTTCTGACTTAGAACGTTTCCGTTGTTGTCGGCATTTCCGGTCGTGTTGTAAGTGTAATCTAGTTTCAGCTTGTCAGTGGCGTTTTGGACGGTTCCAAGCGCGATCTGTGTCGGTTGTAAGCGGCTGTTGAATGTCGTACTTTCCCACCTGCCGTTACCAAGCTGCATCGAAGTCACGGCACCCGCGGCGTTGTATGTGAAGCTCTTCGCGTAGCTGAAATAGCCTTGCGGATCGCTGCACGTCGCCGTCACGCCATTCACCACCCCACAACGCGCACTCTGAACCATCGAGAGATCGCCGTCATTGTCGAGCACGTTCTTCACCTTGCGGCCGCTCGGATACGTCTCTTCGATCAGCGCCCCCGACAGGTTGTAAGTATAGCCCGTCGAATATCCCGCCGCATCGCCGCCTTCGGTTGTCTGCTTCGCCGCCGTCACTCTCCCTAAGATGTCAAACGCCGTGTATTTCTTAGAAGCATAGCTAAAGAACGCAATCCTTTGGCTTTACCTCATGCTTCACTTCGACCACCTTAACCTGATTCTCAAAACAGTCATAAGTTAAGAGCACTGATACATACTTATCGCTTTGCGATGCGTACGACCGTCTTACGGCCAATATGACATCGAACTTTGGAACAACTTCGATGCCGTTTACGATATAATACACCACGAGTCTGTACTTTCCTCTTGCGATGTTCTTAATCTGGAAGTCGCCGTTCTCATCGGTCTCGACGGCAGCGATTAGACTATCGGGGTGACCAAGCTTTTGGAGTTCGACTCTTGTATGCGGCAAAGGGTGGCTCCCCTGCTCGCCAGGCACAATAATTTTCCCTTGCACCTTATCGATATTCACAATCTCTAACGGGCACATTGACTGACCTAAACTTGACCCGTATCCCGCCAACACTATAACTGACACAGTTAACATGAACCTCCCCTTTTTAGCGAGTGCAACATTAATCATTCTTGTCCTCCAAATATCTTATTGCTTTCTGAATTCCCGGATGCTTGTCTATCTTGCTTCCAAGACTCTGTTGAATGACCGGTACCGCGGTTCGTTCCGCTCGGTTATCGGTTTGCACAGCAAACTCGTCTATGCTGTTAACTCCGGCTTCTTTATAGACAATTTTTAGCTTTTCCTGATATTCCGACGAAACTGGTCCACGAGCCTTGAGAGTGTCCATAGCGTCCTGGAAAGCCTTCCATACATTCGGGCGTTCGTTCGCATCTTCAACATGCCCAAACTCGTGCGCTATAACGCCAGCACCTAAAATTTCAGAATCGACCCTTTCCTCTCCTAATGCTCTCTGAAGCGGATACTGTTTTTCGTCACGCATGGCGGCAGCAGATCGATGATCGATTTCGGGCCCCAACGAAATGGTAGCGCCAATGAGCTTCCCGTCGGCGAACTTGAAGTCATGTGTTAACGCGCCGTTACGCTTCTTAGGATCCATATTTACTACCAATTTGAAGTTGCGATCGTTATTGTATTTGTCCCAGAGCTTCTTGCCCTTTTTGGTCGCGAGAAACGCAGCTTTCCACTTTTGATAGTCTTCATTATCGTCAAGGCTGGAATCGTCAATAATTTGCCCAGTTGGATCAACTAGGACGAGCGGGTTGTTTCGCACATAGCCGTAGAGGTTTATGCGCTGGGGATCCAGCGGCCGGGAAGGCTCCATTAAGATAGGATCAGTCGATGAAAACCTTCCTAGTATATTTGCATACATCCTCGCTTGGGCGAAGTCGAGGTCGGTTTCGGTGTCGTTGATGTAACCTGTGAAGCCTTGGCGGACATCATCGGCGAAGTATTTGTCTGCACTTGTTCTGCCGCCGAGGGCAATTATATCTTCGCCGTAGGGCATGTAGTCGGTTCGTGAGACAACCTGCCCGTATTGGTCGGTGTTAATTCGAGGCGTACTGAGGTGGTCATTGGTTAGATATTGAACCTTCGCGTCCTGAGCAGGAACGACATTTGTGGAATATTCGGCAACCATTTTGCCACTAGCGTCGTAGACAAAAATTGTCGTTTCCCCGGATGACGGAACCACCTTCTTTACACGTTTGCCATCACCATCAAAGTAGTAAGTTCCGAGCGTCGCGTTGCTGGAGTTCTTGGCTTCTTTCTGTTTGTTTTCCGCGTCGTAAGTGAATGTGCGGCCTTCGGCATCTTCGATGACATTTCCGGCGGCGTCATACGTATAGTCTTGCTCCGAAGCCATTCTATTGTTAGCCGGATCGAGTTCCGGGTTGAATATTTTCCTGTCCGCCGCGCAAACCGTGAAGTTCGGCGATGTGCCGCAGTTCTTCGGCAGCGTCGTGGTTTCCGCTTCGTCGAAATTGCGGTTGCCGTAGCGGTCGAAAGTATATGCCTGCTTCCAATTCTGCGTTTGATCGGTCATTTCCGTCGCCGACGTAATCCGGTTCAGCGAATCGTATGTGTATGCCTGCTCGAAAACCAGATCGCTTTGACTCGGACGTTTGACCGTGATCGTTTGGTTCAACACATTGCCGTTGTTTGCCGCGGTGCCGTAGGTGTATTCGAGTTTGAGAAGATTTTGGCTTGTTGGCCCCGATCCGAGCCCGATCATCGTCGGCTGCAGTCTTGAATTGAACTGCGTCGATTCCCACCTGCCGTTTCCAAGTTTCATTTCAGTGACAGCACCTGCCGCATTATAGGTAAAATTCGACGCATACGGGCGATAAAAATCACTGGAGTTTTTCTTACTTTGAACGATCGAGAGGTCTCCGCTATCGTCAAGAACGTTCTTGACCTTTCTTCCGCTCGGATAAGTCTCCTCGATCAACGCTCCGCCCAGGTTGTAAGTATATCCCGTCGAATACCCCGCTGCATCGCCGCCATCGGTTGTCTGCTTGCTCGCCGTCACTCTCCCTAAGATGTCAAACGCCGTGTATTCCGTTGTCGAAACGGAGGAAGAAACTTTCGTCAACCGCCCCTTCGCATTCGGCAGGTTGTCGTAAAGGTAAGACACGCTGGGCGAAATCATCTTGCCCCTCGAATATAATGCGAATTTCGGAGGTCGGGAGCCATATTCGGCGAGATCGATCCAATCCGACACCTTTGTTAGCCAAAGGTTTTTCGTATGAGTACCAACGAGCTATTCGGATTTGCCGTCCTTTCGTCAGGCCAAGTACTTATTGATTCGCAACCACGGAACACGTAAAGCGCGTCGATATACGCGAAATGAACGAGAGGTCGCTGGAATCCAGGTCAATGCCTGCTCCGGCATCCTCCGTCATAATCAACAGATACATGACGGCTTCAAAGCCCATTGAGTCGACAAGTGCTTTAATTAGGTGAACTTTGCTTTCGAGAATTTCCCGAAGCCGGATGAGATGGTCGTTAAATTGAACATTTTCGCCGACGGAATAATATTCAAGAGCCCACAAACCATGGGGAGATCTATACAATTGTCCCTGCGGCCCCTTACCGATTATCTGCCCCGCCTGAAGTGTCCGAGTGGGCTGAAGATCGAGCTTTTCGCTTACGATCAAGCAATCATGTGAAAAAGTCTTTATAGTAAAGGAGGTTTTCGTTTCACATCGAAAGTTGTCTTTTTCCATATACCTGTAATTTCCAAGCGTCTTACGGAATAAACTGGTAAATGTTACCAATCGCTTGCTTTGTGTTTGGATCGACGATATCGCCGTTCCTCATGATCTTAAAGTGGTCGTCGTTTCTTAGGCCGAGGAAGGCTTTCATACTTTCGATCGCCCGTTTACCTTGCTCTTGTGTAAGCCCTAACGCTCTCAATGTCGCTGGCCGCAGCGTGTTACCGCCCGACTGCAGTGTATTCGAGTCGTGAACGGTTTCTTCAGTTCCAACATCGCCGGTCGGCTCGGGTTCCATCTGGTAGCAGGGCAATCCGAGATCCTCGGCAAGTTTCTCTCGGCGCCAAAAATCACGTTCATAAAATTCCTGCTCAGCTGGGGATCGTACTGGCGGTTCGTTGACGGCCGGATCGCCGAAGGCATCATCGATCTCTTTTGCTTCCCGTTCCGCCTCAGACCGTTCGGGGAATAATTCGTCGTCTATTTGCTGCGACGTACCGCCGGACGTGATGTGACGGGCTATCCACCCAAACATTCGCCTGTACCATGGTCTATGTTTTTCGCTCCCATTTACTACAACATCAAATTCACCCAAGTCATTCTTTTTCTTCTTGTTACAACCTTCCTCGCCCTGATGACCACATGATTCTACGCTAAGACCGCTCGGATCGCGCAGGTCTAGCGGATCGTTGAGGACATATACATATCGATTCAGAGTCTGAGGGTTCAGCTTGCGGGCGGACGTAGATGACCGATCGACCGAATAAAAGCGACCAAGCAAGTGTGAATAATATCTGGCCTGTGCAAAGTCCAAGTCAGTCTCGCGATCTTCCTCGTAGCCTGTGAATGTCTGTCTCGCGGTGCTTGTCAGATAGACCGGGTAGCTGGTCCTTTGTGATGTCGAAATTTCGGCACCAAACGGATAATAGTCGTGCCTTGCAGCAATCTCACCGTTTTCATTGGAGTCAATTCTTGGGGTTCCCAACGGGTCGGTCGTCAAATAGTGAACATGCGGATCCGAAGGAGTTTGGTCGGCATATTCTGCGATCAGTTTTGAGAAAGCATCGTAGACAAAAATCACCGTTTCAGTGTTCGTCGTTTTCTTGACGCGGCGATTCCCCCCGTCGTAATAATACTGGCCGATGATCTGGTTGGAGCCGTCTCTTACTTCGGTCGCTCTGTTCCGTCCATCGTATAAAAAGATCCGCCCCAGCGTGTCCTTAGTTACGTTCCCATCTGTATCGTACGTAAAGTCATCCACACCGTCGCTGTCCTGATCCTGCTCTATTCTATTCGTCGTTGCCGAAACCGATGGGTTTTCGACCTTGCGGTCGGCGGGGCAGACTGTGAAGTTCGGGTTGGTGCCACAGGATTTTGCGAGTGTTGTAGTGTTCGCCTCATCAAACGTTCGATTCCCAAATCTATCATACACAAAGGTCTGTTTCCACGTTTGACTACCCAAGATCGCCTCGGTTGCGTCATGAAGTCGATTTACGGAATCGTAACTATAAGACTGTATCGCAACAAATCCTATGGAACTTCCCACGGTCGGTACTGTTATGGTCTGTGATCGAAGATTTCCGTTATTCTGAGTGGTTCCATAACCAAACTCCAGTTTTAGTAGGTCTGTGGCATCTTTTGTAGTGCCAAAGCCTACTTGGATCGGTTGCATACGAGAGTTGAAATGAGTTGACTCCCAATGGCCGTTTCCTAATCGGAGAAACGTCACCGCACCGACGGCATTATATGAAAACGAGCTCGCATAATTCCAAAGGCCGCCCATTGACTTCTTGCTTTGTACGGCCGACAACCGGCCGCGGTTATCAAGAACGTTTCTTACAACCCTTCCGCTCGGGTAGGTCTCCTCAATGAGATCTCCCGACAGATTATACTTATAGGCCGTGTCAAATGTATGGCCGTCAGTGATTTGCTGATGTGAAAGTACGCCCCCCAAAGCATCGAACTCCGTGTATTTTGTGACGGAAAAAGGGCTGGCAGGATTGCCGGATGTTATTTTAGTTAATCGTCCTTTTGAAAATACCACGCCCGAGTCATCGTAAGTGTAATCTACTTCCGGCGTAGTGTCGGAAAAGGATTTTTGGGTAAGGCGGTTTAGGGCGTCGTATGTGTAGGCGGTCGCAACCCCGCGTGCGTCGGTCTTTTGCGTGAGGTTGCCGCTCGCGTCGTAGCTGTACTGGATCGTGCCGGATTCAGGATTCTGGGCCGAGACGAGCCTCGAAAGCGAATTGTACGCGAAATTCCGCGTCTGCACACCCTGATTCACCGTCGTCAGATTATTGAGCGTGTCGTATGTGTAATACGTCGCCTGTGTCGGACTCGAAGCATCGCCAAGCTGCCCGGCAGCGTTCGGCTCGTCAACCCTTATCAGCTGCCCCAACGCATTCGTCACCGAACGCCGCACCTTCCCAGCCTGATCCGTCACCGTCAACAGAAGTGGATCCAGTTAACGCTCATTTCCTCGGAACTTATCTCCAAAAGCTGTTCGCTATTTCTGGCAAGCCGTCGCCTTGATACCCGTGTTCAGAGAGCCGATGTCAGCACCGCGAAAGTAAACGCGATGCTCCGGCTCCTTGCGAGTGTCACCACTTTTCGCCATTTCCCATTCATAGAAAAATTCAACATATATCTTTAAGCCTTTCCGCAAAAGCTCAATGGGAACTGAAAAGAGTATTGAGTCATTAGACGCAAGCCACCCCCCGCCATTTGTAAAGTGATATTCAAGTTTCGGTATCTTTATCCCTTTAACGTCCTCTAACTGATCTCTTTCTGCGTAATAAAACACAGGAATTTTCTCATTGTTCGGGATGGCATATACTTTCGCACCGTTTTGTAACTGAATAGGCTTTTTCGTGGGGAAATATGATTTGTCTACTTCAACATACACGTGCCAGATAGTGTTGTTGTTCATTCGCAAGTGGATCTTCTTCTCGTCCTGACAAACGTAACTCAAGTACACTGTTGGCTTTTCGGGATTGATGCGTGCTGTCGATTCAGTCTCTTCTCTATTCTGCGAAAAAGTGGTAGCTGCGAGGCAAAGCATCAAAATCAGTATTTTTTTCATAATTCCTCTCAACCTTACTGGATCGGCTTGTCTAGGCGCGGCGCATATTCCGATTTTGCCCGCGTTCATAGTTCGAGTTGAGCGGAGCGCCATTTCTTCCAACGCTCGGGAATTGGTTTGCCGCCGGTCTGTTCGCGGAGTTCGAGGAACTGGTAATACTGATGTTGAAGGTTTTGGAGCATCCTGATCTTTTCTTCGGGAGGAAGGGAACGAAGGTAAGCGCGCGACCTCGCCTTGCGTTCGGCCAGTACCCGTGCAGCGGGAGATGGTTGATATTCTTCGCTCATCTCGGAAAAAAGCGGTTTCTCACCTTGTCCCATTCTAATGCCAAGCCGTATCGCTCAACAACCGAAAAATCTTCCTCGGTGACCAGTCCGGCATCCACGAACCTGGCGATCTTCTCGAAGTCTTTCGACCGGCCCGCCGAGAGCCACATCAAAACTAGAAAATGCGGCTCGATAACGGGTACTGACGTGTTTCCGACGGGAATAAGCCGAGGCGAACCAATCGCATCGAGCCATAACGGATCCGTTCCACTCTCTACGAATTGTACCAACCACCCGTGGATCTTTATGAACTCATGATCGAATGCGAACCCTTGCTCCCGTGCGAAATCATAGATCGGCGTCATATCGAGTACCAGACTTGAGCTTTCCTTCGAGAACACAAAGAAAATATCAACGTCAGCCGTCGCGATCGGTTCATCGAGCAGGGTGGCAGCAAATGCACCGCCGATAGCGTACTCACCTATGATGTCGGCGTTCCGCATCTGCTCACAGACAGCAATCAACTGATCGATGGTGCCAACGTTCATTTGATGCTCCGTTTGTACTTATGCGTTATGGGTCGGCGGCGGCCGACGCCGATGGCGTTTTTTGAGACGATGATCGTTGGCGGGAGCTGTTGTCGTTTGAATTCGTTCGCGGGATGCTCGACCTTGTTGAGGATCCAATAGACGCGATCGCGATCATGGCCTGCGGCGACGATCTCTTCGGGCGAAGCCTTTTGCTCGAAATACATCTCGAGGATCGGATCCATCAAGGGATAAGGCGGCAGGCTGTCCTCGTCCTTTTGGTTCGGCGCGAGTTCGGCGGATGGCGGCTTTTCGATAATGCGGTTCGGGATGATCTCGCGTCCGGCACGCGCGTTCAGTTCGCGTGCGATCGCCCAAACTTCCGTCTTTAACACGTCGCCGAGTACGGCAAGGCCGCCATTCGTGTCGCCGTAAAGCGTGCAGTAACCGACGGCAAGTTCGCTTTTGTTGCCCGTCGAGAGCAGCAGACGCTTTTCCGCGTTCGAGATCGCCATCAGGATAAGTCCGCGAAGGCGCGACTGCATATTCTCGGCTGCGAGTGATTCGCCGCCTCGCGTCGGCTTGTCGAGCCGAAGCTGTTTTGCAAGCTGTTCGAAGGTGTCGGAGATCGGTTCAGTTCGAGACTCGCAGCCTAGATTTGCGACGAGCTCGACGCTGTCCGAGATGCTGCCTTCCGAGGAATACGGCGAAGGCATCATAACGCAGAGCACATTCTCGGGGCCGAGAGCCTCGGTTGCGAGTGCCGCGACGAGAGCCGAATCCATTCCGCCGGAGAGGCCGAGCAGAGCCTTCTCAAAGCCATTCTTGCGGGCGTAATCGCGTATGCCGAGCACCAACGCATTGTGGATCGAGCTTATCTCGCCGCCCGTAATACCGCGTGCGTCGGGCTTGCGGACATCGAGTTCGACCGTCTCGACGAATTCTTCGAACGCCGGAGCCTGCAGGATGATGTCGCCTTCTTCGTCAGCGATGAGACTGGCTCCGTCAAAGACGATCCCGTCGTTGCCGCCGACGAGATTCACAAAAACGATCGGGATCTTTTGCAGCTTCGCACGGTGCGCGACCATGTCGCAGCGAAGCCGGATCTTGCCCTTGTTGTATGGTGAGGCGTTTATCGAGACGAGAACTTCGGCGCCGAGCGAGATCACTTCGTCGGTCGGATCGGTCTCGTATAGGCGATCTTTCCAAAATGTCTTGTCGTTCCAAAAATCTTCGCAGACAACGACGCCGATCTTTTTGCCATTCACGTTGAAAAGCCGATGCGTGCCCGCATCCGCAGGCTCGAACCAACGCGGATCGTCGAAGACGTCGTATTCCGGCAGGAGCGACTTGTCAGCGAACCCAAGCAGCCTGCCATTCGAGATGACGGCGGCGGAGTTGTAAAGCCGTCGCCCGTCGTTGTCCTCGTTCTGGCGAACTGTTCCGACGATCGCCGTGATTCCTGCCGTCACAGGAATGATCTCGGCGAGAGGTTCGCCGACACGAGCAACGATGTCGCGATCCTGGAACCAATCCTGCGATGTGTAGCCGTGCGTTGCGACCTCAGGAAAGACGATGAGGTCCGAACCCTGCACCTTCGCTTTCTCGATCGCCGCGACGATCTTCGCGGTGTTGCCCGCGACATCGCCGTTCGTCGTATTGATCTGCGCGATAGTGACTTTCATGTCGAAGACATCTCATCCGAACCGCTGTCATCCTTGCGGATAACAAGTTGTCTGTAAATTTCTTCGATTACGACCGTGCCGCCGTCTTCAAGGCCCATCGCGGCAAGGACTTCAGGCGGAACTACGATCCCGCCGTCTTCCTCCATCGTCAGTATATAGCGTCCCATATATTAAGTTGCCGCATCCGGCGGATCTGCCGCCTTTTTTACCATTGTCAGTCGGTTGCCGCGGTCGTTGTATTTGACCTCGTCCATTATGTTGTAGATGAAAAGGACGCCGCGGCCGCTGGTCTTGAAGAGGTTTTCAGGGTCGAGCGGGTCGGGAATGGAGTTCACGTCAAAGCCGTCGCCTTGATCCTCGATAGTGAATTTTGCCTCAAGCGGCGAGATCTCGGCCACGATACGGACAGTCTTTGTTGTGTCGAATTTGTTGCCGTGCTTTACGGCGTTCACAAAGGCCTCGTCGAGGGCGACGAAAAGATTAGACTGCTCGGGCTTAACAACGCCGAGCATCTCGACACGCTTCATCAAGTATTCGAGGACGATGTGCATCAGCGAGATAACGCTCGGCAGTTCGAATTCAATATGCTCGATGAGATGCTGCACATCATCTTCTTTATCGACAAAGCGGATCTTGTAATCGAGTACGGTCGCTACGATCTGACGGAGTTCTTCCTCGACGAATTCTTCCTGGCGATACATCGCCGCACATAGTTTGAAGGCCTTTAGCTTGTCATGCTCGTCAATGAGCGAGATGTGCGGAAGGCACGTATCCATACCTTCGCAAGGAGCAAGATCGGCGGCGGACTCAACATCAAGGTCAGAAATAACAATATCAAAGCTGTCCAAGTGGCCCAGACTGATCGCGTCTGCACGGCTCTCAAGAATGCGAACCTCGTGGCCAACATGCGAAAAGACCTCGCCGAGAGCACTCGCGAGATCGTCGTGGTCGTCGATGATAAGTATCCGTCGCTGCATAAAGATCAAGGAGCGTAGGGCGAGACCCCGCAGGGAAGCTCAGGCAATAATGCTTTACGTTGCTTCGAGCACCCTTGTTGCAGATTTTAGCGTAACCGCCTGCGGCGACAAAGTGTTTGCGGCGAGCATTACGAAGCTGATCCAAATTAGATCCGCAAGGAGCAAATGCCCGATCTGCATGAGGATCGGCATGTGAGTCAGCAAAGTAAGGGATCCAAAGAAGAATTGGACGATGGCGAGCCAAGCCAGTATCTTTGCCCAACGCGCCACATTCTGATCCTTGGAAAAGGCTCGTTTGAACCAATCGGCCGCAAAAATGAGGAAAATGATCGTCCCGATCGAGATCAGCGGATGGAGCGGACGAAGGAGAACGAGAACGTTCGAATCTGATGAAAAATCCTGCTCTAGGCCGCCAAGCAAACTCTTGCTCGGAAAAAGCATATTTGCGAGAGCAGCGACCGAACCGCTCGTTCCGACCACGAGTATTCCCGTAAGGCACAGGCCGAGCATCAACAGCGGCTTTGTTCCGACACTAAAGCTTAACTGTGAGCCACCTGCCGCTCGGCGGGCTGCAAGGGCAAGAAAGCCGAGCAAGATGAACGTATTTATCAGGTGTCCCGCCATCCAAAAAGGACGTGCGGCCGTCAGATTCTCCGCTGTGTTGCCGGTAAGCACCAGGCCGGCGCCGACAAGGGCTTCGGTAATAACAAAGAACATTCCGCCGGCCGTCAAAAAGAATGTCGAGCGTGCCTGCTCGGTCCGGTTCTGTCGCCAAAGCACCAACGCCCACACGAAAAGCGCGAGTACCACAATGCCGTCTATCGCACTCATCATTCGATGCGAATACTCGATCACGGCCTTCAATTCCGGCGCGCTCGGAATGACCTCGCCGTTACAGGTAAGCCAATGCTGGCCGCATCCGTCGCCCGATTTCGACGCACGCAAAAAGACGCCCCACAGAATGACAAGGACGTTGTATCCGAGCGTAAACCACGCGTATCGAACAAATGCTAAGGGCGAGCGCTCCATTTCCTAACGTTAAATTTATCACGCCGCCTCGCTTGATACGAAAGTTGCGATAGAATTCCCTTAGGTGCCGACATCTGATGCTGAAGGAAAGGATAGACATTCTGCTTACCGAACGCGGCCTTGCCGATTCGCGGACGAAGGCTCAGGCCCTTGTGATGGCAGGCGTCGTGCTCGCAAACGACCGAAGGGTCGAAAAGCCGTCTGAAAAGGTCGCCTCCGACGCCGTCATCCGTCTTAAAGAGGCTGCAAGTATGCGTTATGTCGGCCGCGGCGGATTGAAACTCGAGGCAGCACTCACGCACTTTGAGATCGAACCAAAAGGCTGGAATTGCCTTGATATCGGCTCTTCGACCGGCGGATTTACCGATTGTCTTTTGCAGAATGGAGCGTCGAGGGTAGTTGCTGTGGACAGCGGGACGAATCAGCTGGATTGGAGCCTTCGCAGCGACGAACGTGTCTCCGTGTTCGAGAATACCAATGCCCGCAGTCTCACTCTCTCGGATATCGGCGGAAAGGCATTCGACCTGATCGTTATGGACGTGTCGTTCATCTCGGCGACAAAGATCCTTCCAGTCTTCCCGCGGCTGCTAAAGCCGGGCGGACAAGCGATCGTACTCATAAAACCGCAATTCGAGGTCGGAAGGGGCGAGGTCGGCAAAGGCGGTATCGTGCGCGAAGCCGACAAGCACGAGCGGGTCGTTAATAAGGTGAATTCGTTCGCTGTCGGCCTTGGGCTACGGACAGTCGGGGTAATGCCGTCGCCGATACTCGGTGCGGAGGGAAACAAGGAGTTTCTTGCCTGCTATCGGATTAAAACTCGCGAGGCAGCTGCAGATCAGAGCAGATAAACAGGAAGTTCAGGATCATCGATATATGTGGATATCCGGATGTGTTCTGTCGAAGGAACCGGTTCGGCGTTCGGTCTCTGCGGCGGGTGGTGTCCGACGATCGCCGAAAGGATGACATTTGTCGGCTCGGACGCCTCGTTAATGCGGTAGTAGATGTGTTTCCCATCGCGGCGCGTCGTTACCACATCGTGTTCGCGTAAGAACGCGAGATGCCGAGAGACCTTGGGCTGACTTTCGCCCAGCTGCTCAGCCAGGTAGCCGACGGACCGTTCGTAGGCTGCCAACAAACGAAGTAGCCTAAGCCGTGTAGGATCCGAAAGGCTAAGGAAAAGGGAACAAAGTGCATCATCGTTGCTGCTTGTCATTGGCGTTGAGCCTCCATTTCACACACATATTACGTTAGGCATATGTGTGAATGCAACTAGAATATTCATTGCTATGAAAGATATCTCAATATTCACAAAAGCAGTTTATGCGGGATTGGATCGAAAAGAAAATCACGGAGCACTCTCCGTTCCTGTATATAACGCGTCTGTCTTCGCATTTTCGAACGCGAACGAAGCCGCTGAGATACACAACGAGATCAAGCCCGGATTCTATTACGGAAGGATCGGGAACCCGACTACGGCCGCACTCGAGAAGGCTATCGCGGAGCTTGAGAATGCCGGTGAAGGGCTGGCCTTTGCCTCAGGGATGGCAGCGATCTCGGCCGCGATCCTGACCAATGTGAAGACGGGCGAGAGCCTTGTTGCACCGAGGTCAGGATATTCGACAACTCAGCATCTGCTGAGCTTTCTGCAGTCCGAGTTCGGTGTCGAGACCATCTTTGTTGATGCCGCTGACGCGTCTGCGTACGAGAATGCGGCCAAGAGCAACACCAAGCTCTTTCTGCTCGAGACACCATCAAACCCGATACTTCAGATAACGGACCTGGCCGCCGTGGCCGAGGCGGCAAGGCGCCGCGGAATCGTTACGCTCGCCGACAATACATTTGCTACGCCTTTTAACCAGCGGCCGCTCGATCTTGGGATTGATATCGTTGCTCACAGTGCAACAAAGTATATTGGCGGGCACAGTGACCTGACGGCCGGGCTTTTGGCTGGAAGGTCGGATCTGATGGAAGCGGCTCGGCAGAAAGGTGCTCGACTCTTTGGCGGAAACATAGCCCCCCAAGTTGCCTGGCTTGCCCTACGCGGGATAAGAACGTTCGCCCTAAGGATGGAGAGGCATAATTCTAACGCATATGCTATAGCGGATATGTTGGAGAGCGACGAACGCGTAAGAAAGGTCCATTATCCCGGCCTCGCCTCCCATCGAAACCATGAGATCGCGAAACGGCAGATGTCGCCGGGATTTGGCGGAATGATCTCGTTCGACCTTGGCACGATGGAACGCGGCCGCTCGTTCGTCAACTCGGTGAAACTGTGCTCATTGGCAACCTCGCTCGGCGGTGTCGAGTCGATAGTTCAACATTCGGCCTCGATGACCCATGCGACGCTGTCGCCTGAAGAACGAAAGGCGGCCGGCATCGGCGACGGATTGATACGCTTCTCGGTCGGGGTCGAGGGTCTCGAGGATATCAGGTCTGACATCCGGTCCGCTTTGGACGCGATCGACCTGTAAATGGCCCTGAGAGCAACATATGCGGTATAGCGTATGTGAATGTAAGGGCCGAAAAATGGCGGCTTGTTTCGGAGCCGCCTACTGCCTGGTCGGAGAGAAGTCTAAAACTTAAAGGCTACGCTTCCTGCGTATCATCACCGTCCTTTGACCGGCTCATCTGCGGTGCTGCCGCTACCGACGGAATGGGGATTCCGACGCCATCGGCGCTTACGAGCGGTGTGAGGTCAATGTCCCGCTCTTCTTCCGGTTCGGCGATGATCATCTTGCCCGACTGCTTCGTAAAGATCAGTCCGGCCTTCTCGGCATCAAAGTCGACCAACACCAGGTCGCCCGTTTCCACCTGTTCGGTCGCAACAAGATTCGAAAGCGGATATACGAGATAGCGTTCGATCGCACGCTTGAGGTGGCGTGCGCCGTACTTAAGGTCGATGCCTTCGTTGAGCAAGAACTCTTTCGCCTTCTCCGAGCACTCGAAGATGAACTTCGTGCCGGCCGATTCTGTGATGCGGTCTTGGACGGCGGCGAGCTCGATGTCGAGGATCTGACGCAGATGATGTTCTTTCAAGCTTCGGAAGACTACGACCTTATCTATGCGGTTCATGAACTCGGGCGAAAATTTTCGTTTCGCGGCCTCGAGCGCCGTCCGGTAGATCTTTGTGTCGATCTCGTTGTCTTCTTTCGCCTTGTCCTGTTTCGTCGGAGCAAAGCCGATGCCTCCGGAGATCATCTCGGACATTTCACGCGCACCGAGATTCGACGTCATTATGACAACGGTCTTTGAAAAATCTACGCGGCGATTATCGCCCAGCGTTAAGGTTGCCTTGTCCAGTATGCCGAGCAAAAGCTGCCAGAGCGAATCGGACGCCTTCTCGATCTCGTCAAAGAGGACGAAGGTGAGCTTATTCTCTTCCGTATGAGCCTTATCGATATTCTCCTGCGTGAGCATCGGCGAAGTTTCGCGATGGCCGAGATATCCCGGAGGCGAACCGATGAGCTTTGCGATCTCGTGAGAGTGTTGGAACTCAGCACAATCGATCTTTACGACGGCGTGCGGATCGTTGAAGAGCACTTCCGCCGCAGCCTCGACGACGCGCGTTTTACCGGAACCTGTCGGCCCCAAGAAAAGCATAGTGCCGATCGGCCTCGACGGGTTATTCATTCCGGCGAGATAGATCTGGAAAAGCCCGCTCATACGCCTTACAGCCCTTTCCTGGCCCACGATAAGACGTGAGAGGCGATCCTCGAAGTCCGCAGCTTTCGGACTCTTGCGATCGGGGTCAAGTAAGACGCCCTTTTCCTCCGTGTTCTTCTTTTTGGCTGCTTCCTTGTTCATTTTGCTTTAGCTCCACAATGCCTGACCGGCTATAGAGGTCCGAAGTCCCTCACATTCCGCGAAAGTCATCTCACTGCATCCGACGCGTGAGACGTTTCCGTCGTCTCTAAAGATGATTTCAATTTGTAATTAGTTTGCTGAATCTCGCAGAGCGGGCACCCCACGCGATCAAAAGAGTTTTGTGAAGCAGGCATGAAGACCCGCTCCATTCCTAGAATTACCATACAACCTAAAATCAGCGCAAGCATCTTGCGTGATTTTTGTGGAAAAGGGAGAGTGATAGTTCTATAGCGGACCGATCCGCATTAGCCATAATACTCGCGCCCAAGATGCGTGATCATCTCTTCGCCGCGAAGATGACGGAGCGTGTTCTTGAGCTTCATCAGCTGGATGAAGAGATCGTGTTCCGGATAAAGCCCCGGCGCGGTCTGTGGTGCCTTGAAATAGAACGAGAGCCATTCCTGTATGCCTTTCATACCGGAACGCTGTGCAAGGTCCATAAAGATCGCGAGATCGAGCGCGAGCGGGGCGGCCAGGATAGAGTCGCGACAAAGGAAATCGATCTTGATCTGCATCTTGTAGCCTAGCCAGCCAAAAATATCGATATTGTCCCAGCCTTCCTTATTGTCGCCGCGCGGCGGGTAGTAATTGATACGGACGACGTGCGAAAAATCCCCGTAAAGGTCGGGATAAACCTCGGTCTGGAGAATGTGCTCGAGGACAGAGAGTTTTGATTCTTCTTTGGTCTTGAAATTTTCCGGATCGTCGAGCACCTCACCGTCACGGTTGCCGAGAATGTTCGTCGAATACCAACCGTCAAGCCCCAGCATTCTTGCCTTCAGGCCGGGCGCGATGATCGTCTTCATCAGGGTCTGGCCGGTCTTGAAATCCTTGCCGCAGATCGGGGCGCCATTTTCTTCGGCAAGCTGTACGATCGCCGGAATATCTACCGTTAGATTTGGTGCTCCGTTCGCGAACGGCACACCGGACTTGATCGCAGCATACGCGTAGATCATCGAAGGCGCTATTTTCGGGTCGCTGTCGTAAAGGCCCTTCTCAAAGGCTTCGATCGAGCGATGGACATCGCTTTCCTCGATATAGATCTCGGTCGATGCCGCCCAAACCATTACAAGCCGCGAGCAATTTTTTTCGGACTTAAAGCGGGCGATGTCCGCGATCAGCTGTTCGGCGAGATCCATCTTGGACTTGCCGGTCTTTACATTGTTGCCGTGGAGACGTTTGACCCACGATTGCTCGAAGACCGCCGGCATTGGCGAGAGGGAAGCCAGCGGTTCGCCGATCTGGTCCAGGAGCGTCTTGTCGAGTACGCCGGCGTTCGTTGCCGAATCGAATGCGTTGTCGGTAAAAATATCCCACGCGCCGAAAACGATATCGTCGAGTGAAGCGAGTGGGACAAAATCTTTAATAAGCGGTGAGTTCGCGTCGGTCCGCTTGCCTAGCCGGATCGTGCCCATTTGCGTAAGGCTTCCGACGGGCTGTGAAATACCGCGCTTTACCGCCTCAACGCCTGCGACAAGCGTTGTGCTGACGGCGCCAAGTCCGACAAGCAAAATACCGAGTTTTCCTTCTGCGGGCGCAATTTCGACGCCGTTTTCTGCCATGAATATCTCCTAACCGTCTAAAAAAATGATATAGCTCGCAAAAACGTAAGGCAAGGCAGGCAAACTAAAACACCCTGCAAAGGAACGCTAGCGTGAGCGATACACGCGGAAATCGACCTCTTCAAAGATGTTGTCGCGGTCCGCGATCTCGTCAAAAAGTTCGTTGTCGATGTTTCCGGATTCGATCATATCGGCGAGCAAATTGAACCGCTGGATGTGTGACTCGAATCGGCGCGTGGAATATTGCACGGTCGTGCCCTGATAGATCTGAAACGCCCAGTCCGAGGATTGGGCAAGCAGAAGTTCGCGTGCCATTTGGTCGAGTATCTGCGTTTGCTGCTCCGAGATAGACGCGTCGTCGCCGAACCGATTCGCTAGTGCGGTCATTCGCTTTTCGGCATCGTGTTGGTACGGGTACATCCACGAATTTCCTTCGTTGAGCCAAACTTTGTAATACCCGGATTCTCCCCAAGACGATGCAATAGGTTCCTGAACTTGGATCGGCAGGTCGGAATCGAGAAAGTCGCCGGGCGTGATGCATCGGATGTCATCCTGATCGAAATAAAGTTTCTTGAAGAAAAAATCGAGAAACTGCGGGCCCTCGTACCACCAATGTCCGTAGAGTTCGGCATCGTATGGTGAGACGACGAGCGGCGGATGGCCTTCGAAAGTTTCGCGAAGTTTCCTCGCCTGGTCGATCCGTTTGCCGATGAAATCCGCGGCGTCGCTTGCCGCCCGCTGTCGGGCGAGCGAAGGGATGTAGGGAAGCTTTCGATCCTGCGGCGTGCCCTTTGGTGAAATGCGGTGGTATTTTAGCCCCAAATGCCGGCGTCCGCCATCGGAATGAAGATGCGGCAAAAGATATTCGAGCGGTGCGTCCCAGCCGATGTCTCGGTAAAATTCGCGATAGAGTTCGTTGCCGGGATAGCCGCTTTCCGCCGACCAGACCTGTTGGCTTGTATCGACGTCGCGTGCAAAGACCGCGACGCCATTCGGGCAAACGACCGGTGCATGAACGCCATATTTCGGGCGTGGATCGCCGTAAAGGATCGCGTGTGTGTCGGAGACAAAGTATTCGATCCCGTGTGCCTTTAGAAGATTCTCAGCACCTTTCTCATACGCACATTCGGCGAGCCAAATGCCCCGCGGCTGGCGTCCAAAGTGCTTGCGGTAATTTTTGACCGCGATCTCGATCTGCGCATTCTTTGCTTCCGGCGTCGAGATCAGCGGCAAGAAGCCGTGGGTTGCGGCGCAGGTAATGATCTCGATGACGCCTTCATCGTTCAGCTCACGAAATGCGTTGAGTAGATTGCGGCCGTAGCGGTCATTCCACAACGCGTGCGACGCGGTGAGATTCTCAACATACATCTGAGCGACATCGTGAAACTCCGCGGCTTCGTCTCGAGTTCGTATTTCTTCCTTTTTCGCGAGCTCGATGAGGTTTTCGAGATGGGCAGTGTATCGCGTCTGGAGCAGTTCGTCTGCCAGCATTTCGCAAAGCGGCGGCGAGATGTTTATGGCAAGACGCGGGCTCGCACCGCTTTCGTGAAGAGATTGGAATATGAAGATCAGCGGAAGATAGACCTCCGTGATCGCCTCGTAGAGCCAATCTTCTTCAAGGAATTCGGGATATTCCGGATGCCGCACAAATGGAAGGTGCGCGTGCAGGATCAGGCTGAAATATCCAAGCGGCATAAAATGCGAGCTTTAGCGAAGAGCGAAAGAACTCACCGGATTGTATCGCGGCGAATACGCCGGCAAACGTCGGGCTCGCAGCCGCTTTGGAAAGTTCACGCGGCTGCCGCCAAGCGACGTGAATTCCGGTTCTTCCTCGGCCCAGTCGGTCTCGTCGACCTCAAAATGCTCAGAGAGAGCGGCCCGAGCAGCATCCGGTTCGAGATCTGTGCCGCTCGCGGATAGAAGGTTGAACAGGGCGCTCCCGACACGGTCTTTAAGCTGTTTGACCGGCGTCCCTGTCGCGAGAGAAAGCAGCGCATAACGAATGTCTTCCGGCGAGATGCCATTGAACGAGAGGTCTGTTTTCCCGATCAAGCCCGCTAACGCACGTTCGCTGCGATCCATTGCCCCGAAGTGGTCATCGCCGACCATCGCGACATCAAAGGCATCACGCTGAAAACCGGAAACGTCCAGCACTTGAGCGAATTTATTCGCCGAGATGCGCCAATCCGCGTCGCGTGCAGGCTGCAGGCTCGGGCCGCGTCGCGGCGTTGCGATCTGATTTGAATAGACAACGCGAAAATACGGACGACTTGGCGAATAGAAACCGATCTCGGCCGTATATTTGCCATCGGGCTCGACCTCGAACCACCAATTGCCTTCGCGTTCGACACGGTGCATCTCTTCAACGTCGCGAGCAAGATCTTTGAGCTTTAGGACAAGCATATAGCCCGCCGAACCGTGTTCACCGAAGGCCTTATGAAGCTGCTGCCAAGGGTCTTCGCGCAGCGACCAATAGAAATAGAGCTTGGTCGGTGACTGCATCAAGAGTCTTGCTCGATTCTGTCGTGGCCGTTTTGGAAGCTCGACGTCCGCGAGAATGTTGAACGCACGCGAACGTTCGACCTCGATCGGTGCTTCGGCAGCTAACGGTGCGACGATAGGTTCGGCGGCGGTGTCAATCGCGGGTTTCTTCTTCTGCGATTTTGATCTCTTAGCGGTCGCAGCCTTTGCCTTAACAGGCTTTTCGGTCTTCTTTGAAGCTGCGGCCTTCACAGGCTTCTTTGCGGCCGCGGCCTTCTTCACCTTTTGTAATGCCGGTGCCTCGGCAGCTTCGACCGTTTCCTGAACGATCTCCGGCGTGCGGTCTTTTGCTTTTATGACCTTGATCTTTCGGACCTGCTCGACGGTTTTTTCCGCCGTTTCAGCGAACGCGCCCTCGGCTTTTGCAGGCTTTGCGGCCTTTGCAACCCTTGGTTTACGCGGTGCAGCAGCCTTTTTGCGGGCTGCGGGTGCATCGACGATCGATTCAAACGGATCGACAGTAGTCAGCGCAGAAACTTCGGCTTTCGGTTTTTCGACTTTCTTCGACATACGAACGACAAAAAAACAGTATGCGGTTCTTTACGCCGAGATTCAAGAAAGGTGCGGGATTTTGGGAAATCAGTCGTCTTTCGGATCTTGGATTCGTATATCGAATTTGCCGTATCTGAATTTTACGACGGCTCGGACGGGCGTTCGCTGCGGGGTGTCGGCAAACCAGATCGACATGCTGCCTTCGCCCTCGATAAGCCGGTTGGTACCGAAGATCCCTGGGTCAACGCGATAGCACCAGATCTTCCCGAGTTCGGTCTTTTGCCTTTCGCGTTTGACGACCGTTACCGGTATCGAATAGATCAGGCCGGAATCGCTCACCTCTACATTGAACTTGTCGCCGACCTTCAGCGGCATCATTCTGATGCGATAGGCCGCCGAAACAAGGTCGTTCATCGGCGAACTGAGGTCAGAGGCGATGCGGCGGGGCGGACGCGTCGGATTATTCGGGTCGTTCTCGATGAACGTTACGCGCTTTTCGGCATAGTTGAAGTCGGCAATGCTGTCGCGGATCCTTTCGCGTTGGACGTCGTGTTTCTTGGTCGCGATCACATTGAATGTTGCGGGATCGACGGTCGTCTCATAATCCTGAAGAAATGTGAAACGAAAAAGGCGCGCCAGGGTGCCTTTCGACTTCGCTTGTGATCGGATCAGGTAGTTGTCGCCCGACCGTTCGAATGAGAAAGTGATGTCCGCGACCGCTATGCCCTGGATGATCTTGCTGACCTTTCCCTCAAACAGCAGCTTTTCGCCTACAAAAGATTCTGCAGTGGGAAGCTCCTGTGCCGCGGCAAATCCGCACGCAACGGCCGCGATCAAGAGGCCGAGCGCCAGTCTCGCAATTGGTCTGTTCATGCAGCAAAAATTCCTTTGGGGCAAAATTCTGACAGTTGCAATAAAGAGTATAGCGGATTTCGTCCGCTTTTTGCTTCAATGTTTATTGACGCTATGTCGGGCCGTTTAGTTGCTTTTGATCAGGCATCGATCCGCTTCCTTACGGCGTCGAACACAGCGTCCACAGGGATATCCATACAGATCCAATTGGAGCAGGTGCGGCGATGGCAATCGATGCGGCAATCGATGTCCGTACGTTCAACACAAAGATCCTCCGGATCGAGGCTTCCATTGCGCCACCATTCGGTCGGCCCGAATATACCCACGACAGGTGCTGACGCCGCGATCGCAAGATGAGTCGGGCCGGTGTCGCCGCCGACATAGACGGTCGCCGCCTTTGCAAGCTCGTAAAAGCCCTTCAAGCTCGGTTGGGCAAAGATGATGCGTTCAGAGCCGGAGTTCGCTCGAACGATGTCGGCAAGGTCATTCTCGTTAGGGCCGGTTACGACGATCGGAGTAAGCCCAAGCTCATTGTCGAGTCGGTCAGCAAGTTTACCGAAGTCTGCCGCCCGCCAAAGTTTTGTGACCCAGCCGCCGGCCGGATTCAAGATCGCGAACTTTCGGCCATTTGTTTTGGCGATCAACTCGTTAGCTTCCGCGCGGTGTTGTTCTTCCGTCGAGATCGGGAACTCGATCGTGACGGATGCGTCAAAGCCGATCGCTGCAGCGGCAAGGGCCAGGTTCTTTCTGATTACGTGGATCTTTGGCTCTATCTTTACCGTGTCGGTGTAGAAGATGCGTCCGGCGGGTTCGCGCATCCCGTTTTTATCGAAGCCCCAACGCCGCTTTGCGGCCGACACCTGAGTTGCTACCGCCGACTTGATAAGTCCCTGCAGGTCGATCGCGATGTCGTATTTAGACCGGCGGATGTCGCGTGCCTGCCGTGACATCTCGATCAGGATATCTTCGATCCTCCGTCCGCCTTTGAAGGCTCGCGTGTTGACCTCGATAAGGTCATCGATCATCGGATTGCCGCGGAGTATCTCCGCAGAACGCTGTTCAGCTACCCAAGAGACGTGAGCGTCCGGCAGATGCCGTTTTATTGCGGCAAGGACGGGCAGGGAATGAATTATATCGCCGATCGCGCTTAGGCGGACGATGAGAATATTCACGATCTATATCGTAGTTCGAAAGTGTGAAAAATGCACCGCCGGACGTCGATCTAGCTTGTGTGGTCGAGCGTGATGCGCCAGCCTTCCTTGAATTTTCTAAAGACAAGTGTGAATTTGCCGTGAGGGGCATCTTTGGCACGCTGCAGATGCCAAGAACCGAGTACGATGGCCGCATCCTTTGAAAGGATCGTCATCTCAAGATCGGAAAAGGTCAACGAGCCCATTTTCTCGCGCGTGTCGTAGCCCTTCTTATAGCGGTCGAGCGTGGCTTGCCAGCCTCGTGTGACCGTATCACCAGAAACAAAAGTGAGCTTTTCGGAGACCCAATAGCCTCTCATATAGCCCTCAATGTCGCCCTTGTTCCAAGCCGCGGCCTGGTCATCCATCACCTTCAGGATCGCCGTCTCGGCGTTCGACTCTTGCGCAAACGAAGCGCCTGCCAAAAGGAGAATTATCGTTGTTCCAAATAGCAGACGCTTCATAATTGTTGTTCCTCGCAGGCTAGTCTTTCTTCGAGTCTTTCGATTCGTTATAGACCTTCATCGCCTCAACGTTCGCCTTTTGCTCGTCTGTAAGGGCGATGCCCATTTTTTCGAGCGTTGCGGCATTCAGCGTTTTTGATTCGCCGAGGCCGTTCGCCTTTTTATATTCACCGAGAGCGTTGCGAAAGGCATCGCTGAACTTGCCGTCGATCTCGCCGGTGAAGAGCTTCTGGTCTTGTAGGATCTTCTGTGCGGCCTTGATCTGATCGGCGTTTGCTCGGAATGGGGCGGGCCGCTTGTGGCCATCATGAGATGAGGTTGCGTCCTCCGCCTTCTTTTCAGTCGCTTTTCCGAGCTGGTGGTCGGTCAGCGGGATGTTCATCTTTTCAAGCGTTGCTTTGTCGAACTTTCCATTCACGTCGAGGCTGTTCGCCTTCTGATAGCTGCGGATCGCCTCGCGTGTCTCATTCGTGTACTTGCCCGTAGCTTCGCCGACCAGCAGTTTTGCGTCGATCAGAACCTGCTGGCCGCTCTTTACCTGTGCGGCCGTAGGCCTAAAGACGGGGCCGCGCGGCTTCGACTTACTTGTTTTGGCCGTGGAAGCAGCAGCCGTGGAAGATCCCGTTTCCTGAGCCGAAATGCCGATGGCGAACAGCAACAAGACGGATAGTAGCAAACCAATTTTTTTCATAATTTGTTTTTCAGCCTATTTTGAGATCGTGTGATGCGAGAAAAGTATCTATCGCGTTCGGCGATAAGTCAAGATTTCCGAGCACTGCGGCTCGCCGCGGCCGGCCAGAGCCCTGAGTAAACGAATTCCGCGCTTCCGGTGATGACGACCTCATCGTCAGCAGTGCGCCAGTCGACCTTTGTAATGCCGCCAGGCGAATGGACATCGACCTTCCGTTCGGTCTTGAGCTGAAGAGCGGACAAGACAGCGGCTCCGACGGAACAAGTGCCCGATGCTGACGTTTCTCCGGCACCGCGTTCCCAAATACGGATCTCGACATTATGACGATCGACAACACGGACAAATACCATGTTAACCCTACTCGGGAAACGCTCGTGGCTTTCGATCCGCGGCCCGATCGCACGCCAATCGAGTTCGAAATCCGGCACGAACATACAGGCGACCGGATTGCCGACGTTGACCGCAGATATCGTTAGCGTAGAATCGCCGACCAAGATAGGTTCGTTGACCACGGCATCAACTTCTCTTGCCGTGATCATCGGGATCTCGCTGCTGGAAAACTTCGGTCTGCCGATCTCGGACGCAAAATCAAATTTGACATCGTTGTCGTTCTTCAAGAGAACAAAGCTCTTGATGCCGGACCTAGTTCTAAGACGCAGATTCTCGCCCGTGGATCGGCCGGCCTTGACCAAATGTGCGGCGGCGCAACGAGTGCCGTTGCCGGAAAACGTTGCGATCGAACCGTCGGGATTTATGATCTCGCAGTCATAGTCGGCGATGTCGCCGTCAAGCTTCGACAAAAGGGCGACACCGTCAGCACCGGCTCCGGTGTGACGATCGCATATCGCCCTTACGAATTGCGATGTATCTTTCCCGATCGCGGGAGTACGTTCAAGGACGATGTAATCGTTCTCAAAACCGTGAAATTTGGTAAAAGGGATATCCGTCATCCTTTTGTTGGGAAAAATACCCGCCTGATCATTTTGCTTAATATTTGTGGCCTGAACCGCGGCTAATCGACCCAATCCGCAATGAACACATTCGTGTCGCCGGGGTGAGCCGCATTGCGATTCGAACCAAAGACGAGTTTCTTGCCGTCGGGTGAGAACATCGGGAATCCGTCGAACGAATCGTTGAACGTAACGCGTTCGAGGCCGGTTCCGTCGATGTTGATCACAGCTAGGTCAAAATTCCGCTTCTTCGGGTCGGTAGCGAAGTAATTCGTGCAAAAGATGATCCGCTTGCCGTCCGGCGTGAAATACGGAGCAAAACTTGCAACTCCAAGGTTTGTGACCTGGCGTTTGTTCGAGCCGTCCGCATTCATTACCCAGACCTCAAAGACCATTGGCACGATGAGGTGTTCTTTCAGATACTGCTTGTCACGCTCGATGAGTTTCGGGTCGGTCGGGTGCGAACCGCGATAGACGATCATTTTGCTGTCCGGCGAAAAGAACGCACCGCCGTCGTAGCCTGGTTCGTGCGTAAGGCGTTTTACGTTCTTGCCGTTCGTGTCCATCGAGTACAGCTCGAGGTCGCCATCACGTTCAGACGTGAATACGATCTTCTTGCCGTTGGGGCTTATCGTTGCTTCGGCGTCATAGCCGGGCGTATCGGTCAGCTTCTTCAGACCGCTGCCGTCCGCGTTCGCGGTATAGATGTCGTAATCAGGATAGACGGCCCAAACGTAGCCTTTCGAGAAATCGGGGTTTGGCGGACAATCCTTCGAGCCCCCGCGGGTCGAGGCATAGAGGATCTTCTTTCCGCCCTTGAAGAAATACGAACACGTCGTCCGGCCTTCTCCATCGGAGACCTGTTTTACGTTCGAACCATCGACATTCATCGTATAGATCTGATCGCATTTGTGCTCGTCGCGTTTTGACTGAAAGATCAAACGCTTGCCGTCAGACGAGAAGTAAGCTTCCGCATTTTCACCTCCGAACGTCAGCTGCTTGATGTTGGCGAGGTGCTTTTCGCCCTCGACCTTTAGGGAGGTGTTTTGAGCTGCGAAATTGACGCTAAGAACAAGTATAGAAACGAATAACAAGACTGAATACTTCATATACCCTTGAATATAGCATTCCGACCATTGCGGACGTGAAACCGAAATCAGTATTTTGGCGAATTCTGGTTATAAGCAGAAGCCTCGTTTCGGTTTCTAGCGGCAGCTTATGACACTTAAAACAAAGAAAGACGTCCTTGATTGGTACGAAGCTCAGCCCTCAAGCCTTACTCCGGGCTTTTTGTCGGGCATCCGGTGGGCCGAAGTGCGGCGGCATCGCTTCCCAAAGGAACTTGTTCCGGTGCTTTTCTATATGCGGGACGTCGAGAGCCTGACGGATATGTATTATCGCGAACTTCGGCGAACGCCGACCGGCCGCGACCCGCATATTTCCAAGTTTATGGAACGTTGGGGCGAAGAAGAACTCGTACACGGTCAACTGTTGAATCGTTTCCTGAACGAGTTGGGCTACGAAACTGACGGTGCGTGGCAAGACAGCGTTCGGGCCTCAGTGGGCCGGTTTTACAAGGCCCATACTTACGCAATCACAACTCTAACGAATCTTATCGGCAAGCAATTCGCCGGGACACATATGATGTTCGGAGCGATCAACGAATTGACGACGGGTCAAGGGTATCGGCGATTGATGGCAAAGGCGGATCATCCGGTGCTTACGCCAATTCTTCGGGCGATCCTTCGCGAAGAGTCGCTGCACACCCACTTCTACTCGAGATGTGCCCGCATCGAGCTTCGGGATCGCCCGATCTCCCGCAAGCTCGCTCGGTTCGTGATCGACCATTTTTGGGAACCGGTCGGCGGCAGTGCCCTTGGACAGGACCGCTCAAACTACACGATCGCGCAGCTCTTTGGCGATGATGAGGGACGGCGAGTGATCGATTCCACCGTTACGCAGCGGTTGAGGAACTTTCCAGGGTTCTCAGGCATTACGGCAATAAATACGGCCGCGGAGAACTGCATACGAGCGGGACAACTTGTTCCTTCCTCGGCGATCTATTCCGCCTTGTAGATCTCGATGCCACCGCTAGACTCGACCGAAACGCGGCCGTTTCCGTGAGCATAATCGAGATGCGCTATCGCTTCGGATATTGCCAGAAACCGATGAACGCCGTGGTCGAAAGAGTCTGGAAACAGCCTCTTTGCCACCTCAAAGGCCGTTGAACCACCGCCGACGAGCGATATCACCTTCTTTTGGCGTTCGTCGATCGAGCGGACATAGCGATGAAAGATCTCGTCGAAGTCGGTTATCGATCCGCCGTGTCCGCCATAGGCAAGCGTCGGCGAAAGTGAACGGATCCGTGCGAGCGAGACGAGATATTCAGCAAGGGCGGGGAATCGCTTCGTCCGATCGTGCGGATCGGGGGCGAGCATCGGATTGGGGGTTATTCGCTTCAGGACACAGTCACCGCAGATGATCGTCCGATCCGCAGCACGAAGAAACGAACACGAACCGGGCGTGTGTCCGGGTGTGTGGAGTACGGTCAGCGACCCGCCGTCGAACTCGAGTTCCATCTCGTCCTGCAGATGTTCGTATTCGCTTTCGCTAAGCGAATCCGTCAAAAGGCTGATCTCGGAATAAAGCCCCTGCATCTCGTCGAAAATGCGGGCCGGGACACCGCTGCGCAGCAGGAGATCGCGATGCTCGTCCTGCGCGAGGCGGCCGAAAAGATGGCCGGTCTCCCATTCGTGAACGAATACCTCTGCGTTCAAGGCCTGGTCGCGGACCTTTTTTGCGAGGCCGCAATGATCTTCGTGCGAATGTGTAAGGACGATCCGTCGAATGTCTTTGAAGGATAATCCTTCGCGTCCGAGGCCTTCAGACAGAGCCTTTTCGGCTTCCGCGGTCTTAGGACCAACATCAATGAGCGTTATCGGATCCTCGCGGATCAGATAAACATTGACATCTCCGACATAGAACGGCGTCGGGATAGAGATCGGAATGATTTGCATAAGATGAGCAGGCGTTACGACCTCAATTCCGAACATATTGTACGGCGAGTTGCTGCATCTGCTAAGCCTCGTGAATTCTTTTCGCGAAATTCTCTAAAAACCGAAGATTTTTACTTGCTTAAATCACTCATTTAGAGTAAAACTTCGGAAGTTAATCTTTCTTTTCAAAACTGTGGCAGCAAACAGGTTCCGTGCAAGATGAAGGTCATCTTTGGAACTAACGCTTATCCGGCCATCTCTACGTATGGTGCAGCCTAAAATGGCTTGCTAAAACCGGCATCCCAAACAGGTTTGAAGCCCAAAAATTTCTGAGGTACATAAGGAGAATCGCTCAAATGACCCCATATCCGTCCAGAGTTTTTCAGACGGCGGCACGTATTCTTGTCGCTGCGTTTGCGGTCTGCCTGCTTGCGGCCGCTGTATTTTCACAGGCGCAATCGACTGCCGCCGACCTTTCGGGCACGGTCGTCGATCCGAACGGAGCAGTCGTCGCCGGAGCGACCGTCTCGGCCAAGCAGACCGCTACCGGTGCGACGAGAACAACGGTCAGCAAATCTGACGGCACGTACCAGTTGATCGGCCTGCCGGCCGGGCAATATGAGATCACCGCCGAGGCGCCAAGTTTCAAGAAGGTCGTTATTTCGCCGGTCAGGCTTACTGTCGGCCAGAGCGCGGATCTTACGGTCAAGCTCGAGATCGGAACGCCTGATGCTGTGGTTACTGTTTCCGGCAGCGACGCCGAACTTGTCGAAACGACCAGAACAACGGTATCGAATACCATCGAACAGGTTCGTATCGAAAATCTCCCGATCAACGAGCGCAGCGCAACAGGTTTTGCTTTGACGATCTCGACGGTGGGCCGCGATAATGGCCGCCCGATCGGGCCGGCGCCAACTTCGGGGTTGAATATTGGCGGCCAACGCGGGCGCTCGACCCTCGTGCAGGTTGATGGTGCAGACTTTACGGATAATTCCATTAACGCGGCCCGGACGACCGTCTCGATGGAGGCCGTTCAGGAATATCAGGTAACGACGAATTCCTATATGCCTGAGTTCGGACGTGCGACGGGCGGTATCGTGAACGTCGTTACAAAGCGCGGCGGCAATAACTTCCACGGGAATGTCTTCGGCTTCATTCGTGACAAGAGCATACAGGCACGCAATGCTTTCGCACCGGTCATTGACGGCGATCCGAATAAGAAGCCTGCCTATACGCGTACGCAATATGGCGGCACATTCGGCGGCCCGATCGCACGCGATCGCTCATTCTTTTTCTTTTCCGTCGAGCGTCGCTCCCGCCACGAATCCGGATTCTTTACCGGTGACATAGTTGGCGGTGCAACGTCGAGCGTGATCATCGGTGCTCCATATCTTCCCATGTCGCAGACATTCAACGGGCTGACGGCGGCACAGGCGGCTTTCATTCAGTCAACGCTCACAACGAATCCTTCACAAGCGATCGCTTACGCACAGCTCGCCTCGACGGGCACGCAGACCGCGCTTTACGGCGGAAGCACCCTGATCAACTTCCTTCCCGGACTCGGCGTACCGCAAGGTTCGGTGATCGGTCCAAGATTCATCCTTTCGGGTACGCCTATTCCCCTTACGCGCAATACGGCCGGACAATTCGTGGCCTTCCGTCCGCTGAGCCAGCTTCAGCGTGTATTTCCTGTCTCAGAAGGCTCGATCTTCACATCGCTTCGGTTTGACCAGGTTTTGAACGACAACAACAACCTGAGCGTACGTCTTGGATACAATCCCGGGACACTGACCGGTATTCAGGATGAGTCGCAGAACCAGACGATGGGACAGAACGATTATTCGCGCACGGGAATTCAGAAGATCAAAGACTTTTCATTCGGCGCGTCGCTTACGAGCGTTTGGCCGAGGAATATGCTCAATGAGCTTTACGTCAACTTCGGCCGCCGCGATGCAAAGTTCGATTCGGCCGTACCTAGCGTCGCTCACCAGATAGCCGGTACGGGTTTTGTCGGATCGAATCCTTTCTCGCCTGTCGATCGTCGTGAGAATCGTATCCAGGTTCGCGACAATGTTACGTGGGCTCCGAAAGATCATACAGTGAAATTTGGTGTCGATCTTGGCACGATCTATGGCAACGCGAAATTCGAGTTGAATTTCCCGGGGCTTTTCAATTTCGGCCAGCAGTCTTGCTCCACCTTGATCACCGGGTGTACGGGACCGGCCTTCACTCCGATCCAAACGTACGGCCTCGGTTTTCCGTCGGTGTTCCTTCAGGGCTTTGGCGATCCGAACAGTTCGCTGAGCAACAAACCGATGGCTTTCTTTGGCCAGGATACGTGGCGTATCAGACGAAATCTAACGTTCAATTACGGCGTTAGATACGATATTGAGTTCACGAAGGAATATGCGCCTTCGGGCTTTAGAGATCCGCTCACCGGTATCTCGCTGACGCCCGGAGATATTCAGGTAGCTCAGGACGCGTTGAATGTAACGCAAGGGTTCCCGCGGGATAAGAATAACTGGGCTCCGCGCTTCGGATTTGCGTGGGATATTTGGGGAAGCGGTAAGACGGTGGTTCGCGGAGCACTTGGCCTCTTCTACGATCACCCGCTTCTGGCCGTTGCATTCAACTCGAATATTGGTGACGGCTCGCAGCAGCAGCAGGCGACACTTTTGCCGATCGGCGGGCCTTCGCCGACGGGATTGTTCAATGCTTTTCAGGTGTTTCAGGGAACGGTCTGCGGCGTGCAGGGATCTGTTCCGGGGATCTGCGGCCCTGCGATAACTCCGGGCGTTGCCTCCTCGGCACAGTATCTCTACGGTTATCAGAGATTCAATCCGGGAACATTTACCGGCTTTGGCCCGATCCTGCCGTTTACGCTCAATGTTTCGAAGGATTTCCAATATCCGGAAGCCGTTCAGGCCAACCTTTCGGTCGAGCATATGATCGGCAAGAATATGAGCCTTTCGGCAAGCTACATCATGGTGAATGCCCACCATCTTGGCCATCCGCAGGATGTCAATACTGTGAGCACGGCCAATATGCGGGAGAATTTCCGCCGTTTTGCAGTTAACAACCCGGCATTCCCGGGCTGCACGACCGCAACACCGAACGCACCATCGTGTTTTCCGACGAGCCTTTCAATGGCTGCTTTCTTCCCGATGCCGACCGCGAGCAACGCTCTCTTCACTGTCGTTATACCGGGCCTGATCGCGGTCAACAACACGACAGGCGAGCGCTTCGTAAGCCCGATCGCCGCGGATTATTTCCGACGCCTCGGTCCGAACTACTTCTTCGTTGCGTCGGTAACCGGCGGACTCGTCAACAAGGCGATCTTCGATGCGCAGTTGGCCGGAACCGTGAGAGCACCGGGCCCGATCAATCCGTACGCGGACGTTAACGCACAGCTTTCCGACGGCAATTCGTCGTACAACGCATTGAACATCGAGATGAAGAAACGCTTTTCGACCGGAATGCAGTTCTACGCGAGCTATACCTGGTCGCACTCGATCGACGATTCGTCGGATCTTCAGACCTTGCTGAAACCGCAGGACAACACGAACTTCCGTGCTGAGCGTTCGGATTCTCTATTTGATCAGCGGCATCGATTCGTTTTCAGCGGTGTTTTCTCGACGCCTGATAACTGGCGTTCGCAGGGCGGCTTTAAGAGATTCATGCATGGATTCACTTTTTCGCCGATCTTCGAATTCAGTTCGGGACGTCCGTTCAATATCATCGCTCCGGGCGATTCGAACGGTGATTTCCAGAGCACGAACGAAAGGCCTACGGTTCGTCCAGACGGCAGTCTTTGTGCAACGGCCATCGATGCGAACTGTTTGCAGGGCGTATTCCCGGCCAACGGTAACCTCGGCCGCAATATGGGCGTTACGCACAACTACATGTCGTTCGATGCTCGCATTACGCGTCGCATTCGCTTTAACGAACGCTTTAACATAGAACTGATCGCGGAGGGCTTTAACCTCTTCAACCGGTTCAACGAAGCGGCGGCCAATCCTTTCTATACGGCGGTCAACGCGTTTGGTCAGAAGAAGGGCGGCAAGTATTACAGCTCGCCGACCGCGGCGTATGATCCGCGACAATTCCAGTTTGGCATCAAGCTGAACTTCTAGCCTTTCTTAGGGCGTTGACGCCTTATAAAAGCATCGTACGGGTTCGGAAGGCGACTTGCTCTCCGAGCCCGTACTTCTTTTGGTTATGCGATACTTTGGATCTATGGACCTGACCTCTCAAAAGATCAAGGCTCTCGCTCTCCAATGCGGCATCGACCGTGTCGGCATCGTGCGGGCCGAAAAGCTTTCTGCCGAAGAAGGGCGATTTCGCAAATGGCTTGCCGACGGATTTCAGGCGTCGATGGCGTGGATGGAGCGCGAACCGGAGAAACGCGCCGATCCGCAGATCCTCTTTCCGGGCGCGCGTTCGGTCATCGTCGCGGCCTTGAATTACTACACTCCGCACACGCACGAGCACGACCCCTCAAAGGGAAAGATCTCTCGGTATGCGTGGGGCGATGACTATCACGACGTTTTTCGCGAAAAACTAAAGGATCTCGTCGAGAAAATGCGGGAGATATCACCCGACATCCAAACGAAGATCTGCGTCGATACGACGCCGTTCATGGACAAGGCGTGGGCCGTCCGGGCGGGGATCGGTTGGCTTGGGAAAAGCTCGAATGTCATCACGATGGATCTCGGCTCATGGGTCTTCCTTGGAGCGGTCCTCGTCGATGCCGCTCTCGAATATGACGACGATGTCGTCGCGGATTATTGCGGTTCGTGCACCGCCTGCATCGACGCGTGTCCGACCGGTGCGATAACCGAACCTTATGTCGTGGATGCCTCAAAATGCATATCGTACGCGACCATCGAGCTTCGGGACGAAGAGATGCCGCAGCCGATCGCCGAGCATCTCGAAGGCTGGATCTACGGCTGCGACATCTGCCAGGATGTCTGTCCTTGGAACCGTTTCGAGAAGCCGACGACGGAAGCGCGTTTCGAGCCGCGGGAACTCGAAACGTCGCTCGACCTCGATGCGATCGCGAACATCGAACACGAAGACTACGTCGCGCGCTTCCGTAAGAGTGCGATAAAACGCGCGAAGCTATCGGGCCTTAAACGCAACGCGCGTGCTGTCGCGACTAACACTACTCCGCGGCAAACGCTATGATTGAGTTATGGCTTTGAGCGATAAATACGGGCGAACGATCCGCGATCTGAGACTGTCGCTGACCGATCGCTGTAATTTTCGCTGCTTCTATTGTCTGCCAAGCGGAAAGCCCGCACTCGCACGCAAAGACACGATCCTTTCGTTCGAAGAGATATTTCATATTTCGCGCATCTTCGTGTCACTCGGTATCGAAAAGATACGTCTAACCGGCGGCGAACCGCTGATCCGCCGCGACGTTCCGCTGCTTGTTGAAAAGCTCTCACTGCTGAAGCCGCAGCTCAAGGACCTTGCGTTGACGACCAACGGATTTGATTTTCCGCGATATGCCGAGGCGTTAAAGCATGCGGGCCTTGATCGCGTAACATTGAGCCTTGACAGCCTACAACGCGAGCGATTCAAGGAGATCACAGGTGTTGATGCGCTTGACCGTGCGCTTGCCGCAATTGATGCGGCCAAAGACCTGGGTTTTGATCCCGTAAAGGTAAATGCGGTCATTGTTCGTGGCAGAAATGATGACGAGTTGGTAGGGTTTGCCCGGTTTGCACGCAAGAAGAACATCACGATGCGATTTATCGAGTTTATGCCGCTCGATTCCGACCAGAATTGGACCCGAGAGGCTATGGTGTCCGGAGCAGAAATGCGGGACAGGATCAACGAGGTATTTCCGCTGACGTTAAAAGAAACGAAACGCGGTGCCGGCACGTCGTGGAAATACACATTTGCCGACGGCTCCCCCGGTGAGATCGGCATAATCGCACCCGTAACGGATATGTTCTGCGGGCAATGCTCGCGTGTGCGCCTGACCGCCGACGGCCAGATCCGCACCTGCCTTTTCTCAGAACGCGAACACGACCTTCGCTCGCTCTTACGCTCCGACGCCACGGATGAGCAAATTGCGGCGTTCATCGAAAGCTGCGTTTACCAAAAAGAAGCCAGCCACCACATCAACGACAAGGATTTCGTCCAACCGTCTCGGACAATGAGCTTTATTGGGGGGTAGGAATCAATTTACGAGCCATTTGCCCAATTTTTTCTCTACTTGTTCGTGAGTTAGTCCGCCGTCGCGTTCGATAGATTCGAGTCCTTTATGCACCTTGTCGATCACATACAGGTGATATTGAACATCCTCGATCGTAGCGTTAGCCGGAAGGCGTTCGAGCAAGGACGCGATCTCCTCTTTTACCGGTGTTAAAGTCTTATCCATCTTGAGAGTAAATCTAGCAGTCTTTGGTGCGTAGGGAAAGAAATCTATAGGTCAGGCGGCGCATCTAACTCTGCTTTCTTCCTGCCATATCGAGGCCGACGGCGATGACGAGGATCGATCCCTTGATGATGTCCTGCATAAAATCTCGAACGCCGACGAGCGACATCCCATTGTCGAGGCTCGCCATTATCAACGCCCCGAGACATGCTCCGAAAACGGTCCCTCGGCCGCCGACGAGCGACGCACCGCCAATTACGCACGCGGCGATCGCGTCGAGTTCCTTGAGTGTGCCGGCGTCGGGAAGTGCGCTGCCGACGCGTGCTGTAAAGATCAAAGCCGCAATCCCCGTCAGGGCACCTAGTACGCCAAAAACTTTGAGCACGTTCCAACGGTTGTTTATACCCGAAAGCCGGGCGGCATCCGCATTCCCGCCGATCGCATAGAGGTATCGCCCAAAGACCGTCGAATTCGTGATGAACGCTCCCAAAAATGCGACACAGAGAAAGATCACGACAGGAACAGGCACGCCTTGCCACGCGTTCATTATCGCTATGAACGCGACGATCGCTGCGGCCGGAAACGCCGCCTTAAGGAGTTCACGCGAAAGGCCGCTGCCGTTCTCGCCTGTTTCCGAGGTCGCGCGTCGATAAGCGCCATAGACGACGATCGCGACAGCGGCCGCCGCGACGATCCAACCGTATTCGACCGGAAGGTTGGCGTTGCCTATGCCCTTGAAAATTTCGTCCGAGACCGGGATCGTGTTCCCGCCGAGCAGCCATTTCGCGGCGCCGCGCCATGCGAGGAGACCGCCGAGCGTGACGATGAAGGACGGAATATTCACGTACGCGGTCAACGCACCCTGAAAGAGCCCGATAGCGGTTCCCATAGCGACGGCGGCGATGATGGCGACCGTCATCGAGAAGCCCATTTCCGTCATCACATAGGCTGAAACTCCGCCGGCAAAGCCGATGATCGAGCCGACCGAAAGATCTATCTGGCCGGAGACGATAACCATCAACATTCCGACCGCGATCACACCAGTGACAGCGGTTTGCGTCATCAGGTTCGAGAGATTTCGCGGGGTCAAAAACGTGTGCCCGGGCGTAATGATGTGAAACAGGATCCAGATCGCCGCGAGCACGCCGATCATCGCATAGGCACGCAGTGCCGCACGGTTGGTGAGTATGCTTTTTGAGTCGCTCATTTTGTAAACGCAGTATCGGTCGCGTGTCCTGTGGCCGCGGCCATAACGCGGGTCGCAGTGGCATCCGCCTTTGAAAATTCACCCGTCAATTTGCCTTCGTGCAGAACGATCACTCGGTCGGCGAGTCCGAGAACCTCAGGTAGTTCGCTCGAGACGAGGACGATCGCAAGGCCGGTCGCGGCAAGCTTGTTTATTTCGTTGTAGATCTCCTGCTTTGCGCCGACATCGATGCCGCGCGTAGGTTCATCCAGGAAGAGAACTTTGGGCTTGGTCAGCAGCCATTTGCCGAGGACGACCTTTTGCTGATTGCCGCCTGAGAGCGTGCCGGCGACGGTCTCGACCGAAGGAGCCTTTATTCGCAGCGAACGCATCGGTTCGACGGCCGCACGACGTTCTTTCGTTCGGCTTGTGAGAACACGGCCTGAGACCCGCTTGAGCGCGGCCAGAGTCATATTGTCGAGGATCGTCTGTTCGAGGACCAGGCCGTAGCGCTTGCGGTCCTCGGTAACGAATCCGATCCCCGAACGTATCGCGTCACGCGGCGTTCTGATCGTTGTCGGGTCACCGGAAAGTTCAAGCTTCAGCGAATGTTTGCCTTGCCATGAGCCGAAGATCGCGGCAAGAAGTTCACTTCGCCCCGCACCCATGAGGCCCGCGATGCCGAGAACTTCTCCAGCCCGAACGCAGAAGGAAACGCCGTCAACTATCTTCTTGTCCGGTTCATCGGCCGAATAGACCTCAACATTTTCGGCCTTCAGGACCACTTCGCCGAGATCGTGTCTTGTTTCGGGGAAGATGTCAGTGACTTCGCGACCGACCATCTCGGCAATGATGCCGTCTTTCGTCGTTTCTGCGGCCGGGTGCGTTGCGACGGTGCGGCCATCGCGCAAGACGGTGATGCGGTCGCTCATACGAAAAACTTCGTCGAGCCGGTGCGAGATGTAGATCATTCCGACGCCGCGAGTTTTCAGATCGTGCAGGATCGCAAAAAGCGTTTCGACCTCGGTATCTGTGAGTGCTGCGGTCGGTTCGTCAAGGACAAGAATTCTGGCCTTTCGCGAAAGAGCCTTTGCGATCTCGACAAGCTGCTGCTGGCCGATGCCCAAGGAGCCGACCTTTGCCCGCGGGTCGATGGATAGGCCGAGTTCACCAAGCAATCTCGACGCCTGCCTGTAAAGCTCTGTCCAGTCGATCACGCCCATTCGGGAAGGCGCACGCCCAAGGAAAATGTTCTCGCCGACGCTCAGTTCCTTAACGAGCGAGAGTTCCTGGAAGATGATCGCGATACCGGCGTTCTCAGAATCCCGTATGCCGGAAAATGAGAGGTCGCGGCCATCGATCACGATCCGGCCGTCGAATTCGCCTGCCGGATAAACACCGGAGAGAACCTTCATCAGGGTCGATTTTCCGGCTCCGTTCTCGCCGACAAGGGCGTGGAATTCTCCGGCTTCGAGTGTGAATGTCACACCGTCGAGCGCACGAACACCGGGAAATTCCTTTTGAATGTCGTGCATTTCAAGAAGCGGCATAGTTTTTCGGCGGCTAAACAGGGAACGGATAAAGAGTATGGCATCAACGAAATTTGTGCAAAAGCGGCTTAGGCAAAAGCCGTGTAAAATGTTCTATAATCTAGTCTTATATGGCTGACAAACCGACGATCGAATCCGTTCTTACCGAAGAACGCACCTTTCCGCCATCCGCAGAATTTGCCGCAAATGCATACGTCAAGAGCTTCCAGGATTACGAGAAAATGTATGCCGAGGCCGAGGCCGATCTGCCGGCATTCTGGGCAAAGCAGGCTGAATCTCTCGATTGGTTCGCGCCGTGGGAGAAAGTGCTTGATTGGGAACCGCCGCACGCGAAGTGGTTTTCGGGCGGGAAGATAAATGCTTCGTACAACTGTCTCGACCGCCATCTCGAAACGAACGGCGACAAAACGGCTCTTATTTGGGAAGGTGAACCGGGCGAAGAACGCCGGCTTTCATATCGGGAACTCCATGCGGAAGTCTCGAAATTCGCGAACGTCCTGAAACACCTCGGTGTCGAAAAGGGCGATCGTGTCGCGGTGTATATGCCGCTTGTTCCCGAATTGGCCGTCGCGATCCTTGCGTGTTCGCGGATCGGAGCGCCGCACACGGTAATTTTCGGCGGGTTCTCAGCAGATTCGATACGAGACCGCGTAAATGACTGCGGCTGCAAGGCGATCATCACAGCAGATGGCGGCTATCGACGCGGCCGCGAAATTCGGCTAAAGCCGATCGTTGATGAGGCGATCGCGGATTGTCCGACGATCGAGAGCGTGGTCGTTTTCCGACGAACGGGAACCGAGATCGACATGCAGCAAGGCCGCGATCACTGGTGGCACGATCTTGTGAAGGAGGCGAGAGCCGATTGTCCGCCCGAGCACCTCGATGCCGAGCATCCGCTCTACATCCTTTACACGTCGGGAACGACCGGCAAACCAAAGGGCATTTTGCATACAACGGGCGGCTATCTAACGCAAGCCGCGTATTCGACAAAGCTCGTCTTTGATCTCAAAGAGGACGATATTTACTGGTGTACGGCCGACATTGGGTGGGTAACGGGACATTCGTATGTTGTGTATGGACCGCTCGCGAATGCGGCGACGGTCCTGATGTATGAAGGCGCTCCGAATCACCCGGACTTCGACCGTTTTTGGGACATCATCGAGCGGCACAAGGTTACGATCCTCTACACTGCGCCGACCGCGATCCGAGCCTTTATTCGCTGGGGACGCGAATATCCGGACAAGCACGACCTAACTTCGCTCCGGGTGATCGGGACGGTCGGCGAACCGATAAATCCCGAGGCCTGGATGTGGTATCACAAGGTGATCGGCGGTGAAAGATGTCCGATCGTCGATACATGGTGGCAGACCGAAACCGGCACGATAATGATCTCGCCGCTTCCGGGAGCGACACCGACGGTGCCCGGTTCGGCGACGCGTCCTCTGCCGGGGATTGTTGTCGATATAATGGCAAAGGATGGGCGTTCGGCATCGGTCGATGAAGGCGGCTACCTGGTCGTAAAACAGCCTTGGCCTTCGATGCTCAGAACGCTTTGGGGTGACGACAACCGCTACAAACTCGCGTATTGGTCAGAGATCGAAGGCGTCTATTTCGCGGGCGATGGTGCACGTCGCGACAAGCGTGGATATTACTGGGTAATGGGCCGCATAGACGACGTGATAAACGTCAGCGGCCATCGCCTTGGAACGGCGGAGATCGAATCCGCACTCGTCTCTCACGCTTCGGTCGCTGAGGCTGCTGTCGTCGGGCGTCCCGACGAGATAAAAGGGCAGGCTATCGCGGCATTCGTCACCCTTGAAGGCGGAAAGGAAGGCTCTGACGAGCTTAAGGCGGAGCTTCGCGAGCATGTGGCAAAAGAGATCGGGGCATTGGCAAGGCCGGACGATATTCGCTTCACGGATGCGCTTCCGAAGACGCGTTCAGGTAAAATAATGCGAAGGCTTCTGCGCGAACTCGCAACGAGCGGTGTGGTCGCGGGCGATGTAACGACACTCGAAGATCTTGGCGTTCTAGACAAGCTTCGCGAGGAAGAAGAATAACGACTGGCAAATGGCCGAACCTACTCAAAAACCAGCAAGTCCCGTCGAGCTGCTCTCGGCAACGGCGAAGGAGTTCTACCGACGAGGCTGGGCACGCGGCGGGAGCGGCAACTACAGCGCACTGCTTGCACGCAGGCCGATGCGTCTTTGCATTACTGCGGCAGGTGATGAGATCGCGACGCTTGATGACACAAATTTCCTCGAGCTCGATGACGACGCTGAGATAATTCAGGGTTTTGGACGTCCGGCGGACGAAACGCTTCTGCATCTTGCGATCTATCGGCATCGTCCAAAAGCGAGATGCATTCTCTATACGCAGACAGTTCCCGGGCTGCTCCTTGCGGATCGATGTTTTGTTGACGGCGGCCTGATGCTCAAGGATTACGAGGCCCTAAAGGGGATCGAGGGCGCAAATAGTGCGGCCCGCGTCGAAAAGATACCGATTGTCGAGAATTCGGCCGATCAGGTCGCGTTATCCCACGTCATTGCGAATGTCCTGATCGACAATGAATCGTCCAACGCGGTGCTGATCCGCAGGCATGGGCTTTACGTTTGGGGTGAGACGATCGAGCAGGCAAGGCGGCATGCCGAGATCTTCGAGTTTCTTTTTGAGCTGACCGATCGTCAGCAAGGTGCGAAGTAAGATGGCGACACTTGAACGAGCGACTCTCGCAGGCGGATGTTTTTGGTGCACGGAGTCGGTCTTTGACGAGCTTCGCGGCGTCGAAAGCGTTGTATCAGGTTATTCCGGCGGGCATAAAGATTCGCCGACCTACCAGGAAGTCTGCACGGGCACGACAGGGCACGCCGAGGTGATCCAGATAGAATTCGATCCCGCGGAGATCGATTTCCCGGACATCCTGCGCGTATTTTTTACTGTCCACGATCCGACGACCCTTAACCGGCAAGGCGGCGATATCGGCACACAGTATCGTTCATCGGTCTTTTATCATTCGGAAGCCCAAAAACAGGTAGCCGAGGCCGTCATCCGCGAGATCGACGAAGCGGGAGTCTATGAAAGGCCTATCGTTACCGAGGTCGTCCCATTTGAGAAGTTCTGGCCTGCGGAAGACTATCATCAAGAGTATTTCGTCAACAATCCCAACCAACCATACTGCTCGGCCGTTATAGCCCCGAAGGTCGCAAAATTCAGGAAAATGTACGCCGAACGCCTCAAACGCTAGTGGAGAGTCGGAATTTCTTGGTGTTTTTTCCTGTTGACGTTCCTTAAACACCTCTGCTAAATTATTTTTGGTGGTTCGCGTACCGAATGCGCTTGGAACGCGGCCTGCCGCCTCACCAGAAAATTTAGATCCCCGAACATTGAACGGTTAACGCCAAAACTCTCAGTGTTTTACTTGGAGTTTACTGTTTGATCGTTGCTTCTGTATTCCGACGCATCCCTGAGGAAAATTATGGCCAAGACCTACTTTACCGCTAGAACTGTACTCGGTTCGCTCGTCTTTTGTTCAGCTATCGCTGTGGCGGCCCTGCTTTCGACCCATTCCGGTGCACAATCTGCTCGGTCCGACGACGATAAACAGCTCGCCCCGCAAGCCGGAACTTATTCCGGCCGTGTGTTCAAAGATTTTAATCAGAACGGGCTTTATGATACGTCCGGCGGGACCGCCGCGGCACCAAGGTCCGTGGATGTCGGTGTCCAAGGGGTCACAGTTACGCTGTATGATGCGGCGGGAACTGCCCGCGGAACCGCAACCTCGGCAGCGAACGGAACGTACAGCATCGCTTCGGCAGGAACCGGGCCTTATCGTATTGAGTTTACGGGTCTTCCTACAGGCTATACGCCCTCGGCTCGGAGCCGTACGTCGGGTTCGGGAACCGGGGCACTTCCGACATTAACGACAAATGCCGGTGCGACCGTCCAGTTTGTTCCGAACAACGGGAGCACAAACGTAAACCTTGCTTTGAGCGGTCCGACGGATTATTGCCAGGACAACCCGGACATCGTGTCGCAGCTTTATTCGTACGGAGCTAACAATGGGCCGGATGCCCTGATGTCAGTCCCGTATAGCGCCGGCAGTACGAGAACGGGCACAGAAAATGGAGCTTTTCCGGCTGCGTTTACCGATTTCACGGCCCCCGGATACACAAATCTTGCGAGCGCGGCCGAGATCGGCACGACCTTTGGCCTTGCGTATGACAGGGTCAATAAGATGATCTATGTCTCTGCCTTTATGAAGCGGCATGCAAACTATGGCCCGAACGGCACAGGAGCGATCTACAAGGTCGATCCCGCAAGCAGCACGGCATCGCTTTATGTCGATCTCAATACTGTCTTCGGCGCTAACACCGCCGGTGCCAATGCACACGATACGTCTAATTGGTACACGGATAACGGCAACGTTGCCTGGGATGCGGTCGGCAAGACCTCGCTTGGCGGGATGGCAATGTCTGACGATCGAGCCAATCTGTTCGTGATGAACCTTGCAGATCGCAGGCTCTATAAGATTCCAACCTCGGGAACGCTGAACAACACGACAATTACGAGGGTCGATTTTCCGACGCCGACGGATAGCAATAGATGCAGGAACGTTGACTACTACCGGCCTTTCGCCGTTTCTTATCATGAGGGAAAGGTGTATGTTGGTGCGGTTTGCAGCAATGGCAGTAACGCAAATCGCGGTCGTTGGGCTTATGTTTTTGAGGTCGATCCGACCACGCTGACCTATACCCAGAATCCGGTCCTCTCGTTTAGCCTTCGGTATCCGCGTGGCCAAGCTGATCCGGGAAATCCCGGAGCTTGGCGTAGCTGGTCGACGGTCTTTGATGCAGAGAACCCTGGAGGTGCTTGGACGTACCCTCAGCCTATGTTCACGGATATTGATTTCGATAATGGCAATTTGATCATGTCATTTCGCGACCGGATGGGTGACCAGACCGGGTACAACACCGCCAGCAACCCGAACGACACAGGCATTGAATCAAAGGGCATCACCGCAGGCGATATCTTGCGTGCTTGTGGTGATCCAACGAATGGCTGGACGCTTGAGAGCAATGGCCGCTGCGGTGGAATCGGCTCCGCACCCCAGAACACGAATGAAGGGCCTGGAGGTGCTGAGTACTATTATCAGGAGAACTACCACCCCAACAGCACGCCGCACGCTGAAGTTGCCCTTGGCACGGCGGCTCAGATCCCCGGCCACAACGAATTTGTCGCGGGCATCTTCGATCCCATCTATCTCGCCGGTACGAACGTTTACGATTCGCAGGGATATCGATGGTTCCTAAACTCCGGAGCATCTGCCGGTCAACAAAATCGGGGTTACTATGCAAACGGCTTCAACCCAACTTTCGGTAAGGCAAATGGACTTGGCAATGTCCTTCCGCTTTGTGAGGCGGCGCCGATCGAGTTGGGGAATCGGGTTTGGCGTGATTCCAACGATAACGGCGTTCAGGATCCGGGTGAGCCGGGCATTGCAGGAGTGACGGTTCATCTATATGATTCGAACAATGTGCTTGTCGCAACGGCAGTAACGGATGCGAACGGTGAATATTATTTCGTCTCGAGCACTGTCGCCGACCCGGATCAGAACGACAACATCGGCCAGGTGAACGGCGGCATCAAGTTCAATTCGAACTACACGATCAAACTCGACCGACCGCAGGATTCGGCGAACGGCGGCCCGCTTTTCGGCCTCCGCAAGACGGTGCTGGATCAGACCTCGCAGAACGGTTTTGACGAAGGTTCGGACTCGGACGGCGATTATGACAGCTCGGGCAACTACCTCCAGATACCGGTTACGACGGGCAATCCGGGCGACAACAACCACAATTACGATTTCGGTTTCGTCCTCGCTCCCTCAGCAGCACCTGTTTCGGTTACGGGCCGTATCACGACGGCGAACGGCAACGGCATCCGCAATGTCCGCGTGATGCTGACGGAAGAAGACGGCACGATGCATTATGCGATCACCGGATCGTTCGGCTACTTCGCGTTCGAGAATATCGAATCGGGCCAGGGCGTCGTCGTTTCGGTTTCGGCCAAACGATATACGTTCGCCCAGCCGTCGCGATTTATCTCGCTCGAAGATAATATTTCCGATGCGGATTGGGTTTCTGAACAATAAAAGCCACCCGATCGGTTAGGACAAAAGCGGCAGGAGCGATCCCGCCGCTTTTTTTGTTGGGATTGTTGGTGGGTTTTCTCTCTGCCGATCTGGTCTGTCGCCCGCTATGCGGGCTCCAGTTGGCTGTATGGCATCGACGGTCGGGCACGCCCGACCGCACTGCCAAAGGGCAAGCCCAACTTCGACTGCCAAAGGGCACGCCCGACGGCGCACTGCCTGTGCACTTTGTGCACTTTGATACATTCTGTGCATTTCGTGCAAATCGTGCACTTTGATACATTTTGTGCGGTTTGATACGTTTTGTGAAATCTGTGCTTCTAAGACGTGTGCAGGTTGTTTATCATCGCTTATGTTGGGCAGCCGAAAAGGTCCAACGTAGTCCCGACAGCCTTGCTGAATGAATGCTCATTCAGTATAATTGCGAGTGCTGCGACGCCAAGCTTTTCCGATGCCAATGGGCGCCGAGCCATTTCGAACTATGCTGATAAAAAAAGCCGCCGTACTGGGTGCGGGAACAATGGGTGCCGCGATCGCTGCACATCTTTCGAACGCGGGTGTCGAAACCTTGCTGTTAGACATCGCTCCGAAGGAGCTGCTGCCGGACGAAGAAAAGCGAGGACTCGCGCTGGAGGATGCGGCGGTACGGAACCGCATCGTGAACTCGCTTTTTGCGGCTGCGAAAAAGCTCAAGCCTGCGCCTTTTATGTCGCTTGCGAACGCAAACCTCATCACCTTGGGCAACTTCGCGGACGATCTCGCTAAGCTTGGCGAATGTGATCTCGTGATCGAGGCAGTTGTCGAGAACCTTGAGATCAAGCACAAACTTTTTGCCGAGGTGGACAAGTTTCGTAAGCCGACGGCCGTGATCGCTTCGAACACGAGCGGCCTGCCGGTTGACGCGATAGCTGAGCCATTCTCAGATGATTTCAAGGCTCATTTCGTCGGGATACATTTTTTCAACCCGCCGCGATATATGAAGCTCGTCGAGCTGATACCGGGCAAGCATACGAGCGGCGAGATCTCGTGCGGCATCGCGGGTTTCCTCGATCAGCGGCTAGGAAAGGGCGTTGTTCCAGCAAAGGACAGGCCGAATTTCATCGCGAACCGCATCGGTACTTTCGGGATGATGGCAACCGTGCACGAAATGATCGCGATGGGCTTTACGCCGACCGCGGTCGATCAGATGACCGGCAAGGCGATCGGCCATGCGAAGTCTGCGACGTTCCGCACGTCGGATCTTGTCGGCCTCGACGTGCTCGCACACGTCAACAACAATCTCTATCCGGCCATTCCGGAGGACGAGGACCGCGAAGTTTTCAGGCTGCCGGGCGTGATCGAAAAGATGCTTGCGGCAAAAATTCTAGGTGATAAGACGGGCGGCGGTTTCTTCAAAAAATCGAAGGATGCGGAAGGGAATCGCACGATCCTCGAACTCGACCTTTCGACCTTCGAATACAAACCACAGCAGAAGGCGAAGTTCCCCTCGATCGACGGTGCAAAGCAGATCGACGACCTGCCGAAACGCATCAGCACGCTCGTATGGGGCGAGGACCGCGTAGGCGAATTCCTCTGGAAAACGATCTCGCGGATGTCGCGATACTCTGCGAACCGCATCCCTGAGATCGCGGACACGATCGTCGAGATCGACAACGCGATCAAGTGGGGTTTCGGCTGGGAGATCGGTGTTTTCGAGACGTGGGATGCGATCGGGCTTGAGCGTTCCATCGAGCGTATGCGAAAGGAAGGTGCAGCGATACCGGCGAATATCGAGAAGATGCTCGCGGCGGGGGCGACCGCCTTCTACAAACGTGAGAACGGCCAGACGGAATTCTACGACCTCGTGAACGGCGGCTACAAAAAGGTGCCGGCTCGTCCAGGCGTGGTTGTGCTCAAAGACGTAAAGGACCGCACAGGCGTCATCAAGTCGAATGCAGGAGCGTCGCTCATCGACATCGGTGACGGCGTCGCGTGCCTCGAATTCCACTCGAAGATGAACTCGCTCGGCGGCGATACCATCGCCATGATCAACGCTGCGATCGACGAGGTGGAAAAGAATTTTGCGGGCCTTGTGATCGGCAATCAGGGCGGAAATTTCTCGGCCGGTGCGAATATCATGATGCTCCTTCTTGCCGCACAGGAAGAAGAGTGGGACGACATCGAGATGATGATCCGCGGTCTGCAGAAGGCCGTAATGCGGATGCGATATTCGGCAAAGCCCGTCGTTACGGCGCCGTACGGACTGACGCTCGGCGGCGGGTGTGAGATCACGCTGCACGGCAATCGCGTGCGTGCCGCGGCGGAAACTTACATCGGGCTTGTCGAGGTTGGCATCGGCGTGATCCCTGCGGGCGGCGGCACGAAGGAAATGGCGATGCGTGCGGGCGATGCGTGGGCAAAGGCGCCTGATGCCGACCCGATCGCTTTTCTCAAGAAGACGTTCGAGACGATCGGCACGGGCAAGGTCGCAACTTCCGCTCAAGAAGCGCGCGAGCTCGGATTCCTCGCAGCTTGTGATTCGATCTCGATGAACGGCGACCGGCTCATTCAGGACGCGAAGCAAGAGGTCCTGAACCTTGCGTCGAGCGGGTTTGTCGCTCCCGTCGAGCGGAAGGATGTTACGGTTTTTGGCGAATCCGCCGAGTCCGCAATGAAGCTTGCGATCCATATGATGAACCGAGGCGGTTTCATTTCCGAACATGATAAAGTTATCGGCGGCAAGTTAGCGCACATTCTCGCCGGCGGCACGATCAACCATCGTGCCGAAGTTTCGGAACAGTATCTTCTCGATCTCGAACGCGAGGCCTTCCTCTCGCTTTGCGGTATGCGAAAAACTCAGGAGCGGATCGCCGCGATGCTAAAGACAGGCAAACCGCTGCGAAACTGAGAATTGAGAATTGAGAATGGAGAACGCCGGTCAGAAGATCGGTTTACCACAGAGGACACGGAGAGCACAGAGGTTTGTCGAAGGCTAGCACGGTAAGAGGACGGTGGCGTTGAACTGCATCGGAGGAAAAGTTCCCCGCAAAGGGAGACGAGAATTGAGGGCGTTACCTAAGCAGCTCCGTTAGGAGCGAAAGGTTTGTAGAACGACGAATGCAACAAAAGTATCAAGCCCCGTTAGGGGCGAAATGACGAATGTCGCTCCTTCGGAGCTTCGAGTGTTGTTGAGATGCGTGCTACAAACATTTCGCTCCTACGGAGCTATCGGAAAATGGAAGAGTATTCAATTGTTCGGGTCATTAAGATCAATGAACCCGCCCGCCTTTTCGACGGTACAGAAGGCGTGAAGCGATATCCGCGAATTGGGGACATCGGAACGGTTGTTCACAAGGCTGATACCGGGTGTATTGTAGAGTTCGTTGGTCGCGACGGGATGACAGTTTGGCTGGCAGACTTCACGTATGAGGAGATCGAGGAAATGGACGAACGGATCAACATCATCATTTCGGAATTAAAGAATACTGCCGAAGACGTACGCGGTTCCTTCGGTTCATTATCCGTGGAGCAGCTTAATTGGAAGCCGGCGGCGGAAAGCTGGAGCGTCGCGCAGTGCCTGGATCATTTGATACTGACGAACGAACAGTTCTATCCTGAGTTCGAGAAACTTGCGAGCGGCAACCGCAAGAACACATTTTGGCAAAATAATTCGCCGCTCACCGGATTCTTCGGACGGTTTCTGATCAAGGCCGTTACCGAGGATTCCAAGAAGGCAAAGGCTCCGTCGAAGACGATAGTACCGCCGAGCGATCTGCCTTCAGACATCGTGGAGAAATTCGCGGCGAACATCGCCGAAGTGTGCGGTAAGATCTCGGCAGTTGCTTCCGCTGACCGCCAAAAAGTGGTCGTTACGTCGCCGTTCCTCTCGTTGATGACATACAAGCTCGACGACGCATATACGGTTCTTGTCGAGCATACAAAACGCCATATTCGGCAGGCGAAACGAGTATTGGAGACAGCCGGTTTCCCGCACGGCGAGGAGTGAAAAATGAAGGTGAGAATATTCTTGATGGTCGCGCTTGCGGCGACTATTGCGGGCTGTGCAGTAAAGGGTGAGCCCGTCGAGATGTCGAAGGCTTGCGACGCCGGGCAAGACGGTAAGACGCTCGAAGTGAAAGGCGTCCTTGCCGATGACGGCAGCGTTTTTTGCTCGAACATTGGCGGCGGGCGGCTCAATTGCGGGTTCGTACTGCTTGAGTCTCTAGGCAGCGACAAAAAGATGCGTGTCGATATCGAAGAAGGTACAGGGGCAGACACGGTCAGCAAGCTGGAGAGCGGATATAAGAAGGAGGACATCAAGGTTCGCGACGACGCAGGGAGCCAGATCGCCCTCAACAAAGATGTCGTGCGAGCGACGGGAAAGATGTCCATTGTGCCGGCGTTCAAAGAAAATCCGCAAGTTTGCACGATGGAGGTCTATAAGCTCGAACGCTAAATTCCTCTATGAAACGCTGCGGCTGGGCGAGGAACGAACTGAATATTCCGTATCACGACGCCGAGTGGGGCGTGCCGGTGCGTGACGACCGGCTGTTCTTCGAGTTCTTGATCCTCGAAGGTGCGCAGGCGGGTCTGAGTTGGGACACCGTCCTCGCAAAACGCGAGAACTATCGGCGACTCTTTGCGAATTTCGAACCGGCGAAGGTAGCACGTTTTTCGGACGCAAGGATCGAAAAGCTGCTGCTCGATCCGGGCATCATCCGCAACCGTTTGAAGGTGAATTCCGCGGTCGCAAATGCAAAGGCTTTCTTGAAAGTGCAGAGGGAATTCGGTTCGTTCGACAGATACGTTTGGGATTTTGTCGGCGGCAAACCGATCGACGGAGAACGCAAGATCCTCACGGACGTTCCTGCAAAGACTGACATCTCGGATGCACTTTCGAAAGACCTGCGTAAACGCGGATTCAACTTCGTCGGCTCGACGATAATGTACGCATTTATGCAGGCGACGGGCCTCGTCAACGACCACCTGACGACGTGTTTTCGGTATAAAGAGATCAGGCGGAAACCCGACCGGTAAGGAGGGTGTTCTGATCGCGCAGGTCAATGTTTCAACACACTCGCTACCGCTCGTGTTTCCGCCTCCAACGATATGCACTATCCGATCACGCCGGCCGTTAGGTTTTTGCGAGAGAAAGCGGTCGAGTTCGCGCCTCATCTATACGATTACGTCGAAAAAGGCGGGACGCGCGAGTCGGCAAGGCAGTTGGGTGTTGATGAACACGCGGTCATCAAAACGCTGGTCTTTGAAACGAACGAGAAAAAGCCGCTGATCGTCCTGATGCACGGCGACCGCGAGGTTTCGACCAAGACGCTGGCACGCCTGCTCGGCGTAAAGTCGGTCGAGCCCGCAACCGCCGAAAGCGCATCAAAGTGGACAGGTTATCAGTTCGGCGGCACGTCGCCTTTCGGGACTCGGACCGCACTGCCAGTCTATGTTGAGAAGACGATCCTTTCGCTCGAAAAGATCTACATAAACGGCGGCAAACGCGGGTTTTTGATCGAGATCGATCCCGACGGACTGATGAAGACGCTGAACCCCAACTCAATAAATGTGAGTTTCTGAAAATTGCCTGGATCTTAAACCTAGTTCAGGCTCTTGAGGCCATTGGCGGCCTTGATGTTTTTTGGGTCTTCCTTTAACGCGGCCTCGAATGCGATCTTTGCCTCGGCCTTCTTGCCTTGAGCGGCATAGATCACGCCACGCTGAGCATAGATCTCGGCCTTCGACGCATATTCACTTTTCTCTGCTGTCGCAAGATCTGCCATCGCCAGGCCGAATTTCTTCAACCCTGTGTAGGCGACCGCACGCTCGGTGAGCGCAATATCCGAAATAATGAAACTTTTTTCGTCGATGGCCACCGTGCAGTCTGCGACCGCAGCGGAAAAGTTTTTGGCTTCCACGTAAAACCGACATCGCGAAAGTCTATTGCTTGCGTCTTTGGGAGCGACCTCGATCGCCTTGTTTAGATCTGCCAGGGCTTTTGTCCTATCGTTTTGCCGCAGATGATAGCTTGCCCTCAAGGAGTACCCAAATGCCTCGTTAGGGCGCACCTCGATCATATAATTCAGATCCTGAAGCGCCTTTTCCTTTTGGCCTGACTTTTCATATGCATCGGCCCTTGCGGAGTAGTAATTGCTTGTATACCCCAAGCCCTCAAAGTTGATCTGGATCGCAGTAGAAAAATCTGCGATGGCCATCTGGTAATTCTTCATCTCCGCGTATAGTTCGCCGCGGGAAAAGATGGTTGGCGCAGACTTTGGGTCGACGGCAATTGCCTTTGTATATTCAATGAGGGCCTTTGCCCGTTGATTTTGAGCTTTATAAAAACTCGCTCGGGATGAATATGCGTGCGAATTGAATTTGTTTATTCGGATAGCCTCGTTGAGTTTTTCGACGATCTGTCGATCAAGGGCATCGATCACTTCTTTGGGTTCCTTATTCGTCTTTTTCAAGGCCCGTTGAATAAGCAAACTGTTGGCAGTAAGCGAAACTTCGAGAGACCGCTTTTCAACGTTGACGGGCACTTTTTTTACGGGCAGCAAGCTCGCTATCTCGCGGGCGGCATCCGTCATCTCTTTTGCACGGGCGCCGATCCGCGGATCGAGCGAACTTGCGCGCGACAGATCTTCATAGGCGGCCTTATAATTTCCTGCCAGGAAATTTGCGTTCCCGCGATAAAAATAAAGCTCAGATGCATTACCGCGAGCGTCGAGCGCCGCCGAAAATGCCGCGATCGCATTTTGCCATTCCAGCAAACCAAGCGATGCGAGACCCAGACCCATTTGTCCAAGAGCCGGATTCGACTTTACCGCTGCGGCACACGTCAGTTTCGCCGCCTCAAATCTTTTTGTCTTTACCTGCATTTGGCAAAGGGCCACAGGATCTTGACCGTTAGCAAAGATCGAGAATGTAAAGATGATGACCAACGAGAGAATTGGTGTCTTCATAGGAGTCGAAAGTTCTGATCGAAAAAAAGGCAGTTCTGGGTGCAACCGCAATTATTTTGGCAGATTTATTTGGGGTTTTTCAAGCTTAGGTGAAGTGATCATCTGTACGGAACGGTCTCTGGGACTTTTGTCCGGGCGGTTGTTGTTTCTCGCTTGTCGATTTAGGTGCTTTAGTGCGAAAATGAATGAGCGTTCACTCAGTGAATGCGGGTGATAGAAATTTATGAAAGAAGCAGTCATTGTTTCGGCCGTGCGGACGGCTGTGGGGAAGGCGCCGAAGGGGACTTTGAAAAATACCCGCTCGGACGAGATGGCGGCGGTGGCTATTAGGGAAGCTGTTTCGCGGGCCGGTGTTGATGCGTCGCTGATAGATGACGTCATCATGGGCTGTGCGTTTCCCGAGGCGTCTCAGGGGATGAACGTTGCACGGACGGCTTCGATACTTGCGGGTCTGCCGGTTGAGGCTTCGGCGATGACGGTCAACCGGTATTGCTCGTCGGGGCTGCAGACGATCGCTCTTGCGGCGGATCGCATCGCGACCGGCGGTGCCGATGCGATCGTTGCGGGCGGGCTGGAATCGATGACTGCGATCCCGATGGGCGGCAACTCGTTTCGGCCCAATCCGGGCCTTGCGGACACGTATCCGGACTATTATCTGAACATGGGCCTGACCGCGGAGAACCTCGCTAAAAAATACGAGATCACTCGCGAGCAGGCTGACGAATTCTCCCTTCAGTCGCATCAGAAGGCCGCGGCGGCGATCAAGGCCGGGAATTTCAAGGACGAGATCGTGCCGATGACCGTTCGCATTGATGAGTTCGACGAAAAAGGCCGCGTGCGTCGCAAAGAAGTTGTTTTCGAAACGGATGAAGGCGTGCGTTACGACGCTTCCGCCGAGGGCTTTGCGAAACTCAAACCAGTTTTCCATGCAAAAGGCACGGTAACCGCAGGAAATTCTTCGCAAATGTCCGATGGTGCTGCGGCGGCCGTCGTGATGTCCGCGGAGAAGGCAAAGGAATTGGGTTTGACGCCGCTTGCACGATTCTTGTCATTCGCAACCGCCGGTTGCCTGCCCGAAGAAATGGGCATCGGGCCGGTCTATGCGATCCCAAAGGCCCTGAAACTTGCCGGGCTCACACTCGATCAGATCGATGTGATCGAACTAAACGAAGCCTTCGCCGCACAAGGCCTGTCGGTGATGAAAGTCCTCGAAATGGATCCTTCGAAGGTCAACGTAAACGGCGGTGCCGTCGCTCTCGGCCATCCGCTGGGCTGCACCGGAGCCAAACTGACCGCGACGATTCTTCAAGAGCTGAAACGCCGCAACGCCCGCTACGGAATGGTAACGATGTGCGTCGGCGGCGGAATGGGCGCCGCCGGGATCTTCGAGCGGATTGGCTAAGGCGAATGATAGTTTCATTCCGACACAAAGGGCTGCGGCAATTGTTCGAGACTGGAAAGTCAAAGCAAGTCCAGCAGACTTTTCTGCTAAACTAATACGTCAGATGGACGCCTTACATCAGGCGGATGAGGCGGCTCAACTTTCGTTTCCCGGATATGGCTTGCACGAGCTGAAAGGTGAAAGAGCCGGAACTTGGGCGATGAAAGTAAACAAGAACTGGCGGCTTACTTTCCGGTTTCAGGACGGAAACGCAAGTGAAGTTGATCTGGAGGACTATCATTAGGTCCTAGGTGCAGTATGAAGATTGACCAAAACCGAAAACCGACCCATCCGGGAGCAATTCTCCGAGAAGATACGCTTCCTGAGTTAGGTCTGTCGCAGGTAGAATTCGCCAAGATCATTGGAGTCTCGCCCAGAACGGTCGGAGACCTTCTTCGGGAGCGCTCAAGGCTAACAGTCGATCTCGCCCAAAGGATCGCGATCGCGCTTGGTATGGAGCCGGAGATCTGGCTTCGCCTTCAGCAAGCGGTCGATCTTTACGAGCTTCGGATCAAGAATGATCGCGTCTATCGTCGGATTCACCAGATCGCGGCGTAGCCGCAACGCCCGCTACGGCATGGTCACGATGTGCGTCGGCGGCGGAATGGGCGCCGCAGGAATCTTTGAAAGGATATAACCATCGGAATAATTTTATTGTAAATGCTTGTTTTTAATATATGAAACCAGCCTTGATGATCATTGACATGCAGAAGGCCTATTGCTCGGGCGGTTCGGTCGAGCAGATGTCGGCTGCGGCAGAGTATATTAACTATGTGATCCCGCAGTTTCGATCGAAGGGGCTTCCAATTATCTGGGTTTACAATGTTGATGAAGAAGACGGAGCCGTGCCGGGCACGGAAGGTTTCGAATTCATCGACGAGTTGAAACCTGCCGAAGACGATGTGAAGATCCATAAAACGTACGGCAACAGCTTTAATAAGACGGATGTTGACGAGATCCTAAAAGAACACGGAACCGACACACTCGTGCTGACGGGTTTTTGCGCCGAATACTGCGTCCTCTCGACCTATCGCGGTGCGAAAGACCTAGATTATTTCCCCATCCTTCTAAAAAATGGCATTGCCAGCGTGAAAGAAGAAAATAAGCAATTCGTCGAAAACATCAGCGAGACCATCACTGCGGGTACGCTGATGAAAATTCTTGGTGATTGCTAAGTTCAAGGACGAGCGGCGTGTGCCACCGTTGCCAAGGCGGTCTCATGGTTAGGGTTTGAACTTCAGCGGTGGGAAGACGATCCACATCCGATTCGCGGGTCAGTTGGATCAGCGAGGCTCCGGGAAGCCGATCTTTGCCATCAGAGCTTTGTAGCGTGGATCATCGCGGAGAGGGTCAAGCATCGGTTCACGGGCCGCCGTAACTAGCATAATGGCCCGTCGCTCGCACATATCATCCAAGATCTCGAAGGCTTTGTCTTTTTCGCCGAGCTGCGCGTAGATCCCGGCCGGCAGCATTGATCGTGTCCCAAAGTTGTCGGCGATGTGTCGAAGGACCTCATTCCATCCAGACTTTTCGAATATTTCCCGAACGGACCTTATCTCGTCCGCAGAAGCTCCGGATCTTTCAAGAGATTGAATGTAAACTTCGAACCCATCCTTTTGATCCTGCTTCATATGATAGCAGCGTAAAAGCCAAAAGGCGGTTTCAGTGAAAAGCGGGTCGGTCCTGGAAACCTGTCGGAACTGGTCGAGCGCCGCATCGTAGTCGCGTGAAAGATAGAGCAAAACGCCGCGAGAGCGTTTATTGAAAGACGTCGGGGCGATGGCTATTGCCTTGTTCATCGTTTGCAGAGCTTCGGCATATCGGCCTAGTGAACCCAACAGGAAGGCTAACTCTCTTTGAGAGCCCTCGTTTTCCGGATCGAGTTCGACAGCCTTGCGACACTCCTTTTCCGCTTCACCGCGATCCCAGTCGTATGTGGCAAGGATCCGACAGTCGATCGTGAGCGCATAGACATTCTTCGGATCCAGCTCGATCGCTTTTCGAACCGCCGTTCGCGCCTCGCTAACATCCGTGTGTGATCCTGATCTCACAAATAGGATGAATTTTGCGTCGGCACGTCCGGCATATGCGTTCGCATAATTCGGGTCGAGCTCTATTGCCTTATCGAATTCTGCGAGAGCGGTCTCATCATCGCCATTGTGCTTTCGCTCGATGAGCATCCGGCCATTTGTAAAATGCTGATAAGCCTCTCCGTTGAGAGTTTCGGGCCCGAACATCGCTATGTCCGAGCCTTTTGAGCCGATGAAGGCTCGGTTGGAACAAACAATCGAACGACGATCGAATTGCAGGGCATTACGCGATCGGTTGATAGGGTCATCGGTGAGAACAGCCTGCCTGTAGAACCGGCAGGGACCAATTCCGTGACGATTCTCCGTTAGGCATCACATAGATAAAAGCAACAAAGCTTTTGGCACTCGACAAGGTCCGTTCGATCGACGAGCGGGCCTTGCCGCGTTCGGACTTGAGCCGGGGACGCCCGAGACCGCGACATTCTTGACTGAATGAATATTCATTCAGTATAATATCCGAACGGCACCGATCAGGGGAGCAAGACCACTATGGATGCGAAAATGGAAAGAGAGTATTTGAAGGGCGGGGAGTTCTTGATCGCGGAGCAGACTGCGGGCGAGGTGTTCACGCCGGAGCAGTTTTCGGAAGAGCAGCGGATGATCGGCGACACGACGCGTGAGTTCGTCGATAGCGAGGTGCGTCCGAACCTGGAAGCTCTCGAACAGCACAAATGGGAAACTGCGCGCGAGCTGCTCAAGAAAGGCGGCGAACTGGGCATTCTCGGTGCGACGATTCCAGAGGAATACGGCGGCCTCGGGCTCGACCAGACTTCCGGAGCGTTGATCGCGGAGATGATGGGACGCGGCGGCGGCTTCGGTACGACATACGGTGCACAGACCTCGATCGGCGTGCTTCCGCTGCTTTATTTTGCTTCTGAAGAATTAAAGAAAGCGTGGATCCCGAAGATCATCTCCGGCGAGGTCGTTACTGCCTACTGTCTGACCGAAAGCGGTTCGGGTTCCGACGCCCTCGGTGCAAAGACCACTGCGAAGCTCACCGAAGACGGCAAGCATTACGTCCTGAACGGCGAGAAGATGTTCATCACGAACGGCAGCTTCGCCGACGTATATATCGTCTTTGCGAAGGTCGATGGCGAGAAGGAAAAGTTCTCCGCGTTCGTTGTCGAACGCAGCGAGAACTGCCGTCCCGGTGCCGAAGAGCACAAGATGGGCATCAAGGCGTCATCGACCACGCCGCTCATTTTGTCTGATGCGAAGATCCCTGTTTCGAATCTTGTTGGAGAGGTCGGCGACGGTGCGAAGATCGCGTTCAACATACTGAACGTCGGGCGTTTCAAGCTCGGTGCTTCGGTCGTCGGCGGTGCAAAACTTGCGATCCACGACGCCGTTCGATACTCGAACGAACGCGAGCAATTCAAACAGAAGATCTCGTCATTCGGTGCGATCCAGCACAAGCTTGCCGAGATGGCGATACGCACTTGGGTCGCGGAATCGATCACATACCGTACGGTTGGCCTGATCGACGCGCTTATCGGCGACGGTGCCGACAACGAGAAGAAGTTGCAGTCGATCGAGGAATACGCTGTCGAATGTTCGATCAACAAAGTTGCATGCAGCGAAGCGCTCGATTACGTCGTTGACGAAATGGTCCAGATCTACGGCGGTTACGGCTATTCGGCTGATTATCCGGCGGAGAAAGCTTATCGCGATTCGCGCATCAACCGCATCTTCGAGGGCACGAACGAGATCAATCGTATGCTCATTCCCGGCCAACTCGTAAAGCGTGCGATGAAGGGCAAACTCGGCCTTCTTCCGGCGGCGATGGCTCTGCAAAAGGAGATCCTTGAACCGCAGATGTCATTCGATGAGGACGATTCACCGCTCGCACGCGAAGCAAAGCTTGCTGCGAATGCCAAGAAGGTTGCGTTAATGGTGCTCGGCACCGCTGCTCAAAAGTTTATGGCGTCGCTCAAGGACGAGCAGGAGATATTGCTAAGTTCTGCCGACATCATCATCGAGGCGTATCAAATGGAATCTGCTGTGCTGCGTGCGAAGAAACTCGCCGAGAAAGGCGGGCTTGCGGGAGCACGTGCGGCGGATATCGCCGCGGTTTTCTGCAACGATGCGATACAGCGGGTTGATATGAAGGCTCGCAACACGATCGCGGCATTGGCTGAGGGCGATGACGCGCGTGTTCTTCTTACCGCATTGAAGCGTTTCACAAAGAACAATTCGCCGCTCAATACAATAGAAGCTCGCCGCCGTATCGCAAAGGTTTTGATCGACGCGAACACATACGCGTTCTAGCGGCCGATCTCTATCGCCGCCTGAATAAAAAAGGCCGCAAGCCGGAGAGTCTTTCCGCTTGCGGCCTTTCTCAATTTGATCCGCGGATCAATGAGATGCGTTTCTATCTCTGATAGTACTGCGAATAGTAGCGACGTTTTTTCGGGTTGATCTTGTAGGTGTAGAGAGCCGAACCGCCGGCACCTGCCGCGGCACCGATCAACGCTCCTTTCTTGCCGCCGATAAGGCCTCCAAGCAGTGCACCGGCACCGGTGCCGATACCGATGTTGATGAGATTGCGGTGACGGCGATAGAAGCTGGGCTTTTTATACGTGTAAGAAGTTGTTCGCCGCGGCGTGTAGCGTCTCGTCTGTGCCGAAGCGCTTCCTGCGAGCATGGGCACCGAGATCGCCATCATTGATATCATCACGAATGTCGAAATATACTTTTTCATTGCTTTGTGTCTCCCTTATGTTTTCGAGCGAAGCCGGGGCGACCTCATCCCTTTCGCTAAGGTAGAGAGCAAGCCCCGTGCCATTGATGGGAAGTCGTTGAAAACACAGTGTTAACGGTAATACCGCGGACCTTTGCGATCCTCAAGCTAAACGATTTCGTAGCCGAAGCCCGCCCGAAATGGTATGACTGGAAGGGTGCAAGGCCGCGGTGATATTCTGCTAACCTATCTGAGAAACGATATGCCTTACAAAGTAGAAAAATGGAAACGTCCGTATCCGCCGAGCCCCGCCAAGATGCGGATGGAACTCGCGGCCGAAGGCTACGAGGTGTTTCATTGGTCCGACCGGCCGGAGAGCTTTTACGCAAGACACAAACATCCTGATGACCAATGTCATTGGATCATTTCCGGGTCGCTTGAGATAACCGTCGAGCCCGGCGGCACGTTTATTTTGCAAGCGGGCGATCGCGATCTAATGCCGGCCGGGACCTTTCACACGGCTCGTGTGCTGGGCGATGAACCGGTATGTTATCTAGTCGGAACCAAGGAATGCGTTTCAGTTCAGGCGTCGGGGCCGGACGATTTTGAAATGCTCTTGGCGTTCGCAGAAATGGCGAAGGCAAGCGAAGCTTCGCAGGACGCTGGAGAAGATGCGGCCGGACCGGAATGTGAACCTTAGACCTCGCGCGCCGCGGCTGTTATAGTATTTCCTAACCGCCGCGAAGAAATGTTTCGACGGCAGTCCAATAGAAAAGGAAGCCTCCCGCAGATAAATGCTGAAGAACGACATTCCAGAACTTTGTCTATATTTTGACCTTGAATGGGTGCCGGATGCCGAAGGTGCACGACGTCTTTTCGATCTGCCGCCGGAGACGACGGAACTTGAGGCGATGCAGGCATTGTGGGAACATTCGCCGCAATATAATGCGGAGACGAACCCGCGGCCGTTCTTGAAATATATGTTCTCGAAGGTCGTCTCGATCGCGTTCCTCGCACGCCGCGTCGTATATCGGGATGAGGGCCGCAGCATCGAGTTTCGCCTCGGGTCGTTTCCGGAATTGCCGGTCGAGATGGGCGAGGTTTCGGAGGCGGAGATCATCGAAAAGTTCCTGCACAGCGTCGGCCTTAGGAAGCCGCAGCTTGTCGGATACAATTCGGTCGAGTCCGATCTGCAGGTGCTGATCCAACGCGGGATGATCAACGAGGTCGCGGCTCCGGGCTTTAACAAGCGGCCGGACAAGCCCTGGGAAGGTTACGATTACTTTGACGGCCGCAACAGCGAAGGACACCTCGACATCCTGAAGCGATTTTCTTTTGACCGCTCGATGCAGCCGAAGCTCGATGAACTGGCGAAGTTCTGCGGGTTTCCGGGTAAGATCGACGTGCACGGCGATCAGGTCACGGACCTCTGGCTCGCGGGCGATCTGAAGTCGATCATCGAATACAATCTGACGGACGCTCTGAACACGTATCTTGTTTGGCTGCGGCTTGTGTATTTTTGCGGCAAACTCACGGGCGAAGATTACTTCGAAGAGCTCGAGGCGTTTCGAGCGTTTCTTGCTGCAGAGACCGCAAAACCCGAAAAGGCCTTCCTCCAGACATTTGTTGATAAATGGCCCGCCGAATGATCGAATTTCAAAAGATCTATAACGAAAGCTGCGTCGAAACGCTCGCAAGGCTCGAGCGCGATATGATCGATATGACGATCGCGAGTCCGCCATACGACGATCTGCGTGAATACAACGGCTATCATTTCCCGGTCGAGGACATCGCGGCCGGTCTTTTTGCCGCGACGAAGCCGGGCGGCGTCGTGATCTGGGTCGTCGGCGACAGGACGGTGAACGGCGATGAGACGCTTTCGAGCTTCAAGCATGCGTTCGCGTTCAAAGAAGCGGGATTTCGCGTGCACGACACGATGATCTACGCGAAGAATAATCCGATACCGAGCGATTGCGGCAAACGGTACCGGCAGGCGTTCGAGTATATGTTCTGCTTTTCGAAGGATACGCCAAAGACGTTCAACCCGATCACGATGCCGATCCAGCAGGGCAAAGCGTTCAAGTCATTCCGCATCACGAAGGTCGGGCGTAACGACCTTGCGCACGATCACGTCGCACCGAAAGAGCGAAAATTGAACAACATCTTCTTCTACAATGTCGGGACATCGAGCTCAAAGGACAAGGTCGCGTTCCAGCATCCGGCGATCTTTCCCGAGAAACTCGTCGAGGATCAGATCTTGACGTGGACGAACGAAGGCGATGTTGTTTACGACTGCTTTATGGGCAGCGGAACAACGGCCAAGGTCGCCGAGCTTCTCGGCAGACGATGGTTCGGTTCGGAGATATCGGCCGACTACGTCGCCCTCGCCGAAGAACGTCTTGCGGCGTATTTGGCGGAGGAAAGTGCGGCCGCTGCGACAACTAAACGCAAGGTTGCGGCGTCTTAGCTAAAAATAACGCCTTTTTGTGGAGACGCGATGTATAGAATTCTGTTGATCTGCTTGTTCGCTGTCGCAAGCGTGTTCTCTGTCGCAGCGCAGCCGCGTCCGATCGCCTCGGACACAAAGAACATTAAGCCTGCACCCGCGAGTTTTGCCGCAAAATATGAAGGCGGGATGTTCGGCTACTCGGACAAGTTCGACGGCACGCTCTCATTCGATGACGTAAATGAACGGCTCGCGTTCAAGACCGACAAGGGCGAGATCTTTTCCATTCCGTACGATTCGCTTCTTGTTGTCTATCCGCAATCGCAAAGCGTGAGCACGACCGCCGGTTCGGTGATAAGCGCGATCCCCGTCCCGGGTGCCGGGCTTGCCGGATTCATTCGCGAGAAACGCCGCTATCTGATCCTGCAGATCGACGATCCCGACGCGGATGTTCGTGCGGCGATCAATTTCAAACTTGAATCCAAAGAACTTCTTGATTCGGTCGTAGCGACGCTCGGCGCAAAAGCGAAGCTCACGCAAAGAGGGGATGCGTTCTTTCGGCCAAAGCCGAAACCGAAGCAGACTCCTGCGCCTAATTGATGTCGCCGAAACGATGCTGAAGTATCGCGGTGAGGGCGATCGACGCCGTCTCGGCACGCAGGATCCGCCCACCGAGAGTTGCGATATCAAAGCCTGCATCACGAGCCGTCGCGATCTCCGAATCGTCCCAACCGCCTTTCGGGCCGATCACCGAGATGAGCGTTTTTACCGGCGGATCGAAGGAAAGTTTGCGGCCATCGCGCTCGGAAAAGAATATACGCCGATCGAATCCGTCTGAAATTCCCTTCACAAACGTCTTTACATCCAACGGCTCGAGGATCCGCATCAGTCGGGCCCGGCCGCATTGCTTCGACGCATCGAGAGCTATGCGTCGCCAACGCGTAAGCTTCTTGTCCAGGTCTTTCAATTTGATCTCGCACCGCATCGACGTGAGCGGCACGAACTCGACAACGCCCAATTCGACGGACTTCTGAACGACAAGGTCATACTTGTCGCCGGGGATCACGACCGAGCCCTGCGTGATGGAAAGGTTCGATTCGGGCGCGGACGGCACGACCTCGCGCAATTCGACTACCTCGCCGAAGGTCTTCGTCAAACTAAAAAGTTTCCCCGAGAACTCGCGGCCGTCGCCGTCGAAAAGGTTGAGAGTGTCGCCCGTCTTCAGGCGAAGAACCTCGCGTGCGTGATGAGCTTCTTCTGCGCTCAAGGCTGCACGTCCGGCGGCCGCGTCGATCGTGTCTGAAAAGAACCTGCGAGTCGTCATCCTTCTATTGAACCAAATTTTTCCTTGAAATCGGGTGAATTCTGCCGCAGATCGACCCACGCAAAAAAGATCTCGGGCGTCCTGAGCCAGTGCGAAAGCCATTCGTCGATCTCGCCCGCCCGAAGACGAACATCAACGGGCGTGCGTTGATCAGACACCTGTGCCTGCAGCTCGCTCCTGAGACCGAGCACGGCTTGCTTCAGATCATTCAATGACCGTTTATTGTTCTCGGCGGCGACCTTCTTCCGCAGATTGTCGAGCCGCCTGATCGATGCAAGAGCCGTCGTGATCGACGAAAGATCGGAGGCATTTCGCAGTGCGATATCGAACGCGGTCTCTCCCGCACGTTCGAGGTAAAGCTGCATTATCTCCGAATGCCGCAGATGAGCACCTTCATCGGAAAGGAAACGTGCAAGCGCCATCGGCGGATCGAGAGCACTCTCACCAAAAACGGATTCTACGGCGACCTCGATCGCCTCGATCTCGGCACGGCCGACACTTTCGCAATCGAGCTTTTCCCAGACCTCGATGACGAGATCGTCCTTTGTTCGTGCAGCCCACATCAGTCCCGCGTACGCGAAAAAAGTTCCGTAGATGAATGATCTTTAGGATCGCCGACGATCACCACGCGTCCGCCGTGTTCGCGTACGATCTCGCGTTCGGGAACGTTATCAACGGTGTAGTCCGTGCCTTTGGCGTGAATGTCGGGGCGGATAGAGCGTATCAATTCCGTGACCGTCGGCTCGTGAAAGATCGTGACAAGATCGACGGAACGCAATGCCGAGATCACCTCGGCACGCTCGTCCTCACCGACGGCAGGACGGCCGACTCCCTTCAGTCTTCGCGCCTGTTCGTCTGAATTCACACCGACGACGAGGCAGTCGCCAAGCTCCTTTGCCGCGGCAAGATAGCGTATATGTCCGACGTGCAGCAGGTCGAAGCAGCCGTTCGCGAGCACGATCGTCTCGCCCGCTCTGTGGCGCAATTCGATCTCGGCGATCAGGCCTTCGCGTTCAAGGATAGGTGCGTTCTCGGCGGACATTCGTTTATTGGGCAGGCACGGCCTTCGGACGTTCAGCGGCGATCGAAGCCGCAAGTTCATCAGCAGTTACGACGGCAGTTCCCCGCTTCATTACCACGAGGCCGCCCGCGTGATTTGCAAGGCGTGCTGCTTCGATCTCATCAAATCCGCAGGCGAGGCCGAGTGTGTAAGCGGCCGTTACGGTGTCGCCCGCACCCGTGACATCGACGGCGTCGAGCGAACCGACGGCCGGTATCTCGACTGCCGGCTGTCCGGGACGCACGACGAGCATTCCGCTATTTCCACGCGTGACGAGCAGCGATCTGAATTCGAGCCGGCGGCACAGATCTTCTAACTGTTCGGAAGATTCGCCGTCATCGACGAGCTGATCGACCTCGTCCTGATTCGGTGTTGCCGAGGTCGCACCGGCGAACTCCGCTAGCCGAAAGCGCGAATCGACCACAAGCGGTATTCCTCGGGCCGCTGCCGCGTGTTTTACGGCCTCAAAGAGACTTGGCGCCGCCGTCCCGTAATTGTAGTCCGAAATGACGACGGCGTCGGCCTCTTGGCAGGCTTTGACGGCAGCTTCGATCAGACGGTCCGCAGACTGCGGATCGAGTTCTTTTTGAGGCTCGTAATCGATCCTGATGACCTGTTGATGGATGGCGTGCTGATGACCGGCAAGAACGCGGACCTTTGTCGGCGTATTCCAATCCGAAACCCTTTGGATCGAGCCGGTCGCAACGTTCGCACGGCTCAGAGCATCCAGAAGTGCTGCACCGTTCACATCTTCGCTGACGACGCCGACGGCGAGAACCTCGGCACCCAACGACGCGATATTCGCAGCAGTGTTTGCCGCCGCACCGGGAAGCGTGGTCGTCTCATTATGACGAAGAATGAAGACTGGTGCCTCACGCGAGACGCGGGCGATCGAACCCGACAAGTACTGATCGGCAACGAGGTCGCCTATGACGGCGATCTTCTTGGCGGCAAAGTCTTTAAGGAGAATGTCTGTCGATCTTGTCACGGAAATGCTTGTCCTCGGTGGCTAAGATTATTGCAAATACGTTCAGGAAATGAAAAAGCGGCCGACGCAACAAAGTTCGCCGACCGCTTGATCCTGAATTCAAACTTCGATCAGTGAGTGTCGTAGCTTGCGGCCGGGAAGTCATTCGGGATGCCCCAGACCCGCGTCAGAAGCGATAGTCCGCTACCGGTCTGAAGAGCGAAGAACTGGCCGTTCGAATCACGCCAAACGCCGATGTCGGTCTTGCCGTCTCCGTCATAATCGCCCTGAGCAATCAGATCTGTGCCGGTGAGTCCGAATTGATAGGCGAGAAGATTGCCGTCCGTGCTCTTCTGGATGTACCAGGTGAGCGGGTCGGTCGGTGTCGAACCTTCGCGTACGACCGCGAAATCCGTTTTGCCGTCGCCGTCGTAATCGCCGGGGACAACGAGGTCGTTCGAGAGGCCGAAGAAGTTCACGAGAAGGCCGCCGTCGCCGGATTTGAGAACGTAATAGGTGGATTGAGCACTTGCAGTCGCTCCCGGACGCTGCACGGCCATGTCGAACTTGCCGTCACCATCGTAATCGCCGGGTGCTACGTAGTCGGTCGAAAGTCCGAACTGGGCGGCGCTGAAGCCGCCATCCGTGCTTCGAAGGATGTACCAGATCATTGCACCGTTCGTGCGGCGAACGACCGCGAGATCTGCTTTATTGTCACCGTCGTAGTCGCGCGCAACGGGTTCGTCGCCCGAAATTCCGAACTGAACGGCCGTGAACGTGCCGTCGCTGCTATTGAACCGGTACCAGACGCCGGTCGTGTCGCGCCAAACGGAGATATCCGCTTTGCCGTCGCCATCGAAGTCGCCGGGTTCAACAAAATCCTCGTTTGCGAGGCCGAAATTCTGATAGGTCTCGCCGCCGCCCGACTTGCTGATGTACCACGTGTTGTTGCTGGGGCGAACAACGGTAAAATCCACTTTTCCGTCGCCGTCGAAATCCAGGGCCTTGCGAAGCGAAGCCTGTGAAAAGGCCGCCGCCGAAAGCAGGACACTTACAGCTGTTATCACCGCACCTTTGCGGGCAAATGAGAAGAATTTTGTCATTATATTCAATCCTTACTGACAGAACTTGGAGAATTCGAGACCAGAGTTTGCGGACACAAATTCAAGGAACTTCAAATATACTATTTTTCGCGCCCTTTTTTCAAGATAAATAGCCCTAAAATCCCGGTCTCCGGCGAATCCATTAACGCCTTTATTTATATAAGCTTCCGGCTCATTGGACGTATGATGCCCGACAAAAGTTTGAATTTTCGACGCACAAAATTTTCCAGATCAAGTTCTCCTTTGCGTTATGGTCAGAGTCTGGTCACCGAAAGTAACTGTCCCCGTGCGTGAGATGGTCGGGTTTACCGGCACGCGGATCGTTACGGTCGTCGGGCCGCTTGCGACCTTGCTGGTTAAGATCTTGATCCAATTCACATTCGACCTGATAGAAAAATCGCAGTTTTGTGCGGCATTGATCGTTACGTCAAAGACCTTTCCCTTGGTCGGCACGCGGATCTCGGTGATCGATGGCGTAAAGGTGCAGACGGTCGGGTTCTGCAGGGCGTTAAAGACGTTGAGCCGGCCGCTCGTCTTTACATAACTTGCCCACGCGGGAAGCACGTCAACCGTGTTCAATATCGTGGCCTTGAGCGACGCGGCGGACAATTCAGGATGATATGCCGCGAGAAGGGCAACAGCTCCCGTCACGTGCGGTGTCGCCATCGAGGTTCCGCTCATTGTCGTAGTTGCTGTGTTCGAAGAGTTGTAGGTGCTCAGAATAACGCTGCCGGGAGCCGCAAGGTCGATGCTCGTCGTGCCCCAATTCGAGAATCCCGATTTTGCATCGGTTGATGTTGATGAAGCGACACCGATGATGCTCGGGCTTGTGTATCGAACTGGATAGCCAGGGCTGGGGTTTCCGCCTGCGGGGAAAGAATCGACATTTTGGCTGTCGTTTCCGGCCGCGTAAACATTCACGATGCCGGCGTCGCCCATTGCGTCGATACCGTCCTTGGTCGCCTGATCGTAGCCGCAAGCTTCGCCGCAATCGCCATACGAATTGTTCGTAGCCCGAATATTCACACCCCGCAGCTTCATCATCCGGATGTAAGCGTAGGCGTTCACGAGCATCGACGATGTGGAATCAGTGCCGTTCGGGCTATAGATCTTGATCGGCATTATCTTTACCGACCAGTTAACGCCCGTAACGTTCAGAAGGTTGTTGCCGACAGCGCCGATCGTGCCGGCGGTGTGCGTGCCGTGGCCGCCCGCGTCGTCATACGGATTCGAATCGTTGTAGAAGAAGTCCCAGCCGTAAACGTCGTCGATAAAGCCGTTACCGTCGTCGTCAACACCGTTTCCGGCGATCTCGCCGGGATTTATCCAGGCGTTCGCCGCGAGATCCTGATGCGTGTATCGAAGGCCTGTGTCGATATCGGCAACGACCACGCTCGAGCTTCCGGTCGAAAGGTCCCAGGCCGCGGGAGCCGATATCTTGCCGAGGCCGTACATTCCCGACGAGGCGAATTGCGGATCGTTCGGTGTTGCGAGCAGGTGATAGTAGAAATTCGGCTGGACGGCCTCGACGCCCTGCAGACGCGGGAGTTCGGCAAGTGCCTGTTCAACGGTCTGGCCGGGACGAAGACGCACCCGTTCCCAGCGTGCGTCGCCAAGCGTCTCGATCTTTTCGACGCCCGCGGCCCGATTCGCGGCCTGAGCTTTTGAAGAGTCCGCACCGTCCTGAAACTTGACGAGAACCTCGTTCTCGACCCAACGCCGCGATGTCTGTGCATTCACAGAAACGGACAGGAGAGCGATAAACGCGAAGGCAGCGGCCGCGGCAACTCTATTTCGGATGGTCATATAACGGATCTCGGAGGCCGGCGAGGGCGAAAAATACTACGTCCTATCTCAAAAACGAACCAAGGGAAGGTAGATGGGGCGGCTAGAGGGATTCGAACCCTCGACATCCTGAACCACAATCAGGCGCTCTAACCACTGAACTATAGCCGCCATACGCGTTTCCCGCTCTTCACGCACAGGAAACAATATTGTCGATCTCGCGCCCCCGGCAGGACTTGAACCTGCGGCCCACAGCTTAGAAGGCTGTTGCTCTATCCAGCTGAGCTACGGGAGCATAAAAGAGCAATCTGGAATTCTACCCCGTGAGCGAGCGAAGGTCAACTTAATTTACGAGCTGGCATTCAGCCTGCGGTTGAGCCAGCGGCAAGTGCCTTTACCTTTAGGATCATCAGCTCGAAGACGTCGTTGAGTTCGAGTTCGCTTGTGTCGATGACGGTGGCGTTCTGCGGGATGGTGAGAGGCGAATCGGAACGTGAAACATCGCGTTCGTCGCGTTTATTGATCTCGTCGAGTGTCTTTTCGTAAGACGTTGCGCGGCCTTTTGCCTGGTCTTCGGCGAAGCGCCGGCGGGCACGCGCTTCGGGCTTTGCCGTGAGGAAGAACTTGATGTCGGCATTCGGGAAAACGACGCTGCCGATATCGCGGCCTTCGAGAACGCAGCCTTTTGCCGCCGATTCGCCTATCGCACGCTGATGATCGACCATGATCTTTCGAACGTCCGAGATCGTCGAGACGACCGAGGCGGCAGTTGCGACATCCGGCGTGCGTATTTCCGCCGAAACATCCTCGCCATCGAGTAAAACCTGCATCGAATCGGGCTCGCCGACAAGCTCGATTTTCGCGTTTTCGGCGATCTCGGCGACCTTTTCGCGGTCCTCGAGCGAAACGCCCTTCTTTATCACAGCAAGAGCAGCTGCGCGGTACATCGCACCCGTATCGAGATAAAGCAGGCCGAATTCTTTTGCGAGCATTTTCCCGAGCGTCGATTTTCCGGCCCCACTCGGCCCGTCAATGGCGATGATCATAGGCATATCCGCGTTGCGGAAACCGCGTTGCCGCAAGCCCGCGTTGAAGAAGGCCGCACGCAGTAAGGCCACTTTTTAGCATTCAGAACAGTGCCCTTACTTCGCGGCGTCTCTGCGGTGACACTGACTGCGTGGATGACCACGGGTGCCCTTACTTCGTGCGGGCTTCCTCAACGTGTATCCCGTCCCGAACCGCCCACTGACGCGGACGGTTCCGACTTTGGCGTCTCCGCGTCTCGGCGTCTCTTCGGTGACACTGACTACGTGGATGACCACGGGTGCCCTTACTTCGTGCGGGCTTCCTCAACAGTACGACAGTGCGGCAACCGCTAGTCTATCAAACTAGAATCTCGTTCATTGCCAACAGGGCAGCGTCTATATCGGCGTCGGCGATATCAAGGTGCGTGACCATACGGATCTGGCTGCCGAAGCCGATCGCGAGAACGCCTTTTTCTTTGAGTTTTGCGACGATCTCGGCCGCTGAGAGGCGAGCTTTTGCGACATCGAATATCACTATATTCGTCACGGCTCTCTCCGGGTCGATCGCGATGCCGGGAATTTCAGCGAGGCCTTGTGCAAGGCGTTTCGCGTTGCGGTGATCGCGTTCGAGCAGACTCGGACCGTCTTCGAGGGCAATGATGCCTGCGGCGGCAAGAACACCGACCTGCCGCATTCCGCCGCCAAGTCTTTTTCGCCATGAACGCGCCTGTTCGATGAACTCGCTGCTCCCGACCAGCATCGAGCCTGCCGGTGCACCTAACGCCTTGGAAAGACAGAACATTACGGAATCGCAGCCGGCGGTCAGTTCATTCACGTCGCAGCTGAGTGCGGTCGCGGCATTGAAAATTCTCGCACCGTCGAGATGGACGGCAAGGCCTTCGGAATGAGCCTTCTCGCAAATTTCACGCGTCGAATCTGCCGAAATCACGCTGCCGCCCGCGAAATTATGCGTGTTCTCGAGACAGACGAGCTTCGTCGCGGCCTGATAATACGGCGGATTCTTGCGGATCGCGGGAGCGATATCGTCCCAAGCTAGATGTCCCGATCCGTCCCTCGTTTGCACAGCACGGATCGTTACGCCCGAAATTACGGCGGCAGCCCCAAGCTCGAAGTTCAGTATGTGGCCGCGTTCCTCGATGATGAGTTCGCTGCCCGGTTCTGTATGCAGCTTTACGGCGATCGTATTGCCCATAGAACCGCTCGGAACCCACAACGCGGCCTCACGGCCGAATCGAGCGGCCGCGAGAGCTTCAAGTCGGTTTATCGTCGGGTCTTCGCCGAAAACGTCGTCGCCGACCTCGGCCGCGGCCATCGCCGCACGCATCTTGTCAGACGGCCTTGTAACTGTGTCGCTGCGAAGGTCGATCATTTGCGGCCTATTCGTCTTCTTCTTCGATCTTTGTGATCTTTTCGACGCGGCGCTCGTGGCGGCCGGCGTCAAATTCCGCATCGAGCCAGGCTTTTACGATGTTCTTGATCTCGTAATCGGCGGTGAATCGTGCCGCAAGGGCGAGGACGTTCGTGTTGTTGTGCTCACGTGAAAGGCGTGCGATCTCCTCATTCCAGGCGACGGCGGAGCGGATTCCGGGAACTTTGTTCGCCGCAATTGCCATTCCCGCACCCGAACCGCAGAGCAGAATTCCCCGTTCGTAGTCGCCTTTTGCGACGGCCTCGGCAACTTTCCGGGCGTAATCGGGATAATCGACGGATGCGTTCGAATCCGTGCCCATATCGGTGTATTCGACGCCGAGCGAATCGAGTTCGGACTTCAATTTTTCTTTCTCTTCAAAACCAGCGTGGTCGGCGGCAAGTGCGATCTTCATAAGTCTCCTCGTAATTACAAGTTTATATCGTTTGCCGAAGATGCTAAAGGTGCGGCAAGCAGAAGACCCTTCGATAGAGTAAAAAGGGTTGTGAGCAGCATGTTTCTTGGGCTTGCCCCTTGGCAGTGCGGTCGGGCTCGCCCGCCCGTTTGACGTATATGCACTCGACAGGAGCCCGCGAAGCGGGCGACAGATCTTTTGTCGGAGGCCAAGCCTCCTCCATCTACTGTACCGCGTGACGCCGGTCGGGCCCGCTTGCGTTTTTTGCAACGCCAAAGTCCAACGAACCAGGAACAACGAATAACGAACAACGAACAGTTGCCTTTTTTGTTTCCGAGATTCTATTCGTGCAGAATATAATTCTTTCTTAAGTCTCGATGCGCCGAGTTCTCTTCAAAAGCCTGCTTTTCGCGCTTCTGCTGCCGCTAGCCGCGGCGGCGCAGGACTTTTTGCCTGAACTCGTGAAGCGGATCAAGCCTTCGGCAGTGGCGATCGAGGCGTTCGACTCTCGCGGGCAGACGATCGCACGCGGCAGCGGTTTTTTCGTTGGGGCTGACCGCATCATTACGAACCGTCACGTAATCGAAGGCTCGTATCGAGCAGAAGTCCATCTCTTGAATGACAAACGCGTGCCGGTAAAGGGCGTTCTGGCCGTGGACGGCGAAGGTGACCTCGCGCTTCTGCAGGTCGATCTTCCGCAAAATGTTCAGATAACGCCGCTGCCGCTCGTGCGTCGTGCTCCACAGGAAGGCGAATCGATCGTCGTCATCGGTAATCCGTTCGGCCTCGAAGGCTCTGTCTCGAACGGCATCGTCTCGGCCGTTCGCGAAATTCCGGGTTACGGCAAGATCATACAGATAACGGCGTCGATCTCGCCGGGTTCGAGCGGTTCACCGGTCGTCAATATGGCGGGACAGGTGATCGGCGTCGCGACGCTGCAAGCCGAAGAGGGGCAGAACCTAAATTTTGCCGTGCCGGCCGCACGTATCCTTCAATTGAAGGTGGGCGATGCTCGCACTTTTTCAGAGCTTGCCACCGAGACGCAGAAGAATAAGCGCGTTGCGGCACAAAGGCTTTATTCGCAAGGGCTTGCACAGCTCTCGACGGACGATTTTGCACGCGCTCTCCCGTATTTCCAAAAGGCCGCGGACATCGACCCGACGTACGCCGAAGCCTGGTATCAGGCTGGATATTGCTTTGGGCTTTTGGGCCGTCACGCAGAGGCGTTGAAGGCCTCGCGGCAGGCCGCAAAACTGCGGCCGGACTGGGCGGCAACATACGTGAATATCGGTGCTTCGAGCTTTGCGCTTGGGCAGTTCAAGGACGCGTATGAAGCCTATCGGAACGCCGTCGGCATCGATGCGAACGACCCGCAAACGCAGTTCGCACTGGGGCTTACCCTTGACAAGCTGAATCGTACGGGCGAGGCGATCATCAACTATCGGCGAGCACTCGAACTGAAAACCGACCTCGTTCCCGCCATGGAGAATCTTGGGCTCGCGCTATTCAAACAAAAGCGTTACGCGGAGGCCGCTGACGCGTTCGAGCAGTTGAAGGTCTATCGCCCGGATGCTCGAACGTACAATTACATCGGCGAATGCCTGCTCGAAAGCGGAAAGGCCGCCGAGAGCATTGACGCATTCAACACGGCGATCGGGTACAGCCCGGACATGGACAAGGCTCGCTACAACCTTGGCCGTGCGTACATCCAAACGGGCAACGTCGATATGGCGACCGCACAATACAACCTTCTGCGCGATTCAAAAAGCGACTATGCGGACAGATTGCTTGTTTTGATCAAGCCGTAGTCTCAAGAGCCAGTCCCAGAACCAAAAGCTGAAGATTCGAATAGGATGTGGCAATTTGCCACATCATTGTGCTATCGTCTTAATGGTGGATCTCATGGCAACAACGGTTCTAGACAAACACGCAAGGTTAAATATTCGAGTTCGTCCCGAGGTGAAAGGCCGTATCGAACGGGCCGCACACATTTCGGGGAAGACTTTGACGGATTTTGCTGTCAGCATCTTGAGCGAAAGTGCCGACGGTGTTCTGGAACGGCATGAGGCTGCGAAGCTTTCTTCTACGGATAGGGAGATCTTCCTTCGGGTTCTTGATGAGCGGACGAAGCCGAACCAACAGCTCCTTAAGGCTCGTAAAACTCACAAAAGGATCATCGCTAAATAGTGTTCGGCATTGAATCCATCGCACCGACCCGCAAGACCAGGCGATTCGATTGTGGGGAAGCGACGCTGAATAACTTCCTCAAACAATTTGCTCTAAAGAACGCTTTGCGGGATATTGGCCGGACCTATGTGGCTGTCCCGCAAGGCTCGGCCAATGTTGTTGGTTATTACACGATCTCGTCCGGGACCGTACGATTCGACCAACTCCCATCTGATCTGAAGTTCCCGAAATATCCCATTCCAACCGCGCACATTGGTAGGCTCGCGACGGATCTTTCGGTTCGAGGGCAAGGCTTAGGCGAGGCTCTGCTTTTTGATGCGCTGATAACTGCAGAGGCGGCGTCGCGGGCGATCGGCATCCGTGTCGTTGAGCTGATCGCCTTGAGTGAGTCGGCAAAGGCCTTCTATATGCGTTATGGCTTTACACCGTTGGTCGATGACTCATTTCGTCTCTATCTGAGCATGGAGACCGTCAGGCTTGTGGTCGGCGGTCGATAGCTAACGGGTTCGGTTTATCAGGCTTGCGACGAAGCCGGCTCCGAAGCCGTTGTCGATGTTGACGACGGTTACGTTCGAGGAGCAGGAATTTAGCATTCCCAGCAGTGCGCCGAGGCCGCCGAATGCGGCGCCGTAGCCGATGCTTGTCGGCACGCCGATCACCGGGACGCTGACGAGGCCGCCGACGACCGACGGCAGAGCGCCTTCCATCCCCGCAACGACAATGACGGCCCGGGCGTCCTCGAGCGTTTCACGCTGCGAGATTATCCGGTGGACACCGGCGACACCGGCGTCCCAGATACGCGAGACGCGATTGCCCATCGCCTCGGCAGTCAGTGCGGCCTCTTCGGCGACGGGAATGTCGCTCGTGCCGGCCGTTACGACGGCGATCTCGCCCATTCCGCGATCTGTTCGGTCGCGGATCACGCGGATCATCCTCGCGGATTCATGCCATTCTGCGTCAGCGACGATATTGCGAATATCACCGTAAACATTCGCGTCCGTGCGTGTTATCAGCACGTTCGGCGCGCGGGCGGCGAGTTTCTCGAATATCCCGACTATCTGTTCGCGGGTCTTGCCGAAGCCGAAGATCACCTCCGGAAAGCCTTGCCGTTCCGCCCGTGCATGATCGACCTTCGCAAAGCCGACGTCTTCGTAGCCGACCTTTGCGAGGCTCTCGATCGCGGTGTCCTCATCGATCTGCCCTTTGTTTAGGGCGGCCAAAATTTCCTTTATCTCTTTCTTTTGCACTTGGATATAGAATCCGCTTTTTTGCGGCCAACGGGCAAGTCGAGAGCGCGGGCTTTATAAACTGCGGCCTCAAGGCTAGACTCTAATCTTATGGACATAACGCTTGCGATCACGGGAGCTTCGGGGACGATCTACGCCCGGCGGACGCTTCAGCTTTTGGCCGCAAGCGGAAGGGTCGAGACGATCAATTTGATAATTTCATCGACTGCGGCGATCGTCGCCCAGCTTGAGCTTGGTGCGGATATCAAAAATGCCGATCCGGCAAGAATAAACGCTTGGCTCGGATTTGAACCCGGCTCGAAACTGATACGCGTTTGGCGGCTCGATAATTTTGCGGCAAAGCCGTCGTCGGGTTCGTACAAGCAGGCGGGAATGATCATCGTGCCTTGTTCGATGGGAACGCTCGGAGCGATAGCTTCGGGTGCGGGAACGAACTTGATCCATCGGGCCGCTGACGTTTGTCTCAAAGAAGGCCGGAAGCTCGTGCTTGTGCCGCGTGAGACGCCGTTCAGTGCGATCCACCTCGAGAACATGCTCCGGCTTTCGCACGCGGGAGCTCGGATCCTGCCGGCAAGTCCATCCTTTTATCACAAGCCGGCGACGATAGAGGAACTCGTCGATCACGTCTGCTACCGCATACTCGATCAGTTCGACATACCGCATTCTGATTCGAGTTCATGGACAGGTGACGAGGTTCCTGAAGAATGAAGAATTTGTGGTCAAAAGGCCGGCCGTTCTCGGTGATTTGCTAAAGCCGGGCAAAACGGTAAAATAGCAATTCTCAACGACACGAATATTTACTACTCGCAGTTTTAGAAGTATGTCTGTAAAAGCGGAAGCGACCCCCGAAGTTCGCACAATATCAGTTGCTCATTCACCAGATTCGGATGATGCGTTCATGTTCTATGGGCTTGCCACGAACAAGCTCGAGACCGAAGGCCTGCGCTTTGAGCATACGCTCAAAGACATTCAAACCCTGAACGAGGATGCGAAGGTCGGCGTTTACGACGTAACGGCGATCTCCTTTCACGCTTATGCGTATGTTGCCGACAAATACGCCTTGCTGCCGCATGGTGCCTCGATCGGTGACAAATACGGCCCGATCGTCGTATCAAAAGAACCGCGTGAGGCTTCCGAGATCGGCAGAATGAAGATCGCTGTTCCCGGTGAATTGACGAGCGCATATCTTGCATTGCGCATCTACAACCCGGATTTTGAGCACGTCGTCATCCCGTTCGACAAGATCATTGACGAGGTTCAGAGCGGACGCGTCGATGCGGGGCTTTTGATCCACGAAGGCCAGCTTTTCTATAAGCAGGTCGGGCTCGACAAGGTGCTCGATCTTGGTGAATGGTGGCACGAAAAGACAGGTTTACCGCTGCCGATGGGCGGAAATGTGATCAAACGCTCACTCGGCAAAGAGCTGATGGAGGAAGTTTCTCGGCATCTGCACCGTTCGATCGTCTATTCGATGGAGAACCGCGAGGACGCACTTGCCTATGCGATGCAGTTCGCACGCGATATGGAGCCTGCTCTCGCCGATCGATTCGTCGCGATGTGGGTAAATGACCTAACGCTGGATTACGGCGAACGCGGCCGTCAGGCGGTAAAGACCTTGCTCGAAGAAGGTTACAAGGCCGGGATCATAAAGAACAAGGTCGATGTTGAATTCGTCGATTGATCTTGTTTCACCCTAAGACAAGAACGCCGCAGGAACTCTTTGAACCTGCGGCGTTCTTGTTTTTGCTGGAAAGGCCGCCTTATTCCGGCTGTCCTTTACAATTGGAGCCGTAGAGAGCCGGGATCTTTGTACTGATGATCGGGTAATTTTCCGCCTCTTTGTTTATTTCGAGCCAGTTCAAGTATTCCTCGGGTATCGACATATCCGAGAAAATGGCTTCGACCGGGCATTCAGGGACGCACGCGTCACAGTCGATACAAGTGTCAGGGTTGATGAGCAGTCTATCCGAAAGTTCGTGGAAAGCCTCAACAGGGCAGACCGCGGCACAATCGGTGTACTTACAATCAAGGCAGGGCTCAGTAACAATATATGTCATGGCTATATGGGCGAACCGGCAAAATTTAAAGGTCTCGATACCGGATGGCCAAACTAAAAACCTATAATCCTGAGAATCAGTTGTCAAATCACAGGTTTAAGGTGTTAGAATGCCTTCAAACACCTAGCAAAATCAGAAAAATTTAGGGGCGAATACTATTTCAAAATGAAAAGCAACAAAGCCGAACGCGAACTCGCACTCGATTTCTTACGTGTAACCGAAGCCGCCGCTATCGAATCCGCCAAAACTATGGGCCAGGGCGACCGCAAACACAGCGATCTTGTCGCTGTCGAAGCGATGCGGGAAGTTATGGATACCGTGCCGATGCGCGGCCGAATAGTCATCGGCGAAGGCGAAAGGGACGAGGCACCGATGCTCTATATCGGGGAAGAGCTCGGCGGCGGCGCGTTCTCTGATGAGGCCCGTGCCGAATTCCCTGAAGTTGACATTGCGGTCGATCCGCTCGAAGGCACGAACCTTTGTGCGCTCGGTGCCAACAACGCGATCGCCGTTCTCGCGGCCGCAGAACGCGGCGGTTTGCTCTATGCTCCCGACATCTATATGGACAAGATCGTCGTTGGGCCGTCCTGCCGCGGAGCGGTCGATATCGATGCTCCGATCGAAGAGAATTTGAAGAATATCGCACGCCGGCTTGGCCGCGACGTCGAAGACCTGACAGTTATTTGTCTTGACCGCAGCCGTCACAAGGACCTTGTTGAACGTGTGCGAAACGCAGGAGCGAGGATAAGGCTGATCTCGGATGGCGACCTGTCCGCCGGAATTTCGGCAGCGGTCGCGGGCACGAATATCCACGCTTTGGTCGGCATCGGCGGCGCTCCGGAAGGCGTGATCACGGCCGCTGCTATGAAATGCCTGAACGGAGAGATACAGGCAAAATTGGTCTTTGATCCCGAAAGGCTGGGCGTTGACAAGAGCAAGGTTCCGCCCGTGAACGTCGTAATGAAACGCCTCAGCGAAATGGGCATCAGCGATCCGGACAAGATCTATGACACGAACGATCTTGCTCCGGGCAAGAAGATAATCTTCGCCGCCACCGGCGTTACCGATGGAGCATTGCTCCGCGGCGTCAGATTTTTCGGAGCGGGCAAACGGACGCACTCGGTCGTTATGACCACGGATTCCAAGAGCATACGCTTTGTCGATACCGTTCACGTGGAAGGCGGCCCGGACGCTGTAATTCGCTTCTAATTCAAACTTTATACGAGCATCGAGCCCAAGATCACTTTAAATGGGCAAGAGGTAGGCGATATGACTCAGAAGCCGTATGTTCTTGATTTTACTGAGGTTGGAGCTGGTGACGTAGCCCTTGTCGGCGGGAAATGTGCCAGCCTTGGTGAGCTTTTTCGCGAACTGACGCAGCAAGGCGTTCGTGCGGTCGATGGATTTTCGACCACGAGCAATGCTTACGAACTACTGCTCGAAACCGACGGGCTTCGCGGACGTTTGATCGATCTGCTCAAGGGGCTGGATGTCAACGATCTTGATGAACTCGCGCGCGTCGGTGCGGAAGCTCGCCGCCTGATGCTCGAAACACCTTTTCCCGAAGCGGTCGAAAAGGCGATCCTCGAAGGCTACGAGCGGCTTGGGGACCGCATCGGCAAACGGATCTTCGAGGTCGCGGTGCGCTCGTCCGCGACGGCGGAAGATCTGCCGGACGCGAGCTTTGCCGGACAGCAGGACACGATACTGAACGTCCGCGGCCAGCAGAGCCTGATCGAGGCTTGTCATCAGTGCTATGCTTCGCTCTGGACAGACCGCGCGATCTCATACCGGACAGCTAAGGGCTTTGACCATTTCGATGTTGCACTTTCTATCGGCATTCAACCGATGGTGCGTTCGGACCTCGCGTGCTCAGGCGTGATGTTCACCCTCGATACCGAGAGCGGATTTCGCGAAGCCGTTGTGATCAATGGAGCTTGGGGACTTGGCGAAGCGGTCGTGCAGGGAATGGCGACGCCCGACGAATGGATCGTGTTCAAGCCGACCTTAAAGCTCGGTTTCCGCCCGATCATCACAAGAAAGCTTGGTGTCAAAGAAGTGAAGATGGTGTTCAATGATAACGGCGCCGGGACGATCGTCCGCGACGTTGTCGATACACAGCGAAACCGCTTTTGCCTCGCCGGGTTCGAGGTTTTGCAGCTCGCCCGCTGGGCCTGTGCGATCGAGGATCACTATTCAAAACGTGCCGGCCACAGCCAGCCGATGGATATCGAATGGGCGAAGGACGGCATCACGGGCGAACTTTTCATTCTGCAGGCGCGCCCGGAAACGGTTCACGCTCGAAAAGAGTCGAATTACATCGAGAAGTACAAGCTAACGGGTGTTCACGGAGCTCCGCTTGCAACCGGCGTTGCCGTCGGCGAGAAGATCGGACACGGAACGGCACATGTTCTGATGGATCCTTCGAAGCTGAATACTTTTAAGGAAGGCGAAATCCTCGTCACATCGATGACCGATCCTGCATGGGAGCCGATAATGAAGCGGGCGTCGGCGATCGTAACTGATCGCGGCGGCCGTACCTGCCACAGCGCGATCATCAGCCGCGAGCTTGGGATCCCTTGTATCGTGGGCACGACCGATGCGACCGAAAAGATCAAGAACGGTGCACCGATAACCGTGTCCTGTGCCGAGGGCGAGACTGGAAATATCTATTACGGCAAGATCGATTTCAAGGTCGATAAGCAGAAGATCTCGCAGAAAGAGCGGCCGCGTACGCAAATTATGATGAACGTCGGCGACCCTGAACGGGCGTTCGATGCCGCACGTTTTCCGAACGACGGCGTTGGCCTCGCGCGTCTCGAATTCATCATTAACAACCACATAGGAATGCATCCGATGGCGCTCATCAACTACCCGGATCTCAAGCGTCCTGCGGATGTCGAGACCATCTCTCGCCGCATAGGCGAAGAGGATCCTAAAGAGTACTTCGTTCGCAGGCTCGCGGAAGGCGTCGGACGCATCGCTGCCGCATTCTACCCGAAACCCGTGATCGTGCGTATGTCGGATTTCAAATCCAACGAATACGCGATGCTCATCGGCGGCAAGGAATTCGAGCCCGAGGAAGAGAATCCGATGATCGGTTTTCGCGGGGCCTCACGGTATTACGACGACCGCTACAAAGCGGGATTCCGCCTGGAATGCCTTGCTCTTCAAAGGGCACGCGAGGATATGGGCCTTGTGAATATCAAGCCTATGATCCCGTTCTGCCGAACCGTCGAGGAAGGCGAGAAGGTTATCGCGTTGATGGCCGAACACGGCCTCAAGCAAGGCGAGAACGGACTCGAGATATACGCCATGTGCGAACTTCCGGCGAACGTCGTCTTTGCGGACGAGTTCCTGAAGGTTTTCGATGGCTATTCGATCGGTTCGAACGATCTTACGCAGCTTGCACTTGGCCTCGATCGAGACAGCGAAATGGTCGCCCACCTTTTTGACGAGCGCAACGGTGCGGTAGAGAAGATGGTAGCAATGGCGATCGAGGCGGCTCTGCGCAACGGTAAGAAGATCGGCATCTGCGGCCAGGCGCCGTCCGACTATCCCGAATTTGCCGATTTCCTCGTCGAAAAAGGGATCAACTCGATCTCACTGAATCCGGACACGGTGCTGCAGACAACAGCTCATATCCTTGAGACCGAAAAGAAGCTTGGTGTCGCCGGCGACGTTTCGCAAAAGCCGCTGCGGGCAGTAAAATAGCTACTGCTAGCAGTTTCAGGCAATGGCGATATCCGAAGCCTACATACCGCAGACGGTAGCGGCGCAATTTCGCCGACAGGCTATGCGCGTGTGGCTCGTCGGGCTCGGTGTCGTGCTCTTCTGGCTCTCACTGATCCTCGTCGCCCCGATCGCAAAGGCCGATGGCCTAACTCAGATCTCAAACCCGCTTTATCATTTTTTCAGCTATATTTGCCATCAAATTCCGTCGCGGACGTTCTTCGTCGAGGGTGAACCTTTCGGAGTATGTTCGCGATGTTTTGGTGTCTATTTCGGACTCGTTCTCGGCTACGCGATCTATCCGTTGTGGCGAAAGATAGACGAGGTCGAGCCGATAGCGAAGGTGTGGCTTTTTGCGGCCTGCGTTCCGATCGCGATCGATTGGGCTCTTACAGTATTCGGAATTTGGGAGAACACGTTCCTGTCAAGGTTCGTGACCGGCCTGATCCTCGGCACTGCCTGCTCGACCTACATCGTGCCTGCAACGGTCGAGATCACGCGTAATTTCACATGGAAACGCCGTGGGAGGCAGAGGAAACTTTGACCATTGACGGAGCGTAAAAGAAACAAGATGTCACAGCCAAAAGAAGAGATCATCGAACGCGCGAAGGCCGATCTTGCAAGTCGGCTGGGCGTGGAGCGTTCCAAAATCGAGATCGATGGTGTCGAAGACGTCGAGTTTCCGAACGGATCACTCGGTGCTTCCGTCGATGGCGAGATGTCGATGATGATGATCACGCCGGGCTGGAAGCTCAGGCTTTCTGCGGGCGGCGAAAATTACGAATATCGCGCAACGAACGATCAATTGCGGCTTTTTCGTTTTGAAGGGCGGAATTTCGTCGTAGAATAGTAGAAAGTTTGCCGATAGCGAGGGTTTTATGAATCGCAGCAATATTTGGATACACGTCGGGCTGGCAGTGGTTCTGGTCAGCTTTGCCGCCGTGCTCGGGCGGATCGACCGCATGGCATCCAGCCTTAAGGCCGGCCGACGCACGAACATCGAACGCCAAGCACCGGCCATTCGGATGCCAAGGACTAACGAGCGTTCGATCCCGGAAGTCCTCGTTCGATTCAAAACCAGCACAACCCTCGATCGGATCCGCGAGATCGCCCTTCAGAATAACGACCGCGTTGATGATGAGATCGAGGCTGTCAAAGGCCTGGTCGTTATCGACGATCTCGATGACTCGGACGCCGAGGCCGTCGCCAGGCAGTATGCCGGCCTTCCGAGTGTTCTCTATGCCGAGCCGAACCTTCAGATAAAGCTGGACGAACCTATCCAGAAGCAAGTTCCGCGAGACCTCGTCCTTCGAGACGATCAGCCGGACCAGCCGAACGACCCGAGCTTCCCGGAGCAATGGGCCCTCAATAATCTTGGGCAGAACGGCGGCACTGAACGGGCAGACATAGATGCACTAAAGGCGTGGCAAGTTACAAAAGGCAGTGAAGAAGTAGTTGTGGCGGTGCTGGACAGCGGCGTCGATCTCCGGCATGAAGATCTTCGGGAGAACATCTGGACGCGGCCTGATAACATTCCTCAATACACCGACGATGAGAAAGGCACGTTCAACGACGTTCACGGATTCGATGTCGCCGATGAACTGCCCGACCCAATGGACGACAACGGACACGGAACTCATTGTGCGGGCATCATCGGTGCGATGGGCAACAATGGCGTCGGCGTGACGGGCGTTAACTGGAATGTGAAGATAATGCCGCTCAAATTCCTCGGAAGCGGCGGTTCGGGCACAACGGAAAATGCGATCGAGGCGATCAACTACGCGATCGAGCGCAAAAAGGCGGGCGTGAATGTGCGTGTGATCAGTGCGAGCTGGGGTTCGACTACATATTCGCGTGCACTCGAAGACGCGATCCGTGCAGCAGGCGATGCAGGTATCCTGTTCGTGGCTGCCGCAGGAAACGACGGTACGAATACGGACGTCTGGCCGCATTATCCTTCCAGCTACAAGCTCCCGAACCTCGTCAGCGTCGCAGCCGTCGATCGGAACGATTCTCTGGCATCCTTCTCGAACTTTGGCGTCAAGACGGTCGATCTCGCGGCTCCGGGCAAGGACATCCTTTCGACGTGGATCGGTGACGAATATCGCGAAGCCTCGGGGACATCGATGGCAACGCCTTTTGTCTCCGGCGTTGCGGCGTTGATCGTTGCGCAGTCGCCAAATATCGCCGTAAAGCAGCTTCGAAAGAAGCTTCTCGATTCTGTCGATCTTCGCGACGACCTCAAGGGTAAGGTCGCGACGGGCGGGACACTTTGCGCCGCGAATGCCCTCGGCGTCAAGGACTGACGTTTTCGTACAATACCGCACCGAAGCCGTATATCGGCCAGGCATCGCTACTCGCCCATTTCCGGCAGCCGCCGTCAATCTGTGTTGCTCTAACTCCTGCAATATAAATACTTAACACTCATATTCCTTTCCCGAAACAGTTGTGGCACGCCTCTTGCACTTAACCCTTTCGAGCAATGATGAACATTGCCGATTACGTACTTTTTAGGAGAGAAGAAAAATGAAGATCATTAAGAGCACGGTCGTGGGTTTGGCACTTTCGTTGGTTGTGATCGCACTGCCGGCGATCGCTTCTGCACAGTACGGCGGTTACGGCAATGGTGGATACGGCAACGGACGCTACGGTAACGGCCGTTACGGCAATAACGGCTATTACGGCAACATCGAGAATACCGTTCGCGATCTGAAGCAGCGGGCCAAGAGCTTTGAGCGTATAACCGACAACCGCAACAATCGCGGTAATTACGGCGGCTACTACGGCAATAACATTGAGGATCTTGCGGATCAGTTCGCAAAAGCGGCTGACAAGTTCGAAGACAAATTCGGCCGCGGCCGTAATCTCGACAACAGCGCGGATGCGGCACGCCGCGTCCTTGATCTCGGTAATCAGATCGAGTCGGCGCTTAGCTATAACGGCAACGGCGGATACCTCTATAACCACTGGGATCCGATCGCGAACGACCTTCGCATCATCGCGAACGTTTACGGTATGGGCTATAACGACGGCTACTACCGCAACAACCGGAATACCCGGAACAACCGGAACTATCCGCGGCAGAACAATGGCGGCTGGGGCAACACGCGCAAGCCGAGCTGGTGGCCTTTCTAACTGACAACTGAACTGAAAATGGAGGGAGATCGAGGCCGTCTGAAAGGACGGCCTCTTTTTTGTTTCGTCAATCGTGTATCCTAAACAGCGATGCCCGGAACTCTTTATCTTGTTGCGACGCCTATCGGAAACCTCGCCGACATCACGCTCCGTGCGCTTGACGTGCTTCGCAACGTGGAGATCATCGCTTGTGAGGATACGCGGCACACGCGAAAGCTCCTCGATCATTATCAGATCTCGACAAAGCTTGTCAGCTATCACGAGCACAACGAAGAGGCGCGTGCCCAGGAGCTTGCAAAAAAACTCTCCGAAGGCGCGTCGATCGCGGTCGTTTCCGATGCAGGAACACCGGGCATTTGCGATCCGGGATTTAAGCTGGTCGGCGAGGCGGTCGCGGCGGGAGCGAAGGTGATCGCCATTCCGGGTGCGTGTGCTTTCGTGCTCGCGGCGGTAACGTCCGGGATCGGTACGGACTCGATCTACTTCGGCGGTTTCCTGCCGGCAAAGAGCGGTGAGCGAAGGCGGCGTTTGGCGGAGGTTGTCGATATTCCTGCGACGCTCATCTTCTATGAAGCACCTCATCGCATCGCCGCGTCGCTGCAAGACTGTGCCGCGGTGCTCGGGAACAGAAAAGCAGCCGTCGGACGTGAGCTGACGAAACTGCACGAAGAGACACGTCGAGGCACGCTTTCGGAACTTGCGGCTCACTATAAAGAGAATGCTGCTAAAGGCGAATTTGTCGTTGTGATCGAACGCGCAAGCGTAGAGAGATCCGATGTTTCTGCCGAGCCGGATAGTTTTGCGCAACGCGTAGCAGAATTTGAAGAACAGGGCTTAGATCGCCGTGCCGCAATGCGAAAGGCAGCGAAGGAATTTGGGCTTGCTCGCGCCGAAGCCTATCGCTTGCTTCAGTCACAAAAAGGCCTTTAATAGAGTTAGCCACGAATTCACGAATTAGCTGAAGCGATTCGTGAATTCGTGGCCTTATCTGCGTTTCTAAGGACGACGTTCGGGAACTAGCGTCTTAGTTCCTTTGGCAATTCTTTATCGATTGCGGGGCGAACCTTGAGATCAGCGAGTTTATAGAGGGTCAGCATAATGGTACGCGTGACCTTCTCCATCTTCACGTAATCGATCTTGTCGGCCGTATCGCCCGGTTGGTGGTAATCAACGTGCACGCCGTCAAACCAGAAAGTTACCGGAATGCCGTTCTGCGCGTAATTGAAGTGGTCCGAACGGAAGAAGAATCGGTTCTTGTCGTTCGGGTCGTCATAACGCGTGTCGTAGTCCATCTTCAGATAGCCTGAGTTCACGCCGCTGACGACATTCCCAAGCGTCGAGCTCATCATGTCCTTGCCGATCACGTAGATCATATTCGGGCCGGAAAGCTCTGCGTCTTTCGGGTCGGTATCACCTGCCGGCTTACTGCGGCCGATCATATCGATGTTCAACTGAGCGACGACCTGTTTGATATCGACCGTCGGGAACTTGTTGAAGTATTCGCTACCCCAAAGGCCTTTCTCTTCGCCGCAATGCCAGACGAAAAGGATAGAACGCTTGGGCTTGATGCTCGCATGCGAAAGTGCCTCGGCGATCGAAAGCACAGCGACCGTGCCCGAACCGTCGTCGTCAGCTCCGTTCCAGATCTTGTCAGGTCCGGGAGCGTTCGGGTTCATACCTTCGTGATCGTAGTGAGCACCGATCGCGACCATCTCCTTCTTCAGAACAGGGTCGCTGCCCTCCCAAAGAGCGACGACGTTCTGCGTCCATTTTGTTTCTACCTTTGCTTTTGCTTCGATCACAGCGTTTTTATTGAGATCGAATGATTTGGCGTTGACCTTGTCCGCGCCGCCGATCAAAGCTTCGCCGGGCGTTCCGTTCAGCAGAATGACCGGAAAATGCGGATCGGAAGGCGTGCCGGTGTCGAGCTTTTCCGGTGAAACCTTTGCTCTTGAAAGAAAGCCTTTGATCATCGGCCAGGCTTTTGTGAGCTGTGGGCCAGCTATGACGATAATGCCTTTTGCACCCTTTGATTTTGCGTAGTTGACGGGATACTCCCAATCTACGCCTTCCTTTCCCGTCAGGTCTGCACGTGTTACACCATCTGGAAAACCCGTGGCGTTCAAGCCGCGGGGAAAACCTTTTGCGTAAAGAACGACGATCTTGCCGCTTACATCTAAACCTTCAAGAGCGTCGATGCCTTTCGATTTGATCATCCAGCCGTGACCGGCAAAGACGAGGTCTCCGGAAACCGAGGCGTCGCCCGACATACGGAAATAGTCTTCGTTGAATTTATACGTAACGTCGCCGACTTTAAAGCTGTTAGCGGCCGGATCTGCCGTTTCGTAGCGAAGAGCGATCTTTTGATAGTACGTCCCATCGTCGCCCGCGGGTTTGAATCCCCAGCGGGACAGATTCATTCCGATGAACTTGGCGGTCGTGTCGAGTCCGCGTGAAGGCGTGTCGCGGCCTTCCATTTCATCTGAAGCTACAAAATGCAGATAGTCGCTCATCTGCTTGGCAGTTACACCGGAAACAGCCTTGCGTTCGGCGGGCGTGATCACGATCGGCTTCGGTTTGCTTTGTGCAAAGGCGGCCTGAGCCGCAAATACAGCAATAACAAGAATGCCTATAAGATTCTTTTTCATTATTTCTCCTGAATTTAACTTTCGGCCTCGAGGGCAGAGTATCTAATCTTTTACGTGCTTTGAGCGGATTTTGTTTCGGGTGAGCCGATTATTGAGACCTTGTGCCGGTCGGCGAGTTGTATCATCTCTTCGCGGTCAAATATCAGCGTTTTGCCCGTGGTGATCGAAAGGCAGGTGGCTCCGGCCTCGATCATCTTTTCGACGGTCGGAAGACCGACCACTGGTACGTCAAAACGCATATCCTGACCCGGCTTTGAGACTTTAACGACAGTCAGTCGTCCTTTGGCAAGTTCGCCGGCTCGGCGGATCACTCCATCCGTGCCCTCCATTGCCTCGACCGCGACGCAAGCTCTTCCGCGGACGACGATCGTCTGTCCAAGATCCAGCCGTGCGATCTCGTTTGCGACAAAAAGGCCATACTCGATATTCGCAACCTCTTCTTCGGAAGGCTTTCTGCGGGTGAGGACGCCTTCGGGGGCGAGTTTATCTTTGATGAAATGGGTCGAATCGATGAGCTCGATGCCTTCCTTTGCGAGTTCGTCCGCGACCCCGCCAATTAGGGCATTCGTATTTCGCCGCGGCAGACGCCAAAGCATCTTGACCATACGCACGTCCGGCATAGCACCGGAAAAGATCTGTACGTGCTTGACTTGGCCTGCCATCATCACGCGCGTGACGCCTCGCTGCTTGAAGAACGAGATCATTTTGCCGAGCTGGCCGATCCCGACCCACGTAATTTCATCGGCGAGCGGACCCAGACGCGGATCCGTCTCTTCTTTTATCGCGACGACCGAAAGGTCGACGCCCTGAGCTTTCGCTCCGTCGAGAACCAGAAAAGGGAATTGGCCGTTGCCGGCGATAAGGCCGTAGGTCATTGTTAAAAGGTCACACCAGCCAGCAGTCTCGTTAAGCGTAGGTGTAATAGAACAGCTTTAGCTTTTCGTCGGATGACGAATGCGTCAAGCCGTCGTATTTGAAGCCGAGCTTTAGAAGCAAGTTTTCCGACGCATCGTTGTCGAGCGAGGTAATCGCCAAAACGCGCTCGAAGCCGAATTGTTCGCGGCCATATTGGAGCATCGCTTTCGCGGATTCCGATCCGTAGCCTTTTCTCTCATATTGCGGCAGAAAAGCAAAGCCGATGTCCGGGCCGGGCAGTTCGGCACGGCGTACAAAACCGCAGATGCCGATCGGTGTTCGATGCGGTATGCCGTCAACATCTGCTTTTAGATCGACGACGTAAAGGCCGTAGCCGTGGTCGCTATAGCTCTTTCGGAAACGCTCCTCGATGAACCTCGCCGCCTGCTCAAGATCGCGCACACCGCGATCTCCAATGTTCTTGATGAAAGAAGGCTGATTCAGCAGGTCGAGCGCAAATGCCGCGTCATCGGCAGTGATCTCGCGAAGGATGAGCCGCGGTGTACGAAGGATCTCTATTTGCACCTATTCGCTGAAGGGCTGCATATCGCCCGGCTTTCGCAGCATTTTATTGACCTCATCCAGATGCATCTCTTCCTGCAGGATCATCTCGCGAGCGTACTCTTCAAGCGACACGGAGTGGCCCTCGACCTTCGAGAGCAGGTCGTAATAAGCCTTCAAGGTCGAACTCTCGTGCTCGAGGCTTTCGCGCAGGATGTCGCCGATGTCGTGCTTTTCGGTCTCAAGCAGCGGCCCGATCTTCAAACTCGGATGCCCGCCGAGCATCGTCACGAACTCACCCGCCTTGTGTGCGTGCGCGAGCGATTCGTCGGCATTGCCTTTCAGCCACGACACAATTGGAATTCGATTGTATCCATAAACCATCAAGCTGTAATGCGTATAACGCACCACTCCGGCAAGTTCCAGTTCCATGATCCGGTTGAGGATCTCGATCGCATTTTTGTTTTCCGTTTCGTTCATGATCTTTTAACGTTTCGTGAATGGGCCGCGAATGTGGAGTATCGTTACCAATTTTCCTTCAAGATGAAAAAGGACGTTGTTTCTATCGATTGATAGTACTCGTGTTTCTGCCCTATACCGATGCTGTTGTGGAGCTAATGGACAACCTAGCGGTGATTTGGACAGCAGTTCGCTGATCCTGTCGCGTATCTCAAAATACCATTTCGCCGACTGCGGTGCTCCCCACGCCTCACAGCCCCATTCAAATGACGCATCCAGGTCGGCAATTGCATCATCGGAAAACTCGACCACGAATCGTTTCATTCGCTGAGCAGGTTCTTGTACTTCTCTTCAAACTCCCGAAAAACTTGCTCGGCCGGCTTAGTGCGGCCGGAGCGCATGTCATCAATGCCGCGGTTGACGCTCGCTATCATGTCGATCTGATCTTTATCACGCAAATATTCGTCATACGATTCAGCGTCGATCAGAACCATGTCCGCCTTTCCATTGACAGTGAGAACAATTGGCTGCTTGGTCCTCTTCAATTGCCGCCTGAATTTTGCAGTGTCCCGCTTGAAAACACTGAGGCTCTGGATATCGCGGCTAAGTTTCATAAAACGAATCTTAACACAAGTTGCTAAATTTAGTGTGAATTTAGCGAGCGTTATGCTCTTGCAGTCAGTTTACGATGACAACCGGCGGCAATTTTATCTTCGGCGGTAAGTTCGGCGAGAAGTCTTTGCAGGCGCGGATAGTGTTTCGGAAATCTAAATCGAACTGGCGAGCCCGGGTTTCGTCATCGAACACGAATGTCAGGATCTCGCCATAGATCTTTTTAGTTGTGTGTTCCCGCGTCGCCGTCAGTAGAATAGGCAAACCGCTCTTCGCCTGTATCTGCACGGCCCAGTTATTATAGCCCGGCTTTTTTGGGTTCTTCGAAAGCATTCGCGGCCGCTTTCCTTTACTATAGCTTAAGTCGTAAAGCGGAATGTAGAGTTCGAGATGTGAGGGTTGTTGGTTACGATATAGACCGGAGAAGAAGTCGTGCGTGTTTTTGTAGCTACGATAATTGTCGGTAGCCAAGAACTCATAAGAGATCAAGCCCACCGTATTTTCCAATTTCAAGGAACAGTCATTGAGCTGCGCAAATGTCAAACCTTTTTGAAGGTGAATCTCCTGATATGGCACTTTTCCAATCTCAAGATCCGTATCGTTAAACCCCTTGTTCAGAATCATTATCTCTGCTTGTCCGAAATCGTCCTTATACCGCGGTTCGATCATCGACGACGGATCTTGATTCTCCGGCGGTTTGACCTGCCCTAATGCATTGCCTGCGCAAAAGCCTAGTAGGAAAACGAGCATGACGGAATAATGCACCCAACACACTACGCTTCGATTCTCCAACTGCAGAGTCCTATTCATAACTTCATCTAGTTCGTCATTGCTGCAACTCAGATTCCGATTGTTCGATGTCGATGAATTTGTTTCTTCCGTCGGCGACAGCTTAGGCAGTCGGTCAATGAAAAGAAATCTGCTGCCATAACCCTCGAAATTTAGCTCAAGCGCTCGCTTATCCACTCCGGGTCGCGGCGACAATCGATGACTGCATCAACCATTACTTCGTCGTTCTCGATGAGGTAATAGATCGCATAAGGAAACCGTCGAGTGAACATTTGATGATAAGGTTCATGATAGATTGGGTGAATGCCGCCAATAGCTTCCAGTTTCCTGATATTGGTGAGGATCGATCTGAGGAACTCCGCTCCCAAACCCGTCTCCTGTTGTTCGTAAAACCAAAATCCGTTAGCTAGGTCTTCCTCCGCGCCATCGAGAATATGAACATTCATGAGAGTCGGTTCATTAATCTCTTTTCTACTTCATCCAAAGATGAGTATCGAGCCTCTCCGCTTAATACCGATTGACGGCGTTCATCAAGAATTTGCTTGTGCCAGCTCAAAGATGGCAGGCTATCCGAGCGTTGAAGCATGTCTTCCCAAAGCGCTTCCATTAACTCGACTTTTTCGCCGACCGACAATTCTTCAAGGACTAGTCTATGTTGCGGATTCATGGGCGAATTATAGCATAGCTTTTCCTATCATCCGCTCTTATTCTGCCTGCTCTCTCGCGTGATAAGAGCTGCGAGTTAGCGGCGAGGATTCGACGTGTTTGAAGCCCATTGCTTCGCCGATCTGTTTCCATTCGGCGAATTCTTCGGGCGTAACGTAGCGTTCGACAGGCAGGCGCTTTTCGTATGGCTGCAGATACTGACCGATGGTCATAATATCGCATGAAACCTTACGCAGGTCTTTCATCAGATCGACGACCTCTTCGAATTCCTCGCCGAGGCCGGCCATAATGCCGCTCTTTGTGAGCATCTGTGGAAATTGCGTATCGCGATAATGTGCGGCGCGTTCGAGCAGTTCGAGCGTCTGTGCATATTTCGCGTCGGGGCGAACACGTCGGTAAAGGCGTGCGATCGTCTCGGTATTGTGATTTAGAACTTCGGGCCGTGCGTCGAGAACGTTGTTCAGAGCCTGCTCGTCGCCGTTGAAGTCAGGGATCAGCACCTCGATCTTGCATTCGGGGTTCATCTCGCGAACCTTGCGGATCGTTTCCGCCCAGTGCATCGAGCCGCCGTCGGCCAAGTCGTCGCGGTTTACCGAAGTGATGACCGCGTGTTTGAGATCAAGATGCTTTACCGCTTCGGCGACGTGGGTCGGTTCGAGCGGATCGAGGTCCAGCGGTTTCCCTTTGTTGACCGCGCAAAAGCCGCAATGGCGCGTACACGTATCGCCGCCGAGCATAAACGTCGCGGTCTTGTCCGTCCAGCATTCGAAGATGTTCGGGCACTTTGCTTCCTGACAGACGGTGTGGAGGTTGAGGCCGTCGATCAGCTCCATCACCTGGTTCTGATTTCGCGGGTCTCCGAGCTTGATCTTCAGCCAGTCGGGCTTCTTAAGCCGCTCCCGGCCTTTTCTGTTGAGAAACTTCTGGACTAAAACCCTTTCCTCGATCATAAAACTCCATTTTACGCCAGCGATCAGATTATCCAAAGATCGTTCTGCGTGGCCCCGGAAAAGCCATGGCGGGATGCGATCATATCTTCGAGATGACCTTTCCGATCACATCGCCACGCGATATAAGGCCGAATGTGCGGCTGTCGGAGCTCGCCCCTGGGTTGTCGCCCTCAAGGAACAGTCGACCGTCAGGCTCGATCGAACTCAGTCGCTTTATTATTCGGACACCGGTCTTGTAGGGATGACGGACGAGAACTACGTCTCCTTGGCTCAGGGGGGCTTTTGGATCCGTCAGGATGCGTTCGCCTTCGAGCAGACCGGGCACCATCGAATCACCGACCACCTTGAAACCGATCCTGCGGCCGAGAAGCAGCCGCAGCCATTCGGCGATACCGGCGACGGGTATTTCGTCACGCATAGGGGCGAGAAAGAGAGGGCGACAGCCCTGGTTTCGTCTGCCGCCGCTTAGTTTCTGTCGGATCAGGATGCCGTGTACCAGGCAACATCCTTGTCTTTGCTGCCCCAGAACATGCCGTGAATCGCCTTGATCGCTTCCATCAGCTCCTGTGCATGCTCAAGGCTGACCTCGACCTTTACGGCTGAACAAAGCTTCGCGGCTTTCCAGAACGTATCGTGAAGGTCCGGATACTTTTCAAGATGTGCCGGCTTGAAGTAATCCGTCCACAGGATCAGAAGCTCGTCCTTTGCGACCTGGGCCTGCTCCTCCTTCACCAAAATGTAACGCGTCAGGGTGTTGTGAAAATTCACCTTCGCCTTGGTATCAGCGTTGTCCGCGAGCTTTAGGTCGAGGATCTTTTTGGTCATCGAGAGGGCAGCTTCAGCAGCGATGCGGGCCGATGCCGGATCGTAGACCCCGCAAGGCGCGTCGCAATGGGCTTCGGCAGCTTCAAAGTTGTTCGTGAGTTTATTCTTGAGTGTTTCAAACATAGTAGGTCGTTCTCCGAGCCTGGTCTAGGCCTATTCTTCGGGCCGCGGGCCGGCATCGATGCCGGCGACACTTGCCTGATTGATCACATTGACCTCGAGATCGTTCTTCAACCGTATCTGGCAAGACAAACGTGTGTTCGGGCCGAGGTCGGCCTTTGTTAACAGAATTGCTTCCTCATTCGGGCCCATTTGCCCGGCATCGCCGGAAAGCAATTCGATCCTGCAGGTCGTGCAGCGGGCATTTCCGCCGCATCGATGTAAAATATCGACACCATTGTCTTCGAGCGCAAGCACGAGCCTGCGTCCGATTTCAGCGTCGAACGAAACTGGTCCATTTGCCGTGTTGGCAACGATTTGCGGCATTAATTACTCCTTTGTCCTTTTCAAATAAATTATAGTCAATCGATCTTAACTTGTCGATTTCCTTGGCTTTAGCTCCGAACCTGCACCTTTTCGCGAAATTGGTTTATCGCGACAAAAACGACATCCGCGGAGGTGACCTTGACCTTCTGTCCCTGGTTGCCGAACCTTTCCGCTTCGACCTCTACGTGGACCGTGACCGAAGTATTTCCGACCTTGATCGTCTCAGCGTAGAAGCTCACGAGATCGCCGATGAAGACCGGTTCATGGAAAACGACCTCTTTCATCGCGACCGTCACGAATCGGTCGTGCTTGGTTCGCCGTACGGCCTCAACGCTTCCGGCCACGTCAATGTAGCTCAATATTATTCCGCCGAACACGGTGCCGTGAGCGTTCGTATCCCTCGGCATCATCGTCAGCCGAATGGCAGCATCTCTTATCGGTTCTTGATCCATATTAGTTGTTAAGTAGTTGCTTCTCGGTCCATTCGCGAATGACATCGCGAAGGTCGTTCAAATGCTCGTCAAAAAAGTGTCCGCAATTCTCGAAGATCACGACCTCGGCCTGGGGGATCTGGTCGGTGATCGAACGCAAACCGGCGACCGTGCAGAACTCGTCGGTATCGCCGTGAATGAACAAGATCGGCTTCTTGACCTTCGTGAGAAAGTCGAAGTCTTGATATTTCTCGACGGGTGTGCCGATCGAAATAAGACATTTCACACGTTCATCGGCCATGCCTACCTGCATTCCTGTTCGCGAACCGAAAGAGAAGCCCGCGAGTACGATCGTGTCGTCCGGAAATTCGGCCTTGAGATATGCGAGTGCATCGGTGACGTCTTCAACGCCTCCTTCGACGTCATTATGCACCCCAGTTGAGGCTCCGACGCCGCTGAAGTTGAACCGCAATGTCGTAAGCCCCGCATCGACAAGCCCTGCAGCGGCACGGAAAACGACCTTGTTGTGCATCGTCCCGCCGCCAAGCGGATGCGGATGGCAGACCAACGCCACGCCCTTGCGAGGTTCAGAAGGCTCCTTGAGGATCGCCTCAAGCTGGCCATGGCTCGCCGGAATGAAAAGATTTCCTTTCGGGTACATAGACAAAGAAAGCATTGTAGCGAAAATGGGCATATCTGTCATAGAGATAGTTACAAATAGCTGGCCGCCGCGACGGAGATGTTGCGGCGATATTAGATTTAACCCTTGTTTCGTGCTACTTTTTTCTTTTCGCCTGAACTATAACTTTTCCAAGATCGCCGCTAATAAATGGACGAAAACCTCGAAACTCCGATACAAGATAAAGAGACGAAGAAGCAAGGTTGGAAGGAATTCCTCGAGACCGACCGCGCCGTGCGGATCACGTATCTGACGTTCGGCCTGCTGGCGGCGGCGATGGTGATGATCTTCTTGCAGACACGGACCGATGCGATCTGCTGCGGAGATTGGGACGGCTATTACCACATCAAATGGTCATCGCTTCTCTGGGAGAATTTCAGCCATGGCAAATGGCTGCCGACGTTCGAATGGCTGCCGCTGACGGTGCTTAATCCGCAATCTTACGCCGATCATCATTTTCTCTTCCACCTTTTGCAGATACCGTTCCTTTGGTTCTTTGACCTGCAGACGGCGGCAAAGGTCTCGACGATCTTTTACGGCAGCTTAGCGATCTTTTCGGTCTATTGGCTGCTCGTTCGTTACGAAGTGAAGTATCACCTCGTTTGGTTTGCGGCTTTGATGTGCTGTGCGAACGCATTCTTCTATCGGATGAATATGGCGAAGGCTCCGCCATTGACGATCATCATCTCGGTCATCGGCATCCATCTGCTCTTCCAACGCAAATACGTGTGGCTTGCTCCGCTGATGTTCGCATTCGTTTGGACATACAGCCTCTTCCCGCTGCTTTGGGGAGCCGCGCTGATCTGGACGATCATCATCGCGTGGAATGAACGGCGTTTTGAATGGCGGCCGTTGGCCTATACGACGCTCGGCCTCGTGCTCGGCAATCTCATCAACCCGTATTTTCCGCAGAATCTGATGCTCTTCTACGAGCATTTGATGGAGAAATTCAAGCTCGCGAGCGACTTTGCAGTCGCGGTTGGCGGTGAATGGTATTCGTACTCGGCACAGGAGATCTTGACCGATTTCCCGATCGCGATCCTGGCGATGGTCGTCGGTTATATCCTGTTCGTACCGCGCAATGGAAAGCTGCCTGAGAAGGCGACATTCTTCCTTGCCTTCGTGAGTTTTCTTTGTGCGTGGCAGTTCAGATCGAAGCGTTTCGCCGAGTATTTTCCGCCTTTTGCGATACTCTTTGCGGCATTCAGTTGGCAGGCGTTCACAGCGCCGAAGGTCGCAGAACTTCCGGATGAATTTCGCCGCGAGATCGACCCTTATCTCGACAAAGGCGAGGTGCCGAAGTCGCGTTTTGATAAGTGGAAGGAAGGCGCTGCCTGGGTCGTCGGCTGTATCCTGTTCGTCGTCGTGATGCTTAATACCGTCGGATTTCACCGTTTCGGCATTGAATGGAACGGTGTTGCCGACAGCATCCGCGGCAACGAAGCGGCGGATAAATACAAACGTGCTATGGAGTTCGCTACGGGTCTTGACGATACGGGTGCGGAGAATATCCCGAAAGGTGAGCTGATCTTTAACGCGAATTGGGACGACTTCCCGAAGCTCTTTTATTACGACACCAAGCACCGATACGTTTACGGGCTTGACCCGAACTATCTCTATTCCGAGCATCCGGATCTTTACAAGCTTCTGAAGGATATTACGGAAGGCAAGACCGATGATCCGGGACCGCAAATACGCGATAAGTTCGGTGCGAAATACGTGTTCACAGATGCGAAAGAGAACACCGATATGGTCGCAAAGCTGCTCGACAGCGGCTGGGCCGATATGATCTACGAGGATGACGAAGCACGCCTTTTGAAGATCCGCGATAATAAGGCAGAACCGCCGGCGGAAGACGTCGATGACAAGACGCCGCCGACGGCCGAAGAAGAAAAAGAGCTCGACGAGATCGAGAAGAACGATGCTCAAAATGCGAACGTAGATCCTGACGACGACGGGGCGAACGACCAATGAGATCGACATTGCCGACATTGCTGCTGCTTGCGGTCGCGGCCTTTGCCGGCGCGTGCGCGAACCAAACGATCTTGAACGACGGAAAGGTGCCGGAGGCAACGCCGGAAGTATCGCCGACACCGAAAGGCTTCGCTGCCGATCTTCGCGCCGCGAAAGACGCGGGCTATCTCTACATTTACCTGATGCGGCGCAAGGACGGCGGGCAGATCGACTACCACGACAAACTGCTCCTTTCATCGCACACAGGAAAGGCGAGTCGGCGAGCCGCATCCGAGGACGGAACGGCATACACGATCGCCGGCAACGAACCTTTGCCGGAAGCGGACATCAACGCCCTGCACGCGAGGTTTACGATCTCGATACTCACTCAAGATTCGCAGTCAGCTAATTCGAATCAGAATTCTGCGGCAAACGGTGAAAAATAACGTATAGTTATTCACATTTAGATGGCCGATCTGCTCAACAAAGAAAGATCCGAGACTGCCACCGCTGTGGAACGCCGCCGAGGCCCTGCTGCCGGCACTGTTGCAAGAGTGGTCGTGCTTACGATCGTGCTTCTGCTCGTTGCTGCGACGGTCCTGTATGGAGCGTATCTTCTCAAGCATTTGCTCTTCCTCGTCGTGATCTCGGTCTTTTTCGCTTACCTGCTCGACCCGCTTGTGAGATTGCTGCGGCGGCCCTTCAAAGCGGCCGGCAAAGAGAAGTTCATGCCGAGGGGACTCGCGATCCTGATCGCTTACGCGATCGTCTTTTCGGTCGTCGGCTACACGATCGCAGCCATTGCGCCGCGAGTTTCGGAGCAAGCCACTGAATTCGCAAAGAATATTCCGGGATACATGACCGCGATGCGCGAGAAGTATGACGAGGCGACTCGCCGCTTTAATCGCGTGCATATGCCGGAAGACGTTCAGAAGAACATCACCGACAAACTGACCGAAGTCGGCACGACGGCCGCAACTGAGATCACGACGTTCTTGGGAACGACGATCCTTTCCATCCTTACGATCTTGCCGTGGTTCGTTCTTGTTCCGGTACTTGCATTCTTCTTCTTGAAGGATGTAAACCTCGTACGCCTCGCGGTCTTGCGAATGTTTCCTGTCGGGCCGCATCGCGCCCGTGCGGAAGCGATGATGGCGGACATCAACTTGACGCTTGCGGCCTATACTCGGGCGCAGCTCATCTCGTGCGTGATGATCGGCATCATCTGCACGCTCGGGTTTTACACGATCGGCCTCAAATACGCGCTTCTGCTCGGCATTCTCGCCGGCATCTTCGAGTTCGTACCCGTTCTAGGTCCCGCGACGATCGGTATCGTAGTCGTACTCGTCGCCGCCTTCGGCGAATATCCGACAAAGGCGTGGTATGTTGCAGCCTTCCTGATCGCGCTTCGCATCTGTCAGGATTATGTGATCTATCCGCGGATCGTTCGCGGCGGCATTCACCTGCATCCGCTGATGATCATTCTCGCAGTTCTTGCCGGTGAACAAATAGGCGGAATTCCCGGCGTCTTCATTTCCATTCCGATCGTTGCCATCGGCAGCGTCGTCTATCGGCACATACTCGAACACCGCGGCAGCCGCAGCGTTATGTCGCTCTGGATAGAAGAACCGCGTATGGTCGAATCCTTAAGCGTTGAGATGACCTCGACAGCGGAGATCTACTCGTCCGAACTGAAAGAAAAAGAAGAATAAATGTACCACCTAGCACTCTTTATCGGCTTTCTTTTCATCTTCTTCGTGATCTGTATGGTCGTCTATATCGCCGTCGTCCGCGCCTACTATTGGGGCGACAAAGACAAGCCGCCGAAGGAGAATGCCTCGAAAGACAGCAATGGACAGGCCTCTTGACGACCTCACCTGAAAAAAAGGATGCCGGATGAGAAACGCTCACCCGGCATCTTAGGTTTTGGCCTCGCTGGCCAGAGGGAAGAGTGGCTCAAGGAAGCCCGTACGCGTCCGCCGTTCGCCTGCATCAACTGAACCACGAATACAACCCTGCGGCCCGGACGTTAGTGCTTGACACGCGTGCTATAATCATAAATAGGATCACAACAAGCGTTGTGATATGCAGTTTGAAGTTTTTTTCATTTTTCGTGGAAGAATCGCTGTAAATGGTGATACAAATGGACTTATTTGTCCCACGGCGGGTGTGGGACAGCGTGGGACACGGGACAGGTTTGAAAACAGGCGTGCACTATAAAAGAGCTTTGAAATCGGCCTCGCGGTCGATCGAGAAGGCGATCTCGACAATAAAAACGGGCTTTTTGAATGGCAGGCCGGCGAGCTTTACGGCGTCCTTTGCCGTGGTCAGGAAGTACGAAGCTACGGCCTTTTCTGCAGCATTTTCGAGCTTTTTGACATCGGAGAGAGCGTATCTATGGTGATCGCGGAACCGCATTTGGCCCGCAAGGTCGTAGTTCTCACGCTCCAGAAGGCCGAAAAAATTCTCGGGATTGCCGATGCCGCAGAACGCAAAACCTTTCGTATGGGCGATCGAGGCAGAGGCAGGATCTACGTTGTTCAACGGTGTAAGACGGGCGATCTTCGTGCGCGCCTCAAAGATCGGAACCGACGGTGCGATCCGCATGATCTCGCTCCTTATGCCCTTAACGTCGGCGGCGTCCGCACGGGTTATGACAACGGCATCCGCACGCGAGATCGCATCGAGCGGCTCGCGAAGACGCCCCGCAGGCAGCAGTTTGCCGCCGCCAAAAGGATCGGTCGCATCGATGCAAAGGATGTTCACGTCGCGGGCGGCCTGCCGATGCTGAAACGCATCATCGAGCAAAAAGACGTTTATGCCGAATTCTTCTTTTGCCCAAGCCGCCGCCGACACGCGGTCGGCGTCCGCGACGATCACGGCCTTTTGGCCAAGGCGTTTCGCCATCTCGACAGGTTCATCACCGGCCGCTGCAGGATCGGCGAGAATTTGTCGGCCGTCCGAGACGAGGACGCGCATCTTCGTTCTGCGTCCGTATCCTCGCGTCAAGATGCAGACGCGTTTGCCTTGCCCGGCGAGGATCTCGGCGCATTTAATGACGAGCGGCGTCTTTCCCGTGCCGCCGGTGGTCAGGTTGCCGATGGAGATCGTGCGTGCAGAAAGAGGAGTGATCGGCGTCGTTCCATCATCAAAACGCCGATTACGTCTCTCGATGAAACGCCCGTAAATAGAGGCAAAAGCGCCAAGCATATCGCCCGACAATTATCATTTATCGAACGGCGTTTTTCAATTTTTACGAGCTTTGTTGGTCAGCTGGACGAGGCGGTCGAGTTTGTTCTGTGCCTGGCCGCTGTCGATGCTTTGTTCGGCAAGACGTGCGGCGTGCATCGGCTCCTTGGAAAATCCGCCGACGATAAGGGCCGCGGCCGCATTCATCACGACGAGCGAGCGAGCTTCGTCGCGGCGTTTACTCGACAGGACCTCGCGGATGATCTTTGCACTTTCTTTCGGAGTCTTGGCGCGGAGATGGTCGATCGGTGCCGGCTTAAGCCCGAAATCCTTTGGTGCGATCTGGAAGCCGCGAGTTTGTCGAGAAACCGTTTCCGCAACGAGTGTCGGGCCGGCGAGCGTGATCTCGTCAAGGCCGTCGCTGCCGTACACGACCCACGATTTATCGGTCTTGAGAAGAGCGAGGGCTTTGGCGGCCGGCTCGACCATCGATTGATGCCAAACGCCGATGAGAGAACGATTCACGCCCGCGGGATTTGCGAGAACGCCGAGAAGATTAAGGCACGTCCGGATGCCGAGGCTTCGGCGAACTTCCGCGACGCGTCTCAAAGAAGTATGGAACTTTGGTGCGAAAAGGAAACTGATCGCGACGCCGTTCAGGCTTGTCTGGGCGACGGAAGGTTCGCTTGCGACCTTTACGCCAAGTTCTGTCAGAACGTCGGCGCTTCCCACACGCGTTGCAACTCCGCGATTCGATTGCTTTGCGATCATCAATCCCGCACCTGCGGCGACGAATGCCGCGGCGGTCGAGATGTTGAATGTCTTTGCGGTCGAGGAACCTGTGCCCGTGATATCGACAGCGTTCTTCTGAAGGGCACGGATGTGGGTCGCTTGCTCGCGCATCACAAGCGCCATTCCGGCGAGTTCTTCGAACGTCTCGCCCTTGATCGTGAGCGCGGTCAATGCGGCAGCTATCTGATTCGATCCGGTCTTTGGATCGGTGATAGCGGTGTAAAAGTCCGCGGCTTCGCGGCCCGAAAGGTCTTCACCGCGAAGGAGTTTCGCAAGAAACGGGTAGAGCGGGGTTTCGGCGCGCGGGTTTGATGCCGCGATAGGTGCGCTCAAGAGCCAGTCTGTCTTTGACCCGGACATAGAGAAAAATGAGAGTAAAGGAATGCGGAAAAGAGAGGAAAGAGATCGGGACGATCGCGTCCCGCCCTGCTTCTACTATCTCAAACCGCCATAAAGTTTTGCAACAGCTTTTTGCCGTGCTCGGTCAAGATCGATTCGGGATGGAATTGAACGCCCTCGATCGGAAGTTCCCTGTGACGCAAGGCCATAACGAGCCCGTCGGGCGATTCGGCCGAGATCTCCAATTCGGCGGGAAAGCCGTCGCGTTCAACAACAAGCGAATGGTATCGTCCGGCGTTGAAATCCTGCGGCACGCCGTCAAAGAGCGTTTTGCCGTCGTGGCGTATCGTTACGGGCTTTCCGTGGATAGGTTCGGGGCCGCGGACGACCTTTCCGCCGAAATGCTGTCCGATCGCCTGATGTCCGAGACAGACGCCGAGTATCGGAATTTTCCCCGCAAAATGCCCGATGGCCTTCATCGATACTCCCGCATCATTCGGCGTTCCCGGCCCGGGCGAAATAAGAAGCCGTGCGGGTTTCAGCTCGCGTTCCATCTCTTCGACGGTCATTTCGTCATTGCGGATCACGCGCATTTCCGCTCCCAACTCGCCGAAATACTGGACGAGATTGTATGTGAACGAATCGTAGTTATCGATGATGACGAGCATTATTCTCTGCGTCTAGAGTATCAAGTAGCGGCGAGCCTGTCGCGGCTCCCGGGGGCGGCAAGCGATATTTTTGCTTGTTCGCACCGCGATTTCCGAATATTATTGACCCCTGCATCTTCGCTGTTATTAAAGGCTGACTTATGAAGAAACCTTTCCTCGCTCTGCTTATCGTTCTTGGCTCGACGGTGTTTGCCTCTTCTCAGACGGTAACACCGACACCCTCACCTACGCCCGACCCTGAAAAGGAAAAGGCACAGGTGATACGGTTCCTCCGCGATCTCGATCAGGAGATATCCAACTTACGGTTGCCGGAGAATCGCGTGGCTCTCTTTGCGGAGATCGGCTCTGTGATGTGGCAGTTCGATGAGCAGCAGGCACGTGCGCTCTACGGGAAGGCGGTCGGTGATCTGCAGCAGCTGATAATCGAGCACAATAATGCGGTCGCCGCGGAAAAGGCGGCAAAGGCCGCCGATCCGGACGCTTTGACCGTAAGTTTTGTAGGCAACATGTTCGGCTCAGGTTCACAGGCTGATGCGCAGATCCTTCGTTCGGTGCGAGAGAACGTTCTGCTCGCGATCGCCGATAGCGATCCGGACCTTGCGATGAACGCGCTCGCAACGACCGCTGACATCGAGGTAGACAAAGAGAACGATATCTATCGATATGTAGCGGAAGATACTCTTGCATCAAAGATCGCTGCGCGTGTCGCGGCACGAAGCCCAAAGCGTGCATTGGAACTGGCCCTTGATTCCCTAAAGAAAGGTTTGAGCGCGTCACAGCTCGATGTTCTTCGAAAGCTCAATGAGGCCGATCCCAATAGTGCAAAGACGCTCGGTGCAGCGATGCTCTCAAAAGCAAAAGACAGCAAGGTGCAAGACTATGTTTTGTCCCAATTCTTAAGTACGGCAGACTCGCTCCTTGAAGAGTCGAAGAATAAAGAGTCGAAACCGTCCCCATTTACCCAAGCCGAGGTTCGAGAGATCGCTGGGTTGCTGGCCGATAGGATCCAAGAAAATGGAGGCCTTTCATATTACATCGACGATATCGAAAAGTATCTGCCGGCTCGGGCTGCCGCATTAAGGGCAAAGAACCGCTCGAATTCGAACATTTCGGGCAACTTCGCCGTGCCTCCGCCAGTTTCCACGGGCAACGCTTCCAACTCGAATAGTATGGGAACGGAAGATGACGCTTGGCAAAAGAGGCAAAGCGAGGATCGAAAGAGCCTTCAGGCATTTACAGCATTATCCGGCGGAAAGCTTCCTAAAGAAGAACGCGAAAAGGTGTTGGCAGAGGCAAGAAAGACGGTTTTGAGGATCCGCGATCCAAAGGACAAGGTGTTCGCTCTTACGGCGATCGCCACCGCAGTTGTATCATCCGACAAAGATCTCGCCCTTGAATTGATGCGGGAAGCAGATCGCCTCGCGCCGCTCTACCCTAAGACGATGATGGACTTTATGACGAGTTATGCGGTCGCAAGCGGCTATGCGATGGTCGATCCAGAGCAGGCGTTCGCGCGGTTCGAGGCCTTGATCGCCAGCACCAACGAGATCATAAATGCGGGTGTAAAGATAGCTGAGTTCATTGATGTTAGCGGTGCGATGGTCAAGGACAATGAGATCAAGGCCGGTGTACTTGGCGGGCCGATGGCCGGCGAAATTCGAAACTTGACGTCCATGGCCGGTGCACCCATCCGAAGCCTGGCGGAATATGACCTTGCACGAACCCAGGCACTTACGGATCGTTTTGACCGGCCGGAAGTTCGCGTACTAGCAAAGCTGTTAGTGCTGCGCGCGTATGCGACCAAATTCACCGCCAAGTCTGAAGTTCCGGACGCAGATGCGGATACGCCGGTGCAGGTACCCGATGCTCTTAAGTAAGGCTCGTGCCCAGGAGCCATTGGCCGCCATCGACGATGATCGTTTCGCCGTTGATGTAGGTCGCCGCGGCGGACGCGAGGAAGAGAGCGGCATTCTCGATGTCCTCGATACGGCCGAATCTCCCGACAGGGATCTTCCGCATGAGTTTTTCGCGAAGTTCGGGCATCAGAAGGCGCTTCATTCCTTCGGTGTCCTCGATCGGCCCGGGAGCGATGCCGTTGACGCGAATGCCGTATCTGCCCCATTCGACCGCAAGATTTCGGGTGATCGCGTCAACTCCGGCCTTTGCGGCCGAGACGTGTATCTGCATCGGCGTCGCGAGATAATGCAGAGTGGCCGAGATGTTGATAATTTGACCCCGGCTCTCTTTTAGGGCTTCGAATGCAGCACGGCAGACGTTGAACGTACCCTTCGTGTCGATATCGACGACCGTGCCGAAGCCGTTCGCGGAGAGTTCGGAGGCAGGCGAGAGGAAGTTTCCCGCGGCACCGTTCACGACGATGTCGATCTTACCGTAATGCTCGCGAGCGGCGTTGATCGCGTTCTCGACCGCCGCATGATCGCGAACATCCGAGACGACCGTGAAACACTCGCCGCCGTTCTCCTCGATATACTGCTTTTTGGCGATGAGATTTTCGTCCTTTCGGCTTGTGATAGCGAGCTTTGCACCATGCTCGGAAAATGCACGCGCGATGCCGCCCGTAATACCCGTTGCCCCGCCCGTTACAAAGGCGACTTTCCCTTGTAAAATGGAGTCTGCAAATACTTTGCTCATAGTGTTAAAGATTCTATCACGCAATTTTAGGCTGACTATTCCGGCGATCTTGATCTCTGTTTCGCTGTGGGCGGCATCGTGTTCGAGTTCGCCTACGGATCTGCGCTCGCTCGCCCCGAGTGAGACACTGATCTACCTCGAGACGAATGACCTTGGCCGTGCCTTGCGTTCCGTTTTTGATAGCCGTGCGGTAAAAGTGAGCAAGCTTCAGGTGCCGGACCTTTCCGCTCTTGATGGTGTTCAGGCCGCCGTCGTGGTCGCGGGATTCGAGATGCAGGAGCAGAAGCTTACCGAAGAACAGAGCGTCGGCAAGATCACACCGAAATTCGCACTGATCGCCGATACGCACAAATGGAATTATCAGGCTCGCGCGTTCGCAGAAGCCAAACTCGGAGGTTTCGTCGCTGACATTTACGGCAGTGAACCGAAACTCGAAAAGAGCGAGAAGGCAGGCGGTTCGTATTTTGCATGGACAGCGGCGGATGGCAGAAAGGCCTTTGCACTTGTTACGGGCGGCCTCATCTACTTCGGGAACGACGAGGGACTTATCGACCATTGCATCGCGGTCAGAAAGGGCGAGGGCACGGCGTTTGACGCAAGGTCACTGCATCCTTCGGCTCCGACGGACCTTGCCTACGGCTATATTTCGCCGGACGGCATGGCACAGATCGCGAATGTGCTCGGCGTCCGTCTCGCGGCCGAAAGCACCGAGGAAGGCGAGGTTCGCAGCGCGATCGCAGGTGTTCTCCCTAAGCTGATACGCGGTGCGGTCAGAGATGTGCACTGGACGGCGAAAAAGAAGGACGACAAGGTCGAAGATCGTTGGGAGATCGATATGCCGAACGAGGTTGCAGCGGTCTTTGCCGAGACGATGACGCCTGCAGACGGCCAAGCCGACGCGTCTCTAGCAGCTCTCATCCCCGCAAGTGCTCGTTCGGCGACTATCTACAACCTCAAGACACCGCAGGTCGCTTGGAGAAGCGTATTGCTGACCGCCGAGCATTTGAGCGACCCTTTCACGGCACGGGTCTTTTCGGAGATAGGCACGGCGTTGTTCGAACCATACGGCATCGGCGATCCCGAGAAATTTTTGAGCTCCGTCGATGGACGCATCGTTACGCTCTCGCTTGCGGAAGATCAGGCTGCCGCGGTCGTAAAGCCTTCAACGAACGGCCAGCTTCAGGGCCTTGTGCCGGAGCTTGGTCCTGCGGCAAACAAGAAAGGCGACGCAGAAACGCCCGATTCCGCTGTGCAGTACACGGGGAATCTTGCGGTCGTCGGCGAAAAAGACACGGTATTGGCGTGTGTCGCCGGCGGAGCAAAGTCGGATATTGCCGACGCCTTGTTTACGGCTGATCCGGCTTCGATCAGCACGGTCTCAAAGGATGATGCCGCGATCAAGGCGATCGCATCGTTTCTCGGCGATGAGAAGACAGCAAATACCGCGAACGTTTTTTCGCTCTCTCGGACAGATTTCTCAAAGTCCGGCGTTGTCCGAACGACCACGTCCGATCTCGGCTTTATCGGCCAGATCATCGCAATGCTCGCGGATGACAACTAGCCGATTACGTCTTTTTCTTGGCTTCGCGTTTTAGAAGACGGACGTTCTGCTCGATCCAGCGTTCCGCCGCTTTGAAATGAATATATTTTTGCTCATCCCGTCGAAAGGCAGGCGTGTGGTTCAGCCTCCGGCCGTTCGCGTCGGTCTTTGTGGGATGGACGATGTGCAGCATTTCGTGAAATACGACGTACTCGACGACAAATCGCGGCACAGACTTGCTGTCGAGCGAACGGCTGATCGCGATGACGCCGTGAGTTGCGTCGTGGTGGCCCAGAATGCGATAGGTTTTGCGCGCCGACCAAGTAAGAGTCGGCTTTTTTATGCGATTCCGAAAATATCGAGCATTTAGGGCCGCAAACATCGAATCGAGGTCATAATGGACGCCTTCGGCCGAGGTGACGACCTTCCGCCCGCGTTCGCGCTTCATCTCCGTTGCAAGTTCTCGGATCTCGGGCCGGTCGATATAGACCGAATAGAGGCGACGCATTTCGGCGGTCGCTTTTCGGCGGTACAACTTCGCCACAAGCACGTGTGCAAGGCCTCTGTGGGCCGTCAACGGCATCTGACGGCAGATCTCACCGATTCGCACGTAAACGCTGCCATCACGGATGCGTATTGTATGATTTATGCCCACATAAGGGTAAAATGAGATATCGATTGGCGGCGTTCGTCGAAGGCCGTCGTATTTTTTGAATGCTTGCTGATATTCTTCGCGGATCTGCTGGAGAGTTGGCGGCACAAAATTGTTTAAAGTCTGTAAACGAAATTGTTGACTTTTTGTCGGTCTAAATGTTATTCCTTGTATTGGGAAAAGCATACAGCCGACAGGCCGTATGCCGCAAACTTACCCAAAAATGCCTGTTAGCCCTCCCGGCCGCATCGAGAAACGCCCAGGTTTTCCCGATTCTCGCGGGCAGGTAATACTCACAGCCATCATAAACGAACACTTTGTCACGGGAGAACCCGTCGGGTCAAAGGTGCTCGCAAACCGCTTCGCAAATGCGAGCGGAATGAGTTCGGCAACCATCCGGAATGTGATGAGTGAGTTGGAAGAAATGGGGATGCTCGAGCAGCCTCATACTTCGGCAGGCAGGATCCCGACCGATAAAGGCTATCGGTTTTACGTTGACAATCTGCTTGGCGTATTGAGTATTTCGGACGGCGATCTTGATCGCATCGACCGCGAATACGGGACGAAAGATCATTTTCCATCTGATACGCCCGACCGATTGATGGAGCGGACCTCGCGTTTGCTCTCAGCTCTTTCAAATAACGTAGGCATCGTTGTATCGCCGTCTTTGGCGAATGATCGCCTGCAACACATCGAGTTTGTCAATCTAAGCGATAACCGCATTCTCGTCGTGCTGGTCGCTTCACCGAATATCGTTCACAACAAGATAATTCGGCTGAAGATGACCTTCACGAAAGAGGAGCTCGAAAAAACGGCAAATTATCTGAATGCAGAGTTTGTCGGCAAGAGTCTTTCGGAGATACGTGCGGAGATAATGGTGCTGATGCACCAGGAGAAGACGCTGTTTGACAAGTTGCTGCAGACGGCGGTCATCCTTTGTTCCCAGAGCATTGAAGATGACGAGGACCGTCTCGGCGAAGTTTTCGTGGACGGCACGTCGAACATCCTGACAAAGGGCGACTTTGCCGACCTCGAACGCCTTCGTGAGCTGCTGCTCACGATCGGCGAAAAGTCGCGTCTGATGCAGATCTTGACAGAGTGCATCGGAGCGGCGACCGCGGCCACGGGTGATATTTCGGTCATCATTGGCGGCGAGAACCGAACGCCTTCGCTTCAAAGCTGTGCCCTCATCTCGGCCCCATACCGGATAGGCAACAGCACGGCGATCGGAACCTTGAGTGTCCTCGGCCCAACGCGTATCGAATACGGACGAATGATGTCGATCGTATCCTACGTTGCGAAGATGCTCGAACAGATGATGGCAGATGACATCACTGGAAATTAGACCCCGAAAGCAAGGCCTTTGCGGCCATCCGCAGTTGCATTAGCAGTCCATTTCTTTCAAATGAGCGCCCAAGAAAACATTCCCCAGCCGGAGGATCTCGCGGACGATATCGAGGATAGCGGACCGTCGATCGACGACTTTTTCCGCGAACTCGAGGAAAAAGAGCGGGATCTGCAGATCACCGCCGATCTTTCCATCGAGATCGCGGAGCTGGATCTCGATATGGATTCGCCCGCTCAGACATTCATCGAGAATGACGTCGGTATCGAACGCAATGGAGAATCGAGCCCGCCGAGTTCGGCATCAAAGGCCAAACCGGCAAGGGTTTCGGCCGCTGCTCCCGCGGCAGAGCCTACTGTACAAAAGGGCCGGGCGGCGCAGCTTGAAAGTGAACTTGCCGCGATGAAGCTTAAGGTCGAGGAGCTGAAGGCCGAGCGTTCTGACCTTGTTGAAAGGAAAGATCAGCAGCTTAAGGATTTTGAGAATTTCAAGTATCGGGTCGATCGCGAACGCCGCGGATCGTTCATCGATCAGATCGCAAATCTGGCCACTCAGATGCTGCCCGTTCTGGATAACTTGAATCGAGCGATCGATGCCGTTCCGGCACACGCTGAAGAACGTGATCCGGAATTTACGCACTTTTATCAGGGCATAGTACTCGTGAGCCAGCAAGTGAACGAGATCTTTGCGGGAATGGGCGTCGAACCGATCCGTGCGGTCGGCGATACGTTCGACCCGCATGTTCACGAGGCGGTCGGGGTCATCGAAGATCCGGACAGGAAACCTGGTACCGTCGTGGCGGAGATGCTCCGCGGCTATAGGATCGGCAACAAAGTGATCCGGCACTCGATGGTTCAGGTTGTAATGGCCTCACAGCCGGCGCGTGGTGCGACGCCACCCGAACAGACCTCGGAAAACGCGGCAGAACTGCCGGCTTCCGGAGAAGAAGGCACCGATTCAGGCGCTGACGCCGATATGATCGAAAGATTTTGATATTGGAAGAAGAAGACTATGGGTAAAGTAATAGGCATCGATCTTGGTACAACGAACTGCTGTGTTTCTGTTCTGGAAGGCGGCGCGGTCCAGATCATTTCAAACAAAGAAGGCGGCCGCACGACGCCTTCCGTCGTCGGTTTTACTGACAAGGACGAAAGGCTTGTCGGGCAGATCGCAAAGCGTCAGGCGGTAACGAACGCGGCGAACACCCTCTTTGCGATCAAGCGTCTTATCGGACGAAAGTTCGATGCTCCGGAAGTTGAGAAGATGCGCTCGAGCGTTCCGTTCGAGATCGTAAAATCGCCCAACGGCGACGCCCATATTCGAGTTCTGGACAGGATCTACAGCCCGCCGGAGATCTCGGCGATCATCCTTCAGCGTCTGAAGCTTTCGGCCGAAGAATTCCTTGGCGATAAGATCACGGAAGCGATCATCACCGTTCCCGCATATTTCGACGATATGCAGAGGCAAGCGACGCGCGATGCCGGCAAGATCGCGGGCCTCGAGGTCGAAAGGATCATCAACGAGCCTACGGCTGCGGCCCTCGCATACGGCTTCGGCAAGGCAAAGCACGAGAAGATCGTGGTCTATGACCTCGGCGGCGGCACGTTCGATGTCTCGATCATGGAGATCCAGGACGGCGTTTTTGATGTTCTTGCGACGAGCGGCAACACATTCCTCGGCGGTGAAGATTTCGACGAGCGGATCATCGAGTGGCTGATCGAAGGCTTCAAAGCTGAAAATAACATCGACCTGCGGACCGACCGCCTCGCACTGCAGCGTTTGAAGGAAGCGGCCGAGCGTGCGAAATGCGAGCTGTCGTCCGTGATGGAAACGACCATAAGTTTACCGTTCATCGCAGCCGACGCGACCGGTCCAAAGCACATTAATGCGGTCCTGAAACGCGACAAATTCGAGGAGCTTGTTCGCGATCTCGTCGAATCATCGGTCGAACCGTGTCAGAAGGCTCTTTGGGACGCAAAACTCAAAGAATCTGACATCGACAAGGTCATTCTCGTTGGCGGACAGACGCGTTCACCGATAATCGCCCGCACCGTGACCGAAGTTTTCGGCAAAGAGCCTTCGGCCGAGATCAATCCTGACGAAGTCGTTGCAATGGGTGCTGCGATCCAAGGCGGCGTTCTCACCGGCGATGTAAAAGACATCGTTCTCCTCGACGTTCTGCCGCTCAGCCTCGGCGTAGAGACGCGCGGCGGGCTTTTTGCCAAGATCATCAACCGCAATCAGACGATCCCGCTGCAGAGCACGATGACGTTCACGACCGTTGTCGATAATCAGCCGTCGGTCGAGATACACATTCTGCAGGGCGAGCGCGAGATCGCGAGTGCGAACCGGAGCCTTGGAAAATTCGAACTTGTCGGGATTCCGCCGGCACCACGCGGTGTTCCGCAGGTCGATGTGGCTTTCGAGATCGACGCCAACGGCCTTGTCAGCGTTTCGGCCAGGGACAAGATGACGGGCCTCGAACAGGCGATGCAGATCACGCCGGCATCCGGACTTTCGCCGGACGAGATCGAACGGCTCATCATCGAGGCAGAAACTTCCGTGGAAAAGGACAAGGTCTCGAAAGAATTGATCATGGAGCGCAACCGGCTTGATTCGCTCATCCGAAATGCCCGCCGTGCCTTGGCCGAAGTGGGCAAAGGCATACCTACCGAGGAGCAGCAGGCGATCAATCAGATATTGAAAGAGGCCGATGAAGGACTCACTGCCGAGGACCTTCAGGAGATCAAGGATCACCTTGCAGCGGTCGAAGGTGCCGCGAACCGCATAACCGCGGCAATGCTCGCAATGGCGTAAGGCTTGAGAAAGTCTCTACGATAGAGCAGAATATAATTTGGCGTCAGTTCAACGATCTTTGTTGTCTGGCGCCTTTTTAAGTTTCGCTGCTTGGGAGCATAATTATTTGTTTCCCGCACAAGCAGCCTGAGCATGATGGCAAAGAAAGATTATTACGAGGTGCTGAGCGTTAGCCGTACCGCAACCGAGGTTGAGATAAAGCGTGCATACCGCTCGCTTGCGCTGCAGTATCATCCGGACAAGAATCCGAACGATCTGGCCGCCGAGGAAAAGTTCAAAGAGGCCGCCGAGGCATATTCCGTCCTGAGTGACGCGCAGAAGCGTGCATCATATGACCGTTTCGGCCATCAAGGCGTCGGGGCGGGCGCAGGTGCCGCAGGATTCTCGAATTTTGACGACATCTTCGAGATGTTCGGGTTCGGCGATATGTTCGGCGGCGGAGGCGGCCGAAGCACGCGTCGGACGACCGTCCAACGCGGTTCCGATCTTCGTTACGACCTTGAGATCTCGCTCGAAGAGGCCGCGACAGGCAAGGATGAATCGCTTCGTATCCCAAGGCTTGAGACCTGTGGTGAATGTTCCGGTTCCGGTGCCGAAAAGGGTACTTCGGCTGAGACCTGCGCAACGTGCGGCGGTTCAGGACAGACTCGGTACAGCCAGGGTTTCTTCAGCGTGATGCGGACGTGTTCGACGTGCCGCGGGCAGGGAAAGATCATCAAAACGCCCTGCACGAATTGCAGAGGTGCAGGCCGCATCGAGAAAGAGAAGACGATCGAGATCAAGATACCTGCAGGCGTCGAGACCGGTTCGCGACTGCGTGTTTCGGGCGAGGGCGAAGCAGGCGTCGGCGGCGGGCCTTCCGGAGATCTATACGTCGTCCTGCACGTCAAAGAACACGCGCGTTTCGAGCGTCAGGCCGAGAATCTTTATTCCGCCGAACCGATCACGTTCGCTCAGGCGGCCCTTGGTGCGGAGATAACCGTTGGGACGCTGGATGGTGAAGAAACCCTGAAGGTTCCTGCCGGTACACAGACCGGAACTGTCTTTCGAGTAAAAGGCCAGGGCATGCCGAATCTCGGAGGCCGCGGCAAAGGCGATCTTTTCGTCGCGGTGACCGTAATAACGCCGAAATCGCTCACAAAGGAGCAGCGAAAGGTTCTAGAACAGCTTGCCGAGGTCGAGACGAAGGATTTTTCCGACCCGTCGTTCGTACAAAAGGTCAGGAATATTTTCGGCTGACCCCGAACCGCATCAAAGAATGATCTCGAACGAAGAATTTCGTCGGGCATTGAGCCATTTCGCAAGCGGCGTAACCGTCATCACGACCCGCGACCGCGGAGGTGCGCCGCACGGGATCACGGTGAGTGCGTTCTGTTCCGTTTCTGAGGAACCGCCGCTTGTGCTCGCCTGCATCAACCGGACGACAGGCAGCCACTACGCGTTCATTGAACGCGGTGCATTCGTCGTGCATATTCTTGGCGAACACCAACGCCACATTTCGGAGCAGTTCGCCGAACCGATGCTGGACAAGTTCGCAGGAATACCGATCCTTGAGACCGAAAACGGGCTTCCTGTGATCGAAGGGGCACTTGTTACGCTCGAGTGTGCGCTCGTGCATCATTATGAAGGCGGCGACCACAGCATACTCGTCGGAGAGATCGAAAGTTCGACCGTCAACGACGCGAGGCCGCTTGTCTACTTTCGCGGAGATTATCGGTCGATAGATTTTGGCGATTAGGCGAGCCTTGCCTTTACCGCCTCGCTCACCAGCTTGCCGTCGGCCGTCTTACCTGCAAGATGCGCCAACGCGGCCTTCATCACCGAACCCATTTCCTTCATCGACGAGGCACCTGTTTCTGCAACTGCCGCCGCGACCGCTGCGTTGATCTCATCCTGAGAGGCGGCCTGCGGCAGATAGACTTCGATGACGGCGATCTCTGCGGCCTCTTTTGCAGCAAGCTCGCTGCGTCCGGCCTTTTCGTAACTTTCGATCGAGTCGCGACGCTGCTTTACGAGCGACTGCAGAGTTTTCATCACCTCTTCATCCGTCAACTCGCCGCCTTTCTCGATAAAGCGGTTCATCAAACTCGCTTTCACCATCCGCAGAACGCCGACGCGCTCCGCTTCCTTGGCCTTCATCGCCGCCGTCAGGTCATTTACGATCGTGTCTTTTAGTGAAGTCATATAGCTATCAATAATACTTGCCTGATCGCATCCGTCCTAAAGATCGGCAATCTGTTGTGCGCCACGCAAGTTAGGAAGTACGCAGGGCTATCTCTTGAGATCTTGAACATCGAGCGGGAGCGGCAGCACAGCCGCCATTTTCCTTGTTCAGCGAGAGCTGGAAAAGCACAGGTTCTGGCGTCACAATACCGCCAGTGTTCCGGTAAGCCGGAACCGTTCCGCAAATAGAGCGGCAAAGCCGCTGACATGGTAACCTTCACAGAACGAACGTATAGTGGATGATGCCTGAGACCTTCACGGGACGGCGTTCAAGCAAGGTCGGCGAGAACTTTGAAGTACAAGCAGCTGTACGGGCAGAATGGCGCAAAAGCGGATGGCCGCTTGTAACTTCTGCCGATATCACGTCGCCTTTTTCGCTTATCAAGACCGTGATATCCACCGTGCCCGAAGCCCTCACGGCTCGGGCTGCAGCCGGATATGTTGGTTTTGCAAGCTTTAAGGCCGTCCCGTTCAGAACACCGCCTTTAACCGTCCGGACCGGGACCAATCTTGCACCCACGACATCGGACCCTTTCTCCTCTGGGGCCGTAAATTTGAATTCCACCCAATGAAGCGGTGAGTCTGGTTTCTCGTCCTTTGATACAGGCTCGAAAGTTACCTTCTTTGCCTGAGCGCGAATGTAGTCGCGCAGTACGGTAAGGCCCCGCGATTCATAATTCGGACACGTCCAATCGGGTCCGACGATCTGCGTCACCTCTTTTACCTCGCCCGTGTCATCGACCTTTACTTCGGCCAGCATCGTGCCGTAGAGGAATTCCATTTTTGCGGCGTCGGGCAGAGTAACCGATGGCACGCCCTTGATCTTCTGCTCGGCCGCATCCGCATCGCTTTGTCCGAATAGTATGCCTGCGGAAACGAGAATTACGACGAGAGTAAGAATGGAAATTTGTAAACTACTTCTTCGCATGATTTTCTCCAAAGTTATCAATGACTATGCGGCCAGACGTAAGCCGGCGAAAAAGAGCCCATTCATTGCAGGAATGAATATTTTATCACGCCGGATACTTTCACCGGTTCGCCTTTAAGCAAAGTAGGGGAAAATTTTGAAAGGCAAGCGGCGGCACGTGATTGATTTGCCAGGATCGGATTGCCGGACAAGATCTCAGCGGAGCGCACCGTGCCATTTTCGTCGATAAAGACCTTGATCTCTACTTTCCCCCCTGACCTAATTCCTTGCTCACTCGGGAAACGCGGCTGCACCAAATGGACCGCTTTTCCGTTGACCACACCGGCATTGACGGTTTTGGGCCCCGTCAATTTTTTTTCTTCGGGTTTGGACTTTGCAGGGCGTGGGTCGACGAACTTGAATTCCAGCCATAGATGGGACTTGCCGCCGGAATCGATCGTTGCTGTTTCTGCTCGGTTTCGGACGTAGTCATTCAACGCAGTCATTCCGGGCGATTCGTAATTCGGGCACGTCCAATCCGGCCCGACGATCTGCTTTATGTTTTTGACCTTGCCCGCGTCGTCGAGCTTTACCTCGACCAGCATCGTGCCGTAAAGGCCTTCGGCTGCGGCCGCCTCAGGTATCGAAACGGCGGGCATCGCCTTTACGTCGCGATCTTGTCCATTACCAACTGCCGAAAATATGAAGACAACGGCGAAGGCGAAGGCGAAGAGGCGTGTGAGGTGCTTTTCCATTTCACCAAAATACCAGACTTTTGGTGATGCGGAAAAGCCGGGACAAGATCCAACCCGCAAAGTCGGGCTCCGTAGGAGCCGAATGTTTGTAGCACACGCCCTTCTCAAAAATACCTCGAAGCGGCTTTAGCCGCCGGCTCTAAAGCACAACGCCGCTTACGTTCCTCCGTCCTCTCTCTCGGTCGCACCGAAGTGCTCCGGAATAAGTCATAGGGGCTAAGTGAAAGGTCATAAGTCCGAACGAAGTGGCTCGGCCCTATCACTTTTCACCTATCCCTTATAACTTATTTCGGAACCTGTTGGTGCGGCGACTGTGACGGTCCGGAGACCGCCTAAAGGCGGGACTCCGAACGGCCGGCCTCGCTTAGAAACTCTTTTTGAACAGGTACGAGGCTTTTATGAAGAACGTGCGGCCGTTGCCGTGGAAGCCGGGTTCGAACTGTCCTGTGTACGGGTTACGTCCGTTGTAGCTCAGGTCGTCGCTGTAGCCGACGTAGAGTGCCGTGCCGGGATTCGGCGTCCAGCCTAGTACGATCTGCGGGCGAAAGCGTTTTGAGAGGGTCGAATAATCGAGCCTCGCACGTGCCCAGATGTTGCGGGTGAACTGGTACGTCGTCCGCGAGCTGTAGATGTTATCGTCGAACGCAATGAGTCCTGTGTCGTTGCGGCGGAGACGATATTTCGAGAAGTTCAGCTCCGTTCCAAGTGCCGAGGTCGGCTGATATCGGACATTTCCTTCGATGGTCAGCATAAAGCCCGGGCCGGGATCGAGCGGTGCATTCTGCCCAAAGGTTTGGGCCGCAAGGCTCGCACGCGGGAAGTCGCCGGCACCGAAGTCGTAATCCATCGCTCCCCAAGTGTTGTCATAGAGGATGAAGAATGAAAGCTGCTTCATCGGGGTTGACGACGCTCGGATCTGGAAGGCGTTCACGGGCGCCGACCTTTCGCTGCTCTGACCGAAGAACGCACCGAGCTGGCCGGGGTGTCGGCGAGGCCCGAATTCGTGCTCGAAAACACGCTCATAACCATTCTGGTAAACGGCGGTAATGCTCGAATTCTTCTGCAGATTGATCGAACCGCGAACCTCGGAGAACTGACGCTGCGATCGGCCGCTCCAGTCATACTCGATGTTCGATGAGAAAACGATCTGTTTTGAGACGATCGCGGATTTTGGTTTGGGATCGGTGCGGTATCTCGTGAAGATGCCGGCGTAGTTCGTATCGACGCGATTCGTAAAGCCGACATCAGCTCGATAATCCTTCGACTTTCCGCTCATCAGGAAATTCATATAGAAATTCCGTCCCGAACGTTCGAGCCACGCGCTGTATCCGACGCCATTTCCCGTCCGGTAGGGTACGCTGTCCGTATCCGGATCGTAGAAGAAGCCGCGTGTGTGCGTTCCGACAGCCTGGAATTCGAAGACGGTCTTCTTATCGAAGCGAAGTCTGCCGTCAAAACCGCCGGTGTGATTGTGATGATCGACAAAGTTGTACGTCGTCGAGAAAAGGCCGATGTTGCTCTCCTTTCCTACATCGCGTTTGAACCTGAAGACGCCGATGTCGGCATTCTTGTCGATAAGACGCCCTGCGGGGCAATATCTGTCAGGATCCGTCTGATACCGGCTGCGGCAGATCAAATACGATTCGCGCTCGTCCTTACCGAAATTTCCCGGCGCCTTGTCGCTCGCGTAAATGATGCCGAACGTGTTCTTGCCGCGTCTTCCGGTCAGCTTTGCGGCGATGTCGGGATCGACGATGCTTCGTGTGTTCACAAGGTCCATCGGACTCTGGAACATATCGATCCGCTCAAGGAAGAAAGGCCGTTTTTCCGGGTAAAAGATCGGGAAGCGTTGATTCGCGGCCGTAACAGGCGCGTCTGCCTCGACCTGTGCGAAATCGGGATTGTACGCGAAATCGAGCGTGATCGTCGGCGTGATCCCGAACTTCGCGGTAAATCCGATGTCGGCCTTGACGCCGTCGTTGACGTAGCGGCCATTCGGATCTCCGTTGAACGCATAACGCGAGCGGCGTCCGGTCTGACTAAGCGTTATCGTCGGGCTGATCTCGAGCGTTCGCTTGGTCTCGATGCCTTCCATGCCCGTGATGTGGCCGGCCTTGCTAAGGTTCCCCGAACGGCTTCGGTCGTCCGGCATCCAGGAATCGAGCTCATTGTTGTTCCATTTTGCACGGCGGTAAAGCTGTATGCCCCATTTCTTGCCCTTTCCGGCCTCGTAGCGAAGAGACTGAAATGGAATGGCGATCTCGACCGTGTATCCATTGTCGGTCACGACGCCCTTGGATTCCATCACGAGGTCAACGCTGTAATCTTCGCCGCCAGCTTCTGCGTACGTTCCGTCGGCCTGTATGCCGAAAGGGTTGAAGAACAGGGCGTATGCACGCTGCTGATCGTTGAATGTGTCAATGAACATTCCGACGTAGTCGTCATCGAAAATATTGTCGCGGCGTACAACGTTCGCTCGTATCTTGTCCTTTGACTGCGTAACCCGGAATGCAATGTAGAGCGTGGTCTTGTCGTAGGCCATATACGCCTCGACCGGACTGCTCGGCGCGATGTTGTCGCCCGGCTGGATCTGCACAAACCCGGTGAAATGCGCGGCCGACTGCCAAACGGCGTCGTTGAGAAGCCCATCGATGACGGGCTTGGTTTCGACACGCGGAAGATCGACGGGAGCCGTCTTTTCGGCGGGCGTCCGAGCCGCTGCGTTCGCATCGAGCGAAACGTTCTTCGCGACCGAGTCCGAGGACTGTGTCGTCTGGGCGGCTGCAAATGAGCTCAGGGAAACGATGGCCAGCAGAAAGATGATAATTGCCTTCATAAGAAAATGGAGATCGATGGTAAAAGGCTTCTTCCAGATCGGCACGGCAGGCTGTCGAATAAGAAAAATGAATAGTGAGCTGCCGGGCCGTCAGTATTTTTTTGCTCAGCAACGGTGAGCGAAATTATTCAACGGTCTCGACAAGGGAAACACCGCAAGTCCTAAGGTTGTGACAATCGAGGGTCAAAAAAATTTCGAAATCTTGTTGCCGCATGCTAAGCTTTGATACTTTGCGACTATGAAGATACGTTGGCGTTTTGGTGTGATCGCGGGCCTTTTTCTAGCCCTTTTTTCGCTGTATCCGCAGTTGAATTTGGTCTATCTGCGCGGAGCGGAATACAACGGCCATTATGCCTACAACGATATCGACGAGGTCGCGTATGCGTCCTATGTTCATGCATTAATGGATGGGCGTCCACGCAAGAACGATCCCTACACGGGACGCGACGATTCGGCCGTTCATCCGCAGCCGGAATCCCTCTTTTCGATACAGTTTGCCGCGCCGTACACGATCGCGATACCCGCACGCGTCCTCGGAATCGGGACGCCCTGGGCGTTCACGATCGCAGGGGCGATCGCGGCTTTCCTTGCGGCCTTCCTTGTGTTTTGGGTCGCGAGAATGGTGATCGCGAACGATTGGTTCGCGATGACGGCAAGCCTTGTAACGCTTGTCGGCGGCGCAGTATTTGCCGGCGAAGGTGCGATGAGCGAGGTCTTTTTTGACGGATTTTCATATCCGTACTTTCCCGGATTCAGGCGGTACATTCCGGCACTCGCATTTCCCGCATTCTTCTTATTTGTCGGGGCGATCTACAAACTTGCTTCAGACGACGAGACAAATAAAAAGGCGAACTGGACGACGGCCGGCGTCGCCGTCGCGGCCTTTGCGTACTGCACGTTCTCCTACTTTTACGTCTGGACGACGGCCGTCGCGTGGGCAGGCTGTTTTGGGCTGGCGCTGATCGCCGTCAGGTTCGAGGTGTTCAAGAAATGCTGGCTTCGGCTAACTGCGGCGGCTGTCGGATGCGGGCTGGCATTGATACCATATGCGGTCTTGCTGTCGCGACGCTCGACGACCATGGACGATGTGCAGCTCTTGTCGTCCACCCACGCATTTGACCTCACAAGGCCGCCGGAGTATGTCGCGGCGATGGTCATTATCGTCCTGGTCTTGGCCTCGGTCATAAAGGTCGTGAATTTTCGCGACGCGAAAACGATACTGGTGCTGTCACTCGCGGTGAGCGTTTTTGTCGTCTTCAATCAACAGGTTCTGACTGGCAGATCTCTGCAGCCAATACATTACCAGGTGTTCATCGGTAATTACGTCGCGGGCCTCGCGTTCATTCTCACGATCGGAATATTGTTCCGCGGCGATCGCCCGCAGCTTGCAAGAGCGATGACCGCCGCTGCCGCCGCACTTTCGCTGATCGCAGTATTCTGGGGCTTTGTCGAATGCTTTTACACGGTCCGCGTACTTGATGACGTCAATGTTCTTAGAGACAAGGCGTATCCCGTCGGCCGCCGTTTGACGGAACTTGCCGCCGGCGACAAGGATGCGAGATCTAAGGTCATTCTGCCGTTCGACATCGCGGTCGGCGACGATCTGCCGACCATTGCGCCGCAAGCCGTTCTTTGGGCACGCCATCAGCACGTTTTTGCCGGTGTCTCGTGGCAGGAGAATAAGGAGCGTTATTACCAATACCTGTACTACACCGGTGTCGATCCCGAAGATCTCCTGGCATCGATGAAGTCCGGCCGCGACTTCGTTTCGGTGATCGCCCTTTTCGGCTGGGGACGCCACACCGATCGCTTGAGTGCGGACTACAAGCCGCTTACCTATGCCGAACTCGATCAAGAAGCCGATCTTTATGCCGAATACCTCAAACGGTTCGACCCGCGCACGGCAGGGAATCGGCCGGCCGACTTCGCGCTGACAAGAGCAGACGAGGAACCGGATTGGACGAACGTCGATCGTTGGTACACTCGGGACGAAGGCGAGCAGATCGGGGACTTCGTGTTGTACAAGCTCACCTTGCGGCAATAAAAAAGGCCGCTTCGTTAAAGAAGCGGCTCGAGGTTGTATTACTTTGAATTAAGTATTGCTATTCTAGGCGGCTAGGCGGTCATTCGACGTTTCGGCGAAGACCCTTCTACCGTTGATCGCGTCGTCGATTATCTCTCGGACTGCCGATGCATCAGGATTCACATCCATCCGTGCACAAGCACGAAGATGTCTGATAATGCCCTCAGTTGCGATCTCAAGCGTGTCGCCGGCAAGTTTGGTATATCGGCGGGCTTGGATGTGGTCTATCTGCAGTACTCTGTCCTGCAGTGAAATTGGTCTAGCTGCTGCCACTTTAGTGTTCTCCTTCTGTGATAAACGGTTCTTCTCCAAAAAGAGGATCGAACCATAAAGCTGAACGCGCACGGGTACAGTTCCCGAGCCAATTGGTGCCGTTTCCGGCTTCAACTCAACTTGTGAACTAATATTAACAGAAACTTAAGGTGATGTCATCACTTTTTTTGCCCGAAAAGTGGTCAAAATGCAGTCAAAATGAAAAAAGATCGAGGATACGCACATACAAGATGTGCGTATCCTCTGATCTTTGAATACCCTATCGGGTATTTATGCGACGGAATCTTTCATCGCTTTGCCGAGCGAGAACTTAACAGTGGTCTTCGCCGGGATCTTGATGGTGGCACCCGTTGCAGGGTTGCGTCCTTCGCGAGCTTTTCGGTGCGTTTTCTTCAGCTTTCCGAAGCCGGGAACGGTAAATTCTCCGTTCTTCTTGACTTCCTTGACGGCCATTTCTGCAAGAGCATCGAACATGCCCTTGACATCAGCTTTCTTGCAGCCGCATTTCTCAGCGAGAGCGTTAACGATTTCCGTTTGGGTCATACGAGCCATAGTTTTTTAAGTAACCTCCAAATTGGTTGTGAAATAAGAATCCTTCAAAAGGGAGAACGTTTAGTTCCGGTCGCGGATACCCCGCGAAATCCCGAAACCATCGATGAGCCTGAACCTACCTGCCGCCTTAGGCCAAATGGTCGGGGCGGCAAGATTCGAACTTGCGGCCTCACGGTCCCAAACCGTGCGCACTACCAGGCTGTGCTACGCCCCGCCGGAGCTCATCTTGGGAACGAATCCAAGTGTCGAATTTTAAGGTTAAGGCTTGCTAAGGTCAAGTCAAAGTGCCAAAAAACCTGCGTAAATACGGGATAATTTGCAAAAGTGCCCTTCCACGGTGGCTTAAACACCCTTTTTCGCCCGAAGAAAGCTCTGCAAAGGTGTGCGAATGGCCATCCGGAATGAAGATCGGATCGTAGCCAAACCCGTTCTTTCCGCGCGGGAATTCTGCAACCCTTCCGCGTACGATTCCTTCTGTTTCGGCGATGATCGCGCCGTCCGGGGAGGCGAATGTGACGGCGCATTTGAACCGTGCGGAGCGTGTGCTTCTGCCGCTTGCCCTCATCTCGTTCAGCAGCAGCGTGATCTTCTCTGCGAACGTCGATGCGGCCGCGCCGCCGTATCTTGCCGAGTGGACTCCCGGACGCCAATCGAGAGCTTCGACCTCAAAGCCGGAATCGTCGGCGAGCGTCGGCAGTTGAAAATAGTTTGCGTAGGCGGCGGCCTTCAGTCTTGCATTCTCGGCAAATGTCGCTCCCGTCTCGTCCACTTCCGCGAAAGGGCCAAGCTCAGCGAGCGAGGTCACCTCGACGTCCAGATCGCCCAACATTTCGGCCAATTCGCGTACTTTGCCGCGATTGGTCGTTCCAAGGAGAAGCTTTGCCTTACCCATGATCTTTCGAATGCGAATGTACCTTTTCCAGATTTTTGTTGCCAAGACCGCCTGGATACTGCGATAATTAACTGCGGACCGCTTTCGCGGTTTCGTCCGCTGTTTACGATTCCCATGTTCCCCTGCCGGATTCTTGGCAGGAAGAAGATAATACCTTGACTATAGGATTAATTGAGAACGACGTCGAAGCCCTCGTTTCTGACGCCGGTTTTTCTACAGCAGCAATAAGCAATATTCCGCCGGTCGCGGTGAACGTTCCGCAGACGCTGCTCGAGACCGCGCGCTGGCTTGGCGGAGTGGATGCGTTCGCTTCGGCCGGCGGCCGGCCGTTTGCTGACCAGCGCATTGGAACCGCCGACCCGAATCTTCGTCGGGAACTCCGCATATTGCAGATGGCCCTTCGGCGATGTGCCCATCATCTGTTCACGGTACTTGTCGATGAAAGCGCAAAGGCGGATCCGTCAAGCGAGTTCTTCGGCATCGCCGGGTCAAGTATTCCGGGCCTCTCGCGGACGATCCGCGGGGAACTTTTCCAGCTTGATGCCGCACTTCGCGGCGACACGATCACCGCGTCCGAGTTTCGGTTCATTGCGGACGGACTGCTTGCGAAACTTCGGTCGGAACCCGCGTACGTCGGACTAGTGTCGCTCGTCGATCGCGAGACGTCGGAGAACCTTCCGCGGACGGTAGCGGCATTTGTCGAAGGGCGTGAGCCTTCGCCGATCCTCGATACGATCTCGCTCTTCGGCAGGATCTTGGCCGTACTCGACCTTGTCGGCGGAATGCTTGAGAAAGATGAGCCTCTAAAGCCGGCGGTCGTGCTCTTTAGCAAGGTGCACGCGATGACCGGCGACCTGATTGAGCGGCTCAATCGCCGGGTACAGCGGCTCGGAGAAGCCGGAGGCGCGGTCACGGATTCGCTTGACGGTGCATCTTATACGGCCGCCGTAGAGCTAAAGAAAGCTGTTTCTCAGGAACTTCTGGGAATAATGGCCACGCGTTCGGCGATCGGCGTTTATGCCCGAACAGAGGCTGCGTACGCACAGCTTAGCGAGAGCTTTCAACAGATCGTAACCGTGCTCTCCCGCGAACTTGACGACACGGTCGATCCGAATCAGATGTTCCCGAATTTCGCCGCGAAGCTCGAATATTCGAAACGATTGCGCCAAGAGCTGCATTCCATAGCTAAGCTATCGCGTGCCGCAGAAGAAAATTGCGACAAGGCGGCGACCGACGCTCTAAATGCAAAGCTGAAGGAATTTTCTGTGAGCTCGATCCGGTTCCTTTTTTACAAGGATATCGAGACCTTCGAACGTTTTGTCGAAGAGATACGCGTCACGCGCCAAACGAAGGACCTCGTTCCGATCATTCACCGATTTGGTGCCTACCTTGAGACACTCTTTGCGCAGGTGAGTATGCGTTCGGTGCTCGAAGGCCATCCGTTCGAACCGTAATCTGTCCATCATTGGGAACGCAATGTGGCGAGCGGCTGTTTGAACAGCACATCAAAGCTTGCCGCGACTCCGACCACGCTTACAAGGCAAACGGTCGCAACGATACCTTCCGCAAAGAGAAGCCAGTCAAAACGCCAGCCAATGTCCATCAGATAGCGGCAAACGACCCACGACATCAAAGACGCGAAGATGGCACCGAGAATGCCCGCGAGAGTGCCGACAAGGGCATACTCAGCAAAAAGCATCATCGCCAATTGCTTGCGGTTCGCACCAAGAGCCTTGAGGATCGAGTGTTCATAGACGCGCTGCGATTTCGTAAGGGCTATCGATCCGACCAGGATCAGCACTCCGGCCAGGATAACGAACCCGCCGACGACCGAGACAGCAAGGACGAAGTTCGCGATCATTTTCCTGACCGCTTCGAGCACATCGTCCACGTCTATTATCTGCACGTTCGGGAAGGCATCGAGCGCCGACCGCTGGAGCCTTTGCCTGAGGATGGACGGCGTGTGCTTCAAAATGCTCGCAGCAAACGTCTGCGGTGCGGTCTCAAGCGTTCCGGGGCGAAAGACGAATACGAATGCGGTTCGTGCCTGTTTGACGTCAACATCGCGGATATTCGCAACTCTCGCGGTTATCGGCCTGCCTGAGATCTCGAACGTGATCGAATCGCCCGGCAAGACCTTCAAACGCTTCGCCATATTCTGTTCGACCGACACTTGAGGCTCACCGCCTTGTTCCGGCCACCATTTGCCGTCGATGACCTTCTCGTTCGGGTCGAGTTCTTGGCGCGCCGTGACCGCAAACTCTCGTCCGATCTGTCCGGATTGGCGCCGTATTTCGCGATCGCTCCAATCGATCGGTTCGCCGTTCACGTAGGCGAGCCTAGCGCGCGTAACGGCAATGATCTCCGGGGCTTCGGATGTTTGTGTTTTGATCATTTCCGCGAGTCCATCGACCTGGCTTCGCTGTATGTCAACAAAGAACAAACTCGGAAGTTTGGTGCGTTCGGAAAGATCGAACTCGTGCAGCAGGTTTCCCGCGATCATCTGAACGCCAAGGACGACAAAGGCACCGAGGCCGACCGTAAGAAGCACGACGCGCGTCTGGTTGCCCGGACGATAGAGCGAGTTAATGGCTTGGCGTAGAGAGAACGACGTCCTTCGCCGAAGCTTCCTCAAAAAATACGTGAATATTCCGGCGGCCGAATAAAGGATCGCGGCCGATACGCCCAATCCGAAGAGGAAGTACGCGCCGACCTTGAATGAGCCTGCCTGCCAAACCGCGAGTCCGAGCAGGCCGAGAAGCATCACCAACGCGATCGTCCATCTCGAGCGGTCAAGACGATCCACACTTTGATTGTTCGCGTCGTGGAGAAGAACTCTCGGCCGTATTGTCCGGATCTGTATAAGCGGTAACGCAGAGAAGAGCAGCGAGATCGCGACTCCAAGAAAAATGCCCTGCAGGGCGGCGTCCAACGGCACGCTGAAAGACATCTTTGCCGGAAGGCTTTCCGAGAATGCCGACCTGATCGCGAGCAGGGCGATCTGCCCAAGAAGAATGCCGAAGACGCTGCCGATGGTTCCGAGAACGAGGATCTGGAGGAGGTAGATGCCCGTCACGCGCTTTCCGGACGCTCCCAAACACTTGAGGATCGCGATAGTCTTGCGTTTCTGCTCGACGAACGCCCGTGCGACATTCCAAACGCCGATGCCGCCGAGCACAAGGATCAAAAGGCCTGTCAGAGCGAGATAATCTTCCATTCTCGTGAACTGCTCGCCAAGGTTCTCCTGTTGTTCACGATAGCTTGTTACGGTTACGGCGTCTCCGGAGAGAGCCTCTCGAAGGGCCGTGACAAGCGGTGTCGGATCATCGGTGGTGCGGATCAAAAAGTGCCGGCGGACGCGAGCCGTCTGCGCGAGGCCTGAGGCGTCAAAAGCCGCCTTGCTGACATAGACGCGGCCCGCAAACTGCATTCCGCCCGAGCCGCCCGGTTCATCGGCGAAGATGCCCGTGACCTTGAATTCGGTATTGGCGATCTTGATCTTTTCGCCGACGTTTACGCTAAGATCCTCGGCAGTAAGCTGCGAGATGACAGCACTGTTCTTCTCAAGAAGCGATGGATCGAAGCCGGCGCCGTCTGCAAGCTTGAAGTCGCCTACAAGAGGAAAGCCGGCGGAGACGCCGCGAAGGTCAACGAACTTTACGGCCTGTTTCGACGTATCCGATGGCCGTGCCATCACTGAAGCTGTAACGGTCTCGCTGCGGCCGTCAACAATGCCGGAAGCGTTCAATGCAGACTCGATCTTTTGTACGACGCTTGGCGACAGCTCGTTCGTGGAAGAGATGTCGATGTCAGCCGTGAGAAGTGCCCGAACGTCCGTTGCAACGACGGCCTTTAGGTTCTTGATGAGCGAGCGAAGAGCGACGACCGACCCGACGCCGATCGCTATCGCAAGAAATGACACAAGGAGCCGCCGGGACGACGAAGGAAGCTCGCGAGCCGTCAGCGTAAAGACAAAACTCATCAGCTTTCTTGCCATTCAATGACCTTGCCGTCCGAAAGAACGATCCTGCGGTCGGCACGTGCCGCGAGATGATCGTCGTGCGTAACAAGCACGAGAGTTACAGCGTTCTGCTCGTGCAGCCCGACCATGAGCTCAAAAATATGCGTTCCATTCTTTGAGTCAAGGTTGCCCGTGGGTTCATCTGCGAGCAGGATCTTCGGCGAGTTCGCGAACGCACGCGCGATCGCGACACGCTGCTGTTCGCCGCCCGAAAGCTCATGCGGATAGTGGTGTCCGCGGCTCCCAAGATCGACGCTTTCAAGGAGCATCTTCCCGCGCGTTCGAGGATCCGGATGACCGGCGATCTCCATCGGGATAAGGATGTTCTCGAGGGCGGTCAGGCTCGGGATCAAATGGAACGATTGAAAGACAAAGCCGATCTTCTCGCTGCGTATCGCGGCAAGGCGTTCTTCGTTCGCTGTCGATAGGTTCTCGCCATCGACGGTGATCTCACCGCTTGTCGCCGCATCAAGGCCCGCGATCAGGCCGAGAAGCGTAGATTTTCCGCTGCCCGAAGCACCGGTTATCGCAACGAACTCACCTTCTGCGATGTCGATCGATACTTCATCGAGGATCGTCAGATCCGCCGCACCCGAAGGGACTATTTTTGAGACATTTGAGAGAGTTATCATTGAGATCTTAGACCGATGTCTGCTGCCCGTTCCATCTTAGCTTGCACATTTTCGGGCAACAAGTTCCAATTAGAAAGGCTCTGAAGCTAATACGATGATGAGAAAGTTCTTGATCCGGATATCTGCGGCGGCGATCTTTCTCGCTGCGATCTCGCTTCAATTCGGATGCGGTCCGCGGAACCATGCCTCCTCGGCCGACGATCGGTTTAACAGGCCGCTCGCGACGCCGAAGACGGACGAGAAACGGCCAAAGATCATCGCTTTCGGCGACAGCCTGACGGCCGGTTTCGGCCTGACCGAGCAGGAATCGTATCCGAATTTGCTTCAGGGAATGCTGCAAAAGGACGGCTTCGATCATGAGGTCGTGAACGCTGGCGTTTCGGGTGACACGAGCCTCGGCGGACTCGAACGCATCGACTGGGTGCTCGACGCTCCGAATGTTCACATCCTGATCCTCGAACTCGGCGCCAACGACCTTCTCCGCGGCGGCCCGCCGGAAAAGATGAGGCAGAACCTTGAAACGATCATTCAAAAGGCAAAGGCGAAGAACGTTCGCGTGCTGCTCTGCGGAATGATCGCTCCGCCGACGATGGGAAAGGACTATCAGCGTGATTTCAATGCCGTCTTTCCGGGCCTTGCGGCAAAGTACAAGCTGCAGTATCTGCCGTTTCTCCTTGAGAACGTTGCCCTGAAAAAAGATCTCAATCAGGCAGACGGCATCCATCCGAACGCCGAGGGCGAAAAGATGATGACAGCCAACGTCTATGCCGCCCTGAAGCCGATGCTTGAAAGTCGGCAGTAAGTGCAGAAGCACGCGCGTTACCAATTGCGTAGCGCGCAACACTGAAGTCAGAACCGCCTGCGTGAGCGGGCGGTCAGTTGCCGAAAGCCCCGAACAGTTAGCCCGTTGGAGAAGCCCGTACGAACTAAGGGCATTAGTTCTGAAAATAAGCCTTGAGCCGTAACCCGTGAGCAGAAAGGCCAAAAAGCGGGCCGAGATTCCGCGAAGAGAGACCAAGTTTGAAATACCATTCATCATTGACGACCCAATATCGACCTAAATAGGCGATGCAACACGTATTGCATCGACAAATACGAGTATATCACACTTGTCAAGCCCTAAATTTACGCCAAAGTAGCTGCCGCCTTTTGGGTCTGATAAACTACGGCATTCGGTTGGGTTCTTGAATGAATAGTCTTGTTTTTTCAAATATGCTGCATCGGCCGGCGCGTACGGCGGTGAGCATCATCGGCATCGGGGTCGGCATTTTGCTGATCGTTTTCACTGTAGGCCTGGCAAACGGCAGTCTGCGCGAACGCGCGAAACGCGAAGCGAATATCGGTGCGGAAATAATGGTGCGTCCGTCGGGCAGTATGGGCTGGAGCGGTTCCGAAACGCCGCGGCTTTCCGTCACTCTCGCCGACGAGATCGAGAAGATGGATGGCATCGATCGGGCGATCCCCATCATTCAGACGAGCGTCTCGGCAAAGGATTCCAATACGGGCAGCCGCATCATCGAGGGCGTCGATCTTGACAGCTACTCTCAGGTTTCCGGCCTTACGATCGTCAAAGGACGAGCCTTCACACCTGGAACTGATGAGGCCGTTTGTGACGCGGCATTCTTCGCTCAAAAGAATCTAACGATCGGCGGGACCGTCGAACTCTTCAACCGGCCTTTCACACTCGTCGGGATCTACGAGCCGAGCGTTGGTGCGCGAATGAAGATCCCTCTCGGGACGATGCAGAAACAGCTTGACGGCGAAGGACGGGCCACCGCTCTGCTCGTAAAGCTCAAGCCGGGCCAGAGCGTCGATGTGGTCGGCGAGAGACTCGACAGGGAACTTCCGAACACGCAGATTCTGCTGACGCGCGACATCGAAGAACTCTATATGCAGGGCATCCCGGCCCTCAACGTCTTCTTGAACGTCGTGATCGGGATCGCGGGCTTTATCTCTGCCCTAATTATTCTGTTGACGATGTACACGACGGTGAGCGAACGCACTCGTCAGATCGGAGTGCTGAAATCCCTCGGAATGTCGAACTTTACGATCGGTTGGACGATCGTGCAGGAAGCTCTTCTGATAGCGCTCGGCGGAATAATCTTCGGCGTGGTCGCGACGATCATCCTGAGCATCGCCCTTGCAAAATGGACGACTTTGACGGTTCAGGTCGATCCAAAGGTCGTTGGAGGCATCTTGATCGTCGGGCTTTTGAGCAGCCTCGTTGGTGCCCTTTATCCGGGCCTCAAGGCTGCCCGCCTTGATGCCGTAGAAGCTCTCAGTTTCGAGTAGCTAACCGATCATCGAGAGGAGCTTATCGAGGCCCTTCTCGATATCCGCTTCCAAATGAACGCGCAAGACGCGTCTGCCGCGGTCGGCAAGCACCTGATAATCACCGCGGGCCTGCGCATCTTTTACAACTCCGAAAGTGTATTTTTGCCCCGGGACCGCGATGTCTGATGCGTCATCTGCCGTGATCTGCAGAAATACGCCGTTGCCTCCGCCGCCTTTGTAGGCTTGGCCAGTCGAGTGCAGAAATCGAGGCCCGAAGCCGAGGCACGTCGCTGCATGCGTGCTTCGAAGCACCTTTTCTCGGATCGCCTGAAGTCGGTCCTCATTCGCAGAGCTCATTTCAATGAACGCGAGCAGTGCGAAATAATCGCCGCTCCCGATCGTGTCAAAGTGCGCAGCCAAGAGCGACTCGGCATTTCTTTCCGTTACTGCCGCAGTAAGTTTTGCCGCATAGTCGGGCGGAGCAAAAAGCTTGAATCCATCGCCCTCGAAAAATGGAGATTCGTCAGGCAGCTTTCCTTCCGTTTCGTACTCATCTGTCAGCTTTCGCGCCTCGACCTTGGCGGATTCGACGTCGGGCTGGTTGAACGGGTTTATGCCCATGATCGAACCTGCAACGGCCGTAGCGAATTCCCAGCGGAAAAATTCCTGTCCGAGCATTTCGGCGTTGTCGATCCCGATGCGGACCGTCGGATGGCCAAAGGCTGAAAATCGGTCGAATTGCGCGTCGAGATTCTCATCGTCGTTCGGGCCGATGAAGGCGAAAACGCGGTCGCTGCCATAGACGGAAACCTCTTCAAGCGGTTCGCGATCGACGGGAATGATCGCGACACCGTGCTTGCCCGTGGATTCGGCGATGAGCTGTTCGAGCCAGGCGCCGAGGTCGTAGAACTCAGGCGAGAGGTGAAGTGTGAGTTTGTCGCGTCCACTGCGTTGACAGACGCCAAGAAGCACGCCGAGCTCGGCGCCCGGATTTTCTTCGACCTTCTCGGCACGGCACGCCTGCGTCATCGTTTCGCTGTGGTTGAGAAAACTTTCGACGTCGATGCCCATGCTCGCCGCCGCCGTCATTCCGAATGCCGAAAGTGCAGAGAAACGGCCGCCGATCGAGGGCTTTCCGTCGAAGATGTAGCGGAATGAGTCGTCTTTTGCGATCCTTTCGAGCTTCGAGCCCGGATCGGTGATCGCAACGAATTGCTTCCCTGCGTTCTCACGGCCCTTTCGCTTTGAAACGACATCGAAAAAATATTGCAGAAAACAGTTCGGTTCGAGCGTCGAACCGGATTTGCTCGCGACGATAAAAAGCGTGTTGTCGATATCGATCATCGACTCGACCGCTCTTATTCTGGCCGGCACGGTCGAATCGAGAATGTGAAAATTCTCCTTACCGAACGTGATGCCGAGAACTTCGGGGCAAAGAGACGAACCGCCCATTCCCATCAAGAGTACGGTCTTGAAGCCGGCGGCTTCGATGTCCGCATGAAACGCCTTGTACTGCGACGCACGGGCAAGCTCTTCACCCGCGATATCGAGCCAGCCGAGCCAATCCGCCTCGTCCTCGTTCTGCCAGACGGACGCATCTTTTTTCCAGATGCGGGCTATTTTGTTGTCGTTATTCCAGGCGTTGGTCTCGTATTTGATGTGGTCGCGAAGATCGTCGGGGAATGAAGTTTTGATCGTGTTGAGTGTCATAATTCTTACCTTTGTTCAAGCCAATCGAGCAGCATCTTTTCCTGTATGTGAAAGGCGTGTTCTGGACGCGAGTCCCGCGTCATTGGCAGTTTGAAAAATACGGAAAGCTGCTCCTGTATTCCGAATTCAGCTCGCTCGCGTGCGAGGTCGAGACAGCGTGCGATCTCGATCGCAAGCGGCGCCGCTAGGATCGAATCGCGACAAAGGAAGTTCACCTTGATCTGCATTCGCTGGCCGAGAAAACCGCTCACGTCGATGTTGTCCCACGCCTCTTTGTTGTCGCCGCGTGGTCGATAATAGCGGATATCGACGAGATGATCTGCGACCTCGTAGCCAAGCATATCGTCAAGGACACTCGACTTGGTGCGTATCTTTGAGGCGAGCGATTCGTCATTCGATAGTGCGAGGCCGTCCCGGTTTCCGAGAATATTCGTCGAATACCAACCATCGATATGCAAAGCTCGCGAACGAAGCGCCGGTGCAAGCACCGTCTTGATGAACGTCTGCCCGGTCTTACCGTCTTTGCCGGCGACCGGCACCTTTTGTGCGTCAGCAAATTCGATCAACGCGGGAATATCTGCCGCAACGGAAGGCGTGAAATTCGCGTACGGCACGCCTTCCGCGATCGCTGCATAAGCGTAGAGCATTGCGGGCGAGATCTCGGGGGCGTTCTCGTCAATGGCCTTTTCAAGTGCTTCGAGCGAGGCAAGTACCGCATTGCCCGCGTCGGCAAGAGCTTCGGTCGACGCAAGATTTACAACGCATACCGAATCGCATTCTGCTTTGAATTCGCGAATGTCAGCACGGATCTGAGCGATTGCATCGCGCCGTCGGGCGAGTGAAAGAACATTCGTGCCGCTTATGTTCGAGAGAAAGTGCGTGTCGGTGATCGCAGGCCACGGACGCTTCTCGCCAAGTGCCGTACGGACCGCCGCGAACTGCTTGAGGCTCAGAACCTCGTGGTTCTCGGCAGCCGTCGCAAGATCACTCTCAAAAAGGTCCCAGCCGGCAAATTCGATCTCCGTGTAATCAGCAAGTTCGTCAAAGGCTGCAAGCGGCAATCCCGTCGTGTCTATTGCGTTTTGGCGAAGCAATTCAACGCCTGCTGCCATCGTGGTTCCAACCGCACCGCCGATGCCGACGACCGCGATACCAAGTTTCCGTTTCGCCATAAGTTCTAGTTTATACCTCTGCCCGGCGGCCTTACAATTTCGCCGGCGGCCGGCCTGCGGGGCGAAGTTTTGCAAGCTCGCGTTTCAGGAGCTTGCCCGTCGGGCCTTTCGGTATCTCGGTTAGGAAGTGTATGCGTTTAGGGCATTTATAGTCCGCAAGATGCTTGCGGCAGAAGGCTATCAGATCGGATTCGCTCGTGTTTTGGCCTTCACGAAGGACGACGAAAGCCTCGACCTCCTCGCCATACAACTCGTCCGGCACGCCGATCGCGGCCGCCGCAGATATCGCGGGATGCGTGAATAGAAGCTCGTCGATCTCGCGCGGATAGATGTTCTCGCCGCCGCGGATGATCATGTCCGATTTGCGATCGGCGATGAAGTAAAATCCGTCTGCATCTCGATAGCCTATGTCACCCGTGTGGAACCAGCCGCCCTCGAACGCCTTCTCGGTCGCTGCCTCATTTTTGAAGTAACCGCGAAAGATATTCGGCCCGCGAAGCACGATCTCCCCAAGTTCGCCGTCTGCGACAGGTTGATTCTTTTCGTCCCAAACGGCCATTTCGTTGCCGATCGGCAGGCCGCATGATCCGGGACGACGATCCTTGTTAGGCGGATTGAAGGTCGAGCGGCAAGTAGATTCGCTCAGGCCGTAACCTTCGACGACGAGGCAGTCAAAAGTATCCTCGAACCGATGCAGAACCTCGGCCGGCACCGGCGCCGAGCCGCACATCGCGAACCGCAGTGTGCGGTTCCAAGTTCCAGGTTCCAGGTTCCAGGGAGCAGGGTCATCCGACCTGGAACTTGGAACCTGAAACTTGGAACCGCTTGCTTTAGCAAGCAGCATCGAGAGCATTGTGGCTACCGAGCCGAAGGACGTGATCTTGTGCTTGTCGATGATGTTCCAGAATCGTGAGGCTGAGAATTTTGGGCTTACGACGGTCGAACCGCCGGCATAGAGAGCGCTCATTGTCGTAACCGACACAGCGTTCATATGAAAGAGCGGCATCACGCTGAGAAGGCGGTCGTCCGGCCCGAAATCGAGCCATTCGACGATCTGGCGAGCATTCGCGACAAGGTTCCCGTGCGTAAGCAGACAGCCCTTTGGTTTGCCGGTCGTGCCGGATGTATAAATGATGACCGCATCATCGCCCGGTGTGATCTCGGTATCGATCGAGACTGCGTCGAATGCTTCAGTTGCGGTTTCAGCATCATCGAAGACGATCGATCCCGGCAGAACACGGCCATCGAGATCTGAAAGGAATTCGCTTCCGACGAGCAGAAGTTTCGATTCGGAATTCGCGAGCGTCCACTCGATCTCCTCCGGCTTTAGAAGTGAATTGATCGGCCCGGCGACAGCACCGAGTGACCAGCAAGCGAAATACGCGATGATGTATTCGGCAGAATTTGGCAGCAAAAGGCTTACGACATCGCCTTTCTCGATACCGCGGGACTTTAGCAAGCTGGCCGTTCGGTGGACGAGCTTCGAGAATGCGCCGTAGCTGAACTCCCGCTCGTCGATCTCCGAGATGAGGAGTACCTTGTCGCCATGCTCTAACACGCGTGTCTGCAATAGGTTACGGATAGTTTCGTTGCGCTCGGGCATCTTATGATATAAGGTTAGCATTAAATCATATGACCATCTATCGCAGCTATATAGCAGGGAAGTGGATCGATTCCGCTTCAGGGAAACGTGTCGCAAATATCAATCCTGCGGACACACGCGACATCATCGGCGAAAGCGAACAGGCGACTCGTGAAGAGACACGCGGGGCGATCGAAGCGGCGTATGCAGCATTCAAAGATTGGAGGCGAACGCCCGCACCGGCGCGCGGCCGGATCTTGATGAAAGCCGTTTGCCTGCTCGAAGATCAGAAAGAAGAACTCGCCCAGATGCTTACGCGCGAGGAAGGCAAGACGATCTCAGAGGCTCGCGGCGAGGTCACGCGCGGCACGAACGTCGTTGAGTTCTGCGCCGGCGAAACTCGCCGCAACAATGGCGAGACCATCGCCAGCGAACTTCCGGCGAATTTTGCCTACACGATCAAACAGCCGCACGGCGTTGTCGGGCTGATCACGCCATGGAACTTCCCGGTCGCGATCCCCTTGTGGAAGATCGCACCTGCGCTTGCGGCCGGCAACACGATCGTCTTTAAGCCTGCAACGAACACGCCTGCGACGGCAGTTCGTCTTATGGAGATATTCACGGAGGCGGGAGTGCCGGCGGGCGTGATGAACCTCGTTCTTGGTTCCGGCGGCGAGGTCGGCGACGAGATCGCCAACCACGCTGCGGTTCGCGCCATTTCGTTCACGGGTTCGACCGAGATCGGCCTCAAGCTCTACGAACAGATCGCGCGACGCGGCATTCCGTTCCAAGCGGAGATGGGCGGCAAAAATCCGGTCGTTGTTCTCGAAGATTGCGACATTGATCTTGCTGTCGAGCATACGGCGTCGGGAGCGTTCGGCTCGACCGGCCAACGCTGTACCGCGGGAAGCCGTGCGATCGTTCAGAGTTCGATAGCTGACGAATTCGTCGAGAAGATCGTCAAGCGCGCAAGGTCTTACAAGCTTGGGGCCGGTGCGGATGCATCCACCGACATCGGGCCGAGCGTCGATGAACACCAATTCAACACCGTTCTCAAATATATGGAGATCGGAAAAGAGGACGGAGCGGCCTTGCTCTGCGGCGGCGGCCGAGCATCGGGTGACGGACTTGAGCACGGATATTTTGTTGAGCCGACGGTTTTTGACAACGTATCCGCCGATATGCGGATCTTTCGTGAAGAGATCTTCGGTCCCGTACTTGGCATCTCTCGGGTTCAAGACCTTGACGAAGCAATGAAACTTGCGAACGATACGGAATACGGCCTTTCGTCGTCTGTCTTTTCGAACGACTACAACAGCATCACGAGGTTCGTCGAGGAGATCGATAGCGGAATGACGCACATCAATTCCCCAACGACCGGCGGCGAGGCGCACATTCCTTTCGGCGGCATAAAAGGCAGCGGCATCGGCCCGCGGGAGCAGGGCTCGACATCGCTTGACTTCTACTCCGAAATGAAGGTAGTTTACGTCGATGCGACAGGCAAAAAACGCGAGGGAAATCTCTATTAAAAAAATGGTGATCTCATAGGTCGAAAAGGGCGGCTATGATGCCGGCCATGGCGGCGGCAATACGAACCAGATCGAAGGCAATATGGCCGACCTGTATGCATTCTTGCTTGCACAGTTGAACTGACTCCCAGGACGCTTCGTGTTTTATGGAGGATGATCATGTCTAAGCGCAATGCCATCGTAGTCGCTCTTTTGCTTTCCATTGTTGCTGCAGCGATCGTGCGTTCTAATATCGCCACCGGCCTCGACAGCTATACGTACGACGAGGCGTATCACGCAGGAGCGGGTGCGGCGTATGTGAAGACGGGCGACTTCCGGCTAAATCCTGAGCAGCCGCCGCTGGTCAAGCTCTGGGTCGGAGCCTACGTAGCTCTCCGCGGATATCAGCTTTCACCCTACCGGCCGTTATCTGACAAAGAGGCTGAGCGTGACTTTGTCGAAGAGGACGCCTATGTCCACAACGATCCCTTGGTCCTTCAGTCGAGGACCCGGGCAGCGATGCTTGTCCTGAACGGGCTGCTGATATTGTTATTCGCGTTTTCGGCTCGGCGGCTTTTCGGGGACGTTGCCGCTATCGGCTCCGCACTATTCTTTGCGATCGATCCGACGGTTGCCGCCTATATGCCGGTGGTGATGACCGACCTGCCGATCGCTTTGACCTCCGGTATCGCGCTATTGACGGCTGCGAAAGCTTTCCAAAGCTGGAAGGCCGCTGACCTCGCTCTCGCGGCGGGAGGCGTCGGCCTGGCTTTGAGTGCAAAACATTCGGGAATTATTACGCTGATCGCAGTTGCGTTGGTAGGGCTCGGGATCGTGTGCCTGTTCTCCAAAGGCGTCGGTGCGAAGGTAAGGCTGCTGCGTTCGGCAAAGGTTGCGGGAGTCGTATTGGGCGGGATCATCGTCCTATGGGGGACGTATGGTTTTAGTTATTACGAGACACCGGGCGTTGCCGAAGAGACCTTTAACCGCAAGCTGGCGGACAAAATATCGGATGTCCGAGCGCCTGCGTATCGTGCGGCGTTGTCCGCGGCATCGAGATTATGTCTTTTCCCACGGGCATACACTTGGGGAATGGCTGACACTATACGGGCCGGCATCGATGGCCGTGCGATCCAGGTTCTGGCGTTCGGACAGTCGTACTACTCAAAAGCTCCTTTCTATTTCTTTCCGGGCATTGTATTAGCAAAGCTTCCGATCGGCCTGACCTTACTTTGTCTTATCGGTGCTGGGCTTGTTATCTCACGGCGTGTACCGAACGAATTCTATCTGCCGACGGTCTGCCTCACCGTATTTTCGGGACTCTTTCTTATCTTCCTCATTCGCGGCTCAACTTACGGCGGTATGCGTCACGCAACGCCGTTACTGCCGATAATGGCGGTTCTTTTTGGGGTCGGGACGTATGCCGCGGTCGAGCTTCGGTCGAGGATCCTGAAGGCGACGGCGGCGATCTGTGTCGTCTTTGCTCTTGTTTCGGCGGTCCCACAGATGCGGCCCTGGGAGTATTTCAATGAGCTTGCCGGCGGATCGGCCAACGGCCATCTTTATTTTAACGATGAGGGCGTCGATCTCAGCCAGCGTGGCGGCGAGGCGGCAAGATTCTACCACGAGGAACTCGAACCGAAAGGCGAGATCCCATTCTTAGCCTATTTCTCGAATGACGCCGACCTAAAAGCTCGCGGAATGGACTGGGTCGGCCGCGACGATCAGCGGGATGAGCAAAAATTTGAAGCCGAAACCATAACGGGGACTGTCATGATCGGTGCCAACGAGTTGAACGAAGGACTCTGGTGGGATGTTGCCAAACCGTTCAGAAATGTCGTCCCGACGCGCCGGTTCGGGAACCTTTTCGTCTTTACGGGCACGTTCGAAAGGCCAAAGGCGATGCTTGCCAGGCACGTCTTTTACAAGACGATCTACTCCAAGATCTATGTCAAAGAGCCGGATCTCCCAGCCGCGATAGAGGGTATTGAGCGATCCTTGGCGCTTGATGACTCGTGCTTTTTTGTCAGCCTCGAACTTGGCAATCAGTATCTTGCTGTCGGCAACCGGGAGAAAGCTCTTGCGGCCTACGAGGCATCGCTGGCCCGTGCCCCTAGGTCGGACAGTATTTACGACCAATTGAACGACCAGATCTCGAAGCTCAGATCCGGCGAGCTTGATGAGATACCGCCGATCAGAAACCCCGGGATCGAGTAGGGACGCGGCGGTCTCGCTCTTCGGGAACAGGGCTCGACATCGCTTGACTTCTATGCCGAAATGAAGGTAGTTTACGTCGATGCGACAGGCAAAAAACGCGAAAGTAATATATACTGACCGCTGAAGTTTTTACTCAAACTCTCAGGAAACGAAAACAATATGAGATCGAAGCTTTTTCCCGCAGCTATAGCTGTGCTTGTATTTACCGCCGCCGCATTCGGGCAGGACTACTCAGCTCTTGCCGATGAAACTTTTAAGTATGTAAAGGCCGGAACTTTCGGCAAACCGAGCGTTGCCAAGAAGACGCAGAAGATATCGCTCGGCCAGGTTCGCGTGCATTTTAAGACCGTTACATCGCGAGAGAATTCGGCTCGAGGCAATTCCGCAGATGTTACCGTCTATCTCGACAGCGACCTTACGACCGGTGACCTCCAGACGCTCACGAACAATTTCTACACGCGGCTTGCAAGTAAACTAAACGCGATCGGCATCGCAACCGTTCCGTTCGATTCCATAAAGCAGACCGAATATTACGCCGAGAAGCTCTCGAAACAAGCAGAAGAAAAGGGCGCCGACTTTGACGGCAAGAACGGGCAGGCGTGGGTTTCTGTGAATGCTTTCGATGGTCCAGTTTTCGTGAGATGGCGGCCGGAAGGAACGGTCGAGATCATTGGTTTCGGCCAGCAGAAAAAGCTCGCAAAAACTGCCGAAACGACCGGCGGCGACGTGATGACCGTCGATGTCGTTCTGGATTTTGCCTCGATAATGCTTTCGGCCGAGGTCAAACAGGATCGGCAGGGCTGGTTCTACGGCGACCCGTATTTTTACAGCGACTATTCGATCGGCGGGCTGATGAATGTAACGAAAAGCTACATTTATCTCGTAAATCAGAAGAACGGATTCGATCAGTATTCGTCGGCTCAGCCGATCGCAGAACGCATAGGATTTGCTGAAAAGCCCCGCGAGGATGCGTCACGTGCGAGTTATCGAGCTTCGAAGGCTTTCGGCGATGGGCGACATTCTTTTACTCCGCTCGTGATTCCTGCAAAGCGTGAACTCTATATGATGGCCGCGGGCAAGGTCCTCGATCGGTACGCGGATATGCTCGCGGAGAAGTTTCGCGTCCTTCGCGGCGGCGAAACCCCATCGAACAAGCCTGCCGAAAAGCCGAAAGACAATACGACGCTTGCACAGGTCGAGAACGAAGCCCGGAAGAACAATGATACGACGGCCGTTACGACGGGCGAGATGAAGGCCGCCGCGAAAGATGCCGAAAGGGCCGGGAAGTATCAGCTTGCCGCCGACTATTACACAAAACTTTCCGCTGCCGATCGGGAGCACGCTCTTGAGTACGACCTCGCGCGCGGAGCTCTTTATCTCGACCGCATCAATGACAATAAGAAGGCACTTGAGATCTTTGAGGTCATCATTAAGGATCACCCGAACGTGGCCGAAGGTTATTACAACCGCGGCACGACGTACGCAAAGCTGCAAGATTGGAAAAAGGCGAAAAAAGACCTCGACAAGGCGATCGAACTTCGTCCGACCTGGGCCGAGGCTTATCTCAACCGCGGGTTTGCGCTTGCGAATATGAAGAAGTTCGACGACGCGCTCGCTGATTTCGAACGCGGCATACAACTTAATCCACGCATTCCAAATCTATATCGTGCGAGGGCCTACATCTATAAGGTGAAGGGCAATGCCGCACTTGCTGCCGCCGACGAACTGCGCGCGACGCAGATCGAGCAGGGAAGATTCTAGGTATGCGAAGTTTGCAGATCGTATTTGCCGCGGGCCTTCTTGTTTTCGGACTTACGGCGGCCAGTGCGCAAACGGCCGAAGCATTTCTTGCAAAATGCGATTCGAGCTTTGAGAGCGGCAAATATACGGACGCCGTAAAGCAGTGTTCGAAGGCTCTCGAACTCAGGCCTGGTTATGAAGAGGCACTGATCACACGGGCCGGCACCTACAAGATCCTGCGGAATTACCCCGCGGCGATCGCCGATTACACCGAGATCATTCGTGTTACGGACGGGATGGCGATGGCGTACTTTTATCGCGCCGGTGTTTACGAAAAAACAGGCAGGGATAACGAGGCGATCGCCGACCTCACGGCTTCTATCACAAAGGACCCGAAAGGCCTTTTCGCCGCCCGCTCGTATTACGAACGCGGACTGATCCACGACAAGCTTGGCAGATCGGATGCTGCTCAGGCTGATTATTGGGCGGCGGTCAAGTTAAAGCCAAATTACGCTCAGGCAAAGGCGAAGATCAAGTATCCGTTTGGCGACAAGACCTTGACCGAAGCGGCAAACGACATCATCCCCGGTGTGAAGACACCTGACAAAATACAGCCTGCAAAACCAACTCCGTCTCCGGTCGCAATCGCAAAGGCAACGCCATCTGTTTCGCCAAAGATAGTTCCCGCCAGCGCTCCCGCAAGCTGGAAAAGAATGGCATTGACAGGAACCGGATTGAGCGTCGCTTCGCCCGTACCGTATGTCCTCAAGGATGACAAGCCCGACCCGCTGCTCGAAAAGATGGAGGCCCGTGTTCGATGGGAGTTGAAGGACGGCAGCCTTTGGTCGACCGTGCAATATATGAAATGGGATCAGGGATTTACGACGATTCGCCAGACTCTCGAAAATACCGTAAATATCGTATTTGATGATCCAAAGGCAGGTACGAAGTTTGTTAAAGATACAACATTCCTTGGCGAACCTGCCGCTGAAATTGATCAAGAGCGTTACGACCCGTACGACAAGAAGCAGGTCAGGCAGAAGCTGATCGACTTCGGCACGGCGAACACCTACATCACTCTCAATTTCGTTCACGATGCAGGAGACAAAGTAGCGGCTGCAAAGGTGGATCAGATCATCGCATCATTCAAAAAAGAGGGCGGCGTAGTCGCCGCTGTTTCAAAGCTGCCGCCAACGAACTGGAAGACATTCAATTTCGGCGGCTTGCTGTTCGATTTTCCCACTCAAGTCGCCGAAGGCCCGTGTGGTCAGTCTGTAACTTCAAAGGGACAGACCGTTTGTGGATCTTGGGGCGATAAGGACAAGGAGAATCTATCGATCGATATCTCATACCGCAACTACGCCGGCCTGACAGCTCCCGATGTTAAGAAATTCGCGGCGGAATATTTGGCGAGTATGAAAGTGATAATGGCCAAGGATACGAGCTGGAAGGAATTCAAGAACGAGCCGTACCCGATCAATGCCGGCGAGGCAGTCAAGATCTCAGCTATGCAGGCCTACGACGGAACAAATATCATCTTCGTTGCCCGCGGAACGGAAAGGTGGCAAGTGCGAGTGTGGTATTTCAATCGCTGGGACGCGGTCCGCGATGCTCTAAAACGGGTCGTCGGCTCGGTAAAATTCAAACAGTAATACCTAAGAGCCCTCGAAAGATCGTATTTTATGCACGGATATTTTCGACTTTTTTTATTCTTCGTCATCGTCGCTTCAGCAGTCGCTAGTTCCGCGCAGACGCCGACTCCGACGCCCGAGAGAACGGTTTACAAAACTTACGCCGCAGCGATGAGTGCCGGCCAGAAGCTCGCCGCCGATAAAAAGAGGTCAGGTGCGATAGACGCGTACACGCTAGCTGCGGGACTTGCTAAGAACGATCTGCAAAAAGCGGATGCGCTGATCGAGGCCGCGAAGGTCCAGCAGGACAACTCTCGCTTTGTTTCGAGCGGCGGAGGGAAGTTCAAAGGGACGACGTTCACCGTTTTCGGTCATCCCGATGCGGTTCGCTCCTTGAACACGGCTCTTGAGCTGCCGGGGATCGACGACGCAAAAAGGGCGGAGATCAAGATCGTTCGTGCAGATGTTTACTTTGCCGCAAATAAGCGAATCGATGCGCACAATCAGCTTGTGCCTGAGATCGAAAAGAAGGCCAACAAACCGATAGCCCTCGTTATTCGAGAAGAGATGATCGCGTTGGCGGATGCTGCCTCAACGCCTGCCGACCTCAAGGTCGAAGCTTTGATCAGGAAGGCTCAGACTTACAAGAACTTCCGTGATAGTTATACAACTTCTGCGGATTTGCGATGGGCATTTGATGCGCTGAAAGCCGGTTCGGAGGTGGCCGGGGCATCAGATCCCGCCAAGGCCTCGGCTTTACTCCAGATAGCAGAGCTCGCACGGATCGGCAACAATTCAAATATCTTTGTAACGGCGTTCGAAGCCGTAACCAAGCTTCCAAAGGCCACAGCAACGCAGAAGCATACGGCCGCCACAGAGCTTGCCAACGTTCTCATTGCGAACGACCGCGTTGAACCCGCTCGAAAGATGCTGACCGAGACGCTGGCGGTTCCAGGCCTTACGGTCATCGAACGCGGCGGCGTTCACCGCCTGCTCGCGGTCTCATTCGTTCGAGAGATCATTTCGAAAAAGCCTGCAAGAGCGGCCGAAGATGCCCTTCTGGCATCGGCTCGCCGCGAGCTTGCGACGGCCGCCAAGCAAACGAAGTTCAAAGCCGACGATCTCGCAGAGGCATATCGCGGGAATGCGGAGTTCATACGCGGATTCCAGGACGCAAAGTATTTCCTGCTTGCTCACGAACAGTTGAACGCAGCCCTCGCCGTGCCCAAGATTTCCGACAGACAGCGGTCGAAGGTTCAATACGAAGTCGCCGAGACCTACAGGCTTGAGAAGAAGACCGCAGAGGCGGTCGCGGCTTACAAGCTTGTTACGAACGCAAACCCTCAGTATTTCGGTTACGCGCTGCAGCGAATAAAGGAACTCGGTGGTGCAAAGCCCGGAAATTAGCATTCGGATACGTGGCGAGAGAGATAAAAGGACTTGCAAAAAGTAAGAATGGAGTAGAATAATTCTCCGTTCTTATTTTTTTGTCTTTGGAGGCCATGTTTAATGAGTCAGGCACAAAAGCCGTCGTCGCTGAAGAACGCGATCGAGAAGCATCGCGAATTCCTTTTTCCCGCGGTCGCAATGTATTACAAGGAGCCGATCGAACTCGTAAAGGGCGAGGGCGAGTATGTTTGGGATGCTGACGGCAATCGCTATCTTGATGCGTTCGGCGGCGTGCTGACCGTGAGCGTCGGGCACGCGAACCCGGAAGTCAATGCCGCGATCATCGAGCAGACAAAGACGCTGCAGCACACTTCTGCTCTGTACGCGAACGGGCCGCAATCAGATCTTGCGGAAAAGCTCGCCGAGATCACGCCGGGCGATCTTAAGAAATCATTCTTCACTTCTAGCGGCACAGAAGCCGACGACACCGCGATAATGGCCGCGAAGCTCGCGACCGGCCGCAGCGAGATCGTCGTGCTTCGACACAGCTATTCTGGCAGAAGTGCGACGGCACTTTCGAGCGTCGGGCACGCTTCGTGGCGGCCGATCGCTTCGCAGGTCGCGGGCATAGTTCACGCACGCGCGCCATACTGTTATCGCTGCCCGTGGAAAATGACGCCTGACAACTGCGGCGCCGCCTGCGCAGAAGATGTCAAAGACGTGATCGAAACGACGACGACCGGCGAGATCGCAGCGTTCATGGCCGAACCGATAATGGGCGTCGGCGGATTCATCGTGCCGCCGGACGGTTATTTCGAGCGTGTCGAAGAGATCACCCGCAAACACGGCGGATTATTCATCGCCGACGAAGTTCAAACTGCGTGGGGACGAACGGGCGATAAGTGGTTCGGCATCGAGCATACGAGCGTTAAACCCGACATCATCACATCGGCAAAGGGAATGGGCAACGGCGTCCCCATCGGTTGGACGATCGCAACGTCTGAGGTCGCAGATAAATTCCCGGGGCTTACCTTTGCTACGTTTGGCGGCAACCCCATCTCGATGACCGCAGGCCTTGCCGTTATCAAATTCATCGAACAGAACGATCTCCTCACGAGCGCGCGGGTCGTTGGGGACTATTTTCGCGGGCGGCTCGAAGAACTCAAAGAAAAGCACGCGATCATCGGCGACGTTCGCGGCCGCGGGCTAATGCAGGGCATCGAACTTGTGAAAGACCGCGAAACAAAGGAACCGGTCGCTGACGCCGTTCTCAAGGTATTCGAAGAAACGAAACGCCGCGGTGTCCTCATCGGCAAAGGCGGCCTTTACGGCAACGTCATCCGCACAGGAATGATGCTCAACTCGACAAAAGACAACGTTGACGAGCTGATCGCCGCCCTGGATGCCGGATTCTCGGTTGCGTGAGAAAGCCGTTATGTTTTGAGCAGTTTAGGAATGGCGGGAATTTAGGCGGCTAAGGTAGAGATCGTTGTCCCGAAATGGCGAGTGTTCGCCGATCTCGGAAACGTTCAACGTCAGCTTGATATACCCATTGAATGGAAATTGAGATGACCTTGCAATCCAATGGAAAGCGAAACCTCGCTGCTGTCGTTCTGTTTTTTTTGACGACGCTTGCGGTCGGCCAAGACGTTGGGCCTCAACTGGCTGAGCTCCGACCGGCGCTCCGCAGCGTTGAGGCAAAGCGAATTTTAGAGCATGTAAAGAAACTCGCCTCCGATACATTTGAAGGGCGAGCACCGGGAACCGTCGGTGAGAAGCTCACCATAAATTATCTTGCTGAACAGTTCAAAAAGTCCGGAATAAGCCCGGGGAATCCAAACGGCACATTTTTCCAGAATGTCCCGCTTGTCGGCTATCGAACGGTTCCACAGATCGACGTCGAGGTAGCGGGTAAAAAAGTCCCATTCGCCTTTTTTGATGATTTTGTTCACGATTATCCTTTACTCAGGCCTTCGGCAACCGTGAAAAATGCACCGATCGTTTTTGCGGGGTACGGCATCGTCGCGCCGCAATACGGCTGGGACGACTATAAAGGACTTGATGTTCGCGGGAAGTTAGTGATCGTGCTTAGCGGCGAACCGGCTGTGGCGGATAAGTCCGACCCCAAGAAACTTGACGCGTCGATGTTTCGCGGCGAGACACGCACCTACTATTCAACCCGCGAATTTAAATTTGACCTTGCGGCTAAAAAAGGAGCGGCGGGCGTTTTAGTTGTCTATGATCCGACAAAGGCAAACACTTACTCACTCTTTCAGACCTTTGCAAAAATGGAAGGCTTCGCTCTCAAGCCGAGCCGTACGAACACGCGGACATTGATCTCCGGGCTTATGACGATCGACGCCTCAAAGCGAATTTTTTCGGCTAGCGGTCAGGATCTTGAAAAACTTTCGGCGAACGCCGCGCAAGCAGGCTTTAGCGCAGTCGAAACGCAGGCGCGTGCGAACATTGCCGTTAGAAGCAAGCTTCGCGATGTCGTGAGCCGAAACGTCGTCGCCCGCATCGAGGGCAGCGATCCGGTGCTGAAAAATGAATACGTGATCTATTCAGCTCACTGGGATCACCTTGGACGCGATCGAAAACTGAAGGGCGACCAGATATACAACGGGGCTATCGACAACGCGATCGGGACCGCGATGCTTCTAGAAGTTGCAAAAGGCTTCGCTCGCCTGCCGAAAAAACCGAGGCGTTCGATACTATTCATCGCGACCACATCCGAAGAGAAAGGCTATCTCGGGTCGCGATATTACGCTCGGAACCCGTTGTATCCGATCGCCGACGCTGTCGCAAATATCAATCTCGACGGCGGCAACGCTTGGGGCATTACCAAAGATGTACTCTCTGCGAGCTACGGGCATTCAACTTTGGACGAAACGCTCGAAGAAGCCGCCGCGATGCAGAAACGAATTTTTCTGCGAGAGTCGCTTGGAGATGGCGGATACTATTTCGCGTCAGACCAGATAGAATTTGCCAAAGCTGGCATTCCGTCGATCTTTCCATTCAGCGGGTTCAACTACGCCGGCAAACCAAAGGATTTCGGTGATGGAAAATGGAACAGCTATTCGGATAACGATTACCATCAGGTTTCTGATGAGATCAGGCCGGACTGGGACCTGTCCGGAGCCGCCGAAGATACGCGATGGCTATTGATCGCAGGCTGGAACGTGTCCCAGACGACGGAACGACCAAAATGGAAACCTGAAAGTGAATTTATAAATTTAGGAAGGAAAAGATGATAAGAAGATCGTTGATCTCGGTCGCTCTAGTGACCATACTCGCGAGTTTTGCTTTCGCGCAAAAGGCTATGACAAACAACGGCATTGTCGGCAAAGATCATTTTGTTACCAGCAATGGGCTGAAGTTTATTTGTGGGAAAAATATCACAAGAACTATGTCAATACATTTGCGAAGACGAACAAAGTTGTTCTGTTGGTTCATGGGGCGACGTGGACCGGGCGGCCGGATTTTGATCTGCAGATACGCGATTATTCGCTGATGGATTTTCTCGCCAAAAATGGCTACGACGTTTGGGCGATAGATATTCACGGTTATGGCAGATCGGAAAAGACCGACAAGGATTGGTCGGACACGGCATCGGCAGCGGGCGATATCGGTGCTGCGGTTGATTACATTACGAAACTGCACGGTGTCGAGAAAATTAACATTCTCGGCTGGTCGTGGGGAACGCAAACGACCGGGCTTTACACAATGCGCCATCCTGAAAAGGTCGAGAAACTGATCCTTTACGCAATGGCGTGGAAGCCGCCGCCGGGAGTAAAGCTTCCGCCGCCCCCGACCGAACAATATCGCAAAACGGACGAAGCCGGTGCCCGTTCGGATTTTATCGCCGGCCAGTATGAGGCTGATGTGGTCGATCTATATGTAAAAGAAGCCCTCGCCGCGGTACCGCAAGCTCCAAACGGTGTACGGGTCGATTTCGCGACGAAGCTGCCGATCCTCGATCCGGCTGCGATCAAAGTTCCAACGCTTATCATCCGCCCGGAAAAGGACTTCCTCGGCACCGAAGCGCAAACGCTCGAGTTCTTCCAAAAGCTCGGAACTAACTACAAAAGCTATGCATTCCTACCCGACGGCGGCCATGCTATCTTGCTCGAAAAGAATTATCGAAAATTTCAGCAAGTCGTTCTTGGATTTTTGGATCAACCGTGACTCAGCTGCGAATATGAAACCCTGCCCTGAACGCAGGAGAGACTATTACGACGACACGTTGATCTACTGTCTCGATGACGGCAATGCGCTGCTCGAAGGCCCGGCAAGCGGATCGCGGTTCCCTGACGAACCGGCGACGGCGATCCTGTCAGAACCGCCTGCATCAACCGGCGGTCAGGTCGATGGCGAGAATCCTACGCGGCCATTGATTAAATCGACGGCGGCAGAGGCGCAAAAACGTATTCGCGAGGGTTCGGCAGTGATCTCGCCAACAATTCCGAAGAACTCTTGAAAGAATGGTGTCGCAAAATGCTCGTCTATCGCCTCTTTGCTCACCCATATTTCATGCCAAAGGAACACGGTTTCGTCCTCAATAGACTGATGAATGTCGTAATTAATACAACCGGCCTCTTTCCGGAAAGGCTCAACAATTGCCAGTGCGCAGCGGATCTGGCTAGTTCGACCTTGTCATTCTTTACTTTCAAACGTGCGATCAGAACAATTTTTTCTTCGCTCATCTTTTCTCCAAATTTGCAATTCAGGCGGCTGTGAAACCTTCATCGATCGTAAGGCCTTTGCAATGGAGTCACCGAAGAAAAGGCAGAGATCAGAATGATCCGGAGGGTTGCCCTTTCCCGGTGACTCAATTGGTGAGCGATGCTCTAACGCTTCGGTTCTAGAATGATCTGCCGTCCCAGCCGACTCGCTACGACCTCGCGGATCTGCAGACGGTCGCGGTAGCCCTGCATTTGTTGGGCATCGTTACCGATGATCTTTTGAAGTAGATTATCGGCCTTTGCATCGTTGGCTTCCATTGTTGCGAGGTCCTTGTATTCGGTCATCAGCATCAAATTAAAGTCGTTCGGGCTGTGACCTTCTGTTTTGATCACCATATACGAAAGGATCTGCCCGTCCTTTTTCAGAGCTTCCTGTTCCTTCTTCCAATCGGTGGCAATGTAGTTCAGGTAGGCGTTGTCCATTCCCGGTTTCATCACAATGAAACCGATCGACCAAACCGAACCATTGTGAAAAGGCCGATCTACTTGAGCCGATGTGACCATGCTCAGCGTCAGCGTCATTGCGAAGAGCGAACAAACTAATATCAGATTGCGTTTCATAATTTTCTCCTGTGTTTTAGTGTAAGTGCGAAACCTAATGTCGCGGCGGACGCTGCACTCGGTTCAAACGACCGCCGCACGGTTGTGAAAGGAATGCCTATGGCATCGGAGTTCCCTGTGAAGACCATGCCTGCCAGCGACCATCACGTTTGATCCAAACGTCCGTATAACGGATCTTCCGGTCAAAGGCCGCACCCTTTGCGTCTGTGCCTTTTGTTCGGAAGACGCCGGTAACGATTGCTGTCCTGCCGTCGATCCGAATATTCATATTGGTCGTCTCGGCAAGCTCGATCTTGGCTCCGCTATCGACCGTATCGGCAATATCTTCTGCCTTGTCCATCAGCCTTCCGCTGCTGCCGCTAATGCTGGTGAAATCGGCGGCGTAGTTCTTCTCGAACCAGGAGCGGTCTTGTTTGGCGATGGCATCGTTGTAGTCCTGCTCCAGATACCAAATAACGTCGTAGTCATCGAGGCCGCTGCCGGCATTGCTGACGACCTGCCATTTGCCGCCGCGTTTTTCGAGGATATGAACGCTGCGTGAATAGAACGTCTCGGGCTTTCCGCCCGCACCGACCGACGTCCAGACGGTGTTGCGATGTGTGATCGTGGCAGAATTCGCCGTGCAGCTGATCAGATAATGGTCGTAGGTTGTCTTGTCAGCATTTGCCGGGTTTGCCTTGTTTCGTTCGGCTGCCCTTACCGCGTTGTCGATCGCGGCCGCCTTACCCTGCATTCCGGGCAATCCCGTGTAGTCGTCAGCATAGATGCTGGTCAGAGCCGTACGGTCGCCGGCGAGGGTTGCGGTGCCCCACGCGTGATCAAAGGCTTCGAGTGCCTTCTTGTCTGCGGGGCTGCATTGGCCGAAGGCGTATCCGGCGGTGCCGAGCGTAAGAATGAGCGATACGAGGATACGTTTCATGATTTCTCTCCTGTTCTCTTCGACTGAGTGCAAAAGGCAGCGAGAATCCGTTCGGTGCGTCCGCTTCACTCGTTTCAAGCGGTCGCATTGCCTTTTTTAATGGTTCTAACTCTCTAAACGGAAACCCATGGATAAAAAGGAGCAGCGAACGAGAAAAAAAGATTCTTATTTACAACCTTTTGTTCTATAATCAGCGGAGATTTTTCCATCTGAAACATAATGCAAAGCGGTGATTCGCACGAAATTTCGCTTCTGCTGGTTGACTGGGGCAACGGAGACGAGCTTGCCTTGGAGCAGTTGATGCCGCTTGTCTATGATGAGCTGCGGCAGATGGCAAAGCGTTATATGAGCCGGCAGCCTGCGGGTCATACCTTTCAGACGACAGAACTGATCCACGAGACATACCTGAAGCTTGCAAAACAGGATGAGCGGAACTGGCAGAATCGAGCTCATTTTTTCGGCGTCGCCGCAAAGGCAATGCGGCACATTCTGGTTGACTACGCTCGTTCCAAGCACAGCCAGAAACGGGGCGGTTGGCAGGAAAGGGTCACGCTTGCCGACGATGCCGTATCCACAAGAAGCAATTCCAAGGAGATCGTCGCCCTCGATGACGCGCTCAAGAACCTCGAACAGATCGACGTCCGCCGAAGCCGCGTCGTCGAGTTGAAATTCTTCGGCGGCCTAACGATGGAGGAGATCGCCGAAGTTTTGAATATTTCCTCGGACACCGTTAAACGAGATTGGAGATTCGCACGCACCTGGCTGTTACGCGAAGTGTTGGGCACCGGATGAGATCCCTTTGTCGCTTAGAATGCGACCGGTGGCCTTGAACTAGACATTTTAGAGACTGGTCTCTCCCGCCAGAGTCGTTGGCGTAGGATGAAAATTGAGCGGTTAGATCAGATCGAAGAGGTTTTTCACGCGGTGCTGGAAGTGCCGGTGGCCGACCGTGAGGCGGTGATCGCCGAACTCTGCGGATCGGATGCCGAACTCCGCCGCGAGGTCGAATCTCTCCTCGCACACGAGGACACACACGATAGTTTGCTCGACGCTCCGCCGGACGCACTCGCCGCCGAGATATTTCCGCAAATTGAACCGAATGATCTGACGGGCAAGACGATCAGCCATTACAAGATCACGAAGATCTTGGGCAGCGGCGGCATGGGTGAGGTCTATCTCGCTGAAGACGTAAAACTGCGTCGTAAGGTTGCTCTGAAAATCCTGCCGCTTCAATTCTCTGCCGACCGCGAACGCAAAAGCCGTTTTGAAAAGGAAGCCCAGGCGGTTTCCGCGCTCAATCATCCGAACATTATTACGATCTATGAGATCGAGGCAGCCGGAAGCCATAGCTTTATGGCGACCGAATATATCGACGGACAGACCTTACGCGAGCGGACGGCAGAAAAGGCATTCTCGTGGCAGGAAGCGGTCCGGATAGCCATTCAGGTCGCGAGTGCTCTCGAGTCCGCTCATTCGGTCGGCATTATCCACCGAGACATAAAGCCGGCCAACATAATGATCCGCCGTGACGGTATCGTTAAGGTATTGGACTTCGGCTTGGCAAAACTCACCGCGCCTGAATCCGGCGATTTTGATACGCGCGACCTTACCGCGCCGAACCGCGTGATGGGCACTCTTAATTATATGTCGCCGGAGCAGGCTCTCGGCGAAATGATCGACGCCCGAACGGATATCTATAGTTTCGGTGTAGTGCTCTTCGAAATGCTGACTGGCCGTCTGCCTTCAAGTGGCGACGATCGATCGACGGGCAGTAGGCCCCTGACTGGCGCCGACGAACTAAACGAAGCGGTCCCGGCAACCTTGAGCCAGATCGTCAAGCATGCACTTAAGAAGGATCGTAACGAACGCTACCAGACCTTTGCGGATCTGCGCACCGATCTGAAGAGCCTCCTTCGCGATTCTCAAACCGATGGATTCGACTTTGACTTCACGGACGAGACCGTTCTGCAGACCGATCCGAACAAAAGCATCCACGCGACCGGATCGGGCAGCAAGTCGACTCAAAGAGCCGGAAGGTCGGCAGTTTGGGTGATCGCGCCTCTTTTGATAGCCGTTTTGGCCGTTGGCGTTTACTGGACGTATTTTTATGGCCGGAGCGGTTCGGCAGTCGGCCATTTTCAATCGATAAAACTCGACGCCTTGACGGCTCACGGATCTGCCACATCGGTAGCAATTTCGCCGGACGGGAAATACATCGCCTACGCCAAGAACGAGGACGACGGAAGGCATAGCCTTTGGCTTCGGCAAACTGCGAGTGCGGGCGATACACAGATCGTGCCGCCGGGGTCGGCTGAATATCAGTTCTTGAAATTTTCGCAGGACGGCAATTCTTTGTATTCCGTTGCATCCGAGGGCGAAGACCAACCGCGTTCGCTGTATCAGATGACGACCTTAGGTCGAAACCGACGCCGTATCATCAGCGGTGTTGACAGCCAGATCTCGTTCTCGCCTGCGGGAACTGAGCTTACGTTCATCAGAGTTGCGGACGGTATCAGCTCGATTCTCATCGCTGACCTCCAAGGCGGGAACGAACGGACGGTAGCAACGCGCAAATACCCGGAGGTCTATGGAGACGAGATCTCGTGGTCGCCTGACGGCCGTCTTATAGCAGTTCCGACACTGACCCGCGGCGCAACATACGCGGGCGGAATGGCGGTCGTCGATGTCGCGACTGGTGTCGAGACGCGCATTCCGCTAAAAGAAGAAAAGCTGCTACGCATCAGCCAACTAGCATGGACGAGCGATGGTAAGGGCATCATCTATACGCCCTACGCTGCCGACATGGGACAGCGTTACCAGATACGATACGCGTCGTATCCGTCGGGCGAGGTTCAAAATATAACGAACGATCTTTCCAGTTACGAGGATTTCAGTCTCACGGCCGATTCGGAAACGATGGTCGCGATCCAGCGGGAATATTCGATGGGCATCTGGCTGACAGCTGAGAATGATCCAAAGACTGCCACGCCGATCACTTCCAAGACCGCCGCGGACGACGGCGAGAGGGGAATCTCGTGGACGAGCGACGGCAAGATCGTGTTCGTCTCGAGCGAAGGCGGTGCGCAGAATATCTGGCGAATGGATGCCGACGGCAGTAACCCAAAGCCGCTAACGACGGACTATTCCTTCGGCAAGATCCTGCCTACGCTCTCGATCGGCGGTGACTTGATAACCTTTTTAGGCCGAGCCGTAGATCCCGCGACCAAAGAACTGGTTTCGGGCAACACATTTTCCCAGATGGACTCTGAAGGACACAATTTGCGGCAGGTCGTGGACGATCCCAATTGTGCGTTCGCCCCGGCTTCGGCAAATAAGGAATGGGTGGTCTATACGAGCAGGGCTGACGGCATTTTTCGTATCTGGAAGGCACCGCTTGCCGGTGGCGCTGCCGTAAAGCTGACCGATGTCGATTCGACCTCGCCTGCGATCTCTCGAGATGGGACAATGATCGCGTATTTTCTTACCGAGAAAGGCAAACCTGAACGGGTCGGAATTATTTCGATCGACGGCGGAACACCGATACGAACCGTTGAATTACCGACTACCGCAAGTATAAATGCTGGTATTGCGTGGAACAGGGCGGGGAACGGTATACTTTTCGTCAATACGCTTGGCACGACCTCAAACATCTGGGTACAGCCGATAAATGGCTCCAAACCGACGCCGTTGACCGCTTTCAAAGAATTTCAGATCGCCGCCTTCGCCCTCAATTCGCAAGGCAGCCGCCTCGCGATCGCCCGCGGCTCGCGCAATCGCGACGTTGTGTTGATAAAAAATATCCGCAAATAAAATAAAATATTGAGCCGAGAACGGTAGTATAATTTCTCGTTTTGATCGACTTCGTCCGTGAGCTGCAAGTTTCAAATAGAAACTCGGAGATTTCCCGAATGCACGGCGAGCAGATCATTCGACGATGCAAATTTTATGAAACGATGCCCGGAATGCAGGAGAGACTATTACAACGACAGCCTGTTCTACTGTCTTGACGATGGAAATGCGCTGCTCGAAGGCCCGGCAAGCGGATCGCGGTTCCCTGACGAACCCGCAACGGCGATCCTGTCAGAACCGGGAGCGGTAGCAACGGGGTTCGGGGATGGGGAAGAACCTCAAACCGCGATCCTGTCAGAACCGCCTGCATCAACCGGAGGCCAGGTCGATGGCGAGAATCCTACTCGGCCATTTATTAAAACGACGGCGGCAGAGCCGCAAAAAAGTATTAGCGAGGCTTCTGAAAAGCAGAGTCTTTCCGTAAATAAGGCGGCAAAGCCGCTTCTTGCAGTCACAGTTCTTGCCTTGATAGTTCTCGGCGGTTTTTTTGGCTATCGATATTTCAACTCATCTACAAAACAGATCGACTCCATTGCTGTGATGCCGTTTGTGAATGAGAGCGGCAATGCGGATGTCGAATATCTATCGGATGGGATGACCGAGACCCTCATCAAGAGTCTTTCACAGATCCCTGATCTGAACGTAAGGCCGCGCTCGTCGGTGTTTCGTTACAAGGGAAAGGAAACCGATCCGCAGACCATCGGTAAAGAGTTGAATGTGCAGGCCATTCTCAATGGACGGATTATTCAGCGGGGACAGGACATTTCGCTGTTCGTCGAGTTGATCGACATATCGCTCGACAAGGTGATTTGGAGCCAACAATATAATCGCAAACAATCCGATCTGGTAACACTACAAAGCGACGTTGCGCGTGATGTTTTAAGCAATCTAAAAACTAAGCTTTCGGGCACGGACGAAGCAAAGGTGACCAAGACCTACACTACAAATCCAGAGGCATACCAACTTTACCTGAAGGGAAATTATTATCGAACCAAATATAACAAAGATGGCTACAAGAAAGCGATCGAATACTACAAGCAAGCTATTGAATTGGACCCGAATTATGCCATGGCCTATGTCGGTATAGGCGCTTCTTACTTCCTTGCGGCCGGCTGGTATTTGCCGCCAAATGAGGCGATGCCCCAGTCAAAAGATGCGGCTCTGAAAGCTCTCGACCTCGATGAGTCACTCGCTGAGGCCCATTCACTAATAGCAAGTTATGAAGTGTGGTATGGATGGAATTGGGAAAATGCGGAAAAAGAAGCGAAACGGGCGATAGAGTTAAACCCAAAAGTTGGACATGATCAGTATAGTTACTACTTGGCTGCAATGGGTCGAATGGATCGATCTATCGAGGAAATGGAACTATATCAAAGCCTTTTTCCGCTAGACCTTGTAGCCAATAGCAGTCTCGCAAATATGTATCTCTATGGCGGACAAACTGAGAAAGCCATTGAGCAGGCCCGCAAGACCATTGAACTCGATCAAAACTACGCCCCCGGCTACAAGGCTTTAGGGCTGGCTTATGCTCGGAAGCAAATGTACCCGGAAGCCATAGCATCGCTCGAAAAGGCTTACTCTTTGGATACTACGCCTGAGCTAATGGGATACGAAGGCTACGTTTATGCAGCGGCCGGGAAAAAGGTGGAGGCACTCAGGATCGCCGAAGAGTTGCAAAGCACGTTTAGTAAGTTTGCACCTGACTACAATATTGCGGGGATCTACGCCAAACTGAATGACAACGAAAAGGCATTTGAGTGGATCAACAAGGCAATAGATCACCGAGCAGGACCGATTGCCTTTGTTAAGGTTGATCCGCTTTTCGATAATATTCGCAGCGATGCGAGATACAAGGACGTATTGAAGCGGATGAACCTGCCCGAATAGGATTATGAAGCGTTGCCCGGAATGCAGGCGAGATTATTTCGATGACAGTCTCTTCTACTGCCTTGAAGATGGAACTGCGCTTGTCCAGGGATCGGTTCCGCGACCTGATGAGCCGCAGACGGCGATACTTCCGGGTATGGGTTCGAAGGATGGTGAACTTCGATTTGAGCCTCCGACGCAAGTCTTTGGTTCTAAGGACCTTACCTCCTCAGACACTCGCCGCAGCGAAGGTTTCTGGGTCGCATTGCTTCCGTTCAAGGTGCGTGGTGTCAATGCCGATCTGGAAGCGCTGGCGGAGGGCTTGTCCGAAGAGATCGTAACGGGCCTGTCGCGGTTCTCGTATCTTCGGGTGGTCGCACGAAGCTCAACGCTCCGATTTGCAGGTGATCCGGGAGATGCTCGCGCTATCGGCAAGGATCTCGGGGCACGCTACGTTATGGAGGGCAACCTTCGGCAAGCCGGTTCACAGCTGCGTGTAATGGTGCAACTGGTGGACGCGAGCACGGGAGCACACGTGTGGGCTGAGACATACAACTGCGCCTTCAGCCCCGAAGCCGTATTCGATATCCAGGATGACCTAGTGCCGCGAATCGTCTCGACCGTTGCTGACTGGTATGGGGCGTTGCCGCATAGCATGAGCGAAGCGGTCCGCCGCAAGCCTGTCGACACACTCACGCCGGACGAAGCCGTGCTGCGCGGCTTTGGTTATTTCGAGCGTATCGCACCCGACGAACATGCCGTCGTTAGAACTATTCTGGAACGAGCGGTCGAACAGGCGCCGGGCAATGCGGACGCCTGGGCAATGCTGGCAATGCTGTACGGCGAAGAGCATCGGTTTGGTTTTAATCCGCTGCCTGATCCGCTTGGCCGCGCGCTCCAAGCAGCGCATCGCGCGGTCGAGACGGCTCCGGCGAATCATTTCGCCTGGCTTGCATTGGCACAAGCTCTTTACTTTCGCAAGGAATTCGATGCCTTCCGCGATGCAGCCGAAAATGTGCTGAGGCTCAACCCGATGGATGGGGCCGCGGCCGAATATCTGGGCCACTTGTTCGCCTTTGGCGGTGAATGGGAACGCGGTTGTGCTCTCGCCGAGAAGGCACGGAGATTGAATCCTAATCACCCGGGCTGGTACTGGCATGTTCACTTTCTCGACGCGTTCCGCAAGGGCGAATACAGGGAAGCCCTTACCTTTATCAATAAGGACGGAGTTCGTCGCGGCGGCGCTGATCTGTTCAGGCAAACCCAGCTCGCAGCGGTTTACGGTCAGCTTGGCGAGCTTGAAACCGCGAACAAGGTTTTGAAAGAAGCCCTATCGATCGATCCAAACCTTGCAGACACCGTTCGCGACTCGCTTGAGAAATGGTACAGACGCGAACTTGTTGCCCAACTGATTGATGGATTGCGAAAAGCCGGACTTGCGGTTGACGGCAAGGCGAGCACGCCTTCAGGCAAGAGCTCAGCCGAAATGACCTCCTCGGCGGCGAAGGGTACTCATTCGGCGTCACAGCCGTCCAGGTCGATCGCCGTCCTGCCGTTTGCCCATCTGAGCAGCGATCCGGATAACGACTATTTTTGCGACGGGCTGGCGGAAGAACTGTTGAACGCCTTATCGAAGATCGACGGGTTGAAGGTAGCGGCGCGGACCTCGGCCTTTTCCTTTAAGGGCAAGGGGGCCGAAGCCCGCGAGATCGGCAAAGCGCTCAACGTAAACTCCGTTCTCGAAGGCAGCGTGCGCAAGGCAGGCAACCGCATCCGCATCAGCGTGCAATTGGTAAATGCAGCGGACGGTTATCAGCTTTGGTCGGAACGATATGACCGCGAGATGAGAGACATCTTCGACGTGCAGGACGAGATCGCTCTCGCTGTGGTCGATGCTTTGAAGATAAAGCTTCTCGGCGAGGATAAGGCCATGCTGTTGAAGCGGCATACACAAAGCCCTGAAGCCCTTGAATACTATTTAAGGGGCCTTTCGCATTTCAACAGGTGGACGCCGGGCGATTTTGAGAAAGCCATCGAGAACTTTGAGCGTGCTATCGCCATCGATCCCGAGTACGCATCGGCTTATGCAGCATTGGCGGATGCTTATACGGAGCTCCTGTTCTTTTCTTTTTCGGCGGGCGATGTGAGACAAAAGGCGAGAGACGCGGCCGAAAAGGCCTTAGAGTTCGATGCGTCCCTCGCCGAAGCACATAACTCACTGGCGTTGATCAAGTTGTACTTCGATTGGGATTATCCGGCAGCCGAGGCCGAGTTCAAGCGCGCCATAGCTTTAAATCCGGGCAGTGCATCCGTGCGGATGTGGTATGGATGGTTTCTCGCCCTTATGGGACGATTTGATGAGGGTCTCGCCGAACTGCGGCGTGGGCACGAGCTGGATCCATTATCGCCGCCGAACCTTAACGCGATCGGTGTAGATCTTCACTGGGCCGGACAGACGAATCAGGCTATCGCGCAGTTTTTGGATGTGCTTGAGCTAATTCCGAGCTATCCGGTATCGCAAAGCTTCCTTGCCGAGGCGTATGTCCAGGCGGGCGATCTGGATTCGGCCATTGGGACCATCGAGGAGACCAAGCCCGAGGCGATGGACCCGCAGGCATTGGCTGTCGCAGGCTATGTCTATGCGAAAGCCGGGAAGCGTGAAAAAGCCCTCGCGATCCTGAATGAGTTTGAGCAGCGATCGACGCAGGGAAACGTTTCGGCCCTAAACTTCGCGCAGATCTATGCGTCGCTAGGTGATAACGAGCAGGCCTTTACCTGGCTCGACAAAGCGTTGGATGAGCGTGCGATCTGGCTGCCTTTCCTGAAAGTCGATGTTAAATTCGACACGCTGCGCTCCGATCCGCGGTTTCAGAGGCTGCTGCGGCAGGTTGGATTCGTCGATCAAAATGTATGAGACGCGGTTAGAAGTGCCGCGGAAACATTGCAGGTGTCGGTGCGAAGTGAAGCTGCTCTCAACGGTCCTGGGCAGAGCTTTGCTGAGCGCAGTTCTGAAAGGAACGTTCGCAAGAAGGTGTATTGTCGAAGACGAATCCGACGATCTCGGCAACACTAAGATAGGCCAAGTAGCCTATAAGAAAACAGGCAACGCAGACCGCTATCGCAAGTATAGTGTTTCCTTTCATTTTGGCATCCTCCCGAATAAAAGCAGTTATCGAATGATTGCTTTGGGATATGAAAATGGAAAAATGCCAAACTAACAAGCTATTTGACTCCAACATATCATATGGCCGAGCGAACTCAAAAGCTAAATCCGCCGGCGATCTTGATATATAATACCTTGGTCTAGCCTAACTGAAATTGAACTTGATCTTCCTATGAGAACGCTAATTAAGAACGGGCGGGTCGTGACGGCGGTTGACGACTATGTTGCGGATATTTTTATCGATGGCGAAGTGGTGACGACGATCGGGAAGTCACTTGATATGGAAGCGGATGTTGTTATCGATGCGAGTGGGAAACTTGTGTTTCCGGGTGGGATCGATCCGCATACGCATATGGAATTGCCGTTCGGCGGGACGCATTCGAGCGACGACTTCTTTACCGGCACGCGAGCGGCGGCGTTTGGCGGAACAACGACGATCATTGATTTCGCGGTCCAGACGAAAGGTGAATCAATGACGGCGGGCGTTGACGCGTGGCACAAAAAGGCCGACGGCAAAACGTGCATCGATTACGGATTTCACCTGATCACGACCGATTTCGAGGACGGCGACGAAAAGGAGATGTATCGGCTGATGGACGAGGGCGTAACTTCGTTCAAGCTGTTCATGGCGTATCCGGGAGTTTTCCTTGCGGATGATGCGACGATCTTTCGTGCGATGTCGGCGGCCGGAAAACGCGGCGGCCTTGTCTGTATGCACGCAGAGAACGGCATCGTCATCAACGAGATCATCAAACGCTTTCTCGCCGAGGGCCGCACCGCTCCGAAATATCACGCCTTGACGCGCCCGACGATCGCCGAAGCCGAAGGCGTGCATCGTGCCATCGCTATCGCCGAGATGGCCGAGTCGCCGGTGTACATCGTTCATCTAAGCTGCACCGACGCGCTCAACCAAGTTCGTCAGGCGAGAGACCGCGGCATTCCCGCATTTGCCGAGACGTGTCCGCAGTATCTGTTTCATTCGATCGAAGATTACGGTGACGGTTTCGACGGTGCGAAGTATGTGATGACGCCGCCTCTTCGCGAAAAGCACAATCACGCGGAACTCTGGAAAGGCCTCAAGATGGACGACCTTCAGGTGATATCGACCGACCATTGTCCGTTCTGTATGAAGGAGCAAAAGGAACTGGGCGTTGGAGATTTTTCAAAGATCCCGAACGGCGCTCCAGGCGTTGAGAACCGAATGTCGCTGATCTACAACGGTGGTGTCGTCGAGAATCGCATTTCGCTCAATCGATTTGTCGAACTGACTTCGACGGCCGCGGCAAAGATGTTTGGCCTGTTCCCGAAGAAAGGCACGATCGCCGTCGGCTCCGATGCGGACATCGTCGTCTTCGACCCCGAAAAACAACACACTTTTGGCGTGGAGCATGAACATATGAACGTCGATTATTCGTCCTACGAAGGCTGGAGAGTGAAGGGCAAGGTAGAGACCGTGCTCTCACGCGGCCGCGTCGTTATCCAAAACGGCGAACACACCGGCAAACAAGGCGACGGGCAATTCCTCAAACGTGGAACTTGTGTCAATATTTAGCAGTGTCGATGCTGTCCACAGACTTGAACGATCCTTCGGTCATTCCATATTTTCTTTGGGATGAGCCGATGACCGTCGCGCAGTTGAGACAACGGCTTTCTGCCGGCTACAGCAGCGAACGAATCCGGCTGTTAGGGAAGGTCTTGCGGGAAGCCCGCGACACGGATGTTTGGGCCTTTACGACACCGCTGGAAGTTCGTGCGAATTGGAACGAATTGACAAAACATCTTGGTCGCCGCCGTAAGTTTTGGGAGTTTCTTTTTGACTTTTGGGAGAAGGAAGGGCTTCTTGGCTAAATCGACTCTTAACAATCTACAGCGCGATTTTTTGCAAGTGTTCTTTCAGCGCGATAATAGTTTTTTTCTCTCAGGCGGTGCTGCACTTGTAGGCTTTTACTTTGGCCATCGCGAGACGCACGACCTTGATCTCTTCACGTTAAAGAATGATGTAGAGAACGGTTTTCGCCTCGTTAGCGAAGTTGCAAAAGGTCTAGGAGCGGAAGTTGAATCGATCCAGACTTCGCCAGATTTCCGCCGACTGATTGTAAAGCGAGGAGTTGACGCGATCGTCGTCGATCTAATTCGCGAGTATGTATTTCAGATCGATCCTGTCAAACCGATCATTAGTGGAATTCGTGTCGATACTCCGCAAGAGATTCTGGCTAATAAGCTTTGTGCTCTTCTGTCGCGATCCGAGATACGTGATCTCGTTGATGTTCGTGAGCTCGAAAACGCCGGATTTAGCGTTGAAGCGGCACTCGAAGCCGCAGAAAGGAAGGATTCCGGCTTAACACCCGCACAACTCGCTTGGGTCTTAAATCAGATCACGTTCGATGATGAAGTCGATCTCCCGGGCGATATTTCAACCGGGGAATTACGCTCTTACCTTCTGAAGCTGATCGACCGTCTGAAGCGAATTGCCCTGCCCGGAGCGGAATGAAACATTTGTCGGGCCCCGGGCCAAAAATGTGCCTGATCACAGGCCCCGGATCACGCACCTCTTGAAAAAATATGAACCGTAAGAACATAAGCAAGTTCGTAGTCGTCCTAGGTTTTGCGATCCTGGCGATCACCTCTACATTGAAGGCGCAGGCGTTGACTTCGGGCGAGATCGATTCGCTGGTAGAGCGGTCGATCAAGGCGTTCGACGTGCCCGGAATCTCGGTCGGCGTAATTAAGGACGGCAAGATCGTTTATGCGAAGGGCCACGGCGTCCGGTCACTCAATACAAAGCAGCCGATGGACGAGGTTACACTTGTGGGGATCGCATCGAACTCAAAAGCGTTCACGGCGGTCGCACTTGGCATTCTCGTTGACGAAGGCAAGATCAAATGGGACGACCGCGTGCAAGATTATATCCCGGAGTTCAAACTCTACGCGCCGTACGTTTCCGAGAATTTCACGATCAAAGATCTGTTGACGCACCGCAGCGGGCTCGGACTTGGTGCGGGCGATCTGATGTTCTTTCCGGACGGGAGTGACTTCACGATCAAGGACATTATCCACAATCTTCGCTATCTCAAACAGGTCTCACAGTTTCGGACGAAGTACGATTACGACAACAATCTGTACATCGTCGCCGGCGAGGTGATCGCACGCGTCTCAGGCAAGTCTTGGCCGGAATTTGTTGAAGAGCGAATAATGCGTCCGCTTGAGATGACGAGTTCCGCTGGTCTTTTCGAGCGGCTTACAGACAAGAGTAATGCGATCGACGGGCACGCCTCGGTGGAAGGCAAAGTTCAAGTCATTAAGCGAAGTATGGTGCGCGTGCCGGCGGCTGCGGGCGGTGTTAATTCCAACATCACCGACCTGCTCAAATGGGTCGAGATGTTCCTCGAAAACGGAAAGTATGGCGACAGCAAGAGGCTAATCTCTGACAAGGTCCTGAAGGAACTTTGGATGCCGCAGACGATCATTCGGGTCAATTCGCCCGGCCCTTACAACACGCATTTTGCTGCCTACGGGCTCGGGTTCTTCCTCAGCGATGTTAACGGTTATAAACAGGTAACGCACACCGGCGGCCTTGAAGGGATGGTCACGCAGATCACGATGATCCCGGAGTTGAAGCTCGGAATCATCGTGCTCACGAATCAGCAGGAAGGCGGCGCCTTCCGTTCGATCACGAACCAGATCCTTGACGGGTATTTTGGCAAGACGGGAAGAGACTGGGTCACGGATCTATCGGCCGCAAGACAGAAGGCGCTTGCCGAAGCAAAGGCCGTCACCGACAAGGTCGCTGCCGAGGTTGCGAAAGCAAAGGCCTCCGGCGGAACCACACTTGACCCGACGGCCGTCGCAGGAAGATATTCTGATGCGTGGTTCGGCGAGATCTCGCTGGACCTTAAAGACGGCAAGCTGCGTTTCGCGTCCAAGCGTTCGCCCCGACTGACGGGCGAGATGTATCCATATAAGGCGAATTCGTTCATCGTCAGATGGGACGACCGCAGTATGGACGCCGATGCTTTCGTCAATTTCCAACTCGATGTCGATGGCCGCCCGCAAGGCTTTACGATGAAGGCAATTTCGCCGCTGACAGATTTCAGCTATGATTTCCACGATCTGGAATTTCATCGAAGCTTGTGATCGCTCCGGCGAGGTCTGCTTGAGCTCGGTTCCGGGTTAGGAGATATATATGACGGAAGGCCTGATCTATGCCGACAAAGAACTTTCGCGTCGGCTTGAGAGAACTGAAGCACAAGCAAATGCGGATTTTGTCGAAGCTCGAGCCAGTATGGAACCCGAAAGCGGCGCGGCTTGGCTCGACATCTCGGGCACCTACGCGATGTACGACGGAGTGGAGTCCCCGTTGACGCAGACCTTCGGGCTCGGGCTTTTTTCGGACAGCTTCGAGGAAGATCTTGAGACGGCCGAACAATTCTTCATTGCCCGCGGAGCGCCTGTTTTTCACGAGGTCAGTCCTATGACGGACGCTTCGCTGCTCGGCGTGCTTTCCGGTCGAGGCTATCAGCCGATCGAGTTGACGAGTGTGATGTATCGCGAACTTGCTGGTTACTCGCACACCGCGGACGCTAAATTCACAATAAGGATCGTTGACGCACAAGAAGCGGACGTCTGGGCTCGCACGGCTGCTGCGGGTTGGGCCACTGAGTTCGATGGGATCGAAGAGTTTATGCTCAGGATGGGTCGCCTAACTGTGAAAGCTAAGCGTACGAAGCCTTTCCTAGTAGAACTCGACGGCAGTCCGGTTGCCGCCGGGGGATTCGGCATCTACGATGACATTTGCATTCTCGCCGGTGCATCGACCATTCCTGAAGCTCGCCGTCAAGGCGCTCAGAGTGCTCTGCTTTCGGCTCGCCTCGACTACGGCCGTGAGAAAGGCTGCTCGCTCGCTATGATGTGCGCTGCGCCGGGCAGCCAGTCGCAAAAAAATGCGCAGAAGAATGGATTCAAGATCGCCTACACTCGGATAAAATGGCAGCTTGCAACTGGCACGTAAATCCAGATGCGGGAGTGTTCTTGGAAGTTCCAGCATTGACCGATGATCGAGACTATCCAACACATCGACGGACGTGTTGAGCTGAACGAGGATGCGGAAGAGAGTATTCGCTCCTCACCGCTTTATAACGACGACCTTGCGCCGGTTCCGGTCGCAAAGCGCAACTGGACGACGTATAACTACGCGGCGTTGTGGATCTCGATGGCTCACTGCATTCCGACGTATATGATGGCGTCGGGGCTGATCTCGGCAGGGATGAATTGGTGGCAGGCGTTGATCACCATCTTGCTTGGCAACACGATCGTCCTTGCTCCCATACTTCTCAACTCACATCCGGGGACGAAATACGGAATTCCTTTTCCGGTCTTCGCTCGTGCCGCGTACGGAACAGCAGGCTCGAATCTTCCGGCTCTAATGCGTGCGTTGGTTGCATGCGGATGGTTCGGCATACAGGCATGGATCGGCGGCGAGGCGTTGAATACGTTTTTCAAAGCGTTCATTCCGGGCTGGGAAAACCTTCTTGGCGGGCCCATCGGCGGGCATACAGTAACGACGTGGCTCTCGTTCCTGATCTTTTGGGCGATGAACATCGCGATCATCTACAAAGGCATGGATCTGCTGAGAATCGTCGAGAACTGGGCGGCGCCGTATGTGCTTGTGATGACAGCAGCCTTGCTCGGCTGGATATTGTATCAGGCAGGCGGCATCGGTTTCCTGCTTCACGAACCGGGAAAGTTCCACACGTTTGCTGAATTTTGGCCGATCTTTATCCCATCGCTTACCGCAATGATCGGTTTTTGGGCGACGCTTTCGCTCAATATGCCGGATTTCACACGCTTTGGCCGCAGCCAGCGTGAACAGGCGGTCGGACAGGTCGTTGCGTTGCCGTCAACGATGACCGTCTTCGCCGCGATGGGCATTTTGATCACGTCGGCGGCTGTCGTCGTTTTCCCGCATATGAACCCGGCGGATGCTTGGGACCCGGTCAAACTCGTCGGCCAATTCTCGCAGCCGGTCATCGTCGCGATATCGATGTTTACAGTGGTCGTCGCAACACTATCGGTGAACATCGCCGCGAATGTCGTCTCACCTGCTAATGATTTCGCCAATGCGTTCCCAAAACTCATTTCCTTTCGGACCGGCGGCCTTATAACCGGCATTGTCGGCATCTTGATGCAGCCGTGGAAACTGCTCGCCGACCCGAGCGGATATATATTCGGATGGCTTGTCGGCTATTCTGGCGGCCTTGGTTCGATCGCCGGTGTTCTCATAGCGGATTATTGGATACTGCGGAAGAAAGATCTTCGGCTTGCCGACCTTTACCGAAAGGATGGCTCGTACGCCGGATGGAATTGGCGTGCGGTCGCCGCCACGCTCCTAGGTTGCTTTTTTGCGTGGATAGGGTTGATAATTCCAAGTCTCAGAATACTTTATGATTATGCGTGGTTCGTCGGATTTGGCATCGCCTTTCTAGCGCATTGGGCATTTGGTCGTCGAAATTCTCGGGAGGAAGAGGTGCAATGAAAAGGAAGATACAGTTCGCGGTAATGGCCCTGGCGGTATGTGTTGCGGTATTCGGGATGAGTACGTACCGCAATCACGCGCAGACAAAGGGCGAGCAGGTCGTGCTCGCAAAAGATAGATTCAAGAATCTGAAAGTACTCGGCGATATGCCCGCCGACCAGCTTGGCAAGGTGATGAACATCTTTGCGGCGTCGCTCAATGTGAACTGCAGCTTTTGTCATTACACCGACGATTTTTCAAAGGACGGCAAAGAGGAGAAAGATACCGCCCGCAAGATGATCTCGATGGTCTTCTCGATCAACAAGGAACATTTTGGCGGCGAGACCGAAGTTTCCTGCAACACTTGCCACAACGGGCGTATGCATCCGCAGAGCCGGCCGAGCCTTGTGCCTACAGAACATGTCGGCAGCCACGGACCGCGTCCTGAACCGCCGAAAACGAAACCTGAAGCATCTGACGTGATCGCCAAATTCGTTGCTGCCGCCGGAGGAGCGAAGGAGATCGATAGCGCGGTCATTACCGCAACCCGCGTCGAGCCGGACGGCAAGACGACGGAACCCGAGACGATCAGTTTCAAGGACGGGAAATACAGTTTAAAGACGGTTTACGGAAAGGAATGGGTGTCCGACCTTTGGGACGGCACGGCCGCCGCAAAATTCGGCCCTGGCGGCAGCCACAGACTGCACACGGATGAGGCTGAACAGATCAAACGCGAAGCGCAGCTTCTATTCCCGGCGGCGATCGGTTCCGCATATTCAAAGTTCGATTACCGCTTTACGAACGAGATCGATGGCCGCAAGGTCCTTATTCTTACCGGCACGACCGCCGAAGGCCTACGTGAGAGTCTTAGCTTTGACGAACAGACCGGTTTGCTCGTCCGGCGCGTCGCGGTTACGCCGACGGTTCTCGGCGGCTTTGTCTATCAGGTCGATTACAGCGACTACAAGGACTTCGGTGGAGTTAAGATCCCGACCGTCGTGAAATATGCGATGCCGAATATGTCTTGGACGCGTAAGATCGTCTCTGTTAGAACAAACGTACCGATCGCGGATGACGTATTCGCGATGCCGAGATCCTAAAGGGAGATTTGACCATGGCACGAATCATTAAGGCCGGATTGATCCAGGCCCACAATGTCGGCGGTTCAGATGCGCCGATCGAAGAGATAAAAAAGGCGAACATCGAACATCAGCTGAAGATGGTCGAAGACGCCGCACGTCAAGGCGTGCAGATACTCTGTTTTCAGGAGATCTTCACCACGCCGTATTTCTGCGCAGAGCAGCAGACGCGTTGGTACGAGGCGGTCGAAAAGGTTCCGGACGGCCCGACCGTCAAGTTGATGCAGGACGTCGCCAAACAGCACGGAATGGTGCTCATCGTGCCGATCTACGAGGAAGAGCAGACTGGCATCTACTACAACACCGCGGCGGTGATCGACGCCGACGGCAAGTATCTCGGCAAGTACCGAAAAACGCACATTCCGCACGTGGCTCCCGGCTTTTGGGAAAAATTCTATTTCCGTCCCGGCAATCTCGGCTATCCGTGCTTCGACACGGCGGTCGCGCGCATCGGCGTTTATATTTGCTACGACCGGCATTTTCCGGAAGGGGCGAGATGCCTAGGGTTGAACGGTGCCGAGATAATTTTCAATCCATCGGCAACGGTCGCGGGATTGAGCGAGTATCTTTGGAAGCTCGAACAACCTGCACACGCGGTCGCGAACGGATATTTCGTCGGTGCGATCAATCGTGTCGGCACCGAGGCTCCGTGGAACATCGGCGAGTTCTACGGCCAAAGCTACTTCTGCGATCCGCGTGGCCAGATCATTGCCGAAGGCAGCCGAGACAAGGACGAACTCGTCGTCGCTGACCTCGACATGGACAAGATCCGAGAGGTCCGCAACACGTGGCAATTTTTCCGCGACCGCCGGCCCGACCTTTACGGCCCGATCGTGGCGGATTGAGAAGATTTTGGCCGCGGATCCGCAAATTGACGTGGTCTATCTGCGATAATCCGCGTTGATCTGCGGCAAAGAAGAGCGTGAAACACCGAGAAAGATATTCTTCCGGGGCAAAATGGGAATTGATCGTTGGCTATTCGCGAGCGGTTCGTGTTGGCGATCGAGTGTATGTTACCGGCACGACGGCTACGGACGAGACGGGCGAGATCGTTGCTGTCGGTGACGCTTACGGCCAGACCGTGCAGTGCATCAAGAATATCGAACGCGCGTTGAAGGCCTTTGACTTCTCGCTTGATAACATCGTGCGGACGCGGATGTTCGTAACCGATATTTCGCGTTGGGAGGAATACGGCCGAGCACACGGCGAGTTCTTCCGCGACATTATGCCCGCGACCACGATGGTCGAGGTCTCGAAACTCATCGATCCCAAGATGCTCATCGAGATCGAGGCCGATGCTGAAGCGTGAGGAGTATTTCACCACAGAGGGCTCAGAGAACACTGAGATTTAATAGTTCAGATTATCTATGCCCCGCTTACTGTAATTTTTATCTAAGCTGACGAGACTTTTTTATTCTCTGTGCTCTCTGTGTTCTCTGTGGTAAAACGTCTTTATGTCACTCCTTTCAATTGAACAGATAGAAGCAAACTTCGCCGACATTCACCCGGCGATGACCGATGCCGAAGCTGCGATCGAGGCGAATCGCTGCCTGTTTTGCTACGACGCACCGTGCATGCACGCGTGCCCGACGCATATCGACATTCCGGGCTTCATAAAGAAGATCGCGAGCGGAAACCTCAAAGGTTCTGCCCGCGTGATCTTCGACGCGAACCCGATCGGCGGAACTTGCGCTCGCGTGTGTCCTGTCGAGGTGCTCTGCGAAGGTGCGTGCGTCGAGAACACGCTTCTCCAGAAACCGATCGAGATCGGCCGCCTTCAGCGCCACGCGACGGATTTTGCGTTCGAGAATGGCTTGTCGCTGTTCGAGGCCGGCGAGCCGAACGGAAGGTCGGTCGGCATCATCGGCTCCGGCCCTGCCGCTATCTCGTGTGCGACATACTTGGCGAGGCTTGGCTATTCGGTCACCGTTTATGAGAAGCGTCCGCTTGCCGGCGGTCTCGACACATACGGGATGGCGGAATACAAGATGTCGCAGACCGTCTCGTTCGCCGAGGTCTCGCAGGCCGAAAAACTCGGCGTTGAGTTTGTGCTCAACACTGAGATCGTGTCAGAACCGGGAGCGACGGCTCTTGGCACTGGGGGATCTATTACCCCAGAACCGACTGGGTCAAGGTCCTTCGCCGATCTTCAAGAACAGCACGACGCGGTATTCATCGGCGTAGGGCTCGGAGCAACCAACAAGCTCAACATCGCCGGTGAGGACCTCGAAGGCGTGCACGACGCACTTCATTTCATAGAAGGGGTCAAGACCCGCGACTGGATATCAGTGCCGGTCGGAAAGACCGTCGTCGTTATCGGGGCCGGCAACACCGCGTTCGATGCCGCGACGCAGGCAAAGAGGCTCGGAGCGGAAAGGGTCGTGATGGTCTATCGCCGTTCTGAAAGCGAAATGCCCGCTTATGATTACGAGTACGAACTCGCAAAACACGACGGCATCGAATTCGTCTGGAACGCAAAACCCGCCGAGATCGTCGGCGACGCTTCGGGGAAGAGTGTCACGTCACTCCGCTGTGAGCGGACGGACGGTTCTTCGGCTGCCATCGACATTGTGTGCGATATGGTCATCAAGGCGACCGGCCAGCAAAAGCAGTTCTCGTTCTTTACTGACGTCGCCCGCGTCGATGTTGACGAAAAAGGCCGCGTTGTCGTCAATGCCCAAATGCAAACCTCAAATCCGCTCGTCTTCGCCGGCGGCGATTGCGTCAACGGCGGCGGCGAAGCCGTCGAAGCCGCCCAAATGGGCAAACTCGCCGCTCATGGAATTCATCTCGCTTTAACAGGTGAAGAAGTTCGCTTTGCAGGCGATCGACAAGCAAAAATATGAATACGCGATCGATGAATTTGACGATGCTCACTCGTCGGATGCCGAGCATAGATTCTCACTCATAGGCTTGTCGTCCAGGCGGCTGTTATTCGTTGTCTACACAGTGCGTCAGCCCGAAGTTTTACGTTTGATCTCGGCTAGGAAAGCGACCAAAAAAGAAGAGAGATTATACGATCATGCGAAAAAGTAAAGAAAAAGAAGTAGTTTACGAAATGACCCAGAAGGACTATGACAAGGGGTTGGCAAAGGGCTGGGATGCCGACGATATGCTGTCCGTCGGACAGCATAAGTTCCGACCGTCTCGCTGGGCGGAGAAAATAAGATCAAGCAAAACTAAGGTATCGATCTACCTCGATAACTCGGTGATCGAATATTTTCGCGACAGGGCAGAACAGCCCAACGCCGCACCATATCAAACGCAGATCAACAACGAACTGCGAAAGGTAATGGAGAACGGCTCGAAAGAAACCGCCACAGTCGAGCGCGACATTCTGAACGATAGGAAATTCTTAGAAGCGTTGAAGAAAAAGCTCGAGACGATTTGATCGTCAGGTAGAAGTGCGGCTAATAAAGCGAGGTAGCCGAGGATGAACGCGGATGACGCAGGTTTGAAACAACGGATCAATTTCGAAAAGGATCGGTCAGTTCAACGGAAATCCGTAGGAGAGTTGCCCTTGAATTCTTGATCGGTGTCATCTGCGCCGATCTGCGGCAAATATGCTATAAGATATTTTCGTACGCACGTATGAATGAACAATTTCTTCACTCTGACCTGACTCAGACGATCATTGGAACATTTTATGAAGTGTACAATGAGCTGGGTCACGGATTTCTTGAGTCGGTTTATGAGAGGTCATTGGCGATAGCCTTGAGAGCGAACGGTTTTGAGGTCTTTGAGCAAGTTGATATTCCGGTTCATTTTAGAGGAGACCAGGTTGGAGATTTCGTCGCCGACCTGCTTGTTAACGGACGCGTTCTTTTGGAACTCAAGGCAGCCAAGGCTATTTATTAGGCCCACGTAGCGCAGTTGTTGAACTACTTGAAAGCAACCGACGTCGAGGTCGGGCTTTTGTTGAACTTTGGCCCGAAGCCTGAGTTCAAAAGACTGGTCTTTGGAAATGACCGCAAACAAACGCGGTAGTCGGAAGACCTAAGCCGCAGATGGACGCAGATGACACGGATCAGGCGAGTTGATCTAAAACTCTAATCTGCGTGTTCCGCGGTGATCCGCGGCTGAATCGCTCGGAAGAGTTCAGCCGCAGATGGACGCAGATGACACGGATCAGGCGAGTTTATCTAAAACTCTAATCTGCGTGTTCCGCGGTGATCCGCGGCTGAATCGCTCGGAAGAGTTCAACCGCTGATTGTGGAACTCGGTCCAATCATCAGCAGCTAAAAATTTTATGGCGGATCTAAGTATAAATTTCGCAGGAATAAAATCTCCTAATCCATTTTGGCTCGCGAGTGCGCCGCCGACGAATATGGGTTCGATGATCGAGCGTGCGTTTGACGCGGGTTGGGGCGGTGCCGTGTGGAAGACGTTGGGCGAGCCGATCGTGAATGTTTCTTCGCGGCTTGCGGCGATCGATCACGGTGCGATGCGTATGATCGGTTTGAACAACATCGAGTTGATCACCGACCGACCGCTTGAGGTCAATCTCAAAGAGATGGCCGCGTGCAAGAAGAAGTATCCGAAGAATGCCGTGATCGCGTCCTTGATGGTCGAATCAAAGCGCGACGCGTGGCACGAGATCGTTAAACGCACACAGGACACGGGCTGCGACGGCTTTGAATTGAATTTCGGCTGTCCGCACGGAATGAGCGAACGCGGAATGGGCGCCGCGATGGGGCAGGTGCCGGAATACACCTGTATGGTCACGGAATGGGTGAAAGAGGTCAGCGACATTCCCGTGATCGTGAAACTCACGCCGAACGTCACGAATATCCTGCCGCCGGGCAAGGCCGCTCAGAACGGCGGTGCTGACGCGGTCTCGCTCATCAACACGATCAACTCGATAATCGGCGTCGATATCGACACCTTTGTTCCGTATCCGAACGTCAATGGCAAGGCTGCGCACGGCGGCTATTGCGGGCCGGCCGTCAAACCGATCGCTCTGAATATGATCGCCGAACTTGCCCGCGACACGGAGTTCAACATCCCGATCAGCGGCATCGGCGGCGTTTCGAATTGGCGTGACGCGGTCGAGTTTTTGCTGCTAGGTGCGGGAAGCGTTCAGGTGTGCACGGCCGTGATGCATTACGGCCATCGCATTGTCGAGGACATGATCGACGGCCTCAATAACTACCTTGATGAGAAAGGCTACGCGTCCGTCAACGACATCGTCGGCAAGTCTGTCGAACGCGTTACCGACTGGGGCAACCTTGACCTGAACTACGACGTCAAAGCGCACGTTCACGAAGAACACTGTATACGCTGCAACCTCTGCTATATCGCCTGCGAAGACGGCGCACACCAGTCGTTCGAGTTCGTCGAATCGAATGGCAAACGCTTTCCACGCGTGATCGAGGAAGAATGCGTTGGCTGCAATCTCTGCTACCTCGTCTGCCCTTCGCCCGGCGCCATCACAATGGAACGCCGCGACGACGGCTCACATCCTCAAACGTGGAAAGAAAGAACGGCGGCATGAGGAGGAAACACGACCGGTAGGGAGTGTGCCTGTTTGAAATGAAGCGAGCCAAGGGCAACAAACGATCCGGGGCGGACTATGTAGGGTTTGACTGAGATTTTCACATGACCGAGAGGCACACTCCCTACCGGTCGTGTTTCTGCTTTAGCAACTCGTCCAATTTTACAGGTTCATAACCCTTCGTTTTCAACCATCCGATCAGTTCATCGACGCGGTCGTGAAACTTATCGGTCCGCTTTGGCCCGGCGCCGATGTGGGTCAGGAGGATAAAACCATTCAAGCCGTTCGGATCTTTGGCCTCGTATTCCTTTATCCGCGTTATTATGCCGTCGCTGGAGATGTAATTCTTGTCGTCGTCGGTCGTGTAGTCGGCGTTTGAGCGGGTGCCCGGCGTGAAGTTTACGATCTGGTAGCCCATTGCCGAACTCCAATCAACGATCTCGCGGTTGTACCATTCGTAGGCGGGAAGGAAGAAGGGAACCTGTTTGCGGTCGATGCCGAACGGTCGCATCGCGGCGAAATTGTCGTTCAGGTCGCGTTCAAATTGTTCGCGGGTGACGAGCGTTTTGCTTCTATCCGTCCAATCGGCGTAGAGAAGATGTGCATCCGAATGCGGGCCGAGGTAATGGCCGTCATTTTTAAGGCGTTCGATGATCTGACGGTTGGCGCGTGTGCGATAGAATCGGCCCGTGAGAAAGAATGAGGCTTTGACGTTGTGTTTCGCAAGAGCGTCGGCGATCGCGGTTCCGCCCTCGGCAAACTCGTCGCCGGTGAAAACAAGTGCCATGCGCTTTGAAGTTTTGTCTCCGCGAGTGATGCCGCCTTCGACGTAGGTGAAACTGGCGTTGGGATTGTTGGAAGAGCCCTTACTTACGTGCGGGCTACGGACACGCGGGCTACTGACACGCGAGATGCCGGCATGACTGAACATCGCCATGACGAGTATCGCGTCGGCGGTGCCGTCCATTGTGGGTTCGTTGGTCGAGTAGTCGCCGACATCGTCGTGATAGACAACATCACGCGGCTGAAACAACGCAAACTCGTCCGGTTGATGAAGCGTCAGGCCGATCAGGCCCTTGTAAGTCGAGGCCGCAATAGGACCGTCAACCAAACCACCGCGCACCTGTTTTTTCAGTAGCTGCACGGTCGGCAAATGTGTGTCTTCTGGATATTCGCCACCTGCGGGAATCCCTTCGAACATCGATGTTCCCCACGGGTTTTTGCCAAGCAGCCAGTCGCGGTGATCGAGCATTGCATCGTGATACTTCTTGTCGCCGGTCATCAGTTCATAAAGATGGACCTGCGTGATGAAAGCGACGACCAGGTTGTTCGAGCACCAAAGGAAAGGCACGCCGACGCCGTAAGGATTCGTCTTTGCCCGAGCGACGATGCGTTCGATGCCGCTGCGGTAATATCCCGCAAGCTCGCGTTTTGTTTTGGCATCGACCAGCGGATACAGCGCAAAATGACCGACATTCGTAAACGGATACATTTGGTAATGCCGCGACATCTGTTCACCCATCGACGAATCTTCAAACTCCATCCACGATGTTGTCCCGGCGAGTTTTGCATAGCGTTTAGCATCGGCGAGATAGACGGGCTTGCGAGTTGCTTTGTATAATTCGGCGGCGGCATACTCCATATCGTCCGCCCAGGTGTCTTCGTTGTAGCGGTACGGGGCACCGAATGAATTGCCTTGCTGAAAGCCTTCCTGCCGCTTACCCATTGCGAAAAGGTCTTCGGCGGCAACGAGACATTTCAACGCAAACGCGGTGTCTTTCAGGTCAGTTTTCCAGATGCGATATGCCATCGCCATCGCCGCCGCCGAACGTCCGGCGATGTTCGCAACACCGGTCGAGCGGCTCTTGAATTGCGAAAGGCCTTGCGGCTTGCCGTCGGCGAAATAGACAGGCCGATAGCTGTTCGCACCCCAGCCGTAATCCGCGTTATCAGCAAATGGGAGCTTGAAGCCCCGATGGTCGCGGTCGTCTGCAACCTGGTGAAAAAGCTGGCCGCTCTTTGGGTGAAGTTTGTGGATCCAGTCGAGTCCCCATTTTGCCTCGTCCAGAATATCGGGAATTCCGTTCGGCCTACCTTCGCGGCCGAGGTCATCGACAAAGTCGCCAAATTTCGCTTTTTCCAATTCGTAAGCAAGCATCATCCGCGCCGTCGCGTTGCTTGCCGTGATCAAATACTTCAACTGGTCGCCCGCGTCGTGCCATCCACCGGAGGCGTCAATAAAGGTCTCGTCCGGCATCGGCCCGTAAAACGAACGTCCGTCGTGAGTATGGCAGACGGCATCGAGGTAAGGGTTGTACCCGCATCTTTGCTGCCGCATAAAACCGAGCAGATCTTCCTGATAGGCGGGACATGGGCCGATCACGAACTTAATTGACCGAAGGTCGCTGCTTCTATCTACTAGGCGGTATGTACCCGGCGTCTTGATGGTCGAAAGGTCAACCTCATAGTAATAGCCAAAACTTCCGCCCCATGGAGATGCCGCTAGCTGCCGCGTTTGTAAACGTTCCGACACCACTTTGCCGGTATCAGCATCTTTAACGACGAACTCACCGGAGAACGGTTCTTGTGACAATACCACCGCCTTCTTTTTGTCGTTCGCTTGATAACCAGCCTGATTTACGCGGATCTCAACCGTTTGAGCCGAAATCGTCAAAGAGGAAATAATAAACAGTAAAAGCGGCAGAATTATTTTCATCAACAATACCTGATCGGTATAGATCACTTCGCCGAACACTCGCTCAGCCACAGAAAGAAGTTTACTTCGTTCTTCACGGTGCGAACAGCACATTCCGCACAAAACGTATCAAACCGCACAAAATGTATCAAAGTGCACGAAATGCACGAAATGCACGAAATGCACGAAATGCACGATTTGCACAAAATTAGGTTCCGCCTGCGGTAGCGGCCCGGTTTCGGAATGGAATATCGAGATTTGAAATTTGAGATTTAAGTTCCGAGGCCACGAATGCACGAAAAGAGGTCAGAACCGCCTGCGTGACCGGGCGGCCAAAAGCCAATGAAGCTTCTGCTCTAGTTGCACCCGCCCAACGGTCGAGCTTTCTGCCATGAAGCATATGCGCGACGGGCACTGCACAGACTGAACCGTATGGGTTGTCGTTCATTCTGACCGCATTTCTGTCTTTGTGCGTTCAACATTGCAAAAAAATGTTGACAGATGTATTGCAAGAGTGTAAATTCAATCTTGTCGAACGCTCTCGGCGTTCAGATCCTTCGCCACCAGATGCGACAAGTTTCCTGATTTGTTGTTCTACTACTTGCAAAACGGTGACAAGCCAAAAGGGTTGATAAAGCAGAATTTACTGCCGAAAACATCCGAAGCCTGCACCGGGCCTTAGCAAGATGCACTCCGAAAAAGAGTTACAGGTGACCAACGATCTTCCTAAAAAAAGAGCCAACGTGCCTCTAAAAACCTTCAAAACAGGGATCCAATCGACAAAAAGCTTGATAGCAGAAAAGGAGCTAGAAAATAATGCTGTTCGGTAAGAAGAAAAGGGTAGCCGGCCTCGATATCGGGTCGAGTTCGGTCAAAATGGTTGAGCTTGACGGCAAGCCAAATAGCCTGAATCTCGTTAGCCTCGGATTTGAGAATCTCCCGAGCGATACGATCATTGACGGCCAGATAATGGAGCTGAATACCGTCTCGGACTGTATTCAGAATGTCTGCAACAACCATCAGATCGAAGCGAACCAGGTTGTAACCGGCGTCAGCGGCCACTCGGTGATCATCAAGAACATCGCACTGCCCGCAATGTCCGCCGAAGAGCTCGAAGAATCGATCGATTGGCACGCTGAAGAGCACATTCCATACGATCTCGCCGACGTGAGCCTTGATTATCAGGTCACGGCCGAATCAGCGGACTCGACGAACGTGCTGATCGCGGCGTGCAAGCGCGAACGCATCGACAACATCAAGCAGGCCATTCAGCTTGCGGGCAAACAGCCGGTCGTCATCGACGTTGACACGTTTGCGCTCCAGAACTGCTACGAAGCGAACTACGATCCGGCAGAGTCGGACGTCGTAACGCTTCTCAATATCGGAGCCTCGACGATGAACGTGAACATCGTCAAGGGCACACGCTCCCTGTTTTCGCGCGACATCACGGTCGGCGGAAGCCAATTCACCGATGTCCTGCAGCGAAGCCTCGGACTGAACTTCCAAGAGGCTGAAGGCCTCAAACGCGGCGTTGCGAACGCGGCTCCGAATGTTGAAGAAAAGTCGATCGAGCCGCTGATGAACAACGTTACGGAAGTCGTCGCGATGGAGATCCAGAAGACCTTCGACTTCTACCGTGCAACGACCGACGACAACGAGACACAGGTTCAGAAGATCCTGATCTCCGGCGGCGGTTCTAAGCTCGCGGGCCTTGCGCAGGATCTTTCGCAGCGTCTTGAACTTCCGGTCGAGGTTCTCAACCCCTTCCGCAAGATCTACATCGACTCGAACAAATTCGACCCCGACTATATCAAAGAGATCGTCCCTGAGATGGCAGTTGCCGTCGGCCTGGCGATGAGGGGAGTGAACTAAAATGCTAAGAATCAACCTTCTAAATTCAGTAACCGAACGGCAGGGCGGGGCAGTTGCCTCGGTCGATCGCCAGATCGCAAACCCTACTTCGCGGCTGATGGTGATGTTCCTCGCGACGCTGCTCCTGACAGCCGCCGTCATCGGATGGGATGTTATCAGCAGCAGCATGGCCCACAGCAAAGCTCAGGCCGATCTTGAAGATCAGAAGCGGCAGGCCGCCGAACTTCAAGCCGTTGTCAACGAGCAGAAAGATCTGGAGCAGAAGATACAGAATATCGATGCGAGGATCGAAGCGATCAAGACCCTACGAGCCAATCAGGCCGGCCCAAGTGCCGTGCTTGCGGCAGTTACCGAACGTGCCGCTATGGTTCCCGGGCTCTATCTTGAAAGCGTCGAGCAGGCCGGCGACCAGATGGTCTTCAAGGGCAATTCGCCCGACGAACAGCAGGTTACGCAGTTCGGACGAAGCCTCGAATTCTCCAACGGCCTCTTCTCGAACCTTTCGATCGAAACGGCTCGCAACGAGGTCGTCAATCAGAATGTCGTGATGAAGGAAACTTCATCGCCTGACGCCAATAAGGTCTCGATCGTCAACTTTACGATCAAGTGTGCATACACGCCTTCGAAGGCGGCCGGTGCAAATGCGAACGGAGCGACGACCGCTTCCGCGCAGCCGCAAGCCCCTGCGGCACCGACGCAGGTAGCCAAGAACTAGATCCCAAAGAGAGTAGGTAATTACCATGTTAGATAAATTCAAAAATCTTAATTGGCCAGTGCAGCTTTGTTTGATGCTTTGTCTCGGTGCTCTTCTTTGGGCAGGCGTGTGGTACTTCTTCACAAGCGAGACGCGGGCTGAAACGGCCAAGATCTCCGACGAGGTCGCACAGCTCCAGCAGCAGAACGAGAACGCACGGCTTGCGACATCGCACATCAACGAGTTCCGAGCTCTGTTCGCAACGAAGACCGCTGAATACGACGAGCTTAAGGTCTTGCTTCCGGAACAGCGTGAGATCACGAATGTGCTTCAGGGCCTTCAGGATACGGCCAACAGCAGCAAGCTTATCGTGATGCGTTTCTCGCCGCGTGATGACACGCAGCAGGGCGACATCATGGCCAAGCCGGTCGAAGTCGAGGTGGACAGCAACTTTGCGAATCTCAAGAACTTTTTCGAGCAGATGGCGAAGCTTCCGCGAATCGTTTCGATCACTGACTTCAAGCTGAACCAGCTCGATAAGCAGACCGCAAACAAGACACTCCACGCTCAGTTCCTGTTGTCGGCGTACTATGCCGCACCTACCGATCTGAACGCAAAGCCCGGTGCTAAACCAGGTGCACCCGGTGCTCCGGGAGCAAAGCCTGCCGCTCCCGGCACCGCAGCTCCGGCCGCGGCTCCTGCAGCAGCTCCGGCAAAACCCGCCTAAACAAAAGAGACCTACGGCCCCACTTCCGACACGAGAGTAAATAGGTATGAACACAATGTCATTCAAGAAAAGTATCGGCCTCGCCGCGATGGCGGTCGCCCTCATCATCCTCGGCGGAGACCTCGCGAGCGTTTCCGCACAGCGGGATCCCTTCGCAAAGCCGAGTTTCATGAGGCAGCGAGAACCCTCACGGCAATCGTCCTCAGCCGCCAAGCCAAAGACGGCCGCAGACTTCGGCCCGCCGTCGATCGAAGCCCGTATCGACTATTACAAACGGCTTCGTGAGAACGCCGTCGCAAGCGGCCAGCCCGTACCGAAGGTAACGAGCGTGCTTCTTGTTAACGAGCTTAACGTCAACGGCGTCTTCAAGACCCCGCGTGGCTGGGCAGCAATGGTCGAGGCAACTCCTATCAAGCTCTCATACACGATCTATCCGGGCGAGAAGTTCTTCGACGGGCAGCTCGTTGCGGTCGAAGAGAACCGTCTCGTATTCAGACGCGTGACAAAGACCGCGCCGAAGAAATTCGTTGCTTCGGTCGAATACAAACCGCTTCAACAGTATTCAATGAAGGCACAGATCGAGGGCACGGCTCCGAGCCAGGCTTCGACCAAGCCTCAGGTTGCGGCCGGCGAGAAACCCGCAGTTCCCGCTGCTCCGGCACCGATCGTCTCGCCTCTTGACGAGATGAACTCGCTCCCGGCAGAAAAAGAGCCGGAAGCCAAGCCTTCAAAGGCGTCGCGACGTCCCGCTAAGGTCGCCAAGAACCGCAAATAAGGACGCCGACACAAGAAAAAGCTCTACAAAAGAGGTGCCGATCCCCGATATGAACGTCCGGCGTTCAGGCTCAGGCATCTCGCGAATAAACGGAGGAAACATGACTTCACAGATCTTCTCATTAACAGCTGTGCGTAAAGCAGGAGTACTTATTCTGCTGACCGTTCTGCTCGCGATGGCCGCCTTCGGCCAGAAGGTTCGTCCGCAGGATCAGGGTGACAACTACGGAAAGCCCGGATTCGTCGGTGAACCAGTTAACCTCAATGTCGTCAATGCCGACATTCGAGACATCCTTTCTTACATCACCGACCAGTACGGCATCAACTTCGTCATCGACCGCTCGGTCAAAGACGTGCCCGTTACGGTAAAGGTGAATGAAGTTCCCTGGAACTACGCTCTCGATTCGGTCTTGCAGTCGCAGGGCCTCGGAATCCAGGTGAACGGCAACATCCTGCGCGTCGCCGATAACAAGACGCTTGCCGAAGAAGGCGAGCTCTATCGTGCGAAGCAGAACAACGTGCTTGACACCTCGCCGCTTGTTACCGAGCTTATTCGTCTGAACTACGCGATGGCTTCGGGACAGAGCGCCTCACAGGGAACGACTGCCGGAACGGCGGTTGACTCCGGAGCCTCATCAGGAGCTTCTTCCGGCGGTGCATCCGCGGCCGGCGGCAGCGGAGCAGACGGCCTTCTGCCGATCATCAAGCGTCGCCTTTCGCGTCGCGGTTCGATCGAGATCGACGCCCGCTCGAATTCGCTTATCGTAACCGACGTTCGCTCGAACATCGACGCTATCAAACAGCTTATCGACATCCTTGACCAGCCTGAACCGCAGGTCGAGATCGAAGCCCGCATCGTCGTTGCTACACGCAACTTCAGCCGCGACATCGGCGTCCAGTTGGGTGCTATCTTGAACGGCAAACGCGGCTTCACAGGTGTTGGCGGCACGATGCCGGGTGCAACGTCCGCTCTTACGCCGAATCCCGGAACACCGATCCCGACGATCGGCAACGACCTGATGTCGAAGATCGCTTCTTCGGCCATCGGCCTTACGACGGGCGTTTTCGGTACCGCACAGCTTAGCGCCTTGATCACCGCCGGTGAGCAGAAGGGCGAAGCAAAGGTCATCGCCACACCACGCGTAACGGCTCTTAACAACCGCCCTGCGGAGATCAAGAGCGGTACGAAGATCCCTATCACGACGATCCAACCCGGCAGCGGCTCTGGCGGTACGCTTATTGCGACTACCACGTATGTCGATGTCCCGCTCCGTCTCGCGATCACACCGCGTATCACGGATGTCGGCACGGTCGTGCTGAACGTTGTTGCCGAGAATGCTTCGACCGCAACGATCACGGGTTCGGCCCCGCCGGCCATCAATACTCAGTCGATGAAGACCGAAGTGATGGTCCCGGATGGCGGCACGACGGTCGTGGGCGGCGTTCTCTTTGACGACGAACGCGAAAGCCAGGATCGTACGCCGGGTCTTTCGAGGATCCCGCTTCTTGGTCACCTCTTCAAACGTAAAGGCGTAACGAGGAACACGAACGAGATCCTGTTCTTCATCACGCCGAGGATCAAGCGTCCGGATTACAATGCTGCCCGTCAAGACGGTACGGCTCCGATTCCGCAGACGATCATCCAGCCTGTCCCGATGGGCAATCCGCCCTCGAACTCTTCGCGTGAAACGGAAATTCCGAATCCCGTGATACCGGGTTCGACGCTTCCGCGTCCAGACGTTCAGGTCGGACCTGCAAGCACCACACCGGTCAACAAGCCGTAGTAACGTTGGCCTGAACTAAGGAATGTTTTTTCCGATCGTGTCCCGCTCGAGCCCGTGAAAGGCCCGAGCGGGACATCTTTTTTTTACGGAAGGTAGCCTGACGGGACAGGAACGTCGCCGTTCGTGCCGAAGGCTGCTACGAATAGCTGCTGGTCGGACGAACGAAGGCCGTACCAAAGGCCGGTCGATGGCCGAAAAACCGAGATGTCCGTCTTGCCGTCGCCGTCTATGTCATTTGGAGCCGTGATGTCGGCCGAGTTGCCGAACTGAGCGGCATAGAAGCCGTCGGTCGAACGCATCACATACCAGACGCCTGACGAGGGACGATAGACCGCGATGTCGCTGCGGCCGTCCCCGTCGTAGTCACCGACGACCGGCCGATCTTCGGAAAGGCCGAATTGGGCGGTTCGAAATCCGGCGGTCGAAGCCTGTATGTACCACACGCCGGTCGATGGCCTAAAGACCGCAAGATCCGCAATGCCGTCCGCATCAAAATCACCGGTCGCCGGCAGGTCTGTCGAAAGCCCGAACTGCCGTACTATCAAACCGCTCGTCGAGCCCCAGATATACCAAAGGCCGTTCGACGGGCGATATATCGCGACATCGGTCTTCAGATCGCCGTCATAGTCTGCTTGAACGGGAATGTCGCCATTCTGCCCGAAGCCCATTATCAGTGTGCCGCCGCCGCTCTTTAGAACGTACCAAGCTCCGGTCGATGGACGGAAAACGGCCCGGTCGGTAATACCGTCGCCGTCATAGTCGCCCGGCGTTATACGGTCGCCGCTTGCGCCGAACTGTATCGCCTGAAAAGCGCCGTCGCTGCTGTTCAGGCTGTACCAAACGCCGTCGGATGGACGCCAAACCGCCGTGTCGCTCGCCGTGTCGGCGTCAAAACTTGAGACCGCGGTTCCCGTCAGCGTGCTCTCGTCCGTCGTATAAATATAATCTCCGGAAGGCGAACCGCTGCTGTCGGCGGCGTTGCCTGCAGCGTAAAAGCTGATCTTGCCCTTGCGCGTGGCAGGCGCCGTCCAGTTGAACGTCCACGACTTCGAACCGAACACCGTCGGCGTGATCCCATCGACCGTGTGCTCGACGTAGGTGCGCGTCTGTCCGTTGACTAGGCCGATGATCGTCTGTATCTGTGCCGGTGTCTGCGACGGCAGTTGGACGGTGCCGACCTGTTTGCCATCGCGGTCGATGGCCGTCAACTGGAAACCGAAGATCGTCGCATCCGACTGGGCGGCATGGACCGTGATCGGAATTACTTGTCCGGGAAGATAGTTCGCCGGAAGGCCCGTGATCGTAACGCTTCCGGTACCGCTGTTGACCGGAAAACTGGTGTGACACGCAGTGCAGTTTCCCTCGCTCGGAGCTCCGGTGAACGAAGCCGAAGGCCCGAACGCCGATGCCGAGGTCCGCTCGACCACGGGATCAAACCCGAGTGACGCCGCCGCAGCGGCGATCGCAGCTAATAGGATGATCGAGGCCTTGATGACCGCGATCCGATCGAAGTTTCTGAACATGATTGCTACTCCTTCTGTGTGGGTTGGGCTATCGGTTTGACGCCGTTCGGCCTCAAAAAGTCTTATTGATCGTATTCTAGCAACAATATGCCGAAAGGCACGCGATGTCAATAAACGCGGTTAAACCATTCATCAGGCCAACCGAGGCGACTTGCCCCGTGAGCGGTCAGTGGTTTTTGTGGCCGTGACGGCCTTACCCTAGGCTATAATCTCGCGTCCCCTACGGGGACTAGGTAGACGCAAAGTGCTCCACGAACAACGAACCACGAACAACGAACCATCAACCACGAACAATTCACAATTTTTCAAAGACCAACAGCCAACACAAGCTTATCTGACCGCGGGTTCTCATTTGAAGCACAAACCGCACAGAATGTATCAAACCGCACAAAATGCACGATTTGCACGATTTGCACGAAATGTACGAATCGGCGCGACCGAACGGATCGGTCTTTTGCCAAGAAAAAGGCTGCTCGAATGTCTCCGAGCAGCCCTATTTCATTTATGTTCGCGGAAGGCCTTTTTGGGACCTTCCGCAAAGCGTGTCGGGTTAGTTGCCCGAGTTGAAGTGGAACGAGAACGCACGGGCAGAGCCGGTGTCGCCACCGCCGTTGTCCGAAATGTTCACTACCCACGTTCCATCCGCATTCTGGCCGTCAAAGGCAGACATCGGATTGTTCGGGGAATAGTCGCCGGATGGGAACATCGCTGTCGTACCGCCACCGGTATTACAGCCATTCTCGATCGGCGGCAGCCCGCCATCGTCATTGAGCGTGATCAATGCGAAGTTGTTGTTGTTGCAGCCGAAACCAGCCGTGGTACGGCCGATACGGTCAATGACAACGACCGATGTCGCATTGGGGGATGTCAGCGTGACGATAAGATCGCCGACCCAACTGTGGTCGATACCACAGTCGACATCTCCGACCGCAATGTCACAGGTTCCGCCGGAGACCTGATCGATGCTGAAGTTCAGATCGGAGATCGTACCGACGCCCGAGACGGGAACGTTTATGTTCACACCAGCCGGATTGTTGTCCGGAATGGCAACTGCCGGGCCTGTGTAGCTGACCGTGACAGCACCGCCGCCACCGCCGCCACCGCCGACGAGGCCGGGGATGTATGCGGTCGGGACCGGAATATCGCTGGCCACACCGAACGAGATCACCTGGAATCCGGAGGTCGAGCCGTTGATATACCACGTTCCGCCGCGATAGACCGCGATGTCATCTGTGCCATCGCCGTCATAGTCGCCCGGTGCGGGTACGTCGCTCGCAATACCGAACTGCGTGGTGATCGTGTTGCCCGTCTGCGTGTAGATGTACCACGTTCCGTCTGACGGGCGGTAAACCGCAACGTCATCCTTGCCGTCGCCATCGTAATCAGCCGGGACGAGCTTGTCACCGTCAACGCCCCACGGCACCGCCGTGAAGTTCTGAGCGGGGACGCCCGTAGCGTTCGCCATGTAGAAGGTGTGGTCGCTCGAACGATAGACCGCAAGGTTTGCCTTGCCGTCGCCGTCCTTGTCCATCGCGAACGGCTTGTCGCCGGTCGTTCCGAACGATGCGATCGTGGTCGTCTGGCTGACAGTGCCCCAGATGTACCAGTTGCCTTCTGAAGGCCTCCAGACGACGATGTCGGCCTTGTGGTCGCCATCGAAGTCTCCCGGGACAGCAATGTCGCCGACGACGCCGTGTGCGAAGCCGTTGAAGACGAAGCCGTTCGAGTTCAGGACATAGAAGTCCGTGTTGCCTTCGGTGTTATCCGGACGGAACACTGCGAAATCCGCCTTGCCGTCGCCGTCATAGTCGCCGGGGACGATCGTGTCGCCGTTTGCTCCCCAATGAAGGGCAGCAAATCCGGCGGTCGAACCCAGCGAGTACCAGTTGCCCTCGGACGGACGGAACACCGACGCATCAGTCTTGCCGTCACCGTCAAAGTCCGCTCGAGCGTTGCTGACCGTTGTGACCGGCGAGCAATTGAAGCTGCTGATCACCTGAACACCATCGATCCAGATTCCGGTCGATGCAACGGACGAATCCGAAGCCATCCTCCAGCGGAACGAGACGCTTTGGCCATTGGCTGCCGCCGGAATGTTACCGACAGTGTCCTTGTAGCCGCCGCCATTTCCTGTCCACGCCTGGCGTCCGCCAAGCGGATTCTGGAAGCTGGTGCTCAGTGTGCCGTTATAGCCATTGGAAACCCATGATCCGCCGGCAGTGATGAAGTCCTGCCATGCGCCGGCTCCGATCTTGATCTCGAGAACAGCTCCATCGAAAGTGTTTTCGGTGTTCCAGCTGTTCCTGAATTTGATCTGAGCGGCAGATGACGAGATCGGGATCGCAGGTGTCTCAAGAGAAGCCATATTCACGCCCGCAGGGTCGTTCGCGAATGCGGCATTCGGTGCTGAGTCAGGGCTTGTCGTAACGGTCGTCCAGTTGATGAGCGTGCCGACATCCTGAGTATTGGTCCAACCCGAAGGCAGACTCGGAGCCGTAACACCGTCAAAGTTCTCGACGATGCCGACGGGCTGGCCGAGGACAAAGCTGCGTTGAACAGCCGGTTGAGCTCCGAGTGCACTCGAAACGACGATGCTCAGCGTAACTGTGCTTCCGCAAGCAGCGTTCGAATCGACGGTGAACGGAATGTTGTTCGTAACAGTCTGTCCATCGTTGATCGTGCCGTAATTTACAGGAGCTCCGCCGTTGACGCTGACCGTAACGTTGGTGATAGGTGCACCGGTGTTCGGGTTGATGACGCCAATAGCGAGCTGAACGTTTTCGCCCGGATCCGGATAGCCGCTGCCGTTGCCGGAAGCGTCCGAAACCGCAAAGGTCGAAAGCGAAGCGTTCGGCGAATCGAAAGCTTCAGTTACCGAAGAAGCCGACTGAACACTTGCTGACCAGCCCATACCGCGGATACGGAATCCTTCGCGAACATCAGAAGCGTCCGCCGAGGCCTGCGGAGAAACAGGAGCTGCGGCTGCAGCAGCGATGATCGCATCGCGTTCCTGAAGCATAGTCGGGTTGAGCGGAGCAAGCTTCATACCGTCTGTGACGTTCTGAAGGACCGCACGCGAACCGTCCGTAAAACCGCGTCTTGCGACGTAGAGCGTACGAACTTCCCAAAGTGCCGATTTCCAGATCTCACCGGCATTGTGCACCTGCGAGCAGCTGCCCGAGGTAGCGATTACGGGGCTTCGCGGGAAAGCGCTGGAGACCGCATTCGACGGCGTACCAAGCGTGGTATCGCAGTTCGAATTGATGTGACCGAAGGTCAGCGGATTGTACGGCTTGTTCTGCGGGCCGCCCGTGAACGCCATAATGGCGGTCGGGAAGCGGCGGATGCCGTAGAAGAAGTTTGCTGTGAAGTTATTGCCGCCGATCATGTAGGTGGCATAACCGCCTTCCGAATAGACGCCGTTCGCCGGATCTGTCGGCTTCGAGGTCATTACGTGAGCGTAGAAATCGCCCCAGCCTTCGCCCATCATTCCGCCCTGGTTGCCAAGGCCGGAACCATTGCCGTGCAGGCGGTTCGATGTTCCGTGCGTTACCTCGTGGATTACAACATCCGCATCCGCAGTGCCGTCGCGCTGTGGATTCGGGCCGGTCCAGAGATACATCTGCATACGGCCGCGGCCGCCATCGGCCGGCGTAGCAAAGTTCGCATTGTTAGATCCGGAAGAGTCCTGGCCTTCCGACGAAACACGGTCATTTCCAACACCTTGACCGGTGAAGTTCACGTGCTGGAAGTTGCGCGCGGCTTCGTTGAAACCGAACTTGTAGAGTTCATCGTGGTAGCGGTTCATGATGTAGAACATCTGAATGACTGCACCGCGTCGAGCCTCAGTTCCGGTCGGAGCATCGCCGGGAGCCGGATTTCCGGGCGGCGGGTTCCAAGTCGATGTGAACACGCGATTCGGACTTCCCACAGGGATGCTCGCAGGATCGACGCCATTTACGCCGTCGATATCGAGGCCAGCCTCGGTCGCGTTGCCGTCTAGTTTGTTGTCGGCATCGTTGATCCAGCCGTTGTTGTTGAAGCTGTTCGGGCCTTCGTTGCCGATGAAGGTAACCTGATTGCGCGAAGTGATCGCACCCTGCGTTCCAAGGCTCGGGTCGTTCGGGCCGGGAGCAAGCGGTGCTGCCGAGCTCGCGATCTGTGCCCACGAAGCGGGAAGGCCGTACACATCGTATGTCGCTGATGCGGTGCCGTCGTCATCGGTGATGTTCTTGTGCCAAAGGACGGTCCCGCTCTGGCCGTCAACGATCACATAATATGCGTTGACAGGCTGCCAGATAAGTACACGCCAAGCCGGCACTGCAACGCCCGGCTCGGTCGGGAAGTACATCTTCTCGGCCGTTGTCGCCCAGTCACCGTTGCCAAAGACGACACGATTTGCGTCAGAAGCCGAGTCGTTCCGGACCTTTTCTTCCGGACGAAGCTGATGACGAATGTGGCTGGCTGCAGCATGAACGGCCGCTGCCGGATCGCCAAACTCGGTCGAGACCGAACCATAATCGATGCCGGGAGCGAGATTGTTGATGACACGGATGATGCTGCCGTCCTGTCTGAATCCTGCTTTGATCTCTCCGCGGAAAACTTCGATGCCATTGATCCGCTGCTGCAAGTCGGCGAACGAAAGGACGCCGTCAGGATTCGTATAGTCAGCGACCGTTACAAGATCATCAACTTGTTGGGTCGAAACGCCGATAAGATTCTCATTCTCTTTGATGAAGTTGCGAAGGATGTCAGCACGCTTCGCATCAGACGGACCTGAAAGCCATTCGATGCGCTTGCTGTACACGTCCGGCGAGATGACCTCGGGAGTGCGAATATCGTTGTTGTATTCGATCTTCACCGTCGGCATCTTGCTGCGCAGCGATTCTTCGCCACGCTTGAAATTATCGCGGATATTGGAGACAAGAGCCTCGCCCTTGCCCGCCCTTTGACGGATCGCGGCGAGTTCGGCCTGTCCTTCCTTTGATTCACGGATATCCCACATCTTGGGGATGCCTTCATCAAGGCTGGACGTCCGCTGAAGCAGACCGGCTTTTATTCCGGCCTTTGAGTGGAAATAGTTCGGCAAGACGACCAAAGCCGCCGCGATGCCGAGCACCAGCAGGCCTAGCAATATTCCGCTACGCCGACCCCTTAAAAAACGTCTTTGCATTTATTTAAAGCCCTCCTAAGCTTTCCTTTTACGTTCTTGAGTATTGTTGAGACCGTTCGAAAAATTTCTGCAACGTCGGCCAACCCAACGTTTTTATCGCCGCTGAGTGCCGAAGAGCGCACCACTTTTGTCCTTTAGGACGCATTCAAATGGGTATTTATCAGCCCCTGGGGAGCAACCCGTTGTGGTTTTTGGGCGCGAGCCAAAATTAAGAGTGTCAGTGATCTGACCAAATTTTCCGAAAATTATCGGTTTAGTTGTAACAGAAAATGAGGCGAAGGTCAACGAAAAGCACCGCCCGAACCGAGAAAAACCGTTGAACGGCGATTTTCACGGCAAGGTGCCGAGTATGAAGGAAGAAGGCAGCTCTATCCGATTCGAATTGTAATGTTTGCAGGAGGCCCGAGGACGGGCCTCCTGCAAAGCGTGTCGGGCTAGTTGCCCGAGTTGAAGATGAGCGAGAACCGACGAACCGAGCCGGTATCACCGCCCGCATTGTCCGAAGCCGTGATAACCCACGTACCGTCAGCGTTTTCACCATCCAACGCCGAGAGCGGGTTGTTCGGTGAAAAATCGCCTGCAGGAAACGGGAGCGTTGACGTGCAGGTTGTCGGCCCGGGATTCGCCTGCGTTTCGATCGGCGGAAGTCCGCCTTCGTCGTTAAGCGTGATCAGACCGAAGTTGTTATTGCTACAACCAGCGCCTGTTGTTGTCCTGCCGGGACGATCGATTACGGTTACGGTCGGCGAACCATCAGGCGGTGTGATCGAAATGATCAAGTCACCGACCCACGTATGGTCGAGGCCGCAATCTACATCACCAGTCGTTCCGTCGCAGGTTCCGGCCGTATCGAATCTAAAGTTCAGATCCGAAACGGTTCCGACACCCGACACCGCAAGGTTGACAGTTATTCCGGTCGGATTATTATCCGGAATCAGAACCGCCGGCCCGGTGTAGCTGACAGTGACTCCGCCGCCGCCACCGCCGACGAGGCCGGGGATGTATGCGGTCGGGACCGGAATATCGCTGGCCACACCGAACGAGATCACCTGGAATCCGGAGGTCGAGCCGTTGATATACCACGTTCCGCCGCGATAGACCGCGATGTCATCTGTGCCATCGCCGTCATAGTCGCCCGGTGCGGGTACGTCGCTCGCAATACCGAACTGCGTGGTGATCGTGTTGCCCGTCTGCGTGTAGATGTACCACGTTCCGTCTGACGGGCGGTAAACCGCAACGTCATCCTTGCCGTCGCCATCGTAATCAGCCGGGACGAGCTTGTCACCGTCAACGCCCCACGGCACCGCCGTGAAGTTCTGAGCGGGGACGCCCGTAGCGTTCGCCATGTAGAAGGTGTGGTCGCTCGAACGATAGACCGCAAGGTTTGCCTTGCCGTCGCCGTCCTTGTCCATCGCGAACGGCTTGTCGCCGGTCGTTCCGAACGATGCGATCGTGGTCGTCTGGCTGACAGTGCCCCAGATGTACCAGTTGCCTTCTGAAGGCCTCCAGACGACGATGTCGGCCTTGTGGTCGCCATCGAAGTCTCCCGGGACAGCAATGTCGCCGACGACGCCGTGTGCGAAGCCGTTGAAGACGAAGCCGTTCGAGTTCAGGACATAGAAGTCCGTGTTGCCTTCGGTGTTATCCGGACGGAACACTGCGAAATCCGCCTTGCCGTCGCCGTCATAGTCGCCGGGGACGATCGTGTCGCCGTTTGCTCCCCAATGAAGGGCAGCAAATCCGGCGGTCGAACCCAGCGAGTACCAGTTGCCCTCGGACGGACGGAACACCGACGCATCAGTCTTGCCGTCACCGTCAAAGTCCGCTCGAGCGTTGCTGACCGTTGTGACCGGCGAGCAATTGAAGCTGCTGATCACCTGAACACCATCGATCCAGATTCCGGTCGATGCAACGGACGAATCCGAAGCCATCCTCCAGCGGAACGAGACGCTTTGGCCATTGGCTGCCGCCGGAATGTTACCGACAGTGTCCTTGTAGCCGCCGCCATTTCCTGTCCACGCCTGGCGTCCGCCAAGCGGATTCTGGAAGCTGGTGCTCAGTGTGCCGTTATAGCCATTGGAAACCCATGATCCGCCGGCAGTGATGAAGTCCTGCCATGCGCCGGCTCCGATCTTGATCTCGAGAACAGCTCCATCGAAAGTGTTTTCGGTGTTCCAGCTGTTCCTGAATTTGATCTGAGCGGCAGATGACGAGATCGGGATCGCAGGTGTCTCAAGAGAAGCCATATTCACGCCCGCAGGGTCGTTCGCGAATGCGGCATTCGGTGCTGAGTCAGGGCTTGTCGTAACGGTCGTCCAGTTGATGAGCGTGCCGACATCCTGAGTATTGGTCCAACCCGAAGGCAGACTCGGAGCCGTAACACCGTCAAAGTTCTCGACGATGCCGACGGGCTGGCCGAGGACAAAGCTGCGTTGAACAGCCGGTTGAGCTCCGAGTGCACTCGAAACGACGATGCTCAGCGTAACTGTGCTTCCGCAAGCAGCGTTCGAATCGACGGTGAACGGAATGTTGTTCGTAACAGTCTGTCCATCGTTGATCGTGCCGTAATTTACAGGAGCTCCGCCGTTGACGCTGACCGTAACGTTGGTGATAGGTGCACCGGTGTTCGGGTTGATGACGCCAATAGCGAGCTGAACGTTTTCGCCCGGATCCGGATAGCCGCTGCCGTTGCCGGAAGCGTCCGAAACCGCAAAGGTCGAAAGCGAAGCGTTCGGCGAATCGAAAGCTTCAGTTACCGAAGAAGCCGACTGAACACTTGCTGACCAGCCCATACCGCGGATACGGAATCCTTCGCGAACATCAGAAGCGTCCGCCGAGGCCTGCGGAGAAACAGGAGCTGCGGCTGCAGCAGCGATGATCGCATCGCGTTCCTGAAGCATAGTCGGGTTGAGCGGAGCAAGCTTCATACCGTCTGTGACGTTCTGAAGGACCGCACGCGAACCGTCCGTAAAACCGCGTCTTGCGACGTAGAGCGTACGAACTTCCCAAAGTGCCGATTTCCAGATCTCACCGGCATTGTGCACCTGCGAGCAGCTGCCCGAGGTAGCGATTACGGGGCTTCGCGGGAAAGCGCTGGAGACCGCATTCGACGGCGTACCAAGCGTGGTATCGCAGTTCGAATTGATGTGACCGAAGGTCAGCGGATTGTACGGCTTGTTCTGCGGGCCGCCCGTGAACGCCATAATGGCGGTCGGGAAGCGGCGGATGCCGTAGAAGAAGTTTGCTGTGAAGTTATTGCCGCCGATCATGTAGGTGGCATAACCGCCTTCCGAATAGACGCCGTTCGCCGGATCTGTCGGCTTCGAGGTCATTACGTGAGCGTAGAAATCGCCCCAGCCTTCGCCCATCATTCCGCCCTGGTTGCCAAGGCCGGAACCATTGCCGTGCAGGCGGTTCGATGTTCCGTGCGTTACCTCGTGGATTACAACATCCGCATCCGCAGTGCCGTCGCGCTGTGGATTCGGGCCGGTCCAGAGATACATCTGCATACGGCCGCGGCCGCCATCGGCCGGCGTAGCAAAGTTCGCATTGTTAGATCCGGAAGAGTCCTGGCCTTCCGACGAAACACGGTCATTTCCAACACCTTGACCGGTGAAGTTCACGTGCTGGAAGTTGCGCGCGGCTTCGTTGAAACCGAACTTGTAGAGTTCATCGTGGTAGCGGTTCATGATGTAGAACATCTGAATGACTGCACCGCGTCGAGCCTCAGTTCCGGTCGGAGCATCGCCGGGAGCCGGATTTCCGGGCGGCGGGTTCCAAGTCGATGTGAACACGCGATTCGGACTTCCCACAGGGATGCTCGCAGGATCGACGCCATTTACGCCGTCGATATCGAGGCCAGCCTCGGTCGCGTTGCCGTCTAGTTTGTTGTCGGCATCGTTGATCCAGCCGTTGTTGTTGAAGCTGTTCGGGCCTTCGTTGCCGATGAAGGTAACCTGATTGCGCGAAGTGATCGCACCCTGCGTTCCAAGGCTCGGGTCGTTCGGGCCGGGAGCAAGCGGTGCTGCCGAGCTCGCGATCTGTGCCCACGAAGCGGGAAGGCCGTACACATCGTATGTCGCTGATGCGGTGCCGTCGTCATCGGTGATGTTCTTGTGCCAAAGGACGGTCCCGCTCTGGCCGTCAACGATCACATAATATGCGTTGACAGGCTGCCAGATAAGTACACGCCAAGCCGGCACTGCAACGCCCGGCTCGGTCGGGAAGTACATCTTCTCGGCCGTTGTCGCCCAGTCACCGTTGCCAAAGACGACACGATTTGCGTCAGAAGCCGAGTCGTTCCGGACCTTTTCTTCCGGACGAAGCTGATGACGAATGTGGCTGGCTGCAGCATGAACGGCCGCTGCCGGATCGCCAAACTCGGTCGAGACCGAACCATAATCGATGCCGGGAGCGAGATTGTTGATGACACGGATGATGCTGCCGTCCTGTCTGAATCCTGCTTTGATCTCTCCGCGGAAAACTTCGATGCCATTGATCCGCTGCTGCAAGTCGGCGAACGAAAGGACGCCGTCAGGATTCGTATAGTCAGCGACCGTTACAAGATCATCAACTTGTTGGGTCGAAACGCCGATAAGATTCTCATTCTCTTTGATGAAGTTGCGAAGGATGTCAGCACGCTTCGCATCAGACGGACCTGAAAGCCATTCGATGCGCTTGCTGTACACGTCCGGCGAGATGACCTCGGGAGTGCGAATATCGTTGTTGTATTCGATCTTCACCGTCGGCATCTTGCTGCGCAGCGATTCTTCGCCACGCTTGAAATTATCGCGGATATTGGAGACAAGAGCCTCGCCCTTGCCCGCCCTTTGACGGATCGCGGCGAGTTCGGCCTGTCCTTCCTTTGATTCACGGATATCCCACATCTTGGGGATGCCTTCATCAAGGCTGGACGTCCGCTGAAGCAGACCGGCTTTTATTCCGGCCTTTGAGTGGAAATAGTTCGGCAAGACGACCAAAGCCGCCGCGATGCCGAGAACCAACAGGCCTAGCAATACTCCGCTACGCCTACCTCTTAAAAAACGTCTCTGCATTTATTGAAGCCCTCCTAAAGCTTTCCTTTTACGTTTTTGTTGATCGTTGAGCCTATCAAAGCCCGGTCGCCTTTGCCTCGGGGTAACCCTAAACACTTGATAGTTAGAGAGTTACCGCCAATGAGCCAAATGGATGTGCAATCGGGCGCAATCGACCCTATAGGGTCGGCCAATTTTGGTCGTGGGGGTGATCCAAAATAGAAAATGTCAGTAACCTGACCGAAAAGTGATAACAATTAGCAGAACTTCTAACATAAATAAGGCTGAAGGTCAACAGAAAATGTTGACCTTCAGCCTGGATCGCGATGCGGTAGGAGTTACGGCTAGTATTTGCTCGGGATCGGCGTGTCGGCCGGAAGTCCGAATGATACGACCTGGAAACCTGCCGTAGAGCGGTTCAGATACCACAGTCCGGCGCGATATACCGCCTGATCGAACTTTCCATCGCCGTCGTAATCTCCCGGCGCCGGCACGTCGTCGGAAAGCCCGAATTGGAGCACGGAATACTGCCCGTCGCTGCTTCTGAGGCTGTACCACGTGCCATTTGAGGGCCTCCAGACCGCAACATCGGTCTTTCCGTCGCCGTCATAATCGCCCGGAACCGGCCGATCCGTCGCGAGTCCGAAGCCGACTGCCGTGAATGAGCCGTTCGAAGAATTCAGCCGATACCAGACGCCGTTCGAAGGCCGGTAAACGCTCACGTCGGATTTGCCGTCTCCGTCCCAGTCGCCAGAAAGGGCTTGGTCGCCATTGAGTCCGAAGCTAACGACGTTGAACGCATCGTTCGAGCTGTTCAGCCAGTACCAGCGTCCCTCGGAGCCGCGGAAGACCGCAAGATCTGCCTTGCCGTCGCCGTCGAAATCCCCTGCCCTCGGAACATCGCCGTTCAGGCCGAACTGACGCACGACGTATTGGCTGTCGCTGCTGCGGAAGATGTACCAGACTCCTGTCGAAGGCCTGAATACCGCAACATCCGCCTTGCCGTCGCCGTCGAAATCACCGGGAGTTGGGATATCTCCGGACGATCCGAAGTGCATCGCGGTAAACCCGGCCGTGGAACGGTTCAGATACCAATCGCCCGCCGTGTCTCTGAAGACAGAAACATCGGTCTTGCCATCTCCGTCAAAGTCTGCCGGCGGCCTCGAGTTGTTCGAAACCGGTGTGCAAGCGGCGTTTCCATAGACACGGATCGTGTCGATATACCAGCCATCGACAGCCGTATTGTCGTCCGCACCAAAACGCCATTTGAACCGAACGCTCTGACCTGCTGCCGCAACCGGCAGTCGCACCGTCGTTACGATATAGCCGCCCGAGTTGCCGCTCCATCCGAGGCGCGTAGTTATCGGGTTATTCGTCCCGCCCTGCAGCATTCCGTTGTAGCCGTTCTGAAGGAACACACCACCGGCTGCTTCGATATCCGTGAAGCCGCCGCCGGCGATGCTTATCTCAAGGACACCGCCGTCCCAGCCGGATTCGGTGTTGAACTTATGCGTGAACTCGATAGTTGCATTCGCCGTGGCTATCGCAAAGGAAGGCGAAGTCAGGTCAGTGCCGCCGCCGGTTGTTTCCGGGTCGACCGCGAACGCTGCGTTCGGGGCCGTGTTCGGGGTTGTTGTCGTGGTTACAAAAGGCGTTCCGCTCTGTACGCTCGTAACTGTCCAACCTGCGGGGAAATTCGGCGCGGTCACCGCATCAAAATTCTCAGAAGCGGTTACCGAAGGTTGACCCATCGCGAGCTGTTTTGTGAACGAGGAACTACCGAGACTGCTGGTGATATTGAACGTTAGCGTGATGACCGAACCGCACGGCGTGTCGGCGGGCACGGTGTATGAGATCAGGCGGGACACCATCTCGCCGCTTGCGATCGCACCGTAGTCCGTCGAGCTGCCGCCCGTGATCGTCAATGTCACACCGGTCGCAGGAGCCGCACCAAAGTTCGTAAGCGGAACGGTGAATTCTAGGCGTTCGCCCGGATCTGGAGTGCCGGAGCCGTTGCCGGGCAGGTCGGATATCGTCATTGCGGGAGTTTGGACGACATTCGGAACATCAAAGGCCTCAGTGACCCGTGTGTTGCCGGTTCCGGTGCCTACGTTCTGGATCGACGCACTGTAACCGATTCCGCGCGTTGCAAAACCCTGCCACACATCGACGACGTCAACGCCGGCTTCCGGTGCCAGCGAACTGCCCTGAGCCGCCGCGATGATCGCATCACGCTCGGTCAGAAAGGTCGGTCCGAGCGGAGCCAATTTCATTCCGTCGGTCACGAGCTGAAGCGTCTTGCGGTTGCCGACAGCCCAGCCAAGGCGAGCGACAAACTTGGCGCGCACTTCCCAAAGAGCAGAGCTCCAGATCTCGCCAAGGTTATGGACCTGATCCGCAGTCGATGAACCGAACGGTCCGCGTGGAAACGCGCCGTCGGAGACATTCAGCTGAGTCTGGTCTGCGTCAGCAAAAGTGAGCGGATTGTGCGGTTTGCCGTTCGCACCTGTGAAAGCACGAACAGCTTTCGGGAAGCGGCGGATGCCGTAATAGTAATTATTCACAAAACCCGAAGAAAGATATGTATCGTACGAACCGGTCGTGTAGATCCCGTTGATCGGATCTGTTGGCTCGCTCAGCAGGCTGTGGCCGTAGAAATCTCCCCAGCCTTCGCCCATTCCGCGAGACATATTCAGCGACAGGCCGCTGCCGTTGCCGTGGAGGCGATTTGAGAGGCCGTGCGAGAATTCGTGGATCACGACGTCGGCATCGAAGTTGCCGTCAATGTCCGGGTTCGGTCCGCTCCATAGATACATCTGCATGCGGCCGCGGCCGCCGTCGGCCGGCGTCGAAAAGTTTGCGTTATTTGTTCCCGAAGTGTCCTGGCCCTCGCCGCGAACGCGGTCATTTCCAACGCCTCCGCGTCCGAAGTTATCTTGCTGAAAGTTGCGTGCCTGCTCGGTGAAGCCAAGGCGATAGAGTTCGTCGTGATACCAGTTCGTGATGTAGAAGAGCTGCGTGACGCTGCCCTGCTGATAGGCACTGCCCGGATACGTCTGCGGCGAAGGAACCGGCGCATCGCCGCTGTTCGTATTGGGATCGAATGGCGAAAAGGCGTAGCTGAAGTTTCTGGATGCGCTCGACGCTTCGCTGTTCGTATCGACACCGTCAACTCCGTCGCGGTCGAGACCTGCCTGTATCGCGTTTCCGTCCGTTACCGTTCCGCCGTCGGTTATCCAACCGTTGTTGTTGAACTGATACGGTGCCTCGTTGCCGATCCTCGATATCGTCGAACGAGAGATGGCGGTACCTTGGACGCCGTTCGGTGACGTCGGCCCGGGCGTCATCGGGAAAGGATTGTCGGCGACGTTGATCATCGCATTCGGGTTTGTGTAAACGCTGTATGTCGAGCTCTGCGTTTGATCCTCGGTGATGTTCTTGCGCCAGAGCATCGTGCCGGTGTGAGCGTCCACGATGATGTAAAAGGCGTTGACGGGCCGCCAGATCAGCACTCGCCACGCCGGAACGGCAACGCCCGGTTCTGTCGGGAAATACATCTTCTCGGCCGTTGTCGCAGAATCGCCTGTGCCGAACGTTCTTTTCAGGTCCGTCGATTCTTCGGCATTTGCCCTCAGATCGATACTGCCCGGTTCGACGTTGATATGTCTTGCCCCGGCTCGAACTGCTTCCAACGAATCACCAAAATCATCGGAGACCGCAGAGTTTGCGAGTCCCGGAGCAAGGTTGTTGATAACGCGGATGATCTCGCCGCGTTTCGTGAAACCCGCCTTGACCTCACCGCGAAACACCGGCACGCCGTTGATCTCCTGATTCAATTCGACGAATGAAAGGTTGCCGTCCGGGTTCGTATAGTCGGCCGCAACTTTTAGCGAATCGATCTCGCTTGAGGAAACACCGATGAGCGAGGTGTTCTCTTTGAGAAAATCGACGAGGATCGGCGCCCGTTTTCCGTCCCGTACTGCGGCCGGACCCGTCAGGAAATGACGGCCTTTGGAGACATCCGGCCCGATCACTTCCGGGATCTTTATGTCCGTGTTGTATTCGATCTTGAGCGTAGGAACGCGTTCGCGGAGCGATGTCTCACCGCTCAAGAATCCATTTCGTTCTGCTTTCACATTGAGGGCCGAAAGGCCGGCGACCGCGCGGTATGATTCGACCTTCGCGAGAGCATGTTTATCTGTACGGATGTCGTAGTTCGGAAGCGACGCTTCCTCTGACACAGTTCGGACGAAAAGGCCCTTTGCCGCCTTTGCGGCAAAATGCGGATACAAAAGAACCGCGGCGATAACGGCGATCGCTGCAACTGCAGCGAACACTAGTCGGCGGTTGTTCTTTAGAGAAACGGAAGCGAAAAACATCTGGTTTTGTCTCCTGAAAATATTTACAAAATGTGCGTTCTTACGTGAAATTAGCATTCGTCAGGCGTAGCAAACGCCGGCGTGCGCAAGGTAGAATAGAGTTTTCTCTGGAAAACGTGCGGGTCGAAAAAGAAACTGCATTCGGGCAGATTCATGCGACCTTATCGTGAACAAAAAAGTTTATCAGAAACTTGGATGCAGTCAACGTCGCGGCAATGACAAAGGCAAAAGAACAGAACGGCAGTGAAAGGGTGTTCTCGCCCGGCGGCCTTGTATCTAAGTTTCACGAGGCTTACGAATACCGCGAAGGCCAGGTCGAAATGGCCGAAAAGATAGCTGAGGCGTTCGACAAGAAACAGCATTTGATCGTTGAAGCAGGCACGGGAACCGGCAAAACGCTTGCTTACCTGATACCTGCCGTCGCTGTCGCCATAAAGGGCAAATGCCGGATCATCATCTCCACCGGCACAAAGAACCTGCAGGAACAGTTGATGGAGAAAGATCTTCCGTTCCTGCAGAAAGCACTGCCGACGAAATTCAAGGCAGCCTATATGAAGGGCCGTGCGAATTACGCGTGCATCTATCGCATCTCGAACTCCGGCCACCAGCCGATCCTCGACGGCATTGACGACGTCGATCATTTTCGCATCGTTCGTGAATGGCTCAACGAGACGGAGACGGGCGATCGCGCCGAATTGACCGACCTTCCTGAAAACCTCGCGTTCTGGAACCGAATAAACGCCCGATCGGACACCTGTCTTGGACAAAAATGTCCTGATTTTGAGCCGTGTTTCATCACGCGGATGCGAAACAATGCAGACAATGCCGAGATAATCGTCGTAAATCACCATCTCTTCTTTGCTGATCTGAACGTCCGCGATAATCAGTTCGGCAAGGTGCTGCCGGACTATTCTGCGGTCATTTTTGACGAAGCACATCTTCTCGAAGACATTGCCGCCGACTATTTCGGCGTGCAGACATCGAACTATCAGTTGGAAGAACTTGCGCACGACGCCGAGGCGTTGCCGATCAGCAATACGGTCTCGTCGGTCGCGATCACAAAGGCTGCGGGCAAAGTGCTTTCTATCGCTGAATCATTCTGGCAGCGTTTGATGCCAGAACGGCAGGTTGAAGGGCGCTTTCAGCTTTCTCCCGATATCTCGGTCGAACGCGGCGACGGAATGTCGTTCGGCGATGCGCACGCTGCACTTGCCGAGGCTCTAAGCCGTCTGGAAGCACTCGTGGACGCCTTCGCGGGCGAGATGGTCGAAGCGGAATCGATCGTCCGCCGTCTGAAACAGACACGTGCCGATCTCGCGTTCATCACGAAGCAGGAAGATACGAACTATGTCTATTGGCTCGAACGCCGCGGCCGAGGAATGTTCCTGCAGGCATCGCCGGTCGATGTTTCGGCTCTGTTGAACGAAAAGCTGTTCGAAAAGACCAACACTTGCATCCTGACCTCGGCAACGCTCGCAACAAAAGGCGGCTTCAACTTCATACGCGACCGCCTCGGACTTCCGACCTCGCGGACGATGACGCTAACGGCGCCCTCATCGTTCGATTATGAGACGCAGTCTCTCGTCTATCTGCCAAAGACGATGCCCGACCCGCGTTCGGCAGACTATACCGCGGCCGCTGCACGCGAGATCACGGAAATACTGCGTGAGACGGATGGCCGGGCCTTTGTGCTTTGCACCTCGAACGCATCGATGAACGCGCTTTATCAGCTCGTGAGTTCGCGCGTAGGATTCACATGTTTCGTTCAGGGGACGATGTCGAAGACAGGGCTTCTTGACCGTTTTCGATCGACGCCGAATGCCGTCCTTTTCGCGACACAGAGTTTTTGGCAGGGAGTCGATGTACGCGGCGAGCAGCTCTCCTGCGTGATCATAGACAAACTGCCTTTCGCCGTGCCGACCGATCCGCTTGTTGCGGCGAGAGCAAGGTTTATTGATGAACGCGGCGGGAGTTCGTTCTTTGAATACAGCGTGCCGCAGGCGATAATCACGCTCAAACAGGGAATCGGCCGCCTAATCCGCAGCCGTTCGGACCGCGGCGTCATCGCGATACTTGACCCGCGTCTGCGTACAAAAGGCTACGGCCGCGACTTTCTGGCATCGCTCCCTCGTATGCGGATCACGAGCGAACTGAACGACATTCGCGAAATCCTCGAATAGAACGATATAATCGCGTCCATATGCCGGCTTTCTACGAAGTGATGATCGAGCGAAATTTTTCGTCTGCCCACCAGCTGCGAGGCTATAAGGGCAAGTGCGAGAACCTCCACGGCCATAATTACAAGGTCGAGATCTTTGCGCGAGGCGAAGAACTCAACAATATCGGCCTCTTGATCGATTTTGGCGATCTAAAAGAAGCTGCTGACGAGATCGTCCGATACCTCGACCACCGCAACATCAACGAACTCCCACCCTTTGACGATGAACTAAACCCTTCTGCCGAGAATCTTGCGAAATTCTTTGTCGATTATTTGAATTCCCGCATCGAAGACGACCGCGTCCAGGTCTATAAGGTCCGCTGCTACGAAACCCCAACCAGCGTCGCCACATACCAAACTGAGAACTGAGAACGTCGGAGCGGCGGACGCCCTCGTCCGCATTGTCAGAACCGCCTGCGTGGGCACCCCGGCCAGAAGCCAAAAGCCGGAATCCAGAAGCAGGTCCATTTACCACATAGAAACAGAGGGCACATAGACAGCCGACCGATATCGACGCGTTGAGGAACGCCGCAGTCGACATGCTGAAACGTGAGCCGGCAGGGTATGTGCTGCATTGAGACCTTGCTGATGGAGGCGGTTGTGACCAAAAAAGGCTGCCGGGGAACTTCCAGGCAGCCTTTTCTTCATTAATGGTCGGGGCGAGATGATTTGAACATCCGACCTCACGGTCCCGAACCGTGCGCTCTACCAGGCTGAGCCACGCCCCGATAAGTCAAAGTACAAGTGTAGGCATCGAGCTTACTGCTGTCAACCAAATTCAAGCGATATCCTGCGAAGCATCCTCGACCGGCTTCTTTGCGAAGCGGTGCCTGAGGTATTCGATCACGGGCGGCAGGAGCGAGAGTGCGACGACGACGATCACGACCTTTTCGATGTGGTCCTGCAGCTTGATGCCGAGGGCGTTCTCGATGATGCCGCCGAAGAAATAGCCCGCGAGCACCATTGTTGAGATCCAAAGTGCTCCGCCAGCGACACTGTAGGCGAGGAACTTCGGGTATTCCATCTTCACCGAGCCGATGACGATCGGTGCGAATGTGCGTACGATCGGAACAAATCGGGCGAGAACGACGGTCTTCGGCCCGTAACGCTCGAAGAAATCGTGTGCTTTCTGCACGCGCGAAGGCTTGAATACCCACGAATTCTCACGCCCAAAGAGGCTTTTGCCCATCACGCGGCCCGTCCAGTAGCCGGTGCTGTCGCCGATCACCGAACCGAGGAAGAACGCGAGCATCACGAGCACGACGTTCAGCTTTCCCGCCGCCGCAAAAAGCCCAGAGACGACGAGAAGCGAGTCGCCGGGCAGGAAGAACCCGACCGCGAGTCCGGTTTCCGCGAAAATGACGAACCAGAGGCCGAGATATACCCAATTCCCGAGCAAGGCGAGAAGATAGTCGATCAAATGGGCCGGATTCAGGAATTCGCGTACCGCGTTAAAGATGTCGATGAGTGTTTCCATTTACTGCTGTGATTCCTTCCAGCCGTGATCGCCGATGAGGGGAACGAATACGCACGGCCCGAAATCTTCTGTTCTCGTGCCGCTCTCGGTTCTCGTCACTCGAACCAGTCGCTGATTCTCACGCGTTTCTCCGACCGGAATGACAAGTTTACCGCCGACCTTCAGTTGAGCAACGAGTGGTGCCGGAACACCGGGTCCGCCCGCTGCTACAAGTATAGCGTCAAAGGGCTGATATGCTGACCAACCCTTTGATCCGTCGCCGGTCTTGAGCGTAACGTTTCGAAATCCCAGGCCCGCCAGCCTTGACGCTGCTTCACGAGCGAGGCCGTCGAGCCGTTCGATCGCGAAAACCTTCTTTGCGAGAGTTGCGAGTATCGCAGTTTGATAGCCCGTGCCGGCGCCGATCTCAAGTACGGTCTCGGTGCCGTTGAGTTCGAGAAGTTCGGTCATACGGGCAACGATGTACGGCTGCGAGATCGTCTGTCCGCTCGCGATCGGCAAAGCTCCGTCACGATATGCCTGTGCCTTGAGAGCTTCGGGAACGAACCTGTGCCGCGGAATCTGTCGCATTGCTGCGAGAACTCGCGGATCACGAATCCGAAATTCATCGGCGAGGGCCGCGACCATTTGTTCGCGGCGGATCGTCATATCATCGAGCATTGCTCCGGGCGGCATAATTTCAGATCGTGCTAGGCGTTCCAATCATCAAGAAGCGTAAGTGACATATGGTCGGTCAGATCGGCACGCATCGGCGTTACGGAAACGAGGCCGGCATCGATCGCTTCAAAATCGGTTCCGCCTTCTGCGCGGTAGCCGTTACGAACCTCGCCGATCCAATAATACAGCTTTCCGCGGGGGTCCGTGTGCTCGCTGATAACAGGACGAGCGGTCTTGAAGCCCTGGGTCGTGATACGCGTTCCGGCGGGCACGCCTCGCGGGACATTTACGTTCAGCAGCGTTCCGCCGGGGATGCCTGTACTCAGTGCCTTTTCCGTGATCGAGGCCGCTACCCTCGCCGACTCGCGAAAGTCAGGGTCGCGTGAAACGGCCAGGCTGAATGCGATGCCGGGCACGCCAAGGATCGTGGCTTCCATTGCACCTGCAACCGTGCCGGAATAGCTTGCGTCATCGCCAAGATTCGGACCGTGATTGATACCTGAACAACAAATATCCGGCGGCATATCCGGCGGCAATATCTTGTTCAGCGCCATCACGACGCAGTCAGTCGGCGTTCCGTCAACCGTCCAATGATGATCGTCTATGCGCCGAATTCTCAAGGGGCGGGCAAGCGTTAGACTGTGCGAGGCCCCGCTCATCTCTGCTTCCGGAGCGACGACAAAGACCTCGCCAAGGTCAGAAAGGGCACCCTCAAGAGCCTTGATGCCGTCGGCGTGAATGCCGTCGTCATTTGTGATGAGAATTCGCGGTTTCGCCATTAGCTTTTGCAGAAATCAAAAAGTGAAAAAGCGACCCAAGGCACACTTTTTCACTTTTTCCTAAAGATCGGTTTTTTTATTTACCGGCCGGTCGTCGCCGGACGCGGTGCGGTCGTTGCCGGACGCTGCGAGCGGAAGCGGCGGCGGTTGCGTTTGCGCGCGTTAGCCGACTTCAGCTTTGCCTTTTGACCCGGCGGAATGAAGTGAGAATGCTTCTTGAAATCCTTGATGATCTCTTCGCTGATGACCTTTCGCTTGAACCTGCGCAGTGCTGATTCAATAGATTCATTTGCGTTCACTGTTACTGATGCCATTTATTTTCTCACCTCCTCTTCGGCTAAAGGTCTCCAAGGCTCGCGGCCTGGATCTGCCCCGGACGCACCTAGAGCAAACGATTATTAAAGCGCGTCCCGAGCCGAAGATGCAAGCGCAAACGCGAGAAAATGCCCGCTCGCCTATTTCGGGGCCGGCTCGGGCGGTTTTAGCGGCAGCTTCAAGAGTTGGCCTTTATAGACAAAATATACGGAGCCGGCTGCCTCATCGACCCACATGGCCATACTGTCGAAAATGATCTTGGGAATCGTCCGTACGGCCCTGAATTTGAAGGTTCGTGCGTCATACACACCGATTTCCGTCGAATTTTGTTCGCTGTTCGGCAACGCTGCCCAAAATGTCCCGGGAACCGACGCACGCTGGAGCGGCCGGAAAGTTTGCTGGGCAAGCGGACGATATTCACCTACTGCGGGATAGGCGACACCTGTTTCCGGGTCTAGCAGCATTAGGCTCTCGGCCTGTACCTCCATATCATATTCGTTCGTGATGGCGAGCAGGACCCGCCGAAGGTTCGGCAAATACGCCGCGGCGCGATAGGGCATATAGTCTTCAAGGCCCTTGACGGTAAATTCTTTCTTTGTCAGCGTATTGGTACGCCTTATGCCCATTTCCTGAGATGAGGCGGCATCCCAGCCTCGATACGTTATGACCCATTTGCCGTCGGATGTTAGCAGCGGAGTTTCGTAGACTCCCGCGGAGACCTTCTCCTCGCGGCCGTTTACGATCTTGTACAGGCCGTCGCCGCCGCGATATTCGGTGCTGCCAACACGTGCTTTCCATCCCTGTTGTACACGGTCGCCGGCAAGGCCGTCGTGCGGAACGATGTATTCGACGCCCGCAGGCTGCGATACGGAGCTTCCAACCGAGCCGCTTACAACTTTTCGCCACGAATATCCGTCATACTTCCGCTTTTCTGCGATCTCGGCCGACAACTGCCAGGGTTCCTTGGAACCATCACCGGTCGGGTGCTCCAATACATCCGCGACCTCTTTGTCAACGCGTTCGCGTTCGGCATTATCGCTGACAACAACGCGCAGGTCATCGCCGTCCTTCCAAACAGAATATGCTGTGTAATTGTCATCGGCCAGCATCAGATCAAGTCCGGGAACCTCGCGGCTGAGTGCATACTTAACGGTCGCAGGACGCTTTCGGACCTCGGCAAAGAACTTATCGAGGCCGGCAAAGAACTCACCGGGCTGGCCGGTCATAAATATACGACGGCCGCCTGCACGGCTGAGCATTACAAGCTCCTTCGCCTCGCAATAATCGCCGAAACATTCCAGGAACGGCGGAAGCGTATCTACTTGATTCTGAGCGAGATATTGTTTTAGGTAGTCGAACTCTCCCGGTTCGAGCGGACGCTCTTTGTAGCGAGAGTCGTCCTCTTCCCACGAATAGATGACGCGGTCTTTATAGATGCGGACGTAATTTGCATCATATCCGTAGATTCCGACGAGCGAATCGTCTTCCTTGACCTCTTTCTGCAGCCGCTTTTCGATCGACATCAGCGTGTCTTCGCCGCCGACATACCAGCTGTAATATTGGAGTCCCTCGTCCGCGGAAGTGAACAGATTAGAGAGCCATGTCGAGCTTTCGGGCTCATTCTCGCTCGTCTTGAACGCGGTCGTCGAACCAAGTATCTTTGCCTCGTTCGGATGCAGCGATAGGACAACTTGTCTAGATTCGGGGGAATCTTCGCTCTCAAGGTATGCGGCGGCTGCAGACGCCATCAATTTGTCAGCGCCTCGGGCTGCCTCGAATGCCTTTGCAAGAGGAAGTTTCGCTCGCACGAGACGTCCGCAGGCGAGCACGGCACGCTTTGTTTCTGCGTTTTGACCGTTCAAGATCGCTTCGTATGCTCCGGCATCATTAAGAACGCAAGCCGCGACCGCGACGGCGAGCGGCGGGCCGCTGCGAAGGTCAAAAACGTCGTTCGCATTCTTCTCGGTGAGCACCTTTCGGCGTGCAAGCACACGCAGCACTTCCTCCTGATCAGCGACGCCACGCTTCACATCACGGATGGACATCACGTCGATCGGCGGCAATACCCACTCCAGCGCGATCTTACGGAGCTGCTGAGCGACGAGAGGTTCGCGGGCTTCGAGGACATCGATGCGGGCAACGACGGCGGCGGCAAGGTCGTCTGTCACGAGAGAAGGATCTGTCGTTATCTGTTCGGCAAGAGACGCCTTGATCTGAGCGGGCGTGGCAACCTTTGCGTCGACTGACCATTCGTTGGTTATCGTATTTGCGTCGCCTGCGGCAAGATCCCTGCGAACAGAAGATTCTAGGGCATCGACCTGTTCGGGAATAGAGAATCCTTTGACCAGGATCAGAGCTTTCATTATGCGGATCCTGTCATAGCTTGTCGTCGGTGAAGCCAGAAGACGCCGGAGCGGCGGGCCGGCCTGCGTTTGGCCTTGAAAACCGAGAGCTTCGACCGCATCGTCCCGATATGGGTACTTTTCAGTCGATTCCGCAGCACTGATCGCCGCATTCGCGGCACTAGCAGCCGCATTAGCGATCGCATTTGCAACCGCCGCATTTGCGACCGAGGCATTTATGGCCGCCCTGTTTGTAACTACGTTTGCCGAGCCGGAACCCGATCCCTTTCGCACCACGGCCTTCGGATTCTCTTCGTGAAGAAGGCGAATGAGAGCAGGGACGCTGTCCGCGAGCTTTACTTTCTGGAGAGCTTTGATGATCGATGAGCGGGCGTTTCCAGTCGGGTCCTCGGCCCACGTTGGATTTTCCAGCCACGGAAGCAGGGCCTGCAAGACCTCGGGCTTAGCGAACTCGATCTTGATGAGCAGGTTCTTGACGGCCGCCGAGCGTACGACCGGATCGCCTGAATTGAGCAGCTCGAGCATTCTCGATGAGTACATCCCCGGCGATGAGACATTCACAAGCGTCGTAAGGCCGGTGTAGCCGCCCAGATCCTGCAGCGTCTTATCCTGAAACATCGAGATCCACCATTCTTCGCGGCCGGGCCATTCCGGTTCGGTAACAAGGGCGTCCATCGCAAGGTCGCGCAAAGGCGCCCGAAGTTCCTTATTCTCTACGATCGCTTTGAGTTCATCGCGATAGCGGTCGGCATCCATCGACGAGCCGCTCTCGATCGCGTGACGATAAAGTGCCCAGCGTGCGAGAACGTGCGTCGCCTTGTCCTCATCTCTCGCATACATCTCGTCGATCAAAGGACGAGCCTTGTCGAAATCAAAGCGCGTAAGCTGAAGCAGTTCTTCCTGATTCTCGACGTAAGTGTCCGTATCCTTCGTGGTTTGTGCCCGTTCGAGAAGTTCGTTCGTAAAATACGGGCTGTGCATAACAAGCCATTCGCGAACAACATTAAGCTCGCCTTCTTCCATCTGCTCCGCTGCGGAGAGCTTGTCGAACGTCTTCTTTATTAGCTCGTAGGATCGTTCGCTGTCATCAAAAGCGCCAAGGACGGAGTTGATCTCCGTCGGATCGTGCTCGATGCGGGCTTTGATCCTCTGGAAAGTCTTGTCCGACATCTTTGGACGGTAGCCCAAAGACCTTTCCGGGATATTCACGCTAGACCAGAATGCCCAAAGATCGGCCATCGGAGCGTCATCCCCCGGCGGTTCAGCCCTCGTTTCGCCGTCCGAATATATGGTTCGCACGACGAGCGGATTCGGCGGCGGCGGCGCAGGAAGCTGGAGTAGCTGGCCGACCACGTCAGACTTTGCCGACGAATGGTTGACCAAAAATGCGGCTTCGACAAGAAGAAGCACTAAGCAAAAGGCTGCGACGGTTAGAAGTCTTTTCATATCTGCAAGAGATCGGGCTCAACACCCTGATACGCGGTCAACCATTAGAACGAACCGGCTGAAAGAATTTGCTTGATTATAATCCGAAATCAAAAGAAAATGACACTTATATTCGAGGCAGTTCGGAGCCTTGTAAACTGAGAGACACTTTGCGGCCGAGATTTGTTGCAATGTAGAGGAAATCGTGGACTTTTACTTCCTATTATTCTCGCTCTTCTTCCCGCGTATCGTGATGGTCGTCTATCTGCTCATGTATCCGCAGATGTTCCCGGTCAACACCGTTCCGCAATGGGCCGACATTCTGCTCGGCATCTTCGTGCCGCGTGTGCTGATCCTAATTTACATTTACCAGAATATGGGCTACGACAATATCTGGTTCGCGGCCCATCTCGTCGTAATGGTATTCGCGTACCTCGGCGGAACCCGCGAAACAAAACGCCGGCGAGCCAGAAGCTACTCAGAATAGACAATACGCAATTGATCTCAGTTGATCTCAGTTGATCTCAGTTGATCTCAGTTCATACTCAACCCGTAATATTGCAATATTACGATACATCGCTGTCGATCCGGATTTTGGAGGTTCAAGCAAAGGAAAGCGGTCTTTTGATTTTCGGGGATCAAAAGACCGCAAAGTAAAGCTGATTGGGAATACTGTAGGCCGTGCGGAGTAGATAGGCAAAAGGCAGATTGTCAAAGGGCAGGAAAAGACCGGCGAAGCAATTCTCCGCAACTTACTTCGCCGGTACTGGAACTTGTGTTTTGGCGCCGAGGTCCTTGACCGCGATGCCGAGGCGCTTCGCCTCACGTTCAATAACTTTGGGATCCGTCTTCAAACTGTGGATCTCATCCTGGAGCTGAAGATTTTCATCCGTCAGGTTTTGGATCATCGAATTCAACTGCTCGTTCTCGCGAACCTCAGCGGTTACGGCTGAGAAAGACCTATATGTGATCGAAACGAAGAGCATTCCCGCGAGCGTAAGAACGACAAGAAATGAAACCCAGAACGGCCGCTGCCGCTTTGTCTTCGCATTCCCGTCCTTATTTGTCTTGCGTCGCGTTCTCATTTCTTAAGATCTCTAGCCTAAAAGATATTTTTTTCCGTCTTCCAACAACTTGTTGACGTCGTCGCTCGATTCGCTTTCTGCGTAGATCCGCACCACAGGTTCTGTTCCCGATGGCCGCAGAAGGATCCATGAATCATTTTCAAACCGGAACTGGACGCCGTCTATCCTATCCGTGCTCCGGATCTTGCGGCCCGCAAATTCCGTTGGGTCTTCGGCGAGTTTCTCTTTCAGCTTGGCAGCGACCTCATCATCGAGCCTTATACCGACCCTGCCCGAATACAGCCTTCCGACGCGGTTCCAAAGCTCCTTTAGCTGTTCGACCAATGGCGTTTGCCGTACCGCAACCGCTTCGACCGCAAGCAGACACGCGAGAATGCCGTCCTTTTCAGGGTAATGGCCTCGGATCGTAAGCCCTGCGGATTCCTCACCGCCGAGAATGATCTCGTCCTTATTTATCAATTCGCCGATATACTTGAAGCCGACCGGCGTTTCAAAAACCTTTATATCCCGTTCTTTGGCGACCCTGTCGACCAGGTGCGACGTTGCAACACTGCGGGCGACCCCGAGCTTCCAGCCGCGAGTCTCAACTAAGTAATCTGTCAAAAGTGCGATCAGTTCGTTCGGCTCGATGAAAGTTCCGTCGTGTGCGATCACCCCAAACCTGTCGCTGTCGCCGTCGGTCGCCAATCCCAGGACCGCTTCGGCATCCTTTACTGCCGTGAACAGATCGCCCAGATGTTCCTTGCCCGGCTCCGGGGCTTGTCCGCCGAAGGTTACATCCCTCCAGTCGTGCAGTGTCTCGACGGCAACGCCGCGATCTGCCAAGGCCTTATTCAAATATCCGCGGCCGGTGCCCCACAATGGGTCATACACAAACTTGCCGCCTGCTTTCTCGATCGCATCGAAGTTGATCTTTGTTGCAAGATCGTCGAGATATCCCGGCCTCGGGTCAAAATCTTCAATCGATCCGCCTTCCTCCTCCGCGACCGGTGAGGTCACGATAAGCTGAGCTTCGATCTTCCCGGTGACTTCCGGCAGAGCCGGTGCTCCGTCGGGCGTCGAGAATTTAATTCCCTGATACTCCGGCGGATTGTGCGACGCCGTGAAATTCATCGCCCCGTCCGTCTTCAACGCTCGGATCGCGTGTGCAACGGTCGGCGTCGGCACGGGATGGGTACACCTAAGCACCTTCATTCCTTTGGATTCGATCATCTTTGCCGCCACGTCCGAGAAGGCTTCGCCCATGAACCGTGTGTCGTGCCCGATGATCAAAGTGCCGCCGGATCCCGGTTCGCTTTTCAAATATCTACAGATCGCTTCGGTAACACGCCGGACGTTCGCGAATGTAAATTCATCTGCGATGACCGCTCTCCATCCCGAAGTTCCAAACTTGATCGCCATCTGGGAAATTTGTCCGGCACACCGGCCCTCAAGAGCGTTCCTTAAATTTAGTTGTCCTGTTGATATCCCTTGAAGTGCTAAAAAATGTAACACAGCTTTATGCGGTTGTAAAGCCCTTTTTTAAGTTTTTTTATCCTGTGCGTTTTCAAAGGTTTACGAGGCGTTATCTGAGGTTGGTATTCAAAGCCTCTTAAGCAACTCAAATCAGTTTGACCGATTTGGTTAAGCGCTGGGGCGAAAAGAGCTGCGACGACCCTGTGTGTATCGAATTGATACATGCATATGGCTCTTATGGGCTTCGTGTGTCACGCGACGATCGTCTTGCGACCGACCACTGATGCGTCTAAAGCCTGTGTACACAACTATTTAGGGCCGCATTGTTTCAACAGGCCGGTTCGGCACATTATTTGCTATTAAAAGATATACAGAGCGCCCGCGTTTGGGCAGTCGATGCCTCGAAAATGAGGTTTGGATCCGAGACCGGATCCTGTATTCGTGGAGAACAGCAAATAATATTATGAGACCCATCAAACACGTAGAAAAAGGCCTTAGCTTCATTGCAGGAGCGGCGTTCAATGCCGTCCGGAGTGTTAATAAATACAAACCGAATCCGTCGTTCACGCCAAAATGGGCCGACAAGCCGATCCTAAAGTCTTGGCAGAAGACGAAGCCGACGCTGGGCTTTCCGCGTACGACCGATTCGCTCTGTCCGCAGTGCGTCATTGAGGCACGTGAAGAGATCCTTTCGGGCAAACGCGATGTCGCCACTTTGGTCAATGAAAAGGTCGGTGAGATCAAGGCGCAGATCATCGAGCGCGACAATCAGGTCTGGATGATCAAAGAGTGCCCGATCCACGGCAAGGTCGAGGATATGATGGCGATCGATGCGAACTTCCTGAAGCATGTTGAATCGCTCTTCCCGGGCCGCGATATGGAGGCCCACAATGATGAAAAGCTTCACAATCATGGTTCGTCCTCGGTGAAATATGGCCGCGGAGCGGTTCTCACGGTCGATCTTACGAATCGCTGCAATATGATGTGCGATCCGTGCTTTATGGACGCGAACCAGGTCGGATTCGTTCACGAACTCTCGATGCAGGACGTGACGGAGATCCTCGATAATGCGATCTCGATCAAGCCGCGTCGTCAGATGTCCGTTCAGTATTCGGGCGGCGAACCGACGATCAGCCCGCACTTCATCGACGCGATCAAGTACGCCCGCAAGGTTGGCTACAACTCCGTGCAGGCCGCGACCAACGGCATCGAGTTCGCAAAATCCAAGGAATTCTGCCGCGAAGCTGCCGAAGCCGGACTTCGTTTCGTCTATCTGCAGTTCGACGGCATCGGAAACGACGCTAACTCGCACCGCCAGATCGGCAACCTGTTTGACGTGAAGCTCCGTGCGATCAACAACCTTCACGAAGCCGGCGTTGACATCATTCTCGTTACGACGCTGGTCAACGGCATCAATAACGATCAGGTCGGCACGATCATCCGCTTTGCGATGGAGAACCCGAAGAAGATCTCGTTCATCGCGTTTCAGCCTGTGTCATTCACAGGCCGCGACGAGCACATCACGGAGCAGCGTCGTCTGCAGCAGCGTTATACGCTCTCGCACATGGCACTTGACGTGAAAAAGCAGCTCGGGATCACCGAACCTACGCGTGACTGGTTCCCGCTCAGCTTGATGGGAGCTTTTGCAGACTTCGCGGACGTCGTCCACGGCGAGGATGCGGATTGGGGACAGGTCTCCTGCGGATGTCATCCGAACTGCGGTGTCGGCACGGCCGTTATGATCAACAAGGAAACGGGCGATATGGCTCCGGTCCCGCAGTTCCTGAATATTCAGGGCCTTGTTAAGGATATGCAGCACATCTCCGATACGAACCGCGGCAAGTGGTTCTCGAATATCATGATGGGCCTCGCATTGCTCAAGAACTTTGATCCGTACGGTGCGCCGCACAGCCTTACACTTGGTGCGATCTTCAAGAAGTTCGACAAGTCGTTCGGCCTTTCGGGCAAGGATTACGGAAAGGTCGGTCCCGACCGCACGATCGCCGACGTCGAGAAGCGTCGTCAGGATCCGTGGAACTTCCTCTTTATAGCGGGAATGTGGTTCCAGGACCTTTTCAACTACGACTTCCGCAGAACGGAAATGTGCATCATTCCGTACGGAACGCAGGAGGGCGAGATCTCATTCTGTGCCTACAACACCGGCATCGGCTGGCGCAATATCATCGAGAATATGCACCAGAACGCGACCGTTGCGAAATGGTACAAGGATCATGGCCGTCACGAGGTCTTCGCTCGCGGCAAGCACGTCGAACTCGATTCGACCGAGCACAACCTTACTTTGAACGAGGTAGATCTTTCGCGTCCGAACAAGCCGCACATGGAAGGTCCTAAGACGGCTGCCGAGGAAATGCAGATGATGCGTAAACTCTATCAGCAGATGGTCATGGACAAGAACCAGATCAAGGGCGATAACCTCGTTCAGATCGGCGGTATCAAGAAGCAAGCGAAAGAGAAGGAAATGGCAGTCGCCGAGTAGTATCCCGCACCGCCAACCCTTCTCCTACAAACTTCAACTGGCCCGTGAGCGATCACGGGCCTTTTGCGTCCCGTATTCGGGCTATGTGCCGCGGCCTTTCCGCGCAAATGTAAAGTATTGTAAAGCGCGAAAATTTATATTAATTTCGATTTGCTTATATACACCATATTAGGTATAGATAGTAGATGAACGAAAATGTCTTTCTCGTTCGTTAGTTGCTTTCACCGAAAATTTATCGGGTCAAGGCTCGACGGCCGGTTTCATCAGCCTGTTTCCATTCAGGGCGATAAAACTGCTCAAACAGCCGTTGGAAAATTTTAAGATCTATAAGGAAGCCTCTTATTATGAATCAGGCAAGAACCGCCACCAGAATCTTCTTCTACTGTCTGCTGATCGGTGTCTTTACACTAGGCACCAGTTACATTGCGCGGGCACAATCACAGGCATTGAACGGCCAGATCGAGGGCACGATCACTGACGCTTCGGGCGGTGCGGTGCCCAGTGCGAAGGTCGTTGTAAAAAATACTCAGACCGGCACCGAACGTACGGTTGTTACCGACGGCAACGGTGTGTACAGGGCTCCGCTGCTCCCGCTTGGCACCTATCAGGTTACGGTCGAAGCCCCGAACTATAAGCGGCTCGTTCGAGAGGGGATCACCCTAACGACCGGACAGACAGCCACGGTGAACGGGGTACTTGAAATAGGTGATGTGTCGGCAACCGTGACGGTTGATGCCGATGCTCCTATCGCCGACTCGGCAAAGATCGACCTAGGGCGCGTCATGAATGCACGCGAGGTCGAGAACCTGCCGCTTGTTTCGCGCAACCCGTACAACTATGCGCTTCTGCAGGCAAACGTTACGGGCCGCCCGAACGCAGAGTTCGGTGTGCCGCGCATCAACGCCAACGGATACACTCGCCGCACGAACTACCAACTTGACGGCAACAACAATACCCAGCAGGATCGCGGCGGCATCCGCCTTATGCCGATCTCGGACACTTTCGTCAGCGAGGTTCAGCTCGTGACGAACGGTTTTGCTCCGGAGTTCGGCAACACGCCGGGCCTGATCATGAATGCGATCACTCCGTCTGGCACGAATGGATTCCACGGAGAGGTAAGCTATCGCTTCCGTCGGACCCCGATGTCATCGCGGCCTTTTAACACGTCACCGCTGTCAATGAAGCCCGAGACCAAGGTTGACGACTTTACGGCGTCGATCGGCGGCCCGATCATCAAGGATCGCTGGCATTTCTACACAGGCTACGAGTGGGTTAAGCGTGACCTCGGCGGTGAGCCGCAGCGTGTCATCACCGTAACTGAGGCGAATAAGCAGGCGTTGATCGCTGCGGGCGTTCCGGCCTCGGCATTCCCGACCGCGATTCCGGCCGCACAGAAGGTCAACTTCTTTATCTTCAGGACCGACGCTCAGCTGAACACGAACAATAGGCTTAGCGGTCGGTTCAACTATTTCAAGAACGTCTCGCCGGACAATATCGGCGGCGGCCTGACGACGCTTGAGCGAAGCATCGACTTCCTGGACAAATCGTATTCGGTCGGCCTTCAGCTCGTCTCGACCTTCTCGCAGAACTTCCTAAACGAGTTTCGATATCAGTACGCAAAGCGCGATTCGCGAAACATCGCGAACAGCCATTCGGGTACGGGGCCGAGCATTGTCATCACAGGTGTTGCGAACTTTGGTGCACCTGAGAACGCAGATACGATCGCTCCACTTGAGATCACCAACCAGGTCCAGAACAACCTTACGTGGACAAATGGCGATCACGTGGCGAAATTTGGCTTCGGTTTCAACCATATAGGGGACACCCGCCGGTCGAACTCCTTCGTCCGCTACACGTTCTCAAGTATTGCGAACTACGTTGCGGCAAATACGGGCGCGAACCCGTTCGCCTACACCCGTTTTGACCAGATCTTCGGTGACACGAACATCGAATTCAACAGCACGTTCTACAATTTCTTTGCTCAGGATGACTGGAAGATCACGCGTAAACTGAAACTCAACTACGGCTTCAGATACGACCTTTACAACATTCCGAAGGCAGACTCGACGGCGGCCTACGAACCGTCGCGTAAATTCAAGGTCGATAAGAACAACTTTGCTCCCCGTTTCGGCTTGGTCTATGGCGTCAGAGACGGCAAGCGTCCGACGGTCATTCGTGCAAGTGCAGGTATCTACTTCGATACGGTCTATCTGGATATGTACCAACGGGCACTTCAGGGGAATGGAAGCCCGAAGTCCTTTACGGTCTCGTTCACTAACCCCGCTTTGCCGGGAGCCCCGGGATTCCCGAATAATGTCTCGACGGGTACGCCGCCGCGACAGAACATCACTGGTATCGCATCGGATTTCGAGAATATGTACGCGATCCACGGAAACGTACAGGTCGAACAGGCATTGACCCAAGACCTTTCGTTCACGGTCGGCTATATCCACTCGAGCGGCCGTCATATCCCGATCTACAGAAGCGTCAACCGCATCAATCCGGTCGGAGCTCTTGCGGATGGTCGTCCGATCTACGCAGATTCGGTCAGCGCGGCGACGCGTATGGATCCGCGGTTCAACGACATCCTTCTTGCCGAAGCTTCCGGCAATTCGAACTACAACGCGTTTACGGTTCAGCTCAACAAGCGATTTTCGAAGGGTTATCAGTTCAGCGCGAACTACACGCTCTCGAAGTCGATGGATGACGCCCCGGAACAGAACCTTGTGGCCACACAGGCCGGCGGACTTGTACAGCAGGATCCGACAAATCGCAAACGCGATTACGGCCCGTCGCTCGCTGACCAGCGTCATACCTTCGTGCTCAGTTTTGTCGGCCGCCCGGACTTCCACTTTGAGAACAAGGCGTTGAACTACCTCGTGAACAATAACCAGTTCGGTATCATCGCAACGGCGAACAGCGGCGAACGCTACAACATCGTTGCTGCAACGGACATTAACCACGACGGATTCAACGGTACTGACAACCCTGTCGGGATCACCCGTAATTCCGGAGTGACGCCGAAGCAGTTCAACGTTGATTTCCGCTATTCGCGCTTCTTTCCGTTCACGGAAAGACTTCGCCTTGAGGTCTTTGGCGAGTTCGTGAATGTGTTCAACATCAACAGCATCTATCAGATCAACAGTCTTACCGTGACGACAGATGCTCTTGGAAACCCGACCCAGGCGTTGCCGAGCACGACCACGCGTCCGGTAACTTCGCTTGATGCCCGACAGTTCCAGATCGGCCTCAAGTTCCACTTCTAAAGGAAGTAAAAGATTCGCCGATGCTCCACTCCCACGGGGCATCGGCGAACCGCTTTTTTGCTTGCGATGAAAGATCATACAACTAAGCCGGATGAGCCACCTGTTGAACGGCCTGACGAATGGTGGTATCGGATCTATCTTGCTGTCATCGTAACGACGGTGCTCGTGATCGCGCTCTTAGAGGCCTTTTCCTATTATTTTTCGCACTGAACAAAAATGAGACCTTTGGATTGGGCAGTTGTCGTCGCGTATCTCGTCTATGTCATCTGGGACGGCATTCGGATGACCAAGCACAGCGGGAATGTCGAGGGCTATTTCCTCGCGAATCGCAGTCTGCCTTGGTGGGCTGTCGGGCTCTCGGTAATGGCAACGCAGCTTTCCGCGATCACGCTTGTCGGCACGACCGGCCAGGCGTATTCGGACGGAATGCGCTTCATTCAGTTCTATTACGGCTTGCCGCTTGCAATGATCATTCTTTGCATCACGGCGGTCCCGTTCTTTTACAGGGCTAACGTTTACACCGCATACGAATATCTCGAACGCCGGTTCGACGCAAAAACGCGCAGCCTGACTAGTTTCTTTTTTCTGATCTCCCGCGGCCTTGGTGTGGGCGTGATCATCGCTGCCCCTTCGGTCATTCTCTCGATCGTGCTCGGCTGGCATGAGATGACGACCATCTTCGTTATCGGTTTATCGACGACCATCTATACGATGATCGGCGGCGTTCAGGCCGTCACTTGGACGGACGTGAAGCAGATGTTCGTCATCTTCTTTGGCCTTTTCGTCTGTATGTTCGTGATCATTTCGCAGTTCCCGGCAGGAGTTTCGTTCACGGACGGCCTGACGCTTGCGGGTGCGACAGGAAAACTTACGACCGTAAGCCTTAGCTTCGATCTCAAGGAAAAGTACACGCTTTGGTCGGGAATGATCGGCGGCCTGTTCCTTTTCCTTTCATACTTCGGCTGCGACCAGAGCCAGGTGCAGCGATTCCTGACGGCGAAGTCGGTTTCCGAAGGCAGGACGTCTCTCCTGATGAGCGCGTTCCTTAAGATCCCGATGCAGTTCATGATCCTGCTCGTCGGCGTCTTGGTCTTCGTCTTTTACCAGTTCACGGCGCCGCCGATGATCTTCAATCAGGTCGAGGTCGGCAAGGTCGCTCAGACCGCGCAGTACCAAACTCTCAAGGGCGAGTTTGACGCAGCTCATCACCGGCGTGAGTTGGCGGCCGAAGGTTTTCTTAAGGAGAGGACGGATGCGGCCAAGCAGGAATATCTTGCTGCGGACAAGGCTTTCAACGCCTCGCGAAAGAATGGCGTTGATTACGTAAAGACCGCAACAAAGAACGAGAGCTTTAATGACGTGAACTACGTTTTTCCGTCATTTGTTGTACAGAATATGCCGATGGGCGTGATCGGCCTGATCATCGCTGCCATCTTTGCGGCGGCTATGTCGTCGATCTCCGCAGAGCTTAACGCCCTGGCCACGGCGACGACGATCGATTTCTACCGCAGGCATTTTAAGAAGGACGGAACCGACCGCCAGTATGTTTTCTTCGGCCGGATCGCGACATTCGTTTGGGGCATTTTCGCCTGCATTGTGGCGACATATGCGACAAATCTCGGTTCGCTGATCGAGGTCGTCAATAAATTTGGATCATTTTTCTACGGATCGCTTTTGGGGGTCTTCGTGCTTGCATTCGCCGTGAAACGAGCACGAGCTCGCGGGGCGTTCTTTGGCCTCTTATTCGGGATCGGTTCCGTTTGGGTCGCAAGCCACTTTACGGACATCGAGTTTTTGTGGTTCAACGTGGTTGGGTGTGTAGTGACGGTGATCTCTGGTTACTTGATCAGTCTCACCGATAAAGGAGAAGTCGATGCTATCAAGGTTTAGGAAAGTTACTGTTCTCTCATTGCTGTTCGTTTTGGCCTTTCTGAATGTTCCGAACACACGGGCGCAGGTCCGTCCTGTTTACGATATGGGTGCCATCGGCCTCGGGCAGCAACTCAAGCGTTTGCAGACGACCGCAAGCGCGATGCACACAGGTGCCCATCCTGACGATGAAGATTCAAATCTGATCGCATATCTCGCTCGAGGTGAGAATGCGCGAACCGTCTATCTCGCGCTCAATCGCGGTGAAGGCGGGCAGAATGTGATCGGGCCCGAGCTGTTCGAGCCTCTCGGCGTTATCCGCACAGAAGAACTCCTGCAGGCGAGGCGTCTTGACGGCGGCCAGCAAATGTTCACGAATGTGATGGATTACGGCTTCTCGAAAACGCGTGCAGAAGCGACGCGTATATGGGGAGAACAGCCGACGCTTGCGGAAATGGTCCGTGCGATCAGGACGTTCCGTCCGCTCGTCATCATCTCGCGTTTCTCGGGTACTCCAGCCGACGGCCACGGCCAGCACCAACTCGCAGGCTACTTGACGCCGCTCGCTTACAAGGCGGCGGCCGACCCGAACCAGTTCCCTGAACAGATCAAAGAAGGCCTGCTTCCGTGGCAGGCGAAAAAGCTCTATATGGGCCAAGGTTTTACGGCTCCGGCGGGCGAGAAGGTTTCCGTAACGGTCGATACAGGACATTTCGATCCGCTCATCGGACGTTCCTATGCCGAGATCGCGAGCGAAGGCCGCAGCCAGCACAAGACCCAGGAAATGGGCACGATCGAGCGCCGCGGAGATCAATTCTCGGGCGAAAAGCTGCTCGATTCGAAGGTTACGACGAGCTCACCGGAAAACGACATTTTTGAAGGGATCGACACCTCGATCAGCGGCATCGCAAAGATCACCGACGATAACGAGGCCGGGCTATCCGACAAACTCGCTGCGCTTCAGGCGACCGCGAAGAAAGCCCTCGATGAATACAATGCGTACGCTCCAGAGAAGATCGTTCCGGTTCTCGCCGCTGGCGTAAAGCAAGCACGCGAAGCGAAGGATGCTGCGAAGAATCCCTATGCAAAGGCTCTGATCGCCGAAAAAGAACAGGAATTCGCGCATGCCCTTCAGCTTGCCGCTGGCGTCGTCGTTGATGCTTTGAGCGACACAGACACGATAGTGGCGGGTGATTCGACCGGAGTTTCGGTAAAGGTGTTCGGTAAAGCAGCGGTCGTGAAGAACGTTAAGCTGAATACGCCTTCGGGCTGGAACGTCGAAACCGCCTCGGAACCTAAACCGGCAGGGAACTCATTCTTCTTCCGGCCTGAAAAGGCAGATGCTGCGTCATATTTCAGATTGACAGCGGCTTCGAATGCGGCACCGACGCAGCCATACTGGCTTGAAAAGCCGCGGCACAATTTTACATTCGATTGGAGCTCCTCCGATGCCGTCAAGAACGCTCCGTTCCAACACAAACTCGTAACCGCCGAGGTCACGATGTCGATCGGCGGTGTCGATATAGCGGTTTCGCAGCCCGTCGAATATCGGTTTGCTGATGACATCCGCGGCGAACTCCGCCGTGATCTCAATGTCGTACCTCTGATCACGGTCGCACCGGACACGAATCTGTTGATCGTTCCGGCCTCAGCAAAAGAGCAGAAGCAGCGTATCGTGGTTTCGGTTACGAACCAGGCACCGCGTGAAACAAAAGGTTCAGTGAGCCTCGTGCTTCCCGCGGGTTGGAGCACAACGCCGGCTTCCGCAGACTTTGACCTCAAGGCCAAGAACGAAAAGACCGCGGTCACCTTCGACGTGGTCGTGCCGGCCGGTGCGAAGGTCGGCAAGTACGATGTTACGGTCAATGCGAAGGTCGGCGGCCAGGTCTTCGACCAGTCGATGCAGGAGATCGCGTATCCTCACATTCAAACGCATCGTCGATATTCGACCGCGACCGTCGCGACCGAGGTTCTCGACCTTAAGGTCGCTCCCGTCCGCGTCGGCTATATCATGGGCAGCGGAGACGCGGTTCCCGCGGCGATCAAACGTCTTGGCCTGCCGGTAACGATGCTCGAGGAAAAGGATCTTGCGACCGGCGACCTATCGCGGTTCGACACGATCGTTGTCGGCATACGCGCATCGCAGGTTCGGCCTGATTTCGTTGCTAACAACGGACGCCTGCTCGATTTCGTAAAGAAAGGCGGTACGCTGATCGTGCAGTATCAGCAGAACCAGATAATCCAGAACAATATGCTGCCTTTTGCGGCGAAGATGGACGGCGTGGTCAACGGCAAGCAGCGGATCTCGAACGTGCGTGTTGTCGATGAGACTGCACCCGTGAAAATGCTCATTCCGAACGATCCGATCTTTACGTATCCGAACAAGATCGGGCAGAGCGATTGGGACAACTGGGTGCAGGAGAGAAATCTCTACACGCTTACGCAGCTTGGGCCCGAATGGGTCTCTTTGACCGAAACTGCCGATGAAGGCGAAGACCCCGTGACCGGCGGGCTGATCTACGCGAAACTTGGAAAAGGAGTTTATGTTTACAACGCCTTTTCATTCTTCCGACAGTTGCCGGTCGGCACGCCGGGTGCCTACCGTATGCTCGCAAATATGCTGAGCTTGCCGAAAGCTCCGTCGAAATAGTTTCGACGGGAACTTGTATGATTGAGGGCATCGCTCGGCACGAGCTTGCATCGAGTTGGACGGTGCCCATTGCTTTATTGAACCGGGGAGATCTAGAAAGTGTCAGTTGAAAAAGAGAAATTTCCTGCGCCAAGCTATACGGAGAATGTGCTGGCCGATTGTTTTGAGGACGCAAAGAGTTACTTTCTCGAAGCACTGATCGACGTCGATCATGCACACGCGATCATGCTCGCCGAGCAGGAGATCATCTCGGAAGCTGAACTGAAAATGCTGCTCACGGCGCTCAGTAAACTCGACCTCGACGAGATCCGTGCGGCAAAATACGACGGCTCATACGAAGATCTTTTTTTCCTGCTCCAGCGGGAGATCAAGGCAAATTGTGAAGACAAAGAGGTTGCCGGCAAGCTCCACACCGCCCGCAGCCGCAACGACATCGACGTTACGATCTATCGCCTGCATCTGCGAAAGGTCGCGCTAAAACTTTTCAATGAAACGATGGCCCTTCGCGGAGTGATGCTTGCTCTCGCATCACAGCATCACGAGACGCTCATTCCGGCTTATACGCATACGCAGCCTGCCCAGCCGTCGACACTTGCGCATTTCCTGCTTGCGATCGCCGAGAATCTCGGCCGCGATATTCGAAGGCTGCAGAGCGCATTCGAGAATATGAACTACAGTCCGCTCGGTGCGTGTGCGATCACGACGACCGGCTTTCCTATCAGCCGCGAACTCACGTCGGATCTGCTGGGCTTCAGCGCACCGACTGTGAACTCGTATGCTTCGATCGCTTCGATCGATTATTTTACGGAATTGTTGGGCGCGGTAAGCGCTCTGCTCGTGAACGTCGGGAAGTTCGCACAGGAATTCCTCCTGATGGCGATGCAGGAATTTGACGTGATCGTCCTCTCGGACGGTTATGTTCAAGGTTCGTCGATAATGCCGCAGAAGCGAAATCCCGTCGCGATCGAACACGTTCGAGCCATCGCGAGCAAAGGCCTCGGCCAGGCACTTGGCGTACTTACAGCTGTCCACAACACGCCTTTCGGCGATATAAACGATTCCGAGGACGACATTCAACCTCTGGTCGCGAGTGCCGTCCGAGATGCAACACGAGCCGTCTCGCTCCTTGCGAATAGCCTGAAGGCCGCAACATTCAAGACCGACACTTTGCGACATCGTGCCGAAGCCAACTTCATCACGGTAACCGAGTTGGCCGATTCGATCGTTCGGCACGAAGGCCTGTCATTTCACATCTCGCACAAGATCGTCGGGACGGCGGTTAAAGCGGCACTCGAAGTGGACAAGCACGAACTCTCGCCGGAGGTCGTGCAGACTGCCGCACGTGAGGTCCTCGGCCGCGAGCTTTCAATGTCGGCCGAGGAGATAACTGCTGCTCTTTCCGCTGAGAATTTTGTCGCGATACGCACGATCTACGGCGGGACGGCACCCGAAGAAACGCGTCGTGCATTGTCGGTCGAGAAAGAAAAAGAATCGGCTGACAAGCAGTGGTATGACGGCAAGCAGGCTCATCTTGCGGCCGCCGCCTCAACGCTAAAGGCGAAGGTCGATTCGGTTCTCGCAGGGTAGGTTATTTTCGTTTCCAGCGTACGCCGAAAGGCGTGTCTTCGAGGACGAATCCGCGGTCGCAGAGCTGGTCGCGGATCTCGTCCGAACGGCCAAAATCCCGTGACCTTCGCGCGTCGTTCCGCTGCTTGATAAGTGCGGCGATGTCGGACGGCAGCCATTCCTTTTCAGCTCGACAAAATATTCCAAGAACAGCGTCGAAGCCTTCAAGTGCTTTAAAAACCGCCTGGCGATCCTCGCTTCTGAGCGTCTGGTTCGAAAGCGATATATTGACCTCACGGATCAGCGAATGGAGGGCGGCGAGAGCGGCGGCGGTATTCAAATTGTTGTCCATCGCCGCCTCAAAGTCCGACGTGAAAGTATCGACCGTCTTGTGAAAATCCGGCGTTTCGCCCTCGGCAAGATGCTCATCCCGGAGACGGCGGAAAAAGTCGTGAAGCTTCTTGACCGTTGCCTGAGCGCCGTGCAGATTCTCGGGAGTGAAATTCAGCGGCTTGTCGAAGGGAACGGAGAGCAGCAGATAACGCACCGCGAGCGGACTCACATCAAGCTTCGTTATATCGCGAAGCGTGAGCACATTGTTCGATGTCTTTGACATCCTTTCGTCATCGACGTTCAGGACCTCGCCGTGCAGCCAATACCGCACGAAAGGCTTGCCGGTCGCGCCTTCCGACTGTGCGATCTCATTCTCGTGATGCGGGAATTTCAGATCGACGCCGCCGACGTGTATGTCGAACGTCTCGCCTAGGAACTCCATCGCCATCGCCGAACATTCGATATGCCAGCCCGGCCGCCCGCGACCGAAAGGTGCGTCCCAGCCGACAGGTTCGTCCTCGCCGACAGCTTTCCAAAGTACGAAATCGCACGCATTCACTTTTCGATAGCGATCGGCGTCCATCCTTTCGCAGTCGAAGATCGAACCTACGGTGAGCCGCGAGAGCTTGCCGTATTCGGGGAACGAAGCGATCCGATAATAGACCGAGCCCCCGGATTCATACGCGTGGCCGTTCGCGATCAGTTTCTCGATCAGACGAATGATCTGGGGGATGTGCTCGGTCGCACGCGGTGTGTATTCAGGCCGCTCGCAATTCAACGCATCGATATCTTCCCAAAAGACCTCGACGAAATGCCGCGTCAGTTCGTCGAGCGTAATGCCTTGCCGCTCGGCCTCGGCGATCGTGCGGTCGTTCACATCCGTCAGGTTCATCACCTGCCGAACCTCATAGCCCTTGTGTTTCAGATAACGGCGAAGAACATCGCCAAAAATGAATGTACGAAAGTTACCGATATGAGCAAAATTCCAAACCGTCGGCCCGCACGTGTACATCTTCACTTCGCCGCCAAGAGGCTCAAATTCCTCGATCTCATTCGTCAAAGAATTGCGAAATTTCAGCATAGACACCCGACCGCGACCACCACGCTCGTACCTTGATTATAAATTATACGCCGTATCCGCAAGAAGCGGAAAAATGGGAATGACGGTCGATTTACATCCGGTGAAAATCACGGCTAGAATGTGCGATATGCCTGATCAGTCCACGATCCCGGCGAGCAAAGCATTCACACAAGGCTAGCTGTTTCGCCGTCGGAAGCCGCACAGTTCGAGGCTACCTGTGGAGCGATCGATCTCTGCAATTATCGCGTGCTCCACGATTCCGGCACATTTTTCTTTACTATTTTTGAAAAAAAAGATTAAAATGTGGGCAGTAGAAGCAACTATTCATAGGAGGTCGAACATCATAGCCCACGAAGAAGTACTACAATCAGGCAGCGATCTGATAGGTTCGACTATGGATATTGCAACATTGGCGATCGATTCGAATGTCGCCCATGGGCTTGAGGACGCCCGAGTTGGTGTTCTTCGGTCTCCCGTACAAGCTGAAATTGAGATAGACCCGGACGCACCGGACCTTGAGCTTTGCCGAATGGCGGCGGAAGGAAGTCTTGCGGCCTTCGAGGTGATCTATTCGCGCTATCATCGCCGGACATACAGCCTCGCGCTCCGGATGACGGCAAGTCAGACCGACGCCGAAGACCTCACACAGGAAGTTTTTGTTCAGCTTTTCAAGAAGATCGGCAGTTTCCGAGGCGATTCCGCATTCTCGACCTGGCTGCATAGAATGACCGTCAATCAGGTGCTGATGCACTTCAGACGTCGCACCGTCAAGAACGAGCGGACGAGCGACGACGGCGAAATGCCGGAGCAGACGGTTCTCGGCACCGCAAATCCCGGGAAAATGCAGGTGATCGACCGCATTGCCTTAAAGAATGCGATCGCCGGACTGCCGGACGGCTACCGAAACGTGTTCATTCTTCACGATGTGAACGGATTTGAGCACGAAGAGGTCGCGAAAAGGCTTGGAATTTCGGTCGGAACATCGAAATCACAGCTTCACAAGGCTAGGCTGAAGCTTCGCTCCCTGCTCGTGCAGGTAAAGGGTTAGAGAGGCAAGATCCCAAGGGAAGGCACGAACGCCGATAATAAGGCTTAGTTCGTGCCTTTATCTCGTTTTACGGCATTCGGCAAGGCAACCAAATGCTTGTCGGGCTAATCTATCTAAAGTTAGAGAGTTGGCGGGCCGAAATGCTCGCAAAAGGCAGCAAGAGACAATGAATTGTGAAGAGTGCAGAGCGACGATCAGCCCGTTCCTCGACAACGAGCTTGATCCGGCACTTGCGGACGGGGTTCGCGAGCATCTTGCGGTCTGCCTCGAATGTTCTGCCGTTTGCGAAGACCTTGCGGCGATCTTCGATGTTTGCCGCGAAGACGCCGAGGATCTGCTCACTCCGCCGAATTCACCCGCTCTCTGGCGGCGTATCAGCAACGTGATAGAGAGCGAGATCAAGCCGCCGCCGGTCGAACCCGAACCGCCGACGCGCCGATTCTGGCGATTTTCGCTGCCGCAGCTTGCGGCCGGGTTTGCTCTGATCGCGATCGTCAGTTCTTTGCTCACCATCATTGGCATTCGAACATACTCGAGGCCCGAGGCGAGTGCCTCACCGCTGCGTTCTTCTTCCGAAGAGACGACAATGGAGAAGGTGCTTGGCAAGCTCGGCCTGATCTCGACGCCGCAGCAGGCCCGCGAGCGGCATTTTGCCGAACAGCAAAAGGCGATCGAATATTGGAACGCTCGCGTCGAGATGCGCCGTGCCGAATGGAACGAAAAAACGCGCGAGGCATTTGACCGAAATATGCGCGTGATCGATCAATCGGTCGCACAATATACGAATATCCTGAAACAGGATCCGGAGGACGATCTCTCTGCGGAGATGCTTGATTCCGTATTAACGGATAAAATGAATCTTTTGCGTGATTTCTCGGATCTTTAGCACAATGTCCTTTTGCCGGAAACTCTCCAGTCATATTCCTTCAGCTCTCAGATCCACGGCTCTCGCCGCGTTGGTAGCGGTTCTTTCTGTCTCGGCATTCTCGCAGAAGAAGTTTTCGAGAACGTATCCGGCGCCAAGCAACGTCCGCCTTCAGCTGATGAATAAGAGCGGCACCGTCACGGTCGAGGGATGGAACCGTCCTGAGATCCAGATCGTCGCCACGCTTGAAGCCCCGGCGGCGAATGTCGCCCCGCAGAATCTCTCGGGAACGATAGTCATCAACCTGGTCAAAGATAATCAAGATCGCGGCGATATCGGCAGCGTGAATTTTACCGTGCGTGTGCCGTACACGACGATGGTCGATATTGAGACGCGTATGGGAAACTTGAACGTCTCGAACGTTCGCGGCGGCCTCGTGCGAGCGCGGATCTCGACCGAAGGCGACATCACTCTGACGAATATCGGGGCAAGCGCCGTGTCGGCAGAGAACGTGACGGGCGATATCTTCTACGACGGTGACATAGTCGCGGGCGGAACGTATCGGTTCGCATCGACCCGAGGTGCGATCAACCTCCGCATTCCATTCAATTCCTCATTCCGCGTCGTTGCGACCGCACCGACGACACGCAACATCTCGCTCGGCGTGTTCGGCGGCGGTGCGATAAATTATATCGGCGACGGACGCCGCGTTGTCGGGAAATTCGGCGACGGCAGCGCAACTCTCTCGGTCACCAACCAACAAGGCAGCATCTCGTTCTTCCGTCGATAACGATTCGATTTTGTGCATTTCGTGCATTTTGTGCATTTCGTGCACTTTGTGCTTCTAACGGGCGCGTCGTTTCGCTATGATGAGAACACGGTCGAGCCGGCCGTTGGGTTTTGAAAAAATGTGAATGGTGAGTGGTGAACGGT
>CALMYB010000008.1 GCA_937873515.1 uncultured Acidobacteriota bacterium
AAACTCGATCCCGATTCAATGTCAGTTAGAACAAAAACACTAGCTTTCCATCTGGGGTAAAAAATGGGGGCTGGACAGGCACATCAATCGTCCTCCCAAGTGTATCGGTCCAGTATCCGTTTGGATGTGCATTGTCGGCGCTGTAATAATCTATATGGTTGCCATTTCGATCGGTATATGTGGATGCAACGCGATCCGAATTTGTTCCAGACCCCATTGAATAGAACGAACCGTCGGGCATCTGTACTTTGAAGATGCCGTTCTGTGAGTCTTGAATGTATTTTATGTTTGAGCCATCAACTGCATAGAATGTGCCTTCGTAGTTATAATCCGGCGAATTTAGCGATTGAAGTGTCTGGATCTGATCACTGCTAGCCAACAACTCATGAGTTTCTCCGCTAGGAAGGTGAAGAATAACCCGCCTGACAATTCTCGCAGACTGGTTTCCACTACCTGCCGGATCACAGCTATTGTTGGTTTCGGGGTGGAACACACCGCCAACACTGTCGTACCAAACATTCGACGTATATTCTATGGAAGGTGCGCCGATACTTGATGTCCAACCAGAGGCACTCCTCTCTCCGAACCGTGCATTGTTCACCGAGACGCAGCCCAATCCTTGGTCAGGTTCACTGTCAAGGTATTCCACACGCCAAAGCTTCGAACTATAGCTAATCGAAATTGGTAGATTGATTCCACGACCCGGATAGCTCCCCAACGGAAGGCTAAATTCCATTGCAAGTGTCGAAGGGTTGATCCGTCCAGAACCTCTAAGTGTTTGATCGGATTTGCCCTCTGTATGCTGAGCAGCTGGTTGAGCGAAGGTCGCAACGCCGCAAGCGGCGATAATTGCAATGGAGGCAAACAACGCCGAAAGCAAAGAATAGTGAGTTTTTCTGAAATTTCGATTCATTGTTTAGCTATCTCCTGTAAAGTGCTGGGACGGGCGTATCGCCTGAGGTGCCCCATTGGACGGTGCGGGTTGTGGCGTTTGACGACTGGCGAATGTACCAGGTGCCGTTTGAGTCACGCCAGACGGCAATGTCGCAGATGCCGTCGCCGTCGTAATCGTTCTGAACGGGCTTGTCGCTTGCCTGATCGCCGGATGGTGTATTTGCGGCGACAGATGAGAGTGAGCCGTTCGCGATCAGCCACGAAGCGCCGTTACGGATCGCATAGTTCGCCTTTCCGTCACCGTCGTAGTCACCCGAAACCGGAACGTCTCCCGAGGCGTATGTGTAGCCCGCGAGTGCCATATTCATCGACTGCGTTGTGTTATCGGAACTGCGAGCCGTGTAGAAGGTCGAGTTGCTGAGGCGCCAAACCGTCGGATCCGCCTTGCCGTCGCCGTCGAAGTCGGCAGGAGCAGGCTGATCACCGGATGTGCCATAAGCGAGGTAAACCGTCTGCGAATCGGAGCTTTGCAAGATGTACCAGGTATTATTCGACGCACGATAAACCGCCCAATCCGTCCTTCCATCACCGTCGAAATCAGCGGGAACCGGCTTGTCCGTCGGTAACCCAAAGCTGCCGCCGGTCGAGGCTCCGCTGCTCGAATTGATCACGTACCAGTCGAGCGAACTCGCTCCCGGCCTTACGACCGCAAAGTCCGTCTTGCCATCGCCGTCGTAATCGCCCGCAACCGGAATGTCGCCCTGCATTCCCCAGCCTTGTACGACTTGTGGGGAGCCATTTCCGGCCATGATCCACCACACACCGGAAGACGGTCTCCAGACAGCGAGATCTGTAGGCGGCGCGGCATTGGCATTTGCATCCTCGACCGCTAAAAGGCGCGAACCCGCGTAAATGTATTCTTTCGCAAGCTGCGGTGTCGGCGTCGGAAGCGGTGCCGCGAACGGGTTCCAGGTGCTGCCCGCATTCTTTGGCAGTTCCTTACCGAACCATCCGAACTTCTTGCCCGTTAGGCCGTCCGTGTGAGGCAAGAGTCCGTTGCGGCCCATCGCACCGAGCGTGACTAGCACGACCACGGCCGCGATCGAGCCGCCAATGAGAATGCGTTTCCGCAAACCTGTTCCAGGAAGAGATGAAGTAGACATACACTAAGTCCCCGCGAGTTAAGACAAAGACGATGCGTCTAAGTTAAATTTGATCCAAAAAACCAAACAGGGTAAGCCTTGATATGCTGAGGTGCCCTTTCCCCGTTGTTTCCCGACCGGCAAAGCCCGGCCACTTGAAGTTATGAGTTGCCAACAACGCTACTCCTATCCGTAACGCGTTGTCAAGCAAGCTCGTGCTTCGGCCCGCAATTTTTGAAAATGGATGTTGTAAGACTGTATGATTGACGAGTCTTTTCATTTCACTGCATTTCACAGCTTATCTATGACGTTCTCCACACTTGCGGCATTTCTTTGGTCGGTTGCCGATCTTCTTCGCGGCGATTACAAGCAGTCGGATTATGGCAAGGTGATCTTGCCGTTCACGCTGTTGCGGCGGCTTGATTGCGTGCTTGCGGCGACGAAGGCCGATGTTTTCCGCGAATATGAGGCGAGAAAGAATAGCGGCATTGCGATCGCTCCGTTTTTGCTGCGGGCGGCAAAGCAGACGTTTTACAACACATCGCGTTTTGACCTGAAGAAGTTGCTCGACGACCCGAACAACATCAAGGCGAACCTGATCGATTACATACAAGGCTTTAGCGAAAACAGCCGCGACATCTTTGAAAAATACGAGTTCGCTGCTCAGATCGAGCGGCTTGACGGAGCCAACCTGCTCTATCAGGTCGTGCAAAAGTTCGCGGGTGCCGATCTTCATCCTGATACGGTCTCGAACGACCAGATGGGCCTGATCTTTGAAGAGCTGATCCGCCGTTTTGCCGAACTCTCGAACGAGACGGCCGGAGAGCATTACACGCCTCGCGAAGTGATCCGCCTGATGGTCAATTTGCTTTTTAACGCAGATGACGATGTATTGAGCAAGGCGGGCACCGTCCGCAGTCTTTACGACCCGACGGCCGGCACGGGCGGAATGCTCTCGATCGCCGAAGAGCATCTTCACGAGATGAACCCTGCGGCGCGTCTCGTCGTCTTTGGCCAGGAACTCAACCCCGAATCCTACGCCATTTGCAAGGCGGATATGCTGCTCAAGGGGCAGGACATCTCGCACATCATCTTTGGCAACACGCTCTCGGACGACGGCCATGCCGGACGCGATTTTGACTATATGCTCTCGAATCCGCCGTTTGGCGTTGAGTGGAAAAAGATCGAGACGTCGGTTCGCAACGAGCACGAACGCCAGGGTTTTGGCGGGCGTTTTGGCCCCGGCCTGCCGCGTGTGTCTGACGGGAGCCTGCTTTTCCTGCTGCATCTGATCTCGAAAATGCGTGATCCAAAAAAAGGCGGCAGCCGCATCGGGATCGTGCTCAACGGTTCGCCGCTGTTTACGGGCGGAGCGGGTTCGGGCGAATCGAACATCCGCAAATACATTATCGAAAACGACCTGCTCGAAGCGATCGTCGCCCTGCCGACCGATATGTTTTACAACACGGGCATCTCGACCTACGTCTGGATACTCTCAAACCACAAGCCGGACGAACGCAAGCGCAAGATACAGCTCATCAACGCCGCCGCTCTGTTTGTAAAAATGCGGAAATCGCTCGGTTCAAAGCGGAACGAGCTTTCCGCCGAAAACATCGCTGAGATCACGCGGCTCTATGGCGAATTTGCGGAAGGGCAAAGGAGCAAGATATTTGATTACGAGGATTTTGGCTATTCGACGATCACGGTCGAGCGGCCCTTGCGGCTAAACTTTCAGGTAAACGCCGAAAGACGCGAACGTCTGCCAGCTGCATTCTTTACCGACGAAGAATTTCAGAAGCTAACGGCGGCGCTCGACACGTTCGACGCTGACGAGCGGTTTATGGATCGGGCTGCTTTTTTGCCGAGGCTCAAAAAAGCGTTAAACTCGGCAGAGTTCAAACCGACTGCGAAACAGCAAAAGGCGATCATTCAAGCCTTGGGCGAGCGTGACCCTGACGCCGAAATTTGCCTCGACAAAAACGGCGACGCCGAACCCGACACCGAACTCCGCGATACCGAGAATGTGCCGCTAAAGGACGACATCGGGGCGTATTTTGCACGCGAGGTGCTGCCGCATGCCGCGGACGCGTGGATCGACCACGAAAAGACAAAGGTCGGTTACGAGATACCCTTCAACCGACACTTCTACGTCTTTAAGCCGCCTCGTGACCTTGCCGAGATCGACGCCGATCTAAAGGTCGTCACCGGCCGCATATTGACAATGATCGGAGGGCTTTCGAAATGAGAGGTTCGTTGGCCAGCTTCTTGGGCTATGCCCGTCGATGTGCGGAAAAGCTCTGCTTTTCCGATAGATGGTTCAAAGATTCTAGCGGCTCTGCCGCCGTGCCGATGCGAGGAAAGGCGGCGTAGCCGCAGGAGAGTGGTGGGGACTACCGGCGAAGCTCAGCTTCGCCGCACATCGACGGGCAAAGCCCGAAAGAACCGATTTTGACACAGCCGCCACTAGACTAGGCGATTTTTAAAAATGAGCGTTCCGCCATACCCAAAATACAAACCAAGCGGCGTCGAATGGCTCGGCGACGTGCCGGAGCATTGGTCAGGCAAACCGTTAAAGGAGGTGGCCACTCATAACGATGACGTTTTGGACGAGCGGACTGACCCTGACTACGAACTGCTTTATGTTGATATTTCGAGCGTGGACGGATTAGACGGTATTCGGATCAAAGAAGCAATGACCTTCGCAAATGCACCATCACGAGCCCGACGGCGGGTGCAGTCGGGCGATGTAATTGTATCGACGGTTCGAACCTATTTACGAGCCATAGCACAAGTTCGCCACGCGGAACCTAATTTGGTTGTATCAACCGGGTTCGCAGTGGTTCGCCCGCGAGCTTGCCTGTTTTCCGACTTTCTTGGCTATCTGATCCCCGCCAGTTTCTTTATTGAAATGGTCATTGCTCGCTCAACCGGCGTCAGTTATCCGGCGATAAATGCGGCGGACCTCGTTGGAATCAAAGTCCCTGTTCCACCGCTTGCCGAGCAGACGCAGATCGCGGCGTTTTTGGATCGGGAGACGGGGAAGATCGATGAATTGGTGGCCGAGCAGCGGCGACTGATCGAACTGCTTAAAGAAAAACGCCAGGCCGTCATCTCGCACGCCGTCACCCGCGGCCTCAACCCCAACGCCCCAACAAAACACACCGGCATCCAATGGCTCGGCAACATCCCGGAACATTGGGAGGTGGGGGCGATCAAGTACTTCGTACTTCAAAAGAATGGTGCGATAAAGACTGGACCGTTTGGAAGTCAACTAACTTCGGCCGAAATGCAATCAGGGTCTATCAAAGTGTACAACCAGCGAAGCGTTATAGATTGCGATTTTGAATCTGGTGACAATTTCATTACTGACGCAAAATTTGCGGACTTGGCTGGCTTTGAAGCCTTTCCGGGAGACTTATTGGTAACGACACGCGGAACCATTGGCCGGGCCGAAATCCTTCCAGACAATGCGGAACGTGGAATACTTCATCCGTGTCTTCTACGACTTCAACCAGACAATTCACGAATCAACACGGTGTTTATAAAAACGCTAATTCAAGATAGCAACTTGATGAGGACGCAACTGAGCTATTTGAGTAACGCGACGACAATTGACGTAATCTACTCAAACACGATTGCGTCGGTGATTGTTCCAGTACCACCAATAGAAGAGCAAGGCGAAATATTGAAATTCCTCGACGCCGAAACCGCAAAACTCGACGCACTGACCGCCGAAGCGGAGCGTGCCATCGAGCTGCTGCAGGAACGCCGCACCGCCCTCATCTCGTCGGCCGTCACCGGCAAGATCGATGTGCGAAACGCGGTGTGAGATTGAAAATATTTAAGTTCCGCGAAGCGGCACATAGCCACGCCATTTATGGCGTGGACAGGATGGCAATATGACGCGACAGGGCGTTTTAACGTCCTTCCAAACCGAACCGAACGGCTAAAGCCAACGGAGAGAAGCCCGCTTAAGCGGGCTGTGGCACAATTTACCGATCTAATCCCCGCCCTAAAGGACGGGGCTATACGCCCTTCGGGGACTGCAAAATAATGCCTGAACTTCACAAAGAAAACGTATTCGAAACCGAGATCGTCGAGCATTTGGCGGCGAATGGCTGGCTTGAGGGCGAGTGGCAGAACTACGACCGCGAACGGGCACTTTATACCGAAGACCTTCTCTGGTGGCTGCGGGAACAGAACCCGAAAGAATGGCAAAAGCTCTCGATCCGTGACGAGGACGAAAAAGAAAAGGCCGTAATTGCCCGTGCCTGCGAGGAGATGGACAAGAACGGCTCGCTCTACGTCTTGCGGCACGGCCTTAAGCATCTGAACGCAAAGTTTCACGTCTGCCAGTTCAAACCGAGCAGCGGCCTGAACGAGCAGATCATAGCGAGATACAAGGCGGTTCGCTGCCGCGTCGTCCGCCAGGTGCATTACAGCACTTCGAACGAGAAGTCGATCGATCTTGTTTTCTTTGTCAACGGCATTCCGGTCGCGACCGCCGAGCTAAAAACCGATTTTACGCAGAACGTGCAGGACGCGATTCGCCAATACAAGAACGACCGCTATCCGCGAGACAAAGAGACACGACGCGAAGAACCGCTGCTCGCATTCAAACGCCGCGCACTCGTGCATTTTGCGGTGAGTTCGGACGAGGTCTATATGACCACCGAGCTGAAAGGCTCCGACACGTACTTTCTGCCCTTTAATCGCGGCTTTGACGACGGGGCCGGAAACCCGCCAAATGCGGACGGCTATCGCACGGCGTATCTGTGGGAATCGGTTTTGCAGCGCGACAACTGGCTTAAAGTGCTCGGCCGCTTTGTGCACCTTGAGAAAGAAGAGAAGAAGGACGACCAGGGCCGGAAAAAGGTGAGCGAAAAACTGATCTTCCCGCGTTTTCACCAGCTTGAGGCCGTCAACCGCCTGATCGATGCCGCTCGAACCGAAGGCAGCGGACAGAAATACCTGATCCAGCATTCGGCAGGCTCGGGCAAATCGAACTCGATCGCCTGGCTTGCCCATCAGCTCTCGGACCTTCACAACGCGGACGACGCGAAGATATTCGACAGCGTCATCGTTATCACCGATCGGACCGTGCTCGACGATCAATTGCAGGAGACGATCTATCAGTTCGAGCACAAGCAGGGCGTCGTCCGGCGGATCAAAAAGGAAGGCGTCAAGTCAGAACAACTCGCCAAAGCGTTGATCGAGCGAGCGCCGATCATTATCGTCACGATCCAGACGTTTCCCTTTGTGCTAGACGAGATCCGCGAGAACGCATCGCTAAAGGAACGCAGGTTCGCTGTCATCGCCGACGAGGCACACTCATCGCAGACAGGAAACGCCGCCAAGAAATTAAAGCTTGCCCTGACAGCCGAGCAGATCCAAGAAGGCGAAGAGATCGAGGAAGGCGAAGAGATCAGTGCCGAGGACGTGATGCTCGCATCGATGGAAGCACGCGTCCAGCCGAAGAACATCAGCTACTTTGCGTTTACCGCTACGCCAAAGGCAAAGACGCTTGAGATGTTCGGCCGGACGGGCGAAAGCGGTTTGCCGGAGCCGTTTCATCTCTACTCGATGCAGCAGGCGATCGAGGAAGGCTTTATCCTCGACGTTCTGAAAAACTACACGCCGTATCGACTCGCTTTCAAACTTGTCCACAATGGCCGCGAGTACGACGACGAAGAGGTCGAAAAGAGCGAAGCCCTGAAACAGGTGATGCGTTGGGTTCGGCTGCATCCCTATAACATCAGCCAGAAGGTTTCGATCATCGTCGAGCATTTCATCGAGAACGTGGCCGGACGGCTGGACGGTAAGGCAAAGGCAATGGTCGTGACCGGATCCCGCAAGGAAGCGGTCCGATACAAGCTCGCCATCGATAAGTATATCCGCGAGAACGGCTACGGCATCGGAACTCTCGTGGCGTTCTCCGGTGATGTCGTTGACCCCGACAGCGGCCCGGATGCCTTCAACGAAGGCAATATGAATTCTGCGAAGAGCAGGGACATTCGGCAGGAATTTGATACAGATGATTATTCGATACTGCTCGTGGCGAACAAGTTTCAGACCGGCTTTGACCAGCCGAAACTTGTCGCTATGTACGTCGATAAAAAACTTTCGGGAGTAACTGCCGTTCAGACCCTGTCGCGACTGAACAGAATTTATAAGGGAAAAACTGAGACATTCATTCTCGATTTTGTGAATTCGGGCGACGACATCCTCAAAGCCTTTCGCACATATTACAAAAAGGCCGAGCTTGCAGATGTTTCCGACCCGAACCTGATCCACGGCCTGCAGCAGAAACTCGACGATTATCGCATCTACTCGGAGGTGGAGCTTGATCAATTCGCCAAAGCATACTTCGATCCGAAAGGAACTCAAAAGGCTCTTCAGGCTGCGATAGCACCGGCGGTCGATCGGTTTCGCGAACGCCTGCGGGCCGCAACTGAGAGCAGAGACAAGAAAGAGATTGATGCGCTCGATCTGTTCCGCAAGGACATCGGGAACTTTGTTCGCGTCTATGACTTTCTTTCGCAGATCATCAACTACGCCGATACTGACCTCGAAAAGCGTTCGATCTTCTTTCGCCATCTCGGACCGTATTTGAAAGGAACGAATACAAAGAACCCGCTTGACCTGTCGGCCGTCGAACTGACACACCATCGGATCTGGGATCTCGATAAACGGCAATTCGCATTGGGTGAGCCCGACGACGAGGATAAGCTCAAACCGTTGACCGAGGTCGGTTCGGGAGAATCTCATGAACCAGAACGTGCATTCCTGTCTGAGATCGTCACGCAAATGAACGACCTTTTCGAGGGCGAGCTGACAGACGCCGACCTTTTGAACTACGCCTGCCACGTCCGTGACAAGATGCTTGAGAACGAAACACTTGAGCAGCAAGCCCGGAACAATTCAAAAGATCAGTTCGCGCTTGGCGACTTCCGAACTGTGATGATGGACAAGGTGATCGAGGGAGTAGAGAACTACAATTCAATGGCAACCCAGGTCTTGAATGAAGAGAAGATAAAAGAGGGCTTTGCAAAGATCCTCCTGGAGATGGTGTATAAAGGCTTTAAAGACCGGTCAAAATAGCCTTCCAAAGAAAGTTTTGTTCGAGGAAATGACGATCATGCTAGTCCTAATATGAGTCCTAATTAGAAAAAGCAACCTTCCGAAAGTGTCGTTCGACTGTTCATAACATGCTGAAGCTAAAGGAGATATTATGGAGCCACCCGTCGGATTTGAACCGACGACCTTTCGATTACGAATCGAATGCTCTACCAACTGAGCTAGGGTGGCTTGAGAAGGCGGTCAAGCGAGGTGATCGTCTTGATCGGAAGCCGAACTTCAGAATATACGTAAGAGCGGGCGGAAGGTCAAGGTTTCAGGGTGAGCTTTGGGGGTGAGTCGGCGGTGCGGCGCCCCGATCGCTAGGTGCGGGGCGATGGCCGCTTGCTAAAGCGACGCGTTCAATGGTAACATTTGAAAGAGAGGGTAAAACAGACGTTATGAACAAGATCGAAAGAGATCCGTCATTTAGCTCGCGGTTCAGGAAGCTATTCGAATTTGCGACGATGTCCGAGGTCGGCAAGCGGTTGAACGTGCCGCACGCGACCGTCCGCAATTACTATCACGGGCGCCTTCCGGCCCCGGATATTCTGATAAAGATCGCGAACGAGACAGGCGTGTCGCTGACGTGGCTGCTCACCGGCAGCGGCGAAATGTATCCGACTGCTGCGGGCGGACGCGACCTTGGGCGTGCTCTCGAAAGCTTGATCGAGAGCATCGTGGATCGAAGGCTTGCCGAGATCGAGCGCGATAAAAAGAAACCTGCGAAGAGTACGCTTGGTTTCGATCTCGACATCGCCGTCCGCAGGCACAATGACCCGAAACTCATCCTGAACGAATGGTACGAATTCGAAGGCCTGAAGCCGCCAAAGGATTTCGGCGTCGTGTTCTTTCGCGGTTGGGAGACTTTTACGACGGATGAAAAGGTCGAGGCCGTACGCGATGCACGCCGCGTTCTTGACCGTTCTAAAAAGAAGTAAGCCGCGTTTGGAAGGGTTCGCACAAGGAATTCATGTCCGCTAAACGCGGGCAGTTGGATGTTTGGGTCAACCAACCCCGCTCTAAAGAGCGGGGCAATTAATTCCTTCGCGGAAGGAGATCGGGGCAACTCCGCTCTCTCAACGGAACCAAAGTGGGGCAATTCATTGTCGAAGTAAAAGTCTTAAGAAAAGTCTTCTCAAATGTGTTGCAGCTATGATACGCTCTTGCATAGGCAGGAAGACCACCTGCCGTTCTCTCACAAATATGCGTTTTATCGACGAAAAAGGCAGGGCGTTGCGGATCGGTTGGGGCAAAAGACCGCTGGGCGAAGGAGATTTCGAACGCCTTTGCCGCCGATTTCGCGTGAACGTGACGGAGATGCCGCTCAATTCGGGCGGCTTTTATTACCGCGTGAAAGGCCGCGACCATATTGCGATCGACAGCCGCCTTACCGGCACCGCTAAGCTAAAAGTTCAGTTTCATGAGCTTGCGCATTTTCTCTTTCACGCTCCGGAAAGCGGTGCGACGGCGAATTTCCTTAGCGTCGGGCAAAAGACGCGCGTTGAACACGAAGCGGACGCGTTCGCACTCTGTGCCGTCATCCCGCGAGCGTGGGTGGAGGAACGCTCGGCCGATGAAATTCTGCAGACGGAAGACATTTCAGCTGAAATGCTGGCAGAGCGTTTCGGGATATTTTTGACCTATGGGATCTAGGCTTTTGACTGCGCTCGATAAGCTGCCATCGCCTCGGCGGCGCCGGAATGCATTATCTCGGGCTTGTGGTATTTCCAGTAGGTCTCGAACTCTTCGGCGGTCATCGCGGAGTTTTCGGTTCGGGCCTTTTGCTTTAAGTATTCTTCGGCCCAGGCTCTTTTGTCTGAATCCTGATTCAACGCGGCTCGGGCGCCGTGCATCAAATTGTCGCGTTCCATTATTTCAAGTTCCTCTATGGTAGATTAGTAGAACGTTCTGCGGCCCGCAAGGGCCGGAAAGTTTCTAGTGGAGATCCTGTTTTGAAGCTGCGAAAAACTCTGTCCTTTCTTCTTTTCCTCGTATTGCTGACGACCATGCTGTCGGCGCAGCCGACGACCGCTGCAAAGACGGCGCAGCAGAAGGCGCCGGAATATGCGATCCCTTTCGTGACAAAGACGCTCGCGAACGGGCTCGAGGTGATCGTTTATCCGGATTCGAGCGTTCCGCTCGTAACGGTGGAGCTTGCGGTCCGCAACGGCTCGTTCACTGAACCGCCGGAATTCAACGGCCTTTCGCACCTGTACGAACATATGTTCTTCAAGCCGAACAAGGCGATCGCGATCTACCGCTGCGACCTCTCAAAAAGATACGGCAACGAGGCGTATTTTAAGGAGCAGAATTGCGACGAGACCCTGAAGCTGAAGTCACAGGTCGGCGACGTCGCATATTTGAGCGATCTTGATAAGACGGGCATAGTCCGCAACGGCACGACGCAGGAAGAATACGTTGATTATTACTACACGGCGACCTCCAAGCATCTTGAGACGCTGATGCACGCCCTGCGCGACTCGATGCTGTATCCCGTTTTCGATGAGAACGAATTTCAGCAGGAGATCCAGGTCGTGCTCGGCGAACTCGACCGCCAGGAATCGCAGCCGGGCTATCATCTGCAGACGACGATGATGGACAAGCTCTTCTACAAATATCCGTCGCGAAAGCGGCCGGGCGGGACACGCGAGACGGTTGCGACCGCGACGACCGACAAGATGCGCACCATCCAATCCCGTTACTATTTGCCTAATAATTCGGCCCTTGTGGTAACGGGCGATGTGAGGCCGGAGGACGTTTTCACACTTGCCGAGAAACTTTTTTCCGTTTGGAAAAAAGGCGACGATCCTTTCGTAAAGTATCCGCTTGTCGAACATCCGCCGCTGCCGAAGAGCGAAGCGGCCTTCGTTACTCAGGATGTTGACAACGTATTTATACAGCTCGGCTGGCAAGGGCCTTCGATCGGCAAGGATAACGCATCGACGTACGCGGCGGACGTTTTTTCAGGCATCGTCGGGCAGCCGGATTCCAAATTTCAGCGTGCGCTGGTGGATACGGGATTGGCGGTCTCGGTGGATGTTCATTACTACACTCAGCGGAATGTCGGCCCGATTCGCATCACGTTGGTCACGACGCCCGCGAAGGCAAAAAGGGCGGTCGCCGCACTCTATCAGGAGATCGCGAAGTTCACGTCACCGACATACTATTCGGACGCCGAACTTGCGAACGCAAAAACGGCTCTCGAGAGCCGCGACCTTTTCAGCCGCGAGAAGGTCAGCGACTACACGCACACGCTTTCGTTCTGGTGGTCATCGACCGGAATGGATTATTACCGCGATTATTACAAACATCTGCGTGCGACGAGCCGTGCGGACGTTGACCGCTACATCAAGACGTATATCGCCGGCAAGACGCACGTCGGTGTCGCAATGCTCTCGGATGCGGGCCGTCTCGAATCGAAGCTTACGGATCAGGACCTGATCGGCAAATAAAGTATCTAGTTTTATGAAATTATTGATCGCGACCCTTTCGATACTCGTCGCCCTTGCAGCAGGCAGCGCCGCTCAAACAACTTCGCCTGACCGTGCGATCACCGAATTTGACGTGAACGGCCTGAAGGTGATCTTCAAGAAGCGAACATCTTCGCCGACGATCTCGGTCGGGCTTTACGTCCGCGGCGGCGTCCGAAATGCGACGCCTGAGACGGCCGGGCTTGAGAATTTCACGCTGCAGGCCGCGATGGAAGGCAGTAAGAGCTATCCGAAGGCCGTGCTTCGACGCGAATTGGCGCGAACGGGAAGTTCGATCGGCGGAGCTTCGGGCACGGACTTCGGTGCGATGTCGGTCGTTTCGACAAAGCAGGATTTTCCCGAGATGTGGCGAATGTTCACCGACCTCGTGCTGAACCCGGCGTTCGCAAAAGAAGATGTCGAACGCATCAGGATCGCGCTTCTTTCGGGCATTGCGGACGCGAATTCGCAGCCGGACAACGCTCTTTCGATGCTCGGCTCGAAGGCACTGACCGTCGGCCATCCTTATGCCGTTCCAAGCGAAGGGACAGCCGAGACGATCGCGAAATTCACGCCCGCGGATCTTATGTCGTATCACAAAGGGCTGCTCGCGTCATCGCGTTTGCTGCTCGTTGCCGTCGGCGATTACGAGCCCGACGTTTTCAAGCAGATGGTCACCGAGTCCTTTGCGAAACTGCCGAAAGGGAGTTATCAGGAAAAGCCCGTGCCGCCTCTCGTTTTTGACAAGGCGACGCTGGATATCTCGGAGCGTTCCGTTCCGACCAACTATGTAAAGGGCTATTTCAGGGCACCGAATCTCGCCGATCCGGATTATTACGCTATGCGCGTCGCGACAGCTATCCTGCAATCGCGCGTCTATCAGATCGTGCGCGTACAGCGGAATCTTTCGTATGCGCCGAATGCCGAGATGGACGAAGATGCGGCAAACACCGGCAACATCTACGTTACGGCCGTTGATGCGAACGAGGCTGTTCGGCTGATGCTTGCGATCATCGAGGATATGAAGCAGAACCTTGTCGAAAGGGACGAGTTCGAAGGCCTGCCGGGCTATTTTCTGACGACGTATTATCTCGATCAGGAGACGGACATCGCGCAGGTTCGCGTCCTTGCGAATTACGAACTCATCGGCGGCGGCTGGCGAAATTCCGAGAAGTTCATCCCGAGCATCAACGCCGTTACGCCCGAGGCCGTCCGCGATGTCTGCCGGAAATATATGAAGAACATCCGCTTCGTCGTCATCGGCAACCCGAACGCCATCGACCGCAAGATCTTCCTGCCGGAGCAGTGAATCGTGAATCTCCGACGCCGCGTATCAGAACCTCGAAACGATCTTCGATAAAGATCGGAAGATCGAGACCGATGAGGATATACTTCTATCAGCGACACTCGTGGAGGATGAATATGAAGAAACTAAGAATAGCAGCCATCGTGATTCTGCTGACGACGATGGCCTCGGCCATGTCCGGCGGCGGCCTATTGTCGTACATCGATGTCTCACCGACGCCAACATGTCTCGTGCGATAACATTAAAGGTCCGCGATGTTTTCTTTTGCGACGATCAGTGGTTCTATCGAGCGAACAAATTCAATCAATTCCTCTTCGTTCTCCGCCGCTGTTCGTTTGGGGTTGCTGATATATGCACTAACTTGCACCCGCCCTTTTACAAAGTTTAGTCCGACGGTTGTATTCTTCTTATTGGCTCGCACCGTGTTAACGAGAAAGCCAGAATCACCTGCAAAGTCAGGTGCTGGAAAGAAATCTCCCATGGCAATAAGCCTGGTTCCGAGACGGAAACACCCAAGCGCGTCGTCATGATCGAAACCGAAACTGAGACCGACGTTAATGCTGGAGCCGGTTCTCATCAGCCAGGTATTATCGAGTCCAGCTTGTCCTTTTCTTCCGATACCGGCATTCTCCGGATACCCAAATGAACTGTATTTGGTCTTTATTTTTGGGTAGCGCTTCGCAATATGCTTTTCGATAGCGGATTGGATCGCACGCACCTCGGCGCTTATTTTTTGAAGTTTCTCTTTGGACATGGCCCTGTCGCGCGCTTCGTCGCTTTTGCATTGGGGCTTAATAACTTTTGGAGTGCCCGAAGCAGCGATCTGAGCGTTGGTTGGTTGGGCGGTTGGATACCAAAAAGATATCGCGATCAACGTTGAAACGACAAGGCCGAACGTGGCAATTACTATTGTTTTCATAAGTCTTCCTCCAAAGGACAGGGATGTCTGCACGATGGCAGACATCCCCAGTTCCAAATTTAAGGACGCACTACGGAAAGGGCTTGCACAGGAATGTCCTGGGTACGCCCAAATCTTTCTACACGAGGCTCAAATGTCTGGCTGTCTAAGACGAACCAGGTGCCGGTGTCCTTAAACCAGACTGCAACATCGGTCTTGCTATCGCTGTTGTAGTCAGCGGGAACCGGCCAGTCCTTTGACGAAAAAACAGGGCCGGCATAAACACGAGCCAAATAGCCATTCTCACTTTCAAGGAACCACCATTCTCCATTTGATGGTCTCACGATAGCGAAATCGGTCGTTCCGTCACCGTCATAGTCGCCCTGCACGGGAATATCTCCAGCCATTCCGAAACTAACTGACAATACTGACAGATCGGTAGAGCGCCTGATCCACCATTCTCCGTTAGTAGAACGGAAGACGGCCAAGTCGGTCTTCCCGTCGCCGTCATAGTCGCCAGGCACAGGCACATCACCAAACGCAGTTCCACCCCAGTATCCGAGAACGACTTCCGTCTGGTCGGAAATGCGCATATAGGTAACGCGACCATCAGAACCGCGCCACGCGGCTAGATCGCTTGAGCCGTCGCCATCGTAATCGCCCGTTAGTGCAATCTCGTCAATCTCGCGGGGTCGAAAACTCACGGGGACTTCTTTATACCAGTTGGCGCTGGATTTGTAATGGAAATCTCCGTTAGCGAACCATGCGGCTGGATCGATCAACCCATCACCGTCATAGTCAGCGGCGAGAATTTTATCAGTTCCGGGTTCCGGAGCGAATCCCGGTATCTCCAGCTGTTCGCCAAACTCATTGCCGTACTTCCACAATGAGTTGTCCACATCAACGATAGCCAAATCGGATCCGCCTTGACCATCGAATTTGAAAGAGCGTATATCAGACACTAGTGAACTGAAAATTGGACTACAGATCTTGTTCGTATTGTTGTTCGAACCTAACGAATCATCGCCGTACGAAACGCGCGATACTAGAAGTACTGTCGCGGCCGCGTTGTGAACACACTGCGGGTTCTGTCCCGCAGTTACAGCCGTCAGCAATTCCAAGTTGCCCTCGACTATTCCATACGACGGGTCAAAGGATGAACCGTTGTGTATGACGGTTGCGTGATAAGTAAAGGACGGATTTCGCCCAATGCACTCAGACGAACCCGTACACCCAAGCTGATCACGTTTTGTCTGCATTGTGATTCTGTAGCCGATGGGCGTGTCTTCTGTGATCTCTCCACAACCTTTTTCGGGACAATAGTAATTTCTCAATCCGCGATTATCGTCACCACCCCAGTGATACTTTAGCTCAGTTCCCTCAATTCCGATGCTCCGCAATAGCCCGCGGAGTATCAGAGCATTGTCGGCACAGACAGCTGCTCCCCCCTGTGTTCCAGCAAGGATTTTCAGCGGATTATCACCAATTGGTCGGATTGATGGGTTATATATCACGTGCTCCGCCATCTTTCTATTTATCTTCTGTATAACCTTTTTTAAGTCCGGCTCGTTGTTCTCAACCTTGCCGGTGGACCACTCAAGAGCTTTATCGTAGAGTCCTTGAAATTGCTCTCCGTCAGAATCCTCAAATGGCTTAAAGTCTTGTTCATTTGGCGGGTTGGAATTTAGCCAGTGAACCTTATGCTTGCTTTTCTTCTCACCGATATCACTCCAAGTCTGTCCGTTATCGAACGAGATCTGCCAGGTAAATTCATACTTACTCATTTTCACGAATTGGCCCGATTCGAGATTCGCAAACGGTAAGACAATACCGTTTCTAGTTACCTGACTTCCAATCAAATCCACAGAAAAATTGGAAGGCGTAACAATGTTGTTATCTCGTTTGATTCGCATCAAGACTGTGCGGGTTGTCGTCTGGGTTGGCGAAATCGTAAATTTTGCAAAGACCGTCGGACTAGTTCCCTTAAGATACGCGACTGGATATTCGGGGTTATTTGTACTTCGCCAAGTGGATGTCGAGCCGTCAGGGTCGTCGATGTATGGGTTACCTGCAACGCCGAGTTGCCTAATGGGACGGTCACCCGTGAAACCGACCTCCACGATCTTCACCGTTGGCGTTGGTCCCGGAGTTGGAGTCGGCGTGGGAGTCGGCGTAGCCGTTGGGGTTGGAGTCGGTGTCGGCGTCGGTGTCGGCGTCGGCGTCGGAATCGATATCGTCTTACAGTCCTGGAAGAAGCCGATATAATACGTCTGCCCCGTCGATCGATGGATGGCAAAGAAGTTCGTGTAGTTGCAGTACGTCTTCCCATTGACAAAGTTTGAGGTGGAAAGATTGATCACCGCCGGCGTGGAACTGCTGTAGCCGGTCGATGTTCGGTAGTCCAGATCGGTTTCTGGATTGTCCGTACGGTAGAGAGAGCCTCGGATGTGAGGGTTGAAATTCAGGCCGGCTGTATAGTCTGCCTGGGCGATAGAATAACCCTCAACTCGGCTCGCTCCATAATTTATTGTGACTGTGGCATCTCCGTAAATACAGCCGCCGGGATTCGTGCAGACCCCGGCTTCAGCGGCAACGGCAAACAGAACGACCATCAAAATGGTGACGACTAAATGACAGAAAAGATGCGTTCTCATTTCTCGCCTCCTTCAGTCCCAACGACCGACGCAGTGGTTACCGGAATTATCCGAAAGCCTTCGGCGAAGTGTTCCAGAACGAAATTGTCTAGCCGACGAAAATCAGAGTCCGTGAGCCTCGCTCTTAATCGGTCTCGAAATTTAAGAGCAAGTTCATCTCTTTCATGTTGAAGTTCAAGTAACTCGGCTGACGGTTGGATAAGATTCCCGTCAGACGATTCCCTATTGAAGTTTGTTGCCCTCAGTTGTTTAATAACCCTTTCGGCTCGGTCATCAACCATTTTGACGGCTTCAACATATTCGTGCGCGACCTCGGTGAGCGTGCTAGACTGCCAGTCTCCAAGACCGGCCTCTCGGCCAAAATAGCCCTGAAATATGGTTACGTCTTCACCTTTCAATCGTTGTTCGGTCGCTAGGCGCTCGAATCTGACGATAAGTTCAAACATCTGTCCGTAGAGAATATATTCAGGAACTTCGCGGACCTCATTTTCAGTAGGACTCGAAGAAATTGCGACGGCATCATCGCGACCGTTTGAAAAACCATTCCTTACCGCTTTGTCCGCCGACGATCCTTCAGCAATATCGGAGGTGCCGGGGCCGATTGCTGGCGAATCCCTAAAGAATACTTTTTGTATGGGGTAAGTTGAGTTGGCCAGTGCCGCCAGCCCGCCAAATACCAGAACAACGAGCGAGAGAAGAGAATATTTTCTTAGCATGTTGGTTTCTCCATTTGTCAGCTGATTAAGAACGGGTTTGCCCGATGACAACAATGCGAAGCGAACCATTCTCGGTCGGTTTTCAAGTTGAGACCCTGGAGTGTTCTACGCTAAGATATCTATGCTTTTTGACGACATCTGTTGTCCTAAACACGACAGAGCCAGTTAAAAACAAAAAGGCCTCGAGGATCGCTTCAACCGATCTTCGGGGCTTTGTCTGTTAGTACAAAAATCCTTGCCTCTACAAAACGAACTACGACAACCGCATCAAAAGAGCGGTCGCCGAGGTGGTTCGAGTAAAAGCGTGAGGAACTCATATAATGTTCTACATAGGATTTGAGTGCGCCAATTCTGCTCTCATTTTATTTGGTTGTCAAGCGGTTTTTTTTTTTGCGGCAGGTTAACTGTTGTGAATACAGTGGTTAGTAGCTCTTAACGAAGGATGAGAATAGATTCACCGTAGAGAGACTGCTCCATTGGTGGCGGAGTCGAGGATCGACAAAAAAAGGGAAGTGGGCGTTTTCGCACCCACTTCTCTCTTGATTCGTCTATTGCCGAGACCGTTATTGTCGTTTGCCGTCTTTTCCTCTTGAGAGAGGTGCGGACGGTGCCTCTTTGCGAGACGGCGGGGGAGACGGCCGCGATTCGTTGTGAGGCTGCGGCTTCGGCTCATAACGCGGCTGTGGCTGCGGCTTTGGCTCATACCGAGGTTGCGGCTGCGGCTTTGGCTCGTAACGCGGCGTATCCTGCCGCGGCGTTTCGAGCGGTGCACGCGGAGTGCGCGGCCTCGGCTCATATTGCGGCTGAGATTCCGTACGCGGCGTTTCGAGCGGTGCACGCGGAGTGCGCGGCCTCGGCTCATACTGCGGCTGAGATTCTGTACGCGGCGTTTCGAGCGGTGCGGTCGGTGTTCGCGGACGCACCGGCGTTGATTCGTTCGATCGGGGCTGTGTCGGCCGCGGATTCATGATCGTGAGCGGCGGCCTTTCCACTGCGCCTGTCGGCCGCGAATTCGGCTCCGGCCTGCCTCGTGTCGGATCCGGCGTAAGGATCTCTCTGCCGCCCAGAATTCGATCTTTGCGTAGCACGTTATCGAGCGGTGCACGCGGCGTACGTGCTGCCGCACCCGTGCGGATCGTATCAAAACGCTCTGCCGTCGCCGGTGTCTTTACGGACATCGGGCTGGGCCGCGAACCATTGATCTCCGTTCCGGGTGGGAGCAGAGGCGGTGTGGATGAACCCTCGCGGACGGACTTTACGACAGACTGTGCGACCTCGAGCGGCGGCTGGACATTCCGCTGCTTGCTGCCGAACTGATCGCGGCTTACGGCGACCACGCCCGTCGTCGGAACGGTCTGGAGCGGCGGCACATTGTCGCGAATGAATCCGGGGCCGAGTATGCCGGGCGTCGGTGTCGGGTTCGGATTTCCTCCGTTGCCTCCACCGTTTCCATTGCCATTTCCGTTGCCGGGATAGTGATTGCCGCCGCCATTGTGATTCCCGCCGTAATGGCCGTTCCAATGCGAGTTGTAGTTGTAATATCCGTAGTGATACGGCAGCGGATACCAGCAGATGTCGTTGTTATAGACCGTCATATAGACGAGCGCCGGACGCCACCAGCTTCTGTCGGATCGATAGTAACCATACGGCGTCCAGGCCCAATATCCGTTGACCCAGATCCAGCGTCCGTGGTGATAGGTCGCCCAGCCCCACGGTTCGTCATTGACCCACGTCCAGCCGTACGGCGGCAGCCAACGCCATTGTCCGTAGCGATACGGCGACCAGTTCGAGTAAGAACTGATCGACGAACCGTATGGCCGCCAGATATAGCCGTAGGACGATGTGTAGCTCCATTGGCCGTAGTCATCGAGGTCCTCGGCGCCGTACATATCATCGTCGTAATATTTTCCGTAATAAGCGGTCGCAAGATCGCTGTCGATCTTCTTCTGGCGGTCGCCGATCCAATCGGCAAACTTGTCATCGAATGACGAAATGTTGCCGACCTGCGTCTCGCCGGCGTAGTCGCCGCTGACGTAGATGCGGGCCTGCCTGCCTGAGCTAAGCGTCATTCCGGCGGTCTGCGAATAGATGCGTGCCTGGCCGCCTTCCAATGCGGAGACGAGGACGGGATCGCTTGTCTCGTATCCCGCGTCGATGCGGTAAAGTCCGTCGCGTTCGAGAGCGATCGTCGTCGAAGGTGCGTCGACCTCAAAATAGCCGCGTGCCTTGTCGAAATTTACGACGCGCATCGCCGCGGAACCTCGCGGCACCGAGACGGCGATCCCTTGGTCCGTCAGGGTCTCGATCTTCAGGCCGGCGTCGCCGTCCAGCCAAAGATAGGTGTTGCGGTCGAACTGTATCTCAAGCCGTGCGGACTTCGACGTGACGAGCTGGTCGCCCTCGACGATCGGCAGGTTGTCGTCCGCCTCTTCCCATTCGAGAGCGTCGCGACGGCGTATCTGAGCGTCGCCTTTGAGCTTGCTGATACGTGCGACGCGGGTCGTTATCTCGGGTTGGTTGTCGCCGCTTTCCGAGTAATCTTGGGCGTAGATGCCGGATGCGAGCAGCATCAACGCTGCCGCCATTAACAGTAATTTTGCTGAGGAACGCATATTTTAAAACTCCGATCGGTCCGACGAAGAGATGTGCTGCGGCGTCATCCTAACTCTATATCGCCGCTGTCGCTTCCAAAAATTGCAATTTTTGTGCCGAAGGCCCTAATAACCCGGAAATGCGGGAAACTGCTCGCAATGGGATCGAATTTTGCAGGAAAGCGTGTAGTAAGATAATAGACAGTTGACGATTTGGTGCAAAATGAGCGGCCTTTTGGCGGGTCGCATGCCTGATCGCCGGACGAGATCGAATTATGAGAAAGATATTTATCAGCGCGTCCTTTGTGTTGTTGGCGGCAACCCTTGGCTTTGGGCAGAAGAGTACGGGAGGAAAGAAGGCAGATCCGACGGCTCCCGTGAAGGCCGCTTTCGAGAGCCTGATCGACGGTATCCGTGAGGTTAATTCGGCAAAGGTGCTCGATGGTTATGAGAAGAGCGACCGCATTCTGATCTTCAACAACAACGGCTCTGCGACGATCGGTTGGGAGAACATCAAGTCGAACACCGAATCTTCATATCCGAAGATCAAGAACGTGACGCTCGATATAACCGGCCTCCGTATCGAGATGCTGAGCAAGACGGCGGCCTACGTGACCTGCAAATGGAAACAGACGCAGGAATATGACGGGAACCCGGAGAGCGCGTCGGGCAGAATGACGCTCGTTTATCGCCTGATCGGCAAGGATTGGAAGGTCGTGCATCGGCACACTTCGCCGGACAATCCGCCGGAGACGCGGCCGGTCTTCCCTTCGGAACGCGAACCCAAATAGCAAAAAGGCCGGAGCGGCGTAAAAACCGCACCGGCCGAAAAAGGCTACCTATCGAACGGCCTAGGCGTGGACGCCCGCATATGCGGCGCCAAGCCTTTCTTCGTGGCCTTCGGCCAGCGAATTGACCAATTCATAGTGGAAGTAGTCGAATTTCGCAGCGACGATCGGAAGAACGCGATTATCGTACATCTCGCGTGAGCGGTCGATCGCTTCCTTCAGGCGGTCGTAAAGATCACCCGATTCGCGGCCCGCGGCAACGGTCTCCTGATTATAGAGTTTGATCTCGGAGACAAGCAGTTTCGCAAAGCGTCGTGCGTCCGTGTGGAAACGCCGTTCGTCGTCATCGACCTCGACAGGCAGATCGATATGGCGATCGCTCAGACGGCTGCGCGTGGACGAAACGACGGGCTTTTCTTCGACCGGTGCTTCGACAGCGACAGGTGCGGCCGGTTCGCTAGGTGCAGCGTCAAACGGAGCGGGCTCAAAGGTATGCGCTACAGGTTCCGCCGCAGCCTCCTCGATCGGAACATTCGAGATCGTTTCGAAAGAATGAGCATCATAGCTCTCGGTAACGACCTCGGGAGTCGATTCGTAGTGCGGTTCCTCGACAATCTCAGCCTCTGGGGTCTCGACGGTCTCGGTGACCGCATTCGGGTCGAACGGGCTGTAACTCGGCAAGGTGTCGAAAGAGTAGTCGTGAGCAGGTTTGTGCGGAACTTCCTCGACCGCTTCCTCGACGGCTTGCGGAACGCTCTCTTCGACCGGCTGACTTTCTTCGACGGCCGGTGCCGGTTCGTAGGAATATGTCGGTTCTTCGACAGGCGCTTCATCGTACGAACTTCTTTCAACCTCGTAAGACTGGTCACTTGCGTGTGACTCGGCCTGTTGAACAGGTTCTTCCGGTATTGCTTCGTAGGCATCGGAGTACGACTGACTGTCCGTGAACGTAAAGCTCGTCGAATCGGCCGGTGCAACGTAACCGCTCTCAGGCTGCGGTATCGATGCCGGCTGCTTTGCGGACGCGAGAAGTTCGACGGTTAGGCCTGCGATCTTGACGAGCGTTTCGAGCGCATCGAGATTTACGTTGACGCCTTCGATGCCGTAATCGGCATAAAGAACGGCGACGCCGCGGCCGCGTGCGACGAGCGGAATGGCGTACATTCTGTCAGGACGGCCGAAATCAAGAGCTTCGAGGTAATGGGCATCGTCGTGGAACGTGCCGTAATTGCCTTCGGCGGTCGCGAGCGAGGCGACGGCCTTGCCAAGGACGGTATCATTGGCCGTCGGGAAGATGATGTCGCGGATGGGCGAATTCTCCTCATTCGCCTCTTTACCGAAGACCTTCCAACCCGTGAAATTCTCGCTCTTTATGATAAAGAACGCTCCACGCGGCGTGTATTGGGCGGCGTGTTCGATAAGGGCTTTTAGGATGGTCGCCTGGCTGTCTTTCGAGCTGATGTCGTTGATCGCGTCCTTCAGCTCGGCGAAGTTCGCGGTCGGCATCGAAGCTTTCTCAAGCTCTTCGGCCTCGGCGATCGCGGCGGCCGTGATCTTCGCACCTTCGTCGCGCGAAAGGCGCATATGTTCGACAACGGATTCGGTAAAGCCGGCGTCGAGCTTGCGTTCGGAACCAAAGCGCGCGGCAAAGCCTACAAAAGCCTCGTCGATGCGCGTCTTTTGAGCGTCAAGCTCGGCTTCGATCTGCTTTTGAAAGTCAGCGACTTCGCCTTTCATTTCGGCGATAATGTCTTTTAGATAATTCTCGAATTCGCTGCGTAGGCTTAGCTCGAGTTCTTCACTATTCACAATACTTCTCCTCCGTAAGGCAAAACAGAAAAAGGTCGGGGTTTATTATACTCGCAAAGATACGATAGATGTGCGGCGTCAAATTGGTGGCCCAACTTCTGAGGTAACGCCGGCAGGCGCCGGCCTTCACTCGAAATTATGCCGAATTTCAGAATATAAAGTCAAGAAAATCTTTTTTAACATAGATTTACCGCTTATAAGCTCGCGGGAGTCCGGCAGCTACCCTTCAACCAGGAAAGCGACGTGTCGTGCGATGAAGGCAAGATCGACGGCATTTTTCTCCTCATCGATCCAATGCGGGGTCGTCTCGCTGCGGACGAGCGCGAGCGAGCGGCTTTGTCTCGGGAGCCCGAAGTGGATAATGTCGGCCGCCGCCAGCGAATTGCCGCGTAGGATGCCGCTCGAGGGTTTCCGCGGCCAACCGGCACGCACCTCGAGGCATCGTACTCCGAATGAGATGATCAGCCGCGAGCCGTCCATACGTCCGCTGCCGCGTGCGAATTCGTAGGGCTCGTCGCGTTCGATCTTTAGTGCGGGCTGAGTTCGAGCGGCTTCAAAGGCCGCCTCGATGAATGAATCGAGAAGCCAATTCGCCGCCGTCGTTCTCAGCAGGTCATTGGAAGCCTTGAGCCGGAGATATTCGACAATGTCCGTTCGGCCCGAGACCTCCGCGTTTTGGATGGCGGATTCGAGCAGTTGCTGCCAGGTTGAATCGAGCTCGTTCATCTTAAAAGGAAGAGGATAAGGCCTGACGGGCGAAAATGCGAAGCTTCGTGCTATCCTGAACCATCCGGAAGCCGCCTATCTTATGAGGATCTTTGCGTTATTTCTCCTATTTATCATCGCGTTGGCGCCTGCGTTCACTCAGCAGACGCAGACAAAGAAGAAGCCGGAAAAGGCAGCTAAAAAGACGGCCGCGACACCAAAAGCGAAGCCGACGCCGAAGAGAACTGCTTCGAAACCAAAAGGGAATGTAGCGGCAAAGGCCAAAGCAACGCCGAAGCCTACGCCGAAAAAGCCGAAGCTCGATGAATCTGCCGAGTGGGAGAAGTGCATTGCCCTAACGGATGCTGCCGAAGCGATCGCGTCATTTAAGCAGTTCATTGCGAACTTTCCAGCGAGCAAGAACATGGCCGAGGCCCAGAGACGTTTGTCGGGCTCGGAAGCGGCACTTGCAGATGCACATTTTGAACTGAACGAAATTGAACCCGCGTTAAAGCTCTACGCGGCCGCGGCGGACGACGTACCAAAGCCGATTCCCGACACGCTTTTCAACGAAAGACTCTCAAAGGTCCCGGCAAAGCTCTATTGGAAAGGCTATCGCGGCCAGGCGCTCGACATCGCAAGAAAGCTCGAAGATAAGGCAGACGCCCCGCAATTAAAGGAACTCGCCGGTTTTTACCTAACGATCGAGAGCGGCGACAATGCACGCCGTGCGGCAACTTCGGCGATAGCGTTGGCTCCGGACTCGGCCGGCTATTTGATGCTCGCTCTTGCCGACCGCGTGGATTTTGACCTCGACAGATCTGCCGCAGCCTATGCGAAGGCACTCGAACTCGACCCCGCAAGCATTCAGGCAAAGCGCGGCCTTGCCGAAGCATACCGTTCGCTCGGCCGCTCGGATGAGGCCGCGACGCTCTATCGCGAGATTTTGGCCGCTGACCCGACGAATCTTCCGGCGAAAACCGGTGTCATCCTTTCGCTTTTTGACGGCGGCAAGACTGCGGACGCCGAGAAGGAACTCGATGCGGCTCTGGCTGACAATCCTAACAACGTTATGCTTCTCGCCGGTGTCGCTTACTGGTATTCGTCTCACGGCCAGGGCGAGAAGGCGGTCGATTACGGCAGACGTGCCGTCACGGTCGAACCTCGGTTCATTTGGGGGCATATCGCTCTCGCACGCGGCCAGATGCTGCAGAAAATGCCGCTCGAAGCCGAAAAAACGCTCCTTTCCGCCCGACGCTACGGGAACTTCCCGACGATGGATTACGAGCTTGCCCGTGCGCGTGCTGCTGCCGGCTATTATCGCGAAGCCGCGGAGGGCATTGCGCGAAACTTTACGCTGAAAGACGGTGCGGTGACCACAAAGTTGGGCGGCCGCGTCGAGCGCTCTTCGGCGGACATCGGGGAACTCATCTCGTTCGAAAGACGTGCCAGCCTTTTTGAGCCGTTGAGCGACGCAGACAAGGAATCGGGCAAACCGCTGACCGCATTGCTCGAATTTTGGCAGGCCGCAAACAGCGGCAACGCCGAGGCCGCTGGGTCCACCGCCGCTGCATTCGAATCCACGGGCCCGGATGCGATGAAGCTCCATCGCGAGATCTTTGCGGCGTCGGTGCTCGTTGACAAGAAACTCGCCTCTGACGCGGCGATCGAACTCTTAAAGAACGCGGCGGCAAACTCCGGCACCGTAATGGCCGCACCTGATCCGACGGCCGCGATCCTTGCCGACGAACTTTATCCGGCGCGCACGGCCGCCCTTGCACGCGGCGAAACGCTTGCTCCGAGCCCGGTCGCGGCGCCGACGCTTTCCGCGATCGTGCGAGGACGTATCGAAGAGCTGGCAGGTGCTGCTCTCGCAGAAAAAGGTGAGACGGACGAGGCACTGATCAGATACAAACGCGGGTTGTCGGTCGCACCTGATGGTAGCGTCTGGCAGCGTTCGATCAACTGGCGCATAGGCACGCTTCTCGCTGCGCAAAACGATCTTGCCGGTGCGTTGCCGTATTTTCTTAAGGGATATAAGGGCGGTCCGCCGGATGTCGCGAAGTACGCGATCGTGAAGTCGGCTTACGCTCAGGTAAAGGGAGGTCTCGACGGCTTTGAGGCGGAAGCCGGACCTGATCCGCTTGCGAAACCAGAAACAGAGGTCGCAAAGGTCGAGAAGCCGGCCGCGGAACCAACGCCGACACCAGCGAGTGTCATATTGGGCGATCTTCCGCCGCTTCCGACGGAAACACCGACGGCAACGCCCGAACCTTCGCCGGAACCGACCGCTGAGGCGTCTCCGACACCGGCGACGATAGTTGAGGCGGCTCCTTCGGCCTCGCCCACGCCAAGCGTTACGGCCACGCCGGCAGCAACGGCGACCGAACTATTTCCGTCGGTGGTGATCGCGATACCAGATCCAAAGGCGGCAAAAAGCCCGAGTCCGACGCCGACGCCTGAGGCCGCCGTCGAAGCTACGCCAACGCCGTCTGCATCGCCAACGCCGGAACCGACGGTGGAACCGACTCCAACACAGACCCCGACAGTCGAAGCTGTTGCTGAAGCTGCACCAACGCCTTCGCCGACTCCCGAACCGACGATAGTAGAGCCGCCAACACCGACGCCGACGCCTGAAGCGTCGCCGTCCCCGGAACCGACAGTCGAAGCAACTCCGGCAGCGGAAGTGACTCCGATCGCGTCACCAACACCCGAACCGGCGGTCGTCGAGCCCCCAGCATCAACGCCCACGCCATCAGCAACACCGGAGACGACTTCGACGCCCGAACCGAGTCCGACGCCGTCCGAGACGCCGCAGCCAACGGTTTTGGCAGATTCGAGGCCGCGCATCGCACGAGCGACGGCTGAGGGTGCAGAAATAAAACCATGCGTGATAACGACGAGTGAGATCAGAATGTCGATGCCCGTTAAGGAGGAGCGTGGAATCATCGTCGGCACAGAGGACGATCGGGATCTTACGGGGCTAACGGCTGTTTCTGAGGGCGAAAAAGACCTGGAAGTCAGAGCCGTACCGGTTGCGGGGATCAAGAGCCGCTCACTTTACGTGATCAGATCGCTGACCGACAAGACGGGGATCTATCACGTCAAATTCAGCTTGCCATGCGGATCGGCCGAATTGGAAGTGACGGTCGAATCACCGCCGAAGTGAGCTTAGTCGTCGAGCCGAACGGTCGCGAGGACGGCAAGCAGCAGGAAGAAGAACGCATTCGACGGCGTCCGCAAAGGAAAGTCCACAAAGCTGTGTACCAAAATGCCGACACAGCCCGCAAACGCTCCGATCGCAAGCCCGCGCATTTCATCGCTCGAAGTTCGAATGACAAGAACGGATCGCCGAATGAATAGTGCCGCGAACGAGATCAGGCACAAAAAACCTGCAATGCCGCCGTCCGCCAGTATCTGCAGATAATCGTTGTGGGCACGCTCGATGCGAAAGACACCGTCCCACGAGTCGAATTGTGTAAAGGCGACGGCGAACGAGTCCAATCCGGCCCCGAGAACAGGATGAGCGAGAAAGATCTGCCATGCGACCCACCAGAAGTGCGTACGGCCGCTCGAAAATCCTTCTGCGTCCGAGCCGTGTCCGGCGAGCGAGAGGTTTGTGCCGTCGGGCCCCAGAAAAAGAGCTAGTGCGAGTACGGCAAAGATCAGAACGGCTGCCGAGAGAATGGGCAGGAGCAGTTTCCTCTTTCCGTCCCGCGTCGAATGTCGCCGCTTGAATGGCAGCATCGCGACGAGAACGACGATAAGTGCAGCGAGCACAGCAAGCCAAGCACCGCGAGACATGGTAATCACCAAAGCCGCACCCGCGACCACGGTCACGCCGAGGTTCGCGGCCTTCGAGTTTCGTGATGCCGCCCGGTCGAATAAAGTTCCGAAGGTAAGCCCGCAGATCATCACCATAAAGGCTGCGAAATGATGTTGATTTACGAATGGCCCGAACGGTATCGCCTGCGGCGTTTCGCGAATTCCGAAGATCGGTTCGATCGCTGCAAGCCTTTGCAGAATGCTAAAGAATGCGAGCACTCCGCCGAAAAGTACGATGGCGTTCCTTGTGAGAGCGACGCGCTTGGCGGTCGATATGGTCGATAGGGCCGCGAGGAAGAAGAGAAGATATACGCCCAGGCGGAACGCAAAAAGCCTCGTCGCATAGGGATCGAGCGTCGTGCCGAGCGCGATCTGAACGAGTGCCAGAAGAAAGAAAGCCGCAAGCGGTAAGATCAGCGGCGAGCGGACAATTCTAATCTCGCCGCCTCGCCATGCGGCCGTCGCCCAGAACACGACGCCGAATCCGGTTACGATCGCGATCAATGCCCACGTCCCGCTATCGACGCCGCCGAAGAGCACGCAGGCGATCATCGGAGCGATGAGCACCAGCCAAAACAATGCGGTGTCGCTCCGAAGGCCTTTCCTCCTGATCCTAATTGCGTCGGAAATTCTCACTCTTTCGTCAAGGTTACGTCGTCGAGCCATAGCTTGCCGCTGAGCGGACAGATCGGCGACCGACAATCATCGCGCACAAGCCGGATAACTATCCCGTCGGTGTCCGCCGGCACTTCGAATTCGGCTGAAGCCTCGGCCCATTCCGCATTGAGAGCGAACGATCTGCTTGCAGCGACCGCAGCGGAAGTCGCCGCGGACGTGACAGCAAGATGCATCGTTACGTCATCCGCGGCACGCAGTTCGGTCTTATAGAACGCGGACAGCCGATAGCGCGAGCCCGGTTCGACCGCAACCGTCTGCTTCACCTCGCGAAAGGCATCGGCGCGCTTCGAATCAAATACAAAAAACAGGCTGACCTTACCCGAATGGGCCTGGTCGGCAAGCGCGATCTGCGGTGTGCTGCCCGCAGAGATCTTCCAATTGAAAATGCTCGACGCGTCGGCGCCGACACCACCCTCAAAACCGCTATTCGTTACCGAGTCAGCGGCCAATTGCGGGCCCGTCCCGAGGTCGTTAAGAACATTCACAGCGAGTCGGTATTGGTGTTTTTCTATGAGCTTTGCGGCGAGTTTTTCGCCGTCTGGCCGTAATTGGCCGGTTTTCAATTCGCTCGGCAAACTCGCCCAGAGATCGGCGGCATCTTCAACGCGATCCTTGGTAAGCAAGTAGATCGCAAGGGCCGCACGGGCACTCGGCGCATCGCCGAGCAGACGGCGTGCTTCGCCGACATTCTGCCCGGTGGTTTCGAGAGCAAGGATCGCCGCGGACGCCGCATATTCCGCACGGCTGCGTGCCGCATCCGCGAGCAGCTCGAACGCTTCCTTCTCGTTGTTCTCGCCACGGAGCAGAAAGTTTGCGTATGCGAATTTCACGTCCGAATAGTTCGGCGCAAGTTCGCGTGCACGCCTGAACATCTCATCGGCGTTGCCGCGATCTCCGGCACGATCGTAGGCTTTTGCGAGAGCGAGAACGACGAGATAGTTATTTGGCGAAAGTTGGGCGGCCTTCTTAAATTCTTCGAGAGAGCGGGCGGCGTCCTCAGGCTCGAAGGTCTTATCAAGCAGGACGGCAGCGGTAAAATGCGTCTGCGGATCGTCCGGGCCAAGCGAGGTGAGCACGGGGATCATATCCACGCGGTCTGCCCGCAGGGAGGCAGAGTTCGCAAAATTCCAACGCGCACCGAACCACACCGCTCCGGCAAGGAGAAGCACGAAAATCATCAGGCAGGCCTTTGCCGCCGTTGTTTCGATCGGTATCCGAAATGCAGCCACGGTTGCTCTATTCTAGCGTCTCGATCTTGAGAAGGGCACGCCGTATGGCGATATTATTTTCCACGCAGATCTCCCGCACCTTGCGGAGCTTTTCGCCGTCGAAATTACGTGCAGAGATAACGATCTCCTCGACGCCCTTTTCCTGACACACAGAGCCGAGCGCGCCGTTGCCGGTGAAGACCGTCAGTCCGTGGATGACGCGTCCGGCCTTGTGCGGGTCGTCATCGACGAAGCCGATCGGTGTCAGGTTCCATTCGGGATTGTTACGCAGCTCGCGCAGGACCATCTCGCCGCCGTCGCCCGCACCGTAGATCAGGATGCGGCGTGATTCTGCCGTCTTTGGGAGCGGGATCGCGCTTCGGATCAGACGGAACATCATTCGGCTGCCGATCACGGCAAAGAGGAGAAGGAGAGCATCAACGACAAAGACCGTTCGCGAATAATACTGGAATCGATAGAGAAGAAGTATCGCGATCACGCTCAGGCCCGAACCCAATGCAACGCCTTTTGCGTAGGTGATGAAGTCGCGAATGCTCGTGTATTTCCAAAGCCCGCGATATACGCCCGCGACGAGGAACGCCCCGAGCTTTATCGGGATGACGACCGGCAGGCACTTTACGAAAAGATCCCAAGCTTCTGAATTTTCGAGCGAGCCGAGCACGAGAAGAAACGCCGTGTAAAGTGAAAGCGTTATCAACGCGGCATCGAGAAAGATCTCAAAGATGCGCCGCTTGTGCGAGAAATTGATGATGAAGCCGAAGACCGCCTTCTCCGGCGCCGATGTGTCGCTGCCGGTCGATTCGTAAACTTTTACTTTTGAGAGAAAAACGCCGACTATGACCAGCAGGATCGAAAAGACCGCGATCAGAGCGAGGCTTTCGCTAAGGGCGAGATGAGCGACGGCGATCGAAATGCTGCCCGCGACGGCCGCAAATGCGTACAGCATAAGGACAGCAGAACGTTCAGTGAGCCCGAGGGCCACGAGGCGATGCGATGTATGGTCTCGTCCCCCTTGCGAGACCTTGCGGCCCCAGATCTTTCGCACGAGTGTAACGAGCGTCGTGTCAAATATCGGGACAATGAGGATCAGTGCCGGAACGGCAAGGATCGGAAGAATTCCACGGCTTCGGCCGCCGCCTCCGGACTGGTTGACCAGCACCGCTCCCGACAGGATAAAGCCGACGAACATCGATCCGCAGTCACCCATAAAGATCGATGCGGGGTTGAAGTTGAAGATCAAGAATCCGATCAGGCTGCCGACGAAAACGGCGGCAAGCAGAAGTTCAGTGCCTTGCCCTGAGGTCAGAAATCCTGCCGCTAGGCCGATGCCGCCGATCGCGGCGATCCCGGCGGCAAGCCCGTCCATATTGTCGAGCAGGTTCACCGCGTTCGTGATGCCGATGATCCAAAGGCCGGTGATCCAGATGTCGATGATCTCGTTGCCGGTTATCGGCATCGTAAGCCCGAAGCCGATCAGAACGGCCGCCCCGAAAAGCTGCCCAAGCAGCTTCTGATAAGGGCGAATGTTGAAGATATCGTCAACGAGGCCGACAAGGAAGAGGACGGTGCCGCTGCCGAGCAATATCAACGTCTCGCGGGAATATGGGACGAATAGAAAATAACCGATGACGGTCGTTGCGTATATCGCGACGCCGCCGAGCATCGCGGTCGGCCGGGCGTGCCAGCGGTCGCTTTTCGGAGCGGCGACAAAGCCGCGCCGCGTCGCGTATGCACGAACGGCATAGGTCAACGCCGCGCTCAACAGCACGGAGACGGACAAGATCAGAAATGCGTGGAGCGTGAGGTTCTGCATTATCTATATCCCGGCGGCGATGTTGAGTTCACGACCGGCAAGGCCTGCCTATTCAACATCTCGGTAAAGCTGAGCAACATCATTTACGAGCCTCGTAACTGAACACCTTTCATCGACAAATTGTACGGATAGAAGCCCAAGCGTCTCCCGTACTTTTTCACCTTTTAGCAAATAAAGCAAGCCTTTCTGAAAGTCTGCCGGATCGAGTGTACGGATAAGAACCGCGCGTTCGGCCACTTCGAATCCATCCTCGCACTTTTCAACTTTGCCCGCGAGATCGACAACGCCGCCCACGGCCGTCGAAACTACCGGAACGCCCGCGGCCATCGCCTCGATCATCGAGAGCGGTGTGCCCTCGTTCCGCGAAGTTAGAACGAAAAGGTCGAGTTCGGAGAGGATCGGGCCGATCTCTTTACGATTTCCCGCAAATGAAGTATTTGAAAGGTTTAGCTCTGCCGAACGCCGTTCGAGAGCTTCGCGTAAGTGTCCGTCGCCGACGATCGCAAAGTGGACAGGTACAGCGTCTTTCTGGCAAAGCGAAGCTGTCTCAAGCAACAGATCGAGATTCTTGATCTCAGTTAGACGGCCGATGAAGCCCGCGATCAGCCTGTCTTCAGGGATCGAGAACTCCGCGCGCAAACTCGCCTTCGATACGACGCTCTTTTCGATCGGCTCGATGCCGAGCGGGATCACAACGAACTGCTCACGCCGCCCGATCTTGAACTTCCCGGCGATCTCGTCGAGCTGCTGTTCCGAGATGACGATTATTCGGTCGGTCGTCTTGGCGAGCAGCTTCTCGATCAGGATGAAAATTCGCGTCTTGAAACTGCCGTAATAGCTGTGGAAAACATGTCCGTGAAATGTATGAACTTTCTTTACGCGATGCGGCCGCCCGACGAATGTCCCAAGCGTCAGATATTTGTACAGAAATGCGGCTGTGCGTCCGACCGCGCCGGCTTTCGCGGTGTGCGTATGCACGATGTCGGGTTCAAGCCGCCGCAGTTCGCGAAATATCTTTACGACCGAGATCAGATCTTTTGGCGAAAGCTCACGGCTCAGTTCGGCGAGATAGATCGGCTCGACTCCGTTCTCTTCGGCGAAGTACGACATATCCTCTTCGCCCGCGGGAACTGTGCCGGCGATCAATGTGCTTTCAAACTCGGGCGGGACGAGTTTGCTCGTCAGCCAAACGACGTGCCGCGCCGGACCGCCGACATTAAGGCGGGCGATGATGCGGACGATTCTTTTTGGGCGGTCAGCCAAATGAGGATATTCTACCTAATCTTCCATCCGGAAGATCGTTTCAGGGTCGTCCTCGTGTCGGATCTCGTCGATGGGCTCGCGTTTTCCCTCGCCCATATAGAGGCGGTTCGGGCAGTTGATGACCATTCCGTCCGTCTCGCCGACGTTCTTGTAGCCGTGGACGACGCCCTTCGGGACGACTATCGCTTTTGGATCCGATGCGCCGACAATGAGCGTCATTCGATTGCCAAAGGTCGGCGAATCTTCGCGGTTATCCCACATACGCATCTTGAAATCGGACGGCCCGATGAAGCAGAAAAGGTCGGCCTGATCGACGTGCTCGTGCGGCCCGCGCGCAACGCCCGGCTTTGTGAACGAAATGTACGACATAGCGGGATAGAATTCCGCGTCAAGCTCGTCGTGCCGAAAAAGCTCGGCCAGCCACCCGCGATCATCCGTGTACTTCTTCAATTCGTAAACGACAACGTCGCTGATATCTTTGTCAGTGAAGTGCATAAGAGTCTGTTGAGTCTGTCGAGTCTGTCGAGTCTGTCGATGCATTACCTTGCCGCGAGATGTCGGGCAAGGGCAAATATCATCTTCGATGTTTCTTCGATGCCGTTGTAGATCTCGTTGAAGTCGATTTCGTTAACATATTCTTGATCGAGAGCTACATACAAATGTGATTGTACCTCGGCCGCAGAACTTCGAGAGATATTTAGAAAATATGCGAAATCTTTGTCTGACCTTCGGGCAAAACCTTCGGCGATGTTCGCCATAATTGAGACGCTGGCTCGCCGTATCTGATCGCGTAGCCCGTAGTCTTTAGCAAAACGCCCATCTCCCGTTATCCGGTATACGTATTGTTCGAGCCTTCTGCCACGCCTGTATATCCTCAAACCTCCTAAACGTTGCCATATCCAAAACTCCTCTCTCCGACTCGCTAGACCCGATAGACTCGCTAGACCCAATAGACTCACCAGACTCGCCAGACTCTCTAGACTCGATTCGCACCGGTCTTTGCCACGAGGTTCGAGGCGAGCAGGAGGCTTTCGAACGTGCCGGCGTCGGTCCACCAGCCATCGAGTTCGCCCCAGGTCATTTCACCTCTGTTGATGTAGTGATTATTAACGTCCGTTATCTCGAGCTCGCCGCGTGCGGAGGGTTCGAGCGTTTTTATCACGTCGAAGACCGTGTGGTCGTAGAAGTAGATGCCGATGACGGCGAGGTCGGACTTCGGCTCGCTCGGCTTTTCCTCGATGCGCACGACCTTGTCGCCGTCGAGTTCCGGGACGCCGAAACGCTGAGGGTCGGGCACTTTCTTGAGCAGAATTTTGGCTCCCTTGCCTTGTGCTCGATAGTCGTCCGCGGCGGCACGAATGTTCTTCTCGATCAGATTGTCGCCGAGCACGACGCAGATCGGCTCTTCGTCTGCGAAATGCTCGACGAGCGAAAGGGCGTCCGCGATCCCGCCCTCGCCTTCCTGATACGTGTAATTCAGATCCTTGAGGCCAAAATGCCGCCCGTTCCCCAAAAGCCGTAAGAAATCACCCGCCGAATTGCCGCCCGTGACGATCATGATGTCGTCGATACCGGCGTTTATGAGCGTCTGGATCGGATAGTAGATCATCGGCTGGTTGTAGACCGGCAGCAGATGCTTGTTCGTTATTTTTGTAAGCGGCGAAAGCCTTGAACCAAGCCCGCCCGCGAGAATCACACCTTTCATACTTCTTACTTATTCGGCGATGGTTACTTCTTAAATCCAATCGCCGTCCAAAAGCTCCTGTCGCTGAATTGAATGTTGACGAGCCCGGCCGCTTTCAACATTTCATCGATCTCTTTTTTTGTGAACCGTTTTTCCAGCCGCGTCCCAAATCGATCCAAGGCATCGGTCCTCATCGTATAAAAGCTATTATTGCGATACTGCGACAGCGGAATTAGAGCGGGGTTTGCTCCGAGCCGTTCGACAAGTTTCGCAGTTCGAGCCAAAGGCCAGTAAACGAAAGCCGCGATAGGCTGGCTCATTGCAAACCTCACCGAATGCGGCATTCTGCTTACAATGCGGCGAAACCCATCACTGATACGCCAAATTGCTCGAAACCAAACCGGGCGGTTATCAAATCGATAGTAGAGATAAATGAGAAATGGTGCACCGGACTTTAGCTTTGCCACGCACTTGTCGATGCCGTCGGCGGTGTCAGGGACGTGATGAAGTACGCCCAGGCTGTAGCCAAAATCCGCCGACTCATCCTCAAGAGGGATATTGTCCACACCAGCCTTGTGAAACACGCAGTTATCGGAATCTTGAAGGTTCCGTTTGGCTACTTCGATCGCATCGCTCGGATCAATGAGATGTAAGCATCCAACACGGGGTGCGACGAGTTTTGCCCACCGGCCGCTGCCGCATCCCAGATCGAACGCAACGGCATCAGCAGGTAGATCCTGCCACGGCATGATGCTGAAATAGTTTTCAAACATTGCCTCAAGTTCAGCTGCTTCAAGAGTTGATTGATCGAACCGCGACCATTCATCCCCAAAGCCTGCAACTACGTTCTGATCTACGTTCTCAGGCATTATCGATGAACCTTCTATACCAAAGTTCGAGCATCAGGAGCGTCCAGATCGGGAATGCGTGATCGACGATACCGTTGATGTGTTGGTCAACGATCTTTTCGACGGCTTCAGGACGGATGATGCCGCGTTTTCTAAAGCTCTCGGACAAGAGCACGTCACGCACAAAGTCTTTCATCTCGCGGCGGAACCAATGTCCGACCGGCACGCCGAATCCCATCTTCCGCCGATATATCACCTCGCGCGGAACGAGCCGGGCCGCAACCTTCTTGAGAAGATATTTATTGCGGTATCGCGGCATCTTCAGGTTCTCCGGCAGGCTTGCGGCGAACTCGATGACCTTGTGATCGAGGAACGGCGCGCGTGCTTCGAGCGAATTGGCCATCGAGGCGATATCTACTTTAACGAGTAGATCGTTCGGCAGATACGTCATCTGATCGGTCAGAAGCGTCGCGTCCAGAACGCCCGAACCGTTCGCACGCCTGAACCAATTCCCAAGCAGGTCGATGGCCGCGTTGCCGGCAACCTCGCGGGAAAATTCCGGCGTATAGATCTCTTCCTTAACCTTCGGCTTGAATGTGGACATCCAGCGAAAATACCGCTCGATGCGCGGTTCGCTCGCCGAGATGAAAAAACGCTGCACGTCGCGGATCCGCGTCTTCTTTATTTCGGATGTCGGCAGCAGGCCTACCGGCCCCTCGATGAACGCCTTCCGCAACGCGGATGGAATACGCTTGTACGCTTCGGCGAACTGCATCGCCATATGACGTTCGTAGCCCGCGAAGCTTTCGTCGCCGCCGTCGCCATTCAGCGCAACGGTAACGTGCTTTCGCGTCTCACGCGAAACGTAATAGGTCGGCAGCGCGCTCGAATCCGCATACGGCTCGCCGTAATGCTCGACTAAAGTCGGCAGCAGCTCGATCGCGTCCGGCCGCACGATGAATTCGTGATGCTCGGCACCGATGTGTTCCGCAACCTTTTTTGCGTATTTGAGTTCGCTGAAATCCTGCTCTTCAAAGCCGATCGAGAAGGTCTTCACGGGCGTTGCGCTTTCCTGAGCCATCAAGGCGACAACGGTCGAAGAATCGACGCCGCCCGAAAGGAACGCGCCCAAAGGCACCTCCGAGATCAGCCTGAGTTTCGTCGCCTCGCGAAGAATGCGTGTTGTCTCTTCGATCGCTTCTTCTTCCGAGATCTTTATCTTCTTCGAGAAATCGGGCAGCCAATAGCGTTTTGTCTCTATTCGGCCGTCCTTCCAGCGAAGCCAGTGGCCGGGTTCGAGTTTGCGGATCGCTTTGAACGCGGTTTGCGGCGCCGGCACGCATAGGAACGAGAGATAACTGTCGATGGCTCCACGGTCAACATCACGCGAGATGCTCGGGTGTTTCAATACGGCCGAAAACTCCGAACCGAAGATCAGGTCGCCGTTCGGTTGATGCGAATAAAGCAGCGGCTTTTTGCCGACGCGGTCGCGCGCTAGAAACAGCGAGCGGTCACTTTCGTCCCAGATCGCGAACGCGAACATCCCGCGAAGATGCTCGAGACAGTCGACGCCGAATTCATCATAGAGAGCGACGACGGCCTCGGTATCCGAATTCGTATAGAGCTTGCGGCCACGTTCGATCAGGCCTTTGCGGAGTTCGCGGTAATTGTAGATCTCGCCGTTGAAGACGATCCATTTCGTCTTGTCAAAGTTGTGTATCGGCTGCTGCCCGCCCGCAAGATCGATGATCGAAAGCCGCCGCATCGCAAGCCCTACGTTGTCTTTTACGTAGAATCCGTCCTCGTCCGGCCCGCGGTGAATGATGGCGCGGTTCATCGCCTCGAGCAGCTCGCGATCCGCCGCCCGATCCGAATTATTTACAAATCCCGTGATCCCACACATCTTTGTTGCCTGCTAACGGCTCTCCGTACGGTCAAACATTACACCGGCTGCCTGAGGCTGGAATGCCATCGCCCTGTTTGTGATCATTTGCCGGTCGCGGCGTTTCTCCAGTATCAGCTCGATGCCGACCGCGGCGAAAATATAAAGGAATACCTGAATCTGCGTCCGTTGTCGATACGCCGTACCCACATTTCCCTGAAAGATCGCGTATGCGATCGACAGCATTACCGTAAAAATGAGCACGGGAAGGGCTCGAGAGAATCTTCGGCGAATGGTGTAGGTCAGTCCGGAGATGATGAACGGGATCGTCGTGTACCAAAGCAGCGTTTCGGGGATAGTCACCGCTTGGCGAAGGTTTTGTGCGGCCCACGGGAACGGCGCAAGGAAAAGGAATGTGAGGCCGACGGGAATTGTCGCCAAGGCTCCTGTGGGCGTCGAGACATCGCTTTCTTCGCTAAATCCGGAATCTGCCGAGCGTGCCAGGTCGAGTCGGCTCCGCTGCACATTCTGCAGGTCGGTGGCCCTCGAAATATCCGTGGTCGCGATGCGGATGACGCCGAAGTATGTAAGGCCCAGGCCTAAGAGCAAAAGCGCAGCAAGACGCGGTACGAACGTACGCAGCCGGCCGGAAGTGCCGACGACAAGGCTGCCGATCGCGGCGACCGCGACCATGTAAAAAATGTAAAAGCGAAGGGACAAAATTCCTACGAAGCAAATACCGAGGACGGCGACAGCCAAAATGCTCAGCTTCTCCTGCAGTTTCAAAACAGCGATCGTGCCGACAACGAGGAACAAGAGGACAAGTCCATCCTTTAGCAACTGGCTCGACCAAACGATCATTGCCGGCATAACCGCAACAAGGATCGCCGCGGTACGGGCGACACGCCTGTTCTCGTAGAGCTTTCTCGAAAGCACATAGACCGCGGGAGCCGTAGCCGCTCCGAGAACTCCGCAGATCGTCTGTGCTATAAAGATGTTCCGTCCGAAGACGTAATAGATCGCGGCGACAAAATAGTTCATTCCCCAGCCCGAACCGGACAAGCTCGCGATTCTGTGAAGTTCGAAGGGCGTGAGTGTGCTTCCTTTACCGGCCCAGAGGAGCGTTAGCTGATGGCCCCAGTAGTCGTAGCTCTTCGAGTCGCCGCCAAAAAAATCTCGCAGATCGAATATCTCGATGAACACCCCGACCGCAAGCCGCATAAGAATGGCAAGCAGGAATATCTTCGTCACCGTCTCAGGTTCATCTGTCGTACGATAGATAAGAAAGACGACCGCCGCCGACAGTGTCACGATGGACAAAAGTAAGGCTCCGGCGGTCGGCGAGAACGCCGCTGTCAAACCGATGATCAAAAAGATCGCAATAGCTATTGTCTGAAATCGCTTCATTTTGAAAAGCCTATTTCTTTTGCCGTTAACTTTTCACGGCAGATCGAAATGCGTCAACGATCAATGGCGTCTTTGCCTTGAGGCTGTACTTTTCGAGTGCGTCTTTAGCACAAACAGCGGACATTTGATTTCTGAGCTTGTGGTCGATCACAAGCAAACTCAGATATTTTTCCCAGTCGGCGTCATCTTTTGCGAGGAAACCATTTTCACCGTGTCGAATAACTTCTAAGTTTGATGCGATCGGGGTTCCTACAGGCACGATGCCCAACGCCATATATTGTGCTGTCTTCATTATAAATTTATATGGGTTCCACGGATTGTCGGAAGCCAACGGAACCAGCCCGATCTGTATCTTGCGAAGGTCCTCAACCTCTGTTTCAGAATTCCACATTTGAGAGCTGAAATCTACGTCGCGCAATACAATATCCGTTCCGCCGATAAAGTGAAGGTCGCATATTCTCTTTTGTGAGATGTTGCGAAGCGGAGCTTCCACCAGTTTGAGGTTCTTGAGAGTTGTCGGGCTGCCGCTCCAACCTACGCAGACCCTTTCCGGGGTTTCCGAGAACGGTCGGTACTCGAACTTCGAAGTATCGACCAAACTTGGAACCTGCCAGATATTCTTGTTATAGCTTTCAGCAAATTGTCGAATTCCGGACGAATTGACCATCACAACCTTGCTCATCTCGATGATCCGCTTGATTTTCCCAAAGAATTTCAAATGAGAGAAGTAACCGTTATATTGGCTCTTGTAGGGCACGAATAGAGGATCATCCAGCTGATAGATGATCGGCTTCTTTCGTGCGACCAATCTTTCCAACAATGCCGGGCCGATGAGTGCGGCCTCGCGATAAACGAAAACTGCGTCGAAACGGTCGAGTTCTCGCAGCAGGCGTAGTCTCTCTAGGTAGCCGCGGGCCATCTCATACGCTTTCTTCGCATTTCTCCCGGAAAAGTAAAGCACCTTTCGGAGTTCGTCGTTTTCAAAAGGAGCAAACTCAACGTGTATGCCTTCGGGCGCGAGTACTTTCTCCCACAGCTCGATGCTCCCACGCTGCCCGGGAGAATAACCAAGTTGGTTTGGAACCAGCGCAAGTACACGCACTATCTTTGTAATATCCTGTCGTAAATTCGTCGATATTGTTTCCCGCCGACGGTTTTGAGGTCAAATTCGCGGCGGGCGGTTTCGCGGCAGCGGGTGGAGACGTCGCCGAGGGCGGCGATGCGGTCGAGGGCTTTGAGGTAGCTTGCTTCGTCAAAGCCGTCGAGCAGGACGCCGACGCGGTTCTCCTCGATAAGTGTATCAACATCGCCGACGCCGCGGTTAGCGATGATCGGCAGCCCGCAGGCGAGATATTCGGGAATTTTCGTAGGCGAGCGCGACGCCGTTGCAAACGTCGCCTGCACGATCGAAAGTGCTATATCGGACGCTTCCAAATACCCTTGGATCTCGGATGCAGGCACCTTATTCACAAAAAAGTCACTTGAGGCGAAGCCGTGTGCTTCCAGCAACGGAATGATCTTTTCAGGATCGCTTTGGGTGAGGAACATTGCAAAAACGCTCGGATCCGCTCGTCGGGCGGCGGCCAAAAGATCCGCGATCTCATCGGTCAAGTACAGACCGCCGAGGGCTCCGAGGTGCAGAATAACCTTTCTCCCCTTAAGCGACAACTCGTCGCGCATTCGCCCGCGCATTTCTGCAGCATCGCCCGCGAATCTATTCTCAAAATCCACGCAGCAGGGAATGACCTCGACGGGATGGCCAAGGTGATCGCGGCCCGTTTCGCGGGATTCTGCGAACAGGATATCACGAGCTTTCTCTGTGAGGACGACGAAGGCGTCCGCTTCACGCATCAGCCAGCGTTCGACGCGTTTTGCGGCACGGAAGAGCCAGCCGCCCGCGGGCCAGCGTCCCGCGTCGGTGTATTCCTCCGGGAAGAATCCGCGAATATCAAAGAGCAGCTTTGGCCGCACATGCGAGAATTTGCGTGCGATGGCGGCCATCAGCATCGGCAGATGCACGCGTGCGTGCAGAACGTCGTAACGCTCGCGTGCGACGAGCCGCCTTACACGCAGCGTGCCGCGCAGAACGTCGTACGCGGTCGCCGGCACGCTCGGCCATTTGTGATACCCAAGGCAATGCCACGCGATGCCTTCGCCCGCAAGCCGCTCTCTCGCCTCGTCGATCTCGTCACGCGTCCACTTCTCTTTAAGCTCCGGCTCGAACGTGAGCAACGACACCTCAACGCCGCCTTTCCCGATCTCACGCAAATACGGCAGCACCTGCGTCTGCACAAGCGGCTCCCGCATCCCAAAATAACAAATATAAAGCGTCTTAGGCATCAGCAATCCATTGCTCGAATTCTTCTATATTGACGCGAACGTTGTCTGTATCAAGCGTGAACGCGTTTTCCGGGAATTCACGATCTGCGAACAGATAGGTGTGGCTAATACCAAGTACATCCGCGAGCCGTCTATAGCAGGCATTGAAATAATCTCTAGCGTCAAAATCGCCTGGATAGATCTCGATCACGTGAGATCCTCGCGGCATGAAAAGCATATTCGTAAGGCCCGCACCGTGTAGCGATACGAGAGTGGAGCATTCGGAAAAAATACGAACCTGCTCCACGAAGGACATATTATCGAGTTCTAAACAGTCGAAACCAGATTCAGAAAGAAAGGAGATAACCTCGTCTTCGTTTACTACTTTTCGTGCGCGAGCCCCCCGCCTAGAAATATAGATCTTGCGAGTTCTGCCTGAACGGGAACTGTCGGGCACGACTCGATCAAGCAGACGCTGACGGAAAAGGTTGATCTGCGCTTCGTTGAAGTGGCCGGAATATGGGTTCGAAATGATATCTAGTTCTTTGAAATACGTTCCTCCGGATAACTGAAAGGTGTTGTTGAACCCGAATAGCTCAAGAAACTCGTTTACAAAACTTGGACACTTTTCGGGCAAAATTATTTTACTCTTTCTACATTGGTCTTCGAAGAGAAACATCTTTAGAGCGACCTCCGCTAACCAGTGGTGATAACCAGTTCCCCAAAGGTTGAAAACATGCACATACCGATCAGATCGAGGCGCAAGTGAAAGCGGATGCATCAGTAACGATCCAACAGCCATCAAGTTCATCTCAAGGCGTGATCTTCCAGTCACAAAATCGAATAAGCACGCCGGGTCGACCCCACGGAGAGAGATAGCTAGAGACGAATGAGTTACAACACAATGACTGACCTTCTTAACGTGAAGATCACCTGAAGGTCTATTTGCGATCGCTTCAGGTGGTGGAGAAGCATTCCTCTTGTTCATAAAAGTTTGCCCGCATCACTATCGCCGCAATCTCCTTATCGGAAACTCCAAAAAATACCTCAAATTCGCCGGACGCCGCCAAATGCTCTTGGCCGCGTTCCGCAAGAAGCCGCCGTACTGCCCCGCCTGAAAATACGACCCCGCAAGCACGAGATAAAGCTTTGCGTAACATTCGTTCTTGATGGGATGGAGTTCGCGGTCATCTGCGAACGCCTTGCCGAATCCGATCAGCATCGCCCGCTCCATTCGGGCGATGTTGGTGTGTCCGCCTTTTCCGTGCTGGCGATAGAACAGAAGCGGTTCCGAGACAAAGCCGTACTTCCATTTGCGCGCGATCCGATACGAAAGATCCCAGTCCTCAGACGGATGGAGATTCGGGTTCGCGTCATACCCTCCGACACTCCAGAAGCCCTCGCGTCGGATCATAGTCGTCCCTCCGGGAGCCGTGATCGACGGCTCAAACCGTAGCAATTTGTCGGCAACCCAACCTTCGCTGCCGCTCAGATTCGCGTCTAATAGTTTGCTATCTGCATCGACATTCTGAAATCCGCAATGCACAAGCCCGATCTCCGGGTCGCTTTCGAAGACAGCGAGCTGCTTCTCAAGCTTTGTCGGTGCCCAGTAATCATCAGCGTCGAGGAAGGCGAGAAATTCGCCAGTTGCGATCTCGGCTCCTTTGTTGCGAGCCGCTCCGACGCCTTGGTTCTGCTGGCGGATGACGATTATCCTTTCCCCGTAGCTCGCAAGGATCTCGCCGCTGTCATCCGTAGAGCCGTCGTCAACAACAATTACCTCATGCGGAGCAACAGTCTGCCCCAACGCGCTGTCCACCGCCTCACGCAAAAATCGCCCATAATTGTAGTTTGGGATAATTACGCTGACGTTATCCAAAGTATCTTGAGTCCTTTCTTAGCCATTGCAGATATGCCTCATCGCACACAGCCTGCGTTTTTCGCACCTCGAATCGTTCGGTGACGGCGATGCCGTTATCACCCATTATTTTCCACCTCTCCTTGGAAGCGAGTATCTTCGTGATCCCGTCCGCGATGGAATCTGGTTCTCCATCTTCCATTAGAAATCCGTTCTCGCCATCGACGATGATCTCCGGCGCAACACCGACCTTTGTTGTAAGGATCGGTTTGCCGAGCGCGAACGCCTCGATGAATATCATACCGAAAGACTCGGCCAGAGACGGATGTACGAGGACATCAAAACTCTGCATAACGGAAGCAATGTCGGTTCGCGATCCCACGAGGAATACTTCATCGGTAATGCCGAGCGAATCGACCAGCCGCTGCAAGCCGGAGCGGTCGCCCGCTCCGGCTATCGCGAGCACGACATCAGAGCGGTCCGCTGCAGCCTTGGCAAAGCCCTTTATCAAATTCTCAAAGTTCTTTAGTCGGTACAAACGCCCAACGGCCCCAAGAACGATCTTGTCGTCGATGTCGAACTCGCGTCGGAAATTGTTCGTTTGTCGAGCCTTTTCCCGCCAGCCATCAAGATCGAATCCATGATAAAGGACCGATATTTTCCTTTCCGGGACCTTTAGGTCGCGAACAAAAACGTCTCTCATCTGCTTAGATGGAGCGATAGTATGCTTTGCCAAGAACCGCCCGCAGGATCCGTCAACAAAGGTCAGCAGTTTCCTGTGATACAAGGGCGTCTCGGATGAGTGGTGACCCGTAAAGATCGTTACCGGCACACGCGCAAGCCTCGCGGCCATAAGGCCGATGAGGCTTGCGTCCATCAAGTGGGTCTGCACGATCTCGATCCGCTCCTTGCGAAAGATCGAGTAGAGCTTCAACAGAGCGCCGAAGGCATTCTTTCTGGACGTATAGCCAAGAGACCGGACAGGTATGCCGATCTCCGCCATCTGTTCCGTCAGCCCTGCATCGGCCCTCAACGTGACTATTCTATAATCGAACTTCTCGCGATCCGAGAACTCTATCGAGTTGAACAGAAGCGGATTCGGCGTGCAATTGTCGAGAACATGACAGAAGCGCGCCTGACTCGCCGTTTCGTCTAAGTAGCTACTCATTTAGCAACTCTCGCGAACGCAAACAATGTCGAAATGGCACCCGGAGAAGTCATCTTTTGAAGAGAGCACATTCCCGCTTTCCGAATTAGTTATGCTATAGCCGTAATCTTCTAGGAACATGACCGCTTCCTTTGCACTCGCTCCCTGTTGTCTCAAATTGTTGTCATCGATCTCAATAAAAAGTGCCGGAGAGAACGTTTTCAGAAGCTCCCTCGCACCGGCAAGGACTTCCATTTCGAATCCCTCAACATCGATTTTGATTAGGTCGATTTTGTCAATTTCGTTCTGCTGGACCCATTTGTCCAACCGGCACATTTTCACCTTATGCCATTCTTGCCTATCTACTGGAACACCCACTCTGTTCATCCCGCGATTACTCTCCGTATTTACGACCAGAGTCAGTTCCCCTTCCTCTCGGCCCAAGCCAATATTCTCGACACTGATGTGATGGAAAGTGTTGAGACCTAAATTCTTGACGCAGATGGCAAAATTGACCGGATCAGGTTCAAATCCGTAAGCCCGGCCATTCTCAGCTATGATCTTCGCGAATTGCAGAATGGTCGATCCGTAGTTGGTGCCGACATCAAGAACGGTATCACCCGCCTTAACCAAGCTCATCAATTTCTCATGCGAGCGATCTTTGAAGCCAAAATACAGGTAGTGACTTACATAATCGTGTATATCCAAGCTGAGCTTAATGCCCTTATACTCGAACGTCCTATCCGAGCCGGCCGGATATTGGTAGTTGTTCGGCACTAATCGAGCCGCTATGGATTCGGCCTCTTTGCCGGTCGACAGTTTTCGCAGGTGCCGTTCCAGGAACGGCACGCGAAGAACTTCGCGGAAGATATTAAATATCTTTGTTTTGGTTTGCATTTGTGCCTAGATTCCGACCGCATTGAGGAACCTTTTAACAAGCCATGTGCGTTCGGGAACACTAAGTACCTTGAACACAACGATCAAAAGGTATAGGAAAAGAGAAACCGCGACGATCAATAGGGTTGTCGTCAAAGCTCCGAATATTGCAAAGAGTACAATGCCGGGCAAGAGCAAGACCACCGCAGCCGAGAACCATTTGGCGCGCTCGACGAAGTAGGACATATTGAGCGTCGCGATCGACTTCCCAAATGCAAAGTAAATGAAGCCATTGACGGCCCCGAGAATCGCCCACGCCGATGCTGAACCTTCGATTCCAAATGTTCTAGTCAGAATGAATAACAGCCCAAGGTACGGAAGCAGTTCGATCCAATATAGTTTCGCGAGCAGTTGTGACTTTCCTGTTGAAAGCAACAAACTTAAAGGCACATAAGCGGGGAGCAGAAAGAGGAGTCCGCCGAGGAGAATAAAAAGAGGCCGCGTACTGTTTTCTCCAAAGGCCGGGCCTGCCCAGAGAGTAAAGAATCTTCGTGCGCATACGGCTAGGATCACACAACCCGGCACCAAGATTACCAAGTTGAAAAAGACGGCACGCGAAAACAATTCGCTAAGCTCAGCCATTTTTCCGGCTACCCATAATTGGCTAAAGGACGGCACGAGCGACTGGGCGAGCGAATTCCCAAACATTATCGCCATGCTCGCAAAGGTAAATGCGACGGAATAGTACGCGAGCATCTCAACCGACACCAATGCCGGAAGGATTCCTTTTTCTGCGTTCAAGAGAATAAGGGACGCCAGGCCTGCGATCGCTAATGCGCCGCCGAATTTTAGCATTGGGCGGAGGGCTTGGCGGTCGAGGGAGAAACGGAAGAGTTGGGGGAGCAGGCGGCCGGAGGTGTAGATGTGGCCGGCGAGTGTGAGGAGGCTTGCGATGAAAAGCACGACGACGGCGCCGAGTATGCCGCCGCCGAGGTAGATGACGACGGGCGTTGCGGCGATGCCGAGCATACGAAAGCCTGAGGTCACAAAGGTGTTCAGATCCATACGCAGGCGGTCGAGCTGCGGCGTGTTGAAGATGCTGTTCAGAAAATTCAGCACGAAAGTAAATGCCGCGACCTTCAGTGCCAGCGAAGCCTCAACGTGCAGGTGTTCGGGCACGTTAAAGAGCGTCGCGAGCCAGCCTGAGAGCACGAATATCAGGATCGCAAAGGGAATCGAGAGTGCGAGCGAGAGCACGGCGGCCGTGCGTACGGTGCGTGCCTCTTTTTCCGCATCGCCTGCGGCGTACGCCTCGGAACCGAACTTCGTCGAGGCAATGCCCATCCCAAGATCCGCGAATCCAAGATAGGTCGGGATCAGCCCCACGAGAATGAGTACGCCGTAGCCTTCGGCGCCAAGGAGCCGGATCGTGAAAGGTGTCGCCACAAGCGAGACGGCAAGCGGCGCGACTTGGCCGGCAAGCGTCCAGAGCGAACCCTTGACCACCTTCGTCGTCATCCCGGCCGTCGATGGCGGTACGAGCACAGGCGCGTCCGGTCCCGCGGCCGTAGGTTCGGCCGTCGCGGATGGCAGCGTCGGTGACGCGTCCGAAGAGTTTGATCCGTTTTGCTGCAGAGCGATAGGGAGCATCTTTAGTACCTGTTACGCTTCGTGAGGATCAGGCTGATGTCTCCAGCGTTCGAGTCTATTTCGGCACGGCAGAGATGTCAATCACCCTCAAAAAGCAGGCCGTCAAAGTGCACGACCTTCGCTATCATAAACGACCGTTCGACGCGTTTGAAGCACAAAATGCACAGAATGCACGAAATGCACAAAATGCACGAAATGCACGAAATGCACGATTTTGTGAATGGTGAATTGTCAATGGTGAATGGTGAATGGTTAATGGTGAATGGTTAATGGTTCTACTCACTCACCACTCACCACTCACCACTCACCACTCTGACCGACGGCGTTGATGATGGTGTTTTGGGTCTCGCGGTCCATTTCAGTGTGGATGGGGAGCGAGATGACCTCGGAGCAGAGGCGGTCGGCGACAGGGAGTTCGAGGCCCGCGGGCACGAAATGCCGGAACGCTTCCTGCTGCTGCAAAGGCACTGGATAGTAGATCATCGCGGGCACTCCGAGCGATGCGAGGTGTTCGCGAAGCTCGTCGCGTCGGCCGTTCGTGATGCGCAGCGTGTACTGGTGAAAAACATGCGTCGAATGCTCCGCTCTCACAGGTGTTGCGAGCGATTCGATATCCGCGAACGCGGCGTCATACGCGTCGGCGACGCTTCGGCGTGCGTCGCAATATTCGTCCAGATGCCGCAGCTTGATGTCGAGTATCGCGGCCTGTATCGAATCAAGCCGCGAGTTGACGCCAATTCGTTCGTGGTAATAACGTTTCGCCTGGCCGTGGTTCGCGATCGAGCGAAGTTTTGCCGCAAGTTCGTCGTCATTCGTGAACATCGCACCGCCATCGCCATAGCAGCCGAGATTCTTCGACGGGAAGAACGACGTGCAGCCGATCTGCCCGATCGCACCTGTCTTTTTGCGGCTGCCGTCGGGGAAGATGTAGTCGGCCCCGATGGATTGAGCCGCGTCCTCGATGACCGCGATTTTGTGCTCGGCGGCGATGTCGAGGATCGGCCGCATATCGCAGCTCTGCCCGAAAAGATGCACCGGCACGACGGCCTTTGTCCGAGGCGTGATCGCACGCTCGAAGATCTCCGGCGTCATCAGGAACGTGTCCTCATCCACATCGACCATCACGGGGCTAAGTCTTAGAAGGGCAATCACTTCCGCCGTTGCGAGGAACGTGAACGAGGGCACGATCACTTCGTCGCCGGGTTCGAGGCCGAGCGCCATCATCGCGATCTGCAAGGCGTCGGTGCCGTTCGCACATGGAATTACGTGCTTGATGCCGAGATACGATTCGAGCGACGCCTGAAAACGCGAGACAGCCGGGCCGTTGATGAACGCCGCGGATTCGAGAACCTCGAGGACAGCCGCGTCAACTTCCTGCTTGATCTTTTGATACTGACCCTTGAGGTCAACCATTTGGATGGACATAAAATTCGTTATTCAGGACGCGTAAACTTTGCGGGCTGCGTTCTTCACAAACTCGATCATCCGCTTGTACGGTCCAGGCCCGTAGCTGATCCGTGCGACGCCAAAAGACGCAAGCTCGGCGTTCGAGGGCGTGTCCGCCATTACGAGAATATTCAGCGGAATCGGCGAAGCGTCGGCAAGCTCTTTGATAAATGCAGGTGCACGCAAGCCCGGAGCAAAAAAACCGTCGGCACCCGCATCCGCGTAGGCTTTTGCGCGCTCGATCGCCTCTTTTACATGCGTTTCATCATACGCAGCGAGGTTCTTTAAGAAGATGTCGGAGCGTGCGTTGATAAAGAGCGAAATGCCCGCTTTGTCGGCGGTTTCGCGGATGACTTTGATGCGGTCAACCTGCTCTTCGATAGGATACAGGCCTTCGCTGCCAACGACCTGATCTTCGAAATTGACGCCGACGGCACCCGCGTCGATCACGCGTTCGATATTCGCCGCGAGATTGGAATTGTCAGCCGTGTAGCCGCCTTCGAAGTCGATCGTAACAGGAAGTTCTACTGACGCGGTGATGCGTTCGAGATTCAGGATCGCGGCGTCGAGCGAACGATTCTCGCCGTCAGTAAACCCGTCCGCCGCGGCGACGGACCAACTGCCCGTTGCGATCGCTTTCGCACCGCTTTCGGCGACGGCAGCGGCGCTCCCGGCGTCCCAAATGTTGAAGAGAACGAGCGGTTCTCCTTTAATGTGAAGTCCGGCAAAGGCTTCGGCTTTTTCCGTTCGTGTAGGCATAACGTTCTGTTCGAAGCAGCGTACAAGGTTAATAATGACGACAATACCGTCAAAAATACAACGCGACGCGGCTTCTTCTCCCCGCACACTTTCGGAAACTCTTCTTTATAGTAAAATATTCGATATTCGACAAAGGTAAATATGAGCATTAAATCGATCTTTGTGATCTCCTCAATTGCCGCGATCCTTGTGATCGTGCTGCTCGGGTTGTTGAGCCCGTACTTCCTCCTCGGCCTGATCGTCGTATTGCCGATCGTCGGTGTCGGCGTGGTCGATATGGTCCAAAGGCGGCAGTCGATACGCAGGAACTTTCCCGTGATCGGAAATTTTCGTTACATGTTGGAGAAAGTTCGGCCTGAGATAATGCAGTATTTTGTCGAGACCGACACCGAAGGGAAGCCGATCAACCGCATATTCCGTTCGGTTGTTTACCAACGAGCAAAGAAGGATACGTCAACCAACCCGTTCGGCACGCAGTGGGACGTTTATCGCCCAGGTTACGAATGGATCGAACATTCGATCTATGCGTCCGCGCCGGCTGATCTTGAACAGGAATTGAGAGTTTTGGTCGGCGGAAAAGATTGTCTCCAGCCGTATCTTGCTAGTCGGTTGAACATCTCGGGGATGAGCTTTGGTTCCTTGAGCAAGAATGCCGTTCTTGCGATGAACGCCGGTGCGAAAATGGGCGGCTTTGCCCAGAATACAGGCGAAGGCGGGATCAGCCCGTATCATCTTAAACCTGGCGGCGACCTGATCTGGCAGATCGGAACCGGTTACTTCGGCTGCCGAACGGAAGACGGCGAATTCTGCCCGGAGAGATTTCAGGAAAAGGCGACACTCCCAAACGTGAAGATGATCGAGATAAAGATCTCGCAAGGTGCAAAGCCCGGCCACGGCGGCATTCTGCCGGCATCGAAGAATACCGAAGAGATCGCCAAGATCCGCCATGTGGTTCCGCACACGACCGTCGACTCGCCGCCTTCGCACAGCACCTTCAACAGCGCCGAAGGCCTGATGCGTTTCATTAAGCAACTCCGCGATCTTTCGGGAGGCAAACCGATCGGTTTCAAAATTTGTATCGGGAAAAAGGCCGAGTTCGTCGAGATCTGCGAGGCGATGATCTCGACCGGTATCAAACCTGACTTCATCGCCATAGACGGCGGTGAAGGCGGCACCGGCGCCGCCCCGATCGAGTTTGCCGACTCGATCGGGATGCCGCTTAGGGACGGATTGTCTTTTGCGATCGACACATTACGCGGCTACGACCTCAAAAAGGAAATAAGGGTGATCGCGGCCGGCAAGGTGTTCAACGGCTTTCACATTGCCCGCCTTATCGCGATCGGAGCGGATATGGTCAATGTCGCACGCGCGATGATGCTGGCGACAGGCTGCATTCAGGCACTGCAATGCCATCGAAACACCTGCCCGACAGGCGTTGCCACTCAGGATGAAAGGTTGATCAAGGGCCTTGACGTCGAGGATAAATCGCATCGTGTTTTTAACTTTCACGAGGCGACCGTTAAGAGCTTTATCGAATTGGTCGCGGCCTCAGGTGTTCATTCTGCCGATGAACTCTCCCGCGAACACATCTTCAGACGCGTCGGTGCAACGAAGGTGATGAAATACTCCGACATTTACCCAGAGGTCGCGATCGGAGACTACCTCAAGAACGGTCCGCCGGAACCGCCGAGCATCCACGAAACGATCACTTGAACCTCGATTGTTTGCGCAGATCCGGGCGTCTCCAGAGCGAGCGAGGTGACGGCTTGGATCGAATCGAGAGTTGCTAGGGCGTGTCTTCTTTTTTGAGCACGTTCGAATAAGCCTTCTCGAGATAGTTCAGCACCTCAAGATATGCTTTCTTATCGCCAAAGATCGTCGGGTCGTACGGATCGCTTTCCTTTCGGAGCTTGTGCAAATTGAACTGGCTCGCGTGCGAGGCCACCCACAAGTCGAAATTCAAAGCCTTCATCGAACTGATCGTGGACGCATAATCGTTTTGGATACTCGGATAACTCTTAACGCCAGAGAATTTCCCGTAAATTATTATCGAAGGCAAATTCGCGATCAGCACTTTGTATGTCTTGTCCCGTCCTTTACATTTGCCAGATAGCTGCAAGAACCTTTCGTATGGCCGGGATGGCTGAGAAGGGTCAGTTCCCCCAAGTTTTATGGTTGAACGGTCCCGCAGTAGCTTGTCAGGAACGACCGGCGCGAAAGTTTCGCCGTATTTCCCCATCTCGTAATCAGACGCTCCGCCGGTTCTTAAGGCATCCTCTTCAGGCCGATTTACCCACAATTTCGCACCGGTCTCCTTTTTGATTTTAGCCAAAGCCCCCAACGTGGTCGTAATGCGCCTGCGTGATCAAGAGGATCTTAGTGTCCTTCAAGGAGAAGCCTAAACTTTCAATATTGTTCCTGATCAAAGAATACGAATCGGCGAGTCCGGTATTGATAAGTATGTTTCCCTTCGGAGTCACTAAAAGAAAACTGGCCAGATCGTAGGTTCCGACATAATAAAGATTCCCCGCAATTTTAAACGAGGGATACGGCTTGCTCCAATCGGGATTAGGCGTGGGCTTGATAGTTTGAGCGCCGATCATATACACCAAGCTGCTCAAGAATAAGATCAAGATAACCAGTACATTTTTCAATAAATAGTCCTGCTTCATTTGGTTCTCTAAGTCGTTCCGCAATCTCCTTCAACATCTTAAGAATCGGATTTTCCTCGCCTCAAATAAAAAAGGCGGTGAAAATTTTGTCGCGTAGCGACCGCGTGAATTTAGCCGCGTGTTTTAATGCGCGAATCGTGATAATCAAAGCTTGTCGCATCAGCGACATCTGAACTTGTATTACGCGAAACTCAGTCGTCACTGACGCGATTCAAATCTTGCCATCCCTGAACCTACTTCTGTCTTTTGAACCAATGGTACGTTAGACTGCTTTCGGTCGCGACCGAAAACATTTCCCAGCCCTGGCTGCCCAACTCGTTAACTTTGGCTATCAGATTTACGCTTGCCGGAAGGAGTTTCCCGTCTTCATAGAGTTGTACGGAAGTCGGCGTCGGGTTACCCATAACGCGTGCGATCAACTTGTATTCCCACACCGCGGGAGGCGGAGTCATCGTTGGTCGAGCGTTTTCTGCATTATTCTGAACGGCAAGAAATGCAAAAACCAACACGGCAATAAACACAAATACGAGACGATTCTTCATTGATGTGATCTCCTTTTATTGAAATCGAACGGCCGGAGCCGGTTAAATTAGAATGGCGAAAGCTGCCGATCAAGACCGATAGATCTCACCACCATCGCGTAGGAATTCTTTTGCTTTTTCGCTCATGCCGAAGGCGAGGGCTTTTTCGGCTTCGATGTTTTGTTCGGCGGCAAATTCCCGAACGTCCTGCGTGATCTTCATTGAGCAGAAATGCGGTCCGCACATTGAGCAGAAGTGGGCGAGTTTGGCTCCTTCGGCGGGGAGGGTTTCGTCGTGGAATTCTTTGGCTTTTTCGGGGTCCAGGCCGAGGTTGAATTGGTCTTCCCATCGGAACTCGAAGCGTGCCTTTGAGAGGGCGTTGTCGCGGTATTGTGCTGCTGGATGCCCTTTGGCGAGGTCGGCGGCGTGTGCCGCGAGCTTGTAGGTGATAACGCCCGTCTTTACATCTTGTTTGTTGGGCAACCCTAGGTGTTCCTTTGGGGTTACATAGCAGAGCATCGCACAGCCGAACCAGCCGATCATCGCCGCTCCGATGCCGCTCGTGATGTGGTCGTAGCCCGGAGCGATGTCGGTGGTCAGCGGTCCGAGCGTGTAAAAAGGCGCTTCGCCGCACACTGCCAACTGCTTGTCCATATTCTCTTTGATGAGGTGCATCGGGACGTGACCGGGACCTTCGATCATCGTTTGACAATCCATTTCCCAAGCGATTTTCGTCAGTTCGCCGAGCGTTTCGAGTTCGGCAAATTGGGCTTCGTCGTTGGCATCGGCAATCGAACCGGGACGCAGGCCGTCGCCCAAGCTGAAGCTGACATCGTAGGTGCGCATGATCTCGCAAATCTCTCGAAACCGCGTGTAGAGAAAGCTTTCTTCGTGGTGGGCGAGACACCATTTCGCCATGATCGAGCCGCCGCGTGAAACGATGCCCGTCGTGCGTTTCGCCGTCAGCGGAATATACGGCAGGCGCACTCCGGCGTGAATCGTGAAATAATCAACGCCCTGTTCAGCTTGCTCGATGAGCGTGTCGCGGTAAATTTCCCACGTCAGATCTTCGGCTTTTCCGTTCACTTTTTCGAGTGCCTGATAGATCGGCACAGTCCCGATCGGCACGGGCGAATTGCGAAGGATCCATTCCCGCGTGGCGTGGATATTCTTGCCCGTCGAAAGATCCATCACCGTATCGGCTCCCCAAAGTGTTGACCAACGCATCTTCTCGACCTCTTCTTCGATAGACGAAGCAATGGCGGAATTTCCGATATTCGCGTTGATCTTGACGAGAAAATTCCGCCCGATGATCATTGGCTCAGATTCGGGATGATTGATGTTGGCGGGAATGATCGCTCGCCCGCGTGCGACCTCGTCGCGGACAAATTCCGGTGTAACGAATTGGGGAATCGAAGCACCGAAGGATTGGCCAGGGTGTTGATGATATAACGAGCTTCGATCCTGCGGATCGTTGCGGACGAGGGCGTCCGCGTTCCGGCGAATGGCGTCCGCGTTCCGTTCGCGTCCGAGATTTTCCCGAATGGCAATAAATTCCATTTCGGGCGTAATGATGCCTTTGCGGGCGTAATGGATCTGGGTGACGCAACTTCCGCTTTTGGCTCGCAATGTTGCGCGTTTGAGGCCCGGGAATTCTTCGAGCTCACCATTTCGCGTTGCGGAGCCCTTACCCGACGAAGGGCCGCTTATACGCGCGAACTCTTCGGCGCCTTTTGTTAGATAGCCATTATCCTGCGGCTGAACCTCGCGTCCTTCGTATTCTTCAACGTCGCCGCGCGCGATTATCCACTCGCGCCGATGTGCCGGCAGGCCGTTGCGGACATTGTGCCCGTGATCGGGGTCTGTCCACGGGCCGCTTGTGTCGTAAACGCGGACGGGCGGATTTTCTTCGATCGTCCCGTCCAACGCCTTGCTCGGTGTGAGCGATATCTCGCGGAATGGAACGTGTAACTGGAAGTTCTTTGATTCGGCAGATGAGCCCTTACTTACGTGCGGGCCGTTGACACTGTGCGGGCTGCTGACATAGATCTTCTGCGAAGCCGGCAGCTTGGTCTCATCACTCGTAGGTTCTGTGTTAAGCCCTTGCTCACGGGCGGGCTTCCGCATTTCGGCCGATTCGCTGGCTGACGACTGGCCATTAACAACTGACAACTGTTCTTTCATCGTTTTTCTCCCTTCGTCGGTATTATCCGCATCAGGTTCAAGGAGTCGCGAGCTGGTCACGCACGCCTCTCAGCCTTGAAAAAGGCTCCTCCGAAAACTTTCTGTCTGCATTCTGTATTCTATCAGCACGGCAAGCCAACCCGAAAGGTGTAGATCGCGACACGCCCGCTAAAGGCTGATGACAAGGTGATCCTCTCGAAATTCGTTCGAGTCCGTGCTGTCTCGTGATACGATGGGCTGGTCGCTATCCAAATTGAATCGAACCACGATCGAAAGGAGAGTGTCTCCGTCTTCACATTATGAAAAAGCTCCTCATCTTCGCCGCAGCCGTCCTTTTGCTAATACAGTTGAACAATGTGTCCGCAGTCGCCCAATCATGCAACCCGCCGGTGGTAGAGCTTCCTGACACGTCCAAGATAATCTTTACGCCTGAGCAGGAAATGTGGCTCGGCGAAGCGATACTTGAGCGGTCGCGCACGACGTACGGCATTATTGATGACCCCGATCTGACGACGTACTTGCAAGGAATCGTCGATCGGTTAGCGCGTCATTTGCCGCAGAAAGGTATCAAGTTCCGTGTTTACCTTTCAGATGATCCACGAGTGAATGCGTCCTCCATTGCTGGCGGCGTTGTTCTGATAAATCGAAAGTTGATCAAATTTGCCCGAACTGAGGATGAATTGGCCTTTGTCGTTGCACACGAACTCGGCCACGGAACGGTGCGCCACGGTGCGATCACATTCAGCAAGATCTTTAAACGCTTGCTCAAAGTTGACAAGCTCACGGATCGCGAAGATGTGTTCAATCGCTACAACGAATATCTTGACACGTGGAACACCAAGGAGATCGGCGATGTGCGGGACATCGATGATGAACAGCATGAGGCAGATCGGCTAGGCGTATTCGCAATGGCGGCGGCCGGATATGATCCGGGACAAATACAAGGATTTTGGCAGCGGTTTACGAAAGCTAAAAAGAAGAATGCTTTCCTCGTTTTCTTTGGTGGTAACGAGGCGGAAATACGCCTTAAAGCGATGATCGCTCAGTATAAAGATATGCCGGCGGCATGCGTGGAAAAGCGGTCAATAGCAAACATTGATGCGTTTGAAGGTTGGCGGAATCGCGTGATCACCTTCAACGGATTTGCGAAAACAGAATCGATTCCCGGCCTAATATCTCGGACCGTTCTTTCGCCCATTAGGAGTGATCTCACGAACATAAGTTTCAGCCCGAACGGAAAGTATATTCTTGCCCAGGACCCTTCGTCTGTAACGGTCCTTTCGAGAGATCCACTTCGCGTACTTTTCCAGGTTCCCGTTAAAGATGCCAGACCGGCCCAGTTCTCAGCCGACTCTGCAACTTTTTTGGTCGTAACAGGCGGTCTGCATTATCAAAGATGGGAGATCGCCAGTGGCCAGTCGTTGGAAGATGACGAAGTTGCGGTCCCGGGGACGGTCTGGCAGTCAAGGATGTCGTCGGACGGCAAGTATCTCGCAGTATTTAGCCCCATAGGCGACCTTGTTATTTACGAGGCCGCCAGCGGCGACGAGCTATTTCGCAAGAAAGGGTTTGTAAAAATGTCCTTGACCACATATTGGCTCCAAGAAAGGATCAGGGATATCACCGAGGCGGATATCAACCTGATAGGACTGAAATTCTCGCCTGATGGCCGATATTTATTCGCCGGCACAACATCGGCCCCGTGGACCCAAGACGCGTCGATCGTTGTAGATCTCGAACAAAAGAAGGCGATTTCGGTCGGAGATAATGTCAAAAAACTTATTAAGAACAGCTTCGAATTCTTATCTTCCGATAGGCTTGTTGGGCGAATCAGCATGGAGAATACCGATTCCGGTGTTTTTTCCTTTCCAGAAGGCAAAAGGATCGAGCAGATCGATCTCGGAGGGTTCTCTTTCACGAGGTCGTCTGCCGGGAATTATCTAGTAGTACGGCCGGTTAATGGTGCTGCCGTCGGCGTTTTCGACCTTAGGTCAAAAAAATATGTTTTTGCAGGGAAGAAATCCGCCTTGGATGTCTACGAGGATCTTATTGCAGCTGAAAGGAAGAACGGTGAGCTTGCTCTTTATAAACTCGGTGCGAGCGAACCGATCGCTTCGATCGAGTTGCCGAAAAGCAACTTTGGCCTGTTGCGAACCGTTTCTTTTTCTGAGGACGGAGCAATGCTTGCAGCGTCGGATAGTTCACGAGGAGCTGTCTGGTCCCTTCCGTCTGGAGAAGCATCAATATTAGTGCGCAGTTTTTACGGGAGCTTCGTTACTTCGGATCACCTAGTGTATGCCGACTTCCCAAGGGCGGGTGATATGGACCGGACGGTCGCGAAGATCACTCCGGCTTCAAAGTCGGTCGAACCCGGAATTTCATTTATTGAGGACCGCTCGCGTCAGTTCGGCCAATTCCTTTTGACAAAACGCATCATCGAGAAGGAAGACAAGCGCGACAAAATGGATGAAGACGTGGTCCTCGTGGACCCAGCAACGGGCGCAGTTCGGTTCCTCCAGTCGAACATGGAGTTCGAGGCGAAGGATGTTGTCACTCGTAAACGAATATGGATACGTCAGTTTCCGAACGAAGCGCCGCGTTACGGAGTTAACTCAACCGCCGACACAATTTGTTTTGTATGGGATGCCGATTCCAAGGCGACACGCGAGGCGGTGAAGCTGCGGCCGGACCTGACCCAGAAGATCAAGCGGTTGGATGAAAAGCGTGGGGACTATTACATCGAGGTCGCTGATCTTGCCAGTGGCGTTACCCGCTCATATTTGTTCATCGAGACGGGCAATGCATCGTTCGAGATCAAAGATGTGGTTGCATCGGGCGACTACATTCTCTTGTCCGATGATAATAATCGGATATTGATCTACTCCGTTTCGAACGGTGACCTGCTCCGCAGGGTATTTGGGACGCACGCGGTCGTAAATGCTGCCGCCGGCACGGTCGCGGTGGAGAACAGCCCCGGCCGTATAGCGATCTATGACATCAGAACGGGCAAGGAACTCAAGAGACTAACTTTCAAGAATGACGTTGTCGCGATGCGTTTTTCCAAAGACGGAAAGCGCCTTTTTGCCCTCGCTGCTGACCAGACCGCCTTTGTTATTGACCCAACGGGATCAGCTCATTAATGGAACCGCGGGTTTCGTGCTTTTTCCAACGTTTGTCGGAAGGATTACAGACCGAACAACCTTTTTGCGTTTAGGATATACTAAGTTGTGGTGTTAATATTTGTTTAACACCAAGCGGTCGCTCGAAGGTCATGAAGAAACTCATTTTGGCGATAATTGCCGTCTGCTGTGTGCAGCTTGCCTACACCGCGTATAACGCGACGGAGGCGGGCCGGCAAGAACTCGCTCAAGTGATTTCGAAACCTGTGACAGTCCCTCTCTTTGGCAAACCGCCGGTCGCTGAGCTTGCACCCTCCGAAGATGAGGCCATAGATCTGGATCCGGCAGCGGAATTCGCGAACGTTTCGAGTGAGCCGATCCGGCGAGTGTTACCGCGCCGCAAGTTTCGACGCAACCGCGTTGTAACCTACGATCATAACTTTGAAACGACGAGTATCGTTGTTCCAAAGGGCGAAAAGTATGAGTTCAAGGAGCCCGACGTTCAGGAAACAAAGGTTGCGGCATTCACTCAGAGGAAGGTTCCGAATTCGGCTCCTTCGGTCGAAGGGGCCAAGAAGGTTCGGGAGAAGCGCTCGATCCTTGATAAGACCGGTTCCGTGATCAAGAAGCCGTTCAAATGGCTGAAGAATATCTTTGCAAAGAACGATTGAGATCGACTCAACAAATTACTTCGCAACGAAAAGGCTGTCAGGAACGAGATCCCGGACAGCCTTCTTTGTGATTCTGAGTGGTGGCGGGGGGGAGACTTGAACTCCCGACCTCAGGGTTATGAATCCTGTGCTCTAACCAGCTGAGCTACCCAGCCACGAACTCTCGATTATAAGATAGCCGTCACGAAAAGCAAACGTAAAATGGCGGGCGAACGGCGCGGGTACGGCAGCCATCAAACCAACACGCCGCGATTTTAAGGCACAGTAGAGTATATTGGTCATATACGACAAAAGGGCGTTCGCTAACGGCAAGGTTGGCGTCACCGTTGTTGGTTTTATGAAGAAGATCAGTTTCATCGCGGGCATTCTTTTGTTCTTATTGATGAGCATCAGCGTTTTTTCGCAGGCTCGTTCGATCACGGTCAAGACGGAACCGAATGCACAGGTCTTTATCGATGGCGTATCTTACGGCCGGACGGGCGAGGACGGAACCTTGAAGGTCAGAAAGCTTTCTGCCGAGGTTCATGCTCTCAAAATTCGCTGTGACGGCTTTAAGGAAAAGACACAAAGGCTAACGGCTGTCATTAAGGACGAAATTTCGATATCGCTCGCAAAAACCACCGATAAGGCGGAATTGAAGTTTCAGGAAGCCGGAAGGCTCGCTCAGATCGACCGCGACAAGGCTATAGCCGCCTACGCGGAGACGATTAAGATGCGGCCGGGCTTTGTTGACGCATATATTGAGATGGCAAGGCTGCAGAACGATAATGCAGATGTCATCGCGGCGCAAAAGACGATAGCCGCCGTAAGGCGCCTTCGACCTGGTATTGCAGAGGTTTCAGCGGTCGAAGCCCGCATCCTCAAAGACGGCGGCTACCCTGACAAGGCGATCCTTGCGTTCAAGAAGGCGATCGTCGAGGGGAAAGGCTTTCAGCCTGAGGCTTATACCGGGCTTGGGCTACTCTACAAAGATCGGGCCGAGACCGCCGGCGGCGAGGGCGATCTCGATACTGAAAAGGCGAACTACGACGAATCGGCAAAGAATCTGAAGATCGCGTTAAAGCAGCTTGGGAGCGCGCCGGACGCGATCGTCCTTTACCAGCTATTGGGCCTTGTTTATGAAAGAAGGCATCAATATCCCGAAGCGATCGCCCTCTACAGACAGTTTCTAGACATCTTTCCGGATACTCCGGAGGCCACGTCGGTCCGCTCCTTCATCATTCAGCTTGAAAAACAGATGGCTGAGACGCCTGAAGCCCAATAATTTACGAGAAATTCTATCAATTTGACCGATTAGGCTCGAATTTTTTCGGTCAACCTGCATCACAGCGATCGAAATTTTGTTGACACGCAAGTGTTTAATGATTACTATTAGGTGTCAACGATGTTTATCATCGTTGTTCTGACGACCCACTTCTCAAAATACAAGTCCGCTTTGAAAGCGAGAATTCCGCCAGGAAACCCGCCCGAATAGAGGAATCTTGAACCCACTCTAAATGTCAGCAAAACTCGGAGAAATTCTTGTCCGCGAAAACCTCATCACTCCGCAGCAACTGCGTGATGCGCTTGAGTACCAGCGGAATAACGGAGGCAGGCTCGGTTCCAACCTTGTCAAGCTGGGCGTTGTCTCCGATGACGTCGTAACCGCCGTTCTGTCGCGCCAGTACGGTGTGCCGTCGATCAACCTCGAACTGTTCCAGATCGAGCCGGAAGTCATCAAACTGATTTCGCATGAGGTCGCCCTGAAGTATTCGGTGCTTCCTGTTTCTAAGGTTGGTGCCACCCTCACGCTCGCCATGGCCGACCCGACGAACGTCTTTGCGATGGACGACATTAAATTCATGACCGGATTTAATGTTGAGCCTGTGATCTCCGCGGAGTCGTCTATCCAGCATGCGATCGGTAAATATTACACAGGTTCGTCCGAGATCGATATTTTTGACGCGGCTTTCGCGGAGGAAGCCGAAGTTGCCTTTAACGGCAATGGACATCACGCGAGCTCGAACGGCCATGCGAAGGTCAGTTCCGCGCCGGGAGAAGGCCTGCAGGAAGGTGACTTGGATGTCTCGCTTGACAGGTTCACGTTCGACTCGAACGAACACGAGAACTTCGAGCTTGTCGAGGAGAATGACGAGATCGATCTTGCCGCCCTTGCGAGGGCGAGCGAAGACGCACCTGTCGTCCGGCTGGTCAATGTCCTTCTGGTCGATTCCCTTCGACGCGGTGCATCGGATATTCACGTCGAGCCTTACGAAAAGGATTTTAGGATCAGATTTCGAATCGACGGCATTCTCTACGATGTGATGCATCCGCCGATGAAGATCCGCGATCCGCTTATCTCGCGTCTCAAGATCATGTCGAAGCTCGACATTTCAGAGAAGCGGCTGCCGCAGGACGGACGCATCAAGATCAAGGTCAAGATAGACAACCGCTCACGCGAACTCGATTTCCGTGTTTCGACGCTGCCGACACTCTTTGGAGAAAAGGTCGTGCTTCGTCTCCTCGACAAAGAGAAGCTGATGCTCGATATGACGAAACTCGGCTTTGAGGTAGAGAGTCTGGAGAAATTCCAGCGGGCGATCTCGAATCCGTACGGCATGGTGCTCGTAACGGGCCCGACAGGTTCGGGTAAGACGAACACGCTCTATTCCGCTCTTCAATCGCTGAACACGCCTGAGACGAATATCATGACGGCCGAAGATCCGGTCGAATTCAACCTTCAAGGCATCAACCAGGTGCAGATGAAGGAGCAGATCGGATTGAACTTTGCGGCCGCTCTCAGATCTTTCCTGCGTCAGGATCCAAATATCGTCCTCGTCGGCGAGATCCGCGACTTCGAGACGGCCGAGATCGCGATCAAGGCCGCACTCACAGGCCACCTTGTGCTCTCCACGCTGCACACGAACGATGCACCGTCAACGATCTCGCGTCTCGTGAACATGGGTATCGAACCGTTTCTTGTGGCGACATCGGTCAACATCATTCAAGCACAGAGGCTCATTCGCCGTATTTGCCAGAATTGCAAAGAGGAAGTCCATATGCCGAGCGAAGGCTTGGTCGAGATAGGATTCAAGCCGGAGGAAGTTGGCGATGTAAGGCTCTACAAGGGCCGGGGCTGCCAAGCGTGCAACAACACAGGTTATAAGGGCCGAGTCGGCCTGTATGAAGTTATGGAGATCACGGATGACCTTCGTGAGCTCATTATCATCGGCGCAAGCGCGATGGAATTGCGGAGAAAAGCGATCGAGCTCGGAATGATCACGCTGCGTGAATCGGGCTTGTGCAAGATACGTGACGGCATCACGACGATCGAAGAGGTCGTTAAAGAGACCGTTCTTTAGAACTTGGGAGGCAAGTTATGTTAGTAAGGGCAATTGCATTATCTTTGGCACTTTTGGTTGGCATCGGCATCATCGTGCCGCTTGGCACCAACGATGCGGATGCGGCGCCGCGTCGCGCACGCAAACACAAGAAACACCGAAAGCACTATAAGAAGTATTCAAAGCGCTGGTGGCGACAATATCGCGCGCGCCAGCTTCGTGCCCGCCGCCATCGTGCTCAGGTCAGAAAGCTGCGGCTTCGCCAGATAAGATTGGCCAAAGCGCGTCGAGCGCGTGCGGCGAACAGGAATCACGTTGCCTCAAATCCTCGCGTTAAGAGCGTGAGGGTACCGGCATCGACACCTCAAACGTGGGAAGAGTCAAAAACAAGTTCGAACGAAATGCGTTTCCGCGTCGATGATTCGCGTGGTTCGCAGGTCGGTTCGGCATCGATCTCGGTCGTTGGCCCTGCAACCGGTGAAGACCGCACGGTCGGGTCGCAGAGGATGCTTGCCGGCGTCAGTACGACGGCTCTGCGCCGCGATGTGATCAACCGAATGATCCAGGAGAATGGCTGGGTCGTCAATGATTATCAAAAAGAGATCAACGGACGCCTTGTCTATGTCGTCGTCGCCCAATCTCAGGCACGTAACGGGCAGCTGCAGTCGCGAATGTTCTACTTCACGGCCGTTGACGGCAAGATCTACAACGTTGCGACGAATTCGTCAGCAGATCAGGCCGACCGCCTTGCGGAAGAATCTGAGAAGGTCTTGGGATCGCTTCAGAGCCGCGTGCGTTCGACCCAGCGTGCATCCGTCCGCGAATAACGAAAACCTCAATCTTAACTTTGGAACTATTTGATCTATGAGCTACGAACCGGTAAATGAAGCGACCGTTACGCTGCCCGAACTTCTGAAAAGAATGACGGACGCTGGCGGCTCCGACCTGCACCTTTCTACCAACTCGCCTCCTCAGGTGCGCGTCCATGGTCATCTGTCGCCGATCGCAGGCTTTCCGGCACTCACGCCGGCGGACACCAAGCGGCTTGCGTATTCAGTGCTTACTGACGCCCAGAAACATCGATTCGAAGAGAATCTCGAACTCGATTTCTCATTTGGCTTAAAGGGAATGTCGCGTTTTCGTGCCAACCTTTTTAACCAGAAAGGGGCTGTCGGAGCCGTGTTTCGTGCTATTCCCTACGAGATCAAATCTTTTGAGGCTCTTGGGCTGCCGCAGGTCGTTCAAGACCTGTGTAAAAAACCTCGCGGCCTCGTACTTGTAACAGGACCGACCGGATCCGGTAAATCGACCACACTTGCCTCCATGGTCGATAAGATCAATATCGATCGTCACGACCACATCCTGACGATCGAGGATCCGATCGAGTTCCTTCACAATCACAAGAATTGCGTTGTGAACCAACGCGAAGTCGCGGCCGATACACACTCGTTCGGTGCCGCCCTTCGAACCGCCCTTCGTCAGGATCCGGATATCGTGCTCGTCGGCGAAATGCGTGACCTTGAGACGATCGAGATGGCCTTGCGTATCGCTGAAACGGGCCACTTGACCTTCGCGACGCTTCACACGAACTCTGCCTATTCGACGATCAACCGTATCATCGACGTGTTCCCATCCGAGCAGCAGGCGCAGGTTCGTACGCAGCTGTCGCTTGTTCTCGAAGGCATTCTTTGCCAATCGCTGCTTCCTAAGGCCTCTGGTGACGGACGCGCGATGGCCCTCGAGATCCTCGTCCCGAACGCCGCTATCCGCAACCTCATTCGCGAGGACAAGATCCATCAGATCTACTCGATGATGCAGACCGGACAGGACAAGTTCGGTATGCAGACCTTCAATCAGGCGCTTGCATCGCTCGTTCATAAACGCACGATCACGCTCGAAACTGCTATGCAGCGTTCATCAAATCCTGATGAGCTCAAAGAGCTTATTCAGCGAGGCTCCGGCCTTAACGAATCCTACGGCGGAGTCGGGAAACCGGCTGTACCTGCAGCTGGCGGCAGTCCGTATGCACAGGGCCGTCCGATCGGACAGCGTCCGCCCGTTAGATAGACCTTTCTAGAAACTCATCTGGAGTGACCACTCAAATGCCTACTTACGCTTTTAAGGGAAGAAACCGATTGAACGAACTCGTCTCGGGCGAGCGCGAAGCCGCAACACAGGATGAACTCCGGGCGTTGCTGCGTCGTGAGCAGATCATACTGACTCAGGCCTCTGAAAAGGGCCGTGAGATCTCGATACCGAAGCTCGGACGCCGCAAAAAGGTCAAAGCAAAAGAACTTGCCGTTTTTACGCGACAATTCTCAGTGATGATCGACGCCGGTCTGCCGCTCGTTCAGTGTCTCGATATTCTCGCCGAACAGCAGCAGAATGCATTCTTTAAGGATGTGCTGCGGCAGGTTCGAACGAATGTCGAAGAAGGATCGACGCTTTTCCAGGCTCTGGAACGGCACCCCAAAGTTTTCGACAGCCTTTTCACGCACATGGTCGAGGCGGGTGAAACGGGCGGTGTGCTCGATCTCATTCTTCAGCGTCTGGCCGTCCTTATTGAAAAGGTCGTCAAGTTGAAACGAAGCATCGTTTCGGCATCGATCTATCCGGCAGCCGTCATTCTAGTTGCGATCGGCGCGATCGCCGTCATCATGGTGGTCGTCATCCCGCAGTTCCAACAGATCTTCCTTGGCCTGTTAGGCCCGGGCGAAGCTCTGCCGCTCCCGACACGCATAGTGATGGGAATAAGCAACTTTGTCGCCGGTTGGGGCGGACTTGCAACACTGGCTATCGCGATCGGTTCTGCGGTCGGCATAGGCTATTGGTACAAGACCCCGAAAGGACGCTGGCAGATCGACAAATTTCTGCTCAAATTGCCGATCTTCGGCAGCATTTTGAGAAAGATCGCGGTTGCACGTTTCTCGCGCATTCTATCGACACTGCTTTCTTCAGGCGTTCCGATCCTTCAATCGCTTGACATCACTGCGAAGACGGCAGGAAACGTCATTATTGAAGATGCGATCTTGAAGGTTCGTGCAGGCGTCGAACGCGGTGAAAATTTCGTCGATCCGTTGAAAGCGACGGACGTCTTCCCGCATATGGTCGGCCAGATGGTCGGTGTCGGTGAGCAGACAGGTGCTCTTGATGCGATGTTGGGCAAGATCGCCGACTTTTACGAAGAAGAGGTCGACACTGCGATCGCCGACCTCCTCGCAATGATCGAACCTGTGCTTATCGCCTTCCTAGGCGTAACCATCGGTTCCATCGTTATTTCGATGTATCTGCCGCTCTTTACCCTCATCGGAAAACTTTCGAATCAGGGCAAATAGCGGCCGTCAGACCACGCAAATACAGGCCGTCCGTGCTCGCAAAGGGCAACGGACGGCCTTTTTGCATACGACGGGAAACGGCTTTCAAACTTGCCATTCGGGGCTCTAAATGCGAAATTTAGAAGGTTAGCGCCTCTTTAGTTTCATGGGTTTTTTAGATGAAATAAATTCACCCGCCGACCTGCGGCAATATCGTATCGAGGATCTGCAGGCGATCGCGGACGAAACACGTCAATACATTATCGACACGTGCTCGCGTATCGGCGGACACACGGGAGCAAGCCTCGGCGCGGTCGAACTTGCGGTTGCGATGCACTACGTTTTCGACACGCCGCGAGATCGGCTTGTTTGGGACGTCGGGCATCAGGCGTACGCGCACAAGATCCTTACGGGCCGCCGCGAACAGCTAAAGGCGATCAAGCAGCCGGGCGGAATTTCGGGCTTTCTGCGTCGTGACGAATCGGAGTACGATACGTTCGGTGCCGGACACGCTTCTACCTCGATCTCAGCGGCTCTCGGTATGGCGGTTGCACGCGATATCAAGAAAGAAGACTTCCATGTTTGCGCGCTGATCGGTGATTCATCGCTTGCCGGCGGCATGGCGATGGAGGCCGTAAATCAGGCCGGGCATTTGAAATCACGACTGATTGTTATTCTGAACGACAATGAGATGTCGATAGCTCCGGCCGTCGGAGCTCTGAGCCGTTATCTGAACCGCATCAAAGAGGCGCAGAGCTATCACGACTGGAAAGAGGGAATCGGCGATGCTCTTCAGAGCGTTCCGGGCATCGGCGATAGACTCCGGGCCGCGGCAAAATCTGTAAAAGACGCTATCGCGGCGGCCGTCTTGCCCGGCGCACTTGTAAACGAGCTTGGCTTCAAATACATCGGCTATGTTGACGGTCACAATGTCCCGATGCTGGTAAGGGCCCTCGAAGAGGCCAAGAAGGTCGATGACGGTCCGGTGATCGTTCACGCGATCACTCAGAAAGGGAAAGGTTTCCCAAATCCCGAAAAGAATTACTACGCATATCACGCGACCGGGCCGTACGATCCGAAGACAGGACTTCCGTACAAATCGACGAAGGCCGCACCGCCGAGTTATACGCAGGTCTTCGGCGAAACGATGTGCGAATTGATGGAGCAGGATGAACGGATCATCGGCCTCACGGCCGCAATGCCAGACGGTACGGGTATCGACAAGGTTCTTGAAAGGTTTCCCGAGCGGGCGTTCGACGTCGGTATCGCGGAACAGCACGCGATCACGTTCTGTGCGGGAATGGCCTGCGAAGGATTAAAGCCTGTTGCCGCGATATATTCAACGTTCCTACAGCGCGGCTTCGATCAGCTCATCCACGACGTTTGCCTACAGGACCTTGATGTGACGTTCGCGATGGATCGCGCAGGCATCGTTGGCGCGGACGGCCCCACTCATCATGGCCTTCTCGATATCACGTATCTTCGCGGTTATCCGAACATAGTCGTAATGGCCCCGAAGGATGAGGCCGAGATGCGCGATATGATGCTTGCAGCGATCGAACATCCGGGACCGGCGGCACTTCGTTATCCGCGCGGAAATGGTGTCGGTGTTGACATCTCGGAATCTCCGAAGATGATCGAGATCGGCCGCGGCGAGGTCCTTCGCGAAGGTACCGACGCCTCGATCATCGCTTATGGATCGATGGTTTATCCGTCGCTCGCTGCAGCGGACAATTTGGCCGCCCGCGGCATCAAAGTTCAGGTCATCAATGCCCGCTTCGTCAAGCCGCTCGATGCCGACCTGATACTAAAGGCGGCTGCGGAACACGAGGCCATCATCACGGTCGAAGAAGGGTATCTTGCCGGCGGCTTCGGCTCTGCTGTGATCGAATTGCTTGAAGAGAACGGGCTTCAGGACAGCGTGAAGGTGGCAAGGCTCGGTGTTCCTGACGAGATCGTTACGCACGGCGATCCAAAGGTTTTGCTTGGGCAATACGGCTTGGATGCCGACGGTATCGCCGCCAAGGTTGAAGCCACGCTTGAGGCATTGCGCAAACCTTCTGCCGCGGAAAGCCGTATTCGTGCAGTAAGATAGGGTTTTTTATTTACACAAAATGAGAACAAACAAAATCAGAATCGGCCTTCCATTGGCCTTGGTCGCTCTATTAATTTCATCGTTTTTCGCTGCCGCGTGTTCGAACACCGCAGGCAATTCGAACGGAAAGAAGACGCCGACGCCCGCGAAAACGCCGGGCATTCCGGCTGACGCTCCTCCGGGAGCGACGCCGCCGAATTCGGCCGGCTCGCCCAATGCAGCTGTGACGATCGAGGAATTTGCGGATTTTCAATGTCCGACCTGCTCTATGACCTATCCGATAATGGACGAGATCAAGAATGCCTACGGCAGCCGGATCAACTTCATCTATCGGAATTTCCCGCTGAAGATCCCGGCACACGACAAAACCTATGAAGCGTCGGTCGCGGCCGAGGCAGCCGGTATGCAAGGCAAATTCTTCGAGATGGCCCGCGAACTTTACGCAAACCAAAAGGAGTGGACGGCGAACCCGAATTATAAGGCTCTCTGGAAGAGCTACGCCGAGAAGATCGGGTTGAATATCGACCAGTGGCAGAATGATGCTGCCGGCCTCCCCGCAAAGCAGCGTGTCGATCTCGACCTTAAGCGCGGCGACGGTATCGGAATCAACTCGACACCGACCGTTTTCGTTAACAATGTCGCAGTTCCGCCGAGCAAGGTCACGGTTTCGGGCCTAAAGGAGATCATCGATGCTGAGCTCGCTAAGGCGAAGCCCGCTGCGGCGGCACCTTCGAACGCGGCTCCGGAATCGAACTCTGCTGCGAATTCGAACGCATCAGAAGCCAAGAAGCCGTCCTCGGAAGTGAACAAGTGATCAGCTTCAAACCAAAGAAGTGGCTCGCGGCCGCGGCGATCATCGTCGCGATCGCGGGCCTTTTTGATTCGGTCTATTTGACCATCCACCATTACACGGCCGAGCCTGTCCCGTGCAGCATTACCGAGGGCTGCGAAATGGTCCTCACGAGCGCTTATGCCGAAGTTGCGGGCCTGCCGCTTGCGATCTTTGGTGCCGCCGCTTACTTTTTTGTCCTGATCTTTGCGGCGATGACGCTATTCGGGCGACGAGGAATGTGGCTGCTTTACGGCATTCTTGCGACAATGATGGCCCTGTTTTCGGCCTGGCTTATTTACGTTCAGGCGGCCCTGATCGGCGCTTTCTGCCAATTTTGCCTGCTTTCGGCTCTTTCGAGTTCGCTGTTGTTTGTCATCTTTGTTGTCTCTCTCATATCGAAACCGATACCGCCTTCCGAACGAATAGAGGAATGAAGCCGTATTGCTTTAAGGCGTTCTAGGGAGCATTGCCCGCTTAGTAGCGAGGCCTTTAGAGAAGACGAGATTGGCTGAACCTATCTTAAAACGCATCGCTGCCGGCGACAGGAACGCGGTCGAGGATTGCCTCAATGCCTACGGCGGACTCGCTTATTCCATCGCCCGAAGGCTTTTGGCGAACGAAGCCGACGCGGAAGATGCCGTGCAGGAAGCATTTATCGATGTATGGAAGAACGCGGGCCGATTCGATCCGGCGGTCGCTTCCGAGGCGACGTTCATCGCGATGATCACTAGGCGTCGCGTGATCGATAAGATCAGACGGTCCGGCAGACGGATCTCTACCGACCCGATCGAAGAAATGCTGTCCGAACCCGGCGACCAAGGCTACAAATTCATTCAGATGGGTGCCGAGGCCAGAGAAGCGGCCGAAGCGATGAAGACGCTCCGGCCGGAGCAGCAGAAGGTTCTTCGGCTTTCGATCGTTGGCGGGATGTCGCATCAGGAGATCGCAGATTCAACGGGCATTCCGATCGGAACTGTAAAGACCCACGCACGCCGCGGACTTCTTCGCCTGCGTGAAGCTCTCGGGCTCGGCGGAATGACTGACTTTGAACCACATGAGGCAGCGATATGACCGAGAAAGACCGCGAATTGTTGCTCGACCTTCTAACACGGCAAGCGACCGAGGGCCTAACTTCTGAGGAATCGAGGCGGCTTGCCGCTCTTGAGGGAAGCGACGACGATTCTTTTGATCTTGCCGCCGCAGCTGTAATGATGGCCGAATTGGAACCAGGCGGTAGCCTGCCGAAGCATCTGCGTGCAAAGATCGCGGCCGATGCGATAGATGTTGTAGAAGCGAATGCGGCAAATTCTCAAAGGAAGATGCCGATGGACGACATTCCTCCGAGACGAACACCTTTGCTTGCGTGGCTTGGATGGGCAGTCGCAGCAGCTGCGATCGTTGCTCTCGGGATAAACATTGCGATGACGCGGTTCGGCGTGACCGAGATCGCGAGAAATCCGCCGCTTTCCGCCACGCCGACGCCGATGACGCCCGCTCAGTCTCACGACGAAATGATGGCCGAACCGGGAATGACGGTCGCGAAATGGACGCCTGCCGCAAAGGATGGCGAAATGGCAAAAGTCGCGGGTGATGTAGTTTGGAGCGACAAGCAGCAAAAGGGCTACGTAAAACTCAGCGGTTTGCCGAAGAACGATCCGAATGCCTCTACGTATCAGCTTTGGATCTTTGAAGAGAACCAAGGCGATAAGACCCCGATCGACGGCGGGACCTTCAATATCTCGTCCGACGGCACTGTCGTGATCCCGATCGAAGCGAGGCTTGCGGCAAAGAATCCTTCGATGTTCGCCGTTACGGTCGAAAGGCCCGGCGGGGTCGTCGTTTCAAAACGGGAAAAGGTCGCGGCTCTTGCCAAGGTTGAAACTTCCCGCCCGCCCGAAGCGTAAACCTTCCGAAAATAGAATTCACCGCAACGGTTTTGCGCGCCCGTCGGCGCAAAGCGTAAAGTTGTCAGTATCAGCCAATAATAATCACTTGAAGGACCGATTCTTAATTATGAGAACCCCTAAATACGCAATTCTTCTTAGCCTGGCGATGATGCTTTTGCCGCTTGGGCTATTTGCGCAGGACATTAAGCTCCCGCCGATAAACATTAAGGAATATAAGCTGAAGAACGGCCTGACCGTCATTCTTCATCAGGACCGTTCGACACCCGTCGTTGCCGTGAATATGTGGTACCACGTCGGATCGAAGAACGAGGCCGAACACCGCACGGGTTTTGCCCATCTCTTCGAGCATATGATGTTTCAGGGGTCGGAGAACTACGTTGACGGCTGGCGCGCTGTCGATGAACTCGGCGGAAATGTGAACGGTACGACGAACGAAGACCGGACGTGGTACTTCGAGGTGATCCCCTCGAACTACCTCGAACGCGTGCTTTATCTCGAGGCCGACCGCTTCGGCAATCTCCTGCCCGCGATGGATCAGGCAAAGCTTGATAACCAGCGCGATGTGGTCAAGAACGAGCGCCGTTTTCGCGTGGACAACGTGCCGTACGGCACGATGGGCGAACGCATCGATGAGCTGATCTATCCTGTCGATCATCCTTATCATCACTCGGTCATCGGCTCGATGGCGGATCTTTCTGCCGCATCGCTCGATGATGTGAAATCGTTCTTCAAGCAATACTACGTGCCGAACAACACGGTGCTTGTGCTCGCCGGTGACTTCGACGAGAAGCAGGCACGCGGCTGGATCGAGAAGTACTTCGGCGTTTTTGAAGCGGGCAAGCCGATCGATCGGCCGAATCCGCCGATGCCGCAGCTCAAGGAAACGATCCGTCAGCAGTACGAAGATCCGTTCGCACGACTCGAACGCAGGGCGATCACGTGGCCGGGCGTTCGCATGTATCACCAGGACGAGGCTCCGCTGGATATCCTTTCGAGCATTCTTTCGTCGGGACGCGGTTCACGCCTTCAGAGCGAACTCGTTTACGGCAAAGAGCTTGCACAGTCGATCTTCGCCTTCAATTCAGCCAGCGAGATCGGCGGCCAATTCCAGATAAACGCGATGGCACGGCCGGGCAAATCGCTTGATGAGATCGAAGCGGCGGTCAACGCCGAGATCGAAAAGATCCAGAAGGACGGCGTAACTGCCGATGAAGTGAAGCGTGCCGTCGCGGCCCGCGAGGCGAGTGCTATCTACAGCCTTCAGACCGTCCTCGGAAAGAGCAGCCAGCTTGCCGACTACTCCGGCTATCTGAATACTCCCAATTACTTCCAGAAGGACCTTGACCGATACTCGAAGGTCACGCCCGCCGATGTAAAACGCGTCGCCGAGCAGTATCTAACGAAGAACCGCGTCGTGATGACGTATGTTCCGGCGAAGCAGCCGCCTCCGCCGGCTCAGGCTGACAAACCGACCTCGACCGAGACGAAGAAGAAGGACCTGGCATTGATCGCAAAGCAGGACGCGGCTCTTCCGAAGGCCTCGGCCGATCCGAAATTCACGCTTCCTGCGATCGAAAAATCGAAGCTTTCGAACGGTCTGAATGTCTGGGTCGTTCAGCATCACGAACTTCCGATCGTCTCGATGAATCTTGTCGTTGACGGCGGTGCGACCGCAGAAGACGCCGCAAAGAGCGGTGCTGCGTCGATGACGGCGTCAATGCTGACGCAGGGAACGAAGACTCGCTCTGCATTGCAGATATCGAACACGCTTCAGTCGATCGGTGCGTCGGTCGGCGCCAACGCCAACTGGGATTCATCGAACGTTTCGATGACAACATTGACGAAGAACTTGCCGGACGCCTTGGATGTCTATGCCGATGTTATTACGAATGCGGCATTCCCACAGGGCGATTTCGATACGATGAAGCGTCGAACGATGGCCGGTTTCCTCCAGAGGAAGGCGAATTCACAGGCGATCGCGAACCGCGTCTTTGACAAGGTCGTTTATGGCGATCAGCTGTACGGACGCGAGATGAGCGGAAGCGAAGAGTCGCTCAAGACCCTTTCAAGGGACGATCTTGCCGCTTTCTACGCAGCGAACTACAAGCCGAACAATGCGACGCTGATCGTCGTCGGCGATGTCACGCCGGCAAGCATTACGCCGCAGCTCGAGAAGGCGTTTGCCGGTTGGAAGGCAGGCGACGTGAAGTCGGTCAAGGTTGACGACCAGAAGATGTCTGCAAAACCGGGCATCTATCTCGTTGACAAGCCGGGCGCGACCCAATCGTCTGTGATGATCGGCGAGGTAGGCCTTTCGCGAACCGATCCGGATTACTATTCCGTCCAGGTCGTCAACGGTATCCTTGGCGGCGGTATGACGGGCCGGCTTTTCCAAAACCTTCGCGAGGACAAGGGCTACACGTATGGTGCGTATAGCCGCTTTTCGACGATGCGGGCCGCCGGCCCATTCGTTGCATCGGGTGAGATCCAGATCGTTTCGACCAAAGAAGCTGTCCAGGAATTCCTCAAGGAGATCAACGGAATGCGCGGAGCGATCCCGGTCACGGCACGCGATCTCGACATCAATAAGCAGAAGCTGATCCAGCGATTCCCGAGCGGTTTTGAGACGGTCGGGGCGATCTCCAGCCAGTTGTCGGCGTTGGTCACATACGGCCTGCCCGACACCTATTTTAACGATTACATCAAGAAGATCGGAGCCGTCTCCCAGAAGGATGTCGAGCGTGTTGCGAGCAAATACCTTGATGGTTCGAAGATGGCGATCGTGATCGTCGGTGACCGTTCGGTCATCGAGCCGAAGCTCAAAGAGCTCGGGATGCCGATCACTCTGCTCGACACCGAGGGCAACCCGGTTTCGAAGTAAAGGCCGGCCAAAAGCGAGGAACGCGGAACGGAGAACTGAGCATGCCAACTCAGTTCTCCGTTCTTCGTATCAGCCTGCCGGAGCGACGGACGCCCCAGTCCGCATCATGTCAGAACCGCCTGCGTCAGTGGCCAGCGGGCAGTGAGCAGTGAGCCGTGGGCGGTCAGCAGTGAGCCGTGGTCAGAACCGCCAGCTCCCCTCCTGCCCGAGGAGGGGTGGCCGAAGGCCGGGGTGGAGGGAGCAGCGGGCGGTCAGCATCGCAGAATCCCGCACGTTAGTAAGGGCACTCTTGTCAGTGAGTGATGAGTGATGAGTGATGAGCAGAGTGGGTAATTCACCATTCACCATTCACCATTCACCACTCACAATTCACGATGTTTGTCCCGTCTCACCGTGAATGGGCAAGTGGGACAAAGTGGGACAAAAATCGGCGTTTTTTATCATGGCGGCGACAATTAATGTCACTATTGTCAAAGATCAAGGTGTAAAACGTATGTTTACACCATCTCTACGAGTATATCATGTGTGTCAAGAGGTGCTTTTGATTCCTTTTCGGATCACCTTGTTCAAGCTTTGTTTCGACGGAAAATGAATTCCGGGGAGGCGGCTTGGCCGCCGACAAAGGCCTCGCATAGCCACGTCGTTTACGGCGTGGTCTAGGACGGAAAATGAATTCCGGGGAGGCGGCTCGGCCGCGCCGACAATGGCCTCGCGTAGCCACGTCGTTTACGGCGTGGTTTAGGACGGAAAATGAATCCTCGGAGGCGGCTTGCCGCCGACAAATCCCTCTGTCGCTCCTAACGGAGCTCCAGGATCAAATTTGCGACCTCTTTCCCAGGGTTGCGGCCTAACGGCCTTACCCTGGGCTATAATCTCGCGTCCCCTACGGGGACGACCTGATCAAAGAGCGGCTCTCGCCCTGCGAAGGGCGACCACACGGCCGGTGACTGACGCGGGACTCTCTTATTTCTTGAGCAGAACGACGGGCGATTGTTCCGCATCGCGGATCTTGCCGTAAAAATCGCGGACTTCGGCGTATTTTTCTGCAGGGATAAGCGATCGCTTTGTCTGAAAATGGCGTTTGTAGATGAGCTGCTGGCCTTTTACCTCGTAGGTCGAACGGTAGGTGCCGAACTCGGTTTTGAGGTCGAGCGGTTCCGGCGTTTCGTCAACGATAAAGCCCGCGGGAAGCTCGAACGTCGCGGTCTCGATAATGCTGGCCTCGTCGAGCGAGATCGGCGTCGTTCGTTTCGATTCGGTGAAGGCCGTGCCGGAACGGCGGCCGACGAATGCCGGCTTGAAGGTCATCAATCGGCTTTGCATCAGCTGTCCGTAAGCGGGAGCCGTGAAGTCGAGGCTCAGATCGAATGCCGCCTTTGCGAACTGATCGGTCGTCTTAAAATCGACGAGTTTGGCCGCCGTGGCAGCTCTTGTGATCCATCGTTCGAGCGTCTTCCGATAGTCGGCGGCCGACTCTCGACGCAGGGCCGTTCGCTCGCTCGTCGAAGCTTGGCCGGTCGAATGCTCGCGGATATTTCCTTTGAGTTCGCCGCTGTCCGTGAGCGTGACATTCAGGTATCGTTCGACCTTGTTATCTTCGGCCGGGAGCAGCGGCATGCGCATTATCCCGCCGTTGTCGCCCGCAAGCACCACTGCCAGGCTGTTCTGAAGATAATCGGGCAGGTCGCCGACAGGCGTGTAAGGGTCGGTCGCGTCGAAGATCAAAAGGCGGCCAAGCTTCGGATCGACGACCAGCGACGGTGACTGCGTCGCGTCGCTGACCTTAACGGCGATGATGCAGTGGTTGAATTGCTTTGGCGACGGGAAAGCCTCGCGGACGAAATCGGGATCGCCGCTGTAGATGATTATCGGATATGCATCGATCTTTAAGGCCTTGAGCATCGCCCGCATCAGCGTCGCCTTGTCCTTGCAGTCTCCGTAGCCTCGGGATAGAACGACCGAAGAGGCACGCGGCCTGTAGCCGTTTCCGTAGCCGACGCCGATGTCGATCGAGATGTACTGAAGATTCTGCACGAAGGTGCCGATCGCCTGGATCATCTCAAGCTCGGTCTTTGCATTGGCTGTAAGTTCGCGTGCCTTTGCGGCGACGTTGTCATCGACAATGGCCATTGAGTCGTAGAACGGTGTCGCCCACGTAGAAACCGATTTCCAATCAGGGAACGATCTGCCTTTTGCGTCCGCCGGGCCGTAATTGACGGCGATGCGCGGTGCGAGGTTGCCGACCGAAGGGCTCATCGGCTCCCAGGTGATCGGCTTCAGGTTCGATAGTTCCCACGTGTAGGTCGAGCCCGACACCTGCGGGCGGATCTCGGGAGCGTTGAAAGTTACGCTCGAAGCGGCCCAACCGGACGGAAGGTTAAGCGAATAGCGTCCGCGAAGCACGGGCAGCCTTCCCTGGAATGACCATTGGTCCTGATAAAAAAGCGTCGATTCCTCGGTCGTGACGGTATAAGCGAAAACAGAACCTACAACGGCAGAGTCGGTCGCATCGATGGCCTTGATACGGCCTTCGTTGTAGATGTCGTCGGGGTCATCGACCATATCTATGACCGATTTCTTTCCGAAGGCCTGAACCTTTCCGTCCGGCGGCAGAAGCCATGCGTCAATGTCAGTGACCTTGCTGCCGCTCGTTAAATAGAATCCACGGGCTATCGCGAGCCTACGGCCTTCGTTGGTGAGGATCTTTATGGCATATCGCGAGGTCGTCGAGATCTTGCCGCTCGAACCGACCGATGCTACATACTCGTCAAGCAGTACGACGGCCGGAACATTCTTGATGTCGTATGTCGGAATGCTGCTGCCGGCGACCTGAGAGACCCAGCTTGGAGCATCATCCGCAAAGGCCGATCCGACAAGGCCGAAAAACAGAACAGAAAGGACGACGGCACCGCGTCGGAATTTTGTGAGATCCTTCATATTTACGGCTCCTCGTACACGCTACTTCTGTTTGATGGAAAGAGCGGCCGTGTCGCTCTTGTGGATCATATCCCAGAGTTCTTTGAGGACCGAGTATTTTGAGACGTCAAACGTCAGGGTATCGGGCGTTCCGAAATAAAAATCACGGAAGTATTTGATCTTTGACGCGGCAGCGTCCGACTGTATTCGGATGGTATCCTTGCCGATATCTCCGGCATCTGCATCGCCGGGAGCCTCGCCATTGTCGATCGCATAGGTCGAAGGATAGGTGATCTCGACCTCATCTTTTTCCGACCACGGGTATGTGAATGCAATGCCGTAAGTGCGTGTCGTACTCGCAAAGGCAGGCGACGTGCCGTATTCGAAGATGCCCGGTTGGAAGAACATCCGCTTGCCGGTCTTTTGTGCGTAATTCGGGATCTTTATCGTGTAACGCTGAACTATCGGTTTGGAAATATCATCAAAATTCTCGATCGAGATATTCGAGATCTCGGCATTGGTTATCCGCTTTTGGACCGAATCTTTCAATCTCTCTTCCCACTTTGAGCGCTGATCGTCATAGTTGGTAAAGCGATAGGCCAAGGCCTCTTGCCCATGAAGTTCAACGGCGATGGTTCCCTCCAGCGTGCCATCTTCGGCAAGCGTAAGTTTAGCGGTGCGCTTGGTCAGGTTCTGTTCCCGTGAAGTTAGCGGGAGTTGGAGCCAGCCGTTCCTTTTGGTGTCGAAGATCAGGGCCATCGAGTTCTCACGATACCAAGGGAGTTGGCCGAAGGGAGCATACTTGTAGCCGGGATTCAAGACCTTATAATCGCCTCCGAGATCGACCCCGACACCTGCGAATGTCAAAAGACTGGCATCGGTCATCTTCTTTTCAAAAAAGACCTCGTCACGACGGCTCGAATATACTCCTATTGTGTCGAATCCGGCCGCGGCCGCCATTGCTCCGAAGAGGACATTGATCTGCCCGGAGGTTGCAGATGCTCCCGCACCGATCTTCACGATATCCTTCGTTTTCTGCTTTAAGATCGATTTCAGCTGGTCATCGGTGACCGAAGGGTCGTATGTCGTATTCTTTAGATTCCGGCAGAATTCATAGATCCTGCGGAGTTTATCCTCGTCGTTTGCAGCGCCGCTGATAAGGGACTGGGTGAACTGCTTCACTCCGTCGGAGTCCTTGAGCCACGCGGCAACGAGCCCCGATTTCATACTGGCGAAAGATCCCCAAAATTGCGCGGGATTAGAACGGTCAAAGACCCGAACCGTAAAAGCCATGTCCGTCCCGGACACGTCAAGGCTCGAGCCTGTGAGTGCCAAATACGGTTTGACCATATCCTCCGGCGGCATATACCGCTCTTCTTTATAGGCTGGGACGTTCGTACGCGAAAGGCGATAGAAGCCATGTTCATCCTTGACGAAGCCGGCGCCGGTCGTGTTGTAGAGCTGTGTCTTTGGTTCTTTGTCGTTGTATGGCTTGTAGTAATAAACGAGATCCCTGACCGGAATATCCTTTTGCAGATAAAAGCGGCCGCCGCTCATACTGCTGTCTTCAAATGACTCTCGATATTGATATTCGACGATCACTCCGGGTTCGATATTGGGAATGGCAAAGGATTTAGCCAGAACCTTTACGCCATTGCCACGAACGATCTCGCGCTCGAAGATATCTTTCTCGGCCAGATCAACGGTCGAGCCATCGGGCTTTACGACGCGGGCGGCAATATCCTTGATCTTGGTCCTGCCTTTCCGGAACGTGATATCCACCTTTGCGAATTTCTCACGTCCGCGTTCGGTGAAGATCTTGATCCGCACGTAGTTCTTTCGCGTCAGCTTATCGTCGGAACTGTCGTCGATACGGGTTTCCCAGAGGAGCGCCTCGGCGTCGGCGTCCGGTTCGACGACGGGCTTTGTCGCCTGCAGGTCGGCAGGTGAGATCGGCCGCCATTCAGCTGCCTTCTGGGCATAGATGCTTGCCGAGAACACGAAAAGGAACAGCACGGCGGATACGACAATGCCGCGGGGGGATTTGCACAAATTTAACATCTAAGGAACCTCTGGTTTTAGTCAAGAGAGACGCGGTTATCTGAGAATTTGCGCGTTACACCGGAAAGGAGCCAAGCGAGGAATCGGATAATACGTCCCGTTCTACCGAGTTTACAGCTAAATCGGATGGATATGCAATCAAAAACTAATTCGTGTGCACCGTCTTCTGTATTCCACGGATCGGCTTTCACTCGTTCATTTTGAGCGCGACCAGAGCCGTGTCGGCAGTATGGAATCTGTCCCACAAGGTCTTCACACTCGCATAACTTGAGGCCTTGAATGTGACAAAATTCTTGTTGCCGAAATAGAATTTGCGCGTATAGTGCATTTTATCTGCCGAAGACTCAAAGTCGAACAGGACCTCATCATGACCGACCTGCGCGGTGTCGGCGACAGGCGCCGGAGCCTCGGAAAGCAACAAAAAGGCGTGCCGGACACGGACCGGAATGACCTTCTGACGACGCGGTGAAATGGCCGCAGTGTGCTAAAATACAAGATTTAAAAAAAGGGATGTTTCCCGCTGAATGTAGGAGACTAATTACTAAAAATGACCGCAAATATTGCTCAATTGCTCGGCGATGACGCCGATTCGTTGTTAAACCACGTTTCAAAGACCATTTCGAAGGACGACCTGCAGCTTCCGGGCAGCGATTTTGTTGACCGCGTGTGGGCGGGCTCAGATCGAAATCCGAACGTTCTCAGGAATATGCAGGCGATCTATGACCACGGCCGCTTGAGCGGAACCGGTTATGTGTCTATCTTGCCTGTCGATCAGGGTATCGAGCACTCGGCGGGAGCGAGCTTTGCTCCGAACCCGCAGTATTTCGACCCGGAGAATATCGTCAAGCTCGCGATCGAAGGCGGCTGCAACGCGGTCGCATCGACCTTCGGCGTGCTCGGCACGATGTCTCGAAAATACGCACACAAGATCCCGTTCATCGTGAAGATCAACCACAACGAACTGCTCACTTACCCGAACAAGTTCGATCAGGTGATGTTCGGCACCGTCGAACAGGCTCACAATATGGGTGCGGCGGCCGTCGGCGCAACGATCTATTTCGGTTCGGAAGAATCGACGCGCCAGATCACGGAGGTCGCGGAGGCCTTTGCATATGCGCACGAACTCGGGATGGCGACGATCCTTTGGTGCTATTTGAGGAACTCGGCGTTCAAGACGCCTGAAGGCGATATGCATACCGCAGCTGACCTGACCGGCCAGGCGAATCACATCGGTGTTACGATCCAGGCCGACATCATCAAGCAGAAGCTGCCTGAACGAAACGGCGGCTATCTCGCACTTCAAAAGAACGGCAGTTACGGCAAGACGAGCCCGCTCGTTTACGAAAAACTGACGACCGACAACCCGATCGACCTCGTGCGGTATCAGGTCGCGAACTGCTATATGGGACGCTGCGGACTGATCAATTCGGGCGGCGAATCAAAGGGTGCAGGCGACCTCGCGGATGCCGTCCGCACGGCGGTCATCAACAAACGCGGCGGCGGCACCGGCCTCATCTCAGGCCGTAAGGCCTTCCAGCGGCCAATGAAGGACGGTGTAGAGCTTTTGAACGCCATTCAGGATGTTTACCTCGCAGAGGATATTACCGTGGCATAAATGCGTTGATTCCAACGAGCCATTGCGCATATCATAGGGTCGAGCGTGAGATCGCTCGACCCTTTTTCGCTTTCCGGAACCTTATCAACGGCCGCTCTGGCCGCTCTTTGCTATGCAAGATAAGACGGTCAGTTACTGGCTCTACTTTCTAATACCGGCGATCATTGCGGGCTTTCTTGCCATGTATCCGCAGATGAGCCTGTGGGCGGCGAAAGGCTCTGCCTGGCAAGGTTCGTATGTCGTTTCCAACTATGACGAGCCGGCATATTCGGCCTACGTCAACGCTCTCGTAGAGGGAAAGCCGCGAAAGAATGATCCCTTTATCGCAGTTGACGATACCGGGCACGAATCGCTGTATTCGATCCAATTCATCCCGGCCTATATGATCGCGCTTCCTGCGCGTGCCCTCGGTGTTTCGACGGCGACGGCATTCATTCTTCTGTCCTTAATGATCGCGGTCATTTCCTGCCTGGCTTTGTGCAGGTTCTTGTTCGCATTTACCGGCGAGCCGCTCCTATCTTCCGTTGGAGCTCTCTTTGTCCTTTGTTTAGGAACCGCGGCAGCATTTCAGGGCGAGCTTTCGCGTCTGACTACCGGCAATGTGCTGATCGACTTCTTTCCGTTCGTAAGACGCTACCAACCCGGAGTCGCGTTTCCGCTGTTCTTCGTGTTCGTGTTCCTGGTGTGGAAAAGCTTTAGTTCAGAGAGCATGAAACGCGGGGGGATCTTTGCGGTTTCAGCCGGACTCGCTTTCGCCGTATTGGTCTTCTGCTATTTTTATCTCTGGACCGCGGCCGCTGCATGGGCAGTATGCGCTTTTGCGGTCGCTCTCGTATTTGTAAAAGAGAAGCGGCGCCAAGTATTGACGACGGCGGCGATCCTTGCAGCGATCGGTATCACTTCGTTGATACCGTATTGGAAGATGTTGTCGGACAGAACACCCGAGCTCGACCGAGTTCAGCTTTTGGAGCGAACTCATTCGCCGGAGTTTCTTGTGCTGCCGCTGATCTTGGGGCTTATCGGCATTCTTCTGACCGCGACCCTCGCGTTTCGGGAGAGCATCGAGCTAAGGACAAAAGAGATATTGGTCGCCCTGACCTTCTTCGCGACTCCGATCATCCTCTTCAACCAACAAGTGATCACCGGCCATTCGCTGCAGCCCGTCCACTATGCGGTCTTTATCGCAAACTATCTCGTGCTTGCCGCATTTATCATGCTCATTTCGGGATGGATCAAAGCTTCCGCGTTCGATACTGCGGTGACGAAGAAGGTCCTTGTTTACGCTGCGTTAGCCGCAGTCCTTTGGGGATTTATCGAAGCCTCAGGATCGGCAAGGTTCAATGCTGTTGCTTCCGAGATACGCGACGAGTCGCTGCCCGCGATCCGGATGATCGAGAAGATGCGGCAAGACGACCCTGCCGTCCCCGAAAGGCCTGTCGTCCTCGCGAATAACTTCATCACGTCCGACAGCATCCCGACGTATTCAACATTTCGCCCGCTTTGGAATCCGCATACATCGTCGGCGGGCGGCGTCTCTCCCGAGGAGAACAAGCGGCTTTTCTATCTGTATTTCTATTACTTAGGCTATTCGGGGAAAGAGCTGGCCGACGCACTCAACGGGAACTCGTTCGAGATCACTGCCGCCGTCTTCGGCTCGGAAAGGGCATTGCCTGCGCTCGCAAAAGGCAATGCGATCAAGCCGGATGAGATCAGGAAAGAGGTAGAAAAATATGACGATTTCTCGCGAACCTTTGGTGAGAAAGATGCCGCCGCTCCGAGGCTTGATTTCTTGATCGTGCCTGACAAGGCCGAACCGAACTATGCCAACATCGACCGCTGGTATCAACGCGATGCCGGCAAAACTACAGGACTGTTCAAGGTGTTCAGGCTCACACCCAAGTTCTGATATAGATCACACATATCTTCCGCGGCCGATCTGATACACACCGTTCAGGAATGGATTGTTGCGGCGTTCGCGGCCGACGGTCGTTACCGGCCCGTGCCCGGAGTGGACCTCAAAGTCATCATCGAGAGAAAGAATATTCCGTCGAATGGAATCAAGCAGCTGTTCGTGGTCGCCGCCGGGAAGGTCCGTGCGGCCGATCGAGTTTTCGAATAGACAGTCGCCGACGAAGACGACCTTTGCGTCGAGTTCGGCGAGGACGACGTGGCCGCGTGTGTGGCCCGGACAATGACGCACGGAGAATCGAAGTTCGCCAACTTCGAAGGTCTCGCCGTCCTGCCAATTTCGCGTGATCTTCGGCGGCGCATCGTAATCAAGGCCGAGTGGTGCGAGCTGTTCGGGCGGAATGCCCATAAAGAGCGGCTGTCGCTGCAGAGCGTAATACAGCTCCTCGTCATCGGGGTGAATAATGATCTCGGCTTCAGGGAAGGCTTCGCAAAGGGCGGAGGTTCCGCCGACGTGATCGAGATGCCCGTGCGTGAGCGTTATCGCGGCAAGCGAGAGGCTGTTCTCGCTGAGAAAAGTTTCGAGCTCGACGCATCTCTCGCCCGGATCGACGACGATAGCCTGTTTTGTTTTTTCGCACGCGGCCACTCGCGTATTCTGCTGAAACGGAGTCTGCGTAAACGTCTCAATTCTCATACATTAACGAACTCGTTGAGATATTTTGCGTGATCAAACTCGCTCTCTTTTCGGTTCTTTAGGATAAAGCCGATCGCCTCTCGATATGTGTCCGCATCAACCGAACCTGAGAAGCACGGCGTTTCAAGCTCGCTCAGGCTAAGGTAGCTGAAAAGTGACGCAGAAAGCATCCAGAGCAGGATCTCTTCGCGTGTGCCGATAGGATTGTGCTTGATGATCGTCTCGCGATCTTCGACGATCCCGCGGACGATCCTTTCAAACTCACTCTCCGAAATTCGGTGAAGACTGCTCATACATCAAATAATCCGTCTCGTGCATTCCGAGCCGCTGGTAAACCGCCTGTGCGATGCGGTTTTCTTTTTCGACATAAAGCCGAATGCCGCAAACGTCGCCTGCTTCGCGAGCCATTGTCCACACGAACGCCGAAAGTTCGCGATAGAGGCCTTTTCCGCGGGCCTCCGGCACGACGTAAACGCTCTGGATCCACCAAAACCATGCGTTGCGCCAGTCGCTCCATTCGCGTGTGACGAGCAGCCCGCCGAGTACCTCGCCGCCTTCTTCGGCGACGACGTAAAAGCCGCGATCGTCACTCGAGAAAACCGCACGCACGCCTGCGGTCAGCGTCGCCTCATCGAGCCGCTTTCCCTCGGTCTCAAGCGCCATCGCTTGGTTGAATTCGACGAGCGATGTTACATCGTCAGCTGTGGCTAGTCTAACCTTCGTCATCTTCCATCTCGTTAAATAAAAGTAAAAAATAGAGGAGAACCAGCATTACGATCACCCCGGCCAAAATACCGCCAAAGAAGAAAATGTAAACCACTGAAATCGCAAGCATCGCGGGCCCGTCACAAACAACATCGTCCGGCACACATTGCCTGGGTATGGCAAAGAATGTCAATCCAAGCCCGATGAGCCAGACGACGATCAACGTCCCAAATGCCCCGAGAAAACTCGAGATCACCGGATGTTTACGCGCACTATGGATCACTTTCACAGCTTGACGAACGAGTACGAGTCCTCTAGCCTAAAATGTTTTGCCCTTTGGCAATTTTCTTATTATATGAAACTTCGCATCCTCTATCACGGCAACTGCTTCGACGGCGTCTCCTCGGCGGCCATTTTCACAAAATTCTATAGGGCCGCGATCGCTTCCGACGTTGAGGTCGCCTATACGCCGACGATGCACCGTGCCGGAAATGCGTTCGACCGCGAGCAGTTCGACGGGGACGAGAATGCGATCGTTGATTTCAAGTATTGCCCTGACGAGAGGCTGACGTGGTGGTTCGATCATCATCAGTCAGCGTTCTTGACGCCGGAGGACGAGGCACACTTTCTCGCAGACAGGTCGGGAAAGAAGTTCCTCGATACTACAAGCAAATCCTGTGCGGAGTTCATCGCACGCATTGCGAAGGAGAAGTTCGGCTTTCACGATCCGTCGCTCGACGAACTCGTGCACTGGGCTCACATCATTGACGGTGCTCTCTACGAATCGCCCGCTCAATGCGTCGAATTACGCTCGCCGGCATTGAAGCTGATGCAGGTGATCGAGGGTGAGGAAGACCCGAAATTCGTCGAAGAGATCATAAAGATGCTGACCCGTCAGACACTTGACGAGATCGTCGAAAGCGACGCGATCCAGGCGAAGCTCGAACCGATCCTAAAGACGCATTGGGAAACCGTCGAGCTTATAAAACAGCGTGCGGCCGCGAGTCGAGGCGTGGTGAGCTTTGACCTGACGGACACGGAAGTTGCGGGATACAACAAGTTCATCCCGTATTATTTCCATCCGGAAGTAACCTATGTCGTCTCACTTACGATCAGCCCTTTCAGGACGAAGATCTCGGTCGGCTCGAACCCATGGGCGCCGCGTCCCCGTACACACAATATTGCCGAGATCTGCGAAAGATACGGCGGCGGCGGCCACGCGGTCGTCGGTGCGGTCAGTCTCGCTCCGGATCAGATCGAGCTCGGTAGGAAGTATATGAACGAGATCATCGAGACCCTGCGTTTTGATGATTGATCCCGCAAGAGCAAAGGCCGCCCGGAACACCCTCCGGACGGCCTCTTTAGTTCAGAAAAACAAACCTGCTATTTCTTTGTATAGACGGAAGTTGAATTGTTTGTGCCGCGTGGACTGACGGATTCGCGGGCTACGGTCAATGTCTTGCCGTCTGCCGAGAGGGACCAATTTTCCGCAACGGTAAAGGACATCTCGCCCTGCGGCCCGTTGAAGGTACGCACGGTCGTGAGCTTTACGGATCCGTCGCCGGCAATCGCGGCCTTATACGTAACCGGCATTTTGCCCATACGGCCCTCGATCTCGGCCTTTGTTTCCTTGCCGTCCAGCGAGAACGATGCAGACGAATTGCCGCCGCCCATCATTCCGCGTCCGCGGCCCGATTCCGATCCTTCCTTTCGGGTGGTCGCAAGCTCGTACTTCAAGTCGGCAGCAGTTTGTGTGACGGTGAGCGTTTGCGATTCGATGGATGAATCGGCAGAAGTGGACTTGGCAGTATCAAGGGACCAAGTGCCGGAAAAATCAGAGGCCTTCTGTGCCGATGCAGAGACGGCCATCGCGAACAGCATTACGGCTGCCGCAAAAAGGATATTGCGTTTCATTACCTTTTGCTCCTTAGCGCTATTGAGAAAGAATAGGACGACATAGGCGCAATTCTACTCCCGAAAACAAGCCTCGATTGCAAAGATTTGTAATGCTTCGGTCAGCTTAGCTCTCGACAGGATAGACACGCGGCGACAGTATGTTAAACGGGTCCTCGAAACAACTCTGCTTTTTGATGATCAAAGTCGCCAACGGCGACAGATATTAAAGCCCAGGGTTGGTGAGCGAAGCGAATCAACCCTGGGAATGCGATACCGAACCACGCATGGTCGCTGTAAGCGACCAACATCAATCCCAGCAATATCGTTCGTCCAGCGAAATCCCGTGTCGAACGCATAGAATACGAAATTCATCTTTGAAGTCGTGGGCTGCGTGGTGCTTCTTTTGCTCTGCAATATAGCGCGAGACGGTTGGTACCTGTGATTGGCTCACGGAGAACGCCCCGTATCCTCTCTGCCAATAAAAATCGTGGACGCCCCGTTTCTTCATCCAGCCCGAAGTTGTTCGTTTAATTGTTCCAATTAGTGCAGAGATCTCATTCTTCCCGACCGAGACAAGCAGGTGTGAGTGGTCGGCGGTTCCGTTGCCGACCAGCCGCTTTCCGCCTTTGTTGTCGATGACTCCATGAATATAACGATAAAGCTCCGCCTCGACATCGGGTTTGATCAATGGTTTGCGGTCCTTGGTCGAGAATACGATGTGAATGAGAATTTTGACGAGCGATTGGGACATTGGGAGTTATGTTCGTCGCCTACAGCGACGGGCGAATTTGTGTGACGCGACCTAGGGTTCGCCTATCGGCTAACCCTAGGCTTTAATATTGATCGCCTTCGGCGATCCGGGCCGCGATCAGGCAGGCGTTTCATCCGCCGCCGGTGTCTTATTCAGCTTGCTGTGCGAGTAGCTGTAGAAGAAATAGATCACGAGGCCGACGATGAGCCAGATGCCGAAACGGAACCAGTTCGTCCAGCCGAGTTCGGTCATCAGATACGTGCAGCACATTACGCCGAGAACGGGAATGAGCGAGAGACGTTTGATGACGCAAAGGGCCGTCATTATGAGCGAAAAGATCATAAAGATGAAGTACGGCAGCTTTTCAAAGAAAACGCCCGTCGCGGTCGTTACGCCCTTTTTAATGTCGTCGGCGGTCGGTGCGAAATCCGTGAAGAAGGTGTGCGTTGCGTCGTGGTTGTAGTAGAGGACGAGAGCCCAGATACCGATAAAGATAACGGGCGCAACGAACATCGAGTTGATGTAAGGCACGAAGCGCTTTTGTCCGGCAAACTCCTTGTCCTTGACGAGCACGCCCGCGCAGACGACCGTGAACGCGAAGAGTGTTCCGATCACGGAAAGATCGGTGACCTCCGTCAGGTTCATAAAGAGTGCCGGAACCGCGACAAAGATGCCGGTCAGGATCGTAGAGAACCACGGCGTCCGGAATTTCGGGTGTATGGAAGAGAAAATCTTCGGTAAAAGGCCGTCGCGGCTCATTGCCATCCAAAGACGCGGCTGTCCGAGTTGGAAGACAAGAAGTACGGTCGCGAGAGCTACCACGGCGCTGACCGCGATGATGCCGGAGACCCACGGGATGTTCACACCTTCGGGGCCGAAAACGAACGCAAGCGGATCGCCGACATTCAGTTCCGTGTACTTGACCATTCCCGTCAAGACGAGGGCAAGTACCACGTAAAGGACCGTGCAGATGACGAGCGAATAGATCATTCCGCGGGGAAGTGTGCGGTAGGGATCTTTACATTCTTCCGCGGTCGTCGAGAGAGCGTCAAATCCGATGTACGCAAAGAAAACGGCAGCGACGCCGCCCATCATTCCGCCGAAACCGTTGGGCAGGAACGGGCTCCAATTCTCGGTCTTTACGTAGAAAGCTCCGAGGATGATCACAAGCAGGATGATCGCAAGTTTCACGCCGACCATGATGTTCGACGCGATCTTCGATTCACGAATACCGATATAGACGAGCACAGTGATGATGAAAACGATCGCTAGCGCCGGAACGTCGGCGATGATCGGGATGCCTGCGATATGTGTTGCGTTCGCCCAAGCCTCGTGTGCTTCGACCTGAGCGCAGGAAACGGCGGCTTCGGCGGCCTTGCAGCCGGCTTGGAGCGATTCGAGGCTTGCTCCGCCTGCGATCGCTTCATTGACGGCGGCGAATCCACGCTTTGCCGTCAGGAAATCCATCGTGAAACTCATCGGCACGTGGATCCCGTTGGCGGCCAGCAGACTTGTGAAATAATCGCTCCACGATATCGCGACTGCGATGTTGCCGATAGCGTATTCGACAAGAAGATCCCAGCCGATGATCCACGCGAGGAGCTCGCCGAAACTCGCGTACGCATAGGTGTAGGCCGAACCCGCGATCGGGATCTTCGACGCGAATTCCGCATAGCAGAGTGCCGCAAAACCGCATGCGATAGCCGCGAAAATGAACAAGAAAACGACGCCCGGCCCGCCTTTGAAAGAAGCCTGTCCGATCATCGCGAAGATGCCGGCACCGATGATCGCCGCGATGCCGAGCATCGTCAGATCGAAGGTTCCGAGACTTCGACGCAGCGAAACGACGGCCTGTTCGCCGGGCTGCCCCGGAACGATTCCCTCATCGGAAAAGCCTGCGGCGGCGTCGGCCTGGATCTGGTCGATGGATTTCTTTCGAAAGACGTTTGTAGCCATAAGTTCTCAGTGTCTCGGGTCGCGGGCTTTTGAAGATCGATCTGCCCGGTAACGTTATTCTGTTTTATTACGGTGAGTGCGGCGAAATTGTTGCCTCGGCGAATTCTGACCGAAAGAGCCGAACGATACAAGCCGCAAAATTCAGAACGCCGGTCAGGACGGTGCATTTGAGTACGGTGTCTTGACCGGCGAGCTATGTGAACAGGAGTTCGTGTCGGCCGGTTTATTCTTCTTCCTCATGGACGAATTCGAGTGTTCGAAGGTCCATGATCGAACGGTCTTTGCCGTCCATCCAATAAAGTTTTTGGCCTTCGCCGCTGAACAGATCTTCACCGAGGTCGCGCCAATCGGTCTTGCGTCCGAGTTTGATGTCGCTGTCGCCGCTCTTCCACGAACCGGCATAGAGAACCGGAAAGAACATCTCGCCGGAGGTGCCCGTATTCAGTTCGACGTTGGCCTGCCGCCAGAAGAGATCGCGAAGTCCTTTGGGTTCGAAGAACTCGATCTTGACGACATTCTCGAAGGGCAGCCATGAGTACGACTCCTTAAAGAAGACCTCGAAAACGCACATCGTCGGGTCGTTGTAATCTCGAAAATCCTCGACGTCCTCGCCATTGACCTTGCATCCGAATGCAGGCCGCTCTTCTTCGATCGTGTCTAGAATGCTGCGTGCTTCGAAGATCGAGCCTTCGCGGATGCGGTTGTTCGCATTCAAGAGGTCTTCGATATAGCTTGGCGGAGGTGCGAGAATGCCCGGCTTTAGGCCGTCGTCGAAAAAGCTCATCCGATCTTTTTCCGCCGATAGATTCTGGCGAAAGATCATCGAACCGATCAAAGCTCCTGCGTCCTGATGCCCGATCACGTCAAGCTGCTTTGCCGCACGTTCCCAATTGCCGCCAAAGAGGGCGAGCTCGAAGAGAAAGATCCTCGCCGCGATGTCGGTCGGTGCCGTCTTGACGTGGTCGAGAACGGCCTGGGTCGCGCCTTCGAGATCGCCTTCTGCGAGAAGAGTTTTTGCTTTGTCCATAGCTGAAAGTGTCCTATTGGATCAGGTTGTCGGGAGCCTTTACGTTCCTGAAAACGCTCTTGTCAAAGAGATCGCCGCCGCTCGGCTTGATCTTGGCAGAGACGGGATGGCCGCCGACCGAATAGCTGAGCGAATATTCGCCGGTCGGCTGCTTGGACGGCTTGCCGGCATCGACAAAGCGGAATAGTCCCCATTGTCCCGGGAATCTCTGGGTTCCCGAATTGCTTGCCGGTGTCGAAGCCGTGTTCGCATTGCCGGCCGGTGCCGACGATGTCGTCCCGCCGCTGCCGGAATCGAGCACGACGCCGGTCTCAGCTCCCGCAGGTGCAGGGAACGTACCCTTGATCGATGCGGTTCCGTCACTCGCGATCTTTTGTCCGTCGATCGTGATCTCCACGATCGCTGTCTTGCTCGGGTTGAAGCTGAATTCGTACTCGAACTTCGGTGTCTGGCTCGTTCCGTAAAGTGCCTGGCGAAGAGCGAAGGCGTTATTCAGATACGCGACGAAGTCGGGTGTGAATTTGACCTCCGAATCGGTCTTGAGCTTGAGCTGTCCGTTCGCCTCTTCGAAGTATTTCTTAAGCTTGTCGTTGTAGAAGACCGACAGTTTGCCGTCCACGGGGTTCAGGAATGCCGAGAGCTTCGTTAAGTCGGATTCTCCCGTACTGTCATCGAACGGATAGCCCTTCTCGATGTCCTTGGCGGCAGGCAAGATCTGTTCGGCCCACAGCTTTTTCAACTGAGCCTGAGCGTCGCCGCCGAGCATTGCGCGGAGGTTTCCGAGCGGCTCTTTCAGAAGTTCGGCAACTTCCTGCGAAGCGGCCGTTTCGGAGAAACCGCCGATCATTCCGTCGATGTTGCCTTCGCTGCGGCCGAGGCCAAGCTCGCTGTCCTTGCCGTTCGCAAGGTCTGACGCGATCGTCTTCAGCTGGTCGGCGTTGTAGCGTCCGAGCTTTTTATAGATCGCCTGTATCTCGGAGCCGTAACTGTCGATCGGAGCCTTGTCCTTGTCGGTCTTCTTTCCGACAAAGGCAAAGAGCGGCCTGAATGCTTTTTCGGGCGGCGTGTTGCCGTCGCCGTCCGCCGGGCCGGAAACGAACCAGCTCTTGATCCATTCCCACCAGCTTTCGTTCTCCGAGCGTGCGGACAGATTCGTGTTGTAGGCAACTTCTTTCAGCAGGAGCTTCATCGGTGAATTCTCAAGCGAGAAGACCTGAAGCGATGCCGTTGCCGTGTCCTTATCCTTGTACGGTTTGACGTTCGTGCCCTTGATGAAAGCCCGCCAATTATCGACGTAGTCGCGATAGTATCGATCCTCGATGAGTTTCGAATCCGTCGTTTGTGCCAGCGAACTGCGTCCGCTTTCGCCCATCACCCAATCGCCCTCGGCAAGTTTGTCGTTGGCGTCGGAGATCGCCGTCTTCATCAGCTTGAGGCCGCTGCGCGTGTATGCGCCGGGAACCTGGAACGTGCCTTCGATGAATCGCGGATCGCCGCCGGCGCGAGACAAGATGCCTTCGGTCGTGAATGGGCCGATCTTGTCGTCAATGGTCTTCGAGATCTCGGTCACCTGACGCTTGTAGTAGCGATAAACTGCCGGGAACGCCTGGAGTTTCTTGCGAGCGTCGCCGACGAGTTTCTCATCGATCTGAATACGCGGGAACTGGTAGCCGTCAGGATCGTCACGATCGACCTGTTTGGCCCAGAAAGCGAGTTGGTCGAGCGCGACGGGCTTCATATCGACAGGGATCTTGTCGTCTGCCGTCCAATAGGGCTTCAACGTCGCGGCGATGTGCGACGGTTCGGCCTTGTCCTTATACTGTCCAGTGAGCATCAGGTACGCCTTCAGAAGGTCGTAGTTCTTGCCCAGCGTCTGCTCTTCCTGATCCGTAAGCTTCGTGGGATTTGCAACGGTCGCGGTGTCGGCAAATTTTTTGAGATCGGCCGTCAAACGCTTTAGCGCCGGAGCCTTGAACCTGTTCTCGATGACGGCCATATAGACCGGCAGAAGATGCTTGCGATAAGGGCGATTGCCGCTGTAAAGCCCCATACGCATGAACATCGGCGCACCGTGGCGTTCGTAATCGTCCAGCTTGACGAGCAGGTCGCGCAGGTCCTCGGTAGCATTGAGTTCGTTGCGGATGGCCGTCTCATCTGCCTTTCCGGGGTTCTTATACGCATCGGTGCGGGTGACCGCGATCACTTTTTCACCGCGCGTCTGTGCCTCGGCGAGCATCTGCTTATTGTTGTAGAGCGAGACGCCCGAAAGGATGACAAGCAATGCTGAAAGCCCGATGATGGCGACAAGAGCAAGCCAAGCCAGGATCGGGCCGCTCTGCTTTTGAGCCTGAAACGCCCGGACGACGTCCGCATCGCGCAGAAACACATCGCGGAAAAGACGCGGCGTGAAATAGGCAGCGGCAACGGTCGCCGGCGTGTTCTGTCCGCGCCTTGCGAGCGTAGAAGTGAAATAGAATCCGCGCAGGAGCGGATTTTCGCTGAAAGGATTCGGGCGGAAAAGAGCTCCGACAAAAGCGCCGATCCTGCGGCGGGCGGCACCAAAATGCAGGGGGAAATTGAATATCTTTAGCTGCCGAACTGGTGTGAACGGCGCAGAAAGACGCAAAATTCGCCGCTTCATCGCCGAATCTCGCAACAGCTCGAACTCAGTGTCGAACTGTGCCTGTGCGCTCTCGGCATTCGCGAACGGAATCGTCGCGCCCCAAACGAGCTCGCGTCCCTCATTCTTAGAAACAGAAAATGAATCCTGAAATCCCTCGATCGCGTCCGAATGGGTGAAGACGAGATAGACGGGAAAGCGCAGCTTTATACGCTGGATCGCGTCGTCCAGTCGGCCGCGGAGAACCTTCGCCGTCTCTTCGGATTCAGCTTCCTCGCGTTTGATTATCTTGTCGCCGTTGACGACAAGAATGAATCCATCGATCGGCCTTGCGGGGCGTATCTTCTTTATCGTTTCAAGGAGCGCGCTCCACTCATCGGCCGGACCGCCTTCGGATTGGAAGCGGCCTGAGGTGTCGATGAATACGCCTTCGCTTGTCACGCGAAGGTCAATGTTCGGCGTCGGGCGGATCGTTTTCTGCTCGGATTCACGCTGGCTGGGAAGCGTTTTCAGGTCGAGGCCGGCGCTGATGAAAAGCGAGCTCTTTCCGGAGCGGAGCGGGCCGGCGATCAGATACCACGGGAGCGAATAGAGAGCGTCTTTACCGTCCTTTCCAAGATTCGAGCCCTTTAAGAAGGTCGCCAATTCCTGGAATGCGGCGTCGATCTCCGGATACGAACCGACGGCGGCCTGCTGAACCGGCTGTGCCGTCGGAGCAGCGGCGCCTTGTTCGGCGGCCTCAGCAGCAGCGGCCTCGGCCTTTGCGCGCTTCTTTTCTCGCCGCGATTTGACGAACATAAAAAGCAACGCAAAAGGCAGCGTTAAAAGTACGAGGGCGATGATGACGATCTTGTCGTTATAGCTCGCCGTGCTGGCGGGCATAAAATACACGATGACCGACACGATGCCGTAGAAGGACATCATCCCGCCGAGGCCGAGTGCCCAAGTAAGCTGGCTTGTGTGCCAAGAACTCATAATCCGTGTTAGGAGATCGAATTAGCTGCCAAACTGCAGGTGGTCGATCGCATCCTGCATATATTTCGAGGCAATGACGAACATCACCAGATAGCTGATCAGCATAACTGCGACAAAGGCAAAGGCGCCGGCCTTTGCCCAGGTCGGAACCTTGCGTTTCTTTGGAGGCTCGGGCTGATCGGTCGCAAGCCAATGCGGTGAAAGCTCGACGGGACGGATGCGGCCGACCTTCGAAAGGGCGTTCGCGGTCGTCTGCATTATCGCGAGCAGCTTTTCCTGCTCATAGACGCCATACCTGCCCTTAAAACCGAGCAGCATACAGTAGTAATAGACCTCGACCGCATCCTGCGTGATGTCTATCTGCTTGAGCATCGATTCGAGCTTGTCGAAGAACTTGTTGCCCGCGAGCTGTTCGCCGAAATACTCAAGCTGTATCGGCACGCGTTCCCATTCCGAACGAAGCGGAAAATTGTTCGTCAGGATCGCCTCATCAATGAACGAAGCAAGTGCGAACTTCGAGACCGTTACGATCTTGTGGTTGAAACGATAGCGCTCGGCGCGTTTTTCGAAATCTTCGAGCATTCCGACCGCCTGCGGGCGCAGTTCGTTCGACGGGGTCACAATGCCCGCCTTAAGCCTCAAAACGAGGTCGAATATCGGCCCCGCAAAGGTGATCAGGTCGTTCTTGGTCGCAGTTTCGGCCATCGTAGGTTAACTTATCTTAATTCCGAAGTGATTTTTTCTCAATCTATTGACGCTTTTCGAACCTGATTTTTGCATCACGACCGGCATTTGCCCGGATGTTGGCTCTATGCAGGCTCGACCGGCACCATTTCCTCAGGCTTCGTGTAAAGCTTCTTGACGAGCGGGGAGATGGCGAAGAGCAGCACCGCGGCGCCAAGCAGAATAGCCGCGACGACGAGGAATATCCGCATCAAGACCGCAGCATCGGCGACAAATTCGCCCGCAATGCGTCCCGCCACGTAGTTTCCGAGCGAGATCGACAGGAACCAAACGCCAAGCATCAGTGAGATCATCCGAGCCGGTGCGAGTTTCGTCATTGAAGCAAGGCCGACAGGGCTGAGGCAAAGCTCTCCGATCGTGTGGAAGAAGTACACTAGGACGAGCCACATCGGACTGACCTTTCCACCCGTCGTTAGGCTGGCGGCGTAAGCGACGACCAAGAAACCGACCCCGGCAAAGAAAAGGCCGAGCGAGAACTTAACGGCGTCAGACGGCTGCCGCTTGCCAAGATACATCCAAACGGCGCCGACGATCGGAGCAAACGTGATGATCAGCAGAGCATTCACCGACTGAAGCCAACTCGCCGGGAACTCCCAGCCAAAGATCCGATTGTCCGTCAGCGAGTTCGCGAACAGATTGAAGCTCGTTGCGGCCTGTTCGAAGCCCATCCAGAAGATCGTCGAGAATGCGAAAAGAATGATGAGAACCGCGAGGCGTTTCCAATCATCAAGCGTGAGCTTATCCTGTGCGCCTGTGAAGAAGACGCCGATCAGCGCCGCGATGACAACGGTCGGCATAAGGACGTACGTGAGTGCGGTCGAAAAGCCTTGTGATGCCGCTGCGTACCCGATAATCGCGCAGGCGGCCGCGACCAGCACCACCATTTTCACAATATAGCCGGCATCTTTGGTGTCAACGTCCGCGGAGGGCGATCCAGCTTCGGCAACAGGAACGTTTCCGACCGTCGCAAGGTTTCGCTTACCGACAATGTACTGGATAAGCCCGGCGCCCATTCCGACGCCGGCGCACGCAAATCCAAAATGCCAACTGCTGTTCGGGTCAATGCCAAGGCCGGAGATCCAAGACCGGAACCCCTCGTTCTGAGCGAGGAAGCCGCAGATCAGAGGAGCAAGGAAAGCACCGATGTTGATGCCCATATAAAAGATCGAAAACCCTGCATCGCGCCTTTCGTCCTCTTTGGAGTAGAGATCACCCACCATCGCGGAGATGTTCGACTTCAGAAATCCCGTGCCGACAGCTACGAGTATCAAACCGATGTAGAAGGTCGTCATCTGCGGAAATGCCAAGGTGAAGTGCCCCAGCATTATGATGATCCCGCCGAAGAATGTCGCCTTTTTGGCGCCGATAAAACGATCAGCGAGCCAACCGCCGATCAGCGGAAGGAAATAGACGCTAGCCGCATAAAGTGCGTAGATCGGTGCAGCTTCTTCGGGCTTCCAACCGAGTCCGCCCGTGGCGACGGCCGTCGTCATATAGAGCATCAGGATCGCCCGCATCCCGTAATACGAGAACCTTTCCCACATTTCGGTGAAAAAGAGCGTCGAGAGCCCTCTGGGATGGCCAAAGAAAGCCCGGTCGTCGGACGGTCGCGCGTTGTTTGCGGAATCAGTGCTCATAAATAGTTAGGTTTCGCGGTCGTATTTTAGAGAGAAGTTTCGACGAATATAGCAGATTTTTGGTCGGCAGCGAAATTTTTGGGCTGGCTCGAACGCGAATCGCGAAAAAGACGGTTCGCAACCTTGGCCTTGGGATTTGCGGGAAGAATGCAGTTCCTCTAAACTTAATAGTTTCGTGCCCTTGTAGCTCAATGGTTAGAGCAGCGGACTCATAATCCGTTGGCTGTAGGTTCGAATCCTACCGAGGGCATGCCAATTTTTGACGACGATCGCTGACCCGGAGGCTCGATCACCTGCCTTGAGGCAAGTAAACAAATCCGCAAAACTCAGAGGTGTCTTCTACGATATCCGTGGGCCTGTGATGGATCTCGCAAGCCGAATGGAGGAGGCCGGTGAGCGCATAATAAAGCTCAACATCGGCAATCTTGCTGCTTTCGGCCTGAATCCGCCGGACGAGATCGTGCAGGATATGATCCGCAATCTTCCGGATGCCGGAGGTTATACGGACAGCAAGGGGCTTTTTGCTCCGCGACGCGCGGTCGCACAATACGCTCAGGTAAAAGGCATCGCCGGAGTTGACGTTGACGATGTGTACCTCGGCAACGGTGCCTCTGAATTGATCACGATGTCGCTCAACGCCCTGCTCGATGCGGGCGACGAGGTGCTCGTCCCGGCACCGGATTATCCGTTGTGGACGGGTTCGGTATCATTGAGCGGCGGCCGGCCGGTTCACTATATTTGCGATGAGGCCAGCGAATGGATGCCGGACCTCGACGATATCCGCAGCAAGATCACACCGAACACCCGCGGCATCGTCGTGATCAACCCGAACAACCCGACAGGTGCTCTTTATCCGACCGAAGTCCTTCTCTCGATCGTTGAGATCGCACGGGAACACGACCTGATCGTCTTTTCGGATGAGATCTACGATAAGACGCTCTTTGACGGGAACACGCACACAAGCCTCGCCTCGCTTGCAGACGATCTATTGTTCCTGACCTTTAACGGCCTTAGCAAGAACTATCGTTCGTGCGGGTATCGGGCCGGATGGCTGATCGTCTCGGGCAATAAACGGAACGCGGGCGACTACATCACAGGGCTGAATATGCTTTCAGCGATGCGGCTTTGTTCGAATACGCCGGGGCAACTCGCTATCCAGACCGCTCTTGGCGGTTATCAAAGCATTGACGATCTTGTTGCACCGGGCGGACGTCTTTGCCGACAACGCGACCGCGCATACGATCTTCTGACAAAGATCCCCGGGGTTTCTGTCGTAAAGCCGAAGGCCGCCCTTTATATGTTTCCGAAGCTCGACCCTGAACTCTATCCGATCGCGGACGATAAGGAGCTTGCGTGCTCGCTGCTCGCGGAAGAAAAGGTGCTTATCGTGCAGGGCACCGGTTTCAATTGGATCGATCACAGCCACTTCCGTCTTGTTTTCCTTCCGAATGTTGACGACCTTGCCGAGGCCATAGGACGCATTTCGGCCTTTCTCGAACGCTATCGTCGTTCCCACGCAACTTGAAAGCTGTGCTTGCGAGTATGAAAATAACCATATTGGAGGCACTCGCGATGAAATTGCAGCTCGAATCAAACAACCTTGATGATTACCTCGATGAGATTCCGCCGATCATCGAATTTTCTACGCCGAAGGTGATGGAAACGATCGCCGCTATCGAGGCGCAAGCTGATTCGCCGCGTGATCGTGCGAAGTTAGCTTTTGAATTCGCACGCGACGAGATCGCACATTCCTTTGACACGAACAGCGATACGATAACGGTCGATGCAGAGGACGCGATCGCGAAAAAAGAAGGCATTTGCTTTGCGAAATCCCACGTGCTCGCGGCACTCTTGCGTGGAATGAGCATTCCGGCGGGATTCTGCTATCAACGCGTTCTGCGCAAGGGAACGGTCGAGTCGGGCTACGCTCTTCACGGCCTGAATGCTGTCTATCTCGACGGCGTCGACTGGTTTCGCGTCGATCCTCGCGGCAACAAACCGGGCGTCGATTCACAATTCTCGATCGAGGAAGAAAAGCTCGCTTATCCGATCCGCGAAGAACTCGGCGAGTTCGACTATCCGCACGTTCTGACCGAACCGCTGCTCTCCGTCATTCGTGCAATGCGCGATTCTGAGAACTGCCATACTCTCTTTTACGACCGCCCAGCGTCCATGTGATGCGGGCCGTCGGGGAAAAGGTCCGGCAGTTCGATGCGCAGAGAAGTACGTTTACGTCGTATACGACTACTTCGAGGAAGACCTCGCGCCGGGGCTCCCGACCGGTTCGGGCAGAAAGGAGAACTTGAGGTTGACGTCCCACGAAATTCGCGACCGGCTCATCAGCCTCTTTGCTGCCGACAAAACCGGCCGACGACGCGTCAATGGCGGCTCCGATCTTTTGGACCACGATGAGCATTTCAAAGATCTGATTCTCTTCTACGAATGCTTTCACGGCGATAACGGCCGCGGCATCGACGCATCGCATCAAACAGGCTGGACAGCCCTGATCGCCGAGATAATCCGCAAACGCACCGCAAACTAATCAACGACGATCTGCACCGATGCGGTTCCTTGAAAGCCGATCGGGTCATATTCGATGGTGTTAAGGCCTTGAACCACGTATTGCGAGATGTCGAGCGTGGCGGTGCTTCCCGGCAGGCCGTTGAACCAATAACTGACATAGGTGCCGTTGACCTTCAGATCCAGACGCTTCATCCGATAAGGTTTGACGATCAGATACGCGACGTTCCCCGGCACGTAGATCGACTGCGTTCTGCCTTGTACATCAAGCCTCGGATCTATCGTGATCGGATATGTGCCGACATCAACACCCGTATAATACGCCTTGAGTATCTGCAGGAAACTCTGGCCGGCGAGTCCGCGTCCGTGGGCTCCGTATTGGCTCATTCCGACATTGTGTCCCCAGCCGCCGCCATAAGTATTAACGCCGGCAAAGCCTCCGCTGCCGTCCGTGTACGCCTCGATCAGACTCGGGTTCGTAAGTGTAAAATTCGCCGCAATGTTGGACGAATTTGGACACACGGCGGTTTCCGAGTTTACCGTCCTGCCAAAAACGCTACGCAAATTGTCCCAACCGCGGACCTCTACAACGCCGGAAGTGAGCGTGATCTGCTCGACCGCAATTCGATTCGAGCCTGTCATTCTAAGCAGTGTCGAAACACCGGTGATCGATCCCGTCAGATCACCGCTGATCTGCACATAGCGGTTGCCGGTGAGACGGCTCTTGAGACTTGCCGACGGAATAGTGATCTTCCAACGGGAGAACCGATTGTTCACACGGCCGCACATATCGTATCCCTCGGGAACTATCGTCTTCCAGAAGGTCTCTCGCACCGCAGGGTCCGTAAGGTCAGGAGCGGTGCCTTCGCCATCGTAGATCCCGGTCAGGAAAGGCGTAACATTTGTTCCGGGGAGCTGCGTGCTCGGGATGTTGAAGATCCAATGGTTGCTGTCGCTGTAGCCGCCGAATGAAGATGAATAAAGCGCCGAGATGATTGAACCGTTATAGGTGGCGACAAGACCCGTGGATTCATCCGTCGCCTGTACGGCGCGTGCGTGTTCGCTCAAGTAGCCTCGATAGACTTGCGACGACGACGAATCAACAATGTCGAAAGGATATCCCAGACCGACGTAGCGTCCGCGATTCGCGATCGCATAGCCGCGTGCGGCGACAGCCTGTGCCCGCAGAGCTTCCATATGAAAGGACGCGATCGATTCATTTGCGACCACTCCGCGGACATACTTCTCGACCTCGATGATATTGACGAGATTCACCGCACCGGCGGCCGTCGTCGCTCCGCGTGCGATCTCGATCCCGCCTCGGTACTTCGGTTTCTGAACGACGCCCAACGCGTTCCTCAACATGCTTTCGATCGTGAAAAGATTCGTCTCCGAACTCGGCACGAACCTTATCGGACCCGCTGCGTTATAGGTCGCCGTCGGGCTCACGACCACGTAATTTGTGCCGTTATAGCTTACTGTAAAAAGTTCGCTCGGCTGCATCGTCGCGATCTCGTCGCCGGTTGAAAGATCGACAACGGAAACCGAACCTTCAGTATTTGTGATCTGAACGGACTGGTGATTCAGCGTCGAAAACTCGGTCGCGATTCCCCCGGTTCCGTTAAATGTGTTCGCGTAAAGACCCACACGAAGTGAAACGACGACGGCACTCGGCGTGCCTAGATTCACGGGGCCGAGTTCGGGTCGATTTCCGGATGCGTGAGAATCACCAACGGCCGCTCGCGATCGAATGAAATCTTCTTCCAGCTGTCGGTCGGAGCGAGAGGATCGCTGCGCGAAGCTCTGCCCGATACAGATGAGGATCAACAGAGAAGCGAGAGACCAAAGTACTTGTTTTTTCATTTTCGACCGACCTCCGACTTGGTTTTCCATCATATTGTCAATATGTTTTGCCAAGACGCAAGGCCTCATAGACGAGCCTGATAAAGCCGACTGATACATATCATCACAAGAGCTTGCCGCCCCGGTTGCCGCGAGAGCCGACAACGAGAATCAATATATCACATCCATTGTGAGAAATACAACAAGAAAATCAACTTGCTGTAACACGAAATTGCTCCAAGTTTCTCGGCTGGTGGGGCGTGACCGCCTTTAACGCTCTAACTTCCAGCAGGCTTCCCGCAACTGACTGCTTACTTTCTGCTTCTCCCTTAAACGTTGAAGCGGAAGTTCACTATATCGCCGTCGCGCATTACGTACTCTTTTCCTTCGAGGCGGACGAGGCCTTTTTCGCGGGCAGCCGCGTAGGTGCCGCTTGTGACGAGGTCATCGTAGGAGACGATCTCGGCGCGAATGAAGCCGCGTTCGATGTCGGTGTGAATGGTGCCGGCGGCCTGCGGGGCTTTTGTACCGATGGGAATGGTCCACGCGCGTGCTTCTTTTTCGCCGGCGGTCAGGAACGACATCAGCCCGAGCATGTGGTACGCAGCCTTGATGAGGCCATCGACGCCGCTCGACGCAAGCCCGAGATCCTTAAGGTATTCGGTGCGTTCGGCAAGGTCTAAAGCGACGAGTTCGGCCTCGAGCTTTGCGCAGATCATCACGACATCGGCTTTCTCGGTCTCGGCATGCTTGCGTACGGCCGCAACGTGCGGGTTCGCGTCCGGATCTGCAAGCGTCGCTTCGTCAACGTTCGCGGCATAGATCGTGGGCTTTGTCGATAGCAGGAACCAGCCTTTGACGATCGCCCGTTCGTCGTCGGTGAGGTCAGCGGCACGGGCCGGTCGGCCTTCTTCGAGAATAGGCTGGATCTTGTCCATCAGCTCGATGTCGCGTTTTGCTTCCTTGTCGCCGGATTTTGCGGCACGCTGTGCCTTTTCGCGACGCTTTTCGACCGACGCAAGATCGGCAAGAGCGAGCTCGATCTGGATCGTCTCGATGTCGCGGACCGGGTTGACCGAGCCTTCGACATGGACGATGTTCTCGTCTTCGAAACAACGCACGACCTGGATCACGGCGTCCGTTTCGCGGATATTCGCGAGGAACTGATTGCCCAGGCCTTCGCCCTTCGAAGCACCGCGTACAAGGCCGGCGATATCGACGAACTCGACCGTCGCGGGCACGATGGTCGTGGTCTTGACGATCTTGGCGATAGGTTCGAGACGTTCGTCGGGAACGGGAACGACGCCGACGTTCGGCTCGATCGTCGCAAAAGGATAGTTTGCCGCCAATGCCGCTTCCTGGGCGGTCAAGGCGTTGAAAAGGGTCGATTTTCCGACGTTGGGCAGGCCAACGATCCCGGCTTGTAGCATAAGTCAATTACAGCCCCGATAGGCGAAACAGCAATTGTAGCCTATTTGCGAAAAAAGTTCGCGGAACGGCGAGAAAAGACTTGCGTAGTTAAATGACTACGTGTATATTAGTAGTCAAGTAGCTACGCATTATGAATTTACGAAGGGATGTTTTTCAGGCGATAGCGGACCCGACGCGGCGGGCGATCCTGGTCCTTTTGGCGACCCAGACCCTCACGGCCGGGGCGATCGCTGCCAACTTCGGTACCGCGAGACCGACCGTCTCAAAGCACTTGCAGATTCTCACCGAGTGCGAACTGCTCGCAAAGGAACAGATGGGCCGCGAGATCCATTATCGGCTCAACCCGAAAAAGATGAGGGAGATAGCTGACTTTATCGAGCCGTTCCGCAAGATGTGGGACGAGCGCTTCAACAAACTAGAGGACATAATGAAAGCGAGCCGGAAGGCCGAGGATGATCTCGGGCCGTATTAAATATGGAAAAGAAAACTAAGATAGACGCCGAGGACGGCAAACAAGACCTGTTGATCACGCGGGAATTCGACCTGCCGCTCGAACTCCTGTTTCGGGCGCACGCCGAGGCCGAGATCCTGCAGCAATGGATGGGCACGAAAGTCCTGAAGTTAGAGAACAAGAAGCACGGCGGATACGAATTCGAGACGAGCGATCCCGCGGGCAACGTCGTTTTTCGTGCGAACGGCACGATACACGACTTCGCACCGAACGAGCGCATAACACGCACTTTCGAGATGGAGAACACAGGGTTTCCCGTACAGCTCGAGTTCCTCGAGTTCTCAAGCTTGTCGGACGAGAAGAGCAAGTTGACGATGCATATCGTCTATCGCTCGGCCGAGGACCGCGACAATATGCTCAAGCTGCCGTTCAAGCAGGGGATCAACATGGCACACGACCGCCTGCAGAAGATTGCAGGTGAATTGAGGTAACTTGGAATGACCAGAACTCGTAAGATCATCTATTGGATCGCGACCGTTTGGCTCGCGTTGGGTCTATTCGCAACGGGAATTGCTCAGTTATTCGGAGCCGACGGCCAGGGCGGTGCGGATATGATGGCGAAGTTAGGATATCCCGCATATCTGATGATATTGCTCGGCTTCTGGAAGATCCTTGCGGTCGTGGCATTGCTCGTTCCAAAGTTTCCTTTGGTCAAGGAATGGGCGTATGCGGGCGTTGTTTTTCTGATGACAGGCGCGATATATTCGCACATCGCCGCACACGACCCCGCAGTCGAAATACTCCCGGGGCTGCTCCTGTTAGTGCTTGCGGTGATATCGTGGTATCTTCGCCCCGCGACCCGACGAATGACAACGCAGGCCTCCGCGACCTAATTACTAATTAGGAAATTACTGATTAATAATTTGTTGGAGGAAGATCGGGTGGAGACGAGTTTTGGGAATTATGGAGCGAAGTAAAGAAACGACGGAACCGGATAATACTGCTGTAAGGACAGCTCTGTGGCGCGCGCTTCATGTACAGGAAGATGCGGAACCATACATCATCGAAGATGAAGTCGGACTGAGATTGATCGCTCCGCTCGAAGGCTGGCAGGAGCGGCCCGACATGAAGTACACAAAAAGGCTTCGGGCGTCGATAGTCGCAAGAGCAAGGTTTATCGAGGATCTCGTTGTTGAGCAGGCCGAACAAGGAGTCGATCAATACGTGATACTTGGGGCAGGACTTGATACTTTCGCAGAGAGACAAAAAGGTATTGGCGAGAAACTCCAAATATTTGAGATCGACCAGCCTGAAACGCTAGCTTGGAAAGAGGAGCGCCTGCTCGAAACAGGTATTGGAGTTCCGTCCAATCTGCATCTCGTGCCGGTCGATTTTGAAACGTCGATGTGGTGGGAAGAACTTTTGAAGGCGGAATTTGATATCGAACGGCCGGCCATTGTCGCCTGCATCGGTGTAAGTTTGTATTTGACGAGAGAGGCTATTGTTGACACGCTCAGACATGTCGCATCGCTAGCGCCTGGTTCGACACTTGCGATGACATTTTACTTGCCGATCGAGCTTCTTGATGAAGCAGACAGACCGATGCAGGAAATCGCCGAGAAAGGAGCAAGGGAAGCAGGAACTCCGTTCGTGAGCTTTTTTTCGCCGGACGAAATCTTGGAGCTTGCTAAAGAGGTCGGGTTCAGGGGGCTCAAAACTGTGTCAACCAGCGATATGGAAAGTCTATATTTCGCCGACCGGACCGACGGACTTCATCCCGCGAGCGGTGAAGTGTTTCTGCTGGCTACGACATGAGGTGTTCTAGGAGAGCAGACAAATGACGACGCTGCCCTCCGCAATCTAATTACTAATTGGGAAATTAGTAATTAATAAGGGTCTATGGTAGTTAAGCCAATTATAAAGGAGAAGTTCTAAGCAAAGTCAAAAGAAGTTTATAAAGGGAATCG
>CALMYB010000009.1 GCA_937873515.1 uncultured Acidobacteriota bacterium
CCTCCGATTCGACCACCCGTACCGTCCAATGGGGCTCCTCCGGCGACTTCCCCGTCCCCGCTTACTATCGAAGATAGCGAGAAAGATACTGGAGAGAAGAATGATAAGGAATATCCTCGTTGCTTTCGCCATTTTCTTTGCCGGCACTCTCGGGGTGCAGGCACAGCCCGCACAGCAGACGGCCGGGAAGGCCGACAAGGAGCTAAAGGGCTCGGGCCGGATCAATCCTTCGACGCTGGCGATGGAATTCAGCGTGCCGCTGGGGAACTACGCGGGGCGCGGCATCAGCATGCCGGTCACGCTGAACTACAGCTCGAAGCTGTGGCGGATGGAGTATGTTACATCGGATTCTAACGGTCCGGCCGACACCTGCGTGTCATACAACCTGGCACGGTTCGGAGAGAGGACATCCGGCGGCTGGACAAGCAGTCTCGAGGCGCCGTATATCGAGCGGACGGGCGATCTTCCTTACGACAATTTTAACGCGGGTTCCCCATTTCGGGACGACGAGTGCAACCCGCATGCGAACGATTACGGTCACGCCCGGTCTTATATACCGCGGCTGCTGCTGCACCTGCCCGGCGGGGAGACGCATGAGCTGCGATCATCGGACAGTCCGGGCGGGTCGGTGCCGGGAGACGGGACCTATTATGCCGTGGACAGCTCGAATATACGATACGTGCAGGATTCCGGGAACGGCCTTTATCGTGTCCAAATGCCGGACGGTTCGTATTACGACCTCGGTTCCGGCACGCTTCGCGCGACTGCTTACACCGACCGGAACGGTAACTCGGTGTCCTACTCGTCGTCCGGGGGCGGGTCGTGGACGGACACGCTCGGGCGCACTCTGGATCTTCCGGTGAATCCGACGGTTTCGCCTACGCCCGGCTCGCAGGCGTATTCGGTGCCCGGATTAACGGGTGAGGACGATATCACGTACACGCTGCATTGGAAGGAACTCAAGGGCTCGACGGCAGGAGACAGCGCCCTGACGGATTTCGGCGACGATCTCAGGTACGTTTCGGACAAGTATCTCGTGATGAGCGCATGGTACAACCGCGCTGCCGGCACTTACCTGTTTGCATCCGGAGGCGACGGATACGTCACGCCTGACACTATCTTCAACCCGGTGCTGTTAACGCAGATCGATCTTCCGAACGGGCTGAGCTACAAGTTTTCCTATAACGTATGGGGCGAGATCGACAAGGTAGTTTATCCGACGGGCGGCGAGGAGACGTTCACATACGGCACGGTGGCGGCGAACTCTTTTCTGGACGATCCTTATGCGGGTGCCAATCGAGGCGTTCTGGACAGAAAGCTTTACAAGTCTTCCACGGACATGAGTCCGTATGAATGGACATATTCGTCAAGCACCGGTTCGACGACGACGGTCAATCCCGACGGTACGCGGTACGAGCGGTATATGCACTTAAGCGCGGAGGGAGCGGAATACGGCTTCGACTCGATCCTTGCGGGCATGCCGTACGAGGAGCGGACATATACGAGTGACGGCCATCTCGTGCTGCGTAAGCTGACCCACTGGGTAAAGAACGATTCGGGCAGCAACGGGGCCGAATGGCATCCGAGAGTGGATTACGACGAGACGATCGCCTACGATACTTCGGGGAACGGCGTTTCGGCCGTGACAAAGCACGAGTATTACGGCGACTTAAGCTATAAGGACACGCCCGTGCTCGAGAACAAGACGACCACGTACGCATTTATGACAAAGTCGGACGGTGCATCGTTCTCGGCCGGAACGGGCCCCGGCAGCATCCCGGCGATACCGACCTCGACGCCTTCGACAACGGTCCGCGTCAAAGAGGTAACGTATATGGCCGACGACAGCAATTACACGGCCGTTCTGAGCAACTATACGGATCAGAACCTGTACGGCCTCGTGACGGTCGCGAAGGTCAAGGACGGTTCGGGCACGGTAGTCGGCCAGGCAGAGACGGCGTATGACGAATCGGGCCGTTCGCCCGGGTATCGGGGCAACCCGACGACGGCAAAGGCTTGGGACAGCACAAAGGGAGCCTCGACAAGCCCTGGGTCGTATATTGCGACGCATGCGAAGTTCGACAGCTACGGCAATCAATACGAGGGAACGGACGCTCTCGGCAACACGACGACAACGACGTTCGACCCGACATATCACGCATTTCCGGTTACGGTCACGTCGGCGGTGCCGGATTCCGGCGGCACGCACGGGTCGAACGCCGCGTTTACGACAAGTGCGACGTTCGATGTCTCGACAGGTTTGCCCCTGACTACGACGGACGCCAACGGCCTGACGACCGCCGTCGAGTACGACGAGGCGACATTGCGTCCGCGGTACACTCGGTACTACGACGGTTCGACCCAGGTCGGGCCGACCAACGAGACGATCTATCACGACGAGAGCGGCAACTCGTGGGTAAAGTCGAAGAGCCAGATCGACGATTCGCATTATGCCGAGAAGACGGCTTATGCGGACGGCCTCGGGCGGACTTTCAAGACCGAAGAGCTGAACTCTCAAGGCAATATCTTCGTCGAGAAGGAGTTCGACGCCGAGGGCCGCGTCTTGCGCGTCTCGAACCCTTACCGCTCGGGCGACACAAAGCAGTGGACCACCAACACCTACGATACCGCCAGCCGTTTATGGAAAGTCACGACGCCGGACAGCGCCGTTGTTGAAACAACCTACAGCATGGCCGTAACGGGCAGCGAGATCGGAACCGTAATAACCGTCACGGATCAGGCCGGAAAGCTCAGACGAAGCATAACGAATGTTCTGGGCCAACTCATCCGCGTCGACGAGCCGAATTCGAGTAATCAACTCGGGAGCATCTCGAGCCCGAATCAGCCGACATATTATGCGTACGACACGCTGAATAATTTGACAACTGTTACGCAGGGCAGTCAGACAAGGACGTTCGCATACGATTCGATGTCGCGTTTGACCCAGGCGGCAAATCCCGAATCGGGAACGATCAAATACACTTACGACGATAACTCGAATCTGAAGACGAAATGGGATGCGAGAGGCATCAAGACCATCTACGATTACGATGCACTCAACCGGGTCTGGAAGCGGTGCTATAAGTCTGTGGGGACTTCGTCGCTCGGCTACACGACGTGTGCATCCGCAAGCGGAGAAACCGCTGAACCGAATACGCCCGATGTGGCTTATACTTACGACAACGTAACAAATGCTAAAGGCAAGTTAACGAAGATCAACTCAAGCGTTTCGACAACTGAATACACTAGCTTCGACATCTTAGGAAGAGTGACGGGTGCTAAGCAGACAACGGATGGAACGGATTACACGACGAGCTACACCTATAAACTGAACGGCGCGCTCGACGAAGAAACATATCCGAGCGGGCGTGTGGTGAAGAATGTTCTCGACAACAACGGCGACCTGTCGATTGTCGAGAGCGGAAAGTGTCTTGACTCCACGCCAGGCACCAACGCAAGCTGCACGAATCGGGCCGGCTTTTGGAACTACGCACACAACTTCACATACAACGCCTCCCGGGCCGTGACATCTATGCAGCTTGGCAACGGACGTTGGGAAAGCACGAGTTTCAACTCAAGGCTGCAGCCCACACAGATAGCTTTAGGAACAGTTCAAAACGGAACCGACATGCTGAAGTTGGATTACAGCTACGGCTCGACGGCGAACAACGGGAATGTGCTTTCGCAGACGATCACTGTGCCGGGGATGACGTATCCGCTTGTTCAGAATTACGCCTACGACGAACTCAATCGACTTTCGAGTGCGACGGAAACAAGCAACGGCACTCAAACTTGGAAGCAGGCATTCACATTCGACAGATACGGGAATCGCAACTTCGACGAGGCAAATACGACAACCTTGCCGAAGAACTGCGGATCGTTGCCGAACTTCACCGTCTGTGCTGCAGACAAAAAGGTCGTAGATCCCGAAATTCTTACGTCGAACAATCGGATCAAAGGCGATCAGGACGGCGATACGGTGAACGACTATACATTCGACAGCTCAGGCAACACAACACTGGATGCTCAGGGGCGGACGTTCATATACGATGGGGAAAATAAACAGGTGTCAGTTTCGGACTCAAACGGCACGATTGGGGAATATTCTTATGCTGGAGACGGTAAGAGAGTAAAGAAGGTTGTTCCAGCGACGGGCGAAACTACGATCTTCGTTTACGATGCTGGCGGAAAACTCGTTGCCGAGTATTCAACCATTGTCGCATCTACGAACGACGCGAAAGTCAATTACCTTACTTCGGATCATTTAGGCTCTCCACGAATAACTACCGACCAGAACGGTGCGATAATCTCCCGCCACGACTATATGCCATTCGGCGAGGAAATAGACGGCACGGGAGGTAGAACAACAGGTTTAAGCTACAGCGGCGACTCAGTCCGCAAGCAATTCACAGGTTATGAACGTGATACCGAGACGGGACTAGATTTCGCTCAGGCTAGAACGTACAACAATCAGCACGGTCGCTTTACCAGCGCTGATCCAATAATTTTTCAAATTGCAATGGCAGTTGACCCTCAGCGGTTCAACCTATACGTTTACACAAGAAATTCTCCGCTGAAGTTCACCGACCCCGAAGGTGAAACGGTAAAAATCGCTCCTGGAAGTTCGTTAGACGAAATCTATCAAATGGTCGGAGGCCAGAAGATCTTCGATCAGTTTTTCGAAGTCCAAGATGGTCTAATCATTGCGAGAAACGGCGCAGATTTTTCTAATGCTAATCAAGGTGTTCGGTTCCTTAACGAGTTGATTGGCAGGCCCGAAGTGTTTTTGGTTTACCTAGGCGCGGATGCTGATGCGGTAGCGCGTCTCTTCGAAGGCACAACAAAAAGCGATGGTAGTCTGAACGACAAAGGGCAAGCAATCGCAAGAAAATTCAGAAATGATGGGTCTCTCGTTAGTACTGCTGGCAGACGTGGTCTAGCTGAGCAGCCCGCGGGAGTAGCTTTCATGGTTATTGCGATAAATGCAGAGACATTAAACTTGAATCAAACGGGAGTCAATAGTTTCAATTTTGGGCAAGGTTTTACTGAGTTAGGAGAACAACTTTCGGGAGTCGGTCAAAGGGTTCAAGCTGTTAGCTTATTGATTCATGAGTTGGCTGAAAATCTTGATTTTGCGAGAAATGGAACTCATTCTCCATTTAGCCCACCTCTATCAAAAGGGATGAGTGACGTTGACCGTGATCGTTATTATGGCTACCGCGATTATCGACGGGCTCATGATTATGCTATCCGACGCGAGGCGATGATTCGAAGGGATCTCCACCTTGCCGGTGGTTTTGCTGGAGGAAGCCAAAATGGCTCGAAATTGCTCGATTGGCGAAGACCGTAGATGAGGCTATATGGCAACCTTCTTTGACTTCATATGGGGACGGTCTTTAGCGAGACAGATCGGCGAAAAACCATGTCTCCTTCTTTTGGTTCTTTTGTTTTGTGGAGCGCTTAGTGAGACGCGCGCCCAACACATGGCTCAAATCGCAAGCGTACAGACGCTAACTGAGGACAATGTTCTTTTTAGGATCAAACCAAGAAAGAACAATTTTGATCCCGGTGAGGCAATTCTGATCGATTATCAAATCGAAAATAAAAACAAGCGAAGCGTGTACTCTATTTTCGAATCGAAGATCTATTTACCAAAAGCAGAAATGCGTTGGCTGCTTAAGACGTCGCCGCCTGCTAAAGGTAATCCTAACGAGTTCATTGACTACAAATTGGTCAAGATCGCCGCTGGCAATACTTTGAACGGAACTCTAGTCATCAATAACGATCAGATAGCAAGGGATATAGAATACGATGCCGAGACCTGGGAAGTTCAACTCGGTTTCTCATATTCATTTTATGCCTCAGTCATGAAAAACTGTTCTAGTAAGTATAAACTGCCCTGCCTGACTGAGCTTTTTCAAAAGTCTAAGAACTTGAGCATGGGGAACTTGGTAATTCAAATTAAGAATCGCTAATGCCTAAATCGATAAACTGGCTAACGCGTCGGGAGGCGGTCGGAGCACTTGCCGGCGGAGGCTTCGAGATAGCGAAGCAGAAATTGTGGGATGGAAATGACAACATTGATTGGAAGAAAGTCGGGGGAGCGTCCGCCCAAGGAGCTATCTTTGGTGCGGTGGCAGGTGCAACGGGCGGCATGTCGCTGCCTGTACAGATCGCTTCACTCGCCCTTGCGAATGCGGTTGGTGGAATTGCAAACCGATCGATAAGCACCGAGAGTTCTGATGCCATTTTCTCTCCAACAGCCATTGCGATTGACACCGTAGCGGGTGGAGCTGGTGCATATCTAGCGCCGTTAGGGCGGGCAAAGTATATGACAGCGACAGAAGCCTCACGAAATGCTGCGGCCGAACAGGTTGATATCCTTTTAGCATCGGATCCCATCCCAGGACAGCTTCCGACTCTTACGAGGCCGGTTGTCACTGACGCAATAAAAAATGAAATTCGACATGGCAAATTTCAAGCCTACGCGTACTCGGGATCACGAAGCGCCGGCAAGGCCGGCACCTCGTTCTTCTTAGATTGGATCTTCAATAAGGAGCGTGCGGATGCGAGCAATAGAGACAAATCGAAGGACCGGAACCTCGAGGTTGGCACGAGTTGTTCGGTAACAACCGACAGCAGAGGTGTCCGCTATTCGATGTGCTCTCGCGTAATTGAGTGACTAATGTGCCCCGCTTTTCTCGAGAACAGGAATGAAGAAAACAATAGAAATCAGGACTCCGCAATGGGTCACACTTGTCTTCGTAAGTTTGGTGCTCACAATTTGGCTTCTTTTCGGCCTCGGTAACTTTGGAAGCTTGATGTCGATGTTTGATATTCACCAATACCCGTTCCGGTGGATCGCGGGACTCCTCTTTGTTTTCGGAGCGCCGCTTTTTGCGATGCATCTCGCTTTTACTCGCACTCTCTTTGCACCGAATGAGATATTTCACCGAAACCTTTTTTGTCGGACTCGTTCATTTTCATATGATGACATAAAGGATCTCGGGATAACGCGGCACAACAGTTTGTTGATAAGATTTCAGGACGGTAAGAAGCTTACTGTCCACACTGGCGCAGATCGTTTACCTGACACGATCGCACTCCTGAAGGAGCGGAGCAAAAGCTATGATACGGCGACTGATTGAACCAAGTAAATGAGGAATCATGTATATGAGAACTTTTAAATATTTTGTTGGACTGTTAGTCTTATCGGCCCACTCTGTATATGGATCTCCGTGGGAATTGCATCCCATAAGGGTAACAATTCCAAGTTATCCAGCAATCGCGGTAGCTCTGAAAGAGACTGGAATGGTATCGATTCGCGTCGAGATAGATCGATCCGGAAATGTCGCGTCGACTGAAATCACGGCAGGCCCGGACTGGCTTTCGAAAAGTGCTGAACAGGTCGTTTGGGATTGGAAATTCTCTACTGCGGAAAAGCAGGGGCGAAGATGTAATTCTCGACATACGGTTATCAATTTCAATTATGTTCTTCTTCCAAGCGACACTAGGCCAAGTTTACAGACGCTCTCCTTTTTCGAATTTCCGAACACCGTGGAAGTGAGGTATGGAAAACCGGCCATCACTGTTAATCCAACGAGTGACCCGCACGATGAACGAAAGAATTGATCAAGGAGTCGATCTACCACGACGAGAGCGGCAACTACTGGGACGATACACGGATGTTTCGGGGAATATGGTGCGTGTTGTAGAAGACCCGTCTTCTTCGGCACTCGTCACGGATTATACGTTCGACACGCTGGGCAACTTGAGAAAGACTGCACAAGGCAGCCAGTACCGGTACTTTATGCACGACAGCCTCGGTCGTCTGCTGTACGCAAAACAGGTCGAACAGGATGCCAACTCGAACTTCTCAGGTTCGGGATATGCCGATCCGATCACCTCGAACGATCAGTGGTCTGCGAAGTACGTTTACGACGACAACGGGAATATCACATCGACGACCGATGCGAATAACGTCTCGGTCTCGGCGAGCTACGACGCCCTGAACCGTATTTATCTGCGTGACTATTCGGATTCGACACCGGATGTATATTTCTACTACGACGGAAAGTACAAGGACATTTCCGATACGACGCAGACTGCGTCAGGGGCAGTAAAAGGCAGGGCGACAGGCATCAAGACATCCGTGTCGAAGACGAACTACACGGCGTTCGACCTTTTCGGACGCCCGACCGCCCACGAACAGATCACGGACGGCACGAGCTATACGACGAGTTATGTTTACGGCCTTTCGGGACAGCTGCTTGAGGAGACATATCCGAGCGGTAGAGTTGTAAAGAACACGCTCAACGGGAACGGCGAGCTTTCGCAGGTGCAGAGCAGGAAGAACTCTTCGGCCGGGTATTGGGCGTATGCAAAAGGGTTTGATTACGACAAGAACGGTTCACTGACAAAGATGCAGCTCGGCAACGGGCTTTGGGAGACGTATCTTTACAACAACCGACAGCAGGTCACGCAGATCGGCCTCGGAGTAACGGATGCGGACACCGCCCTTCTAAAGCTGGAGTACGGTTACAATACCACCGGCCATAACGACAACAACGGTGCGATGCTGGAGCAGAAGATCACGGTTCCTACGGTAGGCGGCACGAGCGGCTTTACGGCAACGCAAGCCTACGCCTACGACGCCCTGAACAGGTTGACGACCGCGACAGAGAGCATCTCCTCGACACAGACATGGAAGCAGGAGTTCAGTTACGACCGCTACGGTAATCGCAACTTCGTAACAGGTTCAGGTCACACGACAACATTGGGAAGCTGTTCGGCGGACATCTGCAACCCGACGATCTCGACGGGCACGAGCAGGATGACCCCGACTGGCTATTCCTACGATCCTAACGGCTCGCTGACTGCCAATGCCGCAGGCGAAAGGTTTACTTACGATGCGGAGAATCATCAGACGGAGTTCTTCAATGCAAGCAACTCGGGATCGACGCCGGATGCAACATATTCCTACTGATGATAAGGTCAAGGGAAAATGGGTGAAGGAGCTCCTTTTTGGTGATTTTTTTTGTATATCAGGCATTGTTTTGGGGGAGGCGGCCTGAGATAAGGTCTTTGAGGACGTCGCGGATGAGGCGTTCGTAGTCGTGTTGCGTGGGTTTGAGAGGGTCAAAGCCGGAGGGATCGAGGTTGAGGAGATCATTTTTATCCATCTTCCGGGAAGTGACGGCGTTGTAGATGTTGGAGGCACGGATGGCGGCGATGCGAGAGGCTTCGGTTTTTAGTTTGCGGCCTTCGATGGGGAGTTTGAGGCCTTTGAGGGCGGTATCGTTCGAGCGGACGGTGGGTGAGGCCGAAGCGGTCTTGATGCCCGACAGCGAAGCGAGGTGACGAAGCTTTGCCTGTTTCTCCTGAGTAAGGCGGTGCTTTTGATAGAGATAGGGCGTTTGTTTTGAGAGGACGTGCCAGATGAGTTCGCTCATCTTGCGTGCGACGGCGATCTTTGCGACGTTGTGGCCTTTCTTTTTGACAACTCTCTGATAGAGCGAGGCAAGAGGTGAGGGCGAGCGGATGAGTGCTTCGGCGGATTCGGCGAGGAACCAGCGGGCCTCTGCACGTCCCTGTTTGGTGATGCGGCCGTGAAAGGCACGCAGGTCGCCGGACTGATAGACGCTCGGGCAGAGGCCGAAGTAGGAGGCGAGCTTCTTCGGCGAAGAGAACCTCGAGATATCGCCGACGGCCGAGAGGATGCCTGCGGCGGAGACTATCGAGATGCCGTCGATGGTCATGAGCAGATCCATGTTGTGGAGCAGCTTTTGGTCGGCACAGACAAAAGCGGCGATGATCTTCTCGGAATTGTCGATGCGCGAGTTGATACCGGCGATCTCGTCTCGATAGTCATCGACAAGCAGACGCTCCAATGCCGGAAGCCGTGAGATATCGAGGCTCTTGAAAGACGATTCGGATGAGAACACTTTCGGGCGCTCGTATTCGACAAGGTTGCGGTGAAGTATCGAATGGACGTCGTTCTTGACGGCCGTTCGTCGGCGAACAAGGTTGGTTCGGCGTGAGACGAGACGGCGGAGCGACTCGGTAGTCTCATCCGGCAGCCAGACATCGGGCAGAAAGCCCACGCGGGCGAGTTCAGCCAGCACACGTGCGTCGATCTTGTCGGTCTTGACGCGGGCCGATGCGATGAGTTTTGTCTTCATCGGGTTCGAGACAAGCACTTTTGCGGGCGAGAGCTTTCGGTTCGAAGAAGCATGCAATTGTGCATGGGCCGAGGGACCTGAGCAAAAATGGGGCGTGATCGATACGACCGGAAAGTGGACCGTGTCTCCGACATTCTATTCGCCGGAACCTTGGCAAACAGGACGATATCGACTCACTCGGCACTCAAGGGAAAAGGGAATGAGGTATCAGTTCGTTAACCTGAACGGAAAGCCCGTATTCGGTGAATATGAACAAGCAGATTCGTTCAGAGAAGGATTAGCTGCTGTCCGTATAAATGGAAAATGGGGTTATATCGACGAGACGGGAACACTAATACTCCCAGCCATTTACGATTCAGCATTCTTTTTTTCAGAGGGTTTAGCATACGTCGAGAAAGGTGCGGATGAAATGTTCATTCGAAAGGATGGCAAAGTTGCGTTCAGCATTCCTGCGGACGCGACGAGAGGCCCGTCCGGTGGCATGGTCATTGCGGGTCGAACGACTTTTCAGGACGATAATTTTAAGGTCGGGATAATGGACAACACCGGTCGGATTCTTCTTTCGCCAGAGTACGACGCTGTAGAGCCGTTTTCTGAAGGATTGGCCGCATTTCAGAATGCCGAATTGTGGGGCTACTTGGATATGTCCGGAAAACCCGCGATCCGAGCACAGTTCGACGCGGCAAAGTCGTTTGCATCCGGACTGGCAGCGGTGGAGATCAACGGAAAGTGGGGGTTTATCGACAAAACAGGTCGCCTCGTGATCCCTGCTATTTATAATGCCGTTAGACAGCCCTTTTCTAAAGGGATAGCCTGGGTAGAGCTCGATGGTCGCAATATATTTATCAATGAAGCCGGCGACGTCAAATTTACTTTGGAGGGCGACAAAATAATCAAGAGTAGTTAACTGTGAATTTCGGAAACGGGACGAGTCACCGACTTACGTGGTGATTATACGACGGCACCAAATGTCACTCTTTAATGCAAGCAACTCGGGATCGACGCCGGATGCGACGTATTCCTACGACGGATCGGGACTGAGAGTTAAGAAGGAAACTGCATCCGAAACAACTATTTTTGTTTACGACGCATCATCTAAGGTTGTGGCCGAATATTCGACAGCCCTCGCTTCGACACCGCAGGTCAGCTATTTGACCACGGATCACCTTGGAAGCCCGAGAGTGACGACTAATGAGCTTGCCGTTGTCACGAACCGCAAGGACTTTGCGGCGTTCGGGGATGAGGTCGCATCGTCCGAGCGTGTGAGCGGCAACAAATACGTCTCGACGCCCGACGAGGTGCGGCAGGATTACACCGGCTATGAGAAGGACGAAGAAAGCGGCCTTGAGTTCGCACAGGCGAGATACTATGCGCCGATTCACGGACGCTTTACAAGCGTCGATCCAATGACCGCGAGCGCAACCATCCGGGATCCTCAAAGTTTTAACCGCTACTCCTACGGCCTAAACTCACCGTATAAATTCACCGATCCGCTCGGCCTGCTCTCCGAATACACATCCGGCGCCTGCGGCAACCGTTGTGCCAATAGCGATCCGAACGGCGGGGGCGGCTATACGGGCTACTATTACAGCGGTCAACTGAACGGTTGGCAACAGGCTCTAGTCGACGATTATGCACAAAGATTTGGGATGTCGGCGCTGCAGGAAATCGCGCCTGGCGTTCGGCCGTCTCAGAAGCCGCCCACGGTGCAAGATAAAATTCTGGCAAACGTAGTCCGGACTCTTACTGTTATTGCAGCACGCTACCTTGCTCAATCAAGCCCTTATCTTGCAATCGCCATGGTCGGTGATTCATCATTGGGTTATGTAGCCGGTTCTCAAACACCAACTTACAATTGTTTCGCTTGGGCGGTTGGCATAACGAATAGATGGATCCAAACAGGGGTGGGTGGCGACACGAAAGAAGAGAATACCGGCCCAATCATTTCCTTGCAGATTTCGTCGGCTAACCAAGAAGAAAAGCGGGAAATTCTCGCCGAGGGGATCTTCACTCCTGAGACTGCTCTAAATCATTTTGCTTCAAAGTGGGACTTCCGTTGGACGCCCGCCGGTTTTTACCGAATACGCGTTTATCTGAATTCCAGTTTTCCAAGAGATTGGCATGTTATGCGACAAGACCGAGACGGGACGTGGTCCAGCAAGAATGGGCCGTCTTACCTTTTTAGAGGAATCCAAGATCCCGACCTTTTCTATCGTCTAACGTTTCATCACGTCGGAAGAATACAAACAATCGACTATATAAGGTTTGGGGGCACACAATAATGAAGACTTTCAAGTCAACTCCGCTCTTGCTTCTTTTTTTAGTATTTTCGGCTTTTACACCAACGTACGGGCAAGGGCCTATACAAAACCATAAGGGAAATAAGATGCTAAACCGTCACGCAGTTACCAAGCTAGACGATTTTTGTTTATTGGTTGATGCACTAATACTCAAAAAAAATTCAGCCGATGTCGCCCCGGCTATTGAATTAACCATCAAGAATTGTGGTATTCGACAGATCCGTCTCGATGATCTAGACGGGCCAGTATTCAACTTGTACTCCGAGGGATACGAACCGGTCCACGGGATCAGCCTCGGAGGAAACGCGTATGTGGCCTTTACGGATATTCCCAAAATCGTGAAAGAAAAATGTCGTGTTCTCCATAAGGGAGAAAGTGCCGTGTGGTCGATATCACTGGGTAAATTGGGTTGGTCGGAAATAATGATGTCCTATCGTTCGGTGGTTCCTTATGCACAGATCAAGAGTGGAAATTATGTCTTTCTTGTTGAACTGAGCCAGAAGCCGCGTCTGGATGGCGGCTATACATCCGCCTTCAGGTCCAAGGAGTTGGTAATCTCAGTTCCGTGATCATTCCGCTACGTAGTACCCCAACTGAAACAACAATCTTGATTTACGGTGCATCATCTAATATTGCGGGTCGTGTCGCGATGACGGAATTTTATGGAAAAGTAACAATAGACGGCACAACTATCATATACCGAGCGTTCACCCTCGCTAATGGGGCTATCCGAATCGGAACGTACTATGATCCGACCAAAAAGTAGAATTCATGACTTATCGATATTTAACAGCCGACGAAAAGGGACTAATCGAGCGCATCTTGGCTTACCAACCGAGGGGAGAGGTGCCTGAGGTAATATTTGCGACAGATGCCCGCGCCGAAGAAATATGTTCGGACGGAACTTTGAAATTTCGGACGACGAAATCTTCGAAACAGTGGTATTATCCGGTCGAAGCACGGTTCATCGACGACGATGGTATTTCTGTAAGTGCGATTGTCTTCGCTATTGAAGAAGAAGTGAGTATGCTTGAGATTCTGAAAGCAGATGGTTCAATACCTATTCGAAAACCTTCTCCCGACAAATGGGAAATCATTGATCTATCAGCGAATCACATAGGAACTTGACCTGCTCGAACTTGCGTTGGGATCGCGACTGCGGACCAGAGCCTTGAGATTGAAGATGATTGGAAAGCGGATAATCAATCGGAAGGACTTTATGGCGTTTGGTGAAGAAGCCATCTCAACCCAACGTAACGGCGGGTTGGGCTACGGTGTCCCGCCCGTCAGACAGGACTACACGGGCTACGAGAAAGAAGCCGAATCAGGCCTTGAGTTCGCACAGGCGAGATTCCAAAACCCGATTCACGGCAGATTCACTTCTGTTGACCCTCTGACCGCTTCGGCAACGATCCGCAATCCCCAAAGCTTCAATCGCTACACCTACGCCCTAAATTCACCCTACAAATTCACCGATCCGTTAGGACTCCTCTCCGAATACACATCCGGCGCCTGCGGCAGCAGATGCAAAAACAGCTACACAGGCGAAAACAGCGGGCCGATGACCAGCGGCGGGCATGATGCGGCCTTTGACAGCTTACTAAACCCGCCAGATCCTCCGGAAAGCCATTCGCACGACGCCGAAGCGTCTCCTGCGACCCAGGTGACCCGTGGGTCGACAACTGTAAGAACCCGAATAGTCGGATACCCCGTAAAAGGGGATACCCTTGCCGAGGCAATTGACAACGCCATACAGGCAGGCATTGAGGGGGCCACTCCGTCAGGATGGCCAGCAGAAACGGTACCTGTTGACGTTCACGATATAGTACCCACTGATGTAAACATCGTGTCGACTACATTCGATGAAAAAACCGGCATCTATACTGTTACGTTGGGAATCAAAGATACAATGAACGTTACGCTTAATGTTAATGTGATTTTGCCAACTTGGCCTCCTGGTTATTTTGACGATGAAGCCTCCCAGCGCGAACATGGGGAATTTATTGGTCGCACTAATAAGCTGATGACTCACGAGTTCGAGCATGTCAAGGATATTGAAAAAAGGGCCGATCAGTATCGTAATGGACTGCTCTTAATTAAGGCCGTTGGTAACGGGCGGACAATTGATGCTGCACAAAACTCAGCAATTCATAGTCTTATTGAGCAAAGAACTAAATTGCTAAATAAGATGTATACCAACATCTACAAGGATGGTGCTAAGCGAGATGCGAAAGGACATACATATTAGACAATTTTCTAGACTCGCTCTTGGAATCATTCTCACCGCTGTTCTCGGAACATCTGTATCTGCACAAGAAGTTGCGCAAGCGTCCGATCCCGTGGTAGATAAGGTTTTCGAGTTGCGAATTGAGGGCGATCACACAGTGTGTTCGGGGGATTCGCTCGTGGTCTCCGCCTTACTAAAGAATCTTTTGCAGAAGCCGGTATGGGTTGATCTACAGAAGATCACTCGTTGGAGAACTATCGATCGAACTGACTTTAAGCTCGGAACAAACTTAGATACGCCAATTGGGGAATCGGGCCGGATCAAAGCGTGGGACAGCGAAGCGGCGGCGAAGCCGGTCCTGCGTTTCTATCTTGACGCCGGAGCCGTGTTTAAGACGTCGTTTCGGATCGATACGAGCGACAAGTTCTATCAAGCTCCCGGAAAATTCCAACTTATGGTCACCGATCTCCGACCGGCCAATTCCGACGACGGAATGGATGCAGCGGAGCCGGTCCAAAGAGCCTCGAATAGACTGGATTTTTCAGTGCTAGATTGTTCCTAGCTAAAGTGAGTATATGAAGCTATCTCTCTTGACCGTACTCGCTCTACTTCTGGCGTGCAGCAGCAGTTGTGCGCAGGAGTCCACGAAGGCGGACGGCGCTTGGGCACAGAATCGAGCCCTTTGGGAATCCAAGCATATAAAGGATTACGATATGGTTGTCGAACGCCTACAGGGCGGGACTTACTCTTATGTACCGTACTTGATCTCGGTGCGAGACGGCAAAGTTGCAAATAAAACTCCTGCAAGACCGAATACAGGCCTTGAAGTAGTCGATAGTTATGAAGCTGTTGAGACTGTCGACAAAATGTTCGACACGATTCGCCGCGGATGCGAAGATCGGACTGAGATGAAGGTCGAGTACGATCTGGTCACGGGGGCCCCGATGAGTATCGGTTTTACTGGAAATACGTATGTTGCAGATGCAGGCTATGCTTACCGTGTTAATGAGCTGACTCCGCTCGAATTCCAATAGATGCCGACATACCTTGCCCGGATTATTTTAGTCTCTGAAAGAGATAAGACAAATTTATTTCTATTTCGACACGTGAACCCTTATCGTGCCCCGAGCGGAGATGTTGATCCTGATATCGCCGTCCCAACAAGTGCAATAGACCGCTTTGTGCATTACTATCGTTTC
>CALMYB010000010.1 GCA_937873515.1 uncultured Acidobacteriota bacterium
AAACTCGATCCCGATTCAATGTCAGTTAGAACAAAAACACTAGCTTTCCATCTGGGGTAAAAAATGGGGGCTGGACACTGTCATTTTCGATCGAAGATGGCGGAATTCTGCTTAGAGACCTTTCGCACGATGTTACTGATGACTTAGCGGGAAGTGGTATCAACATTCCCCAGGCAGAGGTCTTTAAATTCCTGTACACGTTATTTAGAGCCCGGTGTTTCAGTTTCGAGCAAACAGAATACGGGAGCTTCAATCCTCTGCTCACGGGCCTTCGAGCACAAAAGGCGGAGTGGGACGATCACTTTGTCATGCAGCAGTTGAAATCAATTGACAATGAGGGCTTTGCAATGTACGCCGATAAATTGAGCCAGTTATTTTACGAAACTGACGCAAAGGCAATGCAAATCAAGCAAATGCTGAATTCCTTGGCCATTAAATTCGAGTAAACACTTAAAATCAATTCTCACACCTAGAGACACCAATCGTTCTTCCAATCGTCGTCTTTTTTGCTGGCGTCTCGGCACTAATAGCAACGCCGACGTCTTCAGACCCGACGTCGCAGCCACCATCGTGAAAAAACGGGGCTTTCAGAAATCGCTGAAAGCCCCGTATTTATTGGTCGGGACGGCGAGATTTGAACTCACGACCTCTCGCACCCCAAGCGATTTGGGTAGGTTTGTATATCTTGTCAAAACTGCTCAAAACATCTTAGAATCAACAACTTACCACCAATACAGCCTTCACACCGATTGGCCTTGATTAGCAACGCTGCAACCAACCTGCAACCAAGTCTGAAATCAAAACTAGCGATTCACACTAGTGTCAAAGTCGTGTCACCACGTCCAAATCATACATTACTCCATTGATTTCTCTCAACTATCTACCGCATATTTTCCAAGACCTTTTCTCAGTCTTAAAAGAGGGTAGTGCATAAAATTTTTGTCAACACTGGCGATCGCTACGAGTTTCTTGGACTGATCGCTAGTTCTTTGATTACCTCCATTCGTTGGTCTATTCTAAAAATGGAATTATGGCTTGCTGTGAAGATGATTGTGCTATTGACGCTCTGCGGGAAAAACAGAGTTCGACGTTGAGGATCGTACTGGCAATAAACGTGGCAATGTTTGTGGCTGGGATCGGTGCCGGCATTTACGCTGGGTCGAGCGCGCTGCTGTCGGATTCGCTGGACAATCTGGGTGATGCGATGACGTACGGACTGAGCCTCTATGCTGTGTATAGATCATCTCAAGCGAAAGCAAAAGTCGCTTTTTTCAAAGGGGGATTGATACTGCTCGCAGCGTTGGTAGTCCTTGGACAGGTAATCTACAAGCTGATGGTTCCAGCGGTTCCAATTTTCGAACTAATGGGCGTGGTTAGCGTCCTGGCTCTTGTGGGAAACTCGATATGCCTTTTCCTGCTTACGCGACATAAAACCGACGATGTAAATATGAGTTCAGTTTGGGAATGCTCGCGTAATGATATTGCGTCGAATGTTTCAGTATTCATCGCAGCCGGTGCGGTTTGGTTCTTTCAATCCGGCTGGCCCGACATCATCATTGCTGTCGCATTAGTTGTGCTTTTTCTTCGCTCTGCTTTTCGTGTCTTTTCAGGTGCAATTCGCGAACTGCGGACTGCATAGATCAAGTTTTCTACAATCCAAAGGAAACTATGTATTTCGTAGGGGCGTTACGTATCTGCCAAATTTAAAAACTAACCTTTATTCCGGTTTGAAGGAGACGCGGGCCTGAGGGCAGTAATCCCCGCGTGCGGTCGACTATGTATGTCCGGTCGAGCAGGTTCTTGCCAGTCACAAAAAATGTCGTTTTCCACTTCTCGACGCGGTAGTTTGCCGTCGCGTTCCAGTACGTTTGGCTTGGTATCGCTCCAAGTTGGCCATTCGAACTCGGGTTAACTGCGTTCAAATCGTCGCCGAACTGGCGCCCGATATAAACATTTTCCACAAAAGCGTCGAAACCGCGTGGATGCGAATAACCGATGCTTGTCGTCATAAGCATACGCGGTGCATACGGAAGTCGATTCTCTGTTATCGAGCAAGTAGTGGACGACACACGCTTGGTGGTTGGGCAGTACACATTTAGAGTTGCCAAACTTGTGTTAGAGCTTAAACGGACGCCGCGAAACTCCGCCGTCGGCAAATAAGTATATGCGGTTCGTAAGTAAACACTATGGGGGCTGCGGAAAATCGTGCCTGAGTCGATCTGCCCTGTAAATTCAAACCCCTGCTGTAGTGTGGCCCCACCGTTTGTAAAGGCCGCCCCGCCAGCGATCGAAGCCGCTACAATCTGATTCTGATAATCGTTGCGGAAAAATGCAGCCGAAAATTCGGTTCCTCTGAGTGGCCGGGTACGCACTCCGACCTCATAGTTCCAACTCAATTCCGAATCAAGTTCGATCACGCCGCCAGTATTTGTTACCACGTCCTCTGCCCTAGGTGGAGAGAAGCCTCGATGGACGCCGGCAAACAGCGTTGTGTTTTTAACACCGGAGTAAGCAACGCCAATACCCGGGATGATCTCGGTCACGGTTATTTCACCGGTCACCCCAGTCCCATTGTTAGCGAGGCGATTCGTTCGGTTAAAAACTACGCGCTCAAAACGGACGCCTGGCGTCATTGCAAGATTCTTCCATGCGAAGCGATGTTGAATAAAGCCCGATTGAGCGGACGCTTTCCGCTCGTTATTTTCGACTATCACGCCGTCACGCGAGGTTGGAAGATCGCCGTTTCGCTGAATCCTTTCCTGATCTTCGCGATGAATCCTAAAGCCGACGACAAGTTCGTTAGCGACTGATCCGAAATCGAAGTTTGTGGTCAGCCGCGTCTCGACGCCTTGTGTAAGATAGTCACGAAGTCGCCCTTCGTTGCCGCACGTGGTATTCAATGCGGCCAGACTGAGGCAATCGGGATCGACATTCAAACGATTTGGGCGTTGGCTCGAATTGGAGGACTGACGCCACCAGTCGCGCGAAAAGTAGTTAGAGTAAAAGCTAGTCGTCAGATTGATTCTAGAAGTCAGAACTGCCGCATGCTGCAACGAGAAACCGGATCTGCGGCCATAAAAGAAATCGTTCTTAAAAATGTTGCCGCGGGGATCTGCGGCGAATTCTGCCTCGGTCGCACCTGTGTAAGTTAGATTCGAATCCTCACGAAAAAATGTAAATTTTCCAGTCAGGGCGTTGTGAGAGTTTAACTGCAAAACCGATTTGCTTGAAAAATCATACAGCTTAGAATTCAGATTATCCCTCGCCCCATCTCCTCGTTTATGGTTGAAATTAAAAATCGTACCAAGTTTGCCAAACGTGCCGCCAAAACCTGCTCCGCCGTTGAAAAAACTTCGATTTCCGCCTTCTAGTTTGAAACTAAAAGTTGGTTTATCGGGCGGATTGGGAGTCAGATAGTTGACTAGGCCGGCGATCGTTTGCGGGCCATATGCAATCTGACCCGATCCCTTCAGGACCTCGATTGACTCGTATCTCTCTACCGGAGGATGGTAGTAAGAGGCATTATCTCCATAGGGCGAATAAGACATTGGAAGGCCGTCTTCAAGCAGCAATACCTTCGTTGAACGCGTCGGATTGGTGCCACGAATGCCGATGTTGGGCCGCAAACCGAACCCCTCTTCGTCCCTTACATTCACACCGGATACTTTCCTCAGCACTTCGGAGAAATTGAACGGGCGGCTGTTTTCCAGTGTTTGTCTATCGATCCGTTCACTAGAACCCGGAATTTCCGAAAGGCTTTCCGGCGTTCCGGCGAGATAGCTTGAAATAACGGCAACGTCCGCCGCAACGCCCCCGGGTGTTAACGTAAAGACAACAGGCTGCGTCGACGGGATCGTTACTTCACTGCGGAGTGTCGCAAAACCGGTGGCACCGATTGTGAAGTCATACTTGCCATGTGACATGTTTGTAAGCGAGTATCGGCCTTCGCCGTCGGTTACGGCTTTTGCTAGCAACCGAACATTCTGGTGCCGCACGGTCACCGTTGCGCCAACAACTACATCGCCGTTACCATCAAGGACTCTCCCTTCCACGCCGTTACGCGTCTGTGAATAAACGATTATGGTAAACATGGAAAACGCTAAACTTAAAGCGACGGATCTCACAGCAAGACTTTTCATAAAAACTCCAATTAGTGCACAGGTCTCTGAAAAAAGAATAACCTTCTTGAAATTGATTTTCAATTTCATCTTAACGAAAATACAAGACACTGTCCGCACTGTCAAATTACAAATTGCAGCGGCAAATGAAGGCGACGTTAACCTCTTGCTGATTGATATTGTCTTGGAAGTGAGGAAAAGTTATTTGTACAATACAGAGCGTTTTCGAGAACCTTCCCTAAAACCGGCGGACGGACAATCACGCGAAATGTGAGAAATCTCTAAATGGCAAAAGTTCTCGAACGACGACGAACCTTCGGCGTACTCTGCCTGGGTTAGCTATTTGCTGGACTTATCTAACTGCCCCGTATGTTCGGTAGAAGTTGTACCGTTACATCCAATTTACTATTAACAATTACGACGTGATTTGGGGCGACTCTAGTCCAACTCGTACGATCATCGGTCAATCTTTCGGAGGCAATGATGATTCCGCTCTGTTCGCTGTCGGATTCAACTATTTCAAACCTCCCGCCAAAGTACCTGTATTTTCCGCGAGTTGAATAGTAGAGTGAAATTGGCTCAATTTGCGGATTGGAGACATAACGCACTGTTACAAGGCTCTCACCATCGGTGACCGCAAAATTATAAATTGAAGGCTTTTTGATTCCGGCTTCATGTGCCCATTCCTCAAGTTGGCGAATGGTTTTCACCAATCCGCTCGCCAAATCCACTGCTTCTAGTTTTCCCGTGTGTCGACCGAGAAAGTTTAAGAAAACAGCAAAAGCGTGTTCGGAATCCGTAGTACCTTCAATCGACTGATAGATCTCGTCCGTCAACGAGTGTCGCAGACGGCGCTTTATCGAACTAAAGCCCTCAATCGTACCGTTGTGCATCCACAAATATCGCCCACGGCAAAAAGGATGGCAATTAAATTCCGATACAGCGGTTCCCGGCGATGCCGCGCGGATGTGAGCAAAAAAACAGGGTGATTTTATGTGCCCTGCCAGATTAAGCAGATTTCGATTGTTCCAGGCGGGTGTGATACTCGTAAAGACACCTGGCTCGTCGGATATTTCTGGCGAATACCAGCCGACGCCAAAGCCGTCTCCGTTTAGAGGTTCACTGCGTTCCTTCGCCTTGTAACTTTGGCGAATCAGAGAATTTGGCGGACGCGAGATCAGGTCCGCAAGTAGTATTTCGCTGCCCGTGTAACCAAGAAATCTACACATTGCCGTTCTCGTAAGGTGGATCGGATTCGTCCGACATCTTTCGCCTACGATACTCGTTGGGATGGCGCATAAATTCCGCGCAGCAACCTTCGGAGCAGAAAAAGTATTTTTCACCATCAAAAGTCAGCGAAGAGAAAGCTTTCGTTTCGTCAATCTCCATTTTACAGACCAAATCAGTAACCATAATTTTTCTCCTAGCCAGCACAACGCCTGATCCGGGAATTCACTGATCAGTGATGCGTTGGGTTCTGTTTGAGCAAGTCGGCCCGGAGCAGGAAGCTGCCTTCGGTAACGATTCGGTCGCCAACATTGAGGCCTTCGAGGACGATAAACTTGCCATTAACTTCGCTTCCAAGACGAACCGATTTCAAAGCGAACACATTCGGTTTGTCGGTGGCGACAAAGACGACTTGCTTGTCGTTCATGTTCTGAACAGCCGAAGCTGGGATCGTCGGCATCGTTCGCTCGGCGACGCCCATCGAGCCGAAGGCGACGTTGACATACATGCCAATTTTCAGAGCCTCACCCGGATTTTCGAGTTCGATGCGCACCTGCGCGGTGCGCGTCTCTTGATTGATGTTCGGGTCGATGTATGTAACGTGGCCGCGAAACAAGCGGCCTGGATACGAAGTCGTTGTCACGCTTGCGCCGCTGCCCTCGCGAAGCTGGTTGATGTCCTTCTCAAAAACCTGTGCTATCGCCCAGACGCTGGCTAGGTTGGTTACGCGCATCAAATCTTTGTTAGCTTCGACGATCATTCCGGGATTAATGTCGCGTTTTGTGATCGTGCCGGCAGCAGGTGCCGTTAACGTGATCTCGGACGTGATCTGCGACGGCGAGCGAAGCGAATTTACGCGCTGCAGCGACAGGCCGAAAAGTATGAGCCGTTGTTTCGCCGAGGCAAGATCGGATTCGGCGGTTTGACGTTTTACGGCAGCTTGTTCGAACTCGCCTCGGCTCACCGGATTGATCTCAGCAACCTGAACTGCTCGATCATGACGCCGTTTAGCTTCTATAACGTTTGCCTCGGCGGTTCGCAGTTTAGTCGTCGCCTGCTCAAATTCCTCGCTGCTCACTGCACCTATTGCAAGAAGTTTTTCGGTTCTAGCATATCGTTTTCGATTTTCTTCGAGTTCGGCATTCGCGGTCTTCGACGCAGCTAGCGCCTGGTCGAGTTCGGCATTGCTAGTGGGGCTGATCTTTACCAGACGTGCGGCTCGCTCGTAATTCTGCCGCGCGGTTTGAGCGTCTGTTTGAAGCGCGAGATAACGCGATTCGGCCGCCGCAAGTTCGTCGCTAAAGATCACCGCGAGCGTTTGCCCCTTGCCGACATTTTGTCCAAGTTCAGCGCAAACGTCGCGCACGACACCGCCGAGCAACGAGATAACCGGCGTCTCTTTGTAAGCATTTGGCTGAACGACGCCGGTTGCGGCGACGGACATCGCCTCGGATGAGAGCGTTTCGCCGACGGTCTCGATCTTTAATCCGATCTTTTCAACCTGATCGGGTGCGATCGTCACGGTCTGTTCGCCGGATGTTTCCGAGGCTGTGTTATCGCCAAACGTCACGGTCTGCGGCGTCGGTACAGCTTTGCCGTCACTCGACGAGCGCAAAAACCAAAACAGCGCGCCGCCGACAAGCAGCACGCCGACCACTGCAGCGGCGATGTAAATCGGCTTACGATTCGACGGTGTTTCGTCCGGCGACGAATCGTCGTGATTCACATTTTCTAAATTTTCTTCGCTCATTTCTTTTTCAACTCCGGTGAATTAACTGCTCGCATTACCTCGACATTTGCTGTGTAAGTTTCAAGCTCGGCTTCCACGAGTTCGCTCTCGATGTCGAGAAACCGCCGCTCTTCGGCCAGGTATTCGATCAGGCTGCGACTGCCGAGCTCGTAAGTTTGCCAGATGACCTGCAGATTCGAATTGGCCTGATCGCGGACACCGCCCTTCATGATCGACAGTGAGCGCGCCGCCGCGTTGTAACGTGCCGTGGCCGCTGCGACCTCGCGCCGAATGGTCAGCTCGCCAAACGCAATCCGATTCTGAACTGCCTGACGGTCAAACGTCGCGGCCTCGACGGCGCCTTGATTGCGATTACGAACCGGTAACGTCACTTCGAAGCCGAATGTCAAAAAGTGAAAGACATCCTGAATGGGCCTGAGCAATCCGTGATCGTCAAAACCAGTTAAGGGAAAGCTCGAATTCATCCGCTGGTAACCGCCTTTGACGGCCAGGTCGACGCGGCCTTCGGATTGTGCCTGTTCGATTCGCGCGGTGGCGAGACGTTCCGTCGCACGCACGCCTTCGAGGTCAGGTCGCTGCGAGAGAGCGTCACTTGTTTGTTTATTGAGCGGCGGCAGCGTAGCAATCAAATCTTCAAAATTGCCTCGCAGTCGAAGCGGTTCTTCCGGCTTCATGCCGATCATGTTTCTGAGTTCGAACATTGCGGTCTCGACCTTACCCTCAGATGTCTCTCGAATGGATTTCAGCCGGTTGACCTCGACAAGGAGCATGTTTTGTTCGAGCGGAGCGGATTTGCCATCAACGACCCTCGCGGCGACGAGGTCGTAACCTTGTCGAGTGGCAGACAGTGTTTTCTCAATGACTTCAAGTTTTCTGACAGCGGCCAGCGCCTCGCCGAATTTTATGCGGACATCGGCAGCGAGCAACCGTTCCTGATTCGCTACGGCGAACTCGCGTATCTCGAGTTCGCGGCGCGCAACTGTAATTCGCGCAGCACGCCGGCCACCGATCTCGATCGGTAACATTACCTCGGTCGACTGGTTGTTATCAGCACCGCCGAGTTGTTTTGCGCCGCCGACAGATAGCGTCGGATTTGGACGAAGCCCGGCCTGTTTGACCAACGACTTCGCCGTATCAACTTCTTTGCGAAGTGCGATCAGTTCACCGTTGTATTCGAGGGCGAGTGCAACGGCCTCATCGGGGGTAATGCCGCTTACCGGATCGAGATACCGTGACGAACTGTATGGCGTAGGTGTCGGTGGTTGAGCGCACGCCCAGCGAACGAGAACGCCGAAGACGATGAAGATCAATATTAATGTTTTTCTGTTATTTAACATTTCTCCTCAACTCGCGTTCCCCCAGCCAATAGAAAATCACCGGAGTTATTATCAGGACATGCAGCAGGCTCGACACCATGCCGCCGAGCACAGGCGCGGCGAGCGGCTTCATCACTTCGGAGCCGGCGCTCGTGCTCCACATTATCGGCAAAAGCCCGGCGACGACCGTTGATACGGTCATGACTTTGGGCCTGAGACGCAGCAGCGCGCCGTTGGTTACCGCTTCGAGCAAAGCTTTTTTATCAAATGCCGCGCCAAGCTCGCGCTTCTTTTTCGCCACGGCTTCTTCGAGATAGATGACCATCACGACCGCTGTCTGCACGGCCGTTCCGAACAGCGCGATGAACCCGACCCAAACGGCGACCGAGAAGTTGTAACCGAGCATCCATACGAGATAAACACCGCCGGTCAGCGCGAACGGCACGGCCATCAAAACATGCGCGGCCTCGAGCGCAGAATGATATGTCAGATAGAGAAGCCCGAAAATCACCAGCATCACGATGGGCACGACGAGCAGGATACGGCTGCGGGCACGCTGTTGATTTTCGTATTGGCCGCTCCAGGCAATGTAGTAACCGGCTGGAAGCTGGATTTGCTGTGCAACGGCACGTTTTGCGTCTTCGACAAAGCTGCCGACATCGCGACCGCGCACATTTAAAAGAACAGTGCCGCGAAGCAATCCGTTCTCGCTCTGTATCATCGTCGGACCTTCGACCGACTTGACGTTAGCAACCTGCGCAAGCGGAACCGTTCCTCCGTTACTCATCGCGATCGGTATTTGCCCGAGTGCTTCCGGAGTACCGCGAAATTCCTTGCCGTACCGCACACGTACCGGAAACCGCCGACGGCCCTCAATCGTTACCGTCAAATTCGTTTCGCCAATGCCCTTCTCGATGGCGTCCTGAATAACACCGACATCGATTCCGTAACGTGCAGCGGCCGGCCGGTCAATTTTGATGTCGATGTAGGGCGACCCCCCGATTCGTTCGGGATACACATCGACAGCGCCCGGAATCCTCTGCACCGCCTCGGCTACTTGTCTGGAAACAGCCTCCAGCTGTTTGAGGTCGTTGCCGAAGATCTTTATGCCAACCTGCGTTCGAATACCGGTTGCGAGCATCTCAATGCGGTTGATGATCGGCTGCGTCCAGATGTTTGAGACGCCAGGCATTCGCAGCTTATCATCCATCTCTGTAATCAAAGCTTCGCGTGTCAGGCCAGCTCGCCATTGTTCCTGGGGCTTGAGATGAATGATCGTTTCGTTCATATTCATCGGCGACGGGTCGGTCGATGAATCGGCTCGGCCGGCCTTGCCAACCGCCCACTCGACCTCGGGGAACTCAGCGAGCAATTCACCCTGCCTGCTCAAAATGCGATTCGCTTCATCTATTGAGATCGCCGGATCGGTTACGGGCATGAACATAACGTCACCTTCGTTGAGCGGCGGCATGAATTCGCTGCCTAGTCGTGATGCAAGAAACAGCGCGATTGCAAATAGGAACAGCGCACTGCCAATTGCGCGTGCTGGATGCCGGAGCGCAAATCTAAGCACTGGTTCGTAAATCCTGCGAAGAAACCGCATCACTGGGTTTGCACCTTCAGAGTGCACTTTGCCACCAATAAGAAAAGTGCAAAGCACCGGGACGAGCGTAACGGCGAGGATCGTCGCGCCGGCCATCGCAAACGTCTTTGTAAAAGCCAGCGGATGAAACAGCTTACCTTCCTGACCGATCAGAGCGAACACCGGAATGAAAGCGAGAATAATGATCGCCATCGAGAAAAAAACAGGGCGTCCAACGAGCTTCGTTGATTCGAGAACGCTTCGCCAAACGGCTGCGCGATCTTTCACATCGACCTTGTTCCGCTCGATAAATCTGAACGCATTTTCGGTGACGACGATACCCGCGTCGACCAGCACGCCGATCGCGATGGCGATGCCTGAGAGCGACATCAAGTTCGAGCTTATGCCCATGAAATACATAAAAAGGAACGACATCAGCACCGCAAGCGGGAGCGGAATTGTAACGATCAGGATCGAGCGAAAATGCGCGAGAAAGATAATGTGCGCCAGCGTGACAAGAAGCAACTCCTCGATCAGCGAACGTTTTAACGTGTCAGTTGCACGTTCGATCAATTGAGTTCGGTCGTAAAACGGCACGATACGCACGCCCGCTGGTAGTCCGGGCTGCAACGCCTCGATCTTCTGCTTAACGGCGTCGATAACCTCTAGCGTATTAACGCCATAACGCGCTATCACGACTCCGCCGACGGCTTCCGTGCCATTTTTGTCGAGCGAGCCGGTGCGAAACGCGTTGCCGAGTTTTACTTCGGCGACGTTTTTGACATAGATCGGCGTGCCATTTGACGAACCGATCATGATGTTCTCGACATCGTCCATCGAGCCGATCAGGCCGATGCCGCGCACGACCGCCCATTGCCCGCCTTGCTCGACGACGTTGCCGCCGACGTTGTTATTCGAGCTCTGGACAGCCTCGACAACGGCGGATACGGGGATGTTCACGCCGCGAAGTTTGTTCGGGTCGATGTCGATCTGGTACTGCTGAACGTAACCGCCGACAGACGCAACCTCGGCCACGCCGGGCACGGAATTTAATTGGTATCGAACGAACCAATCCTGCACGGTGCGCAGGTCGCGCAGATTCATGTCTTCCGACTCCAGCGTGTACCAGAAGATCTGACCAACACCAGTTGCATCGGGCCCGAGCGTCGGAGTGACGCCGACGGGCAATTGTTTCGTCACGAGATTGAGCCGTTCCAACACTCGAGTCCGCGCCCAATAGAGATCGACATCATCCTCGAAAATAATGTTTATCATCGAGAAGCTGAAAGCCGAGTTTGCGCGGATCACGCGAACACCGGGAAGTCCCTGGAGATTTGTAACAAGCGGATAAGTCACCTGATCTTCAACCTCCTGCGGCGAGCGTCCCGTCCAGTCAGTAAAAACTATTACCTGCTTGTCCGAAAGGTCCGGGATCGCATCGATCGGCGTGCGCGTGAGGGCCCAATAACCCACGGCCGCCAGCCCGATGTAGATCACGATGACGACGCCCCGATTATTAAGCGACCAGTCGATAAGCCAATTAATCATATTGACAGCACCCTTGATTTAGTATTTCGACGAACATATAACCGAACCATAAAATTAGAAAACAGAAATCATCCTACTGCGCCGTGACGGGTATCGATGTTTTTCCTTTTCCAGTTGGCCCCTCGTATGCTATTTGCATCTCCCATCCGCCGGTCATCTCGATCTTAACTTTGGCTCGGAAAACGCCCGGAGTGCCGGTGGTGGTCAACGCCGCTCCGTTATTCATCGCCCCCATCGAACCCATCGCGGGCATATAGAAATTTAGCGAAGCCGCTCCCACATCAACCGCTCTGCCCGAGGCATCGGTAAACGCAAGCATTAGTTCTTGCTCCCCGTTTTTGATTTTGCCCGAATCGCTTGACACCGAAACCGTCAAATTGCTAATCGAACCGCTTTTGATAACTTTTCCTTGCACCGGGTTCTCGGCCGTAGGCTGCGAGCCGGAACTGCAGGCCGTGAACATCGAGATCACGCCGATGAAGGTCAATAAACTCGTGAATAGAACTGTCTTTTTCATTTTTTAGTCTCCTATTTGAAAATATCTTGAGCGTTCCGACGCCTACAAAGTAGTTCGCAGAAACACGTTGAAAGAGTCGCAAAGGCGCATTACACCCCAAAAAAGGGCGCACTTCACCGCTTGAACTAGATCAGGAACGATTTATGTTGGAGATATTTGGGCTGGAAGGGGCTCGTTAACGTCTTGCGCAAATACGCGGGCAACACCGACGAATCGGATTTTGCATTCGGGAACAAAGCGGCGATCTGATCGGCAATTGATTTGTAGATCGTTATGTTGGAAGGAGTGAAGTTAAACGAGCCACCGAGCGAGATCGGCGCCGCATTAGAGCAGTTTGTCGCGCAACAAAGACGAGCAGCTTCAGCTGAGGGTGACATGTCCTTGCTTTTTGCCTTATCGCAACATTTCATCATCTTTCCGCTCGGCGAGTGGAGAGGTGTTCCCCCCATTACGCCACCGGCGATTGAAAAAAGTACGAAAAGAATTAGGACCCGAGTGAACATTGAACACAGTATACTGCGACTTTTTCCAATATAACAGTGATTCACGTCACAAATTTCAAAATAAACAAAGTCGGTTTCACTTATAGTTTAACTGGAAAAACCAGTGTGCGGAGCCGAGATGCGAATTTTCCCGCGCTTTTTTATTTTTTTTCCTACGCACGGCGAAACAGACGGTAGTACTGACCCACATACAACGGGGCTATCAGGATATTAGGCGTGGCACAAGTATTGTCTCTGTGTACCTTATAGGCTTGTTTTCATGCAAGTTCAACGTTGAAAAAATAGGGCGGATTTACAACTCGAGTATTTTAGGAGTGGTTATATCTGCCGTTGAGAGGTCAATTACATGAATAAGATATTGCTTTTGAGATTGGTAATTTTCATCATCGTCGGCACCTTGTTCACGATTCCGAGTATTGCCCAAAAGGAAAAGATAATCGGTGTCGACAAAGACGGAGAATTTCACGTTTCGTCGCCAATAAGGGTTGGCGATCGGATTGTCGAAAAAGGGATGTATCAGATTTATCGAGTTGATATAAACACGACGCCCTTTATTGTAATTCGTAAAGTTGCGATGACTTACTTTGGAAAAACAATGGGAAGTATGAAGCGAGGTGACGAGGTTGTCAGATTGAAATGCACCATTCAAAGGGTCGATGAAGAATATAAAAAGTCAAAAATTTTGTTAATACAATCCGTTGAAAAAGAACGTCTAGCCGTCGAAGCGCGGTTTCGCCACGATAAGTCCAAATGTGTATTGCCGCGACGTGGGTTGTGATTGCAAGCTTGATCGGGTGACTAAGTATCGCGAAAGGCCCTTTATGATCGCGAAATCTTCGTTCGGGACGTAACTGAAAAGTTTCCTTATTTTCCGAAGCCAAACCGTTCGCTATCAGAATGAAGAATAGACATTATTTCACAGCGATCAATCCTCACTTTTCAGCAATGATCCGCCGAAGGTCTTCGGGAATAGACATCGTCTTAAAGAACCAAACATCGGATCCTCCAGTGTTCCCTTTCGGATAGATACCTAAAGGCGTTTTGGTCAAGGCGCCGATAATCCGTATGATCTGCCCCCAAACTTCACTGAGTGAACTTTGTTTGATGGCGATCTTGAACATTCGCCAATGAATACGCGTGTGTTCGTAGGTAGATGCCTGTCCAAGAACATGTGCTCTTTCTAAGTGATGAAAGGCCAAGTTGAGATCTCCGCTATTTTCCAGTGATTCTGCTAAAACGAGCTCGTTGCGTATCGCATCGTTTAAAGAATGGTTATTTTTGTCGCTCATTCGATCCTCCGATCGTTTTCTTTCGCTCCGTTCGTTTCCCGATTAGAAATCCAAAAGTAAATAGCACCGCCAATATCAATAGGCTAAATATTACAAAAGGGCAAGCTCATGTTGTGTGACGAGATGAAAGAAATCTGTTTCCTGATTCATAACTTTCCTCAAAGATGAGCTTCGTGACACGAGAAGCTTTCGCGTTCGGTTTGAGCGGTTACATGCGCTATTTTGAATTCGCTTGTACACGAATCGTGAACTCTCTTTAGAACGTCATCGTGATCGGCTCCTTCGGCGAGTACGGCATGCACACTAAGAGCATTCACACCCGATGTTAACGACCAGACGTGAAGGTCGTGGATCTCGGACACGCCCTCAAGTTTAGACAACGATTCTCGCAACGATGCAATATTCACATCCGCAGGTGTTCCTTCGAGTAAGACCGCAACCGCATCCTTTAACAATGACCATGTTCTAGGCAGGATGAATAAGCCAATTCCGGCCGAAATAAGCGGATCGGCATAGTACCAGCCAGTCGTCAACATGATCACGCCCGCAATTATGACTCCAATGGAAGTGAGCATATCGGACAGGACCTCGAAATACGCTCCCTTCATATTTAGGCTTTCCTTCGAGCCGGAACGCAGAATAACGACTCCCGCAATGTTGATCACAAGCCCGACCGCAGCAACTGCAAGCATTCCGGCGCTTTGTACTTCGGGCGGATTGCGGAATCGCTCGTATGCTTCGTAAAGAATGTAAAGCGAGATGAAGATCAGGACGACAGCATTTGTCAGCGCCGCGAGAATCTCAACGCGGTAATAGCCGTAGGTTTTCTCCGGCGACGCCGGCTTCTCGGCGAACCAGATCGCAAGCAAAGCCAAACCGACGCCCGCAACGTCCGTAAGCATGTGTCCAGCGTCCGCGAGCAAAGCCAAGCTGCCCGTCCAAAAGCCGCCTATGACCTCGACGATCAAATAAAAGAACGTCAAGCAGAAGACGATCATTAAAGGCTTCTTATTTCGGCCCGCTGCCGATATTTCGTGTGAATGTCCGTGTCCCATAACTTCTAAACCTAAAAGCGATATCTACGCTGATTTCGTCTCTTCTCTTCTTTAATTCTTCCCCGTCGCTTAAACCGACTCTCGCCCTTTCCGGGGTGCGTCTTAATTCCATTGTTTTCAAGAAGAAGCAATAGCTTAATCAATCCGAACAGCAAGCCGGTTCCAATTAAGGCCCCGATCAGCGTCTGAAATGTGCGTCCATAAAACATGTTGACCGAACCTTAGATCATCGTCACCGAATCAACTGGTAATACGGAAATCAGCCCGTCACCTTTTTTGCCGGGGTGAGCACTATTCTTGATCGCTGAAACAACACACTCGACCTTTTCGTCTGTAACAATGACCTCGATTCGCTTATTCGGCTTGAACGGATCAAGGGCGTCTGTTGCAGAACTACGTATTCGCTGGCCAAAGCCTTCGCTGTTAAGAACCGTCATTCCCGGAAAGCCTTCGATCTCTTCAAGGGCTGTTACGATCTCATCCAATTTAAATGGTCGCACGACTGCAATTATCAATTTCATTCTCTATTCCTCCGTAAACTCGCCTTCGACGTCTTTTTCTATCCAGGCGTAAAGCGTTGGCAAAATCAGCAGCGTAAGAAGGGTTGAAGTGATCAAACCTCCGATCACGACTGTTGCAAGAGGCCGTTGAACTTCGGCTCCCGCTGATGTCGCGATCGCCATCGGGATAAAGCCGAGACTTGCGACCAGAGCAGTCATCAAAACGGGGCGAAGTCGCGTTTCCGCACCTTCACGAACCGCTTCCAAGACGGTTTTTCCTTCATCTCTGAGGTGGTTAATGAAACTAACCATCACAACGCCGTTCAATACAGCTACGCCGAAAAGAGCAATGAATCCCACGCCTGCTGATATGGAGAAAGGCATTCCGCGGACCGCCAGTGCTACGACCCCGCCAACGATCGCGAACGGGATACCGGTGTAGATCAAGAAAGCTTGCTTTATCGAACTAAACGTCGTGTAAAGCAATATGAAAATGAGGAATAGGGCTATCGGAACTACGATCAAAAGTCTGGCTGAGGCTCTTTGCAGATTTTCGAACGTACCGCCCCATTTCAAATAGTATCCGGCTGGCAATTGAACACTTCTTTCTATCGCTTTCTGTGCTTCCTCAACGAAAGAACCAATATCACGCCCTCGAACATTAAGCTCAACGCCTATTCTCCGGCGTGTGTCCTCACGAGATATTTGCGCCGCTCCTTCCGCAAGTTTTATCTCCGCAACTTGAGATAGTGGAACGCGTGAACCGTTAGGAGCGGTCAGTACAAGACCGCGAATTGTATCGACGGTTGCACCCGATTCTTCGTTTAGCCGAACGACAAGATTGAAACGCTGCTCACCCTCATATACCTGACCTGCCTCTTTTCCTGCTACAACAGACTCGACCAGGTCATTTACATCTTCAACATTCAATCCGTAGCGGGCGATCGAAGCTCGATCTGGTTTTATCTGAAGTTGCGGCAGGCCTGAAGTTGCCTCAGCCTTGACATCCTCAGCCCCCGGCACAGTCTGTACCACTTTGACGATCTCATCTGCTTTACTCTTCAGCGTCTCAAGGTCGTCTCCGTACACCTTTATTGCAACATCACTTCGTACACCAGAAATCAGCTCCGCCACACGCAACTCGATCGGCTGAGAGAAACTAACAATCGCGGACGGAACTTTTTCTTCGATTGCCTCGGACATTTTCTCTATGAGAACTGCCTTGTCTGAGGTTGTCGTCCATTCACTATGTGGCTTTAATCCGACATAGAGATCTGAAAAATCCACACTCATGGGATCGGTCGCAACTTCTGCCCTTCCGGTCTTTGAGATCACAGTTCGAACCTCCGGAAAAGTCATAAGTGTTTTCTCTACCTCAGTGGTTGTTTTGATCGACTGCTCAAGTGAAACACTCGGTAACTGCTGAACCTGTACGGCTATATCACCTTCGTCCAGTCGAGGTATGAACTCGGACCCAAGAAACGGGAAGATGGACGCGGAGAGAACAACAAGAACAATGGCGACAGCCAGAGCCTGCGGACGATAGGTCGCCATGAAATTGAACGCAGGTTTGTAGATCTGTTTCGCGTAACGAATAACAAAGCTCTCCGACTCGGAAACCTTACCCTTCAAAACGAACGTCAGCATCGCCGGAACGTAAGTGAGCGAGAGCAATAGCGACCCTAATAGAGCGAATATTACGGTAAGCGCCATCGGAACGAACATCTTGCCCTCGATACCTCGTAAACTAAGAATTGGCAGATAGACAATCGCGATGATCGCAACTGCGAAAACAACCGGCCGAGCGACTTCGAGACAGGCTTCGAGAATGGTGCGTTCGGGCGGTTCGCGCGAATTTTGGTGTTGTGCCTCCGCTCGCCGTCGAACGGCGTTTTCGACCATTACGACGGCCCCGTCAACGATAAGTCCGAAGTCTAATGCGCCGAGACTCATCAAGTTGCCCGACACGTTAAACAACCTCATCAGGATCGCCGCGAATAGCATCGAAAGCGGAATGATGGTCGCGACAAGCAAAGCTCCACGCCAGTTGCCGAGTAATAAGAGCAGAACAACGATAACGAGAATTGCTCCTTCGACAAGGTTCTTTTCAACTGTAGCAATTGCGCGGTCTATCAATTCTGTCCGGTCGTAGAATGGAACAAGCTCGACGCCTTTTGGCAACGACTTCTTAACCTGTTCGACACGCTCTTTGACCGATTGAACAACCGTTCGCGAGTTTTCGCCTTTAAGCATCAAGACGATACCAGCAACGATCTCGCCCTTACCGTCCGCTGTGACTGCTCCTTGTCTGACGGTCGAGCCTTCTACGATCTCGGCAACGTCACGAACATAAACCGGAACACCTTCACGACCAGTTTTGACGACAATATTGCCTATCTCGTCCGGCTTTTCGATAAGGCCGATCCCTCGCAATAGATACTGTTCCGCCCCTTTTTCAATGTAAGCGCCGCCCACATTGGCATTGTTACGCGATACGGAATCATAGACATCACGAAGAGTCAGCCCATAGGACTGAAGCTTTTCGGGTGTAACTCTTACCTGGTACTGCTTTTCGAATCCTCCAAAACTATTGATCTCCGTCGCCCCTGGAACACCTAATAGTTGACGACGTACATTCCAGTCTTGCACCGTTCGCAATGCCTTGGCGTCATAACTCCCATCTGATGACTTGAGTTCGTATTGATAGATCTCTCCCAAGCCAGTTGAGATCGGCCCCATCTCCGGCGAACCGATGGAAGCGGGAATCTGTTCACGAGCTTGGGACAATCTTTCGAGAACCAATTGTCTCGCGAAATACGGATCGACCGAATCATCAAAAACGACAGTGACCGCGGAAAGGCCAAATTTTGAGACCGAACGTATTTCCTCAATGTCGGGCAAACCTGACATTGCTACCTCGACAGGAAAAGTTACCTGTCGTTCCATTTCGAGCGGAGCCAAAGACGGTGCGGCTGTAAGCACCTGAACTTGAACGTTCGTCACGTCGGGGACAGCGTCGATTGGCAGATTCAAAAGACTGTAAGCGCCACCCGTCGCCATAATTCCTACGAGGAGCAGTACGATCAGTCGATTAGCAACTGAAAAGCGAATTAGTGCGTTGATCATATTTCTCCCTTAGTGTCCGTGTTCTCCAAGATCGCCTTTTGCCAACTGAGTCTTGAGGACAAAGCTACCTTTCGTAACGACTTTTTCGCCAATTTCTAATCCCTTCAAAATGATGGTGTAACCCTCGGCCTCGCCGCCGATCTCAACTTCGCGAACCTCATAAGCGCCGGGTTCGTCGTCTTTCGGGATAAAAACTATCGTCATATCTCCCTCACGTTGGATCGCACTAGATCGAATCGCTAATTCTTCACCCGTCGCCGCTGTAGTCCCGGCATAAAATCCGACCTCAGTGAACATTCCGGCTCGCAGTTTGCCGTTACTGTTTGGAACCTCGACGCGAACACGAGCCGTTCTTGTCGTCTCATCAAGTTGCGGATCGATGTATGAAACCCGGCCATTCAGATTGCCGAGGTTTGGTGATCTGATCTCGGCAACAGCACCGACATTGAGTTTAGATATATTCGATTCAGGTACGTTGGCAATAACGTAAACCGTGCTGAGATTTGAGATGGCAAAGATCGGCGTAGCCGCTTCTACGCCGGCACCGGCATTGAATTTTCGTTCGGTGATAACGCCCGACAATGGAGCCCTGATCGCTACGAGCGACGTGTCCTTTCGGTGGTCGTCGTCTCCAGTAGTTTCAACCGGAACGCCAAGCGAACGCATTTCATCTCCGATGTGACGAAGATCCACCTGTGATGTTTCCACCTCGGCTTTCGCTTCCTGTAACTCCCGATTGAGCGCTATGTTGGTTTGGAATTGGTAATCCGCCTTCGCCGTTCTATAGGCCGTCTCGGCGGCCACTAAATCCTTTCCGGCACCAGCACCAAGATCGATAAGCTTTTTGGTTCTCTTGAGCGTCGCGTCCGCTTCGTCCAGCTTTGCCTTCGCTTGCAAAACTGCTGATCGATTCTCTGCCTTTTGAACTCTCGAAAGATCTCGCACAGCCAACTCGTAACGCGTTTTCGCCTCGTGAAGTTTGCCGTGCATTTGAGCAAGTTGCGGGCTCGAAATAACTGCAAGGATTGCTCCTTTTTGAACATTGTCTCCGACCCCGTAATAAACACGCTCAATACGTCCGCCGACAAGCGGCGTTGCCATTTCAGTCCTTTCGGGATTCAACTCAACTGCACCCGTAACGTAGAGTTTTGAAATGGCCGGTCGCTGTGTAACAGTTTCGGTTTCGATTCCGGCCGACTCGATCATTTCGGGAGTGAGCTTTACCTCGCGGCCCGTTTCTTCCTCAGAATGTCTCGGTTCTTCCTTTTTTTCTTCGGTGACAGCCTTCTCGGCGGTCGCAGAGCGGCTGCTTATGATCCAAGCAAGTGCGACAACGGCGATAACGCCAACGATAGCTGCCGTTATGATCCATGCGAGCAGCGGTCGCTTTTTCTCACGATATTCCGGTTCGACAACTGCTCCGTTGTCGAGACGGTCAAGTTCCGCCTCATCGTTAAGGTGATGTTCGTCCTGCGCGTTTGTTTTTGTTTCGGACATAATATTTTTAGTTCTCCAGATTGATGCCAATGGCGATAAACAGATCTGCTTGCGAGCGGTATCTTTCTTTTAGTGTTTCTGTAAGATCTCGATTCGCTTCGAGCAGTTTCTTTTGCTCCGCGATAAGATCGGTCACCTTTAGCTCACCGAGCTCATAGACCTGTCGGATGGTGCGAATATTCTCTTGGGACCGCGGAATTACTGCTGTCTCCAAGCGAGACAAGGCACGTTTTGCTGCCTCGATCCGTTGAAATGCAGTTACGACTTCGTTTCTGATCACTGCCTCGGCGAAAGCCCTCTTTTCCTGAGCCTGACGGATCGCGATCTCGGCTTCAGCCTTTGCTCCCTGTTTCTTGTCAAAGACAGGGAGACCGATCGAGACACCAAACGTCAGGCTTCGATCGCTTTGAAAATAAGATCCACGCGGGTCGTCAAAATTCGAACGCCCTTGCGTATAACGCGAATATGCCGTCACATCGGGCTTGCTTTGAGACCGGATAAGGCGAAGCCCGGCACTGGCGAGTTGTTCTTCCAGTTCGGCAACCCGCAGTTCGGGTCTAGATCGAAGAGCAACGGTTACGCCTGTTTCGCTCGTGTCAGGAAGCTGCGGGATCTGGGCGGCGGAGATATCTTCGCGAAGTTTTAACGATTGGTCGTAAGGGACGCCGGCGAAGAATTTCAATTTGGTCAGAGCAGTTTGGATCGCGCCTTCGGAAAGCTCACGCCTGGCCCTGAGCCGTTCGACTTCGGTCTGTAGAAGATTTAATTCCAGCGGCGGAGTCTCGCCTTCGTTAACGCGAATCTGGACGAACCGAATCATTTCGGTGTCTAGTTCTAGAAGCTCGTCGAGTACTTGAATTTCCCTTAAAGCACTAAGCGCCTCCGCATAGGCGGCAAAAACCCTTCCGGTGATCTCTCGCTGCCGGGTTGTGAGCTCGGCCTCGCGCAAGACGATCTCGGCATTTGCGAGATCGATCCGCTTCTGCCGTTGACCGTAAACATCGACCGGCAAAGAGAATCCAACGCTCAATTCGCGATCTCCCGCAGAGCCGACCAGCCTTCCAACCGACTGCTCAACCTCGAGGGTTGGATTAGATCGAAGTCTGGCCTGAGTAAGGCGAGCCCGCGTCTTGTCGATCTCAAGGCGGGCGATCTTTATCTCGCCGTTATTCGCTATGGCAAGACGCACGATCTCGGCGAGCGAAGAGCCGTCCGTTTGACTGTAGTATCTATCGGCAAACGGAGAAACGATCCGCTTCGCAGTTTCTCGCGGACGTGATTTTCCAATTGAACTTAACGATCCCGCATAGGGCTCGATCACACTTGCCGATTCCTGCGAATACGCCGGAACCGCTGCCGCAATTACGGCAATACAAATTATCTTTTTGAACATTCGTAAACCTATCTCAAAATGATCAGCAAACAGGCTAAGGCGCGAACTATCGCACGTTAGCAACTAGGGACGCATGAATGCTATTTGAGTTAGGCTTTTGGCGGTTGCCAAATGGAAAAGGAACGAGTGGATTCGTATGGGGACTTGTACTGAGAAAATTCAGCGGTCGCTTTCTCAAGATTTTGAAACGTGGTTGCGGGTACCGAATACACGATGTTCGGCACGGAATTAATCCCGCAGCAAGAGCAAACACAAAACGGCGAACACAGATCATCAGGGCTGTTGTTCGTATCCTGCGACGACTGATCTAGGTGGGCAACCGTCTGAATCTCATGCCACTGATTGTCGCGCGGCAAGAGACCGTCCTTGCACGGCTGAACCGCAAGAACAAGTAAATACGCAACGAAAATGAAAGTTAGAACTCTCATTGAACTAGATGTTCTCAAATTGTGATCAGTTTTGTCCAGTTAGCTCTTATCCATCCTACGGGTGGGTGGGACGTTCGACCAGCAAGAAAACCACCAGTGGTTGAAAATATACAATTCTGAATCATTCATGGATTTCAAAAATTCGCTGAAACCTCGAAAGGAATGGTCAAACTAAAAGTGGTCAGATGGGTCGAGCGTTTTGCCGACAAGTGTCCACCATGTTGCGTCGCTATTTTATGGGCAATTGAGAGGCCAAGCCCTACTCCTTTCTCTTTCGTCGTGTAGAACGGATCGAAAACCTTTGAGAGACTCTTCGGGTCAAGCCCGACCCCTGAATCTTCTACCTCAATCACTAGATCATTGGCCTGCTGAAGAGTTCGGAATGTCAGAGTTTGATCAATACGCGAAGGTGACATAGCCTGCAAACTGTTGATGGCTAAATTTAATAACACCTGCTTGATCTGCTCGGCATCGACCAGGATCAACGGGAGATTCTCCTGGAAATCTTTATGAATAATAATCGATTGAGACGAAGCTTGGTTCTCGATCAAACCTATGATTGAGTTAACGATATCGTTTGGGTTAATTGGAATTTTAGACGGTTCAGTCGGTCGTGCGAAGCGTAGAAATTCGCCCACCAACCGATCTAACCTATCTATTTCGCATTTCGCGAGGCCTACAAACTCTCTTCGCGGACTGTCGACTTTGAGCTCGTCCTCTAGTATCTCTATAGCTCCCCTGATTGACGCGAGTGGATTTCGGACCTCGTGAACTATGCCGGCCGAAAGTTCGCCTAGTGAAGTCAGTTTTTCTGCTTGAAGCAACTGCTGAAAGGTCGTCTGTAGCTCGTCGTAGGCTTTTCGTTTTTCCTCGGCATTTCGTTCGGCCCTTTCTCGAGCCTTTCTAAGCCGATCGCCCAGCGCACCCATTATTCCTCCAACCAGGTTAAAGATGACTATTTCCGCGTATTGATTGATCGAATAGTCAAAATGGCCATGCTGCCAATGCAAGTAGACGTGCGGTGAATAAACGATCGTCGTAAATATCGAAGCGGCCAACCCGCCGCGCAGACCAAAAAGCAAAGCGGCCGTAATGATCGGAATGTAGTAGAGCCGCTGATAGATTTCATGCCAGACAACTTGGTCGGTCGGTGTGAGAAAATGGAGAACAGTGACGAGAACGATCGTAATACCGATTGCAATCCAGACGTATAGGCGGTTGCGCGACGAACTGATACTAAATGATTCTGAGTCCATTACCTAAAATAGCGACAGCTTCGAATCTGATCATTCGAATCCGTACTTTTGCATCCGATATATCAATGCACTTCTCGAAATACCTAAATGTTTAGCAGTTTGCGACTGATTTCCCCCATGCTGTAGGAGCGATGTTCGGATAATTTCCCCTTCCAAGGCTTCAAGATCGATTGGCTCCGAGGGTAGGTCAAACCATAATCCGTTTTTTGTTGAAGAAGGATTTCTTACATTTTCAGGTACATCACCAAGCGCCAAAGTGTCTCCATCAGAAAGAACGACCATCCTTTCTATTAGGTTCTCCAATTCCCGTACGTTTCCCATCCATGCGTACTCGAAAAACACTTTGAAGACCTCGCGACTTACTTTAGGAGACCGAATACCATATTTCGAAGCGCATCTTGCAACAAAATGTTCGGTTAACACAGGCAGATCCTCTCGTCGCTCACGTAATGGTGGCAATACAATTGGAACCACTGCAAGTCGGTAGTAGAGATCTTCGCGAAATGCGTTTTCTTTTATAAGTTCAGTCAGGTTTTCGTTGGTTGCCGCGATTATTCGGACATCAATTCTACGCGGCGTGTTCTCACCAAGGCGAGTTACTTCCTGTTCCTGTAAGACCCGTAAAAGTCTCGTTTGCGACTGTAGTGGCATCGAACTTATCTCATCAAGAAACAAAGTACCGCCACTAGCCTCCTCAAATTTCCCCTTAGATTCTCCTATTGCTCCAGTGAACGCCCCTTTTTTATATCCAAATAGCTCCGCTTCAATCAGTGTCTCCGGTATTGCGGCACAGTTTATAGCGACAAAAGGGTTGTCCCTACGCGTGCCGGAGGAATGTATGCCTTTCGCGATCAATTCTTTTCCGGTCCCTGACTCTCCTTCTATAAGGACGGTGACATTTGTCTTTGACACTCTCTCGACAAGATCAAAGACCTGAAGCATCTTCTCAGATGTTCCGACAACGTTCTCTAGGCGAAATTCCTCATGTACCTGCCGTCTCAGTCGTCTATTTTCCGCAAGGGCGTTGCCGTATTTTAGGGCTTTCTCGACAGTAAGGAGAATTTCCTGACGGTTAAAAGGCTTGGTTATAAAATCAAAAGCCCCGCCGCGCATCGCATCTACCGCTGTATCTATGTCACCAAAAGCCGTGATAACAATAATAGGTATTTCGCTGTTGATCGCCGTCGCCTGTTGGACGACTTGCGAACCTGTCATCTTTGGCATTCGCCAATCTGTTATCAAGCAGTCGAAAGCTTCATTCGAATACTGTTTTAACGCCTCGCGACCATCGCTCTCGCTTACAACAATATGACCCGCGCCAGTAAGCTGGAACTCAAGAACACGGCGGAGCGAATCATCATCATCAACGAGTAAAATCTTAGCGGAAGCGCCTGTCATGCAATACTCATTCTACCGCAAATGTCAGAGGCCCGCATGGCACGGCTGTAACCCGTTGTCGCTTTAAAGCGCCCGGTCCTGTCAATGCGCTTTTTCGGCGGGGCGCTGAGGGAAGGTGTAAATAAATGCCACGATCAAAACCAGTAAGACTGCCGACGCGGTAAAGCGGCTGAGAGCGAGGCCGCCGTGGTCGAGAGGTTTGTCGAGAAAGTCACCGACGACAGCACCTAAAGGTCTTGTAAGTATGAAGGCGACCCAGAAAAGCGATGCCCTTGAGATGCTCGTGAAGCGATAAAGAAGATACGTCAAGAGCAACGCAGCACCGAAGACGGCAGCGGCGGCCAGATAGCCAAGATCGAGACTGTCCGCAAACCAGTCGCCAAGTGCGGTTCCCAGCGTTTGCGAGAACATTATCGTCACCCAATAAAAGATCTCGACCTTTGGCGTGTTCACGCTTTCGACCGAGACTGTTCCCATCACTAAGCGCCAGACAAGAAGCGAAAGTAGAACAAAAGTTAGCAATATCGCCGAGCCACCGGTGTAACCTATCCCCAAATCACGAGTTGCGTAATCTGCCATCGTTGTGCCAACCGTTGTTGTAGCCACTATCGTCAGCCAGTAGAGAGCCGGGTGGAATTTGCTTGCTTTGATCTGCACGGCGACGGCGGCGACAAATATGAGTGCGAAAATTCCCGTGCTCACCAGATAACCAAGGTCAAGCGACATCGATAAAGCGTCGCCGCCGGTTTCGCCAAGTGTCGTGGCAAATATCTTTACTATCCAGAAAATAAGGGTTACGTGTGGTACTTTGCTTACCAGCTCTTTTGTCTCTGTATTCATGTATCCTCCCGTAGTTTTTTTTTCCAGGCGACCTCAAAAATCGACTCGCAATCCCGCGTAGCCGATAAAACGCGGATCGTATCCCGGCCTGATGCTGCGTCCTCCAGAAAGTAAGAGCGTCAGGTGGTTTGAGAGCTTTGCACGCGAACCGAGGTTAAATGCGATCTGGCTTTTACCAAGTTGCTGCTTTGGACCGGTGCCGTGAATCTCGCTCATCAGTTCGAGCGACCTAAACTGCTTTCCGACGATAAGGCCGTAAATAATCTCGTCCGGGCCTCGTTTGAGCCGATAACCGACGTCGCCGCCCACGGCGAATTTGCCGATCTTCGTTTGCCATTGCATCGGCATCAGGAATTCGGGCCCTTTGTCAACAACGCCGCGTCGAACGGACGACGAAGGATTGTTGAATTCAAACTGCGGATAGATAGACATTGCGACGCGATGCTTTTTGTCGTCGTCGCGAAATCGCCATCGAACGCCTATATTTGTGTTTCCTAGTCCCTGAATGCCGAGCTGACCGTTACGATGCAGAACGAGCCACGGAATCTCTACCTTTAGCTGCGTGTTCCTGCTTAGTCCGTAATTTATGTCGAGCAACGGTGTCGAAAAAAGCCGCGTATCGAACCCCCGTTCGAGCGTAAAGGCAGTGTTTATCTCAAAGTGACCTCTCGGAACGGTCTCCGTGTCGTCGGTGATCATCGGCGGACCACCCTGCGAGAACGCCGTGAAGGTGTGGAACAGTGTGAGCAAGACCAGGACGCTCCAGATAAAAACCGTGCGCTTCGTAATCATGTTCAATCTCCAAAAACCGAAAGTGACGGGCGGACTTTACGGAATGCTGATCTAAACATCCGCCCGTCCCGGAGAAGGTCAGTTCTTCCCCTTCTTCTTTGCGTCCGCGGCTTTCTCTTTTGCTTCGGCCTCGGCGTTTTCCTCCGACTTGTGAACGACTTTGCCCGTTTTAGCATCGACCCATATCTCGGTGATCGTGCCGGTCGCGTTGCGGATATCGAACGAGTAAACCAGCTTGCCGTGCTCTTTTTCGAGCTCCTCGCTTTCAACGGTTCCGTTGTCCTCGCGCAACGCGGTCTCGCGTGACTGAGCCAATGTGATCTTCGCCTTCTTCGCGAGTTTTGCGCTTGCTTTGCTTTCACGTTCGCCGCTTTCGTTCTTTTCGCCGCGTTCGCGTTCTTGAGCGGAAACGCTTGCGGCCGAAAGGCCGAAAACCCCGAGTATCAGAAAAGATAAGACTGCGAATTGTGTAATTGATCGGTTTTTCATATTGTTGTTTCTCCATTCATAAATTACTCACCATTGTCGCGAGTTCACGAACAGAATAACTAAATGAAAATAAATGGAAGATTAATTTGAGAAGATGACAGAGAAAATATTCTCGGCCTGATTGTTTTGAGAATATTCGAGAGTTGCGTGGTGAAGTTCGGCGATGCATTTGGCCATTGACAGACCGAGGCCCGCACCGCTCATCATAGTTTCGTTACGCTGCGTCCTAGACTTTTCGACGCGGTAGAATCGGTCAAAGATAGCCTTGCGCTGGGCTGCTGGAATTTCATCGCCGGTATTGGAGATCGTGACTTGGTGCTGCCCAACATGAACCTTGATAGAGCCGCCGTCAATATTGTATTTAATGGCATTGTCCAAAAGATTAAGGAATAGTCGGCGTAAAAGAGTTTCGTCGCCCCGGATCTCGGTTTCGCTGCCATCAAACTCGATGGTCAGATTCCTTTTGTCGGCGAGAGTACGGATAAGACGAACGCAATCGGACACGAGTTCGTCAAGATACAGATTTTGGAGATTCGCTTTTAGGTTGCCGGAATCGGCCCTGGCTAATGTGAAAAGGTCTTCGACGATCTTGGTCAGACGTTTGCTTTCGTCGTTTACCACTTGTAGCGACTCCTGATAATCGGTTGAGCTGCGGCTATCCTTCGATAAAGCAACTTCCGATTCTCCGCGAATGATCGCAAGCGGCGTTCGCAGTTCGTGAGACGCGTCGGCCACGAATCGGCGCTGACGATCAAACACAACGTCTAAACGATCTAGCAATTCGTTAAATACTATGGCGAGGCTGCCGATCTCGTCTTTCGCGTTGGCAATCGGGAGCCGCTCATGTAAATTTGTCGCAGAAATTTGTTTCGCCCTGTCTCCGATCGTGGCAATTGGTTTTAGGCTCTCTCGGACAAGGAAATAACCACCGAGGCCAGCAAAAATCAAAAGCAACGGAGCGATCAGAAAAAACGCCTGACGGATGCGGGAATTGAGAGCGATCTCATCTTCGAGTGAGTGAAAAACGTAAAGTTTGTAGTTGTGGTCTTCAATGCCGAACGGCAAAACATGGCTTCGGAACGCAGTATCATTTATAAAAACGTTTCCAAACTTATTGATATCGACCGAGGCAAGGTCGACCGGAGGTTTATTTTCAGTTGTGAACGCAACCAGTCGGTTGTCGTCAGTAATGACGGCAAACTGATAATCACGAAATCGAAACTCGTCAAGAGATTCATTAATCAATTCGTCAGGCCCTCGCTGAACTTCCGCATCGTTCTGTTCGCCTTTGATCGACTCAGCAAGCGTTTGCGCCATTTGTGCGAGATTTTCGTCCGTTTCCTGACGCAAAATACTTACGAATGACGAATAAGAAATCAGCGCAAAGGCCCCGACGATAATCGCTAAGACGCAGACATAAAAGAGCGTGAGTTTTACACGGATCGAGCTAAACATCGTTCAATATGTAACCCGACCCGCGTCGTGTTTGAATGAGCTGCATGTCGAATCCATCGTCGAGTTTGGCCCTTAGCCGATTGATATACACCTCGATGAGATTTGAGAAAGGATCGAAGGTATCATCCCAAACATGCTCGGAAATCTCTTCACGTCCGACTACCTTCCCCTTGTTTATCGCAAGAAATTCGATGAGGGAATATTCTTTCGTCGTTAGCTCGATCAGACATTCACCTCGTTTGACCGTTCGGGACATTGTATCAATATGGAGATCGGCAATTGTGATTTCCGGAGAACGTATGTCGTTCTGGCGCCGCAGCAAAGCTCGCAAACGCGCAAGAAGCTCTCGAAATTCAAACGGCTTTGTCAGATAGTCGTCCGCACCGACATCAAGACCTGAGACTTTGTCGTCAATCGCGTCCCGGGCCGTCAGCAATAGTATCGGTTTCGAGTTACCGCCTTCTCGAAGTTCCCGACAAACTTCAAAGCCATCTTTTCTTGGCAGATTTACATCGAGTATGAATAGGTCGTAAGTGTTTATAGAAGCCAAATATGTAGCCTCGTCGCCGTCGGATGCTAAATCGACCGCATACGAGTTCTCGCGAAGACCTTTGGCGACAAAAGCTGCAATCCGATTATCATCTTCGATGAGAAGTATCCGCATTGGTCGATTCTACGACAAATAAAATAAACTGGAGATAAACACGGTTAAAGTCTTTGCCAGTGATTTCACTATCAAAACCCTAACCAGCAACTATTGCTATCCCTGCAAGATATTGGAGATTCATAATTGTTCCCCACTCAGCAATCTCATTTGATCTCAAACGTGAGTGTTGTCCATTTCGATTCATAATTAAGATTCGGATCGTCGAGTTTGGACATATTGATAAACTTGACGTACCACTTGCCGGATCCTTCAAGTTTCAACTTTATGATTCCTTTGGCGTCACTCCGGAGTTCCGGCGAAAGCTTTATTTTGCCGCTTTCCTCCCGTCCGGCGAGTACGACTTGATTGGAAAGCGGCTTGCCATCTAGAAGACATAGAACCTCAATCGCGTCCCCTTTTTTGAGACTGTAGGGATTTTGCTGCGGGACGAGTTCGACCGGATAGCCGAGCACTGTCTTGTAGTCATCGGTCAGTTTTTTGCCAACTTGAAGAATCGCTTTGACGTGCTTGGCGTACCGCTCTTTCGCGTCTTTTTCGAGCTCCCCTGATTTGCGGCGCTCTTCAAGCGTATCGGGTAAGCCGTCCTCGCGAAGATACTCGTTAAAATCCGCCGCTTTTAGTGCGATTTCTCGCGGCTTGGTTGACAGTCCAACGACATAGGTACCCGCCGCCCCGGTTGTCAGGTTTAGAGAGGCAGTCGTTTCGTCCTTTGTAAGATCGGCCTCCACTGGATGCACGCGATTTCCACCCGAAACGACGCTCACATCATTTAGCCGAGCGTAGCCAACCGCCCCCTCGCTCGCCAAAAACGTTCCGTTCATGACCTTGACAGTGAACTTCGAATTAGGCTTCAGGAAATAGCTGTCCGTTTTGAGAAACAGGTCGTGCGCGAAAATCGACGCAACCAGCGACAGCGATAAGATAATTGTAAAAATTGTTTGTTTCTTCATTTCGATCTCCTCGTTACTTGATTTCAAATGTCAGCGTCGCCCATTTTGATTCGTAATTCAGTTTTGGGTCGTCGATCTTTACCATATTGATAAATTTGGCGTACCATTTGCCGGCGCCGGTCAGTTTGATCCCGAGCAGGCCGTCCTTGTCGGTGCGGGAGCTTGTTTCGCCGAGCATTTTGCCCGCGGCCTCGTAGCCGGTCGTTACTATCTGGCCCACAAGGGGCTTCCCATTCTTGAGACAGAGGATGTCAAGCGTGGCTCCCTTTTTTAGTTTGTAGGGGTTTTGCTGAGGGATCATCTCCACGGCGTATCCAAGGTTGGTTTTGTAGCTGTCTGTCGGTTTATTGCCCGCCTGAAAGATCGTTTTGACATATTTCGAATAACGGTAACGGGCGTCTTTGTCGAGTTCGCCGTCGCGCTTTCGGTTTTCCAGAATATCAGGGATGCCTTCGGCGGGCAGGTACTCATTGAATTCCTTTGCCGCGAGTGCGTTCTCGCGCCACGAGGTGGAAAGGCCGACGACGTGGGTTCCGGCCTCGGTCGGCGTAACATTGAGAAATGCGGTGGTTTCATTTTTTGTAAAATTCGCCTCGGCAGGATTCGAACGCGTGCCCGAAGGCGAAACAACGCTCACATCCGTCAAACGCGCTAACGCCACCGCTCCCTCGCTTTCCTGAAACGTGCCGTTCATCACGCTGATAGAGATCTTCTCGTTGACCTTTACAAAAAAGCTCGCTGGCTTTAAGAAAAGGTCGTGTGCAAAGACCGACAGGGTCGTCAAAACCACCATCATTGCGAAAAAAATGATCTTTGTTTTCATATGTCCTCCAGTTTTATCTTAGGCATTTGTGCAATCTTATGGTTCCGAACACGCTGTTGAAATGAACCGTTTCCTCGACGAATGTAAACCCGGCATCCGTTATCAGTTTGGGCAATAAGCCATTGAAATTATCTGCAGTCGTTTCAAAACCGTCCAGAAATTGAATCAGATATGACGCCCCGCGCATTAAACGACTCGTGGGCAGCCCCCAATCTGCGACATGAAACTCGCCATCGGGCTTAAGAACGCGGTTTACTTCGCGCAGCGTTTCCGACTTGCTTTCCCGAGATAGGTGATGAAAAAAAAGGCTGGAAACAATCCGGTCGAAGGATTCGTCTTCGTAAGGCAGATCAAACGACATTCCCTCGTCGAAGGTAATGTCAACGCCGGCCTTGTGTGCCTTCTTTTTTGCTATCTGTAGGATCTTCGCGTCACCGTCAATCCCGACAATCACAGCGTTCGGCTGCTTCTGTTTCAACAAAATAGATAGCGTCGCTGTGCCACAGCCTAAATCCAGAGTGCGATGACCATCGGCGATCCCGGCTTGATCAACTAACGCATTCTTGAAAGCGCCTTCGCGAGTCGTCAGAGCAACTACCGGATCATATAGGCCCGTTAGCCAATCGTAGCTCAAAGCCGGTATGTACTTCTCGTTATTCATCATTCTCACAATTTCAAATTTCTTAACCGCAGTGCATTGACGATTACCGAAACAGAACTAAAAGTCATTGCTGCACTCGCGATCATCGGACTTAGTAACAAGCCGAAAACGGGATATAGAACTCCCGCAGCGATTGGGACGCCGACGAGATTGTAGATGAACGCGAAGAACAAGTTTTGACGTATATTTTTCATCGTCGCTTCGCTCAGCTTTTTCGCCCGTAAAATACCGCGCAGATCGCCTTTCAAAAGCGTTATATCAGCGGATTCCATTGCTACGTCGGTTCCGGTGCCCATTGCGATGCCGACTTGGGCTTGAGCAAGCGCCGGAGCATCGTTTACGCCGTCGCCGGCCATTGCGACGATCTTGCCGCTCGCCTGTAGCTCTTTGATCTTTTCCGCCTTTTGTTCGGGCAAAACGTCGGCGAAAACCTTGTCGATGCCGAGCTTTTTGGCTACTGCGTCGGCCGTAATTGCATTATCGCCCGTCATCATGACGACTTCGATATTTTGTCTATGCAGTTCGTCGATTGCTTCTTTCGCAGACTCTTTGATCGTGTCCGCGACGCCGACCAGTCCGGCGGGTTTCCCGTCAACGGCTACGAACATTACTGTTTGCCCTTCGGCTCGAAGCTCATCGGCTTTTCCATCCGCCGGGAAATCAATATTGTTGTCCGTCATCAGCTTCGCATTGCCCAGTAACACTTTTTGCCCGTCGATCGATCCCGTGATTCCTTTACCAGTGATGGATTCAAAATCGTCCACCTTTGCCAATTCGATATTTTTCTCTTCGGCGCCTTTTATGATCGCTTCCGCAAGCGGATGCTCGCTCGATCTTTCCAGACTGGCAGCGAGCCGCAATAGTTCGTTTTCCGTAATTCGTAATCCGTAATTCGTAATTGTGCTTTGCAAACGCGGCTTGCCCTCGGTCAAAGTGCCTGTCTTATCAACAACTATTGAATTCACCTTTTCCAGAATCTCCAATGCCTCGGCTTTCTTAACCAATACGCCGTGCCGCGCTCCGTGTCCCGTGCCGACCATGATCGACATCGGCGTCGCCAGGCCCAAAGCACACGGGCAGGCAATGATCAGAACCGAAACCGCCGCGACCATCGCGTAGGCGAAACTGCCGAAGATCATCCAGACGGCGAACGCGACAATCGAAACGACGATAACTGCGGGAACAAAATAAGCTGATACTACATCTACCAATCGTTGGATAGGAGCTCGGGAGCGCTGGGCCTCGCCGACCATCCGAACGATTTGCGCGAGCAGCGTGTCGCTGCCGACCTTTTCCGCTTTCATCACAAAGCCGCGTCTGCCATTGATCGTTCCGCCGATGACCGTGTCGCCGACCGTCTTTTCGACCGGGATCGATTCGCCCGTCACCATCGACTCATCGACCGAAGTATCGCCTTCCAGGATCGCTCCATCGGTCGGGATTTTTTCGTTCGCCTTAACTCTCAATCTCGCACCCATCTGTACATCCTTGAGTGCAATCTCAGCCTCGGTGCCGTCGTCGAAAACAACGATCGCGGTTTCAGGTGCAAGTCCGAGAAGGGCCTTGATCGCGCTTGAGGTTTGGCTTCTGGCTCGAAGCTCAAGAACTTGTCCGAGAAGAACGAGCGTCGTGATCACTGCCGCCGCTTCGAAATATGCGGCGATCAGGCCCGTATGCACATTACGCATCGACGCAGGGAACAGATCAGGCAGGAACAGTGCGAAGAGGCTAAAGAGATAAGCCGCTCCTGTTCCGATCGCGATCAGCGTGAACATATTCGGGCTGACATTTTTGACCGAAGCCCATCCACGCTGGAAGAAAGGAAAACCGCCCCAGAGCACGACCGGCGTCGCAAGAGCGAACTGTATCCAAATAGAAAGGTTCGGCGAGATTATCTCGTGAAAGTTCGGCAGCATTTCCGCCATCGCCAGAGCGAAAACCGGAAGAGTTAAGACGGCGGAAATCCAAAAACGCCGCTTCATATCGATATACTCCGGGTCAGGAGCGTCGTCGAGCGTCATCACCTTGGGCTCAAGCGCCATTCCGCATTTTGGACAGCTTCCCGGACCGATCTGCACAACTTCCGGATGCATCGGGCAGGTGTACTCGACACCCTTGCTTTCCGCGTCTAATACTTCCTCTTTTTTCTCCTTGAGAAAGCTCGTCGGATTTTGTTTGAACTTATTCAAGCAGCCGGTCGAGCAGAAGTAATAAGTCTGGCCCTCAAAATCATACTCTCCCGCCGAAGTCTCGGGCTCGACCGTCATTCCACACACCGGATCGACAAACTCTCCTTCGGGAGTAGCGTTCATCTCTCCATGCGTAACGGTTTCTTTTTGTTCCCGTCCGATCCCGACAAAACCACTCCCGGGGACGGCCTGCGTTTGCGCGATAAATTTCTGCAAACAGCCTTTCGAGCAAAAATAATAGGTCGTTCCCTCATGCTTAAAACTTCCAGCCGCTGTCGCCGGATCAACAGTCATACCGCATATCGGGTCGATAAACTCGCCCTCTGCTGCGTTCTTTTTTACAATTCCTGTCATGAACCCTCCCTGCGGTTTTCAAACTTCCCTAGTTGCCGCAACAGCTCGCCTGGCTACCGTCGTTCGGAGCCATGAATTTCTGCAGACACGCTGTCGAGCAGAAATAATAAGTTTCTCCATCCTGGTTAAGGCTCCCGGCGGCATTTGCCGGTTTGACCTGCATTCCGCAAATTGGGTCGATGAAGGTTTCAGCCGTGGTTGTTTCGTATTCCGTCATTTTGTTATCACTCCTGTCATTAAAAGTAACGACAGGAATTATTCTACAACCTGTCAGCAGGGGTCAGGTCAAGCCCTATTTGTCAGTCTCGCTTACTGATTCGATCAAATGACAAACGGAATCACCTGTGGGCATCGAATTCTTCATCTTTGACCAGTCCTGAAGGGCTTTCTCCATTTTCCGTTGGAGTTTCTGCATCTCCCTGATCTTTCTTTGATTCTCCGCAATCCGGCGAACGATAATTTCCCGGACCATCGGACAAGGCGTGTTCCCTTCTTTCGCCTCCTTCAAAATATCCGCGATCTCGGCGAGCGAGAATCCCAGATTACCGGCGGCTTTAATGAACCGAACTCGCACCGCATCAGACGGTTGGTAAACCTTGTAGTTGTTTTGCATATTGCGGGCCGGCTTCAGTAACCCGATGCGCGTATAGTGCCTGACCGTGTAAAGCGATACATCTGATTGCTTTGCCAAAACTGTTGCAGTCATCATTAGCTTGATCGACTCCTCACTGTTTACGTTCCAACTCGTCGAGTTTATTCTTCATCCAGTCGATTTCCTTTTGTTGGTCGATCGTTATCGATTTACACAAATCCTTGATCTCCTGGTCTCGAAGATTAGGGTTATCACACATGAGGATCGCTCCTGCGTGGTGCGGTATCATCGATTTGAGAAATTGCTTATCCCCGACTAACGTTTGATATCTGATAAAGGCCGTAAACAGAATTAGCAACAGGACGCTAACACCAGCGATGACAAGATTGGCCTTTTTGTTGTTGTACATCGACCACATTACAAAGATCTCGATCACGATCATCGGAGCGGTCATGAGCCCGGCCATGTAAATCTGGTTTATGTTTGGATATACGTTGGCGAAAGAATCGACCATCATGTACATGAACACGAACATCGATATAAACGACAGAACCGCCATGATCGCTAGGTTCACGTACATGCTTTTCATGTTTTTCATGCTTTCCGTATGCTTCATGTCTTTCATATTTCTCAGTCCTCCTAGTTCAAATTCAAACGGTTATTAACTCCAGACGAAAGGCAGAGTATTTCGAGTTCCATTACTATGTGGCCGAAAAAAAAATGGCGTCGGGCACAATAGGCACTACCCGACGCCTTTTGCTCATCGACCGTATAAACTTCTGGACTCCCTTCTAACATGTCCTTATACAGTGTCGAGCAAAATCAAACTACGCCTTAGGTGTCGGAGACGCCGCGGGAGCCGGGGCTCGGCGAGGTGCGCTTGAGTGCCAGTGAACGATACGCCATTTGCCGTCGCGTTTTTCCAACACCGCCGTGCCAAGGCCACCGCTTTCTACTTTTCTCGTTCCCATCTCAGCCGCGAGACTATATTTGAATGTCGCCCACGCGGTCTTGCCATCGACCTTTACCTTCATATCCGAAAACGAGTATTTCGTGTTTTTGAATTCCTTTAGTTCGGGAGCGAGATGGGTGTTGCGGTAATCATTCCAACCGTAATTGGCGTGTCCGCTTTCGAAGACGGTGACATCTTCGCTGTTGGCCCAGATCTTATCGAGTGCCGCGAGATCGCCTTGTTCAACGGCCAGCGCTTCGCGTGTCATAACGTCCGTCACGGCCTTTACTTCGTCGGTTTGTGCCGAAACACTCTCGTTGAGGCTAATAGCGACAGCGCCCGAACCGATCACGACGGCCAAAGCGCCCATCAGCAATCTATTAAAATTTGTTCTTGTCATAAGTTTTTCTCCTCATTTTAGGTCTTACAGAAATTCAATGTTTCGCTAGGTCCTTTAACCGTCAAGATACATCCCGATACCGAACAGCGATAAGACAATGGCGTCGTAGAATAAATGCTGCTGACTCAAGCCGAGCAGCGAACCGCCGGTCAATTCCGTTAACCATGCTCCAAACAGAGCGAGAAAAGCCAGGAAGAAAAGGCCTCTGGCCAAGTAATAGGTAAAAGGTGTTAGTCTGATTTTCTTATCCATCTTCCATTTCCTTTTAACTAAGATCGGGCGTCCGCATCCCGAACGGCGGAAGAGCGGTGTTCTCGCCGAAGTCTTTGTCGCTTAAGCCTTCTCGTTCCGCGATGACTCGCTCGGCGCTCGGCCGTCCGAATTTATAGAAGATCGCCGGCGTAACAATTTGGTCGAGCAGAGTCGAGGTCAGGATGCCGCCTAAAACGACAACTGCGAGTGGATGCAGGATCTCTTTGCCCGGGGCGTCGGCGGCAAGGATGAAGGGTATTAACGAGAGCCCCGCGGTCAGAGCAGTCATCAGGACGGGAACGAGCCTTTCCAATGAACCCCTAACAATCATGTGTTCGGTAAAGTCTTCGCCCTCCTCTTTCATCAAGTGCAGGTAATGCGAGATCATCATGATCCCGTTTCGCGATGTGATTCCAACCAGAGAGACGAATCCGACCATTGTCGCGATCGAAAATACGCCGCCCGAGAGGTGCAAGGCCCAGACGGCTCCGATCAACGCTAGGGGGATGTTTATCATCACCTGAAGGGCTACCCGCCAGTCGCCAAAGGCTTTTATCAGGAGAAAAAAGATCGCAACAAGCGAGAAGATCGAAAGGAGTGATAAAGTTCTGTTAGCCTCCTGCGAAGCCTGAAACTGCCCTCCATATTCAAGGAAGTAGCCGGTCGGCAGTTGAACTTGTGTTGCGACGCGGCTTTGAATATCACTGACCACGGAGCCAAGATCGCGTCCGGCTACGTTTGCTCCGATCACAATTCGGCGTTTCGTGTCCTCACGTAAGATCTGGTTCGGTCCCGGAAAATTCTCAACGGCGGCAACGGCCGAAATAGGAATTTGGGTTCCCTGTGGCGTATCGATGGTGACATTTTGGAGAGCATCCAGACTATTGCGAGATACTTCGTCAAAACGGACTACGACGTCATATCGCCGAGCTCCATCAATGGCTTGCGAGACGGTTCGCCCGTTCAATGCCGTTTCCAATGTCTGCGTAACCTCGCCCGGCTGCAGTCCATACTGCGCTGCCTTGACGCGGTCAACATTAAATCGCACCTGCGGGATCAGCACCTGTCGCTCAACTGAAACGTCCGTTGCCCCTTCGACAGTTTGGATCGTATTGCGAATTTCCTCAGCCTTTGAACGTAGTGTAGCCAGATCGTCGCCGAACAACTTGACCGCGATCTGGGCCCGAACACCGGACTGCAAATGATCCAACCGATGAGAGATCGGCTGTCCTACGTTAGTGGTAACTCCTGGAACGACCGCGAGTTTGTCCCGGATCGCCGAAAGGATCTCCTCGCGCGAACGGTCCGATTTCTTTAGATCAACATCGATCTCGGTGTAGTGAACACCCTCGGCATGTTCGTCGAGCTCGGCCCTTCCTGTCCTACGTCCGGTCGATATAACTTCGGGCACCTCCAAAAGTAGTTTCTCGGAAATTTGGCCGATGCGATTGGATTCAGCCAGAGAAGTACCGGGCTGGGCCTGAACATTGACGGTAAGCGTTCCTTCGTTGAACTCCGGCAAGAACGATGTGCCAACAAACGGGAGCGTCGCCATCGTCAAGGTGAACACCAGTGCTACCCCGACGATGACTTTGTAAGGATGCCGGAGCGTCCAATGTAGAAGCCGCGTGTCGTATTTCTTTAACCAGCGAACTAGGAAGCTGTCCTGGTGTTCCTCTGCGTACGAAGATCGAAACCAGCGTCCTATCCTCGCGAAAATAGAGGCCCCATTCTCATCTTCGTGATCGATCTCAACCGGATCGTCGACCGTCTTTCTATCTTTTCGCCTAAAAGTTTGCGGCAACAGATATGACGCTAAGACGGGCGTTACGGTCAAACTTACGAAGAGAGATGCCACGAGTGCGGTAATGTACGCGAGACCCAAGGGAGCGAGCAATCTGCCTTCGACACCGGATAAGGCGAACAGCGGAATAAATACGAGGGCCACTATCACCGTCGCATAAATGATCGATGAGCGGACCTCAAGCGAGGCGTGATAGATCACTTCAATGGAGGGACGCGGATTCTCAAGGTTCCGATTTTCGCCGAGTCGACGGAAGATATTCTCAATGTCCACGATCGCATCGTCAACCAACTCGCCGATCGCGACCGCCAAGCCGCCGAGGGTCATGGTATTAACACTGATCCCGAAAGCATAGAGAATGAGAAAGGTTACGATGAAAGAAAGCGGAATCGCCGTGAGTGTGATAAACGTAGTGCGAAAATTGAGCAAAAACAGAAACAATACGATCGCGACAAGGATCGCACCGTCACGCAATCCTTCGGTAACGTTCCCGATGGAGGCGTTGATAAAGTTGGCTTGCCGGAAGAGATTAGGGTTGATCTCAACGTCGGAGGGAAGCGTTTTTTGCAGTTCCTTGACCGCTTCGTCAACCTGGTCTGTAAGATCTTGAGTGCTAGCCCCGGGCTGTTTTTGAACAGAAACAATCACGGCGGGCTTTCCGTTCGTTCCGGCCTCGCCCCGCTTAATTTTCGCACCAAACTGAACTTCGGCTACATCACCAAGCCGAATCGGGGTGTTATTGCGGTAGGCAACAACGGTTTGCTTAAGTTCGTCGATCGAATAAAACCTGCCGAGGTTACGAACAAGGTACTCCTGCGATTGGGCATCTACAAAGCCACCGGTGGAGTTGGTATTCGATTTTTCCAGCGCAGTCGAAACATCTTCAATGGTGATGCCAAACTGCCTTAACTTTTCAGGTGAAACAAGTGCCTGATACTGTTTTACGCCTCCCCCGATGGGAATAACCTGAGAAATCCCGGTAATCGTCAATAGCCGAGGCCTAATGGTCCAGTCCGCCAAGGTGCGCAGTTCCAAAGGGTCGGTCGTTCCATCCTTGCTCGAAACAGCAACCAACATGATCTCGCCCATTATGGAAGAGATTGGAGCAAGAAACGGCGAGACCCCCTGCGGCAATTGTTCGCGGGCTTCGGTTATTTTTTCAGAAACCAGTTGTCGATTTCGGTAAATATCCGTTCCCCATTCAAACTCAACGTAAACGATGGACAACCCGATACCGCTTACCGAGCGGACTCGTGACACGCCCGGAACGCCATTCATCACGGTTTCGATCGGGTAAGAGACTTGGGTTTCGACTTCTTCGGGTGCCAGTCCGTTCGCTTCAGTAAGAACGGTAATCGTCGGTTTATTCAGGTCCGGGAAGACATCGACCGGCAAATTGAACGCCACGCAACTGCCCCAGACGAGCAGAAGGGCGGCAATCGCGACGACGATCATCCGGTTCTGAAGAGACCATTTGATAATTCCATTGAGCATTTGAATCAAGGTTGTACGGAACTATTTATTTACTCCACTTTGTCTTCCACTCGCTCATCATCTTTATCTCGGCCTCCTGAGCCTTAATGATTTGACCGGCTAGCGTTTTGATCTCGGCCTTTTCGCTCTTCTGCAACGCTTCTTTCGCCATCGTAACGGCTCCGACGTGGTGGGGAGTCATCATGTCGATAAACGCTAGATCAAATTCCTTGTCTTTGGAGTTTGTAAGCTTTGCCATATCCATCTTCATGGAATCCTTCATACCAGGCATTTCCATGTTCATGGCGGCCGGCTTGCCCGCGAACCACTGCTCGCGCCAACCTTTCATCTGGCCGATCTCCTTTTCCTGGTCGGCGATTATCTGCGCAGCGAACTTCTTGATGTCGGGATTTTGTGTTTTGCCATCAACCATCTTGGCCATGTCCACGGCTCCCTTGTGATGGGCGGTCATCGTATCGATAAACTGAAGATCGTATGGTTGACTTGCGGCGTTCGGCGAACTTGTCATTGCCGAGTGGTCCATCGATGTGTTTGAGTTCATCGGCATCGAATTGTGATCCATGCCATTCATATTCATTGACGAATTCGAATTCTTCATCATCGAATTGTGATTCATGGAACCCGAGTTACTGCCCGCCTGGCCGCACGCGGCCAAGCCTACGGCAGCCAACCCCAATGTGGCCGTTAATAATAGTGTTTTCATTTGCTTCCCCCTTTTAACTTAGGCGGTCTCAGCCTTCGCTTACGACGATGCTTCCTTTGTACATTCCCATTCCGCAGGCAAATGATATTTGTCCCGATTCGGTCGGCGTTATGCTGACGACAACGTCCTTGCCGACCGGCAGAGCTTTGCTGATCCCTAACTTTGTAAATACGACTTTGCTGCCGCAGTTCTTGTCATTCGCTCGGTTAAACACTAGGTTGAGCTTATGACCCGCTTCGATGTCGATCGACGAAGGTGAAAAACCACTCTTATCAACCTTTACCTTCACGGTCCGCGTGTGGGCCTCAACAACGGCGGTCATTACGCCGAAGGCTCCACCAGCTATAACTATCACAGCTGTTAGTGTCAGAAATATTTTGAATTTGGTCATTTCTTGTTCTCCTTTTAAATCACTTCTCAAAATTCTAGTTTTCGGTCACGATGACTTTGCCGCTCAGCATGTCCATTCCGCAGGCGAACGCGATCTCGCCGGCTTCGGTCGGAGTGAATTCGACCAGGATGGTCTCTCCGACCGGCAGTTTCTTTCGAATCTTTTGCTTGGCAAAGACGACTTCGCCACCGCAGTTCTCCGAGTCCGCTCGATAGAAGGCCAGTTTGACCGGCTGGCCTTTAACAATCGAGATCGATGACGGCTCGTAGCCTTTCGATGAAATGGTGATCTTAGTCGCACCTGCTGGAACATTCGCCGCCTTCACCTGTTTAGCAGAACCTGCCGGAACATTTACGACAAACGGAACGCTGATAACTTTCCCGCCGCGTTGAAACTGCGCCCAAAGCTTATACAGCCCGGCCCGTGGGAACGCGGTATGAGCCGATACCTCGTAGGCACTCGGCTTGTTAGCCTTTTTCGCATCTGCCACGTGCGAATGGCCATCGGCGTTATGATCTTTTTCCTTCATATCGCCGTCCATCTTCATCCCGTCCATCTTTTCGCCCTTCGCCATCGGGTGCGCGTGAACAAAGTCAAGAAGGTCTTCGCTGATAATGACGAAGTGCGCCAATTCGCCCAAGTAATTTTGCAGATCGGTTGCGGCCTTTCCGGTTTTTGCGTCAAAGACCGCGAAATCAAGCGTCAGTTCCTGTCCCGCCTCGATCTTCGCACTCGGCTTCATCGTCACTTTCACGCCATCAACAGATTTTTCAAGCTTCGTATCCGCAGCGAGAGCCACTTTCGCTTTTTCAGTTCCCGAGACCTTCACATCAATGCGTTCGACCACTTGCTTCGCATTAGGCGGCGTGAAGTCAGCGTAGAACTTATAATCGCCGCCGTTCGGAAACGTATGTTGCACTCGATAAGATCCGTCTGCCGACGGCTGGGGATGGACGTGATAGAACTCGGAAAGGTCCTTCGAGACGATCAGCAAGTGCATCGGCTTTTCGTGAACGACCTGGAGATCCTTCACAACCGCATTCTTACTATCCTTAACCGTAAAAACCAGCGTCGCGGGAGCACCGGCCTGAACCTCGCCCGGCTCCGTTTTGAAATCAACCTTGAAGGTTGAATCCGAAGCTGAAGCGTTCGCGGAATTTGATTCGCTGACAGCCGTATTCGCGGCATTCGCGTTGTCTACGGCCTGCGAATTTGTCCCGCTAGTACATGCCGTAAAAAAGACGGCAATAGTTGAAGTAAATAAAACGGTTACCAAAATAAATATTCTTCTCATTATTCTTTTCTCTCTTCTACTTGTTTCGCCTATCTATTCTTTAGATCTATTCACCAGCCTGCGTAGTCCGTAGCTGATAAACCCCTTCTATAACGACCCGGTCGCCCTCTTTTAGTCCCGATACGATCTCGTAGAAATCCGCACCTTCGGCCCCGAGTGCGACCTGACGCTTCTCGAACGTTTCGCCGCCGTCAAAGATGAACACAAAGGTTTCGGCTTGTTCCCTGACTACCGCTGACTTCGGCACGGCCAGAACTTGCCTATCGCCGCTCGTGTCGATCGTGATCTCTACAAAATTGCCATCCTTGAGCCGGTTGAATGGATTCTTGACCTCGTATATCACAGGCACGGTCCGCGTCTGCTCATTTACAGTTTGGCCGATCGAGACAAGGCGTCCGTCACCGTCAGCCGTACCGATGGTGTAAACGTCGCCGAGCAGAGCGGACGACGTGAAACTTGCTCTTGTGGATTCGCGAATCGTCGCGAGGTCCTTCTCAAAAACCTGCGCTTCTAAGAGGACGGTGGACAAATTCACGATGTTCAGTAACTCGGCTCCGCTTGCGACCTGCTGTCCGCTCGTGGCTTTGATCTGGTCGATTATTCCCGTTATCGGCGATATCAAGGGGAAATTTCGCGACGGCTGTCTGACGGTCGGGGAGCGGAAAATAGCCTGCCCGGCCTGAGCCGATTTGATCTGGTCGCCCAATAAAGCGACCTGCTTATCGGCTGACGCGATTTCATCGTCGATGACCTTAACGGCTGTTTGAGCTTCTTCGACACGTTTCCGGGGAACTGCGCCAACCTCAAGAAGGTTCTGCGACCTTCGAAGCTCGCGCTGGGCCTGAGCAAGACGCGTCCTCGCTTGTCCCGCCGCCGCTCGCGACTGTGCCTGTTGCGACTGCAGAGAAAGGACAGTATTCCGCAGTTCTAATTTTCGAGCCTCGACCTCCCGCTGTTGTGCCTCGACATCAAGTCTTTGCGACTCAAGCCCGGTCTGTCCTGAAACGTCAAGAACCTGTTCAACGTATCCAATCTGTTCGCCGCGACCGACCGCAGAACCCAAAGCTACCACCTGATTAAGCACGATACTTCCGGGCACCTGTGCGGTAACGACACCTTTGGCGTCCGGTCGAGGTCTAACCACTCCTGTGGTTTTCAAGCCGCTAGTGATTTGCCGCGTGTCGATCAATTGAGTCTTGATCCCGAATAAGAGCTGCGATTCTTTCGGCACAGTGATCGTCGTACCTTTCGGTAATTCGTTTACCGCTGGCGTCGAAAAGGCATCGGATGGAATCGCAGCTGTTTCGCGAGTCTGAGAAGGCGGAAGAAGAAACGCAAAGGCAACCGCACTCAAAAGAAACACCGTGAGAACAACGGCACCTGCCGGTGCTAATCGCCTAAAAGACACATGCCCCTTTCTTTTCAGAGCGTAAAAGACGACCGCAAATGAAGTCCCCGAAAGTACGAGCAGAATCAGAAGACCGACCCAAAAAGATGTCCGGATCGGTGCTCGAGAAACCGTGACCGGAAAATCTGCCGAAAACGTCCGCTTGTCTTCAGTGGTTACAGCAACAACTAACTTGTAATCGCCCGAGCTGTCGAACTGGTAGGAACCACGGTATAAGCCGCCCGGCTCTTCCTTCGCGGCAATATTTCCGGAAACTACCGTACCGTCAGGCCGTGTGACGCTAAGCACGACAGCGGCTTTCTCCACTGGCAGCGGCCCGGAACCGAACCCGCCCTGAACGGTCTCGCTCACAGAGACAAGTACATGCCCCGTTTCACCCGAACGCGGATCGCCAGGGAGGCGTTTCATAATGACAGTCAGTTCGCCGCTGTCGTTCTTAACATTCCGTTCGGAGGTAATCGTCGCAATTGGAGCCGCTCCCGCCGCAGCTGGAACTAGAGCCTCTGCAGCGAACGACGGCACAAGGCATACAGCGATAAGGAAAAATGCTATCTGACTTCTCCTCGCTTTCGCATTCCGCATTAAGTTTTTAATGGACCTATTCATTAATGTGCGTGTGCCTTTCCGTACAGAGCCTGCATTGACAGAACATCGATCCTCACCGCGTCGGTGATAGCTTTTGCCAAATCATCCTTTGCGCCGTTTGCCTTAATATCTGCACCTAGCAACAGATCGTCATCATGGCCCTTTCCTGCAAACTGGCTGAGAAAACCGGCCGGCACGCCTTCCACCTTGATCTCTTTAATTACTGGCGACCCGTCCTTGTTCTCGTAAATAACGATGATCTCTTTACCGGCCGCCTTGACGATCGTTACCGATCCGACTTGCGTTCTTGTACCGCTGGCAGTGGAAAAACCTGGATAGGAGTGATGATCTTTCTCGGTGACTTTTCCGCCGGTATCCTTTTCGATAGACGCGATCTGAGCGTCGGTTAACTCCTTGTGCATGGCCGTGAATGTCTGTGCACCGGGAAGCGCCGCTTTTACCGAGGCAGGAATCTCATCGGCTTTCGCTGGTGCGGCGGCGTTATCTGCTGTCGTCGAGTTCGCAGGCGCTTTATTCGCCGCAGCTGTGTTGGCGGCTGGGGTTGTCGTTCCGCCGGAACACGCTAGTGAGAACAGGCTCGCGGTAAGTGCAGTTACGAATATGAATATTTTCATTTTTTCTCCTCTTCTTTTCTTGGTTTGGTCGATTTTAGTAATCCAATACGTTCGGCTTTATTCTCGTTAACCGACTTCAAAAATTCTTCCCTGTTAAACTGGCCCGGCACGGTCTTCGTATCTGGCAGTACCGATGTCGATCCAGGCATGAATGCCGATGATGGCAGGGCCGCACCGACTGCTGCTTCCAGTGCAGTTAAGGTCGTGTAGTATTCTTCCAAAACCCGGTTGTAATTCGTGACGTTCTCATTCAAACGACGCTGTTCATTGACGACCTCGAACACCGAAAACTCGCCGGCACTATAAGCCGCCCTGACAGTTTGCAAATTTGCCTCTGCCCTCGGAAGTATCTGAGTCGTGTACAGCACCAGCTTTTCCGCCGCCGCCCGATACTGGCCGTAAGCAACGGCAACATCGCGTCGTATCGTTGCCTCTAAAAATTCGCGTGTACGAACCGCCTGAACCTGTTCACCGACAGCGGAGGCAATGCCGCCTTGGTTGCGGTTGGACACGGGAAGATCGATCGACACGCCGAATGTCAGTTCGTTGTCGCGACTGTTGATAATTCCGCCTCCGGCCGATGCGGGCAGATCGGTAAATGCCTTGGTACGCGAAAAACGCAACGAAGGCGTGATATCCGGAGCGGCCTGCGCCCGAGCCAAGTCGAGCCTCGCGGTTCCCAGCCGCTCGCCGATCCGTGCGGCCTGCAAGTCGGAGCGATCGTTTAACGCCTTTTGGGTAAGTTCGCTAAGCCCCAGATCGAGCCGCGGAGGCCGGTCGGACTGAGGCGCCAATCGAATCGGTTCCGAAACATCGGATCCGATAAGCGTTCGAATTCTTAACAAGGCAGTTTCCAATTCGTTTCTTGCTTCGATCCTTTGGATCTTCAGCCGGTCGCTTTCGACTTTGACCAAATTCAGATCGAGCGGAGCGACATCGCCCTCGTTTAAGCGTGCTTCCGTCACCCGAACCAGTTCCGCGTCGGAGGCCAGAAGTCTTTCCAGTACATCGAGTTGCCGCGCGGCCGATATAGCACGAGCGTAATCGCGGCGAATTTCGACCGCGATATTCCGCTCGATAGCGGCGACCTCGGAGCGAACCTGCTGGAGTTCGAGTTCGGCGACGGTACGCCGCTTTCCACGTTTGCCTCCAAGCTCGAAAGGTTGAGAGATCCCCGCAGAAAAGTCATACTCGCTTTCGCCGCCCAAGAAACGCGGGCTGCCGTATTCGGTAGTAAACGTCGGATTTGGCCGAAGTCCGGCTTGAACCAGACGCCCCTCGGCGATCACCAGTCGCTGCCGAGCCGCAAGCAGATCCGCCCGACGGCTGCCCGCACTTTCAACAAGCCGCTCGACACTCAAACCATCTTGGCCAATGTATTGAAGCGACGGGGCCGGAGTCGGAACGGGCGAGGGATCAGTTTGCTGGGCAAATGCCGAATGAAAGCTGCCAAAAAAGAGGACGGCTAACCCGAGCTTCGCTGAATACTCACCCACGATTACTAAAATATTCCTTATGCCCATGGAGTGTTGGTAAACGATGTTCGCGAGATTCTTACGCAGAAAGTGCTTCCTCGTTAACTCCGGGGCCAGCGGCGAAACGCCACACGAAATACACAAGCCCGAAAAGCAAAATTATTACAAGCAAAAAGACAACGCCGATCACCAATTGCGTGAACCAGGACGTTCCGCCCTCGGCAGTGAGCGTGGGCGGCTTTACTTCGATACCGGAAAAAGTGGCGGTGTCGGTTTCGCCATCGTGCGACACGTTAGCCCGCATCTTGTAAACGCCTGTCGGCATCGCCGGAAAGGTCACGCTGTATGTGCCCGCCTGGTCGCCGGCCGCAACGCTCGCGTTAAAGACGGTACCGTTCGTCGATTCGACCTCGACCTTGGCATCGACAGCCTTGAATGGTTCGTTGGTCTCAAATTTCGTGATAAAAAGCAGCCCGGTCGTAATCTTGTCCGGCTCCATCGCAGGGTGCTTTACCATTAGCTCGAGTTCGCCCAAACGAGTCGAATGAGATACAACGCCCTTCGAGTTCGCCGTGGACTTTGGCTTCGCGTCACCATGATCCTCACCGCCATGGGCGAGCATCGCGGTAGGCGAGACAACCGTGAACAAAACGCTTCCCAGCATAAAATACCCAACAAATCGCGCGATCTGACCTCTCATATACCGAAATATAAGGGCAATAGCTGTACCACTCGCTTTTTCCGATGTTTATTGGGTTTAACGGGAGTATTCGACGAGGCGATGCGGCCACGATGTGTAATAAGAGACAGGAGATGTCTGTTATCAAACACCATCGGCGGCGGACGAGACTTTTGTGGACACTATCTATCTGTTTTGGAAACCGTATGCATGCGGGTTATGGGGAGATTCAACTGCGAACTTCACGCGAGAATTAGAGAAACCTCGGATAATTTTTCGTGTGGACTGAAATCAATTACAGAATAGATTGGCTCAATCTATTTCCGCTGCAACACGCGCTGATTCGATGATCCTCGATACTCCCCCGTCTCAGCGACTAGAGATGATTCAAAAGGACCGTCAATGAGCAGGTCAATGTGGGACAGAGTATTGGTAATGCTAGGGTCGTCCTTTGCAGTTAGTTTCTCGATAGTATTGCCCGTGTAGACGACAATGTGGAAGCCAAGTTTCTTCAGTCTCAACACAAGTTCCGCCACAGAATCAGATTGATCAAAAGGCTCACCTCCGAGAATTGTTACACCGTCGTTCTCATAGCGTTTTGAAACGATCTCTTCGAGAATTGAGGAAATGGAAACCTTTTTCCCGTTGTGGCGACTATGGGTTTCGGGAACGTAGCAACCTGGACAACGAATTGAACAACCGGCAACTTGAATTACGCTTCGACGACCCGGGCCATCAACCACTGAGTTGTGATATATGCGATGAAGCCAAATGTACTGGCGATCATCGTAAAGACAACTCGGTTCCCAAGAAGGGCCTTCCATCGGCTTTCCGCAATTCAAACTTTGGGAAGTCCCAAGGTCGTTTCTGAGATCTATCAGTAGATTAGCGGAAATGCCTGAGACTTCAGCGGTAAGTTTCCCACTGTCCGGTTCGAGTATGAAGGTGATCTTATTGCTCATCCTCGTGTGTTGGTCTGTTTGACGCTGGGCGCGACAAAATATTCTTGCTTTTTGGTTTCGGCACAGGGATCGCCGAGAATTTCCTTTAACTGTTTCGCCGCTTTCTCACAAGCGGTACCTTGATACCCCTTTATCTCGGTTTCGCATGTTCCGCGTTCGGTATCGATTTTGAATTCAACTTCAGGCATTTCGGCATCCTCCTTAGTATTTGATTCTAATTTTGAGAGTTTTTCCGATTCGTTCCTTGATAAGCGTGCCGCCGAGCCTCTTGGCCATCTTTCTTGCTGCTGCTTCGTGATAGCTATTCTGAAGTCGGACGATAAAGTCCTTCCCGAGGCAAAAAGACAAATCCATGTCGTCAATAACCGCTGTATAGCCTTTCGCGGTTCTCCGGAAGCCGATATCCCCCAAAAGCGCTCGTCCTCGTATTTCGTGACGCCGAATCACGATGTCTGCCGTTTGTGGATCGCGTTTGTCCCACCCCTGAAGAGGAATCTCGGTTCCCACAGTCGGAGAAGCGAACCCACATTCGGCCAAGGCTTCGAGTAGCAATTCGCGATTTGGGAAAGACTGGGATTCAAAGGTCATGTATTTACTCATTGAAGTTCTCCGTTTTTAGAGTTCATAGATTCGATCGGTGCGGTTTCCGGCAAGGCCGGTATTCTCGGTTCGGGAACCAACGCCTTTGATATTGTTCCGTGCCCATTTGCGGATCTCTTCGATCTTCTCGCTCATCATCTGTGCGGTGGGGGTAATGTTCTCGGCGGCTTTGATAATGTCGCGGGTTTCCGCTGGCCGGTCTCCATCGATGAAGGCTTCAAGAACTCCGTCTTTTACTGCGCCTTCTAATTCGGCACCGGAAAAGTCCTTGCTCTTTTCTACAAGCTTATCAAGATCGAAGTGTTCGGCATCGAGGGCTCTTTTCGTCAGATGAACTCGGAATATTTCTTTTCGGTCTTCAGTCTCCGGAAGATCGACAAAGTGTATATACGAGAATCGGCCGATCCTGAACTGTTCGGATTCAAGTTCACGTACGTCATTGGCGGTAGCAAACACGAGTACATCCTGGTTGTCCTGCATCCAATTGAGGAGATAGGAGATGGTTCGAGCCGTTTCTCCTCCGTCGGTCTTGTTCGACGACTTCATTCCTGAGACGGCCTTCTCGAATTCGCTGATACCGAGAATGCCTTTGATCGTTCCGGCGATAGATAGAGCTCGTTTGATCGACATTGCCGACGAACCGATCACACCTCCGCCTTCGCCCATGATCGAACCGAAATCCAGATCAAGCAGAGCCCGATTCGTAATGCTTGAAGCGACGCGTTTACAGAGATCCTTTCCACAACCTGGAAGGCCAACGAGCAAAATGCCTTTACAAGGTTCGACATGTCGCGCTTTAGCTCTCGGACTAAACGTATAAGCTGCACGTTCGAGAATGGCTCGAAGGGATTTATAGCCACCCAGGTTGCTCGCCGGTTCGGGATGAACATAGGTAAGCGAACCGCTGCCTCGAATTACATTTTTCTTTTCCTCAAGTATGACATTGATCGAATCCTGATTGAGCCCGTTGCAACTGATGACTGCCTTTGCCACGACATTGCTGATCTCGACGGCTGTTAGACCAAGAAGAGACTGCTGGAGAGCAATCTGGGTTTCTTTGGTTAGGCTAATATCGAGCCCGTTGGATCGTAAGTTCTCAAACTGAAGTTCTATCGAGTCCTCGATCTCGGATTCCATGGGAAGATCAAGGTCTATCTGCGTGACCTCCTTTTCAAGTGTCTTTAGTTCTGGAAAGTTCGGCCCGACAAACAGAATGGTGGCTTTCGTCGATTTCAGCTTCCAGGCGATCTCACGAAGTCGTCGAACGAGCAGAGGGTCTTCCTGCCCATAAGGTGAAATATAAGGAGCGTAGTCACACAGCAGGAAAATACCCGTCTTCTGCTGGCTGATAAAGCCAAGAAGGCTTTCGGGATCTTCGGTATCGCCTATCGTTTGAGGCGAGCTTAGTATCCCCTCTTTCGGATCGGACACCTTCTGAAGGCCGCTTGGGCGGCTCCAGAAATAGAGAGGCTTTTCCTTATGTCTCTCCTGGAAGACGAGATCGACCAAAGCCTCCCGCACGCGATCTTCTTCGTAGGTATTGATGGCGATAAGTGGGTACCGCGCTCTGATCCTAATATCGAGTTCATGCAGGAACTTTCGGATGCTGTCGGCACCGGCTTCTATTTCAGACATTGTTTGTTTACTTGTGTTTGTTCACTTGAAGTGTTTTAAGAAACGGATTGTGTGACAAGACGCCCGTTATGGCCATTTCGTCCATTGTTCCCGGTGGGTCTAGGTGCCTCAGTCATCCTTTCGACCTTCTGCATTTCTTCTCTCGATGCGATGCCGTTGTCGATCTTGAACCCTAGATTTGCTAAAGCCCTGCCCACAGCACTTGTTTCACCGTTTTCGATAAAAGATGTCGTATTTACGTATCCCTGACCACGGATCTCGAAGGCGTGTCCGGTAGAACTGGGTTCCGCGTCATCTATGTTCCGGTATGCGCTTGCCTTGATACACACAAAGCCGCTATCTTCGTTAAGCCTCACGATCTCAGTAACGATCCGGCCGTCAGGATACTTTTCATAGAACTCCGCTATGCGTGCATGAACCGGAATGTATTTATTAAGGTCGAAGTTTGCCATTGTTGGGTATTGGGCCTTGTGTATCGTGGATCTAGAGTTCAAGAGCGGTTAGGCGGTCTTCATCGAGCAGTTTCTTTGAATGAACGGATGTCATTCTCAAGAGATCGCTCAGGGCAGTTCGCATCTCTTCCGGCGAGCGCTGCTTGGCTTCCCGGCCGGCCGCGGTCTGCAACTGTTCGAGTACGTTTTCGAGAGATGTATCTCCCGTGAAATTCATCAGCTGATACCATTCGCACATCTGACGTGCTCGTTTAGCTAATGAACCTGATACAAACTTCGCATCCTTCATCCGCTCCGCCATTTCCGAAGCTGATTCAAAAATGTTGGCAGTTATTTGAGCAAAGCCTTCCTTGATCGGAGATAAGGCTTCTTCGGCTTCACGACGGGCTGCCTCGATCTTCATCTCCCGGATACGCTCTTTCACTTCACGTTCTCTTCGGGTTTCAGCGGTGACCTGATCGACCTTTATTTCTTCGATACGACGTTTTGCATCGATTTCAAGATCGATCTTCGTCTGCTCAGAATTGATACGAGTCGTTTCGAGTGCAAGAGATTTTGCGAGGTTCCGCTCGGCGATCATCTCCGACCCGAGAATGATCACCTTCGGCCTCATTGTTATCACGAGACCATCGCGAATCATCTCGCGGGTCGGCACCATCCCGATGGCTTGTGCCGCGACCGCGTTTACGAAATCCTCTCTATCGAAAGGCTCATCGCTGGTCGCCTCGAATCTGTCGGCAGAATCTCTCGCAAGCTGATAGAAACTGTCCTGAAGAATTGTGAGTATCTCGTCGTATTTCGAAAGAACTTCACTCTTCGCAGCGGCGAGAGTTTCGCAGGCCTGCAGATATGATTTCTCGAACGATTCAAACGCGGTCCAGGGAATCCATTTGTATTCGCTCGTTCCCCAGACAGTCTCGCAGAGAGTGAATCTAAAGCCGAATTTGTTGAGAGCGTTGTGAGCCTGGGCCGCTCCTCGCATCAGGCGATTTCGATAAATATCAGGCAGCAACCCAGCTCGTGGCGGACTCACTCTGACGGCGGCATTTTCAGGCAGCTGAACACCGAGAGTTTTCCATTCCAGTTGCCGAACAAGACTTCCGAACCCTCGACAATCGATGTTCATGAAGATGCCTTCACTTTCCAGTGTCGATAGATCGAATGGAAGAGACTCAACCTCTTCAGAACTGATACCCAACTCCGTCGCAGCTCGCTCCTTCCTGGTTTCCAGACGGGTTAGGACTTCCTGAGCAATTTCAGACGGCCGTTCCATCAAGGAATCTCCGGAGGGTTCTTCTGTCGATGTGTATTCAGGTTGGTAGCCACCGAACACGTTTCGAAGCACCGAAGATGCTAATGATGGCAATACCTGTGTTCCGGTAATTCCGGCAGATGTTTGAGTTTCCATTCGCAGCCTGTCCACCGCTCAATTTTCAACCAGTCCGTATTGCTGTAGACACTCGGATAACGGCCTCGGGACTAGATTCTCATCACGACAGACTTTAATCCCGTTGGTGTTAACGGATTCCAGTTCACTGAGACAGAAATATCCCCATTCGCGCTCAAGCCCAACGACATAACCAAAGAAGCAAAGATCGTCTTCATACGGATCGGCTTCTGTCACGAACCATATCCACCCGCTCAATGGAAATTGGAATACGGCAAAGACTGTCGGATTCTTGCTACCTTTTTGGACACTAATCTTCGGCAAAGCAATCTTAAGTTCTTCTGGAAATAGATCCGACATACAGGTTTGTTCCTTATCAACTTTTCGCGGAGTGTCTGCCGCCTATTTGTCTTCGTAGTTGCGGTAATTGCTGTCAAATTGCCTTCGAAGATCAGCCGAAGAAGGGCTGGGAGTGCAACGGAGCATGACGAATATATTCGTCATTTCTTGGCTTATCTGATCTGTCTGAATTTTGAATAAGGCTCAAATTGAGGCTGCCAGATGAAATGCCATGTGCATGACTTGTAAAGACGCAGCACGGGCGCTAGAATAGTTGACGAAGAACTTCGTCATTTTACGTTTCTGATAAGAAGACTAGACAGCGGATCAAAGAATGAAGGAAAAAAGGGCAGTCTCGAAAAAACGTTCAAAGCAACCTCGGCCGACGGATACGGAGCTAGCAATTCTAGAAATTTTAAATGACTTGAAAACGGGCACTGTACGCCAGGTTCTCAATCAGCACAATCGCATCTACGAGGTACAGGCGGGATATACCACGATCTTGAAGACCATTCAGATAATGACGGAAAAAGGGCTCGTCGAGAAGGACAGCTCGCGACGCCCTCAGGTTTACAAGCCCCATCTCAGTTGGAAGAAAACGCAACAGATCCTTTTAACTGATTTGATGAACAAAGCGTTTGGCGGATCAGCCAAGCAGTTGGTATTGGGAGCTCTGTCGACCAAAGCTGTCTCGGAAGAAGAGCTCGACGAAATCGAAAGGTTTCTAGAGAGGATTGACGAAGGTGAGTGATATGCAGATCGCTGAAATTGGGACGGCGTTACATCTAATCGGGTGGTGGATTCTACACTCTCTCTGGCAGGGAGTTGCGATTGGCTTCGCCCTCGCCGCATTTCTTAAAATTCTACGTTGGACCACACCCCAGACGCGTTACGTATTCGCTTGCATCGCTTTATCAGGGATGATCGTCCTTCCCGCTATAACAGCCGTTGTTTTCGATACGCCGCAAGTCACTTCGTTGGTTTCGGTGATGGACGAACTGGATTCCGATGCGGACGCCGACTCCGCGCTTCGATTGGGAAGAGATGATAGAGGCGAAGGAACCTCTGGGTATCAGGCTATTAGCTCTAAGAACTCGCCCGCAACGACTTGGAATACCTCAGCGATGAGTGACAGATTGTTGTCCTTGTTAAGTTTGATGTGGCTTGTGGGTGTCGTTTTCTACGCTACTGAGTTAGGCCGGGGAATATTCTCTATAAACCGTCTTCGTCGGGATACGTCCCACGTTCCTGCTGCGGTGCTGGACGATTTGCTCAATGAATTAATCGGTCGATTAGGCGTGAAAAGAAAGATAGAGATATGTGAATCACCCCTAATCAACATTCCGATGACTATGGGCTGGATTTATCCGATTATTCTCGTTCCTCCGAGTAGCCTGTTGGGGCTAGCCCCTCATCAGTTGCAGACGATCATCGCTCACGAACTGATTCACATAAAAAGGTACGACTATGTCGTTAACTTTCTGCAGAGCGTCGCCGAGACTTTACTTTTTTTCCACCCCGCCGCTGCTTGGGCATCTCGGAAAATCCGGGAGGAACGAGAATTTGTATGCGACGATTTGACGGTCGCTGTGTGTGCGGACCCAGCGGGTTACGCCCGAGCCCTCACTAAACTTGCTCGATTGCAGAGGCAAGCCGAACAACTGGCGCTCGCGTCGACCGATGGCGAACTGAAGGGGCGAATATATAGAATTGTGTCCGATCGGAAAGATAAAGCGGTCGATAAGAAGTTTGTTCTGTCGGGCTTCTTTTCGCTGATCGCCGTTTCGCTCGTTCTCGCGGTAAGTCTGGCTGGATTAAAGGTGCTATCTCACAATGTAGATAGTGGGCTACGAGAAAGATTAGTTGACCAATCGCCGAAAGGCGATGAGCACATTGTGGAAGACCATAATCGGAGCGGCGAAAGTACCGATGATCTCTCAAGAGAAGATCCACGGTACCGCGAGGCTGCTTTGCGCGCGCTTGGCCCTCACCGGGGAAGCGTTATTGTCATGAATCCGCACACCGGACGGGTTTATTCAATAGTCAATCAAGACTGGGCTTTCCGCCGTCAGTGGACGGCCGGCTCTACGTTTAAAATGATTACCAGTCTAGCCGGAATTGAAGAAAATAAACTGAAGGAATCGAATAAGGGCTTTGGCTACAACCCGGCGGTGCAGATGAATTTAGCTAGGTCCCTCGCCGTTTCTGACAACGATTATTTCGACATACTAGGACGAGAGGTTGGCTCAGATACTCTCTTCAGATATTCCAAACAGTTTGGTTTCGGTGAGGTAACAGGAATCAATCATCCTGGCGAAATTGGAGCCTACGTTCCAGCCGTCGTGGATCAAGGCGGCGGTCCTCGGACGGGTGTGATGGGCGGAGATATTCGCGTTACTCCGCTGCAACTTGCCGTTTTTCTTTCGGCATTATTTAACGGCGGAAAGATACTTGTTCCGCAAAGCACCTATGGAGAAGAGCCAATAACCATACAAGATCGCGGAAGTCTTTCGATCAGTGAAAGTTCCATCGCCGAGCTCAGAAAAGCGTTACGGGCGGCTGTCGAAACCGGTACCGGGAAGAAGGCACAGCAAGGTATTTATGAGGTAAGCGGAAAGACCGGAACGATAGCCAATAACGACGCAAACGTTGGTTTGTTTGCGTCGCACGGATTAAGTAAGAATTCCGAATTAGTGATCGTCGTAGTTCTAGAAGGGAAAAAAGAAAACGGGGCGGTGGCCGCTCAGATCGCTGGCAACATTTACGGTTCGGTTTAACCGTCGGCAGGCTTCCAAGGTTCGCCCCGTTACGTTAGCAATTGAGCAAGAGTTATTAGTTTCAAGGCCGCAAGTTTTGTTTGCGGGACATAATCCGGCTGAATATTGTCGGTATTAAAAGGTCAGAATGGACACGCTCGGATTGTAGTTTTGATATGTGGAAAAATAGAGTATCAATGAAAAAAAAGCTTCTTGCATTTTTCTTTCTTATGATCGTCTTTTTTTCAATCGGTGGGTATTTTGCATGGAACTACGTTACTAGCCCAACCGGTAGTCAAAAAGTCAATTTTATAGCAGCCCAATCGCAAAAATTTACTAGCGGCAACTTTAATTTCACGGTATATCGTCCAGAAAACGGCGTAAGTGAAGATGTAATTTATCACTTACATGCAAGGAATATGGACGATTCCATTTGGAATGACGACACTTATTTTACTTCATTAGTTCAATCCCAATGGCAAAAATCGTTAACGAAACCACCCACGGTTGTGGAAGTTTCATACGGGTCCGTCTGGCTTTTGACTCCAAAGAATTCCAAAGAAGAAAGTGGTTTAATGGATGATCTTGTCGCCCGCATGCCCGAAATCGAAGCTAAAATAGGAAAGCCGCGAAATAGAATCTTGCTTGGCGAATCGATGGGCGGATTGAACGTATTAATCTTAGGTCTCAGTCATCCAAACCTATTTTCTAAAGTTGCATCGCTCTGTCCGGGAGTTTATTTGGATTCACCGTTTTCTGATTTTTCTACAATGAGAGAATCATTAAAACGTACCGGAGCAGATCCAAAGATAGCATTTGGAGTACTCCAAATGGCAAAGACTTATGTTTCTAATGAAGAAGAATGGAATTCAATTTCTCCGATAAAATTGATTGAGCGGGCAGATGACAAATATCCCGAACTATATTTATCGTGTGGTCTCTATGATAAATACGGCAATTTTGAAGGCTCTGAAGCCTTGGCAAATATTGCAATAAAAAAAGGAGTAAAAACTAAATGGCATCCTCTGTATGGAGGACATTGTGCTATTGATGTTGTCTCACTGGCGGATTTTCTTGCCACTGATCAATGATCTTTAGATGTTGATCGTAATGTGATTGAACGGAGAGATCTATCATGGAAAGCCCGAAGGAGCGAAGGAAACATTAATGAAGTTACCAACAGGCAGAATATTTTTATTGATTTTTCCATTAGTTATCAGCACGGTTTGTTGCAATCAAAATAGCCCGCTAACTCAGGAAATAGAAAATAAAACTGAGCCGGCAACTCTTTCAAAAGTTAGCGAAGAAATTCCTATCTGGACAAAGTCCTTTCCTGACTCCGCATTTATAAAAGGAGAAGAAACCTATAGTGACGGCATTGTTAAGAATGTTTCCAACCCAACTATAAAAATATTTTCACCGATCAAAGAAAATAGCGGTGCAGCGGTAATTGTAATGCCGGGCGGTGGATATACTAAAGTTGCCGTTGATTTGGAAGGTTCTGAAATATGCGAATGGTTAGCTTCCATTGGCGTAACAGGAATACTACTAAAATACAGAGTTCCCGATTCAGGACCGCACTATTACAGCGATTGCCACTGCGAAAAAGACCCAATTAAACCGCTTGCATTGCAAGATGCACAAAGAGCAATAAGCATGGTTCGTTCAAAAGCTAAGCAATGGAACATTAACCCAAAAAAAATTGGGGTAATGGGATTTTCGGCGGGCGGACATTTAGTTGCCGATGTAAGCACAAATTATAGAAAAAGGGCATATTCCCTAACGGACGACATAGACAATACAGATTGCCGACCAGATTTCGGAATAGTAATGTTTCCCGGACATATGACCAATCATACAAGCAACCCCTACGAACTTAACAAAAAACTTCCCGTTGACGGCAACACACCGCCTACATTTATATTACAAGCGGGAAATGACCCTATAGATCCGATCGAAAATTCTTTGGTCTATTATATCGCCCTCCAAAAAGCTAAGGTTCACGCTGAATATCATATTTATGCTGAAGGCGGACACGCATTTGGTTTGGATCGAACCATACTTGACAATCCAAATTGGAATAAACTTCCAATCGCCGATTGGGAAAACTTGGTTGTCAGATGGTTGCAAACAATAAAGATGACCTCAAATTAGTAGGTTTTTAGAGTATGAAACGGATACTTTTTACTTTTACCTTGATCTTGTTTGTGGCTGGTAATTCGCTCTCTCAGATAAAGAATTTTTTGTTTGTCGGAATGGATAGAGAGTTGCTCAGGAATGCGGACTATTGGAAGCCTGAGCTGTTTGACGGCGTTCAAGTTGCCTATTCGTGGCGGCAGTTAGAGCATACAAAAGACGAATATGATTTTAGTTTGATCAAAGAGGATCTGAAATTCCTAAAGAGATCGAAGAAGAAACTGTTTATTCAAATTCAGGATGTTTCGTTTTCGATGAAATACAATCACGCCCCCAAGTATCTTTTAGAAGACCCGATCTTTAATGGTGGAGCGAACAAAACTTATACATTCAAGGACTACGACGAAACAGAATACACCGAGGAAGGATGGGTCACTAGAAGATGGGACGTGGAAGTGCAAAAAAGGCTGCACAAACTTTATGCTGCGCTGGGTAAGGAGTTCGACGGGGTTGTCGAAGGGGTAAATACCGAGGAGACTTCCGTAGGTGTGGGAAGCGTCGGCAAACTGCATCCGCCCGGCTTTACTTGTTTGCGATACAAAGAAGCAGTCACGGAAAACTTAGCTGCTCTTAAAATGGCATTTCCGAAATCCACAGTTATCGTTTACGCCAATTTTATGCCTGGCTGTCGCGTTCCGGGCCAAGCGACCAAGTTATTGAAAGACGTGTACGAGTTTGCCTGGGCAAATAACATCGGCTTAGGCGGTCCCGATCTGTTTCCGTATAAAAAGGAACAGAAAAGTTACCCGCTTATTACAAGCAGTTATAAAAAAGTGCCGACCAGTTTAGCTGTTCAGGATGGTAACTATAACTACATTAATCCAAATACCAATAAACGGATAACGGCTGAAGAAATATTCCAATTTTCCGAAAAAGATCTTCATTTGGCATATATCTTTTGGGGAACCGAAAATCCATTCTATAGGTCGCAAACAATTCCTTTTCTCCAGGTGTTGAAAACAAGAAAGCCCTAACTGTCGGATGGACGAAAAGGCGAAGAATTTCGTCGCAACGGAACCCGAAAACCTTTGTCTTCCCCAATGCTGTTTATAGTCTTTTTGATCGGACCACCCTTTGAATCCCCTCCTTTGTGCAGTAAACGGATTGGCTCGTACCGCTCGCAAGTTCGAAGTAAACAGCAAACCGTCTAAGATTCCTCGTTAGAAGTAGGGATGAAAGCATTTCTCCAATCTCAACTCCCACGCGTTGATTGATATTCAGACCTTGCTCGCCTTCCCGAATCCGATCGGGACACGATGTAGCGGCTCTGGCTTCAATTTTCTCCGGCTCAAGAAGATCAGAATGCTGGAGCGACGGCGACGGAAGCACCCGGCATATGCTTGTTCCAGTAAAGTAATGTTCGGGTTTGAGAGTCTTTGTCGTCGAACCAAGTAGCACCTGACCCGATGTCTTACCGTTTCCGCCGTCTATCCACCACAGCCTAGAAGCATCTTCGTAACCCCGAAACTCGTCAAGTGCTCGGTGCATCTCTCGTCGAGCCAGGTAATTATCGACACAACCGACGATGATCGTCAGACTCCTATAGTCGCTAGTCGAGCTCTTAAGATGTTTCTCCGCGTCAAACTTTTCGGATGAGAAACTCGTTTCAATTCCCCAAGCCTTAGAAACTCGTTCCGCTAATGTCTGTGCCTTGTATCGTCCGACTTCAGCGAAGCAGAAATTGCTTCGCGGAATATTTCTGTTTTCTACCACGTCCGGGTCCACGATCAGCATTTCCGCGGATTTGTTTTGCTGCTGCTTCAGTTCGAAGATCAATCTGGCCAGAGCAGGCACGACAAAAGAACCTGTTCCACCAGCACCGACGACAATGAACCGAAGGGTACTGTATTCGACCGGCATTACGACAGCGGCCTGCGAGAAGGTAAGATCGATTTCCATCACAACATCATCTGAAGCAGAGCTTCGACCTCATTCAGATCGACAACACCGCTTGGGAGGTGGCCGATCCAGGAAAATGGGATAGGGACAAGGTGGTCGTAAATCCCGCAGCGGAATCTCACCTTCGGTTTGTCGTGAACGTCCGCAATTATGCCGAAGATGCGGAACTTACCTGATTCATCACGGTCATCTGCAGTGCTGAACTTATATGCCCCCTCCGGGTGCGTATGAATCTCGATGCAGGCCTCAGAGTATTCCGGCCGTCTATCATCGGCGATTGTTGAGGCATATGTCCTGTCCCTACTCGACGTACACCATTGCCACGCGTATCGCTCGCTATTCCAGTAGATAAGATAAAGTTCTTCTCTAAAGTTCTCCCTTGAGTTGGAAATTTGGGCGTGTTTGCAAATTTCGTCCCATACACGACTTGGAACCTTCGGCTTATTCCATCTAATACCCACAAATGCGGTTGGAAGGCCCTTTATCTCTCTGAACACCAGAGGAACCGAAACCGTAAATTCCTCACGTTCAGCCCTAAGAATTATCCCGTTACCGGCAAGAAGGTATTCGTAAAGAATGGCTTCTACCGACTCGAATCGATCTTTCGCGATCCGATGGCCGATGAACCCGTTTTGACTTTCCATATTTCATTTAGAACCGTGAGTCGTATCTTCGCTGTTCAACGAACGTTTCCCATGCGTCGTCGATCGTCGAACTTGTTAAGAGGAGTTCGGACTTCGGATACTTCTTCACTTTGTCAGCCGCCAGCTTCCAAAGTAGTTCCCGTACATCTTTTGGTTCAGAGAGGCATCGGTCGCTTGCGTGGTCCGCATTGAAGGGTGTATCGAAAATAAGTTTCCAAACTTCGCTGAGAGTAGAAGGATGGGTCTCAGGTATTTCGTTCTTTCCGAAGCAGATCTTGCCGGAACTGACGTTCGGCAATGGAGCAACCGCAAGTTTGGTGTTAGCCGAGACATGAGATGACGCCGCAGCCCAGAGATAGTATTCCCGTCCTTTACCGAGAAGGATGAGAGGAGGCAAAGAAACCGATATTTCAACAACACCCTTGTCAGAAAAAGCGACGGTTATCCTTCGAACAGCGGCCGGTTCGTAGGATAGGATTGCATTACCTTCAGGTGCCTCACGGTAACGCAACACCCGTCTACCAAGCCACCCAGTATCCGTATGAACCTTTCGAAACGCTCGCGCCACCTGGTCACTCGAAAGTGCCTTCAACGACACAGACGATTCTTTAAGATCGGCAAAGAGATATTGGCCCGGCAGAAAATAGAGAGCAGCTGAGGCATCGGCAGGCATTTGCAAAGTGTCGTTCATCGATTAACTTTGCCCCTCGGGCCCGACCTTTCCGGTATTCCAGAACGAAATAAGCTCGTAAAAAAACGTCTGGGCATCTTCTTCGATCCTTCTATCTAACTGTTCAAGATTCTTGAAGTACTGGTTTGCGGCCTTATACGCCTCGGTCAACCAATCAACGGTCTCTTTGTCCCATTCAAATAAATCCGGATATTGGCAGTTCGTAATGTCCAGCCACGGATTGCCGGTGGAGTGATCGACCAGGCGGATCAGATCGCTGAAAGGTTTTGCATTTGCACCATGCTTTTCTTTCCATATATTTGGATGGGCCGTATTGATCGTTGGCAGTGACTCTTTCTCAACTCCGTACTTTTCAAAAAAATAATTCCAGATCTCATCATCTTCAAGAAAATAGAACATCAGGCCGGCCAGATAACTGTCCCTCAAATGTGCGAAGTCAACCTCTTCGCAGCAAAGGTCGAAATTCATCGGCGGTATCGCAAAACGTTCGAGTTCTAGCTCGGGATCGTCATGCCAGTATTCGAGTAAGGGAAAGCGTTTATCATTTACAAGCTGAAAGAACTCATTCGTACGTTCGCTGTACGCCTTAAAGTAACCAGTTCTATAAAGACTCTTTGTTGATCGTTCCCAGTCTTTTGGAAATATCTCGATAAAAAGCCGGTATTTGTGCTGTTCCGATACGATTCTGGAGACTGTTTCGCATGCATGTAAGGCGTTGTGGCTCTTTGCTTTAAATCGAAGATATTCGAGCGAGCGGGCCATGCGTTCGCCAATGCCAAAAGCTGTCTTTCCGTTCTCGGCCGCAGCCAGTCTCAATCCGGTCATAAAAGCCACTCGACCTCAGAATCCAACCGGAACGTAGTCGACCGCTGACGCCGGGCTCTTCTGAAACGCCTTTCGGTGCGATTCGATCGCCTCGATCTCCTGAGTGCCGATGGCAAGTATGTTCTCGGTCTCGTTCACTTCCTCGACGGTCAAAAGTACCGTTGCCTCCCGCCGCATCAATTGATCGGCAAGAATGATTGCCGGATTGATCTGCTCGGACTCAGCTCGCAATAATTCGAGTGGCGATTCATCGGGCTGCATAGCCCTTATGCTGCGCCCGTTTGACGATAGTGACGCTGAGTTTCCCGTCCTTAACTTCACGCGTAATGTTCGCGTTCTCGATCGATGCGAAATGCGGCTGAAGTACAACCTTCAGTGTTTTATCTTCCTGCGCGAGCAATGCATCCAGTTCGAAGGTCTGTCCTTCGATCTTGATGGTCGCCTTGGGATCGGTCACCGGATCTGTCGCATTCGTACTTTCCGTCGATTCCGTTCCGGCGTTGTTCGCGTTGCAAGGTGTATCATCTTCAGGTGCCTTGTTAGTTTCGTTTTCCATAACTTTCTATGAAGTGAAGAGTGATTGTTGATCCTTCGCTGGTTCCTGCGATATCGCAATTGAGGTTGAAGTAGCGTCGGCGTTCGTGTCCGCCTTCTCGGCAGTTTTGTTGGGACTTTTCGACCCCGTCTTGGGAGTTCGCTTTCTCGTTGCGGCCTGCTCCTTCTTCATCCTCTCGGCGGCCAACAGAGGTAGGGAGTTTCTATACCGTTCCAGAGCCGCCGATACCGCATTTGACAGATCTAGCTCACCACTTTCGCTACACCGGTTAATAAATGTGACTTCAGGAGCAAAGTCATGCGAACGCACACTTATAACGTAATCTCTTGTTCCCATGGATTCGGGCAGCAACTGAATCACTGCCGTGATGGTGCATGCGTCAAAGTTGTACGGTTCCTTTTCAGATAGAACGACTGACCGTACGGACGGTTCAGTAGCGATTATGTCTGAGACTAATTCATCGCTTGAGGTCATTAACTGAGCAGCTTCAACAACTTCCTCGACACAAGTAACCGGAACAATTGCATCGTTATCTTCGGATTCTTCGATGGTGATATTCGGTTCCCGAGTCGAAGTGGAATTCTGTTCTACCCGTGGATCACCCGTTGGCTCGACGATTCCAAAAGGCTCCAAAGGGTCCAACATCGAAACGATCTCTTCTTCGCATTCAGGTTTACATTCGTTCGCGTACGATGGTCGATCTTCGACGGATCTCTGCGAACCTACGATACCGAGAAATTCGTCTTTTGCTTCGACGACAGATTCGGTCTTGATAGCGGTCTGCTGTCCAGCAGGTATTGGCGGACTGATTGAAACGGCGTTTTGTGTTGCAACCGGAATCGGAGACGGGACTGGCGTAGATGATCGTTGAACGGTCTCACGTTCTAGATCGCGTAGCTTTTCCAGAAACTTGCTCAGAAAAATGTTCCGGATCGTTACTTCTTCCTGCGACCGGGTCATGTACTCCGCACCTTTCCAGAGTTCCAACCCGATCTGCTGATTTGTCTGCCCGCTGCTTTGAAATCCCGCGTTCTGACTTACTTCGGACGCGAGCGTTTGGGCTGTAAAGATCAGTTGTTCGATCTTCTCGCGATTATCAAGAGGAATAAAAGACCCGCTATTCAGAATTTCCATATCTCTATCTCCACAGTCCTATCTACCGCTCGTTTGTTCCCCAGTTATCGTCGAACAAAAAGCGAAAGGTTCGCGAAACCTCGCGAACCTTCACACCCAGAAAAGTTTGTGTCATTTTATGCTGCAGCCGCGTATGAGCTCGCCGGATTTGACGGAGATACGAACCGTTCCTGATTCTTTTTAAGAATCCGCGAAATCGTTGAATGAGTGGTATTGATCGAACGCGCGGCCCGTCGCAGATTTCCGTTTGATCGCTTTAGGGCGTGTTCGACAAACATTGCGGCGGCCTTGATGTAGACGCTATCAAGATCGTCTGTCGCAGGGTCGAGCGTGACGGTGAGGTAGTTGTTATCCTTTTCGTCAGCTAGTTCTAGTTCGGAACGGAATCTGGTCTCTCCACTTAGCATACTGTTGACGACCTGAAGAGTGATCGCCGGTTCGTCAATAGTTTCGACTGCAAGGCGGGTTGCGAAATTTCTAATCTCTCGATAGTTCCCCTTCCATTCGAGTTCTTGGATCGCTATAAGAACTTCTTTTTCGATTTGTACAGGCACCTCCAGTCCTATTGTGCCTCTATCAGTCTCTAACTGGTCGAGGAATGTCTCGACAATTCTTTCCTTTTGATAACGAAGCGGCAAGGTTTCAAGCTGAAGGATATTCAGACGGTCGAAGAGATCGGCTCTAAATGTCCCGTTCTTGACCATTGATCGGAGATCCCTTGAAGTCGCGGCAACAACTCGCACATCAATTTCGCGTTCCATGGTTCCGCCAACCCGACGAATGCGTCTTTCTTCGACCGCTTTCAGAAACTTCGCCTGAAGTCCAAGCGAGAGTTCTCCGATCTCGTCGAGGAAGAGTGTCCCGCCTTGTGCGGCTTCGAACAGACCCGCTTTCGCAGCGATTGCACCAGTGAATGCACCTCGCTCGTATCCAAAAAGCTCTGACTCCAAAAGTTCAGACGCAAAACTGGCGCAGTTAACGCTTACAAAATCTCGTTTCGACCTGGGACTAAGATCGTGCATTTGGTGGGCAATGGTTGTCTTTCCAGTACCTCTTTCTCCAGTAATTAGGACGTAATGCGGAACCCTGGCGAATAGGAGGATTTTCTCATCCAGGATCGATCTTCCCTTGAAAGCTCTACCATCAAAATATTTATCGGCCATAACGTAACTTCTCCCACATGCGGCGTTCGGTTTCGCAGAGATGTTTCGGCTACAAATCCGGTCTTCCCGTGCGAGAAGAACCCGATTCACTACTTCAACATTTGAGCCTGCATAACTAAAAACCCGCGATAAGCGCGCTGGTTACCTTTTATATGCCCTTTTTTTCTGATTTGTTCTACATCGCAAATGTTTCGTTCAATAGCGGCATACCGTTCTGATCTACAAGCACTTTTGCGGAGCAGCCAAGACTGTTCACGAATTCGAGAGCTGGTTCGATAAGCCATTCTGGGAGGTTTACAGGTTCCTGTTTTGTGAGTTCCTCGGTTGCGGCCAGTAATTCCGGAAGAAAAGAGATGCTTGTCGATTCCGGCGGATATAGAAACAATACCCTTTCGAGAGCGAGCCACGGCGACTCCTGCGGCAAGAAAAGTCTCTGCTTTCCGTGCTGAACAATATTAACAAGACCCATGCTCCGCAATTCTCGAATCTGTTCAAACGTCGAAGGACAAATCTCTGTAAGAAGTTGTCCTTGAAACCGCGAGGAACGCACTGTGATATTTCCGATTAAGTTAACGCTGTTCTTCTCGAAATCGACAACACGCAACACTTCGTTCGCCGTCGTTGGAATACTGGATCGCAGGCCAAAGTGCTGCCGAATCTCTCTGAGCCATTCTTCGGAGATTTTTACTCCGACCAGTCGCGTCCCATCATCCGTTGTGGTTCGAACTATATTCAACGCGTCGTGACTAAGCGTTTTAAGATATTTCCATATCGGGAGCAACGCCCCGCTGAGGAGATGCACGGTTCGGTTCTCGAATACAGGTATTCTGTTTTCTTCATTCAGCCACCAAGTTTCTGCTCTCGTCTTTGGAACGACTCGATAACGCTGATTCAATTCACTTTCCCGCACATACGCAATGTTGCGGCCGACAGGTTTTGTGATCGAGAACATCTGATACCGTTCACCGGTTTCGGGATCGGTATGGGATAGTGTACGCCGTACCGCAATGAACGATCCGTCCCTACGGTCCTGAAAGAACTGATGTATCTCGCTGGCCGCTATATCATTGTACTTAGCGGGCGTAGTGGCGACTTTAAGCTCGAGTTTGTAGTAGACGGTTTTCGCACCGGTCAGTGGATCGGAGTTGAGAATCTGCGGTGCGTCCGACACGGCGACCGACAAGGCTTTGAGATCCTCCATCCCGTCATCGAGTTTTCCCTTCTGTTTGAGATATTCGATAGTTTCAAGGAATGTGGAGTAGAAGTAGTCGAAGAGCGCATTCTGCCGCTCAACCTCCAACGACAATAGCCTGTTTAAGAATCGTGGAATGTTCGTCTTTTCGCTATCTGGTACCTTTTCTTCTCCATCAACGGTCTTCGCAAGCCCCATATCGCGAAGAGCCTGCATTGCGTCGTCAAGTCCGTCAATCTCGCGGCCGCGCATGATGCCGGTCAACACTACATTTAATGCCGAGCGTCCTTCTCTTGATTCGAGATTATACTTGTCGAGGTTGCCGGCCTTCTCGGCACGACGGTCGCCCTTTGTAAGCGCCCCCATGTTGCCGAGCCTTCTCGCAATGGTGGCGGAAAACCGCTTCTCTCCTCCGAGTTCAGTAAACACGAGAAGATACAAGGGAGGTGCGACCTGACCTGTGCGATGCGTCCGCCCGAAATCCTGTATCTGTTTATCGGCTGACCACTTCAGCTCCGCGGCAATATGGAGACGCCTTTGTTTATTTCCGACGTTACATCCGGCATGAAGACTGTCACCGGTTGAAGCAACTTCCGACATGATCGCTATTCGTTTGTCGCCGTTTTGGAACGCATTCTTCTCATAAAGATTGATGAGTTTCGAAGGCACACCCGTGAGTTGTCTTGGCCGATATTCAAGCGTGCCTTTTGCTGTTCTAATCAGACGTTTCTTCCGACCGGTCATCTCCGCGACATTCTCGACGCCGAAGTAATTTACAAGTTGGTCAAGCGGATGCTCAGGCACTTCAAGAACCGACAACTTGTCCAGCAGTTCCGACCTGAGTTGTAACGCGGCTCGACTCTCGACCTGCTCGCCGTTCGCGTCAACGAGCGGTATGTACTCAATGGCACCGCTATATGGATTTGTTCGCTCCTGAAAGCATGCGGTCGGAAAGCAATTCGAAACGAGTCGTGTGAGGGTCTCTCGCGGGCTGAAATCAAGGCTGTCGATCGCCTCGTCCTCGTCTGCTGCACGCTCGATCTGCTTCTTTGTCTGGCTCTCGCCCGTGCCCGTAATCGAGACCACTATCGACTCGCGTCTGGCAAGGGCTCCCTCGATTTCAAGAATCAAAGTAGGCACCTTGAACGCGGTTATCAGATTGCGAAAACACCGCTGATGTTCGGCCCAGAATTGATTAACGGCCTGGCTGCGGGTCGCTTTGCCGGAATTTGTGAGGTCTAAGGCCCGATGAATGTTTCGGAAAACTTCTTGCCAACCCTTGGCCATGTTGTCGTACATCGTTCGCTGTGCTGGCGTGAGCCAGTGGGTCACTTCGCGAAATTCAACAGCGAGGCCAGATTCGGGATCGGTTCCCATGCTTAAGTTTCCGCATAGGTAACGTCCCATCGCCTTTAGATCGCGGCACACCATCTCGAGTGCTCCAACACCGCCCGATTCAATCTCTTCAGCAAACTGTTCAAATCCAAGCGGGAAATTTGTTCCCTCACCCCACAGGCCTAGTCTCGACATGTAAGCGAGATGCCTTACTTCACCAGCCGATGTTGCCGATGAATACACCACTCTTACGTCCGGGAACTTCTCAGGGTTCTGGATCTCAAGAACCGCGGCTCCGGTCTGTGTCGATTTTCCCCGATCGTCCGCAAAAGCGTACTTCGCTTTATGCCCTTCATCGAAGATCACGATTCCATTTGGTCCAAGCCAACGCGTGATCTGATCGATCCTTTTATTGCCTTTCTTCTTGCGGGCAATTAACGAACGATATGTGCAGAAGACAATTCCGTCCTTAATGTCTATCTCCTGATCGGTTGGAAAGTCATTTATCAGCTTGATCGGCGGTGTTAGACCTAACCTTTTGAACTCGTCAGAGACTGCTTCCATCAGATCGGTCTTTACGGAAAACCAAACCGCCCGCCTTCTTCCTTGAAACCAATTGTCGAGAATGATCCCCGCCAAGGTCGCCGTCTTACCCGTTCCCGTGCCGTCGCCGATGCTTATCCCTGCTCTCGCACCATCAGCTAGTCGCTGCTCGTGAGCCTGGCCTGCGTAGATTATTCGCTCCACCTGCATGGCCGATAGCTTTCCCGTTTCAGATAGATATTTCGGCAGACATGGCCGGTAACGGATCGGCGGCGGTTCGACGTTGGCCAGACCGGGTGGTTCGACGATCACTCCCGGATGTGTTGAACCACCGGAGATATATCTCGGCGAATATACTTGTAAGTCCGCATCGCTCTCAATATGTTCAACCGCAGAAGGCGTTTCACTCGACGCGATTATCGGTACAGAAAGTTCTTCCGAACTTCGTTCTTGGATGGCCGTGTACATTGATTTTTCTATTGATCAGAAGCGGATATCTAGCGCTAAGGCCTGTTCAAATGCATCTTCGACCGATTTGGCGACGATATGGGTAGCATTACCGACGTCAACGGATGTAGCGCCTCTACTTGAAACATGCTTGGTTCCGATGATAAGCGTTGTTTTAACGCTTGTGCCGTTGCAGTAGAACTCACGGCCGGGCAGTTCGATCGACATTCTCACTCGTATTTCATGACAAAGAGAATTCCAGAAACGACTCCCAGTGGCCGAAGTAAAAGAACCATTCTCACCAAGTATCGCGGCGAACCGTCCGCCAGGCCTTAGTCTGCGCAATGCTGACTCCACATGGCGAAATCCAAACTCGCAACTATTCCCATGCACACGGCCACCGGTCGAAGAAAATGGCGGATTGACAAGAACTATGTCCGGAATAAGATCATGAGGCAGCAGGTCATCGACAAACTCCGCATCCACCGTAAACGCCTTGAGTCCTAACGCATGAGCTAACGTTCTCCGTCTCGGATCGATCTCATTGGTTATTACCTTTGCTCCCGCGGCGCTCGCCCAAACAGCGAGACTGCCCGTGCCACACGACGGTTCGAGAACGGTTTCATCAGATTGAATAATCAAAAGATACGCCGCGAGGTAACCGATAGTCGCGGGCGTGGAAAACTGTTGAAAGGCGATTTGAGTCTCACTTCGCCAGGTCTGCGTAGGGAGCCTCTTTTGCAGAGGCCTCAATATCTTCGATACGGCCACTACCGGATCGATTGATGCGAGCAAATGCTGTCCGTACTTTTCCTGAATAAGTGAGTTGATCGCCGTCTCGGCTATCTCGTGGTAGAAATGCGAATCGACAGCAGAATTAAACCCCCCTTGTTCCTTGCAGAGTTCAATGAGTTCCTTATTAGAGATCGATCGTTCTCCGTCCACGATTTTGGCGACTCGTTTGACTAACTTCTCTAGAGAGGTCGAAGATACATCTGGTTCGCTCATGACGCGAATTGTCAGCCGCTTATTTTGATGGCGAGATGTCCGCGAGTTGATGGCTTGCTGCGTCAAAGCACTCAGGGGTCAGCAGTTTAAGCCATTCAGGGACGTCCAGATAATGAACAGTTGCTCCGGCAATCAGTGCATCGTCAATTCCTTTTAACCGTTTGTCCCACTTGAGAATTCTGGTGGGCTGTTCGCACGACAAAAACTGCTGCTCACTAACTCGCGACGCGACCAGCGAAGCAAGCGCTCGCGCAACGTGTGGATTCGCGAAACAGTCTGCATCGAACGCAATTTCCAGAGCTTTTTTGCGCGCGGCTCTAACGATCTCTCGATGCGATGTTGCGACACCGCTATTGCCGACGACGTATCGATCCGGCAGAAAGCTCTGACAGGTGGCGGCTTTTAGAGCACCTTCCGTTACCAGCACCGTCTCTATTGTTTTACCTTTGAATCCTAGCGCACCTTCATAATGAAGCGGCGTACCGGGCCCACATCCGTCTCGTTGTCGGATCGACGAAAGCCATGAGTATTTTGGAGATGTTCGGGAATTCTTACCAATAGCTTTCAACTGGCAGGCCTGAATCAGGCCATTTGACCCGATGAACGGAATCAAAAGAAGATCGTCAGCGTAGTCATAGTTGCCGCCGACTTGGAGTCTGCCGTTCGAGGTACGCCAAAAGCCGGGAACGCCCCTTAGTGCTCGAACGCGGGCACCTTTTTTGGCCAGTGCATCGTCAATCGACTGAGCAAGCCTCTGCCTTCGTAGTGCCGATTTGGGCAACATCCCGTAGCAACTGAGGTATTGATCTGGGCTTACCCATTCTTCTGATAAGAGTGAGATGTGATCGAAAAGCGGCGAGAATCGGATTAGTTCCTTATAGACCTTGTCTCGGATCTCGACGGGTGCTAGAGCGTTTGGTTTTGAACTTCTCGGCTGCTTTCGTTGTAAAGCATATACTGGATGGGGCACGTGCCTGATTTCACGATAGAAAACTCCCCAACCCGAACTACTGATTCTATCGGCATCTGTTGCGGAACGCGCACAGAATGTGATGCGATGATCTCTGGTTGTACTGCACCAGTCCGGTTTCCCGCAGATGCCGCACGGAGATCTTCTTGATACTCTTTGGTAACCAACAGTCATCATTATACCGCCGCCTATCTGCCGCTCTTTTATAGTTCAAAAAGTCCCCGACACCTTGCAGTTTTCACGTACTGATCGAGTTCTTCGCCGGTGGAGTGCGACATTTTTTGTTGACAAATGTCGCTTTTCACCGCATGCTTTTAATGGTGGATAAGCGACAACAGCCACAAATCAAAAAACTTGGGGTCTTTACACTGGCTCAGGGCAAGGCTGCAGGAATTAGTCAGCAAGACATATCGCGGCTTGTCGCTAAAAGGGATCTTGTTCGGCTCGGCCGCGGAATCTATCTCCATCCGAAGGCATCTCTGGATAAAGATGTAGGATTCCAAATAGCGTATTCAAAGTTCGGGCCGGGTTCGGCAATTGGGGGCCTTTCAGCTCTATATCACTACAATCTTGCCGAACAAGTGCCGGGAGAAATATGGGTGATTGTTTCACCTGAGAAGAAAACCCGAGAAACGGGTTATAAACTGATTCGCACAAAAACAAGGCTCGATAAGCAGATCATTGATGAAAAGGGCTATCGAATCGTGACAGTCGAACGGGCGGTTCTCGAAGGTCTAAAATTCATCACAAAGATTGGCGAAAGAACTGCGATCAAGGCTGCCCGCGACGCTCTTGCTCAAAGAACAATTACCGAGGCCAGTCTCGCAAGATGTGCAAAAGAGCTAAGGCTTGAGACCTTGCTAGCTAAGCACTTACAAGTCATTTCCTCGTGAATGCTTGGCCGGCGGGAAGTCGGTCCGCAAGAAGCTCAACAGCGGCTCGGCGATCTATTTACATTGGGATTGCGTTGAGGTATGTGTCCTGCTCACTGTTATTAACGCTATGAAGTCAACAATTAGAGAGTTAGTCGTTTACGTTCCAGCGGAGAATTTCGCCGTCTCAAAGAGTTTCTACGCGGCTCTTGGTTTTGAGTTAACGGAAGGGTGGGGCGGCACGTTCGATTGTCGCTTAGGTGGAGCGGTTTTCAGGCTACAGAACTATTACGTCAAAGACTGGGCGGAGAATTTCATGATGAAATTCGATGTTGACGATGTTCAGGCATGGCATGAACACGCCAAACAGGTTATTGACGACGGCGATTATTCGAACGCGAGATATGACGAACCGGAAATGATTGGCGACACTCAAATATGTCACGTCTGGGATCCGTGCGGTGTTTTGTTGATATTTATTAGCTAACTATGGATGTTCTTTCGGCTAAAAGACTTTTAACGATTCTATTTATTTCGCCAAGACAGCATGAGCCTGAAGGATTGCGAATCTCACAAGCACAGAGTTTTTCTTTGATAAATTGCGTGACTTGAGTCGGAATAGTTGTTTCGCCGTTCAAAACTATTTCCCGTCGGACATTTCCCTGGGTGAATCCGAAACAATAACATAGAGGACGATCATCGCCTTTTGTTTTCGATGTAACCAATTCCCGCACGTCATCAGTCGTGAACACACTGCTATCTGCAGAATAATAAACAACCTCACAGTCAGCCGAACTACAGAATCTATATTCCGAATCGCTTACCGCCGTGAGTTTCTCGCTTTTAACTTGATGCACGACAGTTTGTTTCGCGACGATTCGACCGACCTCGCCACAATTGTCACAGGCCGTTTTAACGATGCTGCTTATCGCTCCGACGCCGTTGCTACAACAATCCATACAATTAAATTAGTTCGTATCCAGTTGCCGTGATGGCTTCTTTGATCTTTTCGACTGTGGTCTGTGCCGAATCATAAACGACCGTCACGTTATGTTGTTTGTAATCGGCATCGGCTGTGATAACGCCACGTAGCTTTCTCAACGGAACTTCGATGTGTGCCTCACAGCCCTCGCAGGTCATTCCACGAACTTGCAAAACAATTGTTTTTTTAGCGACCGGTTCTTCGGTCAGGACGACCGGAGCAGGTTCGGTAGCCGGCGAACTCGGTGAGGTTATCGCCGCCGCCATGTAACCTGTGTACTGCGGGGCAAGCGCAAACGCCACAATAACTATCGCTCCGACCCAAAGAAATATTTTGTTTATCCGGCTGACAGGTTTCGTCGCACAAGATTCGCCTTCGGCACATTCTTCGCGACGAAAATAGACACGATAAAATCCATATGCCAACGCCGCAAACGCGATGAAGATCATTGGATAACGCACCGTTTCAAAAATCGCCGCCGTGCCAAATGCACCGAGTCCGAATACAACGGCGATCAACGGCAACACACAGCACAGGCTTGAGACAAAAGCCGCAAACATTGCACCGCCGACAAAAACATTAGATTTTTCCATCACAAAATACCTCTGTTACTTCTTTGATATCTCAATCGTTGTGAAAACCGGACACTCAGCCGCCTTTCCATGCGTGGTCAATTCATTTTCACACGCGACAAGATGACGGTTTAGAAAGCCCTTAAAACTCTTCATCTGCCGCATCTTATCTTCAAGCTCTGATAATTTAATTTGGATAAGGTCACGCACACTCTTGCATTGATTTTCGCCGCCGCCGGAAACAAAAAGCTGTTTTATCTCATCAAGGGTAAAACCCATTTCCTGCGCCTGTTTGATAAATCTGATTCGTTCTGCTGTTTCAACGGAAAAGACACGATAACCGCTATTGGTTCGAGCCGCCTTCGGAAGCAATTTCAACTTCTCGTAATAACGAACCGTATCAACGCTAACCTCCGCCGACGCCGCGATTTCTCCGATCTTTACCGAATTACTTTCCACCACAAATTAATCTTACACCCTTGAGCCAACTCCAGTGTCAAGAGAGAACTCAGTGAATGATCGCTATGCGGCTATTTGGTGACCGGAGCCAACTTCAATGAAGCCAACCTCCTGATTCTGGAGCTAGTATTTGGGCTTCATCTCCTCCAATCTTCGGTCCATATCCCTGAAGAATCCGGTGACAACCGATGAAACCATCCTGAGCCGGGCAGCCTCCATCGCCGCTGTCTGATTTATTGATGCGGCTTCAGTGCGGCCCTCGAAGTTGAGTTGATTCGATACTTTCTCCATATCGGCTGAACGGCGAATTCCGGAAAGCTGAATTCCGGCGCCTTGTCTGGTGCTCGACGAGGCGATCGAACTGCCGGTATTGAAAGCCTGTTTGCTTTGTGAAGCCTGAGTTTCGAGCGCTTGATTGATCTCACCCTGATAGACATTGCTTGCCTCTACCTTCGTGTCGGCAACAATGCCGGTGTTGTTGTTTTGAAGTGCGATGTTACTGCGGGTCGTTGAGTCCATCTGCTTGTTTACTTCTTGGATAGGATGCTTATTTCTCGACCAGTCGAAGAGTTCCTGCCCCGTTCGAATCGGAACAGAAGTTCCGGCGATAGAGGAGCCGCCTGGCGTAAATTCGTAGGTCTTCATTCCAAATCGCTCAAGGTTGCCCTGACCGCGAAGTTCAACCTCCTTCATGCCGTCAATGGTTCGAGCTTCTTTAGTTCCCTGGGCCTCGGCCAGTGTTCCTGCAATTTCGCGTTTAGTTGCCGCAGCACTGCTGCTCAGCCCATAGTTCTTGCTCGCCTCTGCAAGCAATGTCTGCGTCACTTGATTTGCTCGAATCTGTCCCAGGCTGGTCGTAAGGCCTCCTTCGACTCCGGCAACGGACGAGACCAAACGAGCGTCCGTTGATTGGTTAGCGGCTTCGAGGGATTTTCTTGCGGCCGTCTGCTCTGCATTGTAGATGCCCTGAATTTGGGTGTTTTCGGCCTGTCGGTTTATGGCGGCTCCGGCTACAAGCCCATACGTCTCCAGCGCGGTTCCCATACTCGAAAGCATCCAGCCCATCGAGATTTGAGATACACCTTCATAGACCTGTCCGCGAAGCACACGGTAACTGAGCCATGGAACAAGAATGAAGCAGAGACTTGAGACGAAGAACAAAGCAGTAACGATAAGGGCACTCGAAGCCGGATCGTAGGCACCGTTGGTGATGATCTTCGCGGTAACGGGATCAAGCGAGAATGTGCTTTCCCCGTTGTAGATGGAGAGAGCGAGCACACCTAGGCCATAACAGATGTAAAGCGTTACTTCCTTCACGATCGGAAATGACAGTGCAAACGTTGCGACTCCCCAGCAGAATGGATAGAACATTTGCGCAGCAAATTTTTCATCAAAACCGAAAGCAGCCAGAACAGGAGCCGCAAGTTTTAGCCCGATCAAGATGAACAGACCTGCGATTGCTAAGAAAAGTCCGCCGAACTTAATGATGTTTTGGCCTATGACCATGAAGGTAAACATTCGCGGCAAATTCCAGCCAAGAATATTTAGTTCACCTGTAATATCCTTCACAGACGATTCCTTGTCCATGATTATGCCCACAAGCCCCGGCTCCCCGTTTGGAAGTCGTTCAGCAAGCAGCGCATTTGGATCTTCCACCGCGAAGTTAGCCTTGACGTACTGTTTCATCTTGTCGTCAAACTCAGTGACAAGTGAACGGTTGTAGGCTCGAATCGGCCTCGCAAAGAACTTTCCGGTTATGGTCAGGCCGTCGATGATGAAAGGACTCGCCCCGATCAACACCATGAAGATGATCGAGCGGACCGCCCATGCCACGAGGTGTTCGGGCCCAAGGCCGCGGTTGTCGTGGAACCTGCGAATAAAGGCAAAGATCAGAACAAAACTCGCAATGATCCAAGCGAGAAACATAAGGATCGGCATCAGCGGTTTTACGATGGCATTGAGAACTGATTGAAACAGCCATTCCTGGCCGGTTCGCATGAGATTTTTGATCTGCTCGCTGAAACTCGGGGCAGCCGGCTTAGGTGGAAGCACCGGTCCAGGAGAAGGACTTGCGACCGGGTTTGCCGGGTATCTATTTTCAAATTGCCGAAGTATTGGCGCGGGGCTTCCATCGAGCGGCGGCATGAACGGAGAGTCTGAGTTGATCGTCATTATCAGGTCATTTGCCGTGACAGGCTGCCCGTTCATCGTTCCTACCGGAGTCTGCCCTTCGACACGAGGAGGGCGCGGCCGGGTTTGCCCGGCCGCTTTGGGGGCGAGGAGGCATGGCGAGACGAGGTAGGCAAGAAGAAAGAGAGCTGTCGCTAAAGCGTGTCGAAATGGATTCGCTTTTCTCATGGTTTTATTTTGTTCTATCTCTTAATCGGTCAGGATTTCCTCAAGGAAGTGGGCTGTCGTAAACGTCGTCATTCCATACTTCGTAGCGTTCGAGTTCGCGAAGAAACTCATCCGAAGCTCGTGTAATCCCAGTCATCATCTCGGTGCTTTTGCGAATCTCTTTTCCGAACTCGGTCATCTGCTCGATCTTGAGACCGTAGGCAATAAATTTTGCTTGGATCTTCGCTTCAAGCTCGCGAAGTTGGCCTTCAACTGTAGATATACGCAGATTGATCGCCAACATTTGGTCGATCAGTGATTGAACGCCGTCCCGATTTGCTGCGGGATTTGCTTCGATCGCTCGGGTCTCATCTGCTATCTTCTCGCGTTCCTCGTAGAGTTTGGCAAGGTCTAGAAGTATGTTTTCCCGATCAAAGAGCATCCGTTCTAGTTCGGAATCGAGCTTTGCAAGTCGTTCGAGATTTTTGAGGTGAGCATCGGCGCTTCGGCCGATCGAATACCGAAGAAAATCATCAAGGTCGCGCTTATTTGCATCCATATCGAAGATGCCGTTCTTAAGTCGTCTTGCGATATTGACTACCGAATGAATTTGGCTGGTTATGGTCGCCTCAATTCGCTTCTTAAGTTCAAAGGTCCCGCGAATAAGCCGTCCGATAGTGGCGTAGGTAGTTATCAGCTGCTTGTGCCGCATGACTTGCTCTTCGACCTTGCCGAGAATACCGCGCAAATTCGTCACGCTCTCAACCATCTTTTCGTACTGTTTGACCGCTTGCTCATAGGTCTCGATGTAGTGGTTGATGGTCTCCAGCCAACGAGCCGCCTCTTCGACCCTTTTCTCCACCTGGAGAACGTATTGCGAAGGATCGAATACCGTCCACTGTGCCCGAGCGGGACGCACGTCGATGCCAATAAAGATCGAACTAAGAACTACGCCGAGTACGATCTGTTTTACTATTTCGTTACTTCCGGTCATGCTGCTACCTCCAGTCCGCCGAGTTCGTTCAGGTCAAAAGTTGAAATCTCTGTGAGGCCGATGGCCGTCAATCCGCTCGGATACTTCGAGGCAAGCCACGTCAAGACGATTTCAGGCGGCAAGTCGGGACGTATGTTCTCGACAAGGCGCCGTGCGTTTGCTTCGTTGGTGTCATTCGTATTTGCCCAGAGCATCGCAGGCGAAAGGCGAATCTCGGCCATCTGAACGATCTTGTCCACCCCGCTTCCTATGACGAAAACCCATTGTGTAAATCGCCCGTATTGATTTCGGATCGAACGGATCGCCGCGACCGTCTCAGTTGCAAGTTCGCAATCGGATGCCAGACGGTCAAAACCTCCGATCTGTTTACCGATCATCTTTATGCCCGAATTCTTAACAAGGTCGATGCCGATCTCATTAGGCCGCTCGGTTGTACCGGTAAAGTGCTCGTAGGCTTGTGAGAAGAGCACCGTTACTAATCCTTCTTTACGACCTGTAACGGACGCTTCCGCGATAAGTTCCTGAATAGCCGGGAAGTGTTTGTTGATCTCGCGCATCTCGTCACAAAGAAACAGGATCGGAGTTTTTTGTTTGCGATCGTCCTCTTCTCCGATCTCTTGCATTATCTGGGCACTAATGCGAAAACCGACGCTTTCACGAATCTTTTCGTCGAGACCGCTTATACCTGAGAGTTCGAAAACGTCGAATAAAGATGAAATGTCGTAGTCAGGGTGAGTTGGTGAATTCAGCCACGGATCCTTTCTGTGGACATTGAGTTTCAAATAGAGTTCGCTGGCCTGTGCTTGTTGCGCCGGCTCCCAGTGATAGGACTTTAGAACATCTAGAAAGTGTCCAAGAGTTGGCTGAAATTTCGGTCTGCCCGCTCCGTTACGAGCGAGCGACATTTTATAGACCTCATCGATAACGGTCGCCGCGATCGCACTCGTGATCGCATCGGTCTTTGGTGTTTTACTAAGAATGAGAATATCCATCAGAACCATTGAAAGCTGGCGCTTCGTAGGGCGGTTACCGTCCCCGATTCCCGGATAGTTCCAGATGTTGATCGGTTTGGGATCTGCTTCGTTGAACTCTATGTGACGGCCGCCAAACAGTTTACAAATAGGTTTGAAGGAATGCCGGTAGTCCATTACCCGAACCTTTACGTTTCCTCGGTGTGCCCTGATGTCCGTGATCAGCATGGCCGCAAGAAATGACTTGCCTTCGCCGGACGCTGCGGTAACGATGACCGTTGGCGATTTGATCAGTGCGCGGTCGTAGAGATCGAGACCGAACATCTGGCCGTTTGGTGTGGTGAAGATGCTATGCGGCCGTCGGCTTCCGCGCCAGCTAGTTTCGGTTGGAACAAAAGAGATTACCGAATCGGCTGTTTCAGTAAGTTCCTGACCTGTTGGCTTCCAAGTAAGTTCGCCGGCAAGCATTCGACGATAAATTGCCCGCTGCCGAACCGCATCTTCGCGAATCGCGTCCGCCCCGATCTTCTTGCGGATCGCTGAGACTACCGCATCACATCGGTCGTCAAGGATCTCAATCTGCCGACGAGCTTCCTTCAATCCTTTTGAGCGGCCTGCAAAAACAATAATGTTCAGCCGGATATTGCAGATCTCTTCGTTGTCCCCTTCGACCTGTTCGAGCAAGCCCTCAAGATCTGACTTGATCACGACCGCGTCCTTCTTAAGATTTCTGAAACCGAGCCAGGTGTTGCGGCTGCCTTCGATCCGGTCGATTCGTTTTTGCAGGTCCTTCTTTGCAGCTTGTTTTTCGGTTGTCATCAAATCAACGACGATCTCGTGGGGAAAGCCTAAGGCTTTCGTCGCTGTCACATACCGCATGATATCGGCAGTTACAAAGCCATTTGGAAGGGTCTTGAGACTAATCAGGCTCGCAGGAGTGCCATTGTGTCGGACGTATTGCTCTCGAGTTGTCTCAAGGTTTGTACTGCAAAGATATCGGCGCAGATCGACGCAATCTGAGTTCGTCAGACTTGGGAAGGAATCGTGTTCCCGGCGATGGCTGGAAAACAGAGATTCAAATATCTCTGCTCGGTTCATCTCCCGAAGCTGCAAGCTGCGCGGAAAATTGGCTTCGAATGATTGAAATACACGTGAAGCTTTGAGTTTGCACGCGGCTTCATTTAGCACCTCTCTCTGCACCATCAATTCACTTTCGCGATTTCTTATCCTTTTTATGGGAAAACGGAATAGGTGTGCGAACCCATGATCCCGTATGTCTTTAGCAAGCGAAGGCAGGAACGAAGACATCATTCCCTTGTCGCCTGAATCACGTACCGGAACCCGTATCCACACTGTAGCGGTTTGTTGCATAACTTCGCCGGATCTGATCGCTTCTTCGTGTAGCGCAAGATTGGTGGCCTGAAGCACCCCAGCGACTGGATCGGATGCTGCGGAATCTCTGGATGCGAGATGTGCCCGAAGCACCTCACCTGTGTCGAGCGAGTTTAGGAATCGAAACTGAACGATCGTGTTCTTTGGCTTTTCGAATTTTAGGATAGTCTTTAACTCTTCGATCCGTTGGTCAGTTACGTTCCCGTCGATGTAAAGACTGTTCGATGGTTCGAAAATATATGCCTTTCCATAGCTTCCATCTCGATAACGGATAGTGTTCCCGTCCAGGCCAGCGATCTCGGTAGGAAATATCCTACCGGCGTCTGAGCTCTCGACGAGGTGAGTTCGTGATTCACGGTTTATTGGAGCACGACTCGATAGCGATCTCACTGCCGGGATGAAGCGAAATCCCGCAACGAGCCCGAGTCCGACGGAAAGAAGTCCTCCGAAAAGAAAGAATGCGATTTGCGCGAATGTTAGGTTTGCTGTGTCCATGCTTATTTCCTGTTCGGGATCTTCCAACTTGTCGGTTCGAGTTCGCTTCGCAGCGGCGGTCGATAATCTGTCCACCGGTCTATCTCGGCGTCAAACCTTTGAGAAAGCCAGTAAGAAGGCTTACTCAAACGCAGATAGTTGAAGATCCCGAGGAGTATCAGAAAAACCATCAGCCCCAATGGGAATCCCAGCGGGACGTAGCCCACCCAAAGTCCGAAAACAAAAGGAACGATGTAGGCCACCGCTGTAGGGATCAGAATGAACTTCCAGTCCGTCGAATAGACCCCGAACCGCTTTAGGCCACGGAAAACATTTGGTCGTGTTGCACGTCTTCTCATCTTGCTTCCTCCTAGAAGTTCGTATCAACTCCGACCGCACGTCCTTGTGCAAGCTGCCAGAACACGGCGACTATCGTTCCGAACGCAAACGACAGAAGCGAACCGAATGCTTGGTTGCCCCATTCCTTTCCGGTCATTTTGTTGTAGATCGACCAAGCCACGCCGACCGCTCCGAGGCAAAACAGAATGATCGCCATTAGCTTAAGAGCTTCACGAATGATGTTGGAGAGGTTACTCGCGTCCCCGGTAAAGATCGGACCTTGTGCCGAAGTCAGGTGTGTGAAAAGTAGAATCAATCCAAACGGCGCCATCGCAGGCACATAGCTTTTGATAAGTGTCAGTAGTTTTTTCATAGTCGTCCTCGCTGTATAAGTGTTCGTTGACGAGCCCGGAAAAGGAACCGAATACGCCAATGCTTTCACTCGCTTTGCAAGGGTCGTGCCGTTCGTCATCGGCATCGGTGGCACATGGGTTGCGATGGGCGGAAGCCATGAGAAAACGAATCACAAACCCGATCGCCTTGGTACTGCTACTTTTTGCCGGTTTTCCTTTAGCGGCTACCGCGCAGGAAAAACACCTTGTTTCCCGAAGTTCACTCGCAAGAATGGACGTACTTTCACGAGCCAGATTGTTCGAGGCAACGATAGAAAAAGCCGCAAATAGCGAAGGCGTCGACCCGCTTATCCTATGGACTATTGCCTATAACGAAACGCGGTTCCGGCCATGGCTGACCAGTCCAAAGAACGCACAGGGGCTGATGCAGTTTATGCCCGGGACCGCTGCTCGGTTTGGGCTCACAAACCCGTACGAGCCGACCTCGTCGCTATATGCGGCAGCGAAGTATGTGAAGTATTTGGGGCGCCTATTTGATTGGAGACTTGAGTCTGTTTTAGCCGCCTACAACGCCGGCGAAGGCACCGTCTCTGCATATCTTTATGGACGAAATCTAAAGTCGAACGGACGAATAATCAATGCCTCTCAACTGAGTACGGTTAACGGTGTCCCGCCGTACAAGGAAACTCTGGGCTATGTTTCGCAAGGCGTGAAGGTGTATCGCTGGCTAAAGCAGCAAGGCAGATTCGCCACGCCTCCGACACCATTCGTCGCCGAGAAATATCCTAGGAGTGAAAAGGAGATCAAGGCAACGGAGGGTCAGGAATGCAAAGCAATTTTGGTTTTTTACGATCCGCGAACCGGTAGACGAAGCCTGATCTCTCGGGAAACTTCAGAAGAGCCGCAACAACTCAGTTTCGGCCCTGTTATTGTCGGCCAAGACATTCCAAAAAATTCAACTCGGCGAGCTCGGTCAACTTTTGCCGGAGAAATTGTTTTATCAACCCTCGATCGATAGTCGGCGAATTTTCGAGTCAACTGCGGACGACTTTCGCACCGTTCGGCAAATTTTTCTGCCGGAGTGGAATTAGATATCAGCTTTCTACCTGAGATTGGCTATTTTACCTCTGGCACTGCTTTTGCCATTAGCCATTTCGAGACCGAAATCTTATGAAAGCACATGAAACAAAAATCGAAACGCCTGATACAGGGAAATTGGTTAACGGTTCACCAACTTACCTTACTCGCGACCCGGACGACATCGTTACGATCGCGTCGCTTTTGAAGATCCTCGCCGTGCTGCTTTTTGCCTTCGTTCTGAGCGGCTGCGTAAACATGTTCCTGATCTTCAGAAAGGCAGACCGCATAGTGGTCGATAAATCGAGCGGACGAGTTGTCGAACTAAACAACCGTGATTACGGTTCGACCGAAGCTGTCAGCATCACGCCGGACGTTCCGACATCAACTGACAAGAAGTATCTGGTCAAGGAATTCCTCACAGCGCTCTACGAAGTTGAACAAACGACACGGGAGGGACAGGTCAATAAACTGCTCCGAATGCTCGACCCCGATCTTTCGATGGCGATGGCCAATCGGCTAAAACAGAACGGCGTTCTCGCAGCCGAGAAAACAGAAAGCGTTAATTCGTCATGGGAACTCCAGGACTTATCCATTGACGAAAGCGACCCATACATTCTGCGGGCGATCGGCACACGCAAAATACGTCGAAAAGCATCAGGGCAGGATGTCGAAGAGTCCGTGCAGCTCAAATGTAAATTTCTGTTGAAAGACAGCCCTGCAACCCCGATCAGAAATGATAACAACCTGAGAACCGGCTTTACGATTCTTCGGTTTCGCGTCGAACCCGTAAACGGCAAGACCGTCTCGCCCTTAACGCTAATCGGCGATGCGGATGAAACGACATCAGCAATTCAACCCGGCAGTGAACTAACTGGCGGTAAGTAACAAGGACATTATTTGAATCATGAAAACTTTAAGCATTTCAGCTCTACGAAGGTACCGTGCGAGGATTTTAGGAATCTCTCTCATCGTCCTGTCGGCATTTGTAATCAATGTGTATACGCAAACACGGAAATTGAATAATAAACCTAAGGTAAAAAAAGTACTCCGGCCGATATCGAACGAGAATGATCAGGCCTTAAATGAAAAGGTCGTAACCGTATCAGCGGTCAAGGAAACACAGCCCGTTGCGGTAGTTAACGCTCCGCTTCCTGATTTTCTCTCGGGAGAAGCAAATGTGACGGTGAATCCGAAGCAGCCTACGGTCGTGCGTCTGGGACTCGCACAAAACGCAGTTTCTATTGTGGAGTTTCCGGCATCGGACGGAATCTATTACATCCATGAGGGAAACCCCAAGCTCGCCTCAGTGTTTCAATCTCCGACAAAAGAAACCGACCGATCGATAACCATTTACCCGGGAGAAGGATTCCTCCCTTCCAAAGACGGAGCAACCTCTGCCGCGATCAGCCTGCAGATGCGGTCCGGCCTGGTATTGATTCTCGAACTGGTACCGGTCGGCGACCTTCAGAAGAATGCTCACAGATGCGTTATCTCATATGACCGGGAAGCGGTTGTTTCGGCGCGAAAAGTTGCAGGACTCGCGTTTGATCTTGGAGGTGAATCAGGAAGTGCGTCACCGATCAACTCACGTGCGGTATCTAAACTGGTCGGTTCCACTCGCCCCACAGATTTCAAGGTCTCTGGCACTCAAGGTTCTGAATCCAACTCAATTTCAAACGCTGTTTTCGCCGAAATGCCCGAATCAAAGCGGGCGGGTTCGAAGCGAGCAATGACCGATGCTGAGATATCCAAAGCTGTAAACAAGCGGCTGGCGGACGTTCTTCGAGATCAAAAAAAGCATCTCTCAGCGTGGTCATCCCCGCTTCATGGCCTGGAACTATCACTGACCCGCGTCACTGATCTTGATTCCGAAAACCGTCTAGTTGTCGTTGCCATTCGCAACTCCGCGTCAACAAATCTAAGGCTCGTTCAAGGCTCCCCTGAACTTCAGGTCCAAACAATAGACAAGGACGGCAACAGCCTTCTTACCACCAAGCTCGATATCCGCTATTTGGAAACAACCGCATTTGAGGGTCTCGTCCAACCAGGCTCTTCGACGTTCTATGCTCTTGTCTACAAATCCCCGCTCCTTGGCGTCAATCAAAAGATTCGTGTTGCCGTCGCTCAAACCGAAGCCATCGACGCTCCGATCTCGGCAACCCTTAGCGGATCGAAATAAGGGAGGCACGCAATGCAAACTATGTTAACTACTAATTCCGATGTTCCGACCGCGTTACCCGACATCGAGGCAAATGAAGGCCGCGAGAAAATGTTGCTGGATGATCAGAATGAACTATCCAACGATGAAGTTAATGATGACGAATTGGATCTTGAAACCGGATCGGAACGGGAAACTTCACGAACCGCAAAGGTACTAAAAACCGCTGCGGCGTTCACCATATTCTTGTTACTAATTGGAACAGCGATTACCTGGTTCTTCGGAATGGGTTGGTTCGCTTCGCCGAATCCCCAAGCCGTCAATCGCACGAGCCAGAAATCATCTCCGGCACCAATGACGGAGGATGAGAAACTCAAGGCCGCCCTAACAATGATCGCTTCGAAGGAGCCAATTGCAAGCAAGGACTCTGTGGTTGGGCAATCCGATGAACCGATATCAATCGACAAACCCGCTACGGTTGACGCCGAGTCAAACGATATCTCTTCGATGTCAGCATCGCGAACGAGAACCGAGCCTTCCTTCAATCTTGGCACTGATATCTCCTCCCGGGACGCTCTCAAACGAGAGGATCAGCCAACCAACCTAGAGACAAAGAAGAGTTCTCCACAAGGTAATGACACTCCACTGTCAAAAGCCGTATCGTCAACCGAACCCTTAGGACGCTCGTTGTTCTTTGGAGTCACTAAGGTCAGAGACGAGCAATTTCGCAATAATACTGCAGCGACTATAGCGACAATCTCGGACACACCAAAGACAAAAGTAAGTGGCCCGCTGCCCTTTGGCTCACTGCTTACGGTCCGCCTTATTGGAGCGATCTACACGCTTAGAAATTCTGGCGGGGTCGTACGTATGGAACTAACACAACCGGTAGCGGGAAAAGGTTACTCCTATCCGGCAGGGACCACTCTGATTGGCAATCTACGAGGCGGTGAATCCGTAAGAGCGTTCGTCAATATTATCGGCCTGATAGATCCGGTTTCAGGTGAACTGGTGAAGTTCACCGGCGAGCTATTAGGAACTGACGGAGCTTCGGGTGTTCCCGGAAACAGGAGAAGAGTTACGGGAAAGTGGACTCGATTCTTTCGAGGCCTAAAAGATACTGCGGGCTCGATATTGGGATCGGTCGGTTCGCTCCGTTCAGGTGGAACAGTAGTAATATCGGAGCCGCTGCGTAGAGGAACCGAAAAGTTGTCTGAGGACACAAGTCAGTCACTGTTTGGAACCGAACGCGAGGACACGTTTCTCGAGGTCTTAGCGGGTACTACCGGATACGTGCTTGTGACGCAACTACCTGAAGCAAGCACCACAATAGCCAATGCCGAAATCGGCGCAAAAAAAGAATGATTCCGTTTGACGCAAGCCGTCCACAGATCAACCCTCGCGAACTTGTCTCAGAAGAAAAACAGGGTGAGCTTTTCCAACTGATGGCTAGACACGGATACGTGCCCGACGAGCAAGTATTCGAAGATTTCTGTGAAAGTCTTAAGTCTGGACGGGCATGGCTTATTTCCGGTACGCGCGGCAGCGGGAAGACTGCATTTCCTGAAGCGTTAGCCGCCGCCTGTAATCTTTCAATGTGCGTTGTTGCCGGACGCGATGGGTTAAGACAGGAAGAAATTCTCTATGACTGGGACAGCGAAGAGCAGGAAGTGTGGATGAGAGAACACCTCGCACTAGCAAAACAACTACCCCTCGAAGAGCAAGCCGAGTTTCTCGACGAGGCCCGACGCTCTAAGTGGCAGCGTCAATTCCTGATTCTTGGTGAAGTCGGAATGGCGTACGATCTGGCAGCACGCGCGGCGGCAAGCACACCAATAAAGCCTCCTCCGGTATTGATCTTAGATGAAAGCGATAAGTTTGGAGCAAGCATCGAAGATTCACTTCTGATGCCCCTCGAACGCGGACTGATCTACATTCCACGATATCAAGGCGGGGCGATAGGCATTACTGACTGGAATTCCAGACCGATCGTGATAACGACCTCAAATGACCTGCGCCACAAACTCAGTTCACCGTTTATTTCGAGACACGTTTACAGCCGCTTCGCGAGTCCATCGCTGGAAAAGGAGCTTGAGATCTTATCGACAAGAAATAAACGCGCGACTTCAACCCACTTGGCACTTACAACCAAGCTAATAGACGCCGTTCGCGGGATTGCCGGAATGGAAGATCATCCGAGTGTTCGTGAGTCGATCGACATCGTTGCAGCTCTCGAACGCGACTCGGTTGAGTCTCTGAATTCGAAAAACTTGGTCCGGTATTTTTGTTATTTCGTAAAGACCGGCGCGTCCAGAGAACTGCTAACTCTTCAACTCGACTATCTTTTGAGGATGACGCACGCCTTCCACCCGGACATCGATTCTTGGCTAGGTTCGCGTGATAACAGTTGGAAGATCAGGTGGCCGCAACTCGCCGACAATTTGATATGAATAGAACAGAATCCAAATTGGGGCTTTTTTCGAGGATCAAACAGTCGGTGGTTGGCACCCAATACTCTGGCCTACTGGTAGTCGTTTGCGTGGTCGGCGTCTACGGATTTGTCAGAATATTGATGCCGCAGAGCGAAACGGCCCAGGTTCGATTTGTTGAGACTCGTGGGCCTGAATCTGAAAAAGTGTCTTCGCTGACCGGACCGCAGTCCAAAGACCCGTTCTCGGGTCCCCAGTATGATAACGCGGTAAGACTCAGAGAAACGTCGGCCTTGGGGATGGCAATCTCGTTATCCGTGTTGTCGCTCAATGCTCAAAACGGAAGACTCCCAGAGAATGTCGATCGGATAATTCGTCGACTTAATGAGGCCAAACTACAGCCGCCTGGGATTCAGACAAGTTCAGCAACTATTGCTTCCGACAGAAGCACGTTTCATGTCGCTTATCGACGCGAACCTTTTTCATTCGAGGTTCTGGCCGTACCCAAATCCGATCTAGGCTCACAATTACTATTTAGATTTCCGCTTCCTCAAAGCGAACCCAATACCGTTCTGTATTTTGAAACGCTCCGCGACAAACCTGCTCCGGCAGCCCTTTCAACCGTCGAACAATTGAGTGCGTCAGGCTGGAAGATACGGCATTGGCGGGGTGATGTATTGTCGCTTACTTCGGCGACTTATGACTCGCTGAGAGAACAGAGTGACTATTTTCGTAACGCACGGTAACTGATCAAGCTATGTTTTCGCGTGAATGGATTGAGAAATTCGACGCTTCCTATGGGATTCCGAGGAAGGCAAATGAGCAATATCTGCCGTCCTATCAAGCGTTTTGGCTGTGGTCGGCTGATATTGGGATGTGCGTTTTCTTTTTTGCTCTTGGGCTACTCGGCGCGATCGTCTGTTTGTTCGCGGGATACCTTCTAAATGTATACGGCTTGATCGTCTTGGTTTTCTGGGCGATGGCTCTGATTTGTGTTGCAGGCGCACTTGTAGATTCGTACTCACTAATTTGGGCCTACCGCGTTCGACGAATGAGTACGGCCCACGGCTCAGCAAGGTGGGCAAAGTCTTCTGATCTTATACGATGCGGATTGATGAATCGGATCAAAGGATTGCCATGGCCTGCAAACGCTCTTCCCCTAGCAAAAGCGTTTTGGGGTCGCGATGTATTTCTTCCCGCAAATCAGTGGCTCCGACACTTTGTTATGTTCGGCCCGACCGGCTCCGGTAAATCAAAAACCTTTTTCGTTTCCATGATCCGGGCGATCCTGAACAAGTCGTCATGTCTGGTTTACGATCCTAAAGGCGAGCTTTTCACCCAGACGGCCGGCTCCGCCAAAACAATTTACCGTTTAGACCTTAACGATCCGACAAAAAGCGATCGGTGGAACTTCATTCCAAAATGTCGAAAAGATCCTGCGTTTGCGTGTCAGATTGCCGGGATGATGCTCGGTATAGAAGGCCGACGCCGGACGAATGCCGACCCTTTCTGGGGTGATGCCGAACAGATAGCTTTGACGGCAATTCTGCTTCACATCGCGGAAGTTTACCGTGAGAAAGCTATCCCAGCCTTCGCCGCCGACTTTCTACTCTTCCTGAGCGGCGACGGCGATCAGGCGTTCACCGATGCAATGATGAATTCCCCAAGTCTGTATGCTAAACAAGCATATTTGGCTTTTCGCCAGGCACCGGTTCAGACTCGCGGATCGATTTTGATAGGTTTGTACAACAAGCTTCGACCCTTCACACTTGCCCCTGCCCGGATGGTGACGATGCCACCGGCCAAGGACGAAGCGGCAATTGGTTGCCGCTCGATAAACTTCGCAGACCTTCGCCGTCCAGGTACGGCGATCTATCTTGTTGTCTCGGAGGGTGCTGCGGATGTGTACAAAGAGTTTATCGCCACGTTTATCGGACAGGCCGTTATGGAAATGAGGCTCGATGGCGTTAATGAACCTGAGCACCCTTGCTTCGTTCTCATAGACGAGGCTTACCAGTTGAATGTCTCGGAAGTCAAAAGAATTTCGGGTATCGGGCGTGGGCGTGGTGTTGGACTCGGTCTCGGATATCAGGACTTACCTCAAATGTACGACCAATACGGTCGTGAGCAGGCGAATGCGATTCTCGGTACCATAATGACCAAGATCTTTCTTCCCGGTCTTGACGATGTGACTGCCGAGTACGCCTCAAAGCAGCTGGGCGAAACGACGATCTTCTCAAAAACATTTCAGGACTTTCCGGGAAAGAAACAGGACAACACCAGATACGCTGAGCAAAAGCGTGCCCTCATGCTGCCGAATGAGATTCGACAAACAGCAGCTCATTCCGAAGTGTTAATTATTAGCGACACCGCCCCGCCGATCCGTGCGGCGTACCCCCCATTTGCGGTTCATAGAAACACTTTTTCCGCCGCGATCAAAGGAACACCCCGGGAGATCCACCTTGGAGATGTTGATCCTCAATACTCATTTACAGACCCAAGCCATGCCAATCGGCCTACCGAATATAAGAAAGCCGCTCTCAAAGAAGTTATCTCGTCTGAGGTTGATCGAATCTGTTCGAACGAACGTCTTTCGGAACTGGCATTTCATTCAGCAAAAGACTCAGGGGTTGATTTGCTAGAAAGTCAAGTAGAAACCGAATCGGCGAACAATGATCCGGTTATCAACGCTCTAAACAACCTTCCTATCGAGGTGGGGTACTTTTCTGCCCAAAGCAATAGAGGTTCTTTGTTGATTGAACACGCATCCATCTAAAAGGCATGCTAAATAGACTCAAGATCTCGCTCATCCTAGCTCCGCTGGCCCTCACAATTTTGATCGGCGTCTATGTCTACTCCCTTTGGTCGCAGGAACGAAAGCGAGGCTCAGAAATCCCCGTTGACGCAACCGCATCGATGAACAGAGATTTGGTGAAGTTCCACCAAAAACGCGGTTCGTTCCCAGAGAGGCTGAAAGACCTTGAAGGCGTCGTCTGGGAAAAGAAGGATCGAAACTACGTCTCGGGCGGACATTCAATAATTCACAGAAACTACTTCTATCTTTATTCAAGGATTGACCCGACTCGATTTACTCTCTGGGCCATTCCAATCGGCAAGGAGCGCGAGGAGGCATCAACATTATTTTTAGTAGGAACGCCTACAAAAAAAAGGACATGGAAGGGGGCCGCTCTCATCGTTGAAGATGTCGGTAAACTGCCCAGGCTGTTACCGACCGAACAGGATCTGGCTCTTCGAGGAATGGTTGAGCAGGTAGATCACAAAGCGGTGTACTCGAATTCGAAGTAAAGTACTTCTTTGCGAAAAGTACCGACAAGTGGTACTTTGTGCAAAGGATTACTTTCATGGAAACACAAAGTTCGCAACTTAGAGTCGAAGAATGGGTAGATAAGGAAATTGCTTACGGCCGGAGCGCTTTCTCTCTAGATCGAGTTGAGAGTGAGCTGCCGCAGTATTCTGAAACCGCGATCAAACGTTCTCTGAACCGATTATCACGAAAGGGCACTATAATTTCCGCACACAAGGGTTATTACGTTATTGTCACGCCTCAATACTTTTCACGCGGGATCCTTCCTCCTGCACTATTTATTGATGGACTAATGCGTTTCTTGAATCGGTCATATTACGTTGGCCTTTTAAACGCTGCTGCATTCCACGGAGCGGCACACCAGGTGCCTCAAGAGTTCTTTGTTTTCACGGGTTTTCCGCCGATGAGGCCAACCGTAAAGAAAGGGGTAAAGGTAAATTACATAACCCGAAAAGAGATCCGAGAAAACCTTCTCGAAGACCGAAAGACCGAAACAGGAGTTGTTAAAATTTCCTCGCCGGAACTTACGGCTGCCGATTTAGTGCAGCACAATAAAAGAATCGGCGGTTTGAACCGCGTAGCTGAAGTACTGTCAGAGCTGACCGAAGCGATCCGTATCGAGAAACTAGACAAGGAGTTTATTCAGTTCGTTCCAACTGCCGTAATTCAGCGGCTCGGCTATCTGCTTGAAACAGCAATAGGTGCAGAGTCACTTGCCGACGGGCTGTATAGAGCTGCGGCATCAAACGTCGGAAAGTTCTTTCCTGTGCCATTGAGCTCAACAAAAAGGAGACACGGATTCCCCGTTGAAACGAGATGGAATGTAGTTGTAAATGAAACGATAGATACCGAATAGTGATTCCTAGCGCTTATATCACCCAATGGGCCAATTTCGTCCCATGGCAGACAAATGAACAGGTTGAGCAGGACCTTGTGATCACACGCGCTATTGTGGAAATCTTTTCGGATGTTTTCCTACGCGAACGCCTCGCGTTTCGCGGTGGGACCGCTCTTCATAAACTCTATTTGGATCCACAACCTCGGTATTCCGAAGATATCGATCTCGTTCAGATCAAACCTGAACCAATTAAAGAGACTCTTGCTCGCCTTCAAAACAGGCTTGAATTCGTTGGTGCGGCATCTGTTGCTCAGAAGAAAGACAATAATACTCTCCGTTTTCGATTCGAATCGGAAATACCTCCGGTCCAACCTTTGAAACTAAAAGTCGAAATAAACTGTCGCGAGCATTTTAACGTGATGGGCCTGCAGGAGTTTCCTTTTGAAACGGAATCTGACTGGTTTAGCGGAAGTGCCGATATTGTCACATACGGGATCGAAGAGCTTCTCGGAACGAAGCTTAGGGCTCTGTATCAGCGTCGCAAAGGGCGCGACCTATACGATCTTTACAAGGCGTATCAAGGGCAACGGCTGGATTCTCAAAAGATCATTGAAGTTTATCGAAAGTATATCGCTTTTTCCGTAGACAATCCGCCAACTAGAAAACAGTTTCTCCGGAACCTCGAAACCAAGATGCAGGACGACGAGTTTCTGGGCGACACACGGGCGTTGTTGAGACCAACGGAACGGTACGATGCCCATGAGGCCTTCAGTTTCATAAAGGAAGAACTTATTGAAAAGCTCTAGGTTCCCGGTTTGCCGATCAAAATAGATCGACGGGTACTTATACTACCGAACATGCTCGGACGGGGTTTGAAAATGATTATCCCGGCTTCGAACGTCTGCGGACGTCGACTGCGTGGAGAATGGAAGACGATCTTTGGATAGCTCCTTTTCATTAAATTGATTAACAATGCCGCTGAGTTCGAAAGTCAGCAATTGTCGCGCTTCGTTATTCGTACTTCTTGCTCCAACCGAACTCAAATGATCCGTTAAAATTACCCGGGTTCGTTCCTCAACAAACTTCGGATCGGCGTTTGCGAGCGACAATTCGAGCAGCTCGGTTTTTAGCGCTGCTTGAAGTTTGCCTGGTTGGAGATCATGCGTGGATTGGTTAGTTCCGTCGATGACGGGACCTTTCGATTCTTGGGTGGTCAGTCTGGCCGTTGTTTCTAGCTTTTCCTTCTGCTCGGTGGCCACTTGATAAACGAAATCCCTCTCCGCAGGCGGCAGTTTGCTGGAAAGTTCACTGTGGTCGAAGTTGTTTTTGAAGCGGAGTTCCTCATTCGGGGTTTTGAGACTCTGTAGAAAGTGCTTCGTTGCTGATAAGGAATCGTTCAAGTACTTTCTTTCCATCCGAGATTCCAGACTTTCGATCAATTGCTGGGCCTCTGGGCTGGGGGCGATATCGCCTCTTTTCAAAGCCTCGGTTCTTGCTTTCGTGGTCTCGCGGTCACCCGCGTAGTTAAGTTTCGCGACGATCATTTCGGAAGTATAGTGCCGGGGCGACTGTCCGGTAAACAACATTTGCATCTCCTTCTGTGTCAGAGCCGGAAGGTTCTTAGTATCTCGATTCTGGCCACTCTGCAGCCTTTGAAGCCCGACAGAGGCATTTTCAATCCGTATCCTTGATGACGCTTCGATAACTTCATCACGCGACTGGCAGCGATCTAACATCTGGGCGTAGTCTCGATACCGTTCGTTGAAATGTCGAAGTCTCGTTTCAGGTTGATTTAGCTGGTGCTCAAGATACGCGGATGCGATTCGCAGGTCCTCGGAATTCAGCTCCTTTCCTCTCACAGGGTTCTTGATCGGCTTATCAGCTTTTGCCCTAAAAAGCTTTAGAATTATGGAGGGCGAAATGCCATTTTCCAGTGCATCGTCCAGTGCCGGAAATTTGACCTCAGCCCAGTGCTTCATCTCTTCCACGGAAATTTCAGATGCGAGTAACGTTATGTGTGTACTTTGAAGCTCGACGCGCTCAAACCCGAGAGTACTATTAAGGTGTTCAGAATCTCGTTCCGTTGCAAGATGCTCGAAGGTTTCACTAGGTTCTCCAAACGATCCTCGAAATTGATGTTCCGTATCGTGGAGATCAGGCTCGAGAAGCGGCTCATACGGGACCGAACGGTCAGTTGGTTCGAGCTTCTCCATCTCACCTGCAACAATTGCCATTTCTGCTAGAGTTCGATCAAACCGCTCGGTCGTCGATTCTGCTTTCGACTGATGGCGATCCTGATCCAAAAACTCCCGTTTCCCGTCAAGCGCGTCATAGATCCAACGTAAGACCTTTGCCTCGGTTTCTCGATCTGCATTGCTGCCGGCGATGGCTTTTCCATAGTCAAGGATCTGTGGTGCGACTTCGCGTGCTTTGTCTGACCCGACCAAGGGTTCAAGACGCACAACTGCGTAGCTAAGAGTTGCGAGTTGGAGCGGTGACGTTAGATCGTGCGACTCCTTCGGAATTATCAGAACGCCATTCTGAACGGTTCCTCCACGCTCGTATGTGTCACGGAGAAACTGTGATCTGCTGTTCAGGTACGAAGCGTGCTCGCTCCTGTTGCGGCCATCCGTGTCGTCAAGTTTTGAAAGCTCAAGGTCTGCTCGGCTAACCGAAAAGATCTCGTTGATTGCCCTTTCGGTACGTGGATTCGACGGATGAAAGTTTGAATCTTGGGTAAGCGTATGATGTGAGGCTCGATCCAGTTCTTTGACCTCAATTGCCTTCGCAACCTTCTCGATCGCGAGCTTAATAACATCCGCGTGACACGTCTGCCCTGCCCGACAGAAACACGTGATCGAAATCGACTGTCCGTTCCGGAAGGCATCGCCAAGTAGGACCATACCATCCCTAAGTCCGCCATCATTTTGTTTGTAGCTGTTTCGCAGCCGTTCGGAGTAAGCGAAAAGTGCGGCTTCGCGACCGCTTCCCCGTGGTGCAATTTCGTTCCGGTTGGGCGAAAGAAGCCCCAATTCTGGAGTGCTAATATTCCCGAGATCGAGACTCCTGTTTGGAAGCGTAGACTCTGCTTGATTCAAGCGAGCAATTACCTTATTGCTCAGATCATATTTCATAACTCGTCCCTCCGCGTTTCGATCGCGTAGCTAATCGATCAAAGTAGATGGCAAACTATGTGCCTTGTATGGGCCAAAATACACTACCGAAACTATTGCGGTGAAATGAGCCAGGGGACAAGGAAGCTTCGTGTCGTTGAAAGTTATCTACGTCACAAGAGGTAGTATGAGCCTGGTGAGCGACCCCATAAAAATGTGGTAAATTAGTTTTAGTGAAACAAGTCTCCGCGTCTGTATTAAAAGATAAAATCGACTTTGGAATCATCACGATCAGAGAAGATGAGTCCCAAGCGGTATTGAAACGCCTCCCGACAAAAACACTTTGTAAAGGAAAACAGACGTATTCAATTTCAACCCTCCTTACGTCAAACGGAGACGAATACTCTATTGCTTCGGTTCGCTGCTTAGAGCAAGGAAACCAACAAGCCCAAACGGTCGCCCAAAGACTGATTGACGAACTAAACCCACAGTGGATTCTCTTAATTGGAATCGCGGGTTGCGTTCCTGATCCCGACTACACTTTGGGCGACGTGATTCTTGCCTCTCGACTTCACGATTTTTGCGTTTCCGCGAGTTTTGATGATGGCTCACATCAGTTCAATGACCGCGGAGGTCCGATGCACCCCGACGTGCAGAATTTTCTTGCATCTCTTCCATTTATCGAACCGCTTTTGGGCAAGTGGAATACGACACGTCGAATCGGTCCGGAGCGCCCAAAGACAAGACTGAACCCCGAATTCTTTTACGGTGATGACGACTGGCAGACAAAAACGCGCTCCAGTCTGAGGAGATACTTCGGGCCACGAAGTCAAAGAAAGATTCCCAAGGTCTTCACGGGCTCAGTCGCGTCTAGCGACACTCTCGTTAAGGACATTGGTCTTGTAAAGGAATGGCAACAGTCTGCGAGACACGTAGCCGGAATTGAAATGGAACTGGCCGGTGTCTACCAAGCCGCCCACAATGCGCAAAAGCCGGTTTTGGCCATAAGAGGGATCAGTGATGTTGTAGGTTTTAAGCGTTCTCCGGATTGGACTGAGTATGCTTGCCACACGTCGGCCGCCTTAGCGATAGCCTTACTGAAATTTCGCCCTATAAATCCAATTAATTCACTCGGCAACGAGCTAATGGTCGCTGCATCTCCAAAGGACTCAGCGTCGGTTGCCCCGACACTATCATCCGCATTTGCCAATCCGCCTAAGGATGTTCCACCTTTATTAAAAGCCGAAACGCTCTACTCGAATTTTTTGCCTATTACATACTTTCCTGAAAAGATTTGCGTGGTCAATACAGAAGCCACAGGTAGGTCCGACGTTTGGAACCTTTTGCGTGAGGAGACAGAACGCCCTCCTGATGATTGGGTTTATCATGGCAAAGCCCTTTATGCTTTTCACGATTTTAATGATCCAATTTGGAAAAGAGTTGTGGACGGAAATGTTGCCGAATCTCACGATACGGCCAGATGGTCTAAAACTGAAAGCACCGTTGAAACCAACATTTTTATTGAACTCCTTAAGAGTTGCTTGCGACAGATGGGACGTTCGCTTGATCTGTCGTACCGCCACAAAAAGCCTCTTCGCTTTCTCTACTTTTCTCCGACTGAAGACTTGACTGCAAGAACCATTACAACCATGAGTCTTAAAAAGAAGGGGACCCATACGGTTTTCGGCGCTTATACGAACAAGAAGACGGACGAGATTATGTATTACCGTCACCATGCGTTCCGGTTTGAGTTTGAAAAAGTTAAATCCAATTGGTATTTGCAGATCACGCCGACTTACCACTACACCCGTGACGGCTATCGTCTGTATTGGTTCTATGAAGACCAAATTAGCGGAATAAAACGGCTGGAGAATAATGAAGCGGTGTTTCGTCAAGTGCTTTTCTGGGCTGAAATACTTAAGAGCGGCTCTCCCAAACTTATAGGCTCTGAATATAGTGACCTTCGTTTTGGCGAACTCTTAAAATTTAGCTCTTCATACGGCGTGATCGATGAAGCCTGGTCGAAGAAGGAATCGGCGGCGAAAGTTAAATCGGAAGGAAGCTTGATGTTTGAACGATGAAGATTGATTTGCTGACACCTGAACCGCAATTAGAATTCGCCAATGGCGGTCTCTGCCATGATGTCCGTTTTGGAATAGGGCATTTTGGAACCTACGATTCAGGAACTGACAAGGCACCAAAGGACATTAAACTTGGCATTATTGGCAGCAATGAGACTATCGATTCTCTGACAGAATGGGTTGAAGAATGTAGAGGGGAGATTCCTGCCAAGAAGAGTAATCAGCCAAACCTTTTTCCACCGTTTCCAGGCTTTAGCCCAGAACATGGATTTCATTCCAAACTTACGTGGGACGATTCCACTATTAGAGCGATTTACTTTAATCAGAAACCAGCAACTCGAAGGGCAGACTTCAATAAGATACTGGAGGATACCGCGAAACTCTACACTGAGGAGATCTCCCGTATTCTTGATAAGTCTGATGTCAGCGTAATCGTATGCGCTCTTCCGCTGGAACAGCTCAAAGCTACAACCGCAGCCTATATGACCGCAAGCCTAGCGGATGAGCCTACTTCCGAAAATGAAGATAGTAAAGATAAACATGTCGTACAGGCCCTCTATGATTTTCACGACTATTTAAAAGCTGAATCGCTGGCTTTTCGTGTCCCAATTCAAATTGTCCTTCCAGCGACGTATGACGAAACTAAACAAGCGGCGCAAAAAAAGATATTCAATCGCGACCAGCAAGACGAAGCTACGCGAACGTGGAACTTTCATACTGCGCTCTATTACAAGGCAAGAGGCGTTCCTTGGCGAATGATCCGCAAGCCTTCTGATTTAACAACCTGTTTTCTCGGCATTAGCTTTTTTAATACCTTGGACCGAAAAAACATATACGCCAGTTCCGCTCAAGTCTTTAACGAACGGGGAGAAGGAATCGTTGTCAGAGGTGGGATTGCATACAAAGATACGGAAGACCGACAGGTTCATTTAGATGAGGAGGGTGCTTACACAATAGTCAACACTGCTCTTCAAAAATACTTCGATGAACATAACAACTACCCGGCTCGAATAGTCCTACATAAGACCTCATCATTTACAGAGCACGAACTTGCCGGTTTCGGAAAAGCTTTCAATGAAAAAAGCATTCGGAATGTTGATTACGTTCATGTTCGCGAATCAAGCGCAAAACTTTTTCGCACTAAGAATTATCCCCCGCTTAGGGGCACATTATGGCATCATGAGGACAAGAAAGGGATTCTCTACACGAAAGGGAGCGTTCCATTCTATGAGACGTATCCCGGAAAGTATCCACCAGGGACAATCTATATCGATTCGACTTACGCCCAAAGAACCTTCTCTGAAATTGCGTGGGAGATATTCGCTTTAACTAAAATGAACTGGAACAGTACTCGCTTCGACCAAAAGGTTCCAATTACACTGAAAGCTTCGCGAGAGGTGGGTGATATTCTAAAGTACGTAAGAAACTCAGAGTCACCTTCTCTTCCCCCGCACTACCGATTTTATATGTAAGGAGACTCATCAAACCAAGATGCGGATCCGCACAGCCTCCACCATTTGAAGAGTTATGGAAATTAAGCCTCAGTAGTTTATTTGACAGGGTGAAAGGCGATTCTCTCGGGAACCAACAGCCTGTTGAGCGTGCTAGAAACGCTGGGTGACGCAATTTACAGTTCGTTCGGAAATCACAATCGCTCAATTCCGCCTTTTGACTTTCGCTCATTTGTTCTAGGCGGATCGTACAAAGTTGACCTTCTTTTGTGTTCTGCCTCCTTACGTCCAATGCCCGATTCAGCTCTTCCTTCTGGATCATAAATGTTCCTCAAAACTTCATCGAAAGACAAGGAATATATTCGGGTCGAGCGTACCAGAGTCGAGACCAGTCGTTCAGCTTCCTTGCTGCCGGAAGTTCGCTCGATTCTTTTCTCAATCTCATTGATCTCGCTTGTTGTGAAGATAGGCGGGTAAGTGAGATCCGTAGCACTACCCAACAGGGACAGTTGCCTAAACTCCAAAGCCTCTTTGGCTGCATTCAGCGACAATTCTTTGGCGGCCGCCACGTCCGCTTTGAGACATTTCTCGCGATCCTTTGCGCGGCCTTCGATCTGGCGTCTTAAGGTTCGATGATCTTTGCTCTCTAACAGTAGACTCAGTGCCTGGTCAAGAATCGAGCTTTTTCGTGGCATATCGACATCGCTGAGATTCAGGTAACTCATCGAACCGTTCGATTTGTCCTCGATCGCAAATCTGTGAAAACGCTTCGAGCTTCGGTAGAAAGCTAGGTCTTCTTTTGTCTTATTCAGTCCGATATTGCAAAGAATTTCTCTTGCCAATACGCGGCCCACGATCGCGTGAGAAAGATTCCCGCGTTCGTCGAGGCCGATCTTTCCTTTGGCTCCATGTTGGCTGGGTTCCGCCCCTTGAATCGATGTCTTTTGGAGTTTCCAATTGGATGCGTATTCTTTGGGAAATTTGAGTTTTCTTGAGAGCGTGTCAATTTCGTTGATCTGATCGGCAGAAAACACTGGCCTCACTGTATGCAAGGTGCTGCTTCGATCAAGGACTTCACTTAGAACCTCAACAATGTTCTGCTCTTGCCGCATCGATTTGTGCATTTGCAAGGATTGTTCACTCAGAGAACTATTGACCGAATCAAATAGAACGACTGCCCTTAACTTGGAATGTCCGCTTGAGGGCTTGTTGGTCAGATATTCGATTGCCGAGCGAATGCTTTGAAGAACAGTGCGACCATCGTTTTTGACATCTTGTTGACGAGCTATCATCGCCAAAGAGACTCGATCGTTTCCGACCTTCACCTTTCGGTAATACGCGTTGTCTTTGAAGTCCGAGAGCTGCCGCTGATGTAGTTGCATCCTTATTTCAGAAACCGCTTTTTGTCCAGCGAGAAGTCCAAGATCAGAAACCGTTCTAGGTGCGATTTCTTTCTTGTTTTCAAGGTCGGTTCTCACCTGTTCGAGGTAGCGAAATTCACGCATTTTCGTATTCGCAAGACATTCGCTCTGCAGTTCATCGAGTTCTTGTTTTTTGAATGCGGGCGGCGGTACTTTTACTCCTTTTTTTCTGTAGTCGGTTCGGATGAGATTTGCTTCGCCACGAATAGACGTAGTTTCCTCTCTTAGCTTGAAAAATTCCGATTCTTCACGGGCGAGTATGCTGTTGGTTATCGCTATGATCTGGCGTGATTGCGGTGTTTTGTTCCAGTCTTCGGAGTTGGCTGCTATTTGCCTTACCTCCAAGAGCGAGACTCTTTTGGTTATTGCTTTTTCCAGATCCCTGATCGGAAACTTGAGGCTCTCACGATTTTCGATAAGAAAAGCAATCTTTTCTTCCTTAAATTTGAGTTGATATTCGGCAAGAATACCCAGGCGTAGAATCTCTCGTTCGTGAATATTTCCGTCGCCCTTTTGAAACTTAATGGCGTGATGTTTTTGTAGAGCATTTCGATTGTGCTGCTTGTCATTGGCGTGTTCCCGTGTAGGTGTCCGTTCCGCAGTAAGCTTCTGAAGCTTAGTCTTCGCGGATTCGATCAGAATGCCATCGATGATCCGCTTTTCACCATCGACAAGCTCAAAATGCGGAAGGGCCTCTCGGGGAATTTTGTTTAACGATCTAGAGTGAAGATCGTGGGTAAAATATAGCTTTTGAATTGCGATATGAACGTGCGGGTTTGCTGTGTTGAGATGAACGGCTCCTGCCCAGGCAAGCCTTTCGCTTTTGAGACTCTTTTCCAACTTCCCGATGGCAAACCTTGTGACGATTATTAACTGCCGTTTGCGATCCTCGTCACTCGAACCAAGTTGTTGAAAATCTTCCCGCCGAAATGAGAGAACAAGGTGGTGAAGTTCGTTGTTTGAGGGACGGCCTTTGCCGCAATCAGATTTAAGAAAGTTGTTCGCGCTTCTTACGGTAAGGTGTTCGGTAAACTCGTTAAAAAGTTCACGACCTTTTTCGGGCTCTGCATTCCGGTCGATCTTACTGTGCGCTAGATAATGAATGAGACCGCGAGAACTGCCTCTTTTTGATTGAACGCTGGCAATAACTCTCATGATTCGCTCGCTATCTGATTCGTGGGTTTAGGCAACGAATCGATTCGTTGTTTGAGTATTTGGACCTTGGTTGCAAGGTAGCTGCCCTGAAGGGATTCATCTCCCGCGACATGCTCGTGGAACAGGAGACATTTCTTAAGATCGGACACGGCGTGCTCGATCAGCTCAGCCATTGCGGTCGAGGCGATAACAACGCTCTGTTTCCGGTCGTTGGTTTCCGGTGACGCATATTCGATGAGCTTTGTGAAAACAAGATTTAGCGAGGAAATCGACATACTCGACATCGAGTAGATTTCGGTAGTCAGCGAGTTTGCTTGACGTAGAAGTTCTAGTGCATCTTCGAAGTCCGATTCCATTCGATCAATGCTTTCTCGAATCCCGCCTATGTTGTCGCTTACAGCAAGATCAACCGTCTCGTTCTGGCGCCCGGTTCGCACAAGCCAATCGAGCTTTTCCTGACAGCGACCCGACGCAAAATGCTGGTGTCGATCGTTCAAGGCGAAATGGATCATTCGACGGACAATCGCGGATTTGTTCTCGCCCGTTTCGGCCGCGATCTCTTCAAGCTTTTTGTAGTCCTCTTCGTAAGGCCTAACGCTGATCGGCCGTCCTTGTATCGACTCGATATCCAATTCGATATTTCTTACTATTTTTTCTCTTTCTCGCTTTCTCATCTCTCGATCTTTATGGCAGCGTTTTGTCACCCAGTTCATCGGCTTGTAATTTCTCCGACCATTTGGACATGAGCAATATACGTGCCTTTGCGGGAGATATGGCGAGAACTACGGTTTGTAATTTTGATGACACCGCGTAACTTAATGACAGTGTGAGACTTACTTGACTTACAAAGGCTGGTTTTTGGTCTATCCTGTCATACACCCACAGCTGTAATTTTTGTTTTTTAACAAGGCTCCTCGATCCGTCTCTTTTTTACGCCGAAAGCGGCTCGCTTATTCGCCGCCCGTCGCCTCCGAAATACCGCAGATGTTTATTGCGGCACGCCGATTGATCTATCAACCAAGCCAGTAAATTCGCCTACCAAGGAGACCAAATACTAATGAACGATCAGAGCAATATCACCCCCTTTACAAAGCAGAATTTCGAGCGTCCACTGCTGCAGATTAACCGCTTGAACTTTGTAAAATTGAACACACGTGTACTCGAAGCGACTGCCATCAAACTGAAACAATATCTTCAGTTCGCGTCCGTCAGCATGAATACCGAAATAACGAATGATGATGTTGTCGAGTACGCGCTAAACCACCTTTTCGATCGCGACCCCGCGTTCAAAAGTTGGCTTAGATCTAAAAACTAGAGAATGGGGGAGCTAAGCAGAAAACGCGGACGGAAAGGTGCCATTCACATCAAAGTTTGACGGAGGAACGAACGATTGATGTTGCACCTCGTATTGTGAAACCAACTTCTCTAGCTCCAACTCAAACTCACGAATATTGATATTGTCTGCACCAACTGAAATATGTCCGGACAGGCGCGACAACTCGCTGTCAGATAGATCGCACCCAACCCTGGCTGCAGCCCGAGCAAGCCTGTCAGACACTTCTTGCAAAGCAATTCCTGAATGGCCTTTAACCCATTTCCAGGAGACATGATGTCCATAACAGGCTTTGACAAGACGGGTCCAGAAAGAACGATTTGTACGCATCCTGTTCCGACCCATCATGGTATCGATCACATATTTCGAGTCCGAAACTATCTCGATACAGCAACATCGTCGAAGCTGTTCCAAGGCTCGTGTACAGGCAAGGATCTCGGCCTGCTGGTTAGTGATCTGTCCAAGATAATTGCCGATGAGTCTGATCTCTAGCCGGTTGTGATCAAGGATTACGGCCCCTGCTCCCGCAGACGAATCGATCGATCCGTTTCTCAGACAGGAGGCATCTGCGTAGATCCGTACAAGAGGCGTATAATTCGCTGCATTTCCGATCCCACTTCTATTTTCAACTAATCCGATAACGCTCATTGTCCACCTCTCATTTGTTCAGTTAAGGAAAGGAGCGACCATTTGGAAGCCGCCCCTTTACCATCGAATCATTCAGAACTGATCCACAAACGAATCATCAGCCGCTGGTTCCGTAGGGTTATGGCCGGTGAATTCCGGCACATCGGGCTCGCTTGGTTCCTCAACTGAATCTTCAACACCGTTGGATCGGTTCGAACCGACGAATTCAAACGAGAAGAGAGACACCTCAGCTCCCGATCTAGGCTCGCCGTTTTCAGTGCTCCAAGGGCTGAACGAGAGTCTGCCGTGAATAAGCAGATGCGTACCTTTTTGCACGTGCTCGGCTATTGTTTCCGCTGTCTTGCCGAACGCTACGACATTGAACCAGTGAGTGACCTTAACCCGGCCTTCCGGGCTGCTTTTGAACGAATTTGAGGCGATGGGAAAGCTTGCGATCGGCGTCCCTTTTTCCGTGTAGCGAAGGGTAACTTCGCGGCCTGTGTTTCCGAGTATCGAGATATTTGCTGACATGGCGTATTCTTGCTCCTTTTCTGGTCTAATTTTTCTCCGAATGGAACGGCAGTTCGTCATTTGATTCAGAACTTCTTGCGAAATGCCTAAATGCTTTACTGCCGCTCCTTTCGATATTCACTTCTGAACAACTTTTAGGCCGAACGAACAACCTGAACATGTGTTCTTTGAACAGATGGCTTTGTAAAACGACTGTTTTGAACCATTCGACTGCCGTAAACACCTTCGTTCAGTTGGGCTTCGACGGTCCTAACCTCATCCCAAAGTCTCTGTTTCTCCTGACGTTTGAGAGCTTTTGCTTCAGGGTCGTTATAGAGTCCGAACTTGATGAAGCGAAGTTGGCCGGCATTGGCCTTTTGGATCTTTCGAAGCCACTGCGTAGCTGCCATTGACAGCTTTCCTTTCAGCCGTACTTCTTGCGATTTTGCGACTGTATTTAGAGCTGTAAATTCCTTGAGCGAGAGCACTTTCTGATCCTTGAAGTCCGCGTAAGCTTTCTTTTTCAGATCGGCCAAATCTGCGGTATCCGTGGTGCTTCGAATCGCAAGATAAGTATCCTGATACGCGTCATGTCGAAGGCTTCGGAGGTGAAAGTCGGAGTACTGTCGCTTCCACAGGAGTCGCAATGTAGCTGCCGCGTACTGCATTTCCTCAAAGTCAGGATTGACCTCCTGATCTACAAGGATCTCGAAACTACCTTGCTTAAATGAGTAGAAACGGCGTGCAGAACGCACAACTTTGCGGTCATAGATGCGGTCGAGTGAAAGAGCAAGCCATTCCTCGAATTCCTGATCCGAGAATGGACTTCTCGACGGCATCAACCGGCCCGCACAATTGATCATTCGGCGGCCTTCCTCGACGACGTTTCCGCCGAGTGAATGACCGACAAAAAGCTTCGGAAGTTGGGAGTAGAGTTCTCTCGATTCATACGGAAGGCAGTCCGCATCTATCTCGCAATCAAGGTCGAACACAACCACCGAACGTTGGCTTGAACTCATCGTTATGCCGATCAGTCCGTTCTCGTCGAACTGCGCCAGTTGGTCGAATGTTGTGAAATCTCGGTCGAGTTCTTCGATGGATTTATCGCCGTCTTCCAGATAGAATTCCGCGAAATCATCGAACATCATACGGCCTACTTTTTGCCGACCGACACGCTTCACAACAGCTCTCATCTCATCGTCGAAGTTTGGGCATTTTGGCGGCAGCGGCCTGCGATTCTTGGCAACCTCCTGAACCCTGCGTTGGTCAGCAACACAAAGTTTTCGTTCTCTTGTTCGAGATTCCTCGAAGCTGATCTCGCGATCTGCCGTAGTCGCCGTAACAGCTTCTAACTGCATGCCGAGCAGGCCCATTTCGTGAAGAACCTCACTGACGCCTCTTCGTCTGATCTCGCCGTAGTAGTACGCTGCGATCTGCTCGTATTCATACTGCCCGGCGTCCGGGCTGGCGATCGCCTTTACGCATCTGACGAACTCCTTTGCATCCGTCTCGTCGGACAAAATCTTCATCGCGTATTCGAGCGACATTATCCGCACGCGGCCCAACGCTTCCGGTTCAAGTTCATCCGCGATTCGAACGACAACATCGCCCAAGATCGAGAACTCTTCGAGCTCTCTTCTTCGCAACGGATTCGATGAAAGATGCGCACACCAGTCCTGCATAGGGGAACCGGTATTTACCGGCATGAACGCCAGCATTTGATTATTAGGAGCGTGCTTTCTGAGTTGTTGAATACTTATTCTTTCTGCCATAACTTCCTCTATTAAATCGACAACCTGCCGAATCGAAGACGCGTGTAATTTAGGGCCACATCTTCAAAACCCTGAATAAAATCACTTTCATTCAGGCTTGAAAATCCCTCTCAACTCGCGGGAGAAGTATGTTTGGGTGATGAGATCAGGTCACATCGAAGAAAGGTCTCTCAGACGCTTTGTAGATAGGCGAACGTGAGCGGTGCGCGGCTCTCAAGTTGAGCCCGTCCGGTTCCGAGTCCGTCTACAGGAATTACAATGATGTGTTCCGCCTTTGAAATTTTGTGAAATAGAATCTCGAAAGCATGGTCGATCGCCGCTTTGTTTTGCTCGAATTCGGCATCCGTAAAGAATGCATCTTCGTGATTGCTCAGGAGTTTCTTGGTCGGAATCCCGACACAATTCGGTTCAGCCCTCATCGCCGCAGCCTGACCGCCGAAGCCTCTTCGGGCAAGATTGTCACCGAAAAGAAAGATGCGATTGGGGTGATCTCTCACAAGCGATCTGGTGATCCACTTCATTTTTACGACTCGATATTTCATTGCGTCGATCTGTAACCAAAAAGAACTGCCGCGTGAAGAGACATTTCTCCACGCGGCGGCAGTTGAGCCCAGGCTGTGATTGGATTAATAGGCCGCAGCCTGCTGAAGTTCCACTGGTGCGGTCGGGGCCACTTGCATTGCAGTTCCTTCACCGTCCTCATCGCGGCGTCCCGACAGGAATTGGAATTCCTGCAGAACGATCTCTGCTCCCGCCTGCGGCGTGTCGCTCTGATCGACCCACGGGTTGAACGTCAAGCGGCCCTGCACATACAAACGGCTTCCTTTCCGTACGTAACGTGCAAGCGTCTCCGCCTGCTTGCCAAATGCCGTTACGCGGAACCAGTCGGTCTTCTCGACGCGTCCCTCAGGGCTGTTCCTGAACGAGTTCGAGGCCATTGAAAAGCTCGCCACGAGCGTGCCGTTGTCCGTGATCTTAGTTTCCGGGGTCTTCCCCAAATTGCCGATGATCGAAATATTTGCTGACATTTTCTTTATTCTCCTGTTTGATTAATTTTCCGAGGATCCCCTGAATGGCGATCTCCAATACCTTCTCCGAAGGCATCTCTTTTCTGCCGCTGATTATTTCTCTCCCTTATCGACTCTTTACGTAAATCGGAATGACATTGAGATTCGCGTTAGCGTCTTGCTGGCCGAGAGGCGGTGCGTATGTCCGTTACGGCGTTTGGGCGGGCGGGATTTATATCACGTCGCTGTGATGTAACTCATTCTCACTAACTCCTGTTGTACTGATTTCTGATAAAATAAGAAAACACTTCTAGTGAAGCTCCGCAAAATCCTCCGAAGGGTTTTTAAGTAGAATTGTATGAATGCCGTTGAGATCGAAGAAGCCGTTTCCCTGCTTGCCGAACAGCCTTTCGACGCCGAAAGTTTTCCTTTCGCGTTTCTTGAGGCGTTTGGCAATAAGGAAACGACTATCAAAAGGCTGAAAACCGGAGCGACGAACCAATCCGATCTGCCGGGCGGCGTACTTCAACGAAACAATATCCATATTCAAACCTGCTCTGAAGGCGAACTCACTGCGGCTTTGGATGCACTCCGGCAGAGCCCGGCGACGACGAAGCAAAAAGCTAAATTTATCCTCGCGACGGACGGGAAAGCATTCGAAGCTGAGAATCTGTCCGATGGCGAGACCGTCGCATGCGAGTACTCAGAATTCGCAGATCATTTTGGGTTCTTTCTGGCACTCGCCGGCATCACGACGGTCAAACAGATCCGTGAGAACGCTTTTGATATCAAGGCAACTGGCCGTTTGAACCGCCTCTATATCGAATTGCTCAAGGAGAATCCTGATTGGGGCACGGCAGAGCGTCGCGAAGACCTGAACCACTTCATGGCCCGCCTCATCTTCTGTTTTTTTGCCGAGGACACGCACATCTTTAATGGTGAAATGTTGTTCACGGCTACCATTGAGCAGATGAGCGAGCGTGATTCGTCAAACACTCACGAAGTACTATCCGAACTTTTCCGTGCGATGAACACGAAGATCAGTGAGCGTGCTGCTTCGAACATACGCAGCTGGGCCGATGTCTTTCCATACGTGAACGGCGGACTTTTCTCGGGAACTTTGGACGTGCCGCGATTTAGCAAGATCGCCCGCTCTTATCTGCTCCATGTGGGCAAACTCGACTGGACAAAGATCAACCCCGACATTTTCGGCTCGATGATCCAGGCGGTTGCGGATGATGAAGAACGCGGAAGTCTCGGGATGCATTACACGAGTGTTCCGAACATCTTGAAAGTTTTGAACCCACTTTTCCTTGACGATTTGCGAGATCAGCTTGAAGAAGCCGGCGATAACGCTCGTAAGCTTCTGAATCTGCGTCAGCGAATTTCGCATATTCGCGTATTCGATCCGGCGTGCGGTTCGGGTAATTTTCTCGTTATTGCCTATAAGCAGATGCGGGAGATCGAGGCCGAGATCAACATACGTCGCGGCGAAGATGGACGACGAACTGAGATTCCGCTCACGAATTTTCGCGGTATCGAAGTTCGAAGTTTTCCCGCCGAGATCGCGCGCCTAGCTCTGATTATTGCTGAGTATCAAAGTGACGTCCTGTATCGCGGCCAAAAGCTCGCGCTTGCTGAGTTCTTGCCTCTCGAACAAGCTAACTGGATAACTTGCGGCAACGCTCTCCGGCTCGATTGGCTCAGCATCTGCCCGCCGACGGGAACTGGCGTAAAACTATATGCCCAAGATCTCTTTAGCACGCCGCTCAATCAAACTGAGATTGACTTTGAGAATGAAGGTGGCGACACCTACATTTGCGGGAATCCACCGTATCTTGGCTTCACTTGGCAATCGAACGAGCAGAAATCAGAAATGCGAGCATTATTTGAGCGCCGTTTAAAGGGATGGAAATCCCTGGACTACGTCGCTGGCTGGTTCATGAAGGCAGCCGACTACGGAGAGCAAACTAAATCGGCCGCTGCCTTCGTTTCGACTAATTCGATTTGTCAGGGCGAACAGGTTCCTTTACTTTGGCCGTTAATTTTTGAATCGGGCCACAAAATAGTATTTGCTCATACGTCCTTTAAGTGGACGAACTTAGCCAATCACAACGCCGGAGTGACTGTGGCTGTGATCGGCATTCAACGAAGTCCGGAGAAGCCTCGTCAATTGTTCTCCGTCTCGGAAGATGGGAGTCTTCTTGTTAAGAACGTAGATAACATTAATGCCTATCTGACGGCCGGTCCGAACGTAATCGTGAAGGCCGTGTCTCGGTCTCCGCTCAACAAATCCCCAATGGTTTGGGGGAATAAGCCTACGGATGGCGGGCATCTTGTCTTGTCGTACTGGGACCGTGAGCAGATCGAGTCAGTCAGCCCTGAAGCTCGACAATTCATTCGACCTTACCGCGGAGCCGCAGAATATATTCGTGGCATCGAACGATTTTGCATCTGGGTAGAAGACTCCGATTCGGATCGCGCATGGCAAATAGAAAGCCTTGCTGAACGTTTTGATAAGGTCAAACGCTTTAGGGAATCAAGTATAGCGGCTGAAACCCGACCGGCGGCTCGTTATCCTCATAGGTTTCGCCAGATACAATCAATTGCCAACCAGCTCACACTAATTTTGCCGCAGGTAAGCTCAGAACGTCGGCCATACCTTCCCATCGGACTGCTTCCGCAAAGAACGATCGTAAGCAATCTTGCGTTCGCTTTATACGATGCACCACTTTGGAACCTCGCAATCATCGCGTCTAAGCTCCATCTTGTTTGGATCGGAACCGTTTGCGGCAAGCTAAAAACGGACTACCGCTATTCAAACACGCTTGGCTGGAACACTTTTCCGGTTCCAGCGCTTTCCGATCAGAACATCGCCGACCTGACTCGTTGTGCTGAGAATATTTTGCTTGCCCGCGAGGCTCATTTCCCAGCGACAATCGCGGATCTTTACGACCCAGATACGATGCCCTCAAATTTGCGCGAGGCACATGAGAAAAACGATGAAACACTCGAACGAATTTATATAGGTCGACGCTTCAAAAATGACACCGAGCGGCTGGAAAAGCTTTTTGAGCTTTATATGCAAATGACGGCTAATCAGTCAGCGGCGAAAAAAGTGAAGACGAATACAAGATGAACAAATCGATCCCTATACCATCAATTTCTGTTTCGTACGCCCAAGATGGACGATCTACAAGCTCCAACGCGCTGGGAATGCGGCCGATGCAGGAGCGTGCCTATCAAAAACGCGGCGAACAGTATCTGCTAATAAAATCGCCCCCAGCTTCAGGTAAGAGCAGAGCATTGATGTTCATCGCGCTCGACAAGCTTGCAAACCAAAACATTAAGCAGGCGATCATAGTCGTGCCGGAACGATCGATCGGAGCAAGCTTTCATGATGAGCCACTCACTGAGTTCGGTTTTTGGGCTGACTGGCGAGTCGAGCCACGCTGGAACCTCTGCGATGCACCTGGAAATGACACCAACGGAAAGGTTGATGCGGTCAACAAGTTTCTGGAGAGTGACGACAAGACGCTCGTCTGCACACACGCCACGTTCCGCTTTGCAATGGACAAATTCGGAGCCGAAGTCTTCGATGATCGCCTGATCGCGGTGGATGAATTTCACCACATCTCAGCTAACCCCGGCAACAAACTGGGCGAACACGTCCGTGAGCTGATGGCCCGCGACAAGGTGCACATTGTCGCAATGACCGGCTCATATTTCCGTGGTGATGCGGAAGCAGTACTGCATCCAGACGATGAATCGCGTTTCGACACCGTTACATATACCTATTATGAACAGCTAAACGGCTATCAGTACCTGAAGCGGCTCGACCTCGGCTATTTCTTTTACACCGGCTCATACACCGACGAGATTTTAAGAGTGCTTGATCCGCAGGATAAGACGATCTTGCACATTCCGAATGTCAATTCCAAGGAAAGCACAAAGGATAAGATCCGCGAGGTCGAACACATAATAGAAGAGCTTGGCGAGTGGCAAGGTTCGGATCCGAAAACTGGATTTCAGCTAGTGAAAGCCGCCAATGGAACGATCCTCAAGATCGCAGACCTCGTCGATGATGAGCCTTCGAAGCGAGACAAAGTCATAACCGCCCTTAAAGACCCGGCTGAAAAGAACAATCGCGATCACGTTGATATCATCATCGCTCTTGGCATGGCAAAAGAAGGCTTCGACTGGATATGGTGCGAACATGCGTTGACCGTCGGCTATCGTTCGAGTCTGACAGAGATCGTCCAAATAATCGGCCGCGCCACGCGAGACGCTCCGGGTAAGACCAGCACACGTTTTACAAACCTGATAGCTGAACCAGATGCCGAAGAGTCGGCGGTCGCGGAAGCAGTCAACGACACGCTCAAGGCTATCGCTGCTAGCTTGCTAATGGAGCAAGTGCTATCGCCTCGATTCGAGTTCAAGCCGAAGTATAAGGCCAATGAGCCTACTCCGGGCTTCGATTATGGTGAAGGCGGCTACGATCCAAACAAGTGCAATGTCGGTGTCGACGCGGAGCGAGGATTGATTCAGCTCGAGATATTTGGTTTGGCCGAACCGAAAAGCCCTGAAGCTGAACGTATCTGCACGGAGGACCTAAACGAGTTAATTACGGCCTTCGTTCAAGATAAGCGAACCATTGAGAGCGGTTTGTTCGATGAGGAGCTGGTGCCGGAAGAGTTGACGCAGGTAAGAATGGGCAAGATCGTCAAAGAGAAATTCCCGAATCTCGACGACGAAGATCAGGAAGCAGTACGTCAACACGCGATCGCTGCACTCAATATCGTGCAGCAGGCAAAGAAATCCCTTGTCGGCGACGGCGGTATTGACGCACAAAACACTTCCCTAATCGACGGTGTTCGAAAGTTCGCCTTGTCAGTAACGGAACTTGATATCGATCTGATCGATCGTATAAACCCATTCGGCGAAGCTTATGCGATTCTTGCCAAGTCAATGACCGAAGAACGCTTGAAGCAAGTATCAGACGTAATCATGCGAAAGCAGTCGAAACTAACTCCTGATGAAGCTCGCGATCTAGCCATTAGAGCCGTAAAGTTTAAGAAAGAACGGGGACGAATTCCGTCATCGACCGCCCAAGACGCATGGGAGCGACGCATGGCAGAAGGAGCAGCCGCGTTTGTCAGATTCAAAGATGAAGGCCGCTATGAATGACATCGATCTAGACGAACTTCGCGAAGAGCTAAGCGAGTTTGCTGAGCCGGCAAAAAAAATCGGTCACTCAGCGGCTGAGCAGCGCATTGTCGCCGGGTTCGAAGAGATCGAACGTTTTGTAGATGAGAATCAAAGACTGCCCCAGCATGGCGATGATCGGGACATTTTTGAGCGACTATACGCAGTTAGACTTGACCGAATACGCGAGTCGGCCGAGTGCCGCGATGTCTTAAAACGCCTTGATTCGAAAGGACTGCTTGGCGACGAAGCCAACCTTAACCTTCGAAAGGAGATAACCGACGAGGAACTATTGTCCGAGCTTTCAGATGTCGCTCCTTCTGATGACGACTTGACGAGACTTGTACACGTTCGTTCACGCGAAGAGATAAAATCCGCGGAAGAGATCGCAAAGCGAAATCCTTGCGAAGACTTTGAGAAGTTCAAACCTGTCTTTGAAACAGTTCTGGCCGACCTTGAAAGCGGTAAGCGCGAAACACTGAAATACGAGAACGATTCCCGGATTCGGAAAGGCGATCTGTTTATTCTCGACGGCCAGACAGTTTTGGTGGCAGAGGAGGGAGAGTCGTTTCGGAGTAACTATGATCGCGACGATTGGCGGTTGCGCGTTATTTACTCAAACGGAACAGAAAGTGACTTATTAATGCGTTCGCTTCAGAGGGCCTTGAACCGTGATAAAACGAGCCGAAGAATTATCGAGCGGAGTCTGGGACCACTTTTTGCCCAAATTGAGGATGATGATGATCTGCCATCCGGATATATTTATGTGCTTCGAAGTATGTCGGAGCATCCGTTTATCGCGGAGCACAGATCCGTCGTCCACAAGATCGGCGTGACGGGAGGTGACGTGAAAGCCCGGCTTGCGAATGCAAAGAATGATTCAACCTATCTGTTGGCAGATGTTGAAATAATAGCTACATTCAAACTCGCAAACATCAACGCTAAACGCCTCGAAGCTCTGATCCACAAATTTTTTGCCAGCGCGCGCCTCGATCTGAAACTAAAAGATCGGTTCGGAATTGAAGTTGAATCGAGAGAATGGTTCCTCCTGCCTATAACGGTTATCGAGGACGCAATAGAGAAAATTACAGACGGCAGTATTGGAAATTTTCGATACGACCCGGAGAGCGGGCTGATTGTTATCGCTTGATAACGTTCGGTTCATTCTTGAGCCCTTGGTGCACAAACACCCCAATTACGGAACATTTATGCACCGACAGTTCTGGATCCGCTTAGTTTTTTAATAGACAGAACCGCCAGGCTCATGACCGCTCTGGTACGATCCTGATATTGAAAGATGCCTCAAAGATCTCCCTTTCTGCTTCGCGTGTCCGCTAAAGTCAGCAAAAATCATCGCAACAATTGAAACGTTCCTCCGAGTGCTTCTGCGATACATCAATTTTGCGGTACGCATCTTGCTTTCTCCTTTTCACCCGTTCCAACACAGATTGAGTGATTCGAGACGCACCAGATAATTTTTGTTTACATTTGCGGGCCGTAAGTTGTATAACAATCAATACTTACACAGAACTAGGCAATAGTTGGATGGTTGGAAAGAAAATGGCTTTTCAAACCCTTGAAGAAGCGTCTCTATTGATAGGTAAAAAATAGTTGTGGATAACCCGATCCTTTCCAAGTTGCAAACCTCACCAAGCGAACCGCCGAGTGGATCTGACGGTGCGCTTGATCGGGAGGGATTCTTTACAGAATCGCTAAAGCTGATTCGAAGAGTAATCACGGGTCGAAGATCCGTTTCAAATGACGACGTTCCTGATATTTCGCAAGAGGCAGCGTTAAGGCTTTGGAAATGGCGCGCGAAGTTTGAAGATAAAAGTTCGCAAATGGCAGAGGGCGATTGGAAGTCCTTCGTCGCTCGTACTGCTCATAACGAAGTAAATCGAAACCTCTCAAATCGAAACAGGCGGATCGAAACATCACTCGATGATATCGACTTGCTCGAAAGCGAGCTAGATGCTTCGTCCGCAGAAACTTTTGTTTTGGTCAAAACGGTTTGGCAAGGTATTTGCAAACTGAGTCTTTACCAACGGCAAGCGCTTATTTTCAGTTCGGTAGATCTCGTGCTTTATCTTTTCCAATTTGGAATCGAAGAGGATGAACTGTTAGCGACGCTCAAACTGTCGAGGGAGTCTTGGGAAGTGATTTCAGCACGAATGCCTCTAACCGATTTTGCAATAGCTGAGATGGCAAACCCGAATTCAGCCCCTGGCCAAAGAGTGGCAACCGCAGGCGCGGTTAAGAAGGCGAGATTTGACGCTCGCAGGAAACTTAAGGAGTTGATGAAATAAATGAATCAAGATCACTTATCAGCTGCTGAGGTCGCCATGTTTCGGGAAGACAGTTTTTCTTCGCGATCGATCGAGATCGGCCGACATCTTCTCGCCTGCAAAGAATGTCGAGCAAAATTACCATCCGTAAAGTCGCAAGAGTTCCGGGACTGTGTACTGGGCGCCGACGGTTCACGACTGAATGAATCTGAAAACAGATCCCGATTTTTCAATTTTCCGGGGTTGTCCTTCGCGAGAGTAGCGGCCTTTACAGGATTCGCAATTCTGCTTCTCGCAGGAATCTATTCTTTTGGTGTTCAACAGTCCATTACGTCGGTGCCCACCGTCGCAAGAATCGAGAACGACAGAGCAACAAGTGGATTGAATGCCGCGTCGAATAATGTTGCCGAACAGGCAACTCACGAGAAAGAGCAAGTACCTGTTAAGAGTGTGGACGGTCGCAACAAAGATTTGAGACAAAAGCCTTCATCAACACGACCCGAGCAAAGAAAGGCGTTGAGGGGTAACACAAGCGAGAATTGGATTCAAAATGCCGAAACTCGCGGAAGTGAAAATCCATGCTCAGGCGGAACCACGATCAATCTTGAATCCAAATCCGATGGAAAAGAGGTTTTTCTTAAATGGAATTCTGTGAAAGGGGTTGAAACCTACGACGTTTACATCTCCGACCTTGATGAGAATCTGGTCGAGCATTTTGAGTCAAAATCTCAAACATTTTACCGTTCCATGGTGAAACTCGATCCGTCAAAATCCTATCGCTGGAAGCTGATTGTTACGCTAAAGAACGGCAATAAGATCGTTGGTCCGCCTCAAGCCCTTACTTCGGGCTCGTCCGCGGAAGAGAGCAAAAAATCCGGGGCCACGGAAAAACAACGAGGCTCGTTCGAATTACGTTGTGTGGGATCAAAATGAATAGAATAAGTCACAACCAATTGAAGCTTCAGTCGTTGGCGGTTATCCTCTTTTGCTTGCTCATTTCAGTTCACGCGCAGCAATCTGACGATTTTCCGGTGCCAGACTCCTATCAAGTCGAGGGGATTCCGCCTATCAAGAAATCGGAGGTTGAGCATCTCTTTTTTGAACCCGGAACGGTTAGAAGTAATTTGATCTGGGATGCAGATCGAAAAAATCGAAGACTGCTTATTACCGATCAGACAAACAACATCTATCTACTAAGTTCACCTCTTGCCCAACCCGAGAAGCTCGTTGAAAAGGTTGTTCCTAATTCGGTGAAAATAAGACCCGATGGTAAAGCATTTGCCTACACTTCAGACCTTGACGATGAGGACAATTTTCAGCTTTTTTTGTACGATTTCGCGAGGAAAACATCCGTCAAATTAGTCTCACTTACGGGTAAAGACGAATCCATCGACTATTTTATTTGGGGTCGCAGCGGCGATTCCTTACTGTATATCCGAGCTGATTACGATCTTAAGAAAAGTACTTTGTGCACCTACAACTTCCAAAAAGAAACTTGCTATCCGACGGAGATGAAAGGAGTTTGGGAAGTCCTTGATGCGGTGGGCGACAAAGTGGTCTTGAAGCATTGGAAAGCGTCGACGGCCCAACATCTCTACGTTTTTGACCAGAAGACTGCTCAGCTAACCTCGATCGATGAAAAGGGCAACTCTCGCGGAGCTTTCTTGGCGAGTGGGAACCTCTATTGGACAGCGGAAGGAAACGAGGTTTGCAAGAAAGATCCGTGCATACTTTCAATGAACTTGAATTCGAAAAAAGTAGCTCAGCTGCAACTTCCCGAAAATCTGTTATCGGTCAACGATGCTAAGGTCTCTGGGGATGGTAAGCAGTTGTTAATTACAGGAAGCCGGGACGGAATCGATTTCCTTCGCATCTTTCAGCTCCGGAACAATAAGGCGACTAACGAATACCCACAGTTTCTTCCTAATGCTTATGTAGTTTGGCACACGCGTTGGATGTCGAACAACGAAGTGGTTTACACCATTGAGAACATCGGAAAACCTGCGTCGATCCAGTCATTTAATATCGACACAAAACATTTTACAGACTGGACGAAAGAAAAATTGCCGCCCTCACTCGCGGGTAAGGTATCGGCACCTGAAGTTATTCGATGGAAGTCTTTCGATCAGCGAGAAATTTCCGGGTATATCATCCGTCCGAAAACATCGTTGAAGAAGATGCCGGTTCTGATCGATATTCATGGTGGCCCTCAAATTTTGGCCAGACCTCTGTTTAACTCGCAGGATATCCGACTTGCGTCAAATCTCGGTTTGGCAATAATTCACCCGAATATCCGCGGATCGTCCGGCTTCGGCAAGGAATTTATGGATGCCGACGATAGAGTAAAAAGATCCGATGCCGTTAAGGACGTAGAGGCTCTGCTCGATTGGGTGGGTAGGCAGCCCGACCTCGACGCAGATTCAGTGTTTCTTCGCGGAGGCAGTTACGGAGGCTTTGTTGCCCTCTCCACCGCTTTGAACGAGCCAAAGAAGGTTAAGGGGGTGATAGCTGAGTATCCCCTTGTTTCGATTAGGGGAATGCTCTCTCAGAGTTGGGTGGACGAGTTTGCTAAAAACGAATATGGCGATCCCAGCGATGAAAAGCTAATGTCTCGCCTTGACGACCTCTCCCCACTAAATAACTCCGGACGATGGAACAACATTCCTTTGCTCTTGACTAGAGGAAAACTCGATTCACGAAATCCGGAACGGAACGTAGTTGACTTAAAGAATCAGTTGAAAAGTCGCGGCTCTGATGTGTGGTTTATCTACTCTACAAGCGACGGACATGGGGTGAGCAGCAGATACGTTTTTGCCGCGATCTATAAATTCTTGAAAACGAAAATTAATAAGGAGACCTAAAAGTATGAAGAAACGTCAATTCATTTTGTGTATAGCTTTGTTGTCAACCACTTTGGCCGCGAATGCATACGCGACCGGAACGGTCAGCATGTCAAGCTTCGGCCTCTTGGACAGCGTCATTAACGCAGTCACACTACTTCTACGTGGTGATAATTGTCCGGTTCGGCAATGTCAGGATTGCCGTCCAGGGGAGGAACCAGACGAAAATGGCCATTGTAGACCGAGGTAAGAGCAAGAATCTCTTGGTGCTGCGTCTTAGGGCAGCAGGCCAGTTGATGATGGCTGGCTTGCTGCTTTGCCTTGTGTTCTTTTTACCAGCCTCAGGTCAACCAAAGGCTCGGTCGAATACGATCGATCGCGCTCGGCTGGAATTGGATGATGGCAACTACGCGAAGGCTATCGAACTAGCCCAAACAGTTGCTAATAATCAAGATCCAATGCAGCAAGTGTCGGCACTTGACACAATTTTGGTTGCACAAATCGCCCAGCAAAAATACGTCGAAGCAACGAAGACCCTTGAAGACTATTCAAAGATCGTCTCTTCCAGTTCAGATCCTCGTCTAAAAGCGCGGGTTAGTTTGCGAGCATCGGATCTGTATCGATCACAACGGAAGTTTTCAGAGGCACTCCTACAAGCAAAGGATGCATTGAAGACCGCTTCAAATGACCGAGAAATCATTGCAGGATACTATCTCAGTCTCGGAAGAATTCTATTTACATCCGGATATGATCTCTCGGCGATCATTTGGTTGGAGAAGGCAGAGAATCTATTCGAACTTAGCCCAGTGAGTTCGGGACAGATAGATACGTACCGTTTTTTGAGTCTGGCATGGTCATCAAAGCTAAATTACGTGGCGGCTTTGAAATACTCTGAAAAATTGATGTCCGCCGCCGCTGGCTCTCGCTTTAAGCATCGCTATCGTCAATCCATTTTTGAAAGTGCGACGCTATTGGCGTCGATTGGTCAGGGGCGAAAAGCAATGGCCATGCGGGAAAAAGGATTGAATCTATCGCTTGAAAGTAGAAATACGTACCAAGCACGAAATTTTCTGGCGTCATTACTGCTGAACTCATTATACGACGGCGAACTATCAAAGGCGTCTAGCTATCTCGACCGGCTGAAGTCACTCGACACAGATGGTGAGTTTTCGTTTGAAACTACACTTGGCAAGGCGATCATTTCTGGGCTAACAGGGCAACACGAAATGTCGGACAAGGCTTTCAGCGAGTTAGAAGAAAGGACTAACAACTCTCCATTCATATTGCCGTCATGGAAAAAAACCATCGCCGAGAAGAATAAAGAATGGGCACGGGTCATACACCACAATCATACGCTTTTGAATCTCGCCATGGCTCGGAAGTTCCGCGACGATCTACCCGGAATATACCTTTCTCTCGCATTCGCTTACTTTCACCTCGGTCAAACTGTAAGAACGCTTGAGTTCCTGGACAAAACCATATCGCTCGTAGAAACGATTCGGAGTACCGACAACAATAACTTCTCGCTTGGACTGTTGGAAATTTATCATAGAGCGTACCGTTTGATGGCCCAGACGAAACTCGAACGTCCTCGCGAATCTTTCGAACTAGCAGATTATCTGAAAGCTAGACTGCTACAAGACCGAATTAATAATTCGTTAGCGAGGGCTACATCGGTCATTACACCCAATATGCGCCTAAGACTCGAAATGCTGACCTCAGATTTAACAGGTTTGCCAGGAGAGGATTCCGAAATCGGTAGACTGGAAACTTTGTTCACGGCCCACATTCCAGAAACGGTTATACAAAAGCCGGACTTTTCGGTATTGGATAAGATCCCAGAACTTGAAAACAAGGCCATTATTTCCTATCTCTTCACAGCGGACGAACGACTTGTCGCATTCGTATGGGAGAAAGGTAAGCCCATTAGGTCCGTGTCCCTCCCAGAATTCGATCGTGATATCGCTGCAGAGGTAAAGCAGACCGAACAGAAGATCAAAAATCGAATCTTCTTTAAACGTGACGGCAAGGAGTTGTTTAACAGACTGTTGAGGCCGCTCAACATTTCCGCACCCCATCTAATTATCGTCCCAGACAAGCAGCTGTGGAAGATCCCCTTCCACGCATTAAGCCCGGATGGAGTGAAATACCTAATTGAGAGCAAACTTGTCAGCTACGCCCCGTCGGTTTCGATTCTTATTGAGCAGTTGATGACCCCGAAAGCGTCTCGCCGAAGCCTTCATGCACTCGCGAATGCCACCTACAAAGAACGGACTCTTCGATACGTGAACGATGAAGCAACAAGTGTATCCAGAATGTTCAATTCCGAGCCTGTATTAAATTCCACGATCACAGATTTTAGGCGGCTTGCGGACAAGTCCGACATATTACACTTCTCAATGCATGCACAGATTGATGGTGACCAACCTCTGGATTCATTCTTGGGCTTTAGATCTGTTGGCCAGGACAACGGGCGGTTGACGGTTGAGGACATATTGGACTCGAGACTCAAAAAAGGTAGTCTTGTCTTTCTTGCCTCGTGCGATACAAACAACGTCCTGAGCGGCGAAGGTCTCGTTAGCTTAGCGTGGGGAATGATAGGAGCCGGCGCCACTACAGTAATCTCTACTCAGTGGGAGGCGAACGATAAATCCACACAAAAGTTCAGCGAGCTTTTCTACCGAGAGCTCCTCAAAGGTTCATCTACGGCAGCGTCACTTCAATCAGCGGCAATCGAATTGATTAACGACAAGTCATCAGGATTCCACGAGCCGTATTTCTGGGGCGGGTTCACCCTACTTGGAGATTTTAGGTGACGGATTCATAACAGTATTACTGTGCACTGGTTTTCACCGAGTGCAAGACCTGTGAACTATTCCCCGGATCCTTAAACAGCTCCCATGCTGATAGAGTTAACGCTCTTGAGTCGTCCTTGTCAGGTCAAAACCTAAAACACAGCTAAGGTTCGATCAAAGAAACATCGCCATTCGGGTTAAGCCGAGTCCTAACTCTGTCTGATTCCATCACCTGTTTCCCCTCTGAGAAGTAGACTCCTTTTTTTCTTTAGAATGTGTGGAGACAGTCATTGTCCTAAAATCCACGCTAATTTCTTCCGCATCAATAATCGTTTGGTTAAACGTCAACCGTGCATTTTGATACCTATTTTCTTCTATTTACTTGCAATATTTGTCAACAACTTTTTTGACGGCGTTAAACGCGCCGTCTAATATCAAAAACAAAATGATATTTATTCTTCTATGCTCGGGATATCTTCCTACGACCAACAAACCATTCCGTTACGCTCACAAGCCCGATCGTAAATGATAGCCCTTTATTGAAATTGAAATTTTCTACCCAAGGAAGACCCAGCAAGTACAGTTTTGAACTGTGCGATAAGGATGCGAAAAATGCTAGATTCGGCACCAGCTCAGATGGTAGAAAGTTTTCTCAGGTCCACAGTAAATGACCCTATCATCCGAGTAACAGTTAAGGGGCGTGCCGATATTCCGCTGGTCACTGGTCGCTTATCGCGAGCCAGCCGTAAGCGACGTGGATAAAACATCATCCGTTCACAAAAGCCGGGGATGCTCACCTGAAATACAAAAAAGCCAATGACACGTATTGATCGTTCTGACAAAATAATAGTGTAGAAAAGAACAAATATGAAGTCAGATAACGAGAGTACCCAATCGACGGGAGACGATAAATGGGGCGAACGCATTGTCGAACGCCTTTTCCCCAATCTTAGGATTTTTGCTCCTAAGTTTCTGAAGCTTGTAAATGACTTCGATCCAGCGACGCCCCAAACTTCGCTCGCTAAGCTAGATCGGATTCTCAGTGGAATGACTCCTTCTACTCCGGCCTCGCAACGGTTCATTCTGCGATTTATCAAGGCCGCTACGCGCGTGCCTCGGTTTCGGCAAAATATCCTCGACCAGCTCGACGAAGTCATAACGATGACGAAGACAGAGGCCAAAAAAGACTCGCGTTATTCCCTTCTTCTGAAACTCATGCACGATGCGGATAAAAAAACCGTCCTCGCCGGAGGGGTCGTAACTTTCCGACACGCAGATCCGAGCCAATGGTTTGCTGTCCAAATGAACTCGAAATCGAAGATAGATCGTGCAAAGTCCGCTGTTGGAGAGCTCCGAGCGAATGCGGCAAAGGACGCCTTCCGCGACACCGTGGAATATTTGTACACGCCTTATATCAAGACGCTTGTTTATCTTTCGCTTCTCCGGGAAGGCCGGGACGAGGAAAGCCTGAAAAAGGTGGAGGGTATGCGGTTTGGCAATGCGATAAAATATCTCAGTGCTAAACTCTCGGATTACCTAAAACTGTTCGACGATAGAGCGGGCTGGATGCGCAACTGCGCTACGCACGACTACGTGCCATTTGACCTGCCGACGGACTCCTCAATATTTCGCGACAGAGAAAAAAATCCGATCCCGATTAGTACTGACGATCTACTGGCCTTAACAGAGGATATGTACCAGCTCGCCGGGGAAACGGTGGCAAGAGTTGGTCAGCTTTACATGTTCCGGGAAGTTTTTCGCAACATGGGTCTTCGCGACATATTGCTCGACCACATTCCTGTCATTGCTTTCGAGAAAGATCCGCAAAAGGCGCAAGGCTTGGAAGAAAAAATGCGAAAAGACTTGGAGGCGAAGTTTAAGACGGGTCACTAAGACAGTCGGCGATTCTTAGAATTGCCATTAACGCATGAGGATTTTAAGAAAGATGTCCCAGTTCCAAAACATCTCAGACTTGGGTTTCGCGCTCCGTCATTTATAGATTCGTGTTCCTTGGCACGACGCGGGTGGAAGGAAGTGGTGTTTCCAACTCGAATATGAATGCGGGAACGAAGCTCCACCGGATCGCGGAACGAATGATGGTACTGAGGTTTCTTTCGAGTCGGCTTCATCATTCGTATCAGGCTATCAATCGGCGTTTCCTTCTTGGACGTAACATTCCTCCTGTAGTCCGAGACCATAATTATTTGGACTGTATTAGAAATCGAGTTATATCTTGGATAAGGTTAATATTAAAATCATTTCTTTTGGAGCAACTTCATGTGGTCGGATAACGAGACAGAGATCGATCTATTAGGATTTGACTATTTAGCGGACGCAGTTGTTTCTGTGGTTCAGCGGGATGATCTTTTGCCCGCGACAATCGGTGTTTATGGCGATTGGGGTGGCGGTAAGTCGAGCCTACTGCGAATCGTCAAAAATAAGCTAGAGACGGATCCCGATGTCGTGGTCCTGTCGTTCAACGGTTGGCTCTTTGAGGATTACGAGAACGCGAAAACTGCGCTAATGGGATCGATCCTTGAGGAACTACAGGATAACCACAAATTAATTCCCGAAGTAAAGGATAAAGTTAAGGGCCTATTAAAACGAGTCAATGGATTGAAACTTGCGACCGGCATTGGAAAGGTCGCGGTCGGATTATCCACGGGCATGCTTCCAATGGTCGCTTCTGGAGGGTGGGATTTCCTGTCTATTTTTGCTTCTTTAAAAGAGAATGCCAAGGGCGTCGATGTCGCTGAACTGAAAGGGATTATTGATGAAAAGAAGAAGGAGGAGGAGGACGAAGAAGCAAAACGCCGAAAGCAAATTCGCGAATTCCGAAAGGATTTTCAAAAGCTTCTGCAGGAGTCAAACATTAAGAGGCTTGTCGTAATCATTGATGATCTCGATCGTTGCCTCCCGGACACAATCATAGATACGCTTGAGGCGATTAAACTCTTCCTCTTTGTCCCAAGCACGGCTTTCATTCTTGGGGCCGACGAGTCCCTTGTGAAGTACGCGGTTCGAAAACGCTTTCCTGAGCTTCCCGGCGAGCGTGCAGAAGTAGGGCGCGACTACCTTGAAAAGCTCGTTCAATTCCCACTTAGAGTGCCGCCGCTCGGTCAGGCGGCAATGGAAACTTATGTCGGGTTGTTGTTCGTCGACCTCGAGGCAGATCTAAACGCAGAGCAGAAAAAAGAAAGTCGTGATCGAGCCCTGGTTGCAGACGCCGATAACCTTTCCTCCGTTAACTTCAATCTCCAGGTTGCCGAGGAAATCTACGGCGAAAATCTTTCGGAGGAACTGAAAGAACGACTCGGTTTGACGCGACGCATAGCCCCATTGTTGGCCACGGGACTAAAAGGTAATCCCCGCCAATGCAAACGGTTTCTCAACACTCTGCTCCTTCGGCTTTCAATGGCGAAGTCACGGAACGTCACTCTCGAACAACGATATCTTGCGAAATTGATGCTCCTTGAATACTTCCGTCCGGAGTCGTTCAGAAGACTGTCGGAGTTACAGTCTGAACAAAGTGGTCGACCTGTTGAATTAGGGGCCATGGAAGCAATCGCGAGGGGCAGCGCGTCCCTCCTTGAGCCGGCGGAAGAGGTGTTGAAAACACGTGCGAGAGAACCCAACAAGAAGGGAGAAAAATCAGAAGCTCAAGCTCAGGTTGAGAAGAAACTTGACGGCGAGTTCCAGCTCTGGCTCGACCAACCGTGGACAGGTAATTGGCTCAAATTGGATCCGCCATTAAAGGACGTCGACTTACGACCGTATTTCTACTTCTCGCGCGACGTTCTGGTGTCCGCAATGGGTGCAGAAGTCAGCCGAATGACTCCTCCCGCTCAAGATGTAGTTGCAAAACTTCTTAACGAAAGTGAGGCAGTTAGAGCCACCGGTCTGACAAAGCTCGAAGGTCTAAGTGACGGGGACATCTCTGCAATTTTTGAAAGCTTCATTAACCGCGCCCAGCAAGAACAAGAAATTGGAAAGGCTAACGCAGCTTTTCAGCGGTTGATCGAGATCGCCGGGAAACGCAAAGAAATGCGCGGCGAGCTGATCATCTTCCTCAACCGGACCCCGGACAGCGAGATTGCTCCCGTCGTTCCGATCCAGCTGGAACAGCTATACAACGACGAGGAATGGGACGTAGCTCTCTTAGAACTCTTTCAAAAATGGGAAAAGTGTACAAATAAGGGCCTTGCGGGAATAGTGTCCAAGCGCCTTCAAATTCATGCGGCGAAGAAATAGCTATGGGAACCTCCAAACCCAATGATGGTCCCTCGGACCGAACCCCACTATTGCCCGACTGGGCACAAAACCCGGACGATAGGCCCCCGGCACCCGTTCCGCTGGCACCTGTCCTCCCAGATCCACTTCCCGATGACCCTCGCGAACCGAGGGAGCCGGACGATCCGCCGCCCGATCTTGTCCCACGGCCTGAGCGGCCGGATCCCGTGCCCCCTCCGCCTGCGGGGCGGGCCTGGCAGAACGCGAAGTCAGATATTTCTCGTTACGGGAAGTCGGGTTCGCGTAATGACCTCGCGAGATCTGGACGGTCATATGTCAGGGCTCGCGGAGGTGCCGCGGCCGCAACTCGAGCATCTTCGGCCGGTCGTTCGTCGGCCGCAAGAACAATTGGGTTCATTTCGACAATCAGCAGCGCCGGCCTAGCCGCGGCGTTAGATAGTATAGGGCTGCGAGACGTCCTCGGACGTTCGGTGGAATCCGTGCTATCGGCGATTGTGAATAAACTTGCCCCTACTGGTAAGGGCAAAGACGAAAGTGCAGCGAGAAAAGCAGTCGACACAACTCTTGTTTCGCTATTTGAACAGTATGGAGTTCTGGATGGGGGACTGGAGCGGCTCGAGGCCTTGGATGCAGCCGCTATCGAGCGGGCATTTCACGATCTTGTCGCTGAGTATAATTTCCAGCGCTGGATGATGGAACTGAGCAAGAGAATCGAAGAGAACGCCGTAAGCTCGGCTGAGGCTTATCGATTGGAACAGTTCGCGAGAGAGTGTATTTATGAGATCACTGTCCTAGATTTCCGCGGTCATAACGTCTTGAACACTGATTGGACTGCTCACGAGAATCAACAGCTTATAGACGGAATCTATGAGCAGGCTTATGTTTTTCTGGAGAATTTATGACGAACTGGAATGTTGTTTGTCGAATCGGCGACGATGACGATTACGCTGCCCCGTCTCCACACCTGATCATTCCGTTCGATCAGGACGGCCGATCAACAGTAGCGGCCAATCGGGTGTTCCACACGCTCACTGGGAATAACCTCTATCCGTCGAGGATCGTAAACGATCTCCTCATGCTTGCGTTGGCTGTATATACGGCTGATCTGAGAATTTCGCGCGCGTTCGGGATGGATCGATGGTCCCGTGAAATCACGGTGCATTCACCTGTTTATAACCCGGATCTCTGGCGAGGAGTCGAACCGCATCTTGCAGAGACGCTCAGCTTCCTGTCGGGCGACAACTGGCACTTTGAGTTTAGAGAGCGTCCTGAGACCGTGGGCGAAGACCAGGCAGATCCACCTGAACGACAGATCGACAAAGTCGCACTGTTTTCGGGCGGTTTGGATTCGTTTGTGGGCGCGGTTGACCTGCTCGAAGGAACTGAGGACATCGTGGCTCTTGTTGGACAGTACGGAGCCGGCTCAACCCATCCGTCTCAAGAAGGAACACATGCGATTTTGAACGAAGCATTTCCCGATCGGACGATACGCATGGGGTTTTGGGTGCAGCCTTCGAGCACGGAAGACCGGTCGGGCGAGGACACTATGCGGTCCCGGTCATTCCTTTTTTTAGCCTTGGGCACTGCCGTGGCTGCCTCAAGCGGTGACCACGTTCCTCTTTATGTCGCTGAGAATGGCCTCATTTCCCTTAACGTACCGTTGACGCCGGCTCGGATGGGCAGTTTCAGTACGCGCACGACGCATCCGTTCTTTGTAGATTCATTCCGAAATCTTCTGCTCACCTTGGGAATTTCTACTCCGCTAATACTACCTTATCGGTTTCTTACCAAGGGGGAGATGGTGCGGGACGCAAAGAATCCCGATGTGACGGGCAAAGGTTTACCTCTCACACTGTCTTGTTCACGCCCAGATGCAGGACGATTCGACAAGCGCCCCCCCGGCACTCACTGCGGATACTGTGTGCCGTGTATCATTAGATTGGCCTCTATGAAAGCAGCGGGCATCTCAACTAAAGACGCAGCGTTTTACGACATCGTGCGTGGAGGGACTGGTCCAAAGACAGCAAAAGGCCGAGATCGCAGGGCGTTTGAACTCGCGATAACTCGAACTAGATCCTTGTCCCGGCTCGGCCTGGTTGGCGAAGTGACAGCTACGGGTCCCCTTCCTGATGAAGACGTATCGGAACTTGCCGACGTCTACTTGCGCGGAATTGAAGAGGTAGCTGACTTCCTAAAAATCAAGCGGTCTAGGTAACTGTGGCAGAAGCGAATAACAATTTTTTCGTTGACATGCACTGTCATATCGATCTCTTCAAGGATCCTTTCGGTGCAATTCTTTCTGCCGAAAGAGCTCACGTTTATACGATAGCCGTTACAAACGCGCCTTTCGTATTTGAGAACACTGCGGAACTTGTTGCGACTTCTCGATATGTCCGGGCAGCCGCTGGGCTGCACCCGGAACTGGTTGGAAGTCACGGCCATCAAATCGATGAACTGCGTCCGCTCCTAGATCAAACGCGATACGTGGGGGAGATAGGATTGGATTACACAACGCTCGACCAGGGTCTGCGGCAAAAACAACGTCTTGTATTCGGCAGAGCCCTTGAGTGGTGTGCAGAGTATTCGGATAAAATTGTTACTCTTCATTCGAGAAGGGCATCGGCTGATGTGATCTCAATGGTGGGTTCCGGTTTCAATGGAAAGGCCATTCTCCACTGGTTTTCGGGAACGAAAAAAGAGGTACAGCGGGCAGCTAATTTGGGTTTTTATTTCTCGGTCAATCCGGCGATGAGTCAGTCAAAGAAAGGTCAGTCTCTTATTGCGGCAATGCCGATCGAAAGGGTTCTCACCGAATCCGATGGGCCACTTGTGGGCATCGGCCAGAACTCCCAACTTCATCCGGCGGACGTAAAGCTTGCAGTTCAAGATATTTCAGCTCTCTGGCGAGTTTCTTTCGACGAAGCGCAATCGCGAATTTGTGAAAACTTCCGAACAATTGTTGACGACAGATCAACACCCTTCCAGGATTTCCTTGGGCAGCCTATGTAGTTTCACATCAATTAAGATGCGTTTACAGGTAGAGTCCTTACCTCTCCCTGCCCTTCGTCAAGTCGCTTGACCGCTTCAAGCATAAGTTCTGCATCCGTTTCGGCGTAAATATTCGTGATACTCATATCTGAGTGTGCGAAGAGATTCTGCACGATCAGAGGATTTGTGTTTCTTCGGATAAGTTCACTAGCGAAATAGGTTCTTAGGTCGTGAAAATGATAGTTTTCTTCCCGAGTTCCGTCTGGCTTGTTGATTTTTGCTCGAATCAGGACTGGGTGCCATCGTTTTCGGAAATCGACGATTGGAAAGGGCAACTGCTTATCGGCAATCAAATCCCTCAGGACCGATGTCGCGGTTGCGTTGATCGGAACCGATCTAGGAGGCCGGCCTTTTGAACCAATTACCCAGACACGCTGATTCTCAAAGTCGATCACACTCTCGTCTAGTGCCAAAAGTTGACCTCGACGCAGCGGTGTATTTACGGCCAATTGTACGAGCCTATAGAGTAGCTGATCCGATTCGAGTTCCTTCCAAAGAGCTTCCTTTTGCTCGGCTGTGAGAAGTCTTTTTCGAGGTGGCGGTTCCGGAAGTGCTTTCACGTACTGCATCGGATTGCGCTCAAGTAGATCTTCCTCGCAAGCGAGACTAAAGATCTTAGATAGAGTCGACATGATCCTGTTTATCGACGACGGCGAAATGGTACTTTTCTTTTTTCGCTGGTTTTTTCCATATTGCAGTTTCGATCGACAGTCTCGACAATCTTGCGGGGTAATAGAATGAAGTGGCTGGTCCTTGAGGTGCTTCAGAAGAAGTTTTATATAAAGGTTTTTTGCCCCTTTATTTATATTATTCTGCTCAACATACTTTCGATATGTCGTCTCAACAAATTGACCGAAAGTAATGGTCGTGTCTGTCAGCCCAAACGCTCGGTCAAATAGCTGCTTCACCAATTGTCGTTCGGCGAGTTCAGCTTCTTCCTTAGTACGGGCTGTCGGAATGACCTGATGAATCGTCTTATGACCTTTAACCCGCCTGTATACCCACCAGCGAGCTGTCGCATACGCCGGATGCTTAGCGTTGATCTTTTTGCCGTTATATTTCTTAAAGACTGACATACGCTTAGAAATTTGCTAACCAGGCATCTACCTCTGTCCTATTAAAAGTTGGTCGACCCACGCCGTGAAACGGCAGGCCATTGCATCTCATCCATCGATTAATCGTTGCTCCTGACTTCTTCAAATACTTCGCGACTTCAGACTTCGTCATGATCTCTGGTGGCTGAACCGCGTGTATAGCTTTCTCGATGGCTCCTGCCACTGAAGTGTCAATTAACCGAATCAGTTCAGCCTTCTCAATCGTTATTATTTCAACCATTGAAATTCCTCCGGTTCCCAAGTGGGCAAACGATGTGCCGCAGGCCTTTTGCGTAGAAAACAGTTCAAAAAGTACGTGATTTCGCTAAATTTGCACCAATCGACACGCTTTTGAACCACGTTCAAAACGCTACTGAACCGCAGTGATCGATAGTGATAAATTTTGAGAGTTTTGAGCGGAAAAAGCGGGACAAAAGAATACTGCAACCAACCTGCAACCAAGTCAGAAAAATAGAGCCTCCAGCAATCGCTGAAAGCCCCATTTTTATTGGTCGGGACGGCGAGATTTGAACTCACGACCTCTCGCACCCCAACCAATCTGGGGACCGGTCAAAAGTTCTCAACATTGCTCAAAACCGCTTAAAATCAATACTTCCGAATCAACCGAATAGCTATGAATCCGTTTGAATCGATAAAAGTGCAACCATCCCGCAACCAACTTGTCTAAAACTACGCCGACCATTACGCGTCGAAAATCAAAATCAGTGTGCCCCAATCGTTGAATAAAATACCATACTTCAACCTCCGCCAGCCGCTTATTTTTCTGCTCGTGACATTGGCCAACTCTCACTAACCTTTAACGGTATGAGTTGACATCATTTGCCATCTAGTGGTGATCTTCGATTTCTAAGACAAAATGTAACGCTTGCCCTGTCATTCTTAACGCTGGCGATCAAAGTACCGTTTGATCCTCGACGAGCGGGCTTGATTATCTAATGCTGAATATTTCTCACACACGGGTTCGGCCAGCGGGGCTAGCTAGTCGTGCCATGCCCCGACATCCAACTCATATTTAGCAACCGCGTGAATCTGGTCCATAAGGAGAGCGATAAAGCCGGCCAACCGGGCCGACAAAATGAACTGCGCGCAATCACCGACGTGACCGACCTGACGTTTTATCCGAACCAGCGCTTGCATCATTCTTTAAGCCTCACCGGGTGACTAGCAAACTCGATCCCGATATTTGCCCGTGCTGTCAAGCTTTTGACGGAACATACTCCCGATAATATTGAGCTACAACCGACTTTGGAAACTGTAGCATAAGTGTCTCCAAAGGTTCGTCCCCAATCGTTCGCGAGGCCTGCCTGTCACCGTCAGCAGCGGCCCAGCGACTTAGAGATGCTCCTAAGTGAATTCCGTAATTCGCCGAATCTAGTCTAATGGTTCCGTCCCAAAAAGGTCGAAAATCCGCATTCACGTTGACTCGCGAATTGAAATCATATTCGTTACCGATCTCCACCTGGTTGCTATTCAGGGAATGCTGTTCGTATATATTCTGTCCAATATCTTCATTCTCGAGATCGAGAGTAAGTAGTTTGGAAGCATCAACCTCATGAAAGCTTGAGGCGATTTGGTTGATCCAATCTGAACCCGCTGGACTATAGAGTATTCCGTTGTTGATCATTGGCTTCCACTCGTCGCTCCACCAGTAGATCAGATTCCAGATTTTCGGGATCGAAGGGCGGATCAATTCGGACGGATCTTTGAACAACAGCACATCGCAATCGAACCACCATCCCCCGAATTTTTGCAGCAAGAGCGTCCTGATAAAATCCGATCGGAAAGGAATGTGCAGACACGTGCGTGCCGGACTCGGCAGATTGATCCATGAGTCGATCGTTCCGTCCGTCAAATGCCTGTGACGTGTTCCGAAAATACGGCTGATAGAACTAATGCATAGCTCTGTGAATGGATGGGGAGTTCCTTCCCAGTATGTGAAAATGTATTCATTCATGAATGGTTTTGAAGCATTCTTAGATGCCGGTCTCGATGCTCGTCGGAGCTGATCGATCTAAAGGTTACGCTAAATGAGACTGCGACCTTTTCGTCGTTAATCACATAATGCGGACTGGTAACGGGGATGTAGACGCCGGAGGAAGGCGTCATATAGAACTTTTCGAATTTCCCTTCATCGACCGTTGCATCCGACAGGGAGAAACCTACCTCATCTGCGTAAAACGCGGCGATCTGGGTGGGACTGACGATCGGATCTTTTTCATGCCGATTTAAGTAGACCGACTTGGATCCTGACACCTGGAATAAGAAGTTATGTTCGGGGTCGATATGCAGCGGGACTCGAACAGATGGGGAACTCACGAATGCAAAGCACATCGGCCGCAAGCAGTCGCTGGCTGCGATCCCGAGCTCGCACGTGAGGTCTTCCAGAAGCTCTTCCATAATGCGTTTGTAAGTCGGGAGCTGTTCGAGATTTCTAAAGATCATCCACGTTGAACTGCTTTTGATGTCATCGATCAATTCTGAGATCGAGAGAATGCCTGTGTGGTCCGATACCACTTCGATCATGTCGGAGGGCAACATGGTCGAAACCCGGGTGAATTCTTCTACCTCGAAGGATGGCTCGCCTGAGAGTCCATGTTCAAAACAGAAAGAGCGAGTTGGGAAATCCCGCCGAGCTTCTCGATTGATCGTGAGGTGTCCAGGTCGATCTTTATTCATTCTTATAGTTTTGTGATCGTTGGAGCCAAAATATGCTTCTCATCCCAGTACATACACCCTGGAGGCGGAGAAACCTCCACCAGATCACCCGTAAATTCCGTGAATCCCGCTTCGTGCAAAAGTTTGACGTACTCCGGCGTAAACTCCACCTCTCCGGCATAGTGAGTAAACACGCCGCCCGGCTTCAGCAGCCTATAGGCTTCGTCGAAAAAGCTGAAGCGCGCCGTATGCAACTCATCGAGAGAAATTGGGTAGGTGTCAAAGAGGATTCCGTCGAGGGACGCATCGGGCAATTCAGGAGTAACCTCCTGCCAGAATCCGAAAAGCGGCTTAACATTTGGATGCTTATCTTTGAACTTCAACACGTTGTCGAAGACGTTAGCATTCGCCTCGACGATCCAATGCTCGGCGATCGGATCCTCCTGGATGAATGCGGCCGAGATCCCGAGTCCAAATCCAATCTCGAGTACAACGCCTCCCCGTGAAGCAGCAATGGATGCTAAACGCTTCATGTAAGCCCCCTCCCACGTTTCCATGACCGGATGCCCGTCTATGAGGAGTTGTTTAGCCGTGATCTCTACGGGGGCGTTCCTCCACTTTTCTCGCGTGTCAGGAAATGCGAGCTCATTCAACGGATGATTTTCTTTATTGAACATGATGATTTCGATGATTTAAGTTTTAGTAAGCTCAAATAGCTCTAAAATGAAGTCGTAGTTACCGTTCTCATCGGCCAACCGAGATTCCTGGATCAGGCGAAGCGAGATTCTACTCTCACGACATAGTCTCTCGAGCAGCGGTCGGTCACCGCTCGTTGAGGAAAAACCGAGGAACGCTTCGCCGTTATCTTTCAGGTAACTATCGAAGCCCGAGAGATATTTTTGGATGGACCGATAGTTCGGGTCAAAAACACTTCGTTGCAAGAGGTTATCCTCTTCGAGAGCCTGCTGGACAAATGGCGCGTTCCAAAATATCCTATCGAACCTAGCCCCTTTATCGACCTGCTCGAAAACGTCGGACACAAAAGCGTCGACTCGTTGTTCGACTCCGTGGAGGATACTGTTTATCCTGGTGTTGGCCACAGCGTCCGGGTTTAGATCTACCGCAGTTACGTTACATCCCGTCAAAGCCTGCGTGACCGCTATAAGCCCCGTACCGCTTCCGATCTCAAGAAGCTTCTCGCCATCTTGTCCGGATAATGCTTCGCAAAAGAAAAAGCTGTCCTCGAAAATCGGCGGCGCGAATACAGTATTCAATCCAACAAAAGATCTACCGTTAAACTCGAACGTGTAGACCTCGGGAAGTGCTCGATTCCTGAGCAGATACTCGTTGGTGATATCAACGTAATCAAGCATAGTTTCACTTTACGGCGCACCGTTTAAGGTCCAGGGTCGCGCAATGAAAGGAACCGCCGAAGATGTAATAACTCTCGAAAGGACAGGGGATCGGTTCGAACCCGTGGTTTCTTAACACTCGGATCATATCCTCCTGGTTCTCTTCTACGACGACGCGTTTTCCGTCTAAGCTCAAGACGTTCATGCTCATCCAATCACTCACGACGCGGTACTCGCCGATCTGCGCAAAAAATGACTTGGGCTTTGGTGCTTCGATCAGATCCCATTTTTGTAAAAATTCAGGTAACCGCTTTGGATCGACGAATTCAGGGTTGAACAAGAGCTTGCCCTCGGCGAGCGGCATGATCGTAGTGTCGATATGCAACGTGGTCTTACTGAGCGACTCGATCAAGCTGATCTCAACTTTTTCGGGAAGGATATGCTGTAACCACTCTACGCCGAAATTGTTGGTAGCATGACTGAGCTGACCGACAATGTTGTTTCCAAAACGCAGAAAGTCCGCCGCATCAAACGTAGGCTCGAACTCCGTAATTGAGAATGGAAAGGTATCACCTTTGAGATCGTAATAGAGTTTGTCGGATAGGCTTGGCTTCGGGGCTGAGATCCATCTCGCTCCACCTTTGAACAATTCCTTGAGGATAGTTCTGAAAGGAAACGCTTCGAAGTATCGACCTCTGTCCGACATTGGACACTCAATGATCAGGTCGCCGACTACCAGGAACACATCTCGTGGATTGGCGCTCGAAAGGCCGTTGGCAACTTCCCAGTCAGGTGTAGAGTATCCTCTCCCGAAATCCATCCCATCCGGTCTCCACACGTTAATGCCCTCACGCGTGAGGATATCGATAAAGGTCTGCAGATCACTGGTTGCTCGTTCGATCAGCTCTTGAGGTATTGGTTTCCCTTTTGACGCGAATATATCTTGGTAATCGGACAACGCCTCCTCGGGGATCGTATTCAACAAAAGTCGATCCCAATCAGGAAAGTACGAATTATCGATCCGCCCCACGACGACATCTTCGAGAGGATCCCATTCATTCCAAGAACTGACTAAACCTTTCATAAGTGCTTCACATGCGCGCTCTAACCTAATCGCCGATTTGCCGATCGCATGATCTTGGTCAGCAATTCGCTATAGGTCACGCCCGCCGCGGCCGCCGACCGGCAGAAATCTCCGATCTCAGGATGAAGATGCGGCAGTGGGTTGATCTCTATAAAGTAGATTTCGCCCGACGGATCAACGCGAAAGTCGATACGAGCGGCGTCACGGCACGCTAATCCGTTGAAAATTATCTCGCTCGCCGATCTGATCTTCTTTGCCAACCGCAAATCATCGATTCTTACATACTGCGCACGGTCGCCCGAGTTCTCCTTAACGTCGAAACCGTAGACAGGGCTATTCAACAGCACCACCTCTATGGGATCAAAAACCTCTACTTCGCCTTCTGAACCCGTCAATCCGATTGTCACCTCGGTCCCCGTTATGAACCGTTGAACGATCATAGGTCGACGATATAGATTAAACATCGAGCTCAAGTGCTCCTTAAGTTCTGCATGAGAGTGAGCGATCGAGGTTTCACTTATGCCTATACCGCTGCCTTCGTGTGCAGGCTTAACGATGTACGGATAATCGCTCAGTCCAGAAGTAGCTTCGATGTCCGAAGGAGTTTGAATGTAGATCCAATCCGGTGTGCTAACTCCGAGCTGCTTAACCAAAAAGTTCGTGAGGTTCTTATCGAGCGTCTTCAACATCACGTCCGGCTCGGAAAACACGTAAGGAAGACCGTAAAGCTCGCAAAAAGAAGGTATCAGTGACTCTCGATAACTCCCTCCCGCCATTTCGCAAATACTGAATATGAGTGCGTTCGCTTTTACCAGCTCCTGCGGAGTGTCTGGGCCGTAACGAAAATCCAGCACGTTGTACCCTATTCCAGTAAGTCCGTCACGCAGTAATGCGACGGTGTCGGGTATGTCCCAATCAGCGCTCAGATCACTCGGCTCGCCCTCGAATTGGGGTTGATAGTCGAGTCGAAGATTGTAGACGAGTGCCAAATCCTTTTGAGAAGTCTCCATATTCTGTCCGCGCGATCAATTTGAAAGTATGATCGAGATCTCCTGTTGCCTGACAGGTTCCTGGCAGGTACCCAATGAATAGGTCACGACATTTACAGACTCGTATTTTTGCGGTCCTCTGTAACAGAGGCACGCATGGCTGGCCTTAACGCGAGCAAACGCTCCCTTCGCATTGCCGAAGGTAAGCAGGTCTTCGCAGAGTTCCCTCGCGACATTTTCCTGAATGTTGAAACGACGCGTGCGATAATCAACTAATCGCGAAAGCTTTCCGATCCCCAAAATTAGCGAGTCGGGTTCGTAGATAAGGTCAACAGTCCCCCAAAATGGCAGAAAATGGTGCATGCAAAAAGCGAGATACGAGATGTTCAGCCCGCTCACCAGCCCAGAGAAGTCACGATCGGCGACTTCCTCGGTCACCGTAAGTATTTCCGAGGCGTCTTTGCTCACGTAGCCGGCAAAAAGCTCTCGATACGCAGCGGTGATCCGATCGGGTTTCTCCTCGATCCCTTTTAAAAACTTGTCCAATTCTGCTTGCGGCAGAAACTCGCTCATCCAATCGGTAAGCTTTGAATCAGGGTTTTTGCTCATCTCTTCTTGTAAAATTCACGTCTAAACGATACTCGTTTCAACTCCATCGAAATCTCGGCATGTCGTCACATCAGTATCCTCCCAAAAGTTCAATGGAACGGGGATCTTTCCGCGTCCGGTCACGTCGACAATATAGGTCGGACACGCAATGCCACTCAGGTGAGAGCGGAGCTGTGAAGCGATCAATATTTCTTTATCAAGGTCGCAAACGTAACTCTCGAGGCCTTTCACTTGGTCGCATCGGTAAAGGTAATAAGGTTGAACCCCGATAAAGTATAATTGTTCGAAGAGCTGGCGAAGCGTCTCGAAGTCGTCGTTGATCCCGCGAAGGAAAACTGTCTGGCTGAGCAACAGCATTCCTCGTCGACGCAAGTCCGCTATGACGGTGCGCGTTTCATCGCCAAGCTCAGCCGGATGGCTAAAGTTGATCAAAACGAATATCGGGCGCGTTTCGGCTAACTTTTCTAGTCGCTCGAGTAGTTCCTGAATTGGTTTTGTGGAGAAGGAACGCGGGTTGTGACAAGGAAGCCTCGTCCCTACACGAAAGATCTTTATCGTCGTGACTTCAGATAATACATCCAGAATGCTGGAACTGATCTTAGGCGTGTAGAACGGATCGCCACCCGAGAGGATGACGTCATTGATCTCAGGCCGTCGCTCAATGTAATCCCGAATCGATTTGATATCTGCAGATGCCAGGTCACCCTCAGCTAATCCGATCTCACGACTCCGGGTACAGAACTGACAATGGGCCGCGCATCGGAAAGACACCTTGATCAATGCTCGGTTAGCAAACTTGTGCACCAAGCCCTTGATCGGTGAGTAGCTTCCTTCGTGTAATGGATCTATTTCAGGATGGTCGTAGACAGTCGCAACTTCGGTCGGCAAGATATACTGCCGGTGTATTTCGGGTACACCGAACTGCTTCTTCAGATGTGGAGTGACCTTTTCTTGCATGGGTAACGATAAAGCATGATACCTCAAATTGAAGTACCGAATCTTTGTTACGAAGGCTGCGATCTGATCGGACGTAGTTCAGTTCTCGTTTTCTGGCAAGCCTTAAGTCAAAATACTCCCGAACATTGGTTTTCGAGCAGTGCCCGAAACGCCACCTTGGACGACTGTTGCTATCCATTGGTTTTGGTCCTGAAGTACCTGCAACCCGTCAAGCATATTCCACTCTTTTCCACCTAAGTCGAGGATGATATATTCACTCAAACTGGCTGTCAGAATGCGGAGGACTAGGGCCTTGCCTTATAATAGTATTATTTCTCGCTACCCCGCCACTGGAAGAACAGCGGAAAGGCTACTCTACTTCGTTTTTGGCCCTTCCTATCTCATCGGGCGTTGAGAATAAGGAGCCGAAACAAAGTTGGGGATACGATACTTTTAATTCTCAATGCGAGGTGGCAAGCCGTTTTGCCGGCAAGTAGTCTCACTATGAAGGACTCGAAAAGCTGTGACAACTGTAATAGGTATTACTCAAATGAGACGGCCTTTTGTCCTTACTGCGGGAAAAGTCTGATTAGCAGGCTCATCTGCACCAGGTGTAACTTTGCTAATAAATCGAACGCTAATTTTTGTGGACAATGTGGCACCTCACTTAATAAATCCACATTTCCTTCCATACCTGAAAACGACCTTCTCGAACTCCCTGAGAGAAGACGAGTGAATCCCACGATCGAACCGGTCATTGATGTCACCAACCTCTCCTACTCAATTCCTCAATCGGAAGAGAAAGTTATTTTAAATAAATGTTCCTCAGAAGTTCCGTATTGGGAACACGAATATGTCTATGGTGTCTCCGAACTCGACTACGCTTCCAAGAATCAAAAGGCCTTTTACCAATACTTTAAGAATGCATTTTTGAACAACGTTTTGATTGATATTGAGGGGAATTCCAATTACGCCTTCATTCTGCTCTTCGATCTTCAAAATCAGTACAAGACGCATCGGAACATCCTGAGACTGGAAGAAGCCTTTTCAAAACTTGCCACAATTTGTCCCGCAACAAGCACATATAGTCGAGAAATGTTGCGCGAAACAATGACCTCCGCCGGTGATTTAGAAGGTCTTAGGCGTTTGAGTGAACGGCAACAGGAGGAGGAGTACTGGCGATTCGGGAGCAAATATAAGAGAAGGCTCGCGTTGGACTTTGAGCAGGTTGAGCTACTAAATAAGCTTCCTTATCCTCGAAGTAATTTTGTCGACATCGAGTACTGTTGTGTTGAGGTAATCAAACTGTATCTCGCGACAATCGAGAAACTGAAACTTGAGTACCTAGCAAATCACACAACATTGGACAAAGAGTCTGAAAGGATCGCGGATTTGGTCGCGAGGAAACATTTCCGGTATCGCTTCAACAGTTACAATTATCAGTGGGCAGTTCAGTCAGTTACCGAAAATATTTACTCGATCATTTTTAAGCATTGTGAAAATGCGGTTCGGGAGAACTACGGGCATAAACGGAAGCTCAATACCAATGTTTATGATTCTCCGCAAGCAAAAGCAGAAATCGATAAATCAGTCGTATCGAAGATTAAGGGGATAATTCAGGCTGGAGTAAACACGATCAGTCCGCCGGATGAAAGTACGGAGATCGAACTCAACGGACAAAATACGACGCGCTGGAAAGTTAGATTCAGTGAATTGACTGCCGAGCAGCCAATACACGCAGAACGATTTGTTGCTGATCTAATTGAACTTGGAAGACTAAACCAACGAAATCCGTCAGTCGAGAATATATTCTTTGAGGGCTCAAAGTATATTTCAAAAATTGACAAAGTATCCGCTCTGTCCTTGTACCTTCATTATCTTTATCACGACCTCCGTTCAATAAAAGTTGACAACAAAAGACTTACTAAAACAATTCAAAAAAATCTTTTTAGGACAAACGAGCAATTGCACCAATTCGAGCAAATTGTAAGCGACTTCATCAATAACCGGGACTTGGAAAAGGCTCTCTCTGAAATACCGCAGATTTATCTCACAAAACGAAAGGAAATAAAGCTAGATGCCGGCGCGATACAAGACGCCCATAGTAAACACAGTAGTACGGTTGGACTGCTGAATGAGTATTTGCAGGATGAATTTGACGACGGTCAGAACTCAATCATCTCGGAGGAAATAAGCAGTGAAGAGGTGCGGATAGAGATCGCTCAAAAAAGCTCAACAACTCCGGTTGCTGAACTGGTCAGCGATGTGGTGTTGAATTCAAATCAAATAGAACTATTGCTTCTCTTTGCAAAAGGCAGCTTTAGCCTTCAGCAACATGATGCGGAAAGTTTTGCGAGGCTCCACGGCCTATTTAAGAATCAGTTGATCGAAAGCGTCAACGATTCTTGTTATGAAATTCTTGATGATATTCTCATCGAGGAAGAAGACGAAAACTATATTGTAAACCCTGAATATTTCAAACGGATTATCAACGTATGATCGAGAATATTAAACCGAAAGAAGCGACTTCTATCATCAATTCGTTAATTGGTGGCGTTGTTCCCAAGACCGGTGTTCAGCATATTACCGTAGGGCGCTCCGAGGAGATTGCGGCGGCTGTGAAAGCGTTGGAAGAGGCTCGGGATGGCCAGAGTTTGGTCAAGTTTTGGATTGGCGACTACGGTTCGGGAAAATCATTCATGCTTCACGTTTTAAACGTAATTGCGATGAAGCAGAAATTTGTTGTGTCGAGTGCTGACTTTACGCCGGAGAATCGTCTCTATTCCAATGACGGCCGGGCTCTGGCCCTATACTCGGCGATAATGAATAACATATCGATTCAGACGAAACCCGAGGGTGGTGCGTTGCCGACCTTAATGGAGAAATGGATTGAGCAAGTCGTAGTTAAAACAGCCGAAGAAAACAGTATTTCGTTAGCGGTTATACGAGAAGAACGATATATCGGTCTAATTCAAACAAATATCATGAAAACCATAAACGAACTGACCGATGTCGGCGGGTTCGATTTTGGAATGGTGGTAATGAAATATTATGAGGGATTTATAAATGGTGACGATAGCCTAAGGCGAAATTCTCTGAAATGGTTGAAAGGCGAGTACCATACAAAAACCGAAGCTCGACAAGATCTAGGTGTTCGGGAAGTCATAAATGACACTAATTTTTATGACATGCTCAAAAATTTCTGCAAACTTTTTGTGAATATGGGCTATAGCGGATTTATGATCAACCTCGATGAGGTTATTAACCTCTATAAGATTTCCACAGCAGCGATGAGGGAGAAAAATTATGAAAAGATTTTGTCTATCTACAACGATTGTTTTCAGGGAAAAGTAAACAATTTGTTCTTCAACTTTGCTGGAACAAGGGAGACGCTCGAAAACCCGCGTCGAGGACTATTTAGCTACGATGCATTAAGAACGAGACTGGAAACCAATAAATTTGAAACCGCCGAGGTAAGAGATTTTGCGCAGCCTGTAATACGCTTGTTCCCATTGGACCACAATGAGATTTTTGTCCTCCTCAAAAATCTAAAAGCAATATTCGATTTCAACTACCAAATAACAATTGACGTCAGTGATGAAGACATTCGCTACTTCATGGAAGAAATCTTCAATAAACCAGGCGCCGCCGAGTTCCTTACTCCGCGCGAGGTTATTCGGGATTTCTTAAACATATTGAGCATCCTCAGGCAAAATCCCAATGTTGACAAGAAGAAACTGTTTCGTGATATCGAAATTTCGGACGAAAGGCCGGATGAGAATCCTCTGGATCGCATTGAAGAACTTTAATGTCATTTGAATTGCTCTCAGAACCGATCCGTAGGTACATTCGCGATCAGCGGTGGGAGGAACTTCGTCCTATTCAGCACGCCGCAATATCCAAAATCCTATCAACGAACGACAATTATATATTGGCATCGAGAACGGCGTCGGGCAAAACTGAAGCAGCCTTTCTCCCAATTCTTTCCCAAACGGATTTTGATCATGCTGGAGTCCAGGTCCTTTATATTTCGCCATTGAAGGCTCTAATAAACGATCAGTTTGTTCGGGTTGAAGAATTGTGCAAATACCTCGATGTACCAGTTACAAAGTGGCATGGAGAAGCAAACCAGTCGGCCAAGACAAGATTGATCAAGCGGCCTCAAGGAATCGTGCTAATCACCCCGGAGTCTCTGGAGGCCATGCTCGTTAATAAGCCATTCAACGTGAAGCACCTCTTTGGAAATCTAAAATTTGTTGTTATCGACGAGATACATTCATTTATCGGAACTGATAGAGGTACGCAATTAAAATCGATAATTTCACGGCTTCGGAATCCCCCCTCGCCCCCCTTTCGGATAATTGGCTTGTCCGCGACTATTGGTGATTATGTTGAGGCAAAGAGATTCACCGGTAACGAGACGGGAACGAAAGTATTGCTGGATCGGAGTGCGAAGGAGGTCGAAGCTCAATTCCGATATTTTGAGGGGTCGGATAGTGAACTTCCTCTGGATCTAGTGAAAGATCTTTATCTTGAAACGGAAAATAATAAAGCATTAATTTTCCCAAACAGCCGTGGTCGAGTTGAAGAGGTCTCGGTAAAACTGAAAAAGATTTCCGACCGTGTTCAAGGCCATTCAAACTACTTTTCTCATCACTCCTCCGTCGATAAGGACGTTCGCGAGTATGTCGAATTTTTCGCGAAGAATAATCGAGGACAGAATTTCGCGATTGCGTGTACATCTACTCTTGAACTGGGCATTGATATCGGTACGGTAGATGAAGTCGTCCAAATCGACGCTACAAATAGTATTTCTTCTTTGATTCAAAGGCTTGGAAGGAGTGGAAGACGCAATAGTGAAAAAAGCAGATTGATCTTATACGCAACAAAACCATGGAGTTTTTTACAATCTTTGGCTTGTTGGGCGTTGTACCAGGATGGATTCATTGAACCTCCGGAAACCAATTCGCGTCGATTGGACATTCTCGTTCACCAGGCGCTTTCTATCACAAAGGGATCTTCAGGTATCGAAATAGAATTACTTGTTGATCAGTTAAAGCAAAATTGCGCATTCGAAGACCTTTCTATTTCCGATATTGAAGAAATTATTGATCACCTAACTGAATGTGATCTCTTCGAGAAATTACGCAAGGAAATAATCATAGGCATTGAAGGGGAAAAGGTTGTTAACAGTCGTAATTTTTACAGCGTTTTTACAAATGAGGATACTTTCAAAATTCTTAGCTCTGGAAGTCCCATAGGAGATATCCCATTTTCCCCGCAAATAGTTGAAGGCGAGAATCTACTGTTAGCCGCCCGAATATGGAAAATCATCCATGTAGATTTCGATGCCAAAAGGATCCATGTTATCAAAGCGTTAGACGGGAAAAAGCCATCATTTTCAGGTACTGCTGCTAGTGTTCATGGTAGCGTCAGACAAAAAATGTTGGAACTACTTTACTCGAAGGAAGTCTTTAATGTTCTTAACAAAGCAAGCGTCATGGAATTAGGAAAGTTACGAAAAGAATTTGCACCGTTTAACATCCAAGACTTTCAAACTGAAAGACCGATGCGGATAAAGGATGGCTCTGTCGAACTATTCACGTTCGCGGGCACCAAGATAAATAATACGATTTATCTTTTACTGGATTTGGCGGGATTCGAATGTAAGCTCAATACTCCATCGAGCTCGTTTGAGATTGAAACATCTGCGACCCAGCTGCGGGCAAAATGGCCTGCTTTGCAATCAGCCTTGCAGCACATAGATGAACACCTTTCTGATCTAATTGACAAACGTCCTCAAATACTAAGTTTCTCAAAGTGGGGATCACTACTACCGAGAAAATTTCAAGTAGAACTGCTAAAGCGAAAATACTATGACTTTAATGCAGCCATCAAATTTATCGATTCATGCAAGTTTGTAGAGAACTGTTAACAACATTAAATTCCTCAACCCGAGTTAGTCGGTTTCAGCGTTATCTCCGCCATCCAGGCCTCGTAAATCATTACCATTGCGAGCGTATCGAGTTCACAGTATTTTAATAGGGCGGCTTTCATTTGGTTGCGAGCTTCCGAAGGCAAATCTTCGAATTGGAGCTTGCAATATGCCGTCATCGCGGCCCCGCCATCTTTTATCTTGTCCATCTCCATGATCGCAGCGTAATCATTTTCCGATTCATCGGCGAACATCACTGGTAAAAGTTTGTAAGGATCAATAACGCGGCCATCTTTTTCGACTACCCACGCCTGATCAGTGAAATTTCTACTCGGAATTCCACCCTCTGCTCCATAAACGGGTTGGCAGTACTTCGCCTTTAGATACTCGGAACTATTTAGCGTAGCTGGGAGCACAAACTTCAAGGAATTCGAGCCGTTAGTTGCCGGATCGTAATGATATCGCTTTACGAGTTCAAGAAGATCAACCATCGGACGAGAAGTCGTCCAGGCTTCATCCTTGTCTTTTCGTGGGTTAGTAATGGATTCGATAAATGCAATGAGTTCCGCGCGATCCGGAATGTCTATAGGATCCCGCAGCAGCTGTTCACGAATTGCGCAAAGATATGAATTTTCATGGGCCGCGTATCGGAAAACCGTGCCATCGTCATCTGCAAGTTGTCGCATCAGTTCACGGACACAATCATAATTTGGAAATGTTCCTGGTTCGATCGAGATGAATTCGCCAGCGTGTTCAACATCTCCATTTTCACCGACGATGTGATGGGAGAACTGGAAAAGAACTCCTTCATATGGTCGGCGCCCTTCCTTGAAGGGAATCGCTGGCATTGAGGTTTCAAAATCTATAAAGTGCAGCGGAAACGTCCAAGACTCTATCTCGCGCTCCAGATTCTGGCGGTCATAGAATGGCTCTGCGACGCGTCGCTGACCGAGATCAATTTGCATCCATTGTCGTTCGGTCCGCGCGATGCCCGGTTTACCGTCCGGTTTTGGTTTTATGTCATCCTCTGTTAGGTCAGAAAATTTTATTCTGCGATCCGACATAAATTTGTCTTTTGACCGCAAATCCCAAACGTCAAGAACTGTCGACTCTTCAAAATCGGCATCCGTCCAACCGAGCGTGTAGCTCCAGCACTCACGAAAACCGCTTCGAAGTTTTCCGCCAGCTTCGTCGTTAGCAAGACGAAACTCACAATCTTTGCATACGCTCCGCGGCTCACTAATAATTTTTTCGTCGCGGCTGTAACTATCCGCCAGCATTGCGCAGTAGTCATCAAACCTGTAATCGTCAATCAGTTCAGCAAAATACTTCTCGCAAGTTTCGTCAACGTTTATTGCCCGAAGGATTTGGGGCGTCAGATCAGCTTTGGTAAGAGTATCGGCGATTTGGACTCGGCGCTTTCCTTCTTCCCGAACAAGGCGAAATTTCTGATTCAGCCCGTCAGTCGGTGCTATCGACGTTTTGTCGACAAGCATCAGATGTGCTCTGACCGAAAAATCGGTTTGGGCAAGTGATATAACGTGTTTTTGGAACGCAACATCCTCGATATACTTCCTCCAATCGCTACTGATCGTTCCCTTTTGGGTAAGCATGCCGCTCTCTTCAGTGAAGCCACAGGATTTTGCCTTTACCTCAAATAAATCGAGCTGATTGCCGTCTTTGACAATTACATCGCACCGCACCATGAAGTTTTCGAATTTGAAAACGGCCTCAAACAATGTGACATTGTCAGCTTTCAGATATTGTTCTGTCGCGGTTGCGGCTGCCTCGTCATTCGGCGTTTCGATCAGAATTCCGTCAGGAAAATAACATCGAGCAAGAGCCCCAACCTGAAATCCGCCTTCGGCCAGATTCTGCAGAAAAGAATCCTCGATCTTTGCATTGGCGTACTCAGCTTTGCCCGTATAGAAAAGCTTGGTTGGACACTCCGTCGCCAACTTGAATTTTGATTTGGTGAAGTATCGCATTGGTACGAAACTGGCTTCTCCTTTCAGAAGAAACGGATCAGCGGAAATTTCGGTGCTTGAAAATGTTAAATTCTCGCCAGCCTATAGAAAGATTTTAGAAGCATTAGCTGAAAATCTAAAGTTGTGTCCAAGCGCCTCCGAGTTACTCATTAGGTCGAATTTGCGATTGCTGGACGGGCTACGTTTCTATGATTGGCATTGCAACAGAAATAGCGGATTTCTCCTACACTTCTGGACTGCTCTTCGCGTCTGAAAGTCTATCCGCAGAGAAACTCTGGAGACGGAAGAAGCAAATGTCTACCGTCCAAACCGAACAAATCGGGACCGCAATAAGGAAATGGCAGTGGTCAACCTTCTTGGCCGATGCGACCTTATCCGGTAGCGATTGTCACAGATTCCTGGTAGCCTCCGTCGGCAGTCCTTTCAAACGTTACGATCCTGCCAACCGCATTCAGCTTTTGGCCAAGGAATAAACCAAAAGAGGCTGGAGCAAACAGGACTAGTTGGACACGCTTTGCGCGATATTTTGTTCGTGATTCACGAATCAACTGCTTAGCGTGGTCGGCTAGCGCGACGGCATCTCCCGCAGTTCTAATAGCCGCCTGTCCAGAACCGCTCTCGGGCTCTGCGTAGATTAGACCGGATGTCGTGCCGCGATTCTCATCGAGAAAATTCTCTGCATCGGCGCGGCCATCGCCAGAAATTGATAGAAAAAGCGCAATGTCCTCGCCTTGATCACTCCCAACTAGGGCCTCATATCTAAACCTTGCTTTAGTAGGCGGAGTGTCCGATCGCCATAAATTAGTTTCGCTCCCGGTCGGCTGCTGAGTACGAAAAGCGAATCCGCCGACGTCAGGAAATTCAGCGCCGACAGCTAAAAGAGTGGTCAAAGGTAGCTTTCCGCGGAAATCGATGTACCGACCGTCCGTCGAATTTTGAAAAACTTTCTTCGCTTCCTGTAGCTCAGGAAGAAGCTTGTTTTCCCATTCACCTTGGCTCGGAATCCGTCGAGTCGGACGGTCGATAAAGCCAGTCCAGTCAATCTCCACAGTGGGTTCAGGATCGAACCGTTCCTTTGTCCAGCCGTGAATGGTTAGGCCGACTTTGGGGTTATCAACCGCCTGTGCCCACAAGTCGTTCTCCGAAACGAATTCACGGAGCGATTCCAGCGTAAATTTCTTCTTCGACCCACCAGCTTTTATAATGTCCCGGATGGAACTTAGCACTATCTTTCGCGGTCCGTCTCCGCTTTTAAGCCCGTAACTGGACATACGATCGTCCACCATCGCGGCAAGGTCGCGCGTGCTACCAAACCCCAGCCTCAACCTCAGGGCGCGGCAAAATTCGGCAAGTTCTCGCTCGTCGGCCTTGAGACTTGAGCACCAGAGCTTCCTAGCCTTGCCGACCTTTGAGCGTGGCCCCTTCAAGTGGAATGACTCATCAAGCTCGTAACCTTCACGGATGAGGCCAATGAAATCGGCTGCAGCCGGCCAGTTGCTTACTAGCCAAATCTCTACGTCACCAGTCTCTTCCTTTAGTTTTTTCCAGCTTTCAAAAAGCTTTTGAAGCAGCGAAGGGATGCTCGGCTTCTTAACGTGAATAAAGTATTCGAAATCGTAGTGGCCCGACGCCGTTGCGTGCCACTTCACCTGGTAATATTGCGAAGCGATCTCTCGCCCGATTTTAGGATGCAGTGTCACGTCGTCCGCGGCTCCGGCCTTTGGATGCTCGACGTAAACGTGATCGTAGTCACAATTATCCGCGAGCAGTGGTAACATCAAATACCAGCTATACAGGTGCTGGTAGTCGTCCCCGCCGATCCGTGCTGAGCTTTGTTCACCCATAAATTACTTTCCCATCGCCCGCGGCGCGTCTCATGAGAGCGGGAACAACTTGCCAAACATGGTGCGCCATGTCCTAAGTGCTTCTCCACTCTTTCCCTCGCGTTCGAGCCGGATGGCGTACGCGGCCTGCTGCTCAGCGGTCGTAAGTGCGTTCCTCGCATCCGCGCACATCTGTGGCGTCATGCGGTCACTCACGTCGGGGCCGAGTCCTGCGGGATCGGGCCATTTCTCTGAGATCCTAGCCGCAAGCGTCGAGAAGAACGCCTGCATTTCCCGCGCGTAATTCCCACCCCAAGGTGGATATAACGCCTCAAGTGCCATGACCTCGATGAGAAATCCTGGTTTGATCGGTTTTCCCTGCTCACGATTCCACGACTTCATCATCCGGACCAAACCTTTCCACTCCCTGTCGTAGGCTTTCTGCGCGGCGACTGCCTTGTCGGCATGAACTTCCGGATCGGTCTTCGTCCAACCGGTCGAGATGTCTTTGTCGGGGATCTCGTAATGTTTGTCCTCATCAAAGGCAGGAACTACATCAAAACTGACGACTTTGTCATCCGTCTCACCGTTTTCATCCTCTCGAATACCAAAGTCGACACAGACCGATCGACGCTGCTGACAAACATTGTCCTGACCGTATTCATCGGCTAAAGCCTTCTCGACGTCTGCGAGCAGGACGGACGGGGCTTTGTCGCGGTAATGCCCTTCACTATCGCCGAGGACGCAAAAGATATCGACGTCTTTCAAGGGCTTCGTCTTGGTATGGCGGGCATACGATCCGGTCAGGAAATCTCGATCCACGGCAAACGCCCCTTTCATCACGCGGCGAATATCTTGCTGGCGACGTGATGCGTCCTGCTGTTCGCGGTCGTTGAGTTCGAGGCGACTCCTGAATTTTTTGAAAGCGTCTTGTACGGATATCATGACCTACTTTTCCCTCCAGTAGCTGGTACCGCTGAAGATACCACCCGCTCCAATTGTTGTACCGATGCTCTGCTTAACAAACCCATCCGTGGAGCGAAGCGAGCACCTCGACCATCCGTCGACATTTCGTCGCCTGGGTGCTGTGGTGGTCAAGATCTCGTAGTCGCAGTTGGCAGGGTTTAAACCGGCCTTCTCAATGTGGTAGCGAATATCATCCGGGTCCTGCCAGAAGGACCCATCACCAGACTTGCTGTATGAGATGTCGAAGTCCCATCGTCTGACGAGTTTGTCTGTTCGCGAATTGTAGATCTCCAGATAAACGCTCTCGAGGTCTCCATCGGCAAGCCAGGTATGAATACCCAACTCAAGCGAGGCCCACTGGCCGGACATCTTTGCCGGATCGAGCCCGCTCATTCGCACGATCTCTTTAACCGAGTTAAGAAGCTGGTTAGTAACAAAGTTATATGAATGGACGTGTGTATACACGCCAACAGCAGTAGCACTCATAACCTTAGAAATGCCTCCACGTCGACCTGGGCTGCGTTTGCTGCGGCCGCTGATTTCCTCGCTCCACTATCCTTGGAGGAATCGCGGGCAGTTATCCTTTCTGACTTCTTCGAAAGTTCCCTCGTCACCCAATCCAGGTTTTCTGCATTGCACGGAAGCGACATCTTCCAGTCGCCATTGGTCGCATTGAAAGCAAGAACATCCTCGTTTACGCCATTCCCATCAACGGAGTCTTCCCCGTAGACGCAATAGATCCGGACCTGCGGTCCGCTGCCGGAAACGATGACAGGCGCGTCGCTAAATACTTCGTCGGTGATCAGCGACGCGGCCAAGCCTTCGATTGAATTGAGCTCCGAACGAGCAGTCGAGCCATCCTTCGACAGTAGTTCGGATATTACTGACCAGGTACTGGTCGCCGTTCGCTCCGGCGTTGCGGCAATATGTCTTGCTACTGTCGACATAAACTCTCCTTCCTTATTTCCCTCGCTTCGCGGCCGCAAGCGCTTCTGCCGCTTTTAACAGTGACGCCGCTGTAAGTTTTCCAGGATCGATCGCGGACTCCTTTTTGTAAGCGCACGCACTCGCGATCATTTTTCGTAAACTTCGCCCGTCGACGCCGTTTGAGATCTGGACGACCTTCTCGAACTCAGCCGAGCTAATGAGTTTGCGAACCGCAGGGAATCGTTTTCCTAATCCTTCAATCGTGTCTTTGAGAATTGACCGTCGAGCCTCTGTGTTCGGAAGCGGAACCTGTATGACTAGGTCACATCGTGATAGGAAAGCTTCGTCGATTGCTCCCTCAAAATTGCTGGTCGCGATGAACAGTAACCCGGAGTATTTCTCGGCAAGGTGATCGAGTTGGGCGAGTACCGCATCAGTTGCACGGTGCACGTCGATGGGGTTTGCCTCCATGCTCAGCTTTTGCCGGTCGGTGGCCAAAGTTTCGACTTCGTCAAGCAGCACGACGACGGGTCCGGCTGCCGCATATTCAGGAATAGTCGAACCAAGAAGTTTGGTTACCTCTCGCTGCGTCTTACCCATTGCCGAATTCGTAAGCGCATGTGGCTCTATCTCGAGGAACGTTGCTCCTCCGCTGATTACCGAGGCAATTCGCGAGGCTAGCCCCCGAGCTAATGACGTCTTACCCGTTCCTGGTGGACCGATCAGCAATACAACACCGTGAGTAGGGATGACCTCGCGGCCCAGCCCATTCGCGCGGAGAGTCATTCCTAAGACGGCCTGATTTACCAACTGATCTTTCATGTCTTTCTCCAAAAAGATCGAGTCCCAGAGAAGGTCGAACTGCGTGTCCGGTAGCCTTCTTCGATCAAGAATCGCGGCCGGCAGTTCTTCAGAAAATTCACGTTTCGTGCTATTTATGCTCATAACCACTAGAAAATTCGACCCATTTCGTAATATCCTGTTGTGGGAATATTCATATCCTAATCGTCCGAGCATTTTCTTGTCAACTTTTGTAGGAAGTTTTGCTTCCTAAAATAGGAACCTATATGAGCGACTTGTACGAATCAATCGGAAAGCGCATTCGCGAATTGCGCGCCGCCTTCGGCGACGGAGTTGGGATCAATCAGGAACAGCTTGCCGAGTTGGTCGGCACGACTGCGAACACAATTTCTAGATGGGAAAGCGCGACGTACAAGCCTTCGGCGATGGATCTACACAAACTCGCGAAGGCTTTTTCGGTGAATGTGTCCGTGTTCTTTCCGGAAGCGGACATACCGAAGCTGGCAGCTCTTACCAGCGCTCTAGGCGAACTCAAAGATGAGGATATAGCCGACCTTACCGAATACGCTTTATTCCGGAAGAGTCGCCAACGGCTAAAGGAGGCTCAAGCAGCCACGAAAAAACGCAAAGCAAAATAGTCTGCTATCAACTCGGAGATTTGAACGCGGGTGAAATAAATTAGACGATACCTTGATCGGACAACTGGGGCATTTTGTACAGCGAAGCCATCTAGCCAGAACGCATGACCGAAACTCCTGCACAATACTATCAGCGTCTAAAGGCTCTCGCGATGGCGAAGCGAGAACTCTACAAAGTAGAGACGTCGAAGATAAATCTAACGCTAATTCGAAGCATATATAAATCAGAAGGCGTCAAGATAGACTATTGGATTCCAAAAGGTCGGAAAATCAAGGCCTGTTATTTCGCCGACGGTGAGCCGTCCGTCATGGTCGACAAAAACCTTCCCAACGAACCGAAGATTTTTGCGCTGGTTCACGAACTCAAGCATCACTGGGTCGATCGCGATGCGATTCTTGACGGTGTCCACAAATGCAGGGCGTATGGTGACAATAATTTTGTCGAGATCGGAGCGGAGGTTTTCGCCGCGCAATTCATTTACCCGGACACCGAGATGTTGACGGACCTAGAAAATTTCGGTGTACCCACGACCGGCTGCACGCCTGAGCACATTGTTCGATTTAAGAACGCTTGTCCCGCACCAGTCAGTTACACATTTCTTGTGAAACGTTTTGAAAGGTTCAAGCGGATCGAAGTCGGTTCGTGTAAAAAGGTCCAGTTCAAAAAGCTGGAAGAGCAGATCTTTGGCACTCCGGTTTATAAGCGGCCAAGTTTCATCAAGAATCGCAAGAAAAAAAGAACCTGATAGAGAATGATGGGATAGAGGTGCCTTGACTGGCGTGAAGACCGCTCACTTTGGAAATCCACGTTTACAGGACTCCGCATCTATGCGGTTCCACTTTGGCTGGTGATTGACCGACAGGAAGGTGGTCGGCAACGTCATGCTTGTAGGAAAAGAGTGATACTTTTTCCTACAGGGGCACTGGGTCGTACGTGAGGTAACCCATTGAACAACAAGTGCTTGCGAGAACATAAACGGAAACATAGGGACTCGACCTCTTCCCAAAAGTTGTTCTGGGATTTAGGGTTTTGCAAGCAATCGTCTCGTTGATCCGCCTAACAAATACAGGCACTAGTCTTGAGTCACATTTTAGGGACAAGAGGCTCGTCGAACCGTAACTAATGTCGCATGCGGATTAAGTAAACAATGTCTTAGCTTGTTCGGCTGTAGAATCGATGCGAATTAGGAACGCTGCTCCCAGTCCCGCCAAAGCTAAAACACTGAGCAGATCAGGACCGCGACGCTCGACCTTGTGCAACTGATTCACGAAGGAGCTTCCAGCGGAATATACCCCATAGCCTGCAACGCCAAGCCAGAATAGTTTTTCGAAATTACTCATACAATCCTCGTCTTAAATAATGTCGAGTCATACACCTGCAATTAGAGTTGAGCATGGTCACAAATGGGGCGGTAGTGCGCGTTCATTTAGGGTGCGATTTTTTTCGCGCCCATACTTTGTTTACATGTCGCTCTATCTTGCGCGCATAGGGCCCGGCAACGTTCTCGCCATTCTCTTTTGCCCAGATGATCGTTGCTGACAAGACCTCAGCCTTTCTTAATCCCTCGCTGATCAGATCAACAATCCTCCGTCCTCTAGCTGAACGAGGCTCACCTGGAGCCCCTCGGCCTTTTCCACTAGAAGGTTTCTTCTTCTTTGGCGCTCTCGGTACCACCTTCGCCGCCTCAAAACCCAGGATTTCTCTGACTTCCCTAAGATTCTTGTTTTCATCCCTCAAGATTGTCGCGGCGGCACCTGCGTGATATGGAACATTACCGGGATCATCATGTTGTTCCGTCGTCATCGCAATCGTTCGGCCGCCACGGCTGTGAATGTGAAGTTGCTCCCTTGGAGTGTACGCGATATGCAATCCACCGGGGCCCTGAAGGAAATCCAATCCTGTAACTTCGAGCCAATCATCTTCGCCCCATTCATGGTAAACACGACCCTTATTGTCTTGGTAGACATATCCAAGATCAACCTGGCGAAGGCCACACGGCTTTCGCTTCTTTCGCGGCTCAAAACATTTCTCCGAACAGACATGCTCTTGTTCCTCCGTTATCACTTTGACGGTTTTAAGCTGTTCGTCTTTCGATCCTAATTTCGGCTTAAACATATGAACACCTCTCGTTTCGAGTCTCCACAAGCAATTATCTCACCTTGCAAGCGTGTCAACTTGGCGAAGTTGCGACCAAGCGCTATGTTTCGATCATATCAACTCGTTTACTCGTATTCATATCGGAGATTTTTTGTTCGACGGTTCCGCCCTGACGAATCGCTACGCGAGCTTCGCTGAAATTGAACTCCTTAAGGTTTTCGACCCAACGCGGTGAAAAAGTGACATTTATTATTAAGAAATGTCACTTTTCACCGCATTCTTGAAGGAGGAATGAGCATGGGAGCTATAATCTCTCCTTCGTTATAGAGATTATTCTTGCCAAATACGATTCGTGCTACACTGTTACGGAACCTCCGCACATCACGCAATAGTGTGCAGGTTTCGTAACACCATGACAGGACGCGAAAGACTTCTTAAATATGCCCAGAACCGAAAAATATTTCGTGGCTCTGATGTCGAACACGACCTAGGGCTTTCGCGGATGTACATTTCACGCCTGGTCAAGGAGGGTCACCTCGAACGAGTGGGTTACGGACTCTATTCACTAGCCGCTGCTGAATTTAACGAAAATCAAAGCATCCTGGAAGTCGTAGCAAAAGTACCGAAGGGCGTGCTCTGTCTTCTTTCGGCACTACGATTCCACGATCTGACCACTCAGAATCCATTCGAGATATGGATCGCGATCGAGCGGGATATGTGGATACCCAAAATGGATGCGGTTCGCCTTCGGGTTTTCGGGTTCTCCCCGAAAGTGTACGAAGCGGGCATTGAAACCCACACGATAGATGGCGTGGAAGTGAAAGTATACTCGCCGGCAAAAACGATCGCCGACTGTTTTTACTACCAAAAAACCGTCGGCCTTGATGTCTGTATTGAGGCTCTTCGCGATGCGTGGAACTCGCGGAAAGTGACCATGGACGAGCTCTTCCACTTTGCTAAGATCCGCAATGTGAAAGGCACAATACTTCCGTATCTGAACACCCTTTCGTAGAGAAGATGGTAAAAAAAGAGATAAAAGATATCCCGTCTTCCGTTAAGGACCGCCTAACGAATAAAGCTAAGGAGCGGCAGGAAGAGGTTCAAAGTGTCTTGGTGCGCTACGGCATAGAGAGGTTTCTCTACCGTCTTAGCGTATCGGAATACAAGGATCAATTTCTCCTCAAAGGCGCCGCGCTTTTCTCGCTCTGGTTCGATGCTCCTCATCGGCCCACGAAAGATCTCGATCTTCTCGGCTTTGGATCGAACGATATTCCTGCGTTGGAAGAAACGATCAAATCGATCTGTCGGATCAAAACGGAGGAGGATGGCCTCGAATTTCCGGCCGACACAGTTCGCGGTGAACGAATCCGGGAGGAAGAAGCGTACCAGGGTGTGCGAGTGAAGTTTACCGCACTACTGGGACGAGCGAGAGTGCCCCTTCAAGTCGATATCGGTTTCGGGGACGCGGTCACCCCTAAGCCGGCGACAGCGGAGTTCCCGACCCTTTTGGATTTCCCAGCCCCTAACCTAAGGGTCTATCCAAAGGAAACCGTCATGGCGGAGAAATTCGAGGCGATGGTGAAGCTCGGAGAGGTAAACGGGCGGATGAAGGATTTTTGGGACCTGAGTTATTTGATAGAAGAGTTCGAATTCAAGGGTGAACTGCTGCAATCCGCTCTGCGTGCAACCTTTGAAAATCGACGGTCCCATTTTCCGAATGAGTTGCCGGTAGCGCTTACGGACGACTTTGCAGCAAATACAATGGTTCTTGCTCGATGGACCGCCTTCATCAAACGAAACCGAATCGAACGCTCGAAAGATCTTTCAGTAATCGTTCAGCAACTGCGAGGTTTCTTCGGACCAATTATCGAGTCCGAACGAGGGCAAAATCGATTTTCAATGAGCTGGAGCAAAGCCACTGGGTGGTCCTGAACGGCGCCCGCTCAGCGTTTTCAGCTAGTCGAGGGGCGTTCTGCTGAGACTGTGACATAGTCCCGGACGCCTGAATTGCCTTCGTCGCCGGAATCGTTATCTAGCCGCTTTACCGCTTCGAGCATCTGTTTTTGATCTGCTTGGGCGTAAATAGTGGTGATACTCATATCCGAATGAGCGAATAAATTCTGAACGATGAGTGGATTGGTGTTTCGCTTGATCAATTCGCTTGCAAAGTAGCTTCGAAGATCGTGGAAATGATAGTTCTCCTCTCTCGTTCCGTCTTTTTTGTTTATCCCCGCGTTTCGTAGGGCCGAATACCACCGCTTACGGAAGTCTTTGACCGGAAACGGTAGCTGCCCGTCTGCAATCATGTCTTTCAGTACGGTCGTCGCCGAGGCATTGAGCGGTACGAGTCGGGGTGGCCGCCCCTTTGAACCAATCACCAGAACTTGCTCATGCTCAAAGTCTATAAAGTCTTCGTTGATGGCCATCAACTGGCCGCGACGTAGCGGAAGATTCACCGCCAAAACTATCAGTCTGTAAAGGAGCGTGTCTTTCTCCAGCTCCGTCCATAGGTCTACTTTCTGTTTTTCATTTAGCAATCGTCTCCTAGGCGGGGGCTCTGGCAGAGCTTTCACATACTGCATCGGATTGCGGTCGAGAATTCCCTCCTCGCACGCGAGGCTGAAAATCTTCGATAGCGTAGACATTATTCGGTTGATCGAAGCAGGTGATAGTGCACTTTCCTTCTTTCTCTTATTCTGTCGATTCTGTAGTTTCGCACGGCAATCCCGACAATCCTGCGGAGTGATGCTGGAAAGCGATTGTTTCTTGAAATGTCCCAGCAGGAGCCTAATGTAGAGGTCCTTTGCACCCTTGTTGACGTTATTCTGCTCAACGTACGGCCGGTACTTCTTCTCAACGAATGCGGCTAAGGTAGTCGTTGTGTCGGCGATATTGTAGCTGTGTTCGAAAGCAGCCTTAATGATTTGTCTTTCGGCTAGTTCCGCTTCTCTTTTCGTCTGCGCCTCCGGGATCACCTTATGAATAACCTTTCCCTTGAGACGTTTGTACATCCACCAACGAGCCTTTGCATAGGCGGGATGAGACGATTGTATACGTTTGCCGTTGTATCTTTTGTAAACTGACATATGCGTTGAAAATAAAATTGGTGCGATAATGCTCCGGAAACCCGAATCGATCCCCTCTGAAGATGCAATTCGCAACTTCTATTCCTCCGCTTGTTAGCCGCTTATTTATTGAGAACTAGTCCTAAATGGAAAACTAAGTGGTGAGAATATGCACCGTGGTGCATTTAATAGCCAGGCCGAGTTTGGTGGGTCGTCAAAAATGGTTGGTTGCAAGATGGTTGCAGTTTTTTCGACGGTGAATCGTCGTAAGTATACTAATTTGAAAGTTTACGAGGCAGGCCTCTCGCGGCTTGTGCGAAACCGCGAAAAATGGGGCTTTCGAAATTCATCGAAAGCCCCATATTTATTGGTCGGGACGACAAGATTTGAACTTGCGACCTCTCGCACCCCAAGCGAACGCGCTACCAGACTGCGCTACGTCCCGATATTCGATTGTTTAGGTTAAGTTTCGCCCGCCGAAATGTCAAATGTTTGCCGAAAACGAAAGCTGCGGCGCGAAAAAAGATTGTCCGCAAAGGCCGCCGAATTGTAAAATAGAGGAGGTGCTCCCACGGCCATGTCGATACCGACCATCCTACTGCTAAACCGCTAAACGTTGAAGCCCTGATGTCGCAACTCTTAAAATATTGGGTTCCTAAGACCTTCAAGAACGAGAGGATCTTCGCGTTTCTTGCGGTCGCGGGTATGGCGATCTTTGAGTTTGCATTCGGCCGCGTCGGGATGATCGCTTCGTTCGGACAACTTGATTTTGCGGCGGATTTCGTCGGCGCCCTCTTCAGTTTTGCGTTCCTGTCCCTTACGTTCTGGTTCTTCTATCGGTTTATCTTCCACGCATTCACCGCAAAGCCGGGGATACGCGTCATCATACTCGCTCTCTTTGCCGTAATTCTGTATGCGGAATACAGCTACTTACGCTCGATCGGCCGCTTTACCGCCCATACCGATATAACCTATGCGCTTGGAACCAACAGCAGCCAAAAGAGCGATACGATCGCAGCGTTTTCGAGTTTTGCGTGGCTTCCGGTGTTCGCGATCATTCTTGCCGCTTCGATCTACTTCCTGATCAGAGAAAGCCACCGAACGACTCTTAAAGACTTCCTAAGGGATGTCGGTGTCATTCTCTTTGGCTACCTTGGATTGTATTTTCTCTTCCCGCTTCTGGCCGGCCAGGCCGCTTACAGCTCGTCATTCGACGCGTTCGCTCAGACCACCATAAACTACGCGATCTCGGGACCAACTGCGATCGCCGCACCGCCGGCACGAACACCTCTGCCGAGTTTTGCTAAACCGGACACGGTGCCTGTAAATAACGTGATCGTCCTATTCGACGAATCCGTGAACGGGCGGCATCTCAGCCTGAACGGATATTCGCGGCCGACGACGCCCTTTCTCAAAGAACTTGAAAAGGCCGGCATTCTAAAGAACTTCGGCGTTGCATCATCCACATATACTTCCAGTCAGCCGAGCTATGACTCTTTCATCGTTGGTGCGAATGACGAGATGCTCGAAACGCTTTCGCTCAGAGAGCGAATGTCATTGCCTACGATCTTTCAATACGCGACGACGATGGGTTATAAGACCTGGTATCTTGACGGACAGATGAAAGAGTATTGGGGCGGGATTGCGGACGACAAACAATACATCGATCAGATCGTGACACTTGCCCAAATCGACCCCGATCGCGTCGAGGACTATGAACGGAACAACGGAAGTGTTATGACGGATGAGAATCAGCGCGCAGGGCTAAAGCAATGGGACATCGATCTGATCCTCGCGGAAAAGGTGCGAAGTCTATTCGAGAGTTCGACCGGAAACTTCGTGTTCGTCTATAAACGCGGCATCCATTTCCCGTATGAGAAGAACTATCCGGCCGAGAATGCGATGTGGCAGCCGATCTACAAGTTCACGAGCCAGTGGGAGGCTCCGCCCGCAGAGGCCGCGGCCGGGATAACAAACTCCTATGACAATGCGTTGCTTTACGGGCTCGATCCATTTTTCAAAAAGCTCGGAGTTGATCGTCCGCTTCCGAACAACACAGTGATCGTTTACACATCGGATCACGGTGAAACATTCGCGTCGAACGGACGAGCTGGCCACGGCGGCGACTCGATCGATGAAGCATCGATCCCACTTTTCATAATCGGGCTAGAAGGCAGAAAGGTCGGCTCTCTTACGCGGGCCGAACACCCAAATATCTTCTCCACTTTGTTGGATCTTCTGAACGTCCCCAAAAACACCTGGAACTCGGCATATTCTCCTTCACTTTTTGATAATGAAGCGCGCGATCACGACAGATACTATCGATCGGGTGACGGCCGAAGGCATTTGTTCGAGAACTGAAGATCTCCGAGGGAGCTAGAGTTGCCGCGCGAGCATTTGACGGAGTTCGACGAGATGAACGGCAAGTCTGCGAAGGGCCTTACGCTGCTCGTCGGAGAGTCCGGTTGATGCGGCCGCCGACTCGACGACGTGTACGTCAGGCAATGAGTCAAAAAGGGTTGGAATATCAGAAACCGGACCCTTCACACCTTCGCTCGCCGCAGCGGTTTCTTTTGCCGCCTTTTGCGGCGTTCGGGCTTCCGTCTGGAGTTTTTGCCGTGCACCCGCGATGGTGAACATCTCCTTATAGAGAAGCTGCTTGATCTTTAGAGCGATCTCGACATCCTTACGGCGATAACTGCGCTGCCCAGACTTATTCTTCTGCGGTGAGAAGGTCGGGAACTCCGTCTCCCAATACCGAAGCACATGCGCTTGAACTCCGACCAGTTCACACACTTCGCCGATCTTGAAAAAGATCTTATCTGGAATTACGTTATCCACAGGCGTCATCGCAAAAGTTTTGTGTTAAGGTTTTCTATAACACGGTCGGGCGTTATTGTATGCATTTACAAGACTTGTGTCAACAACAGCAGATGCGAAGCGAATTTGAGTTCATGGATTACATTAAAGAGCGGCATAAACTTAAAGTAATAGGTGATGACTGCGCCGTTCTGCCATTGAATGGCCAATCAGATCAACTATTTACGGTCGACCTTTTAATAGAGAATATAGATTTTCGTCTCGACTGGACAACCCCGGCTCTCCTTGGCCATAAGGCTCTTGCCGTTTCCCTTTCCGACATTGCCGCAATGGGCGGAACGCCTAAGTACGCCATGCTCTCGCTGGGAATTCCACAGGGGCTGTGGAAAACGTCGTTTCTTGATGAGTTCTATGAAGGATGGCATTTGCTGGCCGACGAATTTGGCGTCAAATTGATCGGCGGCGACATATCGAAAGCAAGCGAATTGGTGATCGATTCGTTCGTGATCGGCGAGGTCGCCAAAGGCAAGGCGTTGCTAAGATCCGGTGCAAAACCCGGTGATCTCATCTTCGTAACAGGCGAAATCGGCGGTGCATCCCTCGGCCTTTTGCTGCTGGAGAATGGAACTCGTCCCGGCCCAAATGTCGAAGCGCTCCTGCAGAACGCAGTTCTAAGGCAACTTAAACCCATGCCGCAGATCGCGATAGGCAAAGCCCTGCTAGATAAAGACTTAGCGACCGCAACGATCGATCTGAGCGACGGCATTTCTTCGGATCTCTCACACATCTGCAAAGCGAGTGGCGTCGGTGCGGAAATCGACGAGCCGAAGCTTCCCATCGCAAGAGGGGCAACACTCGAAATGGCTCTCAACGGCGGCGAGGACTTCGAACTGCTCTTCACCGTTCCACCCGAACGTCAGTTTGAGGTCAGTCCCCTTGGAGCTGTCGAGATCGGCAGAATCGTCCCCGCGTCTTCCGGAATCAAGCTAATCGGCGAGAAGGAAGTACGCAATATCGAGCCAAAAGGCTTTGACCATTTCGTGGACCGCTAACCCGCCAGTTTCGGATTTGAGCGAAAAAGTTCTCGGTAAGCAACGCGATAGTAAAACGCAACGAAGGCATTCGCGGCGACTAGAAATATCGCGACCGGCAGTCCTGAATTATCTATGAACGCGTGATAGGCGAAGATATTGACGATGATCGGTGCGATCAATATGGTCGCAAGCGGAACGAAGCGCCCTGTCACGAATAAAATGCCGCACGTCAGCTCGACGATCTTCAGCATCGGGATGAAATAGCCGACCGCGAAGATCCCGTCGTTGAACGTCTTGGCAACACCGGTCAATTCCGGTACAGGCGCAAGGTCAAGCAGCACAACGACCGACGCAAAAATAAAAAGCAGACCCATCAGCGTACGGACGATCACCATCGCGATCTTCATAGACTTCCTCCTTCTCGCAAACTGTGTGGGCTTGTAGTTTACGCATTTATGGATCGCCCGCCAAGCAGTATTTCGACGAGCGATATTCAAAAGTTTCGGCCGCCGGTTGAACTTCTCCGAGCCGACTTAGCTCTCCGGATGCATGCAAGCGGCATATATTGTTTACGAACAAAAGACAACGACAACCGATTGTGCTTGCGTTATTTTGCACTTTAGGAGTAAATTTGGACTTTGGACGCGCCGTCTGCCATCGAATAGAAATACGCCGGCGAGGGCTTCACGTCACTGCCGCGTCGAACATGATCGGATCATCTTTTAAGGAGGCTGCACGAACTTGCTGACCGGACGAGTACTGTTATTGAACTTTTCGTATGAACCGCTTGGAACGGTCGGCGTTGCCCGTGCCGTCTGCCTGTGGTTTCGCGGTGCCGTCTTCGTTGAGGAGAACGACGGCGAGAATGTTCTGCATTCCCCATCGACGACGTTTCCGGTGCCGTCGGTTGTGCGCCTCCGCCACTATATCCATCTGCGGCGAAAGAACAACGAGAATTCAATGAAGCGTGCGAGGATCTATATTCGTGACCGCTACCGCTGTCAATACTGCGGCGAACATCGGCACGCGAAAGACCTGACGCTCGATCACATCCTGCCGCGGGCACAGGGCGGCGAGCATACGCCGCAGAATCTTGTGACAGCGTGCGTTAAATGCAACCAGCGGAAAGGCAATCGAACACCCGACCAGGCACGCATGCCGCTTCTTACCTCGCAGAAACTGCTGCGTCTCGGCCTCGACCACGTCCTTCTCTGCCACTACGCAGAGTCGCGTCCCGAGTGGAAGAAGTATCTCTTCATCGACGAGACAGGCGACGACGAACGTCTCCAGGCCGTCGCCTGATCCATCCGCATTCCGCTGCGCCAGAACGGCCCGGCCAGCGAGCGAATGTGTCGCTCCCAAAGGTTTGCAAACGTAAATCCTTCACGCTTGCGAACAAGACTGTCCTTCCACTTATCGCCAAAACAAAAAATGCTCTAGTCCCTCACAATTCCCTTGACAGATCATTTTCATCCATCGTAATATCGCAATATTACGATCACCATATCGTATTCGAGACAACTCGATGGACGTGAATTATGGGTGCTTCAAAGACAGATAGTTTCACCGAGGGCCAGCAGGCGATAGCGTCGATCGCCAAAGCTCTCGGCCACCCGGCGAGGGTTGCGATCGTCGAATACCTATTGAAAGTTGACGGCTGCATTTGCAATGACATTGTGGACAAACTCCCGCTCTCTCAGGCCACGATCTCTCAGCATCTGCGGGCTCTCAAGGACGCCGGGCTAATAAAGGGCAGTATCGAGGGTAACGCGATCTGCTATTGCGTTGAAGGAAAGACCGTCAAGAGACTGCAGAGTTACATTGCAGGAATTTCAGCAAAGTTGACGGCAAAAGGCACGGAGTGCTGCTGAACATTATGGAAAATGCAACAACGTTAACAAAAATAGCGAGAGACAAGGACAGCGAAGAGAATAGTGCCGCCTGCTGTGAACCCGGCTGCTGTTCTACCGAGCCCGGAAATGCAATTAGCGCCGGAAATTTCGTGCCTGAAAAAGCGGCGGCGATGGATGATGCCGCGAAGTTAAAAGAACTCGTTCGAGAGAAGTACGGTGCGATCGCTTCTCAGGAAAAAGAAGATAATCAGGCCTCGTGCTGCGGCTCCGGCGGATGCTCGGACGAGGTTTACAACATAATGACCGAGGATTACGCCTCGCTCGAAGGCTACGCCGCCGACGCCGATCTCGGCCTCGGATGCGGCCTGCCGACGCAGTTCGCGAAGATCTCTGCCGGCGACACGGTGGTCGATCTTGGCAGCGGTGCAGGCAATGATTGCTTCGTCGCACGGCACGCAACAGGCGAGAGCGGCCGCGTCATCGGGGTTGATTTTACTGACGCGATGCTCGAAAAGGCCCGCGTGAATGCCGAGAAACTGGGTTTCACTAACGTCGAATTTCGCAAAGGCGATATCGAGGAGCTTCCCGTCGATGACGATACGGCGGATGTCGTTGTCAGCAACTGCGTGCTGAATCTTGTGCCGGATAAGAACAAGGTTTTTGGTGAGATATTCAGGACGCTAAAGCCCGGCGGGCATTTCAGCATTTCGGATATTGTTATCGAAGGTGAACTTCCCGCATCGATCAAGAGTGCGGCAGAGATGTACGCAGGCTGCGTTTCGGGTGCGATCCAAAAGGATGAATACCTCGGGCTGATCGAATCGAACGGCTTTACGAATCTCACGCTTCAAAAAGAGCGCGCGATCGACGTGCCGGACGATATTCTGAAGCGCTATCTTGGCGACGGCCCGTTGAACGCATTTCGCGAAAGCGGCACTGGCATCTACAGCATCACCGTGTACGCTGAAAAGCCAGACGCTGCCGCGTAAATAAATATCTGCGCAATAATTTACCCGTAACCGAGAGGACGGAACTTGCCAGAGCGAAGGGCTCGCACGTTCCGTCCTTCTCCTTGCGCAAATAGTGTAAAATGCGCATTTTACCTTTATGAAAGCGTACGACTCGGAAGAAGCGATCCTCGCCCTCGTCGAGCAGTTCGAGGCGTGCTCGATCCCGCGTGATGAGTGGAAGCATCGCGAGCACTTGGTCGTCGCGCTTTATTACGTTTCAAAATTTGATCTCGACGCTGCAACAAAAAGGATGCGTCGCGGCATCTTACGTTTGCTCGAACACGGATTCGGCGTGGATCTCGAGAAAGAGATGCCATATCACGAGACGCTCACTGTCTTATGGATGAATGCCGTCCACAAATTCTGGAGCGAAAGACGTGAGCATCCGCTCCCGCAGATCGCCGGCGAGATGATCGCGAATTTGGACAAGGATCACCCGCTGAGATCCTATTCGCGGGAGCGTCTTTTCTCCGACGAGGCCCGAAAGAATTTCGTCGAACCCGACCTCACGTGATCGGTGTTATTCGAGCACAAATGATCCACGCTCACAATTTCACGCCCTAAACGGAAAGTGCCCGGGTGACGTTGCCATCACGCGGGCGTGGGTTACCTGTTACGGATATCCTACGAAATACTTCTTGTTATAAGAAGCGACGTATTCTCTTATCTACTAAACAAGGGTATGATATACTAAAATCATCTAAGATTCAAGTACAATATCCCTAACCTCAGGAGATCCTCAATGTCCCCACATAAATTGGTCCTAGGCCTCGATTTAGGTGTCACGTCGATCGGTTGGTCCCTTATTCAATTTGATCTGGACGAAGCCGGGAAGGTTTCTCGCAGTGACGACGGACAGGTAAGCGCCAGATTGGTCGGAACCGGCGTTCGTATCTTTCCGGCGACAACTGAAGACAAGACGAACGAGCCGAAGAATGCCAAGAGGCGCACAGCTCGCGGGCAGCGTCGGCTCGTAATGCGAAAGGCAAAGCGGCGGAACAAACTCCGTGAACTTCTTTCTGCGAATAATCTGCTTCCCGCCATCGATTCGGCGACCTCGGCTTCGGAGTTCCACGCTCTCGGTGATCCTTACGACCTGCGTGTTCTTGCCCTCGACCAGCGCCTCGAACCATACGAAGTTGGTCGGACACTCTACCATCTCTCGAAGCGCAGAGGCTTCAAAAGCAATCGAAAATCCGGCGAGTCAAAAGAAGACGGTGTCGTTCTTGGCGGAATCAAGGAAGTCAAGGAGAAGATGGAAGCGCAGGCGATGCGCACGGTCGGCGAATACCTTCGATCACAGGAGAAGAAGCGAAAGCATTTCACTCAGCGTGACATGATCGAGGATGAGTTCGAGGCGATCTGGCAAAAGCAGGCGAGCTTTCACCCAACGCTACTAACTGATGAACTGAAGAAGGACATTCACAACGCGATCTTTTATCAGCGGCCGTTAAAGTCACAGCGTGGATTGATCGGCAAGTGTACATTTGAGAAGGACAAGAAACGTTGCGATCTGGCACGTCAAGAAGCACAGCGGCTTCGTTACTGGCAAGATATCAACAACCTTCAGCTCCAGGACCCGACCACGCTTAACTGGCGTCCGCTCACACTTGAAGAAAAAGGTCGTGTCGCCGCCAAGCTTGAAAACACGAAAGAGCTTACTTATAAGGGTCTTCGAAAGCTGCTCAAGGTCGGTGAAGATGTGCGCATCAATTTGGAAGCGAACGACAAGAAGTTCTATGGCAATAAGTCAGCTTATACCTTTCGAAAGGCTATCGGAGAGCGATGGGATGCGTTCAACGATGAAGAACAGAATCGCCTTGTAGAGGAACTTTTCCGGATCGAAGACGAAGACGCGCTTGGGCGACGTTTAGGCGGCTTCTGGGCCTTTGGCGATGATGAGATCGAAAAGCTCAAGGGTGTCTGGCATCAGCTTGAGGACGGTTATAGCCGTCTATCCCTAAAGGCAATTCGTAAGGTCTTGCCGAAAATGATCGATGGCCTGCGTTATGACGAAGCCGTGCGCGAAATCTACGGCGATCACCGTAAACAATTTGGCGGCGAAGAATTTCAGAAATTACAGCTTCCGTCCAAGGAACTGAGGAATCCGATCGTGTTCAAAGCCCTTTGCGAGGTACGAAAGGTTGTCAATGCGATCATTCGAGAATATGGCCTTCCCGCTGAGATACGCGTTGAAATGGCACGAGACCTCAAGCTCACGAAGCTTCAAAAAGAACAATCGATGAAGCAGGCCAATGCGAACAAGCGGGCGAATGAGGAGGCAGAGGATTTTTTCAAGCGGAAGTTCAACCTAGAGAATATCTCCGGCACCGATAAGCTGAAATATCGTCTCTGGAAAGAATCCGGCGAACGCTGTCCATATACGGGCAACCCAATACCGCCCGAATCCCTTCTCGATGACGGCCTTGTTGACCTCGAACACATCATTCCGTACAGCCGGTGTTTTGATGATTCATATATGAACAAGACCATCTGCGATGCAAAGTATAATCGCGAGGTCAAACGAAATCGTGCACCGGGTGAATATCTTGATCGTGAGAGCGAGGAGTATGCTCAACTGATGCGGCGCGTCAGCCTTCTTCCTTTCGGCAAGCAGCGGAAATTCAAACTTACGAGTCAGGAACTTGAGACCAACGATTGGGCTGGAAGACAGCTGTCTGATACGCGCTATATTTGTCGCGAGGTACGCGGCTATCTCCGCCAGCTATATCCGCATAGTCCCGATGAGAATAAATATGTCTCGGTCGTCGCAGGCGGTGCGACAGCTCAACTGCGGCACGTCTGGCACGTCAATGCCATACTCTCAGACGGCGATATCGAGGTAAAGAACCGCTGGGATCATCGTCATCACGCGATTGATGCCATAGTTGTCGCGCTTTGCGACCGCAGTCTCTTCCAGCGCATCTCGAAACTTGCGGGCCGCAATCGCGAGCTGATGAAACGGATCCTTTCAGGATTCAGCGAACCATGGCCGGGCTTTTTGACCGACGTTGAAACAGCGATGAATTCGCTCGTCGTCTCGCATGCCCCGACAAGGCGCATTCGGGGCCAGCTTCTGGAAGAGACCGCCTACGGCCCGACATCGACGCCCGGTGTATATGTCGTCAAAAAGTCCTTGGAAGGGATAACGGACAAGCAGGTTAAGAACATCGCAGATCGGGCGATCAAGGAGATCGTCGAATTGCGTCTGTCTCAGTTCAACGGTGATTCCAAGAAAGCGTTCGTCGAGCCGCTCCTTCACAAAGACGGCAAAACGCCGATCCGCAATGTTCGCGTTCTCGTCACGATGTCTCCGGAAACGGTGGTCGGGATCAAGAACGAGAGCGGCGAAATTTACAAGTATTACCCGCTCGCCGGTAACCACCACGTCGATATCTACGAGAATGCGGACGGTGAGAGAAGAGCGGAACTCGTGCCGCGATTCTACGCGGCACAGCGGAATTGGAAACCAAGGGATCTAGGCCCTGAATGGCGGAAACTCTTCTCGCTTTGCGCGAACGACTACGTTGAGTTTCGCGGAGACGACGGCGAATTGACCGTTTATAGAATACAGAAGATGTCCGGCGGCGGAACCGTCGTCATCATCGGCCGCCCTTTGGAGGACGCGAGATCGGAATACGTTACCGGTGTCGTAAAACAGCTTCAGGGCAAGAATCTGAAGAATATCACACGCAAGCTTCAGGTCGATCCGATCGGGCGTCTTTCAAAGGCAAGCGATTAGCTTTTGAGAAAAATTTCGGTTCGCTTGTCAGGTTGAAAAACTATGATCAAGCGAACTGTCGAGATCTCCACTCCGGGCTGCTATCTCCACACCAGGGACGCACAGCTCGTGATCGAAAAGAACGGCGCGAAGGTCGGCAGCGTCCCGATCGAGGATCTAGGTGTACTTATCCTTGACGGGCCGCAGCTTCTTATCACGTCTTCCGTGATGAGATGTCTTGCTGAGCAGAACGTGTCGGTCATCTTCACGGATGATAAACATCTGCCGTCGTCTCTCACAATTCCCTTTTCGGCGCATTCCATACAGACAAAGGTGCTGAACAGCCAGATCGGTATCTCGGTTCCCGTAAAGAAGCGACTCTGGTCGCAGGTGGTCTCTGCGAAGATCGCGAATCAAGCTCGTTCGCTCGACCTCTGCGGTAAGGACGGCACCGCTCTAAAAGAGATCGCGAACCGCGTAAAAAGCGGCGACTCGGAGAATCTCGAGGCCTACGCCGCAAAGATCTATTGGCGCAAACTCTTCGGCGACGATTTTCGGCGTGATCGTTACGCGGGTGACCACAATATGCTCCTGAACTATGGCTACGCTATAATTCGGGCGGCGACCGCTCGCGCCATTGTCGGCACCGGCCTGCATCCCGGCCTTGGAATCAACCACAAGAATCAGTACAACCCGTTCCCGCTCGCCGACGATCTTGTCGAACCGCTCCGACCCTTTGTCGATGTTCGTGTTAATTCGATCATCGCTAAGATGCGGCCCGACACCGACGATCCTGAACGGGAGATCGTACTCGACAAGGAGACGAAAGCCGATCTGCTGCGTCTGCTTGCTGATGATTGCTCGTATGACGACCGCACGCTTCCGATGCTCGTAGCTCTCGGTTATTACGTTGCAACGGTAAAGCAGGTGATGATGGGCGAGGCAGCGAAACCGCTGATCCCTATCTTTGCGTGAAATCGAAGCGTTATGAGATTTTTTGGAGGACTGGATACTGTGTGGATGGTTGTTATGTTCGATCTGCCGATGGTCTCGGCTTACGACAAACGTCGATATGCACAATTTCGAAAGGTGCTCCTTCGTGACGGCTTTTCGATGCTGCAATTCTCTGTCTATGGACGACACTGTCCGTCCGAAGAGAACTCTGAGGTTCACGAAAAACGAGTCGTCCTAGCGTTGCCGCCTGAGGGAAATGTCCGTATAATAAAGGTTACCGAGAAACAGTTCGCCCGAATGAAGACATTCTATGGGAAAAAGCGCCGCAAAACAGAAGAACCACCGCTCCAGCTCAGTTTTTTCTGAGCCTCGGCGGCGGCAACTTCTTTCAAGCCAGCCATTTACAGCCGACCTAGTTTAGCAGATAAGAGAATCGTCGCAACTCACAACATGAAACGACAACCACTTGGAGACCTCGCCAGTTTAGCAGATAAGAGAATCGTCGCAACTCACAACCATTTTGTCTTTCGCCGTCGCGTTCTTCTAGTTTAGCAGATAAGAGAATCGTCGCAACTCACAACGAAATGAGGTCCAATGATCGCATCTATCCAAGTTTAGCAGATAAGAGAATCGTCGCAACTCACAACGCGATCTCGTTCCGGCGCGTCTCAAGCTTTAGTTTAGCAGATAAGAGAATCGTCGCAACTCACAACGTTCCAAGTTCGTTAGTCTCCTTCGACGAGTTTAGCAGATAAGAGAATCGTCGCAACTCACAACAAAGATCGCGAGGTCTGTTGTGACGCGTTAAGTTTAGCAGATAAGAGAATCGTCGCAACTCACAACTCTCCTTTGTTTATTTGAGTAACTAAATTAAGTTTAGCAGATAAGAGAATCGTCGCAACTCACAACGATTCGCCTTGTAAGCCGAACATTCTCCATAGTTTAGCAGATAAGAGAATCGTCGCAACTCACAACTCGTTCACCGTTGCACCCTCGACTCGAACAAGTTTAGCAGATAAGAGAATCGTCGCAACTCACAACTCGATGATCCGGCCGGCGATCGCCTGCAGGAGTTTAGCAGATAAGAGAATCGTCGCAACTCACAACAGGAGGAATAAAACAAGTGGATATCGACTAAGTTTAGCAGATAAGAGAATCGTCGCAACTCACAACTATCTCCCTCTTGCGTCGCGTCCGCTCGTCAGTTTAGCAGATAAGAGAATCGTCGCAACTCACAACCGACGGATGGCGGGAAGCTCGGGCTTACGAAGTTTAGCAGATAAGAGAATCGTCGCAACTCACAACACGGGGTGGGAGTGGGTGGCCTCGAAAAGCAGTTTAGCAGATAAGAGAATCGTCGCAACTCACAACTTGTTGTAGTCGAGAACAGGACGGGACCAGGCACGGGAGACAAAACAGTCTTTCCGGCGATGCCCACAAGTCGTGACTTTCCATTACCTTCTCATTATTCCATGACTGACATAGCTGAGGACTACGGGGCAAAAGAAACAGTTAAAGTAAAAGGCGAAAAGGGCGAGAAGAGTAGAAAAATCAAAGCATCTTCAACAAGTGAGGCGGTAGAAGGGCAGTACAAAATGGTTGTTTTTGAGTCCAAAAATATTGGAGATAACCATGTAATGAGGCAGGACGTTGACGGCACTTGGTCAAGTAAAGACGGCGGAGGGTCACTCGTGAAGGGAATAAAAGACCCCGAGGCCTATTATGGGGAGAATTTTAACGATCCTAATGCAAAAATTACCTATTTCTATAGAGGTACGGACAAATTAGGTCAGAAGAAATAAGTATAAGAATGGCAGTATCATTATGAAGAATATACTAAAACACTTGCATGTTCAGATTGTTATGACGATGGCAATTTCGCTTATCTCAGTATCAGGCGTCATGGCGCAAACGCCCGGGTCTACAGATATGAAAAGCGGTGTTAGCGACTGTGTTAAGGTGTCTCTAGTGGCGGATTCGAATTTACTCGAAAAGGAAGGCACAACTTCCTTGAATGTAAAAATCGAGAACGTCTGTGCCAGTGAAGTTCGAGTTTCTGAACCGTCGTTCGTACTTGAGAAACCGAATATTGGCAAAAAACTAAAGTCGGGTGACAAACGTGTCGCTCGAATTGTGAAAGAGAACGCAACAGCGCTTGATAACTCGCTCAACACAATTGAATCTGGTCGATTTATCGAGTTTAATTTGTATACTCGCGATTTGCGATGGAAAGATTCAATTTCTTCCATTGATGTGTTTCAAGATCTCTTTACCGATTTGAATCTAACCATTGGAATGTACAATCTTTACGCAATGGTGAGCATCGAACGCTGCGTAAATGAGAACGATAAGCCCTTGCAAAAGGTAACATCAAATAAGCTGGAGATGCGGTTTGAGGGTTAACTTAAAGCTCTCGGGCTCGAATACGGCTATGGAAACAACATATTGAACAAAGGAAGTTTAAGGGAACAAAGGATCACGGTTCCGGGCGTTGGTGTTCGTTTACGACGGAAGCGGACAATTTGTAGCGGAGTATTCCACTCAAATCAGTCAGACACCGCAGACGAGCTATTTGACAACTGACCATCTGAGAAGTCCGCGCGTGACGACCGATCAACTGAGGGCCGAACCGAAACCTTTGGCCAATCGGGTGATATACCAGTTCCGGCATTCTATAGGAGATAGCGTCCGGGAATTATGGCGAAACAGGAACTCGAAACTGTTGACCGGGATACAATAAGGGTTGAAAGGCTATGAAACGATTCTTCATTCTTGCACTTATATTGCTTGGAGTGGCCGGTTCCATATTTGGGCAGAAAGCAAGCAATACTTCTGACCAGGCATTGCGAGGTTCGGGCCGCGTGAATCCGTCAACGCTGGGAATGGAGTTCGATCTTCCGCTGGGCAGCTACGCGGGTCGCGGTATTAATGTCCCGATATCTATAAGCTATTCGTCAAAGCAGTGGAGAATGGAATCTGCCGGCTCGATTGACGGCGGGATCGTCACGGGCGGCTGCCGCACCTTGTACCATCCAAGATTCAGCGAACGTTCCGCTTCTGGCTGGACCACCAGCTTGGCCACGCCGTATATCGAATATACCGACCTCGATAATTTTTATGACGACAAGGGCTTTCCATACGATTTCGGGTTGTGTGTATATGCTCCTCCGCCTACATCCAATTCATATTCCTGGGTTCGAAGGCTGACGATTCATCTGCCAAGCGGCGAAAGCCATGAACTGCGTGCGGATGATGTGGTTCACGAATATTCAGCAAGCAGCACGTGTCCGCCATCGGGTGGATATTCCTGCGATCCTGAAACGAAGTGGCTTCAATCGAACTGGAATGCAACCTATTACGCGGTTGACGGGTCGAATATCAGGTATGTCGAAAATTCGAATACGAATACCTATGTTCTTTATATGCCTGACGGCTCGAAATACGAATTCGACAATGCCAGAGGCAGTGTGTACGGCTACACCGCACGAAAGGCGAACAAGTTCACCGACCGTAACGGAAACTATACAAGCTACAACTCGACCACCGGTGTTTGGACTGACACGCTGGGACGCACCCTTTCGGCGCCGATCCAGCCGACCGCTCCGAGCTCGCCGACAACAAATGAAGCCCCGATCGAATACAGTCTGCCGGGAATGACCGGGAAATATAAATTCCATTGGAAGAACTTGAAAGGTGCGACAGCCGCCGAAAGCGCTCTCACAGATTTTAATCAGGACCTGAAATATACAGGCGATAAGATCACTCAGACTACCAACGGTAACTGGACATCGCATCCATCCGGCACGTACTTGTTTCACTCGAACGCTAATACTCAGTTCGTACAATCCAGTTCAAATGTTTTCAACCCGATACTTCTAACCAAGATCGAGCTTCCGACCGGCCAGAGCTATGAATTCTCATACAATATCTACGGACTGATCGAAAGGATAAAGTACCCAACGGGCGGCGAGGAGAAATTGACCCACGAAGCCGTCGCCCCGCTGACACAGCCCGCTTATGACGATGAAGTAACGCCGCAGACGAACTTCGGCGTTACAAACCGAAAACTATATATGACCTCTGGCGGTAGTACGTTTTATGAGTGGGCTTATTCCGCCGTTCACGTCGATCCTTCCGGGTACAAGGTAAGCGCTACAAATCCCGATGGCACGATAACCGAAAGGTTTCTGCATCAAGGTGATCCGCCCTGCACCGGGTGCATGGTCGGAACATATGGATATGACAATGTTCTTGCGGGAATGCTGTATGAACAACGCAGCTATTCGAACACGTCGGTACTTGTTTCAAGAAAACTCGTTCATTGGACAAAAAAGACGTTTACTCCGACATCGCCGTCAATCGAGGCTGACTGGCACCCTCGCGTCACTCATGAAGAATCGATTGTTTATGACGCGAGCGGCAACGGCGTTTCGGCGACTACAAAGTACGAGTACGAGGGCGATCTTGATCTTCGCGATACGCCGGTTCTGGTAAACAAGACGACGCAATATGCGTTTGTGCCGATCAGCGGCGGAGGTGGTGGTGGTGGAGGAGGTTCTTACCTGATCCCGCCCGACCCGCACGAACCGCCTGAACCGAATCCGACGCCGGTGCCGACGCCGATCCCGCCGACGCCGGTTAAGATCGTTGAAACGCAGTATCTGATCAGCGATCCGGCTTACGCGGCGGTAAAAAGCTATTACACCGGGCAGAACATGTTCGGGCTGGTTACGGCTTCGCAGGTAAAGGACGGAGCTGGCACTATTGTTTCGCGGAGCGAGACCGTCTACGACGAATCCGGCAGATCACCCGGATATCGCGGCAATCCGACAACCTCAAGAATTTGGGACAGCACGAAAGGGGTTGTCACGAATACGAGCGCTTATATTGCAACTCACGCAAAGTTCGATATCTACGGCAATCAATATGAGGCAATAGATGCGAAAGGGTGCGTTACTTCGACAGAGTTTGATACCACATACCAGGCTTTTCCAGTAGAAGTAACTACTTGCGCTCCGTCTGACGGGATCTATGGTTCAAGCACACCGTTCGTTTCAACTGCAACATTTGATTTTACAACTGGCTTGCCGTTGACGACTACCGATGCAAACGGTCTGCGAACCGAGATCGAGTACGATACTGCGACCCGGCGTCCGAGATTTACTCGCATGTTCTCAGGATCGACACAAGTCGGAAGTACTACGGAGACGATCTATCATGATGAGCCGAATAACTATTGGGTGAAGAATCGCGCCCAGATCGACACGAACCTCTGGGCGGAAACGATCACGTATTACGACGGGCTTGGCCGCGCGTGGAAGACGGAGGAAGTAAATTCGAACGGAAACATCTTTGTCGAGAAGGAGTTCGATTCGGATGGGCGCGTGCTGCGTATCAGCAACCCATTCCGCTCGGGCGAAACAAAAGTGTGGACGACAAATGTCTATGACGAAGCCAGCCGGGTAAAGGAAGTCGTCTTGCAGGACGGCTCGAAGATAAAAACGGATTATGGCGTTTCTGTCACCGGCGTTGTCGGTATTACCAAACAAATAACCGATCAGGCGGGTAAGAAACGAGAAGGCATTACGGACGCTCTCGGTCGAATGGTTCGGGTTATCGAAGACCCGACGGGTGTGAACCTGAGCACGGATTACGTCTTTGACACGCTTGGAAACCTGAGAAGGACGATACAGGGCGAGCAGAACCGTTTCTTTATGCACGACAGTTTGGGACGACTTCTTTTTGCAAAGCAGCCTGAACAGAATGCGAACGCCGGCTTTATCGCGACGGATCCGATCACAGGAAACACGGCTTGGTCGGTGAAATACGAATACGACGACAATGGAAATATCACAAGGACTACGGATGCAAGGGGCATCTACATCGACGGGGCATATGACAACTTTAACCGTCTCAAGACAAGGAACTACTCCGACTCGACGCCGGATGTCGATTTCTACTACGACGGAATATATCTTGATATAAGCGATGTTCCTCAAACGGCCACGGGCAGCGTTAAGGGCAAGACGACGGGCGTCAGATCGAGCGTGTCGAGAACGAACTACACGAGCTTTGATGATCTCGGACGCTTGCTCACTCACCAACAGATCACCGATGGTCAGACCTATCCGACAAGCTACACCTACAACCTCTCCGGTGCGCTAATCGAGGAAACATACCCTTCGGGTCGCGTTGTGAAAAATACGCTCAATGGGGACGGCGATCTAGCACAGGTTCACGCAAAGAAAAATGCGGGCGATTTCTTCAGGCCGTACGCCTCGAACATCTCTTACAACGCGAGCGGTGCCGTCGAGAAAATGAAGCTCGGCAACGGTCGATGGGAAACCGCTGCCTACAACAACCGCCTTCAGATCACGCAGATCGGTCTCGGAAGCGGTTCAAGCGACACGAGTCTTCTCAAACTTCAATATAGTTACGGCGATAATACGCTAAACAATGGGAGCCTGAGAGAACAGAAGATCAGTTTCAACGGACTCGCAAATCCTTTTGAACAGACCTATACCTACGACGATCTGAACCGTCTCCAAGTAGCGGAGGAAAAAGTTTCCGGCAGTACGACCTGGAAACAGACCTTCGTGATTGACCGTTACGGCAACCGCCGTTTCGACGCCGCCAATACGACCACTCTTGGAAGCTGCACGCAGGCGGTCTGCAACCCTCTCATAAATACATCAGATAACCGGTTCTCCTCAGGCCAGGGCTATGCGTACGATCAAAACGGCAGTGTTACACAAGATTCCGAGGGTAAACGCTTCGCATATGATGCGGAGAACCACCAAACGAAATTCTTCGCCGTCGGCAACGGTTCGAACGATCCGGACGCGACCTATTCTTACGACGGCGATGGCCGCAGAATAAAGAAAGTCACGGTCACGGAAACGACCGTGTTCGTTTACAATGCGAGCGGGCAGCTTGTGGCGGAGTACTCGACGCAAATCTCTCAGACGCCGCGCATTAGTTACGTTACGGCGGATCACTTGGGTTCGCCAAGGGTTGTGACAGATGAGGTCGGTGCGGTCGTGGATCGGAAAGATTACACTGCTTTTGGCGAAGAGAGCTTTACGTCGGCTCGAGTAGCCGTCCTCGGTTATGCGACGGCTGATGATATCCGAAAGGGCTACACCGGCTACGAAAAAGAGACGGAAAGTGGTCTCGATTTTGCGCAGGCGAGATACTATAACGCAACCCATGGACGGTATACATCAATCGATCCATTGACTTCCTCGGCGAACACGCTAAACCCTCAAACATTTAACAGATACTCCTATGTCCTAAATTCACCCTACAAGTTCAGTGATCCCCTTGGGTTACTTCCAATGAACACTTTTGGGGGCACCGGGTGCAGTGCTGAGTACTCGAGTTGTGAAGGTAAGGATTTTACCGAAACTTACTACGTGGTCACACAAACGACCACATATACCGCAACATCACATGTGGGGAATAACTCTGCCACTATCACAGTTACTGTGACGGAGACGTGGCTAGAGGATATACGGGGAAACCAAGTTTTCTACGATCCCGCAGGTAGGGTGGTGTCGGCGGCCCTTAGCAACGTTGTAGGCTATTCGGCGCTTCAGCAGTCTCAAATTAAGACGATTGCAGTAGCCGCGGCAAATGCAGCATTAAATATCGGCATCGACGTAGGTCGTTTCTTGGGAATAGTTCAGGGGGAAAGTGAATTTGGGATGGTAAAAACAGGAGAAGGTCCGCGAAAGAATGCCGTCTCAAATCCGTCACAATATTCAAGTGGGCGCGCTCAGATCGCGGCATGGGGATCCGCTGAATATGCAGCGGTCCTTCAGTACAATCTCGAACAATCCGTCATAAATGTTTATCAGTGGGCCGAAAGAGGTAGTGGCAACAATTTATGGAATCTTTTGTATCGCTGGAACGGTAACACCGACATCGAGAAAAATGGCAAGGAGCAAAGGGTCAATTTTGCAAACCGTGTTTCGGGAATCATCAATGGTATCCAACGAACTACGAAAGTTGGACCGCGGGAACGAACAGGATATTTTGAAAGTTTCGGCAGGCCAACATCTATACCCTCGAGCGGCGTAAACCGATGCATAACATTATTTACATGCAGATGAGACGGAAGAGGAAGAAATCATGTTTAGATTAGTAATATTTTCTTTGTTTTTACTATCACTCGGCTCTTGTGGAGGTAACTTTACTAATTTGTCCTCCTTTCCCGCAACTTCTAGAGATGCGCCCGCTGGAAACACCGCAGGCTGGCAATTGATCTCGGAATATCGCATTCCGCCCGATGAAGGAAGCCTTACAAACAGTTTTGCATTCACCGAAGATTTTCGATTGTGGTCGCGAGGAAGTTCGGATTCAAAAGCCAATCAGTTAATGTATTCGGATGACTTCGGCAAATCGTGGAAATTTGTGGATGCCCCTGATCGAGGCTTGGGAGCAGATGGAATAGTTCGTTTTTTTGATTCAAAACATGGCTGGGCAATGGATACATCAAGCATACTAAGGACAGAGGACGGAGGCCGTTCATGGAAAAGCGTAACCGTTCCTAATGAATCAAGAATTAACACACTCAACACCTTAGAGTTTACCGATGCTGAGCATGGCTATCTTGCAGGTTCTACGACCTTAATGGAGCGTGGTTCAGGTACAATTAATTTCGGGATAGAGATTCTGTGTACGCGTGATTCCGGGAGTACTTGGCGAGTATGTTATAAGAACCGCACGAATAATACAGTATTAGAAATGATTTCTGTGGGAGATTCGACGCTGGCGCTTGTAGATCACAAAACTCTACTAATCACTAGCGACAAAGGCATGACTTGGAAGCAAAAGCGTTGGGAGTTTCCAGCGACAGATATAGCTGCATCCCCAAATGGCGTGCTGTGGACAACAGGCGAAGATGGTTTCCTGCGATCATCTAAAGACCTTGGTGACACTTGGGAAATAACTCCTCTTGAAAATTCAAAGGATCCAAATTTCAGATGGACTTCTATCTCATTCGATAAAACTGGTCTTGGAGTCGCGGTCGGCTCTAATGGAAACGTCTCGTCAACACCAGATGGCGGTTTTTCATGGGAATTACATAATCTAAGCCTCGCATCGGATCTATGGACGGTTCGAGTTCAAAGTCCGTATGTTGCTATTTTGGATCAATCGAAATTGAGCGTATTTCGTATCGATAAACGATAAACTTTGTAGCGGAGTACTCGACTCAAATCAGTCAGACGCCGCAGGAGTTTAGCAGATAAGAGAATCGTCGCAACTCACAACATCATGCCGAACCGAGCGGAAAGCTGCTTTAGTTTAGCAGATAAGAGAATCGTCGCAACTCACAACGAGCTACTGGCGGCCTACGGCGAACTGCAAAGTTTAGCAGATAAGAGAATCGTCGCAACTCACAACAAACTCGGTAACAACCTGTCGCTGGATCAAGTTTAGCAGATAAGAGAATCGTCGCAACTCACAACACAACATTCTTTTTGCTTCGTGACATGTGAGTTTAGCAGATAAGAGAATCGTCGCAACTCACAACCCAAACCTGTCCGAACGATTCCATCCGGTAAGTTTAGCAGATAAGAGAATCGTCGCAACTCACAACCATTTGGACGCGGGCGGCCTCGCATCCAAATAGTCGTGGATCGCGGCGGCCGCGATCCGGGCGATAAGGGGCATACAGACCTCTGCTTCCGGCCGGTAGCCCAAAATATCTGACGGGTGTTATCTTAGTAAGGTTTCCACCGGAGACGCGTTCGATAACATTCGATTAGTGATGCTGAAACTTTTTAACACACTCTCTCGCCGACTAGAGGAATTTGTGCCGATCGAGGACGGCAAGGTGCGGATGTACATCTGCGGGCCGACGGTCTGGAATTTCGCGCACATCGGAAATTTCCGCACTTTCATCTTCGGTGATGTGCTGCGGCGTTATTTGAAGTTCAAGGGCTTCGAATTGACCCACGTCTTTAACCTGACAGATATAGACGACCGCATCATCAACGAATCCGCGGCACGCAATATCTCGATCGACGAATTCACGGCGCCTTTCATCACATATTTTTGGGAGGATTTTGACGCGCTCGGGAACGAACGGCCGGAGGTTACACCGCGGGCGACGGAACACATCAAAGAGATGATCGGCATCATCGCGACTCTCATCGAGAACGGCCACGCATATGAATCCGACGGCTCGATCTACTATCGCATAGCGGCGTTCCCCGAATACGGCAAGCTTTCGAAGATCAGTTTCGAGGGCAACATCGCCGGTGCGAGCGACCGCGTCGATACCGACAAGTACGACAAGGAGGACGCACGCGATTTTGCGCTCTGGAAACTCGTCGGCGAGGACGAGATACCCGGTTGGGACGCTCCGTTCGGCCGAGGCCGCCCCGGCTGGCACATCGAGTGTTCCGCGATGGCGATGCGGTATCTCGGCGAGACGTTCGACCTGCACGCGGGCGGCATGGACCTGCAGTTTCCACACCACGAGAACGAGATCGCGCAGAGCGAAGGCGCGACCGGCAAGCTTTTCTCGAAATATTGGGTGCACAGCGAATTCCTGAAGATCGACGACGTTACGATGTCGAAGTCAAAAGGAAATTTCTTCACCTTTCGCGACCTTCGTGAGCAAGGCTATTCGCCACTCGCGATCCGCTACCTGCTGCTCTCGGTTCCCTATCGCAAGCAGTTGAATTTCACATTCGAGGGATTGAAGGCCGCAGAATCCACGGTCGAACGCCTACGCAATTTTAGGTCCCTCGTGAAAGAAGGCGGAAGCCCGACCGGCAGCGATGGTGCCTCTTCGCAGGCGTCAGACGGGGACACCCAACCTACCGGCCGTGATTCTGCCGCAGCTGCACTCAAGAAATTCGAAGAAGCGATGGACGACGACCTGAACACCGCCGCCGCCCTCGCCGCGGTCCACGATATGGTCCGCGAGGTCAACACCATTATCGCGGCGAACGGCCTTACTGAAGAGGAGAAGTCGGCGGTGCTTGACGCCGTCGCAAAGTTCGACGCGGTGCTCGGGATTTTCGGCAGAGAGGACAGCGACCTTCTCGACGAGGATGTCGAAGCGTTGATCGCAGAGCGTCAAGATGCTCGACGTCATCGCAACTTCGGCCGATCAGACGAAATTCGTGACGAGCTTGCGGCAAAAGGCATTATTTTAGAAGATACGAAAGACGGAATGCGTTGGCGGCGGAAATAAGCTAACGCGAGGCCGAGACGCCTTCGCACAGCTCGCCGTCGATGCTTGAATATTTCAAGATAACTTCCTTATAGGTGTCGCTTTCTCTGCAGTATGAGAGGCAGCGGTCGTAAGGCTTCGAGTAGATGTGGATGCTGACGGCCCGCTCGTCAAACTCGGCAAGGTTCAGCACCTGGTGGATCGGTTCCTCGAGATCGACCTTGGCCGCAAGACAGTCTTTTAATTCGAAGGTCTCGGTCTCGCGCAACTTACACCGCATTTGCGATTCGTCGATCTCTTCGACCGCAAAGTTCCTTCCACGCAAACGCCCTACCGGCACCATCATCCAGCATTTTTGATCCCAGTGATTGTGGACCGTCGATGCCTGGCCTTTCTCCCAGCAGATCGCCATCATCTCAAAGCGTTCGTCCTTGTAGATAAGGTTTCTTGTATAGAACTCGGGGCTCCAATAGAAATACTTTTCCAGCGAATCGACCGCTACCGGATTCGAAGCCAGAAACTCATACACATTGTCTGTAACGAATTCTTCGTCAGGGATGGCTTTTAGCCCATCGATCAGGGCAAAAATGGGAACGGGTTGCATAGGTCAATTTTTCTTCGATTCGCGTAAAAAGTCAATGAATTCTGTGTGGTTTCTTGTAAGGCCTGGAAACGTCGCTTTTGTTGTGCCGTCGGGATCGATGATCGCATAAAAAGGCATCGCGACCGTTCCGAATTTTTCCTCTTCAAAACGCTGTTGCCGCTCGTAAATTTCGCCCGAACCGTCCGTGTAAAGTTTGGCGAGAACAAAGCGCCCGAGTTCGCGTTTCACGTCCTCACGCGGAAACATATTCGCTTCCATCCAGCGGCAGTTCGTGCACGTATAACCTGTGAAATCTACGAAAACGGGCTTGTTTTCGGCCTTTGCTTTTGCCATCGCGGCTTCAAGATCGTTCTCGATCCACTTCGGCTCGTTTTCATCCTTCGGAGAGAAGAACTGTGCCTCTCCTGCCTTTGCCGGCGGCAGGAAAGATTCGATCTCGCCGAGTTTCGCACCGAACAGGCCCGTAAATAGATAAAATGCGACCGCAAGGCTAATTATCGACGCCATCAGGCGAACCGCGCCGAGCTTTTCGGGACGCGGATCGTGAGACAGTTGGAATTTACCCAATAGATAGACGGCGAGGACGACGAAGATGGCGACCCAAATAGCGATGACGACCGGCCGCGTGAAGATGCCCCAGTGCCACACAAGATCAACATTCGAAAGGAATTTCATTGCCGCCGCAACTTCCAAAAAGCCCATCGCGACCTTGACCGAATTCATCCAGCCGCCCGAACGCGGAAGTTGATTTACAAGCTGTGGTGCAAGAGCGAGCACAAAGAACGGCAAGGCAAAAACGAGCGAGAACGCAAGCATCCCAAGAAGCGGCATATGCCAATTTCCTTGCGATGCGGAGACAAGTATTGTGCCCACAAATGGCGACGTGCAGGTGAACGACGTCAGCGTGAACGTCAGCCCCATCAAAAGAGCCCCGATAACGCCGCCTCCTTTCCCTTCCTCTTGGCGCGTGAGGGAGTCAAGCTTCGTCAGTAAGCTCGATGGGATCGCGATCTCGAACGCTCCAAAAAGATTGAATGCAAAGAAGAGAAAGATCGCTGTGATGAGCAGATTTATCCAAGGATTCGCTGCAAAAAGATTGATGCCGGCCGCACCGAGGAAGATGGCGAGGAGCATTCCCGCGATCGTAAAGGTCGCAATAATTCCTATCGAATAGACGAGAGCGAGCTTTATCGAATGTGAGCGGCTTCCGCCGGAATGATTCGCAAAATACGAAACCGTGATCGGGATCATCGGGAACACGCAAGGCGTGAGCAGCGACAAGGCCCCGAGCGTGACAGCAAGCCATATGAACGGCCATATATCCTGCGGGAGCGGTGTCTGTGAAGGTGCGGCCGGTGATGCTGCGGCACTGCTCGGCGTCTGGGCCGCCTTCGCCGTAACTCGTTCGGCACCTGCCGCAGTTACGCGCATCGTCCGCGGCGGCAGGCAAAGCGTGTCATTGCAGGCCTGAAATCGCACGTCAAACCCGATCTTCTCGACCGTGGAACCAACAGCGCCGGCAAGCGGGATCTTGAAGACCGCTTCGTTGGTGAACGACCGTGTTTCGAGAGGTTTCCCGTCAACCTTGAAATTCGGATCGGGACGGACGATCGGCTTCGGGCTTTTGATCTCGCCGTCAATTTTCCACGGGGACGATTCAGCGGCCTTTATCGTCGTCGCTATCGGTCCACCCGCGGGTTGATCAAGAGCGTAAAGATGCCATCCTTCTTCAATGGAAGCCGAGAGGGTCGCTTCCACGGTTTGCCCGTTCTCGCCTCGCTGGACCTTGTCCTGCGGGACGTCCAACCGCCACTTTATCGGATCCTGCGCAAAGGCAACGGCCGAAAAGATAAGCAGCAGAATTGGAAGCAAGATCTTGGGCGCCATACGACCGAAAATCAAACTATACCAAGTTTGATCGAATGATGCCGTCCTTGGCGTTCTATTTTTGCAGTTCTCGTTCGGGTTTCCTATAATCGAATGTTCGGGCATCTTATTTATTTTTGCCTATTTACAAGGATTGAGGGAGGATCATATCTTGCCAAAAGCAGCTACCAGCCGAAAACCCGAAAAAAGAGACTACTTGACTTCGGGCAAGGGTGCGAAAAAGGCCGCATCAAAACCCAATAAACCTGATTCGAACACCTTTTTGGACGTCGAAGAGGCCATCAAAGAATATGAAGAGAGGAAAGCCTCTCAGCTGAAAGCGATAAAGCTCGTTGATAATGCGACGCTTCGCGAAATGCTCTACCAGATGGTTCTTGGGCGGCACTTCGAAGAGAAGTGCGCCGAAGTTTACCGAATGGGTAAGATCGGCGGCTTCTGCCACCTTTATATAGGTCAGGAAGCGATCGCGGTCGGTTCGATGTCGATGCTTGAAGATAACGATATGGTGATCACCTCATATCGCGATCACGTTCAGGCGATGGTCAAGGGGATGTCGCCGGAAGGCGTCTTGGCCGAGCTTTACGGCAAGGAAGGCGGATGTGTTAAGGGTAAAGGCGGCTCGATGCATATGTTCTCAAAAGAACATCAGTTCTTTGGCGGACACGGAATCGTAGGCGGTCAGATCGGCGTCGGCACGGGAATGGCCTATGCCGCAAAATACAAAAGGACCGGCCAGGTCGTTCTCTGCTTCTTTGGCGAAGCCGCAGTTAATCAGGGCATTTTCCATGAATCGCTCAATATGGCGGAGCTTTGGGGCCTGCCGTGCATCTATATTTGCGAGAATAACCGCTACGGAATGGGAACCTCGCAAAAACGCGCGATGAGCGCCCGCAGCATTGCGAAAAAGGCCGAGTCGTACGAGATGGCGAATGAGTTCGTCGACGGAATGGACGTAATGGCCGTCCGCGGTGCGACGCGTCGGGCTGTCGAACGTGCACGCAATGAAGGCAAGCCGACGCTGCTCGAGATCCGAGCGTATCGCTACATGGGACATTCGATGTCCGATCCGGGCAACTATCGCACGCGCGAGGAGATCCAGAAATACCAGGAACGCGACCCGATCATCCTCTTCAAGGACAGCCTGAAGGAAGCAAAGGTGCTCACCGATAAAGATTTTGAGGAGATCGAACAGCAGGCGATCGAGGCTACGGACAGGGCCTTGAAATTCTCGGAGGAGAGCCCGTATCCGGACGAGAGCGAATTGTTAGCGGATGTTTATGCGTAGTACCCGTGCGTAAGTAGGTTCTTTGGAATTGCCATATACTTTTATTTTAATGAGCACGCGCCGCCGCACTTTCATGCCTTCTATGGCGGGGACGAAGCGGTATATGAAATTGAGACGCTTCGTGTGTATGCTGGCAATCTCCCGCGTCGCGCCCACACTCTCGTACTCGAATGGGCGGATTAGCACCGTGCGGAGTTGATGGATTGTTGGAATGTTGCCACCGATGGCGGCACTCCGAAACCGATAGAACCCCTGAGGTGAATAATGGAATTGGTAAGAGTTAATAAAGTAAAGGCATTACACGATTTTGTCGTCTACGTTTGGTTTTCTGACGGGTCGGAACGGGAAATCGATATTGGAAAATATCTGCACGGCCCGGTGTTCGAGCGCGTTCGAACGGACCCAAAGCTCTTCAGTTCAGTAAAGGTCACTGCGGGGCGTACGATTGGTTGGGGAGACGACTTAGATATTGACCCTGACACGCTTTTTTATGATCTGGTGCCAGCCTGGATGGAAAAACACGAGCTGGAGTTATCAAGGTAGTTATGGCAGTTTTAACCATCCGCGATGCCCTGAATCAGGCCCTTCGCGAAGAACTTATCCGAGACGAGAACGTCTTTATCATGGGTGAAGAGGTCGCTGAATACGATGGCGCGTATAAAGTTACGCGCGGCCTCTGGAAGGAATTTGGTGACAAGCGTGTCGTTGATGCTCCGATCACTGAACTTGGATTTGCGGGTCTCGGAGTCGGTGCGGCAATGGCCGGATTGCGTCCCGTGATCGAGTTTATGACCTGGAACTTCTCGATCCTCGCTGCCGATCAGATCATCAATCACGCCGCGAAGATGCTTTATATGTCGGGCGGCGAATTCAACGTCCCGATCGTCTTCCGCGGGCCGAACGGCTCGGCCTACCAGGTCTCATCCCAGCACTCGCAGGCGCTCGAGGCACTTTACTCGAACTTCCCGGGCCTGAAGGTCGTGATGCCGTCGAACGCCGCGGACGCGAAAGGCCTGCTCAAATCCGCCATTCGTGACGACAACCCTGTCATCTTTATGGAACAGGAACGTATGTACGGGATCAAAGGCGAGGTGCCGGAAGACGATGATTTCACGATCCCGCTCGGACTGGCGGACGTAAAACGCGAAGGCACGGACTGCACGATCGTCGCGCGCTCGATGACCGTTCCGATGGCTCTCGAAGCCGCCGGGAAGATACAAGAACAGTTCGATGTGTCCGTCGAGGTCGTCGATCCGCGTACCATCAAACCACTCGATATCGACACGATCGCGAACTCCGTCAAAAAGACGAATCGTTTGGTCATCGTCGAGGAGTCGCACGCTTTCGCATCGGTCGGGGCCGAGATCTCGCATCAGATAATGGAGAACGCGTTCGACTATCTCGATGCTCCCGTGAAGCGCATCTCGACGGCCGAAACGCCGATGCCGTACGCGAAGAACCTCGAAGCACTCGCCCTTCCGAGCGTCGATAAGATCGTCGCCGCGGTAAAGGAAGTCTGCTATTTGTAGGGCACTATGGATAGGAAGGCGGCGATTCGCGAATACAAACTTGGGCCGCGACCGATGGCAGTCTTTCAAATTCGCAACACGGTGAATGAACGCGTGTTCGTGGATTCGAGCATCAATTTTCCGGGAAAGATCAACCGCCACAAGTTCCAGCTGAATGCAGGCAATCATCCGGTCAAGGACCTGCAGACGGACTGGAAACAATTTGGGGAAGCGACATTCAAGTTCGAGATCCTTGAAGAGTATTCGCCTTCTGAGTCGGCGGTCGATAACGCAAAGGAAGACCTCGCGGCACTCGAGGCCCTTTGGCTCGAAAAGCTCACAAACGATGGCGTCGAGCTTTACAACGAGCGTAAATTGACCCGCGAAGAACGCCTCGCGATGATCGCCGCAAATAATCGCGGAAAGTTTTGAGTTTTGATGGAAGATCGTTAGGCGAGCCTGTCCATCGACAAAAAGTAGGAAATTATGGCTGAAAAATTTTTAATGCCGAAGCTATCGCCCACGATGGAAGAAGGGCAGATATCTCGTTGGGTCAAGAACGAAGGCGATTCGTTCGAGGCCAACGAAACTCTCGCCGAGGTCGATACCGACAAGGCGACGATGGAAATGACCGCTCTCCATGGCGGCACGCTCCTAAAGATCCTGAAAGACGCCGGCGACACCGCGGCCCTCGGCGAAGCGATCGCGATCACCGGCAATAAGGGCGAGGATATCTCCGCCATACTAAGCGAGATCGGAACCGCCAAACCGTCGGCTACGGCGAACGGTAACGGAAAATCCGAAGAAGCACCAGTTGCAATGGCGACACCTTCCGTCGCGGCTCCCGCGATTCCGCAATCCGAAATCCGCATTCCGCAATCGGACGGCCGTATGCTCGTCTCGCCGATCGCCGCTCGAATGGCAGCGGAAAACGGCCTTGACCTCAAAGCCATTTCCGGCTCCGGCCCGAACGGCCGCATCATCAAACGCGATATCGAGCAGGCTCTCGCCGGCGGCGGAACAGCCGCCGCAAAGGCCGCTGCACCGAGTTTCACGCCATCGACCGTTGTCGGAGCTTCCGCATTCCGCGAAGAGCCGACGTCGCAAATGCGCCGCGTCATCGCTTCCCGCTTGGCGGAATCGATCGGCCCGATCCCGACGTTCTATCTCACCCGTGAGATCGAGATGGACAACGTGCTCTCGCTGCGAAAGGCGATCAACGCTTCCCTTTCCGATGACCAAAAGGTCAGCGTCAACGACATTCTCGTCAAGGCCGTTGCTATGGCATTGCAGAAGCATCCTTTCGTGAACGCGTCGTATCAGGACCGCTCGATCCGTTTCTATGAGCAGGCCGACATCGGCGTTGCAGTCGCCATCGACGAAGGCCTGATAACGCCCGTCGTACGCGGTGCGAACCTGAAAGGTTTCGTCGAGATCGGTGCAGAGGTTCGCTCGCTCGCCGCTCGTGCCCGCGACAAGAAGCTTCAGCCCGAAGAATACACAGGTGCAACATTCTCGATCTCGAATCTCGGTATGTTCGGTATCAAGGAATTCACCGCGATCATCAATCCGCCCGAGGCAGGCATTCTCGCCGTCGGTGCCGCGACTGAAACGCCCGTCGTACGCGACGGCCAGATCGTCGTGCGTTCAATAATGAATATCACGATGTCCTGCGATCATCGAGTGATCGACGGTGCGACCGGTGCGAAATTCCTCGACACGCTGACAAAAATGCTCGAACAGCCGGCAATGATGCTCGCGTAGAAGCGACCCGTTCTATTCGGCAAATAGAAAAGGAAGGCCGCCTGAAAATTGGCGGCCTTCCTCGTTTCACAAAGGACGAAGCTTACTTATCTTCCGATTCGTCCTCCGGGATCGGCTTTGAGTTGCCGCGGTCATACTTTGAAAAGCGGGATGTATTCAGCCAAGAAGGCATTTGAGCATCTTCGGATATTTGCCATCCCATAATTGCCATCACCTCAGCGACCGTCTCCGCACCTTCCCAGGCCCAAGAATCTTTGACCGTATCGCCCGGCTGGTGATAATCGCCCTTCTCCCAGTCCTTGATCTTCTTTATCCAAACCTCTTTGTCACCCGCGGGAGCTCCGAGCAGCATAAGCGACGGAACGCCGCGTTCGACGAACGAATAGTGATCCGAGCGATAGAAGACCTTCTCGTCGGGCATCGGGTCGGGGATCACGTTGATCTCCATCGACTTGGCGACAGAATCAAGCAACGCTCCCAGCGTCGAATGTTCCGCGCCGTATCCAACCATCGTCTTTACCGGGCCATAAACCTCAGAACCGATGCCATCCAAATTCAGATCGGCAGCGACCTTCTTGATGTCCCACGTCGGATCTTTTGCCCAGGCCTTCGATCCGAAAAGGCCGTATTCCTCGCCGGTGACAGCGAGGAAGATCATCGAACGCTTCGGCTTCTGCGGCAGCTTGCTGTACGCCTCTGCGACCGCGAGCATCTCCGCGGTTCCAAGCGCGTTGTCAGCGGCGCCGTAGTAGATCTTGTCGTTCATCTTGCCGAAGGCGTCGTAATGGGCCGAGAAGAGCACAGCCTCCGAGCTGAGCTTCGGATCGCTTCCCTCGAGCACACCGGCGACGTTGTATGCGGTGACCTTGTTCGTATGGATCTTCGAGACGGCCTTCGCCTTTACCTTCAGATCCTTACCACGGAACTTCGTATTGCCGGCGAGTTCGATCGCCTGATCGCGCGTCATTCCGCCCGTGGCCAGGAGTTTCTCGATGCCCTTGGCCGTCGCCGATATGAACACGGGTGCGCCTTCCGGGTAATACTCTTTTTCGCCGCCGAGATTCAACTGCCGACGGCTGTAATAGTCCACAGCCTGGTCCTCGGTCCGTTCCTCATCGCCGCGGCTGAACGAAATGATCGCGGCAGGACGCTTGCTGAAGATATTCCGCATTATCGCGCGCTGTAGCTTTTGCTTTTCCCAAGTGTCTTTCGGGAAACCGGGCGGCGGGCCTTCTATCATCACGACGAACTTCCCGCTAAGATCGACATCGCCGAGCTGGTCGATACCGGCGGCCTTTCCCTGGATCGCGTAGCCGACAAAAACGATACTGCCGCTCGCAGTCCTATTCCCGACCGCCGGCGAGAACGCGAAATCCGTGCCGTAGGTCAGATTCGTATCGCCCGCCGTGAGACTCGTGGCGGGATCCACGGTCGTCTCGGTAAAGCCGACCTTTTGAAGGTAGCTGCCCTTGTCGCCCAGTGGTTTCAGCCCCAACGCCTTGAACTTCTCGGCGATCCAATTGGCGGCCTTTTCGCCGCCGGGCTGGCCGGTACCGCGGCCTTCCATTTCAGGTGTCGTCAAGGCGACCGTGCTGTCCTTGATCGACTGCACGGTAAGTGCTTCGCGGATCAGATCCGCAGTAGATCGGGCAGGCGCGGCCGTCTGCGCCGCGACCGGCAAAAAGGAAGCAAGCAGCAGAACTGCGATTGAAAAGAACGCGGAGAATTGTCCGCGGGATGAACTTGATCTCATAAACTAGATTTGCAGACTTAATTGAATTTAGGCTCGTATTTCACGGCCGTTTGTTATTATCATCATTGGCTATCGCTGAAGACAACCGAAAAAATGAAAATCATCCCGCCGTCGAAAACTATTCGTCGGCGTACGCGGCGCTTATCGCCGTGCAGATCTTCTACGGAACATTGCCAGTCGCAGGCAAGGTGGTACTTGCTCACATCCCGGCCCTCGCCCTGGTCGGTTTTCGCGTCGGGATAACCGCACTTGTCCTCGTGATCTTTCAAACCGTCCGAGGCCGGATCTGGCTTGCCAAGAAGGGAGACTATTGGCGTTTTGCAGCACTCTGTGTTTTCGGCGTTCTTCTGAACCAATATCTTTTCATCGGCGGCCTCGCGCTGACGCGTGCGTCAAATGCCTCGATCCTGGCAGTAACGATCCCCGTTTTTACGCTGCTCATCAGCGTTTTGTTTCGTTACGAGAAGCTCTACTTGCTGAAGGTACTCGGCATCACGCTTGCGGCGGCCGGCGTGATCTTTCTGATCGACCCGCGCAAGGCATCTTTCGAAAGCTCAACGACGCAGGGCGACATAATGATGGTACTGAATTCCCTCGCCTTCGGCATTTACGTTGCGGTCTCCAAGGACATCATTTCGCGGAACGGCCCTTTCCGCTCGATGATGTGGGTCTTCATCTTCTCAAGCATCGTAGCCGTACCGGTCGGAGCGATGAGTCTTTCGACCGTCGATCTTGGCCAGATCCCGACATCCGTCTGGGCACTGATCGCGTATATCGGCGTCGGGGCGACCGCGGTCCCATATCTCCTTAATGCGTACGCCGCCACACGCGTAAGGCCATCGACGGTCGCAATCTTCATCTACCTGCAGCCGATCATCGGCGTCGTCCTTGCCGTGATCTTTCTAAGAGAGCAAATGGGACCGAGTTTCATCGTCGCGTCGCTGCTCGTCTTTGCGGGGCTCTTCCTCGCAACCCGACGCAATGCCGCCGCCCGCGTTGCAGAAGGCCGCGTTGCAGAAGGCCGCACGAAGTAAGGCCACCGAATTTTGAATTTTGAATTTTGCCTTTTGCCCTCCCCTCACCTCTGCTCCTGCCTATTCCAGCCGCGTGCGGGACCTGTCGTATGAAGACTCAGGACAAGAACATCGCCTTCCATCGCAGGCGTCTGGAACACGATCGTCTCCATCGGCTGTATCTGGAAATGCTTGCAGAAGTTCGCCGCATAGAAGATCCGTGCTCTTATACGGTCGCCATCCTTCTTCTTCAGGATGAACGCGTTCTTTACGGTAACTGACGACCGCTTGATGCCGATCAGTTGAAGCCTCTTGTCGTAAAAGAGCACGACCGCGTCGGGTTCGCCGAGTGCTTTCAGTGCGCCGCCGTTCAAATAGAATGTTCCTTTTCGTGTCAGCGTTACGCGGATCCGTTCCGCATCCTGAACGATCGGGCCTTCACTGAATTCGATCCAATTGATGTTCATACAAGAACGAATTGTATCATCTCTGCAACATCGTTGCAAGAGAAAATTCACTACTCCAACACCGACGCCGTCTGCGGATCTTTCGTAACTTGCGATATCCGGAGCGATTCCCGACAGTTTCCTGCGGCATCTGCAAAACTTCGTAACCGCCCGACCGTCGCACGCGACAGCTCCGGACACGCACCCGACGCAGTCTATTTTTTCGAAAAAGGGCGAAAAACGGCTTTATTTTTTTCACGTTTTGTGAAATTTGCGGTTTCTGGAAGCCAATAAAAATGGGCACTTGAGAAGACAGCCGTGCTAAATGCTCACAAATTGAATATTTTGCAACCAAACGGCGAAAAATCGCGTAGAATGGCCATATTCATTGGTTCAAAGAACGGAAAAGCGATGCCGACGAACATCACCGAATCGGTTCAGGCCGACACAGGAAAAATAATGCTAAGCGTAGAGGGCGATCTGCTGCTTGAAGACGCTCTCCTTCTCGAGCGCATCGCTGGCTCGATAGTCGATGAGCGGGACAAGGACGTATTGATCGACCTTGCGGACCTCGACTTTCTCGATAGCGATTCTGCGGCCGTTCTTAAACGCCTCACAGAGTCCGGAAGGATTGAGATAAACGGCATCGAGATCTTTCTGCAGTCCGCCATCGACCTCGCAGAACGCCGGTCGTAAAGAGCCTCGCTATCCTTTTCGTCTAAATACCTTATCGGCATATAATTTCGATATGGATGCTGCGGAACTTGCTGCGCTTGTGGGCGGAGAACTCGTTGGTGAAGAGAATGTTGCGATCGCCGGATTTGCCGATGTCGGTTCGGCCGGTGCGGGCGACCTGAGCTTCTTTGCAGGCGATGGCGAGGTTCCGCGAACGAGTGCGACTTGCGTTCTGGTCAAGGAAGGTGTGGAATTCGACCGCGCGATTCCTGCCGTGATCGTCGTCAAGGATCCGAAGCTTGCGTTCGCAAAGGCCGCCGCACGCCTTTCATCGGCGCCGAGGCGAAGCGGCATCGACCCATCGGCGGCCATCGCTGTCGATGCGGATGTGGGAGCCTCGTTCGTCGGCCCGAATGTCGTGATCGACAACGCCGCGAAGATCGCGGCCGACGTCGAAATTCACGCCGGCTGCTATGTCGGCCGTGACGTCTCGATCGGCCGCGGAACGCGCATCTTCCCTAACTGCAGCATTTACGATGGCGTGTCTATCGGCAAAGACTGCGTCATCCATGCCGGCTGCGTGATCGGGGCGGACGGTTTCGGGTTCGTGCGGGACGGCGATTCTGGCTATGTGAAATTCCCTCAGGCGGGTTCGGTCGTCATCGGCAACGACGTCGAGATCGGCGCAAATTCCTGCGTCGATCGCGGTGCTCTCGGCCTAACCGAGATCGGCGACGGTACGAAGATCGACAACCTCGTGCAGATCGCCCACAACGTGAAGATCGGGAAACGTGTCGTCATCGCCGCACAAACCGGCATCTCGGGCAGCACGATCATCGAGGACGATTGCGTCATCGGCGGCCAGGTCGGAATGGGCGACCACGCTCGAGTATTGAGCGGTGCGATCATCGGATCACAGGCCGGTGTCCTTCCCGGCAAGATCGTTCGTCCCGGCGTTTGGTGGGGAACGCCTGTCCAGCCTCTCGACGAATATAAACGCCAGAACGCTCTCGTAAAAGGCCTCTCACGCCTCAAGGACGAAGTTCGCCGCCTCCGCACCATTATCGACAACAAGTCAGAGCCGCCTGCGTAAACGGAACGCGGACGCCCTCGTCCGCACTGAGCCCGAAGGGCGAAAAACGTCACGCCGAATCCAGACAACATTCAGTCACCGCTTCGCGGCGATGCGGACGAGGACGTCCGCGTTCCGAGTGCCGCGATGGCTTCTGCCGCTCGTTTTGAGGCTCCGCCGTGGCCGAGCTTTTCTGCGGCGGCGTTCAGTTTCGCTCTAACCTCTTTATTTACAGTGGGTTCGAGGAGCCGTTCGATCTCGTCGGCGAGTCGCTCGGGCGTAAACTCATCCTGCATCAGTTCGTTAACGATACGATCGCCTGCGATGAGGTTTATCAGGCCGAAATGTTCCGTCGAGATGAGCGGCACGAAGATCTTGTAATTCAACGCAGAGGTCTTATAGACGATCGCCATCGGCGTACCGATGATGCCGGCCTCGAGCGTCGCCGTTCCGCTTGTGACCGCTGCCGCGTCCGATGCGTTAAGGGCATTGTGCGTCTCGCCCACCACGACCGTGAACGGAAGTTCTGAGGCCGCGAGAACGGCTTCGGCATCGTGCAGATTCTTGTCTGAGGCAAGAGGAACTACGAACTGCCTTGATTCGTCTCTCGCGGCCAGCAGCTTTGCAGTTTCAATGAGGACAGGCAGGATCCGCACGATCTCTTTATGCCGGCTCCCCGGCAGAAGCGCGATGATCGGCCTTTCCGGGTCGAGGCCGTGTTCCGCCGCGAACTCGGTGCGATCTTTCGCTGCGGCGACCTCCCGTGCCAACGGATTCCCGACGTATTCGACGTTCTTCAGGCCGCGTTCCTCGAACCACTTTTTCTCGAACGGCAGGATCGTTAGAAGAAGATCGACATTTCGCCGCAATGCGTTCACCCGATATTCGCGCCAGGCCCAGACCTGCGGGGCGATGTAATAGACGACGCGAATTCCCTGCTTGTGGAGAAATTTCGCCAGCCTTAGATTGAATTCGGGGAAATCGACGAGCACCGCCACATCCGGCCTCTCGGCAGCGGCGGCCTTCTTGAGCTTCTGCATAACCGACCAGAACATCGGCAGGGCACGAGCGACCTCGAGCAGGCCCATTATCGATAGCCTGTCGGCCTCAACGATCGGAAAAACGCCTGCGGCACGCATTTTCGGGCCGGCAGAGCCAAAAAAGCTCACGCTGCCGCCCGCCGAATCTTTCAGCGCTTCGACGAGCTTTGCGGCGTGCGTATCACCGGACGCCTCACCGGCGACGATCATGATTTTGAGAGGTGCGTCCACTTGTTGTCTAAACCGTTAAAACTAAATGATATACAGCCCGCGATAGTTTACAACCGCGGGTGCGGTCACGTGCATCAAAGCGTGCAGTTTTTGCGCATTGCAGTATTGGAGAAAATGATGCTCTCGGGCGTTTGCCTCAGGTAAGGTAAAAGCCTTAAAATCTATTGTTTTTGAGCCCTTTGCCGCCATGTGCTTTGATCGCGAGCGGTATAAGTTTCGAAAAGTCCTCCGGAGGAATCTGTGACATTTCGCTTTAGTATTTTATTTTTTGCAATTATCTTCTGCCTCGGCCTGAATTCACAGGCTTCGGCACAGCTTGATTCGGTCATCGGCCAGATCACGAACGCGGCCGCCGAATCGTACGCGGGCGGCATAAGCGGCGACGGGCGATTCGTTGTCTTCGAATCGAACGGCGACGTCGCAACGGAGAATCCACGAAACAGTGATCACAACGTCGAGATCTTCGTCTTCGATTACGCTCAGCGAAGGATCTTTCAGATCACCGACACAAGAAGCGTGATGTATGACGTGAACGGCGAGAACGTGTTCAGCAACGTACGCATCTCGATCGTTAATACACGTCCGATCATCAGCCACGACGGCAAGTGGATCGCATTTTCTTCGAATGCGACCATCGCTTATCCTGGCGATGACACGAATCCGCCTGTCATCAGCACGACGAATCCGGGTTCGTTCGACGGCAACTCGTTCACGAGTCCGACGCCGACGCCTTCGGCGAGTCCGAGCCCAAGCCCCTCGCCGGCCCCGAATCCGCTGACTCGCGACGCGAATCTCGAAATGTGGATCTACCAGATGCCGGTCTTTATGCCCGTTCCCGATATGACGAGCGGCGTCGAGATACCGTATCAGGAGCTTGCCGGCGGCACCTTCACCAGAGTGACGAACACTGTCCCGAGCCAACTGCCTCGCGGCGGAACACAAAGCTCCGGAGCATTCGTCGCTGACGACAATCACGACGCAAGCATCTCGGACGACGGCGGCACGATCGCGTTCGTCTCGACCAGAGACCTGGTTCCCGGCGTCGGCAACTCGTTCCCGCTCAACGAAGATAACGACGAGGTCTTTACATTCCATCGGCCGACTTCGACGCTGAATCAGATAACAAAAACGCCCCGCGGCCCGATCTCCGACCCGATCTATAACAAGAATCCGACGATCTCCGGCAGCGGACTGCGCGTTGCGTTCTCAAGTACCGGCGACAACCCGATCGTTGGAATGACCGGCGGAAACAATCCGGCGTCGAGTAGGAACGAGGAGATATTTTATTCCGATCTCACGGCGACGGGAGACGTCGGCACTGTAAAGAAGCAAGTTACGACGACCACGCCGACAACGCCCGGGGCCATCGTCAATATCCTTGACCTAGGCCGCCGTATGAGCCGCGACGGCAACCTGATCGTGTTTGATTCATACGCGGACCTTGCGAACGAGAACAGCGGCACGAATTACGATTCGTTCGCGACATATGTCTATGACGCGACGGCGAATAATTTCCGTCGTGTATTGCCGCGCAGCAATGGTGACTCCGGAGCTCCGGGCGGCGATCTCCAGCGTTATGGAGGCTTTACCGACACCGACGTTGCCGGCACGCCTTCGACCCTTATCCTCGAAACGAGGATGAACATCAAAGCCGACGGCACCGTTCCGGCAAACGCCGACGAAGGATTGAACCCGGATCCGAACCGCCCGATCCAACTCTATACATATCCGCTTACCGTTCCGCCGGCAAGCGCGACCTTCAAACGGATCGCGAAGTTCCCATCGCCAACGACGTTCCTCGCTTCCACAAGAGCGATCACGAGCGATTCTGCGTCTCGCTTCGCATTCAATATGTCGCTGACCGAACTCGGCGGCGGCAATCTGGATTCATCGCCTGAGGTGTACTATATGCTGACGCCAACGGCAATTAACGAGGCCAGGATCTCGGCGAATTTTGCGACAGGGGCCAGTAAGATACCGGTTTCGCCGACCGCTGTTCCATCACCTAGCCCGACAGCGACGCCCACGCCGACTCCAACACCTTCGCCGTCGCCGACCGCATCGCCGAGCCCGACGCCCACACCCACGCCGCAGTCTCCGCCGGCAGTATTCGGCCTGGCTCCCGGAATGCGTGCGATAATGAACTTCCAGGCGGGCATCGACCGCCCGTTCGTTGAGCGGTCCGGCGTTGGGTCTATGCAGCGAAGCTTCCAGCTTCCGATACAGCTTAGCGGCGTGACGATGACCATCAATGGTTTTTCCTGCGGACTTGTTCGCGTAAGCCGCCACAGGATCGATTTCGTCGTTCCGCGAGGCCTTCCGGCCGCTGTGGAAGGTACGCCCTACGACCTGGTGCTAAACAATAATGGGACGATAATGCGAACGCAGGTCATACTGGTGCCTGCAAGACCCGACGTTTACAGCTTCGAAGGGCTAGAAGGTCCCGGTGGGCGAGCAAAGATATTCAACGTTACAAATCGCGTGCAGACGACCGAGCCATTTACGGTACGAACCAGGAGTATTCGGCCATTTGGACGCGTTCCGACAAAGCTTAGAATTTATCTGACCGGATTCAACCCGCGGATCGGCACAGGCGTCATCAATGTCCGTATCGGCTTGGGCACGAATCATTTCCTCACCATTTTGAGTCAACCCGAAGAGGTTGAACCCGGCATTTATGCACAGGACGTGGAGTTGAATGACGACCTGGATGGTTCGGGCGATCAACCCGTCGTCGTCATCGTTGCGATCAACGGGCAGGTCTTCGCCTCGCGTTTGGATGACGGAGCCCCTCGTACCTTGATCCTCTGACGCTCATCAACTTTAGCGTGAACCAAAGGGTGGGATCGCCGACGGTCTCGCCCTTTTTGCGTAATTGGGAGGCCGATCTACTCCGTTTCCGCAAAACGGACAGCAAGATCCCGGCACGCCTCGTTGCGATACCTCTTGCGGCCGGGGTTTGCCTCTCCCGCAGGGCTATACTATCCTTAAGGTTATACGGTAATAACGAAAATTTTTGCGACTACCGTTCCTTTCAACGTTTATTTTATTAAGAGCGGGCTTAGACAAGGAGTTCTGATAGAAATATGGCAGGAAAAGATGTCAGCACGATGCTTATTGCACCAAAGATTTGGAAGAATGGTCAGTTGGTCGATTGGGATAATGCAAAGATCCACGTAATGTCGCATGTCGTCAATTACGGGTCGAGCGTTTTCGAAGGCATACGCTGTTACACGACCTCGAGCGGGCCTGCAGTCTTTCGCCTCACGGAGCATATGCAGCGCCTGCTCAATTCTGCAAAGATCTATCGAATGGACTCGAAGTTCACCCGCGATGAATTTTGCAAAGGCACGATCGATGTGATCAAGGACAGCGGTCTCGAACATTGTTATATTCGGCCGATCATTTTCCGCGGCCTTGATGAGGAAAAGCCCGCGTTCGGTGTTAATCCTTTCCCGAATCCGATCGATTCGTACATCGCTGTATGGCAGTGGGGCAAATATCTCGGCGACGAGGCCCTCGAAACCGGAATCGATACATGCGTTTCAAGCTGGACGCGGATCACCTCGAATTCAATGCCGGCTATGGCAAAGGCCGGAGCGAACTATATGAATTCGCAGCTTATCAAGATGGAGGCTATTCTCGGCGGATTCTCAGAAGGTATTGCTCTTGATGATCGCGGTTACTTGTCAGAAGGCTCTGGCGAGAATCTTTTCCTCGTCAACAACGGCAAGCTCGTCACACCGCCGCTCGGCGCATCGATTCTGCCGGGAATTACGCGAGACTCTGTGATCCAGATCGCGCGCGAACTTGGCATCGAGGTCGTCGAAACGGCTATCCAGCGGTCTGCTCTTTACGTTGCTGACGAAGCATTCTTCACCGGCACGGCCGCGGAGATCACGCCGATCCGTTCGGTCGACCGAATCTCGGTCGGTGCCGGCAAACGCGGGCCTGTCACCCAAAAACTTCAGGAAGAATTTTTCAAGGTCATTCACGGTGAACGCGAAGCGCCGTTTGGTGCCGAGTGGCTCACGTATGTGAATCCGGAAAAAAAAACGGCTAATGCATAGTTGACCACGACCACTGGTATGGCAAAGCGGCTAGGTTTCAAGCACCATAGCCGCTTTTTTCTTTCCTCTCGGCGTCTGCCTTACCGCAGGCCTTGAGCAAACTGTTCCGTCCCAAAGCTTCCGATACCGTTCAATCTAAAGCTGAAGACGATCTTATTTTCCCGTCGGGCACCAACGTTGAATGTGTAGTATTGAAGAGCCAGCGAGCAGCAGTTATACGCATAGCCGATAGTGTAAAGCGAACTGATCAGCGGATTCAGATTTGCAGCTCTTCGATTCTCAAAGTCAAAGAAAAGCGATGCCCCGCCATACGGTCCTTTATCCCGGTTGCCGACAAAGATCGATGGACTCCACTGAGCCCCGCGAAGAGTGCCCGGCTCAGATCTGTCAGGGCGAGCATACTGCGCAAGCGAAGGGATCAATGTGACACGGCGTGTATAGTAAAGCGTCTGAAAGAGCTTGAACATCTTCGTGTCATACCCTACGGTCGCCGAAATATCTCGCAGACCGTCGCCATACAACCCCCAATCCATTCGCGTGCTTACAAAGATCGTCTTTTGAGGCCGATATGTCGCATCCACGTTGATGGGCGAAAAACGACGAGCCGCTCCTCCGAATGAATAGAAACTCAGGGCAGTGATTGGCTCGATCTGATTTCGACGCCCTGCGACAAGAGCACCGCCGAATGTCTTGTCAAAGAAATACTTTCCGCGGATCGTTAGCGAAAAGATCTCATAAGGTTGGATCGAAAGGTCATCTCGCTTTCCGCTGTCCCCCTCGCTCAGTCGTTTCTGCGCGTCTTTTGTGACCGCCTCGGCATATCTTCGAGTGTAGATACGATTCGTTATGCCGTACTCCACCTCATTCGTATTTGTGATCGTGTCGATATAGTCAAACCTAATGATCTTATTGAAATTGTCGACGCCCTTTACGAATCGATAGGTCAGAAACGGTTCGATCACATGCCGAAACTTGAACTTCTTATCCTTACCGTAAAAATTCTTCGCGAGGGCGACGGGACGAATATCAAGCGTGAACTGGCCGTACTTGCGGATGAGGTCGGTGCTTATCACGTTCCGGCGGAAGTCGAGCGAGTTTGAATAATACGTGACGCGGGCCGATGCCGATGCGGTTACGTTGAAATATTTCGTGTAGATCGGCAGTGTAAACTCTGGATAAACATCGAAACGCTGCATTATAGCAGGCGTAAGAGTGGGTTCTTGGAGATTCTGCTGTCGATAAAGACCAATATCATCAACCTCTTCGCGCCTTGAGACACCCTCCAAAGAAGACTTGAATGAGAAATATGCGTTCTTAAAGAAGGAAAGTCTTGAAGGACGCTTCTCGAATGAAATGCTCGGCAAATTACGTGTCTTGACGCGAACATTCGGGATCGAGATCACCTGCGAACGCGCAAGTATATTCATCGTGTAGTTCGTCCAGCTCTTGTTCACGAAGACCTGAGATCGTTCGATCGGTGAAATGATCTGCTGTATCCCTTCGAGAAAAACCTGACGAAATGCAAGATTCGACGTGATGCGGATATCCGCCGACGCAGTAAATCCATTCGGAAAGTACTGTACACCTTCGGCATAAACCGTCGAGCCGCCCTGGTTTGGATGATCCCGGTCCTCGCTCGCACCAAAGATGCGGTCCTTGACCGCAAAAAAACCGATGTTGAAGTACGACCTGGAGTTCGAACGCGTCCGTAATTCCGCCCCGTATCCGAAGCCTCGCGATGTGTAGAGATCGCCGCGGAACGTAACATCTGCCGAGGGGCCTAGAGTTTGAAAATACGCACCAGACACCTGGGCGCCTTTCGTCGGCGAAAACCCGAACGCTGGTGTTAAAAAGCCCGACTTTCGATCTTCCTTGTTGATCGGGATCGAGGCGAAAGGAAGGGCGATGATCGGCATGTTTTTGATCTTGAACTTTACATGCTTGAGCTTCACGCGGTCGCCGGTTTTTATCCGAGCGGATTTTGCTGCAAAGCTCCATTTCGGCACCGCTTCGTCACAGGCCGTAAATTCCGCATCGGTCACTTGAAGCTCAGTCAGCGAAACTCTTTCGACACGCGCGGCTGTAAAATAAAGTACGGTGCCGTCATTTGTTTGATTCGTAAATCCGGTAGCATCTTCGAACCACCCGAGCTTCGTCTTGTAGTTCCACTCAGACCTTACGCCTGTGATCCGCTCATCGTTTCCTTTGTCAAAGATCACGTTGCCCGTCGCAACCATCTTGTTCTCAGCTTCGTATATGACGACCTTGTCGGCCTGGAGCCGATAGATGCCATAGTGGACATCAACGCTGCCTTCGTGCGTTACAACCCGCTTGCCTTGGGTGCCTTCCACCGATTGGCGATCGGAATAGACGACCACCTCGCCGTCTCCGCCTTCCGGCTCGACCGTGTCCTTCGCCTTCGGCTGAGTTGGGGCGATAACGCTCTTTCCCGGTGCGATCGGATTGATATTGGGCGTATCCGTGATCGGATTTGCGACCTGCCGGTCGACCGGATTCGTCTGCTGTGCCCAAAGCGGAAGGCACAGCAATAGCGGCAAGATCAGTATGCAGAGTGCGCGGCAAGATCGCATCAAAATGGTAAGGGATTCTCGTCTAAAAAAGATGCTACCACGAACTTGGCTTCATCCTTAAATCGACCATCTTCGCGGAGAGAGTCTCCCAAAAAAAGGAGGCCTGTCCTAGGAAAGTTCGAGGAGGAAATAGTTTGTACCGTCTATTCGGACAAGGCGGCCCTGCGTGTAAGGGGCGAGCGTAAAGAGCTTCGGGTCATACGCCGTACCTTCCAATCCATTGTCGCCGGATGTCTCGCTTTGGGCGGTCAGTTCGCTTGGATACCAGCTTTCGGGCGACAAACTTACCTTTCCTTTCGCAGGACCCGACTCTGCGGCGATCTTGTCAGCATCTTCCGGTGCAAAACGCAGGACAGCGACGATCTTCTCCGAGCCGTCTTCCTTCTTCCACGCAAGGTCCTCGGTCTCATAAGGGACATTTATAAGAAGCCTGAGTTCTTCGAGATTCGAATTTGCTGAATTTGCATCTGCGTTGACGTTCACATTTGAGTTCTGGGTCCGGTTGGAATTATCCCGCGGACTCATGCAGCTGAGGGCCGTAAGGGCCATTAGGATGAATATGATGTGTATGTTTTTCACGATTATTCCAAACGGGAAGTACGGCCTGAAGTCTTTGATACGAACCATTTCACCTTACAAAATTGTTACGCGTAACGCAATTGCCATGGATCGACCGGTCACGCTTGCGGATGCCTCGTTCTAAGGGCCAAATTCGTGATATTCTAAAGGTTATGGTTCAAAAACCATCTCTTATGACACCAGACACTAAGCAAGTTCGAACCGCCAATGTCGTGGAGAAGGAACGTTGGGAGTCCGAAACCCTTGACCCGGCGTTAGAGAAACGAGCAGAAAGGAAAAAGGCCTTCGAAGGAGTCTCGCTCGAACCCGTTGACGGGCTCTATTCAGCGGCGGACAGCGACGACATCGAGGTCGGATTTCCCGGCGAGTTTCCTTATAAGCGTGGAATCCATCCAACGGGCTATCGAGGCAAACTTTGGACGATGCGGCAGTTCGCGGGTTTCTCGTCGCCGGAGGAGACGAACCGCCGTTTCAAATACCTGATGGAGCAAGGTCAGACGGGACTTTCTGTGGCGTACGACCTTCCTGCTTTGATGGGACTCGATGCCGATTCGCCTCTTAGCGAAGGTGAGGTTGGAAAATGCGGTGTTGCAGTTTCGTCCCTGTCCGACTTTGAAGCTCTTTTTGACGGAATCCCGCTCGACAGTGTCACGGTTTCACAAACCATCAACGCACCGGCACCGATCTTTCTCGCGATGTATCTCGTTGTCGCAGAAAAGCAAAAAGCAGACTTCAAGAAAATATCGGGCACGCTTCAGAACGACATCCTGAAAGAATACATCGCACAAAAAGAATGGATCTACCCGATCAAGCCTGCGATGAAACTTGTTATCGACACCTTCGAGTACTGCTCTCAAAATGTGCCGAAGTACAACCCGATCAGCGTCAGCGGTTATCACATTCGCGAAGCCGGTGCGACGGCGCTCCAGGAACTTGCCTTCACGCTCCGTGACGGTGTCGAATACGTCCAATACGGAGTCGATCGCGGAATGGATGTCGACGAGTTCGTTCCCCGCCTTTCGTTCTTCTTTAACGCTCACAACGACTTCTTTGAGGAGATCGCGAAATACCGTGCGGCCCGCGTTATTTGGGCTAAAACGATGAAAGAACGCTTCGGCGCGAAAGATCCGCGGACGATGCAGCTGCGCTTTCATACACAGACCGCCGGCGTCTCTCTGACCGTTCAGCAGCCGCTTAATAACATCGCCCGCGTCGCTATTCAAGCCCTTGCGGGCGTTCTTGGCGGCACGCAGTCGCTTCATACCGACTCATACGACGAGGCTCTCGCCCTTCCGACAGACAACGCGGCCCTCATCGCTCTTCGCACGCAGCAGATCATCGCCGAAGAAACCGGTGTCGCCAACACCGTCGATCCACTCGGCGGCAGCTACTACCTCGAATCTCTCACGGAGAAAATGATCGAAGGTTGTTTCGAATATTTTGACAAGATCGACGGATTCGGCGGAATGGTCGAAGCGATCGAAGCAGGCTTCCCTCAGCGTGAAATTCAGGAATCTGCCTATCAATACCAAAAAGCAGTTGAAAGGAAAGAGCAAACAATCGTCGGCGTGAACAACTACGTTATGGACGATGAGATCCATAAGACTGACATCCTCCAGATAGACGAATCCGTGCGCGATCATCAACTAGAAAGGCTCCAGCGAACCAAGGCGACTCGTGACAACGGTGCGGTCGCAAATTCCCTTGAAGCACTTAAGAAAGCTGCATCAGCGAACGAGAATACGATGCCCGCGATCATAAAGTCGGTTGCCGCTTACGCCACCGTCGAAGAGATCTGCGTCGCGTTGCGGGACGTTTACGGCATCTACGAGGAACCGGCGTTCTAAGTCCAAGATGAAAATAAAGCTCGTCTATCCACGACGTCGAAGACTTTCAGGACGGGCGACCGGTACTGCGTATTTCAACCTTAGGTGGTCGAGCGGTTCGGTTACAAAGAGGGATGTTCAATTCGGTAGCCTCGCATCGGCGATCAAGTTTCTAAAACACCGACTGAAAAAGATTCCACTCTCCGAAAGGGACTCACTGTTTGCGAAGTTGTTTGCGGAAGTACGTAAGCCGACCGGGGGGCTTGGTCGATTTTCGCTAGGAACGTGCATCGGCGAAACTTCCCTTTCGGGGCTTTTCCAACGTGCAGAGGCCGCATGGAACCAACTCGAACACGAGCACGACCATCAGAAACTCAAAGTGGCGAGCACTATTGACCTTAAACATTGAGTATGACCGGAGTCGCCGAATTTGCCTTGTATCGACACTACAGTTACGCCGAAGTAACCGAAACGTTGTAAGGTTGCCGCCGCCCTATCACGTTCGCCATCCGCAGGGCCGAATTCCCTTACCGCCTCAGCATCCATGCTACAATGCAACCATAGAGGAAATTACAATGATTTTTCATGTTGTTCTAGAAAATGACGAGGATGGATGGATCGTAGCGGAATGCCCATCTCTTCCGGGTTGTGTTTCACAAGGAAAGACCGAAGAAGAGGCCTTGGCGAATATCAAAGAAGCCATAACTGCGTGGCTTTGGGCCGAGGATCAAAAAGCCGTGGCGAGTTTGCCGCCGCCGCGAGCGAACGGAGCGGTCCGCGTTACGATCTAGTTAGAATGGGGCGTCTCGGGAACATTTCGGGTAAGAATGCAGTCAAGGCATTTGAAAAAACGGGATGGCAACGTATTGGCCAGGTCGGAAGTCATGTTGTTCTCTCAAAGCCGAACATCCGAGTGAACTTGTCGGTACCCCAGCACAAGGAGCTTGCCGCCGGCACTTTGCGAGCTCTTATCCGCAATGCAGGCCTCAGCGTCGATGAATTCATCAAACTCACGAAATAACTCTACCCTTGTATCGAAGGAACCAAGAATCGGATTTCCCGGGAACTCGGCTCTCGGGGCTCGTGGAGAGGCGCTTGCGGCAGCGTACCTGGAATCTCAAGGCTATCGGATCGTGGTGACCAATTTTAAGGTGCCTGTCGGCCGAAATCGTGCTGGAGCGGCCGTCACCGGCGAGATCGACATCATCGCACTCGAAGGCCGAACGCTTTGCTTTGTCGAAGTGAAAACGCGTCGATCGGAAGATTTCGTTCCAGTTATCGCGGCCGTCGATAAGCAGAAGATGCGGCAGATCACGCGGACAGCTCGCGTCTATCGCCGACTTTTCGCTGTCACGGACATGGCGATAAGGTACGACGTGGTCACGATCCTAGCACCAAGGCACGCCGAGCCCGCGATCACGCTCACTAAGGCGTTTTGGAATGAAGCATCTCTAAAGAAGCGGGCGTGGACATCGGACAAATGGATGAACTAGCTCGACCAAAGCAATGCGAAGCGATCGCAAAGAACTGCACGATCGAACTTCGCCTCTCGAACAACGCCGAACTCACGTTGGAAATCTGGAGACGCGAAGGCGATACGACAGGCTGGGAACTGATAAAGACGACGACGAGGTCACGGTATTTGGACAGGCCGATAAAGCCCGGCCAATATTACGAATATCGAACAAGAACGGTCGAAGGCGATGCATTCTCCGCGTTCTCGCCTTCGACCGTCGTTTATGGAAAGTAGCCTTATTTAAGCTCCCAGGAAGTACCGATCGTAAACGAACGTCCTCTTGCGGGTGCGAAGTTGAACTGTTCGCTATACGCTCGATTCATCAAATTCGAGACGCCAACGTTGATATTGAAGTTGAACCGCTCACGCCGGAAATAATATCCGCCCGATATATTATGCGTTACGAATCCCGGTTCGGGGCCGCCGTTGCCGCCCTGATTCACCGGAAGCAGGAATTGTGGAGAAAGCCGCTTCTGTTCAGCGACGATCCTAGCCGCGTAATCGAAGAAGTAGTTTCGGCCAAAATTCTGCCAGCGTACGCCGATGTTGGTCCTGAATGGGCTGATTATGTCGAGCGGCACATCCTTCTGCGTGTCGTCACCGCGAAGATAGCTGAAATTCCCGTTCGGCGTCAGAAGCCCGAGCTTGACCTTGACCGGGATCTCGAACTCGGCCTCAAATCCTTGTATTCTCGCCCGGTCGACGTTCTGCGTCTGATAGACACGGACCGGAGCACGTCCTGGAGGTGAACTCACGATCTGGCAGTTGTCGGCGTCATAGATGGTTCCCGGCTGGACGATAAATATCGGACAGCCGCGACTGTCAAATGCGGCCGGCGTTGACATAAAGTTCTCGTAATTGTTTACGAAATATGTCGCAGATGCCGAAAAATGCTTATTCTTGAATCGAACCGTTGCATCAAAGTTTACGCCCGTTTCCGGCTTCAGCCTTGGATTGCCGACCACAAACCCGCCTATCGAACCCGAATCAGTAAAGAATATCTCGAATATATTTGGCGTTCGGAAGGAACGTCCAACCCGAGCCGCAAGCGTGACCGCGTTCGTCAAATTATATACAGCACCAAAGTCGCCCGTGACCGCCGTTGTCGAAACATCCATTCCGCTTGCGAGGCCGTCAATGCCGAGGTCGTGTATCTGATCCGGACGGAGCTGCGGCAGATTGAACCCGGTCGTCGGTTGAGCTTTCGTACGGAAATTGTCGACGCGGATCCCGCCGGTAAGCTTTAGTCGTTTGGTAAGACGAAATTCGTCTTGGGCGAAAGCCGCAAAATTCGTTAGCGTCGCATCGGGCACGCTCTTTGAGTTATCGATCGACTGAACCGGCGATGTCGGGGTGAATGCATCGATGATCGTCCGAGAATCTTCGTTCGAGTCTCGGAAAAAGCTTGCTCCGGCCGTCAGCGTATTTCGACTGCCGATCTTCCAATCGGTTTGGAGGTCCGCTCCACTCGTCCGTGTGTCGATGATCGTTTCGCTGAAGCGATACATACCGGGAAAATACGGCAACATCGGCGGCACCGTCAGCACATTCGTAAAATTTCGATCCTGCTTTTGATAGTAGCCGGAGATCGAAAGGCGCAAAAGATCCTTCGTGATCGACGCCGCATCGTACCGCAGATTCACCTTATCTCGATTCGAGAATGGAAAGTTTCCGGCGAAGGTGCCGACAAGGCCCGCAGAGCCTATGTTCGCACCGCGTCGACGATCATACGTTGCCTTGATGGTGTTCAGGTCGTTTAGAAAGAAGCGGGTCGAAATGGCGGTATTGCTGCCGTGCGATTGCGAGTTCAAAACCTCACCTTCGTCCGTGATACCGATGCCTTGCTCGCGAAGGTCCGCAAGGAATGATCCTTTGGGCTTTCCAGTGAAATAGTTTCCCGATCGCTCAAGTGATTGCGCAACGCGGAATGCGAAATACCGCGTCGATCCCGTAAGGCCAAGCGAACCTCGAAGCGTGTCCTCGTTCGAGCTATAGAATGTATCAACGCGTCCGCCGAACCGAAATCCGTTCTCACGTCGAGCGGGTGTATCGCTCGTAATGATATTGATGGTGCCCGCAAGCGCGTCGGTGCCGTAGAGGACCGAGCCGCTCCCTCGAACCACCTCGACCGATTCAATGTCCGCAGTATCAACCAAGCCGGTCTCTACACCGGATTGACCGGTCGATGTTCGGCTATTGTTAAGCCGTTCGCCGTCAACAAGAATGAGAACGCGGTTGCTGTCGAGCCCACGAATTCGCGGACGGACTTGGAACGCACCTTCGTTCACCGTCGAAGTGCCGGGCAGCGTGCGAAAGATATCACCGATGGTGTTGATGCCCTGCTCCTCGATCTCTCTGCGTCCGACCACTGAGACGGGCACCGCGGTCTCTTCGGCAGTGACCTGCGTGCGTGTTGCGGTCACTGTTACAGTTTCACTCACGCCGCCTACTTCAAGCCGGAAGGACTCGGCGGTGTTCGAGCCGGTTGACAGCGAAACCTCGCGGGTCGCGGATGCAAAGCCATTGGCCTCAACGCTTATTCGATAGGTCCCGGACTTCGGGACCGCAAAGCGTACCGTTCCGGTCTGATCTGTCATTGCTGAATTTACGGTCAGGCCGCCGACGGCAAGTTCTACCTTCGCACCTGCGACGGCAACATCATTGGCGTCTTTCACGGCAACCTCAACACCGGAAGGCGACTGTCCGGCGGCTGAAAGAACCGCCGCCAACATCAACAGCGCACACAGATAAAGAGCTCGAAATTTTTCACTAAATAAAGATCGCATACTAAGTATTATTATTTGCGAACTGACATGTTCGCTTTTAGGTTCATGAAATGACGGCGGCAGCGTTGGCCTTCCTGCCGACCCAGTTCGTAATGCTTGAAAAGGTGGCCTTCGCCGCTTCTACGATCTCGTCATCGGCGTCGGCGACTTCAGCGAATCTCGTCAAGCTTTCTCCAAAGGCTCTCCACATCGGCCCGGTCGCTTGCCCGTAGCCGAAATAGAAGGCCCCTCCGTTCTCAGGCGTGAGGCCGAGATGCTGCTTCAAATGTCGCGAGATGACCTGGCCGCCAAGAGTTGAGCCCTCGATAACGTAAAGACTTCCGAACGCTTTCGCAGCAGATGAAATGTCCGGGAGTTCAAGTCCATCGTCTTCGTTCTTGAGCCCGAGTATTTTTGCATCGGCTTCAAGAAGCGGAAGCTTTGCGCGCTCAGAATAGTCAAAGCCAGCACTCTTTAATACTTCCAACGGAAGTTTTGGCTCGTAAGCAACATAAAAACTCCAAAACTTCGATACGAGCCGTCGATAGTCGGTAATATCGAACATCTAATTCATAACATCGACCGCAGCCTCGACCTCTTCGTGCTGCAATCGTGTCTCTTCCTTTAATCTTTGAAGGATCATATTTTATTGCAAATGAAAATCGTTTTCAATAAGCTAATCTACGCCCTTAGCTTTCCTTTGTCAAATCGGCCGTGATCCACGCCCTCGCGTAAGTCAGCAGCGGCGCGGAATTTGTCGATCGGTAACGAAAAAAGGGCCCATTCCGACCGAGCGGCAAGGGCCCTTCAAAAACGAATCGGGCTAGAACAGGCTACTTCGCGCCGCCCGCCAACGTAATTCTTGCATTCGCGGCATCCAACTTCTGTTGAAGCGGAGCATTCTCCTCGATAGGTGAGGTCGCGGCAGCGGCAAGTGCCTTTTCTGCGGCTTCGCGTTCGCTGCGGGCCGCATCGACGTCAACTTCATCGAACGTCTCGGCGGAATCCGCAAGCACGGAAACCTTGTTGGCACTCACCTCGACGAATCCGCCGGTAACCGCCATCTTCTCTGCTCCGCCCTTCTGCGAATAGCTCAAGATGCCCGGTTTGAGTGCAGAAACAAGCGGTGCGTGATTCGGAAAGATCCCCGCTTCCCCGCTCGCAGTCGGCACCGTCACCGATTCGACCTCGTCATCAAAAACCTTCTTTTCAGGTGTTACGATCTCTAGTTTTAGCATAAATGCAAGTAAATAGTAAAAAGTCAAAAGGCAAAGTCAGAGGCTATTTCGACTTGGCCGTGAGTATCGTCTTTGCAACGATCTTTGTGATAACGACCGCCTCATCTCTCAATTCCTCGATACCGGTTCGAATGTCATTTCTCAATGTTTCGGTAGCCAAAACCAGCCGAAGCCAATAGTTTGATTCCCGAGCTTCCTTTAGGGCGATCGCATTCTTATGAATAAAATCCGCAGTGCTCTGACCGGCCCGAGCCTCTTCCAAATTCGCTCCGACCGAGGTTCCCGACCGAAGGAGTTGAGAAATGACGTTCCGACTGACGTCTGTGTTCGTCTCAAGGTACTTGCAAAGCTTAACGCTCCGAACAGCAAACTCGAAAGCTCGGTCGCGAATATCGACCAGTTTCTTCTGCTCACCATCAGCCATAAAAAAGCTTCTGGCCTTGCCTTTTTACCTTTGCCTTTTGACTTCGGCTATGCCGCGGCCGCCATTTTCTTCGCTTTATCGCGAGCCTGTTCGATCGTACCGACCATATAGAATGCCTGTTCAGGCATATCGTCGCATTTGCCGTCAAGGATCTCACGGAAGCCTTTGATCGTATCTTCGACCTTTACATATTCGCCCTTGAGACCGGTGAACTGTTCGCCGACCGTGAACGGCTGCGAGAAGAAGCGTTGGATCTTACGTGCACGAGCAACGGTAAGCTTGTCGTCTTCGCTCAACTCGTCCAGGCCAAGGATCGCGATGATATCCTGCAAATCCTTATAACGCTGAAGGATACGCTTGACCTCCTGCGCCGTGTTGTAGTGCTCGTCACCAACGACCTGCGGATCAAGGATACGCGAGTTCGAAGCGAGCGGATCGACCGCGGGGTAAATGCCAAGTTCCACGATCTGACGTGAAAGTGCGGTAACGGCGTCGAGGTGAGCGAACGTCGTTGCGGGTGCAGGGTCAGTGTAGTCATCCGCCGGCACATAAACGGCCTGGATCGACGTGATAGCGCCTGTCTTGGTCGATGTGATGCGCTCCTGCATCTCTCCCATCTCCGTTGCAAGGTTCGGCTGATAGCCCACGGCGGACGGCATGCGTCCGAGCAATGCGGACACTTCGGAACCGGCCTGCGTGAATCGGAAAATGTTATCAACGAAGAAGAGCACGTCGTTGCCCTGATCGCGGAAGTACTCGGCGACCGTCAGGCCGGAGAGTGCGACGCGAAGTCGTGCTCCGGGAGGTTCGGTCATCTGGCCGTAGATCAGTGAGACCTTCGAATCCTTGATCTGTGCCTTATCGACCTTCGCAAGGTCAAAGGCTCCCGTCTCTTCCATGTTGTGGTTGAAATCCTCGCCGTATTTGATAACGCCGGACTCCACCATTTCGCGGAGCAGGTCATTACCCTCGCGCGTGCGTTCACCGACGCCGGCGAACACCGAGAAGCCTTCACGTCCCTTTGCGACGTTGTTGATAAGCTCCATAATGAGCACCGTCTTGCCGACGCCGGCACCGCCGAAAAGGCCGATCTTTCCGCCGCGAAGGAAAGGCTGGACAAGGTCGATGACCTTAATTCCGGTCTCGAACATCTCTAGCGATGTGGATTGCTCGTCAAAAGACGGTGCATGACGATGGATCGGATATCGCGTGTCAGCAACGATCTCACCGAGCTCGTCTACTGGTTCACCGACAACGTTCATCACACGCCCCAAGGTAGAGACACCGACAGGCACCGTGATCGGGCCGCCAAGGTCGAACGCCTTCATTCCTCGGACCATGCCGTCGGTCGGCAGCATTGATACCGCACGGACGCGGCCTTCGCCTAGGTGCTGCTGCACCTCTGCGACGACATCGACCTTTTCCTCGACGTCGAAGCCTTCGCTCGAGATCCGAAGTGCCTGATGGATCGGCGGCAAATAATCCGAAAACTCTACGTCAACCACGGGTCCGATGATCTGAACTACTGTTCCGACCTGACCATTTCCTTCGTTCGCCATTCTTATAAAAAGCTCCTCTAATATTGAGAAAATCGATAAATTTACAAAGGAGTTAGAGTAGCACAGCTAGCCCCTCGTGGCAAAGACCGGCATCCAAATTATTGGTCTCAAAAGTAGTTGATCGAAAGCCTTTTGGCCAAACAGGCGATTGACGTCAAGCGGAGTTTCTAGTAGCCTGAAAGCAACACCCATGGCCGCTGCAAGATAGGCCTCAAGACAGACCAAATTTGACTGACACACGCAAACTCGAACTCCCGGCACAAGGACTCAACACCCTATTTGGCGTCCAAGACCAGAACATCAAGTTTCTTGAATCGCTGCTCGACGTTCGTATCGGCGTTCGCGGCAATGAACTCCTGATCGACGGCGAACCGAACGACATTGCAACCGTCGACCAGATATTGAGCGATTTCGGCGATATCTTCAGCGATGGTGCGGCATTTAGCGACAAGGAGCTAAGAGATGCTTTCAAGCAGATCGCTGAGGATCGGGCATACAGCCTGAAAGATCATTTCCAGAAGGCACGATTCAATCCATCAGGCAAGAAGACGGTCGCTCCCAAAACCGCAAATCAGCGTAAATACCTGGAAGCCATTGCAAAGAACGATCTCGTCTTCGGTATCGGCGTCGCGGGCACGGGCAAGAGCTTTTTGGCGGTCGCAATGGCAGTCGATGCCCTGTTCAAAAAGCAGGTTAGCCGCATCATCCTAACTCGTCCTGCGGTCGAGGCGGGCGAACGCCTCGGTTTCCTCCCCGGCGACCTTCAGGACAAGGTCGATCCATACTTGCGGCCGCTCTACGACGCGCTTTTTGACCTGGTCGATGCGGAAAAGGTCACGAAAATGCTCGAAAAGCGCATCATCGAGATCGCACCGCTCGCCTTTATGCGCGGACGTACGCTCTCTGACGCTTTCATCATCCTTGACGAAGCCCAAAACACGACCAACGAACAGATGAAGATGTTCCTAACGCGTATCGGATTCGGTTCGAAAGCTGTCGTTACCGGCGACATCACGCAGATCGATCTGCCGCGTGGACAAAAAAGCGGCCTGAAGGAGGCTCAACGCGTCCTCGATGACATCGACATGATCGAGTTTGTCTATTTCTCGGAAAAGGACGTGGTCCGCCACAAACTTGTCCAGCTGATCGTCAAAGCATACGAAGAACACTCCGCGGATCCCGCAGAATGAAGGTAACCTTTCGTCCATCGCGTGAAGAGCAGATCGAGTTCCTCTTGGAGCGCCAGAAGCAACGTCAATCGAAAGCCACGAACTATATCCTTTGGTTGTTCCTAATATTTAACATATGGATAGTACCAGGGATCTTAATCTACTGGGAGTGCGTTTGGACCGGTTTGGCGGCGTTCGCATTGAATCTTGTCCTTGTGCTCTTCGTTTGGTCGTTGCAACAAAAAGGCTCCGTTCGTAAACACTTCGAGAACGCGTGGCCCGAGCTGGAGAAATTCGATTGCGAGATCGAGATAAACGAACTGGGTCTTTCGTGCGAACACGCAGGAAACAAGAGCTTCTATCCATGGAGAAACATCGAGGCAATAGGTTCGATGCTGGGGCAGATATTTTTCGATGCCGGCCCGGCAACCGTCCTTCTTTCGAAGCGGGCATTCGTCGATAAGCAGGCCGAAATGGATTTCTTCGAGCAAGCTCAAAAATACCAACGGGCAACGCAGGCCGAGCGCTAATTTTTACATTCGTGCATCCGTAGCTTCTTCTTCTGCTACTTTGTTAACTGGACGGTTGGACAGCTCATTCCAGTTCACATTTACAGTTGAGCAATGAAAAATCTTTAACCGAAGTAAGGGCGGTTATGCTAAGGTAAGGAATGAGGACGGCAATGGCAATCGAAGCAAAAATAACAAGTAAAGGACAGATAACCGTTCCGTTGGAAGTACGCAAAGAATTAGGCGTGAAACCGGGCGACAAGATCCGCTTTGAGAGAAACAGCGACCGCGAGATCACTGTACTCCCGGTGCGAAAGGAGAGCCTTTTCGAAAAGTATCGCGGTATCGAGCGAACCGGTGTTGGGGCGACTAAGCGTGAGATCCTAACAGAAATACGCCGAATGCGCGACGGTGAAGACTGATACCTGTGATAACCGCGATCGACACGAACATATTGGTTTCTCTCTGGAAAGGCGAGGATAAAACATCCGCACTTGCCGCAGCCGCTTTAGACTCGGCAAAGGCGGACGGTGGCCTCGTGATCTGTGGTGCCGTATTTGCGGAATTATTGGCGTATCCCAAACGGACCGAATCCTTTATATACGAGTTTTGTTCCGATACCGGAATTGCCTTTGATTGGAGAATGGATAGCTCTATCTGGGTTGCCGCCGGGAGATCATTTCAGGCCTATACAATACGCAGAAAGAAACAACAAACGGACACGCCAAGACGTATTCTCACCGACTTTATCATCGGCGCTCACGCCGCCGAGAACGGCTACCGTCTTTTAACGTTCGACGAACGCATTTTCAAAACGGCGTTTCCTAAACTAAAACTATTAAATGGCTGAGCAACCTTGGGGCTACGAAAGGTTGGAGTTAACGCTTTTCTTCTTTGCTTTTCGTATGTAATTGAAAGGTCTAGGACATTGGACCTCTCTTCACATTTGCCCAATGAACAATTTACAATCCTCTTGTGAACCAAGTCATCAATCTCCAACGCAAGATCAAGTTTGACCTCGATGCGGTCCGTGAATTCACGGCCTCTCTCCCCGAGAAGATCGACGAAACCGTTGGAAGATCATTCTCCATCGCGTTCATCAATGATGCGAGGATGAAGCAGCTAAATTCGACGTTTCGCGGCAAGGATTGGACGACGGATGTGCTCTCCTTCCCGTTCGAAGCCCAGCCTTTCGAGCCGGGATCAAAGAACCTCGGCGACATCGTCATTTCTGCTGAGCAAGCTCAAAAGCAGGCTACGGAAAATGGCCTTTCGCTCGAAGGCGAGATCAAGCAGCTCATCCTCCACGGCGTCCTGCATCTTTGCGGCTATGATCACGAAACTGACAGCGGCGAGATGAACGCCCGCGAACTCGAACTCCGCGACAAACTTGGCATTTAAAGCGGCGCTAGCTAAGCCGCAGCGAGAGCGTTACTCCAAGTTCCGACCATTCCAGAACGCAAACCCGCTCGCCTTGCGTTCGCGTTACAATTCACATTCTGTGCAAATCGTGCATTTCGTGCACTTTGATACATTTTGTGCGGAATGTGCTTCAAAATGGATGCGTCAGTTCGCTATGATAACAAGACGGTCGAGCCGGCCGTTCGGTCTTTGAAAAAATGTGAATGGTGAATGGTGAATGGCGGAGCGAAGCTCCCCTCCTTATGAAGGAGGGGTGACAGCCGCCTCGGCTGGCGGGGTGGTTCTCTTTTTCGAAAATTTGCGTCCTTAACGGGTACCGACCGCTCGATATGATAATCTGTTATCTCAACGCCCTATGACAAAAACGACCAAAGTTGCTGCTCCGTGCGTGATGGTCATCTTCGGTTCGACCGGAGACCTTACGAAGCGGAAGTTGCTCCCTGCCCTTTATAATCTTGCAAAAGGTGACTTCCTGCCGCACAAGTTCGCGATCGTCGGCGTCGGTCGGCAAGAGATGACAACTGATGAGTTCCGAAAGATGCTCATTGATGATCTTAAGACATTTCTGCCGCAGGCTCCTGATGGAAAGCTTCTTTCATGGTTCGAGGAACGCGCCTACTATACGGGCGGGGATTTTGACGACGACAAGAAGCTTTTCGGCGATCTAAAGGAAATGCTTGGGGATGTTACGACCGCACATCAGATCCCTGAGGATTACTTTTTCTATCTAGCGACGCCGCCGCAGCTTTTTGCAACCGTCACACAAAAGGTCGTAAAGAATGGACTCGGAAAGGAAGAGAATGGCAACTGGCGACGGTTTATCTATGAGAAGCCTTTTGGCCGTGACCTTGATTCGGCAAAGAAGTTGAACGCATCGCTCACAAAGCTAATAAAGGAAGATCAGATCTACCGCATCGACCATTACCTCGGCAAGGAGACGGTCCAGAATATTTTGGTATTTCGGTTTGGCAACTCGATCTTCGAGCCGATATGGAACCGGAATTATATCGACCATGTCCAGATCACGGTCGCAGAGACGTTGGGAGTCGAGCAACGCGGCGGCTATTACGATTCGGCGGGAGCTTTGCGGGACATGATACCGAATCACCTCTTCCAACTCACGACGCTGACGGCAATGGAGCCGCCTGTTTCGTTCGAAGCTCATGCGGTTCGGGACGAACAGGCCAAGATCCTTCACGCAATTCAGCAGTTCACTGACGAGGACGTGCTGAGGCGTGCGGTCCGAGGGCAGTACGACGCCGGCACGATCGACAACAAGGCCGTACCTGCATATCGCGACGAACCGAACGTCTCGCCGAGTTCGAATACGGAAACCTTCGCCGCTCTCAAGCTTTCGATCGATAATTGGCGTTGGGCAGGTGTGCCATTCTACCTGCGTACGGGCAAGCGGATGAAGGCACGACATTCGAGCATTGTCATTCAGTTCAAGGCGGCCCCGTTCGTCCTATTTAGGGATACGCCCGTTGAAAAGCTTACGACGAACCGGTTGGTCATCCACATTCAGCCCGACGAAGGGCTCACGCTGCACTTTGGTGCAAAGATACCGGGCCCGGTCGTAAATGTCGGCGCCGTCGATATGGACTTCAACTATGTCGAACATTTCGGCGAACAGATCGCAACCGGCTACGAACGTCTTCTCTACGATTGCATGATCGGTGACGCAACGCTCTTTCAGCGTGCCGATATGGTCGAGGCGGCATGGAGCGTCGTAACGCCGATCCTGGACGTTTGGCAGGCGATACCGCCGCGGGGTTTCCCGAATTATGCATCAGGCTCTTGGGGGCCGCCCGATGCGGATAAACTTCTGACGGACGACGGCCGCGAGTGGAAGAATATTGTCGAGTAGTATGGAACTTCAGATCGCCATCGCCGTCCTTCTACTGCTCTTGCTCGTCTTTCTTGCGACGATAGATCTTGCCTTCGCCTATCTTTCGGACGTTGCCCTGCGCCGCCTCGTTGCGGACATCGAGACCACCGACAATCATTCTTCGGCCACGCTGTTGAGAGATATTCTCGACGACCGGCCGCGATTTCGGTTTACGCTTTCATCGCTTCTTCAGATAACGCTCATCGCGTTCATCGTGCTCATCACGCTGATTCTCCTTGAGGCCCTGCCGGAAAGGACGACCTTCCTTGTCGCCTTTATTTTCGGAGCGATCGCGGCCGTTGTGGGCCGGCAGATCTTGCCGAGACTGATCGTCCGGCACGACACTGAGAAGAAACTCCTTTCCCTACTGCCTGCCGTCCGCCCGATATTTGCCATCGGCAGATGGTTGACCGCACCTTTCTCATTTCGAAGCGGCAAAGACGATTCGAAGATCGAAATGTCCGTCACGCCGGATTCGCCGAACGATGAAAATGACAATGCCGATGAACTGAATGCCCTCATCGAGGTCGGCGAAGCCGAAGGAATAATCGAGGAGAAAGACCGCGAACTCATCGAAACGATGATCGAGTTCAGCGACACGATCGCCGCCGACATAATGACGCCGCGAACCGAGATCGTCGCTATCCAAAATGACGCGACGATCCGCGAAGCACGCGACCTTATGATCGAAGAGAAATATTCACGTCTGCCGGTATATCGAGACTCGATCGACAATATCGAGGGAATGGTCTACGTTCGCGACCTGCTGCATGCGTGGGCCGAAGGTATGGAAGAAACGGCCGTTTCTCAAGTAATGCGTCCCACTCTCTTTGTGCCTGAGACGAAACCGGCTGACGAGCTTCTGAAGATCCTTCAGCTCAATCACGCCCAGATCGCCGTCGTCATCGATGAGTACGGCGGTGTTGCCGGCCTGATCAGCGTTGAAGATATTATTGAAGAGATCGTCGGCGAGATCGAAGATGAAGATACTCAGCCGGAAGAGATAATCGAGATCATCGAAGGCGAAAATGGGTATTTCGACGTGATCGGCTCAACAGAGATCGATAAGATCGAACGACTTTTTGACCTGGAACTTGAAGACGAAGATTTTACGACGATCGCCGGCCTGGTAACGCATGAGGTCGGATACGTCCCAAAAGTCGGAGAGCAATTGCAGATCCGCGGCCTCGAACTTGAGGTGATAAAGGCTGATGAGAAGCGCATCCAAGTGCTCCGTCTTAGGCGTTCGGAACCTCAGCCCGAACAGGAAGAATAAACGCTAGTATAGAATCTGCACATGAAGCTTCAGGCAAAAATTGGAAATGAAACATCGGCGGTCAGCGTCAAGGAGGAAGGCAACCGCCTTTTTGCCGAGATCGACGGGCGTAAATACGGATTTGAGGCCGTACAGCCCGAGACCGGACAAGTCAGTCTGCGGTTCGACGACGGCAGAAAGATCGAGGCTCGCGTTGAGCTCGATGCCGAAGGCCGCTACATCGTGTGGATAGATGGCCGCTCTATTGAACTTGAGCTGGCAGACCCGAAAAAGTTACGCGGATCGAGCACGTCGAATGCAGACGCGGCGGGTGTGGCCGACATCAAGACCGCAATGCCTGGAAAGGTCGTTCGACTTATCGCAGCGGTCGGCGATACTGTCGAAAAGGGTGATGGCGTGATCGTCGTCGAGGCGATGAAGATGCAGAACGAGATCAGGTCCCCAAAAAATGGTACGGTTTCTTCGGTTCGCGTTGCGGAAGGCGATACCGTCAAAGCAGGCCAAATATTGCTCTCTATCGAATAGACGTGGTTCTTACGACGACGAAGGTCGTAGAGTTGTCCGCCTTGTCGGCAATTTCACGCTTTAGGATCACGCCGCCGTAGAGTTCGACCGCCGCTTCGCCGCAGATCGATGCCGAACTCAGATCGTTCTGCCAAACGATCTCTCGAAGACTCGCCGCCGTATCGGTCGTTTCGACGGCCTTAAGTCTAGGCTCACTATTTAAGAACACTGCGCACTGACGCAACGCTTCGGGATGAGAATGGACATTCGCGATGCCTTCCAGCGAGGCCCCAGAAGCACCGGCCAGAACATGCCGGACCTCAACATCCAGCGACTCCACAACGGCGAGGTCGATGGCTTTCAGGTACTCCTTGGTGGACAGGATCTCCCCGACCGTCGAGTTCTCTTTCGGGATGACGGCAAATCCGACCTGGCCGCTTCGCAAAAGAGCGAACACCTCGTCGAAAGTATCGCAGCCGATGATCTCGATGTCGGAACCCAACGCTGTCAAGGCGGCCTGCTCGCTGTACGACCCGGGAGCCCCCTGGATCGCCACCTTTGTAAGTGAACAATCGTCTATGACCTCTAACTCCTTCACCTGCTCGACCGCCTGCACACGCCGCGAGTCCGCCAGGATCGCCTCGTAGATCTGATCGACCACGCTAGCATCTACAACGCCGCCGCTCAGGCTTCTGACCCGGTCAAATATTCGGATCTCGCGCTCTCGGTCGAGGATCGGCATCCCCGAACTTTGCTTCAAACGCGATATCTCACGAGCGATCTCCACTCGCTTTGCCAGCAAGCCGACGATCGCGCTGTCCACGTCATCAATTTGCCTTCTCCAATCGTCTAAGTTCATAAACATTATAAAAGGCCGCGAATCTTGTCATTCGCGGCCCTTACTCTCGAAACTTTTATGCGTCTTTTAGTTAGATCCTGACACAGCTTCCGGCCGCCTTCCGCGAAAAGTAGTTCGCATAAAAGCTAAAAAAGGAAATAAAACCGAACGTGCTAGATGTCATCGTTATCACAACCCAATTAGAAAAATAAAGCTTTCACGGTGTCTGGTCAAGGATAAATTCGCATTTTTAGAATTCGTGGCCGCCTGCTCATGTTCTGTGAAAGCCCCGTTCAATGTCCTTCATCGAAAGTCGGAGAATGACCGGTCGCCCATGCGGACACGTCGTCGGCGATGTGGTCAGTACGAGTTTGTCGATCAACCAGCGCATCTTCTCTGGAGTCAACTTCATATTGATCTTGACGGCCGCACGACAGGCCAGCGATGCCGCGATGTCATCCCTGAGCGGCGTCTTCGCACCTCGCCGCTTCTCGGAATCAACGGCATCCAACAACTCTGCGAATAGGTTTCTCGCCTCGGACGGAGGCAGGTCGGTAGGTACGCTCTTGATCGCGACCGTCCGTCCTGAAAGACGCATCGTACTAAATCCAAAAAGTGCGAGGTCGCTCTCTATGACCGAAAACGCCTCGGCCTGGGCGGGCGAAAGGTCCAACGTCTCCGGCAACAGAAGATTCTGAGACTCCATTTGGCGTTCAGCTTCGGACCGCCGAAACTTGTCGAAAAGTATTCGCTCGTGAGCGACGTGCTGATCGATCAGAAGTATGCCCTCATCATCGACCGCAATAATGAAACTCTCACGAAGCTGCCCCAGCGGCTGGATCTTCGAATACGAAAGTGATTCGGGATCTGCAGGCTTTGCAAAGTGAGTCGCAGAGTTGAGAGGCGGAAGTTCCGGCAGATCGACGGTACTCGCTGACGATGGAACGGCGGCATGATGCTCGCTTGCAGCCGCAGCGTTCACAAGCATCTGGTCTTCAAATGCCCGGTCAAAGAGATCGAGTTTAGAGGGCTGCTCGCTTGGCAAAATCGTTGGGCTCTTGGCAGCGACCTCCGCAGTTTCGCGTTCCAAGGCCACATTGGCAACGTTGCGGTCGAAATCCTCATTTAGGGGGACCGGGTCAGGCGAAAAATCAATCGGCTCCTGTACGCTCACTTCCTGAGCGACGGCAGGCAACGTCTCCGCATAGGACCGCACCGGCTCATTCTCGGCAACGTCCGGCTCACCGACCACGCCCGCACTCGAGAGTGCCGAACGGACCGCCTCCGCGACGGCATCCCTTACCGCTTCGGTTCGCCGAAATCGAACCTCGGTCTTCGAAGGATGAACGTTCACATCGACCTCATCGAGCGGCAGGTCAATAAACAAGAATGCGACGGGATATACACCGTGGGGTAAAACTGACCGATAGCCTTCGAGGACACCGCCGGCGATGGTTTTGTCGCGAACGAATCTTTTGTTTACAAAGAAGTACTGCTGATCGCGAGATGTCCGCCGCTCACGAGGCGCGGAGACGTAACCAGAAACCGTCGCAACATACTCGCGTCCGCCTGCGACCGGCAAAAGGCTATCGAGCAGTCCGCCGCCAAAGATCTGAAAAGCTCGTTCGCGAAGGTCTTTCGCAGGCGCAGCATTCAGCGACTCACGGCCGTTGTTCGTCAGAAGAAACGCGATCTCAGGGTGCGCCAGGGCATAGTGAGTGACGATCTGAGTGAGGTGGTAATTCTCCGTCGCCTCCGAACGCATAAATTTACGGCGGGCCGGCGTGTTGAAGAAAAGGTCGCGGATCGCGATCGTCGTCCCGGTGTCGCGAGCCGCATCTTTCACATCGACCAGTCGGCCGCCTTCGATCACAACGCGAGTCGCGGCAATAGAGCTGTCGGTTTTCGTAATAAGTTCGGTCTTAGAAACTGAGGCTATAGATGCCAAAGCTTCCCCGCGAAAACCGAGCGTCCCGATCGCCGCAAGATCTTCGAGCGTTTTGATCTTCGAAGTTGCATGTCTTTCGAATGCAAGTATCGCGTCGTCGCGAAGCATGCCAACGCCGTCGTCTGAAACACGAATGAGTCTGCGTCCGCCAAGTTCGATCTCGACCGCGATGCGGCCCGCTCCCGCGTCGATCGCATTCTCGATGAGTTCTTTAACGACAGAGGCCGGCCGTTCGACGACCTCTCCGGCCGCGATCTGATTGGCAAGATTATCGGGAAGTACGCGGATCTTATTCATAGATAAACGACACGATGTCCCCTGTCTTCAAGATCGATCGCTGAATAGATCCAATCGATGACATCGATCCCGTAGCGGTCGATAAGCCCGACGATGTTAAGGGTCCGCTCCTGAAGGGCTCCAGATGGATAAAGTTCGCCAAAAAGCCGACGAAGCCGTCGATCCGCGTCACTATTACGCCTCATCTCGGAGCGATAGGCCTTCTTACGCAGTGCGGCTATGTGATAAAGCATCTTACGCCGCCTGGTCGCAAGGTTCGCCGCAAGCGTTGGATCGACCGCAGCAAAATACTCATCAAGTCGGCGAAGTTCAATATTGATCTCTTCCTCAACTTCGGCGAAGAGATGAGCCGCATCCTGACCGATCACCTTTTCAACGATCTGCGTTCTAACGTCCTCCTTATCCGCGAAAACATCATCGAACGTCAGCCCGTATGCATCGAGCGTGCGTTTATGGCGTGGTTCGACGACCGTGAAACTTTGTCTATGGACAATGGGTGTTGCGGGACGCTCTAAGACCATGTATGCGGCTCCGCTCTGGGCGAAATATGCGATCTCGGCGGCACCGCCGATATAGAGTGCGGTCGGAAACAGGAAGTCCTGCACGACTGCCCTTAGCATAACGCCGGCACTGAAGCGATCCGGTTGCTCCGCGATCGCTCCAACAATCTCTGCGATGGAAAACGTACGATTTACAGCCCTCGCTCTGACACCATCTTTGGTGAGCCTAAGGGGTGTCCTGACTCCGTCGTCCGTCTCCCAGAACAGCGGAAAATACTCATCTTCAACGAGCACCTGCCTATGCAGTCCCTCTTCGGTCAGGCGAGCATCGCGCTTCTGTATCTCAGACGTGATCAGGTGAGCCTTCTCGGCCGCAAGGGCCATTATCGGTCCGGAAAGCCGCTTAAGGGCGGCATCCTGCGGGTCGACGAATATCATTCCAAAGCATCCCAGCTGCTTTGCAAGCTGTCGAAGGAACGCCCTGCCGAATCCCTCGCCGAACACCCAAGAATCCCGCAGCTGACCGATGGCCTGTCGGCTGAACTCCGTCTGGGCGATCCGGAGTTCAAGTTCGCCGATCAATCGCTCGATCTCGGCCGTAAGAATACGATCACCGACCGGGATATCACGCTCGTCCGCACTATGATAGGTCAAGTGAATCGACTCGTCCTGTCCCGCGATCGTAACACTCGCGACCTCATCGAAATCGTGATCTTCTGTTGCCGCCCAGAACATCGCGACCGCCGGCGTTCCCGCCCGGGTAAGCTCGTCAGCGGCCTTTATCGCCGTCAGAGCCTTATAGATCGTGTACAGCGGCCCGCCGAAAAGGCCCGACTGCTGTCCGGTAAAAACCGCGACCGTCGTCGGTTCACGGAGTCTATCGATTGCGGCCGCCACTCTTTCGCCGGCATCAAGACCGTTATTGAGAGATGCCAATGCGTCGGCGACCTCATTCCGGTCAAGCGTGTAGGCATCGTTTACCTGCTTGGCGAATTCGGCAACGTCATAGATCGTTTCCGGTGCGTTAGGATAGAACTCTTTGAGACTTGCCCGATCTGTCTGGTAGCGGATAAAGAGCTTTGACTGGCCCGGGATGCGCGAAAACGGGATCGATTCGACACGAAGCGATCCGCTTGCTACCAGAGAAGGACAGGCACTTTCTTCCGTCAAACCATAAGCTCCCTTTGAAACTAAATTATAGAGACTTGGAATCGGGACTTCAAAATGCGGAAAAGGCCGCCGGCTTCAAAACCCTGGCGGCCTTCGCAACAAAATGGCTTCGCGATCTTATTGTCCGGGCAGAATTCGCGGCCGCTCGCCCACGACGATCGTCTTTCGAGGGCTTGGGACAGCCACTGGCTCCTTTGCCGCGACAGGCTTCTCAGCGTCCGGTTGGGCTTTGGCAGAAGGGTCGGTCTTCGTCGGTTCGACAGTCGCGGAGTCCGAATCAGGATCCTTTAACTCGATCTTGTACACACCGGAAGAATGTGTGCCCGCATAAATACGGTTCGGGTCGTGCGGATCGAATGCCATCGACCAAACGCGTCGGCTGGGCAACTCCATCGTCTTCGTATCGATCCGCTTCCACTGCTCGCCCGCGTCTCTTGAAATGTAGATGCCGCCGTCGGTTTCGATCGCGCTTCCAATAATGATCTCGTTCGGATCCTTCGGGTCGATCAGGATCGAAGCAAAGTTACCGAGCGGCAAGTGTCCGCCGCGGCGTTTCCACGTAGTGCCGTTATCGCGGCTCAAATAGAAGGTTTGAGTAGTGCCGACGTAAATATAGTCAGGACGGGTGGGATCGGTCTCGATCGCACTGACCGGGACCCCCTGAACGGCACCACCTGCATTTGCGAAAGTCTTGCCGTCATCACGAGAAACCATCACGCCTGACGTCGCCGTGCCGACCCAGATCGTATCCGGACGCTGTGGGGCGACGTGGATCGCGAAGATGTTCTGGTTAACGCCCGCTCCGAGGTCGAGCTTTTCCCAGCCCTTTGTCAGATCGTACGACCGGTAAAGTCCGGAATCGGTGCCGGCAAGGATGCCATTCTTGCCGTCCTCGGTAAAAGCGAGAACCTTGACGTTGTTTTTAAGGGACGGAATAAGGACCGGGCCTTTCGCGACAGGCACCGGTGCGGCTTTGACCGGCTTCTTCGCTCTCCCACGGGCACGCGTCGCTCTAGGATTTGCGACAACCGGGGACTTTCCGGAGGGCAGCGGATTCCATGTCACGCCGCGGTCCACAGAGCGAAGCACGCCATTATTGGTACCGAGATACATTACATTTCCGTTCACGCGATCCTGCAGGATGGTGAAAGGGGCCGTACGATTCACGTCGATGCTAGCCGACGGACGCCAAGTGGCACCGTCGTTGTCGCTGTAAAAGAAGAAGCCGCCGCCTGTTGCCGTGTTTCGCGTTGCAGCGTACAAGCGGTTCGGGCGCTCACGATCGGGGACGACCGCGTAGGTGAAACGGGTTGTCAGATCGCCGTTCGTCTGCGCAAAATTCCTGCCGCCGTCGTTCGAGACCATCACGCCGTAATTGTTCGTCGCGATAAAGACGCGGTCCGGGGCATCCGGATGTACTGCTATCGAATTGATCTCAAGGTTTCGCTGCGTGGTCAGCGACCAGGACTTGCCGCCGTTGACGCTCATCCAAAAGCCCTCGGTGGTTGCGGCGTATATCGTACCTTCACGCGTCGGATGCTGAACGATGTCGCGGGTTCGACGCGATTGTGACGGAATGCCGTTGATCTTCGACCAGCGTTCGCCGCCATTCTGCGATTCGTAGATGCCGCTGCATGCTGACGCAACTATATACTCAGGGTTGCGTGGATTGATCGTGATCGCAAAGACGTCAGAATCATCGATCATTCCGTCGCGGATCAGCTTCCAATTCGCCCCCGCATCGTTCGTCTTGTAAGCCCTCCACCAAGTACCCGCATAGATCGTTTTCGGGTCGCGCGGGTCGATCGCGAGCGAATCGATATTCACCGGCATTGTCGATGACGAGATCTTCTTCCAGTTTGCACCTGAATCCTGAGACATCCAGGCACCATCGGTCGTTCCGGCGACCAGTATCGACGGGTCGGTCGGCGACTGCGCAAGCGAGTGCACCGAACTCTTATGAAGTTCCTTTGCTTCCTTCCAGGTAATGCCGCCGTCGATCGAACGGAAAAAGCCTCCCGGCGCCTTGTGTCTGTGGCCGGAAGCATAAATGATCTTCGAATCCCGCGAATCGACGAAGAGGTCGTCGAGGATCAGCTGCGGTTCATTCAAGTTTGCGAGCAAGCGCCACGTCTTCCCTGCATCACCTGATGTGAAAATCTGGCCGTCGAGCGTGCTTATATAGAGGCGGTCCTTGTCCTTTGGATCTATCGCAACAACACGGACGTCGCCTCCGTCCGGGCCGGTCACCGTCCATTTCGTAAATGCCGCTTTATCCGGGTTGTCGGGAACGATCTCAATATCCGCGAAAGATGGCACAACACCAAGAAAGGTGAAAATGATCAAAAGAACAACGCAGCGATGGAACACACTCACTCTTGACATAGGGTATTTTTATTTCGGGTAAGAACCAGCTTGATAAACTCCGTTTCGATCGTGTTTGCCGCAGACTACCGGCAAACCAACATAAAACTAGATGCTAACGGACCGTGCTTCGTTTGCAGCAATTCGGGGTATGGCGCGTGCCAAGACCTCTATTGTAGCGAACGCTAAGGAAGAGAGCAAATATTTTTAAGCGCTTAAGCAACAGATGTGAAAACGGCCGCAGCTTGTGATGTAAGCCGCGGCCGTTCGAAATGTTCACCGAAAAGGTGAAGCTGAAGTAAGAAGTTACGGAGTCGGTGCATCCGCACCGGCAGGACGTACCCAGAACTTGGTGTATTCACCTTGTCCGTTGTCGCCGCCGTCAACAAAGACCACACGGTTCTTGTCGTATTTGCGGAAGTTGATCGCCTTCATGATCTGTGCTCTGCGATGACGCATTTGAGCAGCAGTGCCGTAATTGATGATGTAACCGGTCGCGGTCGGATCGTTGTTCAACTGGATATAGAAGTTGTCAACGCGGGCCTTGACCTCGTCATCTTTCTGCTTACCGAATTCGTCAACGAGGTTCGATTCCGGTCGGCCGGAGATACCGGCAGTTTCACTTGCCGTATCCGGGCATTGGCAGCTGGCCTCAAGACCACCGATCTGGACCGTAGCCGTGACCGACGAATTTGCCATCTCCCTTGTAGTATCGACCGTGATGCTGGACGTACCCTGGCCGCTCGAGATCGTACCGGCCGAAACGCTCCAGTTGTATGTAACGTTCGCACCGCCGCTGACATTGGCCGTAAAGGTCATCTGCTGTCCCGGGTTCGTGATACCGGCAGGGCCGCTGACCGAAACGCTCGGACAGTCACAGATCTTGACGCAGTCGGCACATTCCTTGACCTCGATCGTCTTGGTATCGGTCTTGCCGCAAACTCCGCAGCCGTCGTCAACACCTGTCGTGATCGTATAGGTTCCCTTCTCAACACCCGAAAGATCCCATGTTACGTTCGCACCGGAGCCGACGATACGTCCGCCGGAAACAGTGTAATTGTAAACAAGGGGATCATTCTCAGGATCCGAAGCGCTGGTCGCAACGCTGATCGAGCGGCTATCGTCGCACGAACCGGAAGCAGACTTGTATCCCGGCTGGCAGCCGATCGTGATCACGTTGTCGCTCAGGGTCACGCTGTTGATGCTCGCGGGCTGATTGACAAGTTCTTTAGCACGCTCATTACGGCGTCCAACAAAGAACTGGAAGATGTAGCCGTGCGGGTCGCCGGATTCACGGAATCCCGGAGGAACACCCTTCCAATTGGTTGTGTAGGTCTGAGCCGTGCAAGCTCCGCCCGTAACAAACGCACAAGGATTGGTAACGCTGGCACTGAAGTTCTTGTCCTTATCGAACCAGCCTTCATCCTGCTGGTTGAAGTTGTATCGATAGGCAAAGCTCATACCTGCCCAACGAGTGAAGAACACGCGAGCGCCGGCGATACCGTCCATCGGATGGTTCTCGAATGCGTTCGGTGTGCGGCCGCCGATGTAGCGGGTGCCGCGGAATTCGACGATCGGCTGGAACCACTTGTTGACCGGGAAATCCACGCCAATACCGGCCTGAACTTCATCGGGGCGATCAAGAAGTGTGTACGTGCCGCCCGGAAAATCACCCTTCGCAGATGACGTCCAGTTATAGCCGATGTTGGCCGAAAGGTTTGCCCATTTTGCTACGCGAGCATCAGCCACGAACGTAACAGCGACGTCTCCCCATCCGCCGCCCGGACCTGCACCACGCTGCATCTGATTGAATCCTGCGAAGTCATTCGCATGATCCGAATACCAGGTGTAAGAAGCGACGAGGCCGAGACCGATCGGGTTATCAACGCTGGTGAAGCGGACCTTGCCGCCGAAGGTGAACTGGTTGAATGCACTTTCACCGTACGTGCGGTTAAGGAAAGGTGCTTCAGGCAAGTATGACGGTGCAAGCGTGAACACTGCAGGAACCGTGCCTTGAGGTGCTCCCGTTGGCCCGATGATATTTGCCGTGCTCAGCACGAGACCCGGCAGAATGCTGCCGTAGACCGAGCCGATGCCGCGGAACGGGTTTGCGCCGCCGCTGCCGAGTAGTGCATTGGTGCCTGCCGGAAATCCAAAAACAGGTCCCGAGTAGGCCGGCGGGGTAAGGCCGTAAGTTCCGGCATTACCGCCAAAATACGGAAACTGAACGAATGGAGCTCCAGCCGGGCGGTAAACAGCACCGTACGGGCTGGTTCCGGGCGACATCACGATCGCCGGAGCCTGAGTCCACTGACCGTTGATCACAACTTGCGAGTTCGGCAGATAAAAGCCGGAAAGGTTCCGGGGCGAATTCACTTTAATACCCTTGTAGAGATCCGTCGAGAAGAAAAGCTCGATACGGTCGGTCAAACCGACCTGGAAGCTCACGGGCACATCCGTGATATCAACATCACCCGGATCGCGGTCATAGTTGCTGACGGCCGCCGAGAAGGTGAATTCACCCTTTCGGAGATTCTGCCCGTCATAGACCGTGAAAAGGCCGGTCGGGCCGCCGACAGCACCACCGGTACCGACCGTAGGTGCAGTGTTCCTCGGATCGCTGTCAGGGCGCTGGTGCTTATCCTGCGCCGCGACCGCGAATACGAGAGTCAAAATAACGAGCGTACTCAAGTACGCCATTTTAGCGAGTTTCATCACATTCCTCCGCCGAAAAAAATTGAAAGTCAAAAAAGTTGGCTGCAGTCAGCCGGTTAAGTGTCAAAAAATCAACTTGCATTATTACACAGAGCATTGGTCTTTCCAAGTAGGCAAAGTCCAAGCTGTCCAACAATTAGTCGAAAAAGCTTATGCCAATGTTAGCAATTTAATCGGGAGTAAAGCGCAAAGTCAACATACGGAACGACCGCCGGACAAATATCTCCCGATAAAACACTAACCTAACCCGCTCGTAAAATCAAGCGTTTTTAGCACCTTGCAGGAACGTCGGCCTATGCATAGATGCCGCGCATTCTCGTGTCATACGCCACGCGATCGATCGCGAGCATATAGGCCGCGGTCCTCGAATCGACGTTATGCTTTTCAGCGTAATGCACGAGTTCGTTGAAGCTTGCGACCATTTTCTCCGCCAAGCGGTTATTTACTTCTTCTTCCGACCAAAAATAACCCATACGGTCCTGCACCCATTCAAAATACGACACGGTTACGCCTCCCGCGTTCGCCAGAATATCAGGAACGACAAAGATGCCCTTCTCGTGCAGTATTTTATCGGCCTTCGGCGTTGTCGGGCCGTTCGCTCCTTCCGCGAGGATGCGGCAACGTATCCTATCCGCATTCTCCGACGTGATCTGATTCTCGGTCGCGCACGGTGCAAGAACATCGCATTCGAGCTCAAGCAGTTCCTTGTTGTCAACGTAATCGACGTCCGGATAGCCTTCAAACGAGCGATTCTTTTCAAGATATTCGAGAACGTGCGGGATCTTCAGGCCTTTCGGATTGTATATCCCGCCGCCGACCTCCGAAATACCAACGACCCTATATCCTGCTTCGTACATCAACCGTGCGCCAAGGCCGCCTACATTCCCGGATCCCTGAACAACGATAGAGGTCTTGTCAGGCGTAAGGTTGAGGCGCCTTACAGCTTCCCCGATCGAGATCAGAAGCCCGCGGCCCGTCGCCTCGCGACGGCCAAGACTTCCTCCAAGAGCAACGGGCTTGCCCGTAACGACCGCGGTCACCGTATGACGGGCATGCATCGAATATGTATCCATGATCCACGCCATCGTCTGCTCGTTGGTATTCATATCCGGAGCCGGCACGTCTTTGTCAGGACCGATGAAGTCGATAAGCTCAGCGGTGTATCGACGCGTCAGACGCTCGAGTTCCCCGATCGACATTTGACGCGGGTCGCACACGATGCCGCCCTTTCCGCCGCCAAAGGGAACGTTTACGACCGCACATTTCCACGTCATCCAGGCGGAAAGCGCCTTGACCTCGTCGATATTAACGTCCGGTGCGTAGCGGATGCCGCCTTTTGCGGGGCCGCGGGCAAAGTTGTGCTGCACACGAAACCCTTCGAACACTTGAATGTGTCCGTCGTCCATTCGGACGGGAACATAGACCTTTATCTCTCGACTCGGCACTCGCATCACTGCGTAGAGATCGTCTTCCAGCCCGAGAAGTTTTGCCGCTCGGTCAAAACGCTCACTCATCGCTTCGAACGGGTTCTTTTCGTCGCTGCCCTTAAAACGCCGCATGTCGTCGGCCATAGGATTTGCCATTTTTATATGATTCTCCAGATTAGTCAGTTCTTTACTATATCACTCGTGACATTCAAGGACCCCGAGCGAAAGCCTTCGAGGTCGAGCGTCACAAACTTAAAACCTAATTCCTTCAATTTGCGCGCGATATTGGCCGAAACCGCCAGATCATGCGCCTTCGAAAGTTCACTCGGGGCGACCTCGATCCTCGCGAGTTCACCGTGAACGCGAACACGAAATTCGCGAAATCCCATGTTCCGCAGAAAGTCTTCGGCCCGCTCGATTCGCGAGAGCCTCTTAAGAGTGACCGGAACTCCAACGGCGATCCTCGACGAAAGACAGGGGCTCGCGGGTTGGTCCCAGGTTGAAAGGCCGGCCTTCCTGCTCAGCTCCCGGATCTCGGCCTTCGTAAAACCGATCTCCGCAAGCGGACTCTTGACCTTCTGTTCTTCAGCGGCGATCCTGCCGGGCCGGTGGTCGCCGATGTCATCAGCGTTCGTGCCGTCAAGGACGGCACAATTCAGCTCCACGGCAACTTTTGAAAGCTTCGAGTAGAGTTCGGTCTTGCAGAAGTAGCAGCGGTCGCCTTTGTTCGCCAGATATTCTGGATCGGCAAGCTCGTTGGTATCAAGCATCATGATGTTGAAGCCATTCGCTCTAGCGACCCGAACTGCGTTGTCTCTTTGAAATTCTGAAACGCTTGGGGAGAGGCCGATAGCACAGATCGAATCGGTTCCAAGCTCTTCTGTGGCGATCTTCGCAAGGTAGGAACTATCGACACCTCCAGAGTATGCGACCAACACTCGTTGAAGTTTGCGCATCAGAGAACGCAGACTGCGTTCTTTATCCGCCGTTGTGTATTGGGCGGGGGCCGTGGCGACGATTTCCGGTAACGCGATCATTGGGGAACAAAGCTCCGCTCAAATCGAACTTGAATAATAACTTAGGGCGGAAGAAGTGGCAAACACCTCGAGCGAATATAAGAAATGCTAAGTCCCATCTTTTGGATTCGCAAGTGATATAATTTTCTCGATTCATGACTATGAAAGCCAAGCTCGGCATTTTTCTTCTGATAATTGCGGTTTCGAGTTCCGCTCTCAACGCTCAGACAGACGATGGCCCGGACATTGCGGGAATGTTTCGAGCGGCTCAAGACGTACACGAGAAGGGCGAATACGAGAAGGCGATCGAGCTTTACAAGAAGGTCCTCGAAGAAGCTCCCGGCCTTCCTGAGGCTGAGTATCAGATCGGTTCAGCGTACCTTTCTCTAAAGAAGCCGCAGGAAGCTGAAGAGGCTTTCAGAAGCGCCGTAGATGCAAGGCCCGATTGGTCCCTTCCACTCACGGCACTTGGCGATCTGCTTGTAAGAAAATACAAATCTGCATCTTCCGTTGGGAGCGATGCTAGATCGATCCAAGCTGAAGCCGAAGATCTGCTGAACAGGGCGATCAAACTCGACGCAGACAATATTCCTGCGTGGGTCGCTCTCGCCGACCTTCGCGTCACGTCCGGTGCGTCAGCAGAGACAACAAGGCCTCTTCTTGGGAAACTGCGCGAACTCTCCGACGGAAAGGCGAACATCCCGGCCTCGCTTTGGGTCATTCGAAGCATGATCGAACGTTCATTGAACGATACCTCCGCCGCAAAGGAGAGCCTCAAGCGGGCATTGTCGATAGCCCCGAATGATCGAGGAGCATTGATACTCCTTGGTGAATCCGAACTGCGTTCCGGCGACGTCAACGCAGCAAGTGAGATCCTTCGGCGGGTCGAGGCGGATGCCCCTTCCGACCCTTCATTGGTGTTGTTCAAGGCGCGCGTACTGTCGGCCCAGGGCAAGCCTGACGAAGCGGTCAAGACGCTATCCGCCGTAAAGACATCCGAAGCTCAGAAACTGCTCGATTCCCTTCGCGTGGCTTCGTCCGAAGATGCACCGGATCTCGAACGCCGCCTGCAGGACGATCCGAAAAACGCCGCGATCCTCGGACGGCTTTGCGTCATAAACAGGATCTCCGCTCCGGAAAAGGCTCTCGAATACTGCCGGCGGGCAAGCGAAGCTGATCCCGAAAACATTGCTCACGCGATCGGCTATTCGGGGGCATTGAACCAGGCCCGGCAATTCGCCCAAGCGGCCGCGTTGGCCAAAAAACTGGTCGAATTTGCTCCGGACAATGCGACGGTAAGGACGAATCTAGCCCTTGCGTATTTTGAATTAAAGGCCTACGCCGCGGCACGCGAGCAGTATCAATGGCTGGTGGATCACAAACAAGGACTGCCCGTTGCATATTATTTTGTCGCCATAACTCAAGATCATCTTGGCGATTACCGCAACGCCGTGGCAAACTATCAATTATTCTTAAGAAATGCCGATCCGGCGAAGCATAAGCTCCAGATCGACCAGGTCACTCTGAGGCTGCCGGCGGTTGAGAAGTTGGCTCGTGATTCGAAATAGCGGCCTGAACGCCTGAGGTTGAAGAGAAATGTTCGGTCCAAACACCCCGTTTTCCAGAATTCGTTGGATCGTTGTCCGTTTGTCGTTTGTCAGCGGAATCCTGATCGTTCTCTCCATTTCCTTTTCGACATCCGCTTTCGCACAGCGACAAGATCTTTTCGACAGTGCACCTCCGCCGCTGCTTGTTGCATCAAAGGAAGAGTTAATGCGCATTCTTGCTCCTGCGGATAACGAAGACAAGGCGAGGCTCGCGCTTGAGGCGATGGATGCTCATCTTTCAAAGGCAGAAGCGGCAGCGTCGGCAAGTTCCTTTGACGGAGCGTATTCCGAGCTTGGACATTTCTGCGCGATCATGCAAAGGACGGTGTCTGCCCTGTTGGTGTACAACTCGAACGGCCGCCAGGATCTTGACGCTTTGAAACGGTTCGATATCGGGCTTAGGAGATTTCTTCTTCGCCTGGAGAATCTCAGAGGGGAAATGCCGTCCTCACACGAGGCATTCGCGGCGAAGACGATCCATTATCTCCAGGACACACGCGACGCTGCTCTTAAACCAATGTTCGCTGACAACGTTGTTGCCGTTCCAAATTCGGATAAATGATCTTCCGTAAGCTCATCTTCTTCATCCTTTCTGTCGTTGTTGTTATCACCATCGCCGGCGAAGCATACGCACAACACCGAGATTACTTGAGCGACAGCGAGGCTGACATCGTTCGCGACTCCCAACAACTGGATCACCGCGTTAACACATTGGTAAAGATCATCGACCGGCGTTTTAACGCCCTCGGCATTGACCCCAAAGCGCCTATCGTCAAGAAAGACAAGACAGACTGGGGGCCGGAACCGACCGGCACGCGGACAGAACTCCTTGGCGACATCAAATCTCTCCTGCAAAAAGCGATCGATGATATAGACAACATTGCCGAACGCCCCGAACTTATGGTCGCAGACGTAACAGAGCGAAAGCCGAAGACCTTCAAGGAAGTGTTCCCGATTGCCGTTAAAAACCTCGCGGCAGCGGCCGATCGATATAAGCCATTGCTTCAAGCCGAAGGGGCAAAAACGACGGACCGCGTTCAAACCGGCCTGATCGCGAACATTATCGAGCTGTGCGATGAGATCACAGCCTCGGTCAGCAAGCTTCCAGCCGAGTAATAGGTACATTTTGCACGAGCCTAATTTGCTGCAACGTCTAGCCTCAATTACACTCTTCCTTTATGTCGGAAACTGAACTCAAGCGAACACCGCTCAATGACGCGCATCGATCACTCGGCGGAAAGATGGTCGATTTTGGCGGCTGGGATATGCCCGTTCAATACAAGGCGGGCGTGATCGAGGAACATCTTCGATGCCGCACCAGCTCAGGCCTTTTTGATGTTTCGCACATGGGCGAGATCTGGGTCACCGGTCCCGGCTCGGTCGCATTCGTTAACCGCATAACTACGAACGACGTTACGAAACTCGTCGATGGGCAAGCTCACTATTCTGCTCTTACGAATGAGAAGGGCGGCATTGTCGATGACCTTCTCGTCTATCGCTTTGGAGAGGCAAAGCTCCTTCTTGTCGTAAACGCCGGCACGACAGATAAGGATTTTGCTTGGATCTCTTCGCATCATTCCGACGCGGACGACTGTACGATCGAGAACGCAAGTTCGAAGTTCTGCCAGATCGCCGTTCAAGGCCCGAATGCCTTGAAGATCCTTCAGCAGATCACTGAAACTCCGCTTGAAGCGATCTCGTATTATCATTTTTCCGAGGGAGCGGTCGACGGAGTTGAAGCGATCATTTCCCGCACGGGATACACTGGCGAGGACGGATTCGAGGTCTATGCAGATCCTAAGTTTGCCGAGCAGCTTTGGAATAAATTCCTCGATCTTGGAGGATTTGGAAGCGATGCCGGAATTCTGCCCTGCGGACTTGCCGCCCGAAATACACTGAGGCTAGAGGCCGCAATGTCGCTTTACGGACACGAACTCGGCGACGACATCACTCCTTACGAGGCAAACCTCGGTTGGATAACAAAACTCGCAAAAGGCGACTTCATTGGCCGTCAAGCATTGGCCGAGCAAAAAGAGGCAGGACTTCAGAGAAGACTTGCCGGGTTCGAGATGACAGAACCGGGCATCGCCCGGGACGGCTTTGACGTTTACGTCGATGATGAAAAGTGCGGCGTTGTAACTTCCGGCAGCCCGGCCCCGTACTTGAAAAAGAATATCGGACTCGCATTCCTGCCGCCCGCTTTTACAACGGCGGGGCAAGAAATTAAAATCGATATTCGCGGCAGGAAAGTTGGGGCAGTTGTGGTGCCGACGCCGTTTTACAAACGCCAAAAATGAATTCCGGCGTCCCGATCCGAAAACCGCTTGCGGAGCAGGGTTGCCGGTCGTGCAACAGGGACCTTTTCACAGTTTAGGAGATTTCTCTTCCCTTTATTTTTTGAAAATATGTCAAATATTCCTGAAAATTTACGTTACAGCAAGGACCATGAATGGATCGCCGTCGATGGAGACGTGGCGACCATTGGGATCACAGACTATGCGCAACACTCGCTAGGCGACGTCGTTTATGTCGATCTGCCGCGCGTAGGCGATAAGTTCGACACCCACGAATCGTTCGGCTCGGTCGAATCCGTTAAAGCCGTTTCGGAGATCTTTACTCCGCTGGGCGGCGAAGTAACCGAGGTCAACGATGGCCTTAACGATGCTCCGGAATCCGTTAACGGCGATCCTTATTCTGCGGGCTGGATGATCAAGATGAAAATGACAAATTCCGGCGAAGCGGATGCTCTGCTCTCTGCTGCCGAATACGAGGAATACCTCGAGGCAAGTGCCTAGCCGTTCCCGATAAATAGGACGTCAGACGGTTCTCACATATCTCAAGCTCCGTGAAGCGGCAGTGAAATCGCCGCTTCACGGAGCTTGTGCCATTCTGCAAGCCAAGTTCCAAAAAGAGCTTGACACGCCGTTTCATTGATGATACATTTGTTGGAGTGAGTGCATTGCTCGTTGCATTCATTGGAGCATATCCGATAGGAACGGCCAATTCCCTTCCGGACCCATTCTGTAAGGACACCTTGGCGAGTTTGCCGCCCGTCCGGCCTTTGTTATTATTCGAGTTTGTATCAAAATATCGATAAATGAGATATATACCCAATTCACCCCAGGAACGCGGCGAAATGCTCAGGGAGATAGGCCTGGATTCTTCTGAAGAACTTTTCCGATCGATCCCCGAGGACATTCGACTGAAAAGATCGCTGGAGGTAAGCGAACCGCTCGCCGAAAGCGAGGTCATCGCATCCTTTGAAGCAATGGCCGCAAGTAATACCGCTTCGCAGAAGCCATCGTTCCTCGGAGCAGGCGTTTATTCGCACTTTTCGCCGACGATCGTCGATCATCTGATCCAGCGAAGCGAATTCTTCACGAGTTACACGCCGTATCAGCCTGAGATCTCGCAGGGCACGCTGCAGTACATCTTCGAGTTCCAGACGCTCGTCGCCCAATTGACCGCGATGGAAGTAGCGAACGCCTCGATGTACGACGGCTCGACCGCGATGGCGGAAAGCTACCTGATGGCGCAACGCGTGACTCGCCGCGACAAGGTCGTGGTTCTTGACAGCGTCCATCCGGAATATCGTGAGGTCGCGCGCACATACACGCAGCACGGCGACCTCGAGATCGTAACGGCCGCTTTTGATCCAACGGCCGGCTCGGGCGGCGACCTTTCGGCCCTTGATGACAAGACGGCGGCCTTGGTCGTCCAATCGCCGAACTTCTTCGGCTGTATCGAAGATCTTGCCTCGCTTGCGGCGAAGGCACACGAGGTCGGCGCTTTGCTTATCGTGGTTGTGACGGAGGCTATATCGCTAGGGCTTTTGAAGGCTCCGGGAACGTGCGATGCAGATATTGTTGTTGGCGAAGGCCAAGCGTGGGGCATTCCAGCGAGCTTTGGCGGGCCGCACGTTGGATTCTTTGCGACGCGCGACAAGTTCATTCGCCAAATGCCCGGCCGACTTTGCGGAGTTGCATACGACAAGAACGGGAATCGCGGCTTTACGCTGACACTCTCGACACGCGAACAGCACATTCGCCGAGAGAAAGCCACGTCGAACATCTGCACGAACCAAGGCCTTATCGCCCTCGCCGCGACGATCTATATGGAAACGATGGGTAAGAAAGGCCTGCAGGAAGTCGCCGAACAGAATGCCCAAAAGGCCGCGTACGCAAAGAAGAAGATAGGCGAGATCGACGGATATTCAATTCCTTTCTCGGCACCGACGTTCAACGAATTCGTCGTCCGCGGCCCGAGACGAGCTAACGAGATATTGGAAGCCGTCCGGGAAAAAGGCATCATCGGCGGCCTCGCTCTCTCGCACTACTACAGCGGCCACGAAAACGACTTCCTGGTCTGCGTGACCGAAACAAGCACGCGCGAGCAGGTAGAAAAGCTTTTGGTGAGTTTATCGAAATAGAATATCAGCAATTGGCAATGCGAATCCCTTTCATTCTTTGTCTTGTGATACTTTTTGCCGCTTTCGCTGCATCAGCGCAAGTGCCGCAATATGAAGCCTACCCGACGGGAAAGTTATTTGACGGTAAGAATGCAAAGCCGGTTATCACAAAGTTCGATCGGAACTTCAGGACCCGCATCAAGTGGGCGGCCGATGGAAAACGTGATTTCGCAGGTGAGTATATCTTTACTCAGTTCGGTTGCGGCATGGCCTGTCGTGTTACGTTCATTCTTAATGCGAGAACGGGTCGAGTTTTCTGGCTCCCATTCACGCTATGTTGTTGGGAACCGCTCGAGTCGGATCCGGTTGCTTTTCGTTTAGACAGCAGGTTGTTGGCCCTTCGCGGGTTGCGTAATGAAGCGCTTGGTGAGTATCAGGACGATAAAGCAACGGATGTTCATTTTTACGAATTCAAAAACGGCCGTTTTAGATTTATTAAGACCGTGAGGAGCCAGAATCATTAATGAAGGACATTGACCGTAGGAGCTTCCTCTATAACGCCGGCAAAGGGCTTGGGCTTGCGGCGTTGTCTTCGGCGGCTGTTGGGTCGCTCTTTGAAAATGTAAAAGCGGCGTCGAGTTCGGTCGGCCATCTGTCTGCGATCGAGGCGGCGGCGGATGAGGATTATTGGGCGGCGATCCAGCAGGCATTTTCGGTCACACGCGGGATCATCAATCTTAACAACGGTGGTGTGAGCCCGAGTCCGCGGATCGTAACCGAGGCATTCGTCCGCTATACGTGGCAGCAGGAAGATGCGACCGCATATACGATGTGGCGCATTCTGGAACCGCAGTCCGAGACCATCCGGACGGGCCTTGCTGAGATGTTCGGTTGCTCACCGGAAGAGGTCGCTATCACGCGGAATGCATCAGAGTCGCTCGAGATACTTCTGATGGGAATGGATCTTCGGTCAGGCGACGAGATCCTAGCGAACACACAGGATTATCCGCGGATGCTCACGACACTGCGGCAGCGTGAACTTCGCGAGGGCATAAAGCTGAATCTCGTAAAGGTCCCTATCGCACCGTCAGACGTCAACGACATCGCGGCCGCGTATGAACGTGCCGTTACGCCGAAAACGCGGCTGATACTGATCTCGCACCAGATCAACCTCACGGGCCAGATCACGCCAGTAAAACGTGTGTGCGAAATGGCGCGTGCACGCGGCATCGAGACGATCGTCGATGGAGCACATTCATTCGCACAACTTGATTTCAAACGCGACGATCTCCAATGCGATTATTTCGGTACGTCCTTGCATAAATGGACATACGCGCCGAAAGGGACGGGCCTCCTTTATGTGAAGAAGGACAAGATCCCGAAGATCTGGGCCCTGATGGCGAGCGAGGACAAGAACAAGAACGATATACGCAAATTTGAAGAGATCGGCACGCATTCGGCGGCAATGCGGCTGGCTATCGGCGAAGCGGTTCTCTTCCACAACGCCATCGGTGGCAAGCGGAAGGAAGAACGGCTGCGATATCTGTCCCGGTATTGGATGAACAACCTTAAGGCGATTCCAAGGGTCGGGTTCAATACGTCGTTCGATCCCGCCCAGTCCTGCGCGATCGCAAATTTCAAGATCGACGGCGTCGATCCGGTAAAGCTCGGCGGCTATCTGATGGACAGGCACCATATTTTCACGACGCCAATCGTGCATCCGGAATTCACCGGCATCCGCATCACGCCGAATGTTTACACGACGCTCTGGGAGCTTGATCGGTTTTGTGAAGTGGTCGCGGATGTAGCGAGGAAGGGATTGCCGCAAGGTTGATCGACGAAATGAAGATCCACTTGATCGATAGGAAGGTTACTGACGAGCAGTTGGCCGAAATGCTTGAAGCATTGGACACATACGTCAAGTTAGCGGTTGATGTTGAAAGGCGAATTCTTGCGGGAGGCGGCGAACTTCACGCTGATTGCAAAAGCGGTCTTAATTGAAGGCGGAAGTGCACAGAAGAACGTATGGGGGGCGGATTGGTTTTCGCACAGCAAAGAAGTAACGTTTGAATCCTTGATCAACATCCGACCAAGAGACGGAAATTCTTCACTGGAAGTGCAGAGCGTAGATCTACGGAATCGAATCGAGGAAATTGTACGGGATCATTTTGAAGGCTGAGATCTAATGAAGAATTTTGAACAGAAGCGCGAAAGATACATGCGTGATGAACTCGCGATACGCTTAGGCGGGCTCGCAGCGAATTTGGCTAGGGTCCGGTCGGCTTCGCGAAGCCCGATGAATCGCGACGTAGTATTCAGCTTGTTTGAAGAAAGTAAGTTCTTCATCGAGTGGACTGCCGCAGAAGCAACGTTGGAAACGGCTTCGGAACTAGTCGATTTGCAACTACAGATCGCGGTTTGGCAACGGTCTTTACGATCGGCTTGGGACGACGAAAAAGCCCGCGACGAGATCGGTTCCACGGCGATGAATTGGTCCGATCGTCTAATTGAAAGGTCTGGATTATTAGAAAAATGAGCATAAAGAAAGTTACACAGCATCCATCGCAGAATGAGGCGTTGATCTTCGAGCGTTCGCAGACTGGACGCGTCGGCTATCGTTTGCCGAAGCTCGATGTCGAGGCGATGAACATCGACGAGATCGTGCCGGCGGCCCTGCGCCGCGATGACGACCTTGCGGATGTCCCCGAGGTCTCCGAGGTCGATGTCGTTCGGCATTTTACCCGAATGTCATCATGGAACTATTCGATCGACCTCGGACTCTACCCGCTCGGCTCGTGCACGATGAAATACAATTCGCGCCTGAACGAAAAGGTCGCGAGAATTCCGGGTTTTGCGGGACTTCATCCGCTTGCTCCGGAAGCGGAATCGCAAGGTGCTCTCGAACTCATCTATCGCCTACAGGAAGCTCTCGCCGAGATCACCGGGCTGCCGGGCGTTTCGCTCCAGCCGGCTGCCGGTGCTCAAGGCGAGATGACGGGCGTTATGCTCATTCGGGCGTTACTTGACGAGCGCGACGGCGAGGCGTCAAAAGAACGCCGCGTGATGCTCATCCCGGATTCTGCGCACGGCACGAATCCGGCATCTGCCGCACTCGCAGGATTCACCGTGAAGACGATCCGTTCGACCGCGGACGGGATCACCGACATGGACCATCTTCGAGAACTATGCTCGGAAGGCGGCGTCGCGGGCGTGATGTTCACAAACCCGAACACCGTCGGCATCTTCGAGCGGAACATCAAAGAGATCTGCGAAACCGTGCATAATGCCGGCGGCCTCGTCTATATGGACGGTGCGAATATGAACGCGCTTGTCGGCGTCGCGCGTCCCGGCGATATGGGCGTCGACGTAATTCACCTAAATCTTCACAAGACTTTCTCGACACCGCACGGAGGCGGCGGCCCCGGCTGCGGCCCTTGCTGCTGTACGGCTGAGCTCGCAAAATACCTTCCGGTTCCGCGGATAGAGAAAAAGGAGAGCGGCGAGTTCTTCCTGAACTCGGACCACCCCGATTCGATCGGCCGTGTGAAGGCTTTCTACGGTAACTTTGGGATGATGGTGCGTGCACTTTCCTATATCTACACGCACGGCAACGACGGCCTCAAAGAAGCGACTGAGGCCGCAGTGCTAAATGCTCGTTATCTTGGACACAAGCTTGAAGGAACGTTCGCGAAACCGTTTCCATCCGACGGAATGCACGAGGCGATCTTCTCGCATAAGAATCAGGCAAAGAACGGCGTCGTTACGCTCGATATCGCAAAACGTCTGATCGATTACGGCTTCCATCCGATGACCGTGTATTTCCCGCTCGTTGTCGAAGGTGCAATGCTGATCGAGCCGACCGAATCAGTAGGCCGTGCCGATCTCGACGCATTCGCCGAGGCGATGATCGACATCGACCGCGAGGCTCGCGAGAATCCCGAGCTTGTAAAGAATGCCCCGCATTCCACACGCATCGGACGTCTCGACGAAGCCGCCGCTGCACGCAAGCCCGTGCTGCGTTGGCGGCCTGATATGGAAGCAGCAGGAAAGTCTGCCTAACAGACCGCAAAAACTTGGCAAACGAATGGCCACGATCTCCGGTATCTCAAAAGTCATTCGGGTGAGCCTTATATCCTTGTGGGCGGCGATCATCCTTGCCGCCCTCATCTTTTACCTGGCCAACCCTGCCGGTTTCTCTGCTGAGAATATTGCGGCCTTTCTAAAAGCAAACGCCGGCAACATCTGGATCGCGTACATTCTGATCTCCGCCCTTAGAGGCCTGACGCTCCTTCCGAGCACACCGCTCGTGATCGCCGGGACGATTCTCTTCCCTGCCGAACCGGTCGCAGTATTCTCTGTTTCACTCATCGGGATCGGTCTATCCTCAACCATGATCTACTTCTTTTCGGAGGCTATCGGCTTTGATGACTTCTTCGAAAGGCGAAAGCCCGATCTCGTCCATTCGCTAAAGCACCGAATGGAAACGCCTTGGGGCCTTGCCTTCGTCGCTGCCTGGGCTTTCTTCCCTTTCGCACCGACCGACGCAGTTTGCTACGTTGCCGGTATCGTGCGGCTCGACTACTGGAAGTTTTTTCTTGCCATTTTGCTCGGTGAAGCGATACTCTGTGCCATATACGTCTGGGCGGGCAATGCCTTGCTGGCGTAGGAATCCAACAACAAACGATGTAACTCACGACCAGACTCCTACAATTTAATTTCTCGAAAAGCAGACGCAGATGGTGAATCCTCAGAAACCGATCTTATATGCCCTTCTGGCTCTTGCAATAGTTTGGGCATTAGCGTCCTTGAGTTTCCCTTTTGGCTGGGATCAGGGAATATTTGCGTGGGTTGGCAACACGGTGGTCGATGGCGGCCTTCCGTACAGAGACGCATGGGACATTAAGGGGCCGCTCACCTATTATGTGTACGCGGCGGCCCAGCTATTTTTCGGAAAGAATACCGTAGCGATCCGGCTGATTGACCTTGTCTTCTTGTCGCTCGCTGCCTTCTACATCGCCAGGCTCGCCAGCAAGCTCTCCGGCCCGAACACCGGGCTATGGGCAGCCGCGATCTTCGTGCTTTGGTATGCTTCGCAGGGCTTTTGGCACACGGCGCAGCCTGACGGTTGGGCTTCGATGCTTGCTCTCTTTGCCATCGGACCGCTCTTGATCAATCGGGATGACCCGCGTTCATACCGTTATCTTCTTTCCGGCTTCGCGATCGGTCTCGCCGTTCTGATAAAGCCGATCTACGGCCTCTTCGCAATTGCCGTCGCTATCGATGCCGTCTTTCGATACCGAAAGGACTTTTTGCGACTTTTTGCTGCTGGTACTTCGATGATGCTTGGCGTCATCGTGCCGTTCGCTATTGCGGTGGGATGGTTCGCTTATAACGGGGCATTACAAGTGTTTGTCGACACATGGCTCGTCTATCCGGCTCAAGTCTATTCATCTGCCGCAAGTCCAAAAGCATTTTCACGGGCGGTCGGTCTAATTCGGTTCGCCGAAAGCGGAATGTTAGTTTCTGTTGCGTGGCCGGTCATAGTCGTCGGTGCGGTTTCCCGGCGGCACGAATGTTCACGAACATTCAGCGTGTTGTTAGCCTGGGTTTTTATCGCCGTTTTTTGCGTTGTGCTCCAAGGCCGTTTTTTTGAGTATCACTGGGCGATCATCATCCCTTCAATGGTCTTGTTGGGAACAAAGGGTTTCACCGCGCTCTTTGCAACGATCCGAAACGAACGGCGGGAAACCTCATCGCATGGCAGAGGACTGATAAGGCCGCTGGTGTTAACCTTTCTTGTTCTTGTGATAGGCCTTGCGGCGGTTCGACCCGCACTTGATGCCGCACGTTGGACAGCCCACATCGTTGGTTTGGTCGATACACCGAGCTACTACTCTGCGTTCGCCAGCGCCGAAGACGCCCGACTTGCAGCCAAATATATCCGCGAACATACAGCACCGGGCGAGAAGATCTCAGTATGGGGTTGGGATGCATCGATCATTTTCGAGAGTGATCGAAATGCGGTCTCCCGTTTCGGATACAGCATGCCGCTTATCATGGGCAAAGGCACACCACAGCAAAAACAACTCCGTGAAGAGTTCCTATCTGCGGTACATTCCGATCCGCCGGCATACGTCGTAGTTTCGCCTCAATCCGAAATGATCCTTGGCGAGAGCGTCGATCTAACGGACTTTCCGGAGTTCTCTGATTTCATCGCCCAGAACTATTCCGAAGAAACGCGATTCGGAAAAACACTTCTCTATCGCCGTCTGGCTCGTTAACCAGACCTGAAAAAGTACATAGCTCTGCTGCCTAAGTGTCTTTGTACTTCGGTATTTGTGCGCAAATTCGCGTAACAAGATATACTTTCTACAAATATGACAAAGATCGGCATTCCAAGAGAAATTAATCCAGGCGAAAAGCGAGTTGCGGCAACTCCGGAGACGGTGATCAAGCTTAAGAAACTCGGCTATGACGTTGCCGTCGAGAGCGGTGCGGGCGAAGGCATCAATGTTGCGGATGCGGAGTATCAGGAAGCGGGTGCCGAGATAATCGCCGACACGAACGAACTGTGGGGAGCCGCAGACGTTGTCTTAAAGGTTCGCCCTCCGGAGACGAACGAAAAACTGCACGTTCACGAGGCTGACCTTCTCAAAAAAGACGCCACACTGATCGGGTTCATTTGGCCGGGCCAGCACAAAGAAGTTATCGAGCGGATGGCCAAACGGAAGGCCACCGTCTTTGCGATGGATTCGATCCCGCGTATCACTCGTGCACAGAAAATGGACACGCTTTCCGCGATGGCGAACATTGCCGGCTATCGAGCTGTGATCGAGGCCGCGGCCCATTACCCAAGGTTCTTTACGGGACAAATTACCGCGGCGGGCAAGATCAACCCTGCGAAGGTGCTTGTTATCGGAGCGGGTGTCGCGGGGCTTTCGGCAATCGGTGCGGCGAAGGGTCTGGGAGCGATCGTGCGTGCGTTCGACCCGCGTTCGGCGACGAAAGATCAGGTTGCCTCGATGGGAGCGGAATTCCTCGAACTTGACGTCAAGGAAGAAGGCGAGGGCAAGGGCGGCTATGCAAAAGAGATGTCAGACGCGTTCCTAAAGGCGGAAATGGCGCTTTTTGCACAGCAGGCGATGCAGGTCGATATCATCATCACGACCGCACTGATTCCCGGCAAACCGGCGCCGAAACTCATCACGACCGGAATGGTCGAATCGATGAAGCCCGGCTCGGTGATCGTCGATCTCGCCGCCGAGCAAGGCGGCAACTGCGCTCTCACGCAGCCCGGAAAGGTCGTCAGCCACAAGGGCGTTACGATCATCGGGTACACCGACCTTCCGTCGAGAATGGCGTCGATGTCTTCGCAACTTTACGGCGCCTGCGTAACCGCACTCATCGAAGAGCTCACCGATCCGAGGACGCCTGACGGAACGCGGACGCCCTCGTCCGCAATCGCCGGTTCCTCCGGCGAGAATGCGTCTGAACCTCTTCGTGCCGAAGCGGCACTCAGTGCGGACGAGGCCTCCAGCGTTCCGACTTTGCACATCGATCTTGAGGACGAGGTCATTCGCGGTTCGATCGTCCTGCACGAAGGCAAGATGATGTGGCCGCCGCCGCCGAGGCCGACTCCGGCTGCTCCGCCCGAACCCGGCGTGCCGACAAAGAGTTCGCACGCGATCGCTGCAGCGAAGGCAGTTGGCGGACACGACGAAGGCAACGGCGTAAGCCCGTGGCTGCTCGGTGTGATCGGCCTAATAATGTTCGGCCTCGCCTTCATTCTGCCGCCGAAAGCGGCCACCGCAGGCGGCGACTTTCTCGGTCATCTGACCGTATTCATTCTCGCGATCTTTATCGGGTTTCAGGTCGTGTGGAACGTCAAACCGGCGTTGCACACACCGCTAATGAGCGTTACCAACGCCATCAGCGGCATCATCCTCGTCGGCGGTATGCTCCAGCTTACATCTTCGTCGCTAAACCTGACCGTCATCCTCGGCGCCATCGCCGTCTTGATCGCCGCCATCAACATCGCCGGCGGTTTTCTGGTCACAAACCGAATGCTGGGGATGTTTAGGAAGTAAGACAAGAGACGAAGTAGTATGTGGCGACGATTTTTTCTCCTTTCGGTCATGGTATTGGCGTTGACGACACTAGCTGTTGGGCAGGACAATGACAATGAAACGAGCAAGTTCGCAGAAGTTCCAGAAGTAGTTTTGCGGGACGTTATTCGCAGAGTTTTGATTTTTCAGTTTAAACCCGTTGCTACGAAAAAGACGGTCATGCTTGCAAACCAAATCTATATGCGGCAACCGAGGTCGTCGACCTTTGCTGTCACGATTGATCCCAGTTGGTTGCCCAAGATCAGGAATGTTGAGTTTCAATTGTTAAATGCGCCGCAAGATGAGGACGTTTTTTTCTTCAAAGAGTGGGAAGGTGCTATGCCAAACACTTTTTTAATTCTGTTCGGGCACGGCAATCCTGAATGCACATATTCGGGAAACCTATGGGTGTTTCGGGTTGGCAAATATAAGTCTAAATTGTGGTTATCCGGAGGAGCTGGCGCTGGATGTGCCAATGACGTCGATACGGCTGAATTGGCTTCGAATTGAGAGCGTAAAATCGTAGCAATAGCCTTTGGACCCAAATACGAGTTACAACAAGTCGCTGACGAAGGCCTGAAAGTGCCTCTCGAAGCAATGGAAGTTGGTTACGAAGCCGATAAAATGGCTCACGAACCCTGAAAAGTCAGTCACGAAGGGCATAAAGTGCTTCACACAGGTGGAGACATGGCTCTGGAACGCGGCGGCGAATTAACAAATGGAAAGAGCGACCCCGCCGAAGGCGGTCGTAGCCCTGCCGTTCACGGCGGGGTGAGACGGGAGAAAAAATTTCCATAGCCCGTTTCAACGGGCTTATCAAAATAAGGCTTTAGCCGCCGCAGCTGAATGGCTAAAGCCAAGACGGAAAAAGGACGGTAAACCGCCCTGATTAAATTTATTCAAACCACCGACCCCGCCGTAAACGACGGGGCTATGACCGCGAAACGCGGACACGGCAAAACGAAATGGCAAAACGTTCGTATTCAGAGATCAATCTTCATATTACCTGGCATACGAAAGACAATTCGCCGCTGATTACGCCGAGGATCGAAGCTGATCTGCATAAATATTTAAGGAACAAGGTGATAAGGACGGAAGGAGCATATTTTCACGCTATCGGAGGGATCGAGGACCACCTTCATATTGGGACTTCGATGAGGCCTACCATCGAGATCGATAAATGGATAGGTCAGTTGAAGGGAGCGAGTTCGCACGAGTTTGGAAAGGCTCTACAGTGGCAGCATGGCTATGGCGTGGTGAGTTTTGGGACGCGCGATCTGCCGTGGGTTATCAGCTATATTGAAAATCAAAGGGAAAGACACAAGCGCGGCGATATTTCGGAACGGCTCGAAATGACCGAAGATTGAGATGGCTAAAGCCGTCTTCGAGTAAGGACCGTACACCGCCCTTTGAATTGATTTTGATCTATTGACCCCGCCGTGAACGGCAGGGCTATGTCCGCGAAACGCGGAACCTCGGAAGCGAGCTTAAAAGATTTAATGCAACAAAGCTTAATCACAATTGCATACATCGCCGCGAGTGCGTTGTTCATTTTGAGTCTTGGCGGATTAAGCCGTCAGGAGACGGCTCGGCGCGGGAATATGTACGGTATCGTCGGTATGCTGATCGCGCTTGTGGCGACGGCGGCGGCGATGGATCTCGGCGGGCTGCCGGTGCTGATCGCGGCGTTGGTGCCGGGGCTTGTGATCGGAGCTATCTTGGCGAGCCGCGTCCAGATGACGTCGATGCCGGAACTTGTCGCGATACTGCACAGCTTTGTAGGCCTCGCGGCCGTGTTGGTCGGTTTTGCGACATACCTCGGTCCGCATCCGACAATGACGGCGGGAGAATCGCACCTTCATACTGCGGAGATCTTCATTGGAGTTTGTATCGGCTCGATCACGTTCACGGGCTCGGTCATCGCGTTCCTGAAGCTGCGCGGTTCCCTGAGCGGAAAGCCGCTGATGATCCCCGGCCGCCATCTGATCAACATCTTAATGCTGCTGATCACGATCGGGCTCGGGGTCGCATTCTTTATGGCTCCCGATCCGCATTCGGGACAGTGGCCTCTGCTTGCTGCGACGATCTTGACCGGGATTCTTGGCGTACATTTCATAATGGCGATCGGCGGTGCGGATATGCCGGTCGTCGTCTCGATGCTCAACAGCTATTCGGGTTGGGCCGCCGCGGCCGCAGGATTTATGCTCTCGAACGACCTTCTGATCATCACGGGAGCACTCGTCGGGTCAAGCGGCGCCATCCTGAGCTACATTATGTGCAAGGGGATGAACCGCTCGTTCGTGAGCGTTATGCTCGGCGGATTCGGTACCGAAGGCGGTTCACCATCGGCGGGCAGTTCGGCTCCGGCGGGCGAAGTGCGTTCGGTCGATTCCGCAACGGCGGCGAATATGATCGAACAGTCGAAGAGGATCATAATCGTGCCCGGCTACGGACTCGCTGTCGCACAAGCGCAGCATTCGCTCGCCGAAGTCGTCAAGATGCTCAAGGAAGCAGGCGTCGAGGTGAAATTCGCGATCCATCCGGTCGCCGGCCGCCTTCCCGGCCATATGAACGTCCTGCTCGCCGAAGCGAATATCCCGTACGACATCGTCTTCGAGATGGACGAGATCAACGACGAGTTCGCTTCGACCGATGTCGCTTGGGTGATCGGCGCCAACGACATCGTGAACCCTTCCGCGATGGACGACCCCGCGTCGCCGATCGCCGGAATGCCCGTCCTCCACGTTTGGGAAGCCCGCGACGTCATCGTGATGAAACGCTCAATGGCCTCAGGCTACGCCGGCGTCGATAACCCGCTTTTCTACAAGGACAACACCCTAATGCTCTTCGGCGATGCCAAAAAGGTCGTCGACGAGATCCTGACCGCAATGCGTGGATGATCTTCAAAAGCTCCCCTCCTTACGAAGGAGGGGTGGACGCCGCTTCGGCGGACGGGGTGGTTCTCTGGATCAGTAGTATGACGCTCAAAAGAAGCAAAACTGACTTTCACACACTGCCCCAGGTCGCGAAGTTTCGCCACACACTCCGAAAGAGTCTAACTCCGGCAGAGGCCGCGTTCTGGAATCTTGTAAAGAACTCGAAACTTGACGGTCGTAAGTTCCGAAGACAGCACAGCATCGGCAAATACATTTTTGACTTCTACTGCCCGTCAGAGAAACTTGCGATCGAACTGGATGGCCAAGAAGGGTACTTTGTCGATCATCCTGGCCTAAATGACCGCTCGAAACGAAAGTTTGCTGAATCTCACGGTTTTCGCGTTATACGTTTTGAGAATAAAAGAGTTTTCGAAGATACGGAATGGGTTCTTGATGTTATTCGCAGCAACTTTGGCTGGTGGATCGAGAGAACCACCCCGTCCGATTAAAGCTCTCCTCCTTACGAAGGAGGAGTACGGCTTTAGCCGGGAGGTGGTTCTTTCTCGCGTGTGATGTTAGAGAACCACCCCGTCAGCCGAAACGGCTGCCACCCCTCCTTCGTAAGGAGGGGAGCTTTTTGAGATGATCTTGGCGATACGAAGAAAATCGTGGATCAGCTATTGATGGCGGTGCGGGCGTGAGTATTTTCAGCACGTCGGAAAACTCGTCGCCAGCCTCACGGCATCAAAGCAAGTACATGCATAAGAATAACCTCTTAAAATTTTCTCTTATCCTCCTAACCCTTGCGTTTGGTGCGGAAAGTGCTTTGGCTTGTTCGTATGGACCGAGCACGGTTTGCGAAAAATATGCAAGAGCGGACCTCATTATTGTGGGAAGAATTGAAAGTGTAAAACCCTCGCAGGGCGAGCAGACCGTCGTCGTAAGTATCGAGAAAACGTTCAAGGGACATAGGCTAAAGCAAATTGTTTTGAACCAACCTCAGTCAACGTGTGACTTGGATTTTTCTGACGATGTGGGCGAAACAATGTTGTTGTATATAGGTCGTGACAGAAAAGCTAAAGAGTATTTTGCACTCAGTCCAGGAATAAATGGACGAATTGAAAGAATGAGCGAGGATTTATATTGGTTGAATAATTTGCCGATGTCTCTCAAACGAACAAGGCTTTCTGGAACAATTAAGCTTTACAAGGACGAACCTTTTGAATTTATCAAGAACGTCGCCGGAATAAAGGTCAGAGTCTTTAGCGACAAAAGATCTTTTGAAATCGTTACCGATAAAAACGGAGTCTATCAACTCTGGGATATCCCTCTAGGAAGGTATCAAGTCCAACCGGTTTTGCCACCTGAGTTTATCCCTGACCTAGAAATGGAAAAAGGCTTGATTTATGACCCTAAAAGCAATTACGATTCGTTCGGAATTAGGAAGCCGGATGCCAAACCCGATTTAATTGACATTCAACAGAATAGTTGCGGCGGAATTGATTTCGTCGTGAATCAAAAGCCTTCGCCGTAATCGACTTCCTAATTCCCTAATTTAATTAACGCCAATCTCTCAACCGCATTTCCCTTTTTCGATGTGTTCTTCGATGATCTCGGGGACGTCTTCGGGTTGGACCTGGTGGTCGAAGAGGCCGACGCCAATGGAGCCGCTCGGCAGTTGCTTTATCGAACCTCGACCAGGTGATTTCCTTCTCGGAGTAACTGAACGACCGACTCCCACCGAGGCTCAAGCCATTTAAAGAGACTGCGATTCGTGGCGTTTCCGATTCGAAGCCAAAGTACCGCCGGACCTTCGGTCATTCTCGATCGGCGTGCGGAAAAATCTTCATCTTTGGTGACTATGATCGATCCGTCTTTCAGGGCGTGATCCCAGATGTCGGAATCTTTGGCGGTAGTGAGAAGGACATCATCGACATGCGTTGCGGTATGGCCTTTTTCAATCAGCCAACCGGCCAAGCCAGGCGGCAGTTGCGCATCAACGAGAAATTTCATCTAGAAACCATCACAACTGCGTGATCTACCTGCGCAGATGCATACTCGAGAGAGGCTTTGATATCGTCAGCCTCAAGATAGGGAAAATCGTTCAGGATCTCTCTTTCACTCGCTCCACCTGCGAGCATGTCGAGAATGTCCTTGACACGAATGCGCATTCCCCGGATGCACGGTCGGCCGCCAGCCTGTTGCGGATCGGAAGTGATTCGGTTAAGAAGTTCGGAATTCATTACGAGCATTTTAGCACGTTATTTGCCGATCTGGATCAACGCCAGTCTCTCGACCACGGTTCCGTTTTCGATGTGTTCTTCGATTATTTCGGGGACGTCTTCGGGTTGGACCTGGCCGTAGAGGGTGCCGTCGGGGTGGACCATTACGGCGACGCCGATGGAGCAGAAGCCGATGGAGCCGCATTGTGTAAGGAGGACCTCGCCCATTGGGTTGCGGCCTTTCTTTTCCTTGCCCTGGCGGATGCCTTTGGCTTCGAGGATGCGGGCGAATTCCGAGAGGACCTCCTCGCCGCCGACCTTTGAGCAGGATTTGCCGGTGCAGACAAAAACCTGCCGTTTTATCGGCGCTTTGAGCATTGGAGCGAGCTTTTCGAGCTCTTCGCGGTCGGTGATGAATTTCGGCTTTCCCATATTTAATAAAAGGCTAACAGAATCAATACCGCGACAACAAAAGTTACGGCGATCTAAGAGATTTTTCTAGGGCTTCTGCCCGGCCTCTGTGATAGAATCACACCAATACGCGTATCGCACGTTTTCACGCTTACTAATGGCACCCGGCATTATCATCCACGTCACAGTCGGCCTTGAGAAGCGAACCGAATTCTTCGCACAAGAACGGATTCGGATCGGCTCGGACTCTACCTGTGACATACAGATCCACACGTCGTCCATACGCGACCTTGACGTTTGGCTGGAGCTTGACAGTTCAGACGGCAGCTTCCGCGTCGTAGATTTTGCCCAAGACCTGAACTTCGAGATAAACGATAAACCGCTGCGGCGTTACGTTCCCGTAACCGACGGAGACGTCATCGCTGCCCCCGAGAACAGCATTTCCTTCGGCTTCTTTTCGCTAGAGGCAAAATCCGCGCTCATCACCACAAATCGTGAGCAGCCGCATATTTCGCAGTTTATCGAAGATGCGGCCATCGAGTCTTACGGATCGGCAAAGCGGGATGACGCAAAGGCATTCTTACGCGAATTTACACGCGAGCTTGCACGCGAGATATCATGGACGACCAAGCTCATAACGCTCGTGATCGCGGTCGCCTTCCTGACCGGCATTCTCTATATCGGATACGCAGTAAATCGCGAGTTGCGGGAAGCCCGCGAACAGGCGAAAGTGCAGAGCGAAACGATCAAGAATCTCGAGGAAAAGCTTGGCCAGGCGAGCAACCAGCTTGGCGAGTTGGATAAAAGCAACAAGGACATCATTAAGACCGTCTCGCTTGCGCCGAACCTTCGCGTTGCGTACGGCAATTCGATCGGCCTGATCGTCGGAGTCTATGACCTCGTCGATAAGCGTACGGGCAAGGTCCTGCGCTACGCCGACCCGTCGCTTTATCGCAGCCCGTACGAGCCGCAGGCCCCGGAAAATCCTGATTCCATGCCGTCGCGGCCGCAGGTCGGGGTTACGACCGACGGCAACGGGCCGACGGTCGAATACGATTTTATCGGCACGTGTTTTTACGTTGGCCAGGGCTACATCGTTACGAATCGCCACGTTGTCCGGCCGTGGGAAGAAGACGACGGTGTTAAGCAGATGATGGCCGCCGGAAATGCCCGTGCACGCGTCAAAAAGCTCGTCATCTATTTCCCGAATCATCCACAGCCTTTTCCGCTCACGGTAAAGAGCGTCGGCGGCCGCGAAGACCTTGCGATCGGGTTTATCGACCCGGCGACCGTTCCTGAAGATCTGCCGACAGTCCCGCTCGACACGGACACCGCCTCGGTCGAGATCGGAAAGACGGTCGTGACTATGGGCTACCCTAACGGCCCTGATCGGCTGCTTGCGATGGTCGATGACGCCGAGGCCCGCTCGATCAATCAGCGTTTTGGCAACTCGCGGCAAGATCTGATCAACTTCCTTGCCCAATCGCAGAAGATCGTGCCGCTGACCACGCAAGGTTCTATCACCGACCTCGATTCCAAGCGGATCGTGCACGACGCACGCACCGCGGAAGGCGGGTCCGGAGCGCCGCTCTTCGGCCAAAGCGGCGAGGTGATCGGCGTGAATTTTGGTGTGTTTACGGAGAATACCGCCGCGAATATGGCAGTTCCCGTGAAGTTCGCGATCGCTCTGCTCGAAAATGCCGGCTGGGTGTCGCCTGATTCCGCAAAAGAGCCGAACTCCAACTCCGCCACCGCGGCAGCGAATGTCGCAAACCCGACGGCACCCAAGACGAATTGATCAGACCTTTTCTCTATAGGCAAGATCGGTCCGGTCCTCTCGTCCGGAACGATCCAACTCGCCCAATTCCGAGATCTTCAGCATCAGATGGTCGGCGATTTCCTTGTGCGTTCGCAGTTTGTCCGCTTTTAGATAGAACTCTGCGAGGTCGATGGGTTCGCCGAACAAGATACGCACCGGCTCACCGCCACGCCAGTTCCCCAATATCTGTTTAGGCAGATCGTTGCCAAGCCCGGCGATAAAGACCGGCACGACCTGCGGCCGTGCGGAATAGATCACCTTGCCAACGCCCGGCTGCGCAGGCAGAAAGTCATACGGCCCGCCCTTTAGATTCCGCTTCCCTTCGGGGTGAAAGCCTATGACATTCGGGCCGTCTTGCGAGCATAGCTGAACAAGCCTTCGAAGCGAATACTTATCGAACTCGCGTTTCTCGACCTCGCCCGCCTCGCGGAAGAACGGCGGGTACATCGAGAACCAGCCCATCACGAAATTCACCATCCAACCGCTCAGACGGTCATAAAAGAACTTCGCCCGGACCGGAAAGTAGAGCTGCAGCGGCCGATGCGTCTTCCGAAAAAGAATGCTCGATACCGTGTACATATCGAAGAACGAGCGATGATTCGCCACCAGAAGCACCGGACGGCCCGGGTCGGCTGCCTCAAAATTCTCGAGCCCGTGCACCTCCATCAGGTTGTAGGTCGCCAAGTAGATCCAAAGTGAGCCGACATGACGCTGAAAGAATGTCATCAGGCGTTTCCAGCGGCCCTGATTCATCCGGTGCGCAAGCCAGAAACCGCGTCGTTCGGTCGGAGCCAGCACATCCAGCTCCTCGATATCGGGAACGAGTGGTTCGAGGCTGCAAATTTCTGCTTTTTCGAGGCTGCTTTCAGGCATTTGCGGGACGCAAGACGATAAGTTTATCATTACGGGCACCAGGAAAGAAAAAGTGGCCCGGCCAGTTGGATTTCGCGGTTCGGGATTGCTGTTTTCGCACGGTTTGTAGGATAATCAATCTCGTTCTAATTTCAATTCAATTAACTTGGAGTCTCCATTCGAAACGCCGGTCGGCTCGTGTCCCCGCGAACGTCCAAAACGTCCAAATGGATCCCAATAAGTAAGGAGCAAATTAAATATGAACACGCATCCGATGTTTCGCGGCGTTCTGTCTCTCTCGTTGGTACTAGCGTTCCTAGTGATCGGTGCCTCGGCCCAACAGCTGATATGGACCGAGAATCAGCAAGATCGTTCGGCGATCACGACGGACAGAGCCGTCTTGAGGCCGTCTTATCCGACAGACTTTCGCCTTTACAACCTCAACATCGAACCGTTGAGGGACCAGCTTTTCTCGATCGCCGGCCGTTCCAGCGGCGAATCAGTCGTGATCTCGATCCCAAATGCCGACGGCGATATGGAGCGGTTCGAGGTCTATGAGGATTCGAACTTCGACGCGGCTCTGCAGGCACGCTTTCCTGAGATCCGTGCATACTCGGGACGCGGCCTCACGGATCGGTTCTCGACACTGAAGCTCAGCATCTCACCGCAAGGCATACAGACCGTAGTATTCCGCTCCGATGCCCACAATGAATTCATCGAGCCGTTCTCGGCCGATCATAAGGTCTATTCGGTATTCCGCCGTGATGGCGAAGCCGGCGGTTCGCCCTGGCGTTGTACGACCGGCGATGTCGGATTTTTGACGGGTATTCGAGACAGCTATCGCCTGAACGGCGACGTCGCTTCGCGGCCCGACAGCAACGCCGGCCAGATCAAAACGATGCGGCTTGCCCAATCCTGCAACGGCGAATACGCGAACTATTTTGGTGCAACAAGCGCAAGCCAGGTCGCTCTCGTGCTCGCGGCATTCAATGCTACCTTGACCCGCGCCAACGGCGTCTATGAAAAGGATCTCGCTGTGCATCTGAACTTGATCGATGCGACGACGAACGTCATCTATTACAATCCGGCGACCGACCCATACTCGACCTTGGGGAACTGGAACGGCGAGCTGCAGGCAACACTGACGGCAAATATCGGCGAAGCCAATTACGACATTGGCCATATGTTCGGTGCTTCGGGCGGCGGCGGCAACGCAGGCTGCATCGGCTGCGTTTGTGTCGATGGACAGAAAGGCAGCGGCATCACATCGCCGGGCGACGGCATTCCGCAGGGCGATAACTTCGATATCGACTATGTTGTTCACGAGGTTGGCCACCAAATGGGTGCGAATCATACCTTCTCGTTCTCGCTTGAGGGTACCGGACGCAACAAGGAAGTGGGCTCCGGAATCACGATCATGGGCTATGCCGGCATCACGCCGTATGACGTTGCCCCGCACTCGATCGACACTTTCCACGAAACGAGCATCGATCAGATCCAGCAGAATCTTGCGAACAAGACCTGTCCGGTCACGACGAACATGACCCAGAATCACCCGCCTGTGGTCGCTTCCGTACCGAACTACACGATCCCGATCAGCACGCCGTTCGCTTTGACAGGTTCGGCGACCGATCCTGACGGCGACGCCCTGACGTATCAGTGGGAGCAAAATGACAACGCGACTTCGTCCGGCAGCAGCAGCCCAGCGTCACCCGGTAAGACTACAGGTCCGAACTGGCTCTCGTTCCCGCCGTCCGCTTCACCGACACGATACTTTCCGAAGATGGCGACGGTGCTTGCCGGACTCCTCGTATCGCCCACGCTTCCGGGCGGCGATGCCGTAGCGAATACCGAGGCTCTAAGCTCGGTGTCTCGTACGCTCAACTTCCGCCTTACGGTCCGCGACAACAAGCCGTATGTACCGGGCGTGACCATCGGTCAAACTCAGTACACGGACTCCGTCATTACGGTGACGAACTCTTCCGGGCCGTTCAAGGTAACTTCACCGAACACATCGATCCAGGTCGCCGGCGGTTCGGTCCAGACCGTAACCTGGAACGTCGCTAACACGACGGCTGCTCCCGTAAGCGTCGCGAATGTCAAGATCTCGCTCTCGACGGACGGAGGCGCGACATTCCCGCAAGTGCTCTTGGCAAGTACACCGAATGACGGTTCGGCAGATGTGACCATCCCGATGGGCGTTACTTCGCAGGCACGCGTCAAGATCGAAGCCGTCGGAAATATCTTCTTCGATGTTTCGGACACGAACTTCTCGGTCACGGCTCCGGTACGTGCGAAGTATGATTTTGACGGCGACGGCAAGTCGGACGTTTCGGTCTTCCGTCCCTCGGACGGCAACTGGCATATGCTGCGGTCAACCGCCGGCTACGCCGTTGCTCACTGGGGAATCTCCACCGACGTACCCGCACCAGGCGACTTTGACGGCGATGCAAAGGCCGATCTTGCGATATTCCGTGGAGATGCGAACAGCGCAAACCCGGACTTCTACATCTTCAATAGCTCGAACTCGACCATCACGTTCCTTTCGTTCGGACTTCCCGGCGATGTGCCGGTCAATGCCGACTATGATGGCGACGGTAAGACGGATGTAGCGGTTTACCGTCCTTCAGACGGCGGCTGGTACGCTCTTAAGAGCACAGGAGGCCTGATCTACACGACGATACCGAACGCTGCAGGCACGATCCCTGCTCCGGGCGATTTCGATGGCGACGGCAAAGCCGATATCGCTTACTACAACGGCTCGGCCGGTTCGTTTACGTACCGTCCGTCAACCGGCGGTTTCCCGACGACGGCTACGGGAATGGGAACTTCTTCGGACGTTCCCGTGATCGCGGACTACTCGGGCGACGGCAAGGCCGAGATCGCACTCTTCCGAACGCTTACGGGCGACTGGTTCATCTACAATCCGGCCGCCGGAACGAGCTCGACGACCCATTTCGGATTGCTCGGCGATATTCCGACGCCCGGTGATTATGACGGCGACGGACGCACGGACCTTGCAGTGTATCGCAGCGGCACGTGGTACCTGCTAAGATCGACCGCTGGCTTTACAGCCTACGGATTCGGCCTTAGCAGCGACGTTCCGATCCCGGGAAGGTAACTCTCCAATACAAATAGCTCTACGGCCGGTCGATCACTCGCCCGGCCGTAGACATTTCAGCGGTTAGTTGTTCGTCGTTCGCTGTTCGTTGTTCATCGTTCGGAGGTGAAATTGCTGTCGAACAACCAACAACGAACGACGAACACCGAACTACGAACCTATTCGATGTTGAAGTACTTCGCTTCCGGGTGATGCAGAACGATAGCAGAGGTAGATTGCTCCGGATGCAGTTGAAACTCCTCGCTGAGTTCGACGCCGATCCTTGATGGATCGAGAAGCTCGAAGATCTTTGCCTGCTCCTCAAGGTCCGGGCACGCCGGATAGCCGAAGCTGTACCTCGATCCCTGATAGCCTTGATGGAAGAGCTTTGCGAGTTCGGGAGCATCTTGTCCGGCAACGCCTAGTTCCTCGCGAATGCGTTTGTGCCACATCTCCGCAAATGCTTCGGCTGATTCCACCGAAAGGCCGTGAAACAACAAGTAATCCGTGTAGTTATCCGCCGCAAAGAGCCTTGCAGAATGTTCGCTCGCCTTGCTGCCCATCGTTACCAGGTCGAATGCGACGACATCCATCTTGCCGGACTCGACCGACGCGAAATAGTCCGCGAGACACAAATTCTTGCCGCCTCGCTGTTCGATCGGCTGTCGCGGAAAGTTGAATCGCAGCCGCTCCGTCTTCTGATCTTCGTTGTAGATGATCAGGTCGTTGCCTTCCGACTGACACGGGAAATAGCCGTACACTACCTTTGCTTCGAGGAGTTTTCCGCGGATCGCATCGGCCTTCAGTTCTTCAAATCTCGGACGCACCTCGTCGGCGATGATCTTTGCATATTCGTCCGGCGTCATACGGCCCTGCTTGTACTGCCATTGACCTTTGAAGAGTGCGGTCTCGTTAACAAAATCGAAGATCTTCGTAAGATCCTTGATCTCAACGACCTTCGAGCCCCAGAATGGCGGCACGGGAATCGGCACATCCTGCGAGATCTCGGAGCGTGTCGTATGCGCGGTCGAACCGCTTGCGCGCTTGCGAACCTGCTCGGCCGCATTTACGCCCAATTTTGCATCCTCACCGACGAGGTCTTCATTCTCCGCCGGTGCCTGATTCGATACGCTCGCTGCCGCCGCTGCTTTACTCGCCTTCTCGGTGGTCTCCGCGGTCTCTGTGGCTAGATCCCCGCCGGACGTAAGTTTGTCCATTGCGTGCAGCCCGTCAAAAGCGTCGCGGGCGTAGAACAGATCGCCGTCATAAAGCGGGATCAGATCCTGATCGACATATCTGCGGTTGAGCGCCGCGCCGCCGAGGATGACGGGGGCGTTGATGCTCCGCGTATTCATCAACTCAAGATTGTCACGCATCACGAGCGTCGATTTTACGAGCAGGCCGCTCATACCGATCGCGTCCGCCTTTGATTCCTCAAAGGCCCGCAGGATGTCGTCGATCGGCTGTTTGATGCCGAGATTGACGACCTTGTAGCCGTTATTGGTGAGGATGATATCGACAAGGTTCTTGCCGATGTCGTGAACATCGCCCTTGACGGTCGCAAGCACGAGCGTTCCCTTTTCGATCCCTTCGACGCGGTCGAGGAACGGCTCCAGGAATCTGACCGCCGCCTTCATCGCCTCTGCCGATTGCAGCACGAACGGAAGCTGCATTTGTCCGGAACCAAAAAGGTCGCCGACCGTCTTCATTCCGTCGAGCAGGATGTTGTTGATTATATCCAGCGGCTTGTATGTCTCGAGGGCCTGTTTCAACGAGTCCTCAAGCCCGATCTTCTCGCCCTCGATTATGTGTTCCTTAAGACGCTCCTCGATCGGCAGGTTCGAGATATCGGGCTTGATCGACTGCGCGGTCTTGCCCTCGAAAAGCGTTGTGAACTCGACGAGCGGATCGTACGTGCAGATCGACGGAACGCGGACGCCCTCGTCCGCAAGCGCCGGTTCCCCCGGCGAACCGATGGTTCGGGCTTCGCCCTCAGTGCGGACGGGGGCGTCCGCGTTCCATTGTCGGCGGTCGTAGATAAGGTCGCGGGCCGTGTCGATCTCGTGTTCGTTGAATCGGATCAACGGCAGGATCTTCGACGCGTTGACGATCGCAGAATTCATTCCCGCCTCGACGGCATCGTGCAAAAATACCGAATTGAGCACGATCCTTGCCGCAGGGCTCAATCCGAACGAAATATTCGACACACCGAGAATGATGTTCGCCTCCGGCATCTCTGCGCGAATCTGCTTGATCGAATCGATCGTCTCGGCGGCGTTCTTGCGGTCTTCCTCTATGCCGGTCGAGATCGGAAGCGCGAGCGGATCGAAGAAGATATCGTGAGCCTCGATGCCGAATTCGGTCGCCTGTTTGTATGCGCGTCGGGCGATCTTGAGCTTATCTTCGGCTGTGCGCGCCATTCCCGTCTCGTCGATAAGGCCGATGACGATGCTCGCCCCGAACTCTTTGGCAAGTTCAAGAAGCTTGATGAAACGCTCTTCGCCGTCCTCGTAGTTCGTCGAATTCAGGATCGATTTGCCGCCCGCGTGTTCGAGGCCGGCTTCCATTTTTTCCCACTCGGTGGAATCGAACATCAGCGGGATCTTGACGTTGGTGACGAGCCGTTTTGCAAGTTCGTGCATATCGGCGACACCGTCGCGGCCGACGAAATCGACGTTCACGTCAAGAATGTGCGCACCTTCTTTTTCCTGCGATTTCGCAAGGTTCACGAGGCCGTCCCAATCCTCGGCGTCGAGCAAGTCGCGCATCTTCTTCGAGCCCGACGCATTCACACGCTCGCCAACGATCAGAAAAGAAGCATCTTGAGTAAATGGCTGTTGGAAATAAATCGAAGATGCGGAAGGTGCAAGCTTTGCGTTCCGCTCTTTTGGCGAAAGGCTGCCGAGCCGCTCGACCAACAGCTTTATATGATCAGGCGTGGTTCCGCAGCAGCCGCCGACGATATTCGCTCCGAAATCCTTCGCGAAAGCCTCGACCTGCGCCGCAAAGCTCTCGGGAGTTTCGTCGTAATGCTGCTGGCCGTCCTTCACTTCGGGCAGGCCCGCGTTCGGCAAGATGCTAACGGGCAGCGGCGAATTCTCGCACAAATGGCGAAAGCTGTCCGTCATCTGCTTCGGCCCAGTGCCGCAGTTCATACCGATGACGTCGATCGGGAAAGGTTCGAGTGCGGTCAATGCGGCTCCGATCTCGGTGCCGTTCAACATCGTGCCGAAAACCTCGATCGTCACCTGCGCGATGACGGGGATCCGAGACCGTGTTTTCGCAAAATGGTCAAAGATCGCGGCAAGTGCGGCCTTTGTCTGAAGCAGATCTTGGCAGGTCTCGACTATCAGGACGTCGCTGCCGCCGTCGACAAGCCCGCGAACCTGCTCACGATACGCATCTTTTAGGGCACGATACGTGATGTGCCCAAGCGTCGGAAGCTTGGTTCCCGGCCCGATCGAGCCTGCGACAAACCGGGGCTTTTCTTTCGTCGAATAATCGCCCGCAACACGCTTGGCAAGCTGAGCGGCCCTTAGATTTACATCATAGGTCTTTTCCGCGATGCCGAACTCTGTGAGGACCACCTCGCTGCCGCCGAAACTGTTCGTCTCGATCACATCGCATCCGATATCGAGAAACGCATTATGCACGGACTCGATCGCATCGGGTCTAGTATAGAGCAGGTTCTCAGAACAGTTTTCGAATGCGGGGCCGCCCCAGTCATCGATCGGCAGGTCGAGCGACTGAAGATACGTGCCCATCGCGCCGTCAAAAACGATGATCTTGTCCTGTAGAAGGTTCAAAAAATCTGACATTTCCGGTATTCGCCTTGGCCGCAATGAGATCGCTGCGGCAGATCATTCTCAAAACAAAAGACTCTGTGCCTTAAACAAGCACAGAGTCTCAAAAAACTTGTTTGAGGACCTTGATCCATGCTGTTTAGCCGTTTCTTTTACGTGGCCGCAAGTCGCAATAACTCACCACGTCCTTGTAAGACAAGTCTATCGAACCGGTCGCGAAATGTCGAGCCTTTATGCCTCCCGAGCGGTACGGAAACACGACCGGTTCGAGTCCTATGAGGAGCAAATCAATGAATGACTTCGGGGATATACATTCCCAATCCACGATCGGCCAATGGACAATTTACAACTTGCTTCGGCCGAGCTTCTAGGTTCCGCACGGCGTCTTCCGCCAGCCTTCCTTCCCGTCCATGCATTGGTACATCACTCCCAAGCCATCGAGGCTATAGGTCGGATCTGCTTGGTCGCTCTTCTCCAACTCCAATCGGAAGAGCTTACCCATTATTAGATCATCGTTCTCAATGAGCCGCGAGACGAAGACCACGGTCACGTTACCGTCATCTGTTTTCCCGATCGGATAAACACTAAACTCAGGCTCACTGCCAACATCGATCTTCAATTCCGTCAGCATCTTAACGGCACACTCTTCCGGCGAGGCTGAACATTCTTGCGGCGCCGCGAAATCTATCGGATCCCAGCGTGTGGCATCCGTTACGACTTTAGAAAACTTCTCCTGAGCGTTAACGACGAGCATCGACAACGCGATAATAAACACCGCGCCGGCGAAATAAGTTACTTTTCTCATTATTCCTCCTTGTTTTAGCGGCGATCTGTTTGCGAGCTTATCGCTTCGGATCGCAATGTTGGTTCGCGCTCGACAATAGCAAGCTAAAAAAGGTATCGATCGGGACGCGAAATTAGACGTGAACAAAGGGTCAAGTTTGAGGAAACTTCAAAACCCTTTCGGAAAACTGGCTGTTTGAATTGGAGTTGAACCAGTCAACGGCTCGTATTTTATTACAAACTCCTCGGAGATGTCCACTTTTTTTCAGGGTGAACGCGTTGTCTGAGTATTGCCGTTCTGTGGAGTTTCTACAAAATGCCGGCTAGTCGCAACTGCTCCCCGTCCTGATTTTTTTGTGCAAATCGTGCATTTCGTGCACTCTGATACATTCTGTGCGGTTTGATACGTTTCGTGCGGTTTGTTCTTCTAACGGTCGCGTCGTTTCGCTATGATGACAACACGGTCGAGACGGCCGTTGGTCTTTGACAAGCTAAGTTTAGGTTTAAGTTTGCAGTGTCAGGTCTCAGGCTTTACGTTTGGGATCCATAGCTCGAATTTCAAATTTCAGATCTGAGATTTCAGATAGAGCTTCTGATCCGTGCATTCGCGGCTTATCGGTCGTGGTCTAGAAGGTCAGTTCTGATATTCGTGGATTCGTGGCTGTTCATCCAAGCCTTTGCGAACTCTGCGTCTCCTCTGCGTTCTTTGCGTTTTAATCCTGGTTTTGGAAACGCAAAGTACGCCAAGCGAAACCCCGCAAAGACCGCAGAGGCTCTCGATCGCCAATTTCAGATTTCAAATCTCAGATTCGAGATTTGAGATTTCAGATTGAAAGGGCTTCCGATCCGTGCATTCGCGGCCGATCGGTGGTTCTTGCGGCTTGCCGCAGATTGTGAGCCAGCGTGAACTCGTTCGGTCGCCAAACGATCGGCCTGTGGAGGCGGCCTATTAGCCGGCGCCGGCGACCATTAGAACCGGTCGCTATAGCCCGGCGTTCCGATAGGTAAATTCTGACCGCTTCTCAAGTTGCTTAACGCAGGATCGAGACCTATAATTCCGTTTTGCGCATTTTGCAGCAAGGCCTTGTCATTCGGCGCCTTCGTCTATCGGTTAGGACGCAAGATTCTCAATCTTGAAAGACGGGTTCGATTCCCGTAGGCGCTACCACCTCTCTTATTTGATTCAACACGCTATGATAGTTACAACCGGAATGGAGATCGAGGGTCGTCGGATAAACCAGTATCTTGGCGTTGTTCGCGGCATTGTCGTTCGGGCGACCGGCCTCGGACGCGGCATCATCGGAGGGTTCAAATCGCTCGCTGGCGGCAATATTGAAGAGTGGGCAGAGGTTTGCGAGCACGCTCGTATGGAAGCTTTCAATCGAATGGTGCAGCACGCTCACGACATCGGTGCCGACGCCGTGATCGCGATGCGTTATGACGCTACGGAGTTCGGCCAAGGCTCGACCGAGGTCCTTGCCTACGGAACTGCGGTAAAGCTCGGATAGCCCATCGACAAATGCCTGCGAACCTTTCGGATGAAAACTGAATCTCTCCTCAGAGGCCTTTCGGCCAACATTACGCTACTTCAGGAGAGAAAGAAATGAAAGGAATCACACGAATTCTGCTTGTTGCCGCAGTTGCCGGTATCGCTATTTTCGCGGCGGCCTGCCCGGAGAAAAGGTCGATAGCCGAGATCAACGCAAACCCTTCGCGGTATCAGGATAAAGAGGTCGGCATTATCGGCACGGTCGTTGACAGTTACGGCCTTTCGATCCCCGGAACCGGGATTTCGGGCGGTGCATACAAGATCGACGACGGCACAGGCTCGATCTGGGTCATAACTGATAATACTGTGCCTTCGAGAGGTTCTCGGATCGGTATCCGCGGCACGGTCAGCACCGGCGTAAATTACAAAGGCAGAAATTACGGCCTCGGTATCTTTGAAAAGGAACGTCGGTACAAGGGCCGATGATCTACTCGATTTCTCTCCTCATTTTATGCGAGATTTGATCGAAGGCTTCGGCCGAAAGTTTGAGCAGATCGATACTGAAACCCGCTCTCTGCTGGCTATGGTCCCGATCGGTCAGATCTTCGCGAGGGCAGGCGAAGCAGTACTACCGTATATGTGCGCCGGGACGTGTCTTTTGCGTTCGGCGGCTGCGGTAGAGCAGACTTTCGGCGGCATTACGACTCGCCTTTGGGACGATCCGTTCGAGTGGACGCTGCCGGAAAAGCTTTCGACGCACGAATCGATCCTTGAATATCTCGACGAGGTCGCGGAAACTCGCCGGCACGGCCTTGGCTTTCTAGCCTCGGACGATGACCTTAGACGCGAACTTCCCGCTCCGGAAGAGCTAACGTCGATCTTTTCCCTCCTGCTTGAGACCGTAGCGACCGCGGATCATTATCTCGGCCGTGCAGCCGCTATTTATCAGCTTCAGAGCGGCAAAAAGATCCGCCGGCGATGAGTTTGTTTTTGCCGACTGAACATTTTCGTGGCAGAATTCGTTTATTCAGTCGCGTTACCGACTTTAGCAAATATCGAGAACACCAAAGATGCATTGCCCAAGCTGCGGCCAACAACAAGCCTCCGAAGAGACGAAATTCTGCTCGCGATGCGGCCTGCCGCTGTCGCTGGTCGCCGAGGTGGTCGCACAAGGCGGTTACCTTCCGCAGCTCGCGCAGTTGACCGAAAAACCGCCGCCGAAGCTCTTTAACAAGAAGAACGGTGTCTTTTTCTCGCTCAGCTGGTTTATTTTCTTTACGTTATTTGCGACATCGTTCTTTGGGATATTGGACGGTCCGGATGAGCTGATCGCCTTGATGGCGATCACGGGCATCTTCGGGTCGATGATATTCCTGCTCGGTTCGTTGATATTCCTGCAAAGTTCAAAGCCGTCATGGGCCGGCAAGCCGGCATTTACGCCAGCTCAGATGCCGCCAATGCCGGCTACGCTCCATGGAAGGCCGACCGCCGGAATGGCCCTGCCGCCGCAGCAGACTCAACCCGCCGCAGATTACCGCAGTCCGGGAGTCGGAGCGTGGCGTGATACGAACGATCTTCAGCCGACAAGTGTCACCGAAGGCACAACTCGCCTGCTCGATCAAGAGGAAGCAAAGAAATTTCCTCAATAGCCGACAGCGAGGCCGTCGCTTCTAGAATCGATCGCACCAAGGCGGACACCCTTTTCATCGATCATTAGCCCGGTCGCAGAAGCGACCCAGCTCGGCGATGCCAATCGATGTCCGTAGGACCTCAGGATCGTGGTCGTGTCAGGAGAAAATCCGAGTGGTTCGGTGGTCAACGCATCCGGCAGCCACTGATGATGGATACGCGGCGCGTCGATCGCGGCTTGAATGTCCAACTTGTGGTCGATCACGTTGATGACGGTCTGGAGGACAGCAGAGATGATCCGTGGGCCTCCGCGTGCCCCGACGCCGAACCAAACCGAGCCGTCCGGGTGCAGAACGATCGTAGGCGTCATTGAAGAGAGCGGCCTCTTTCCGCCTTTCACGGCGTTACGCTCGCCCTGAATCAGGCCGAACATATTCGGCTCGCCCGGCTTTGCAGCAAAATCGTCCATTTCGTCGTTAAGAAGAATGCCGGTTCCCTTGGCCGTAACCTGCGAGCCGTAAAGGTCGTTGATCGTATATGTGTTGACGACCATCATCCCGTCCTTGTCCACGACCGCAAAATTCGTCGTGTCCATTGACTCGCGGCCCGTTGGCTCGCCGTGGCCGACATCCTTGCTGTCGGAGGCCTTGTCTTTTTGAATGGTCTCCCGGCGTTTTGCAGCGTAGGACTTTGACGTGAGAGCCGCCGTCGGGACATCCGCAAAATCAGGATCACCCATAAATTCGGCACGATCCGCAAAGGCCCGACGCATCGCCTCTGTAAGGTAATGATACTTCTCGGCCGAATTGTACTTCATCGCCGCAACATCGTAGGCCTCAAGAATATTCAATGTCTCGAGCATCACGATCCCGCCCGAACTCGGCGGCGGCATCGAGACGATCGTGTTTCCGCGATAATTGCCCACAAGAGGCTCGCGTTCCTTAGCCTGATAGGCCTTTAGATCGTCGAGCGTGATCAGCCCGTTGTTCGCTCTCATATCGGCGGCAATCAGCTGAGCGGTCTTGCCCGTGTAAAATTCGCGAGCACCCAAGCGCCCGATGCGCCCGAGAGTTGCGGCGAGATCAGGCTGCTTGAAGAGATCGCCTTCTTCAAAGAATTTTCCGCCGTTGAGGAATATCCGCTTGCTTTCCGGATACTTCGAGAGGCCATCAGAATATCCTCTGAAAAGACGTGCCAGCCGGTATGAAAGGACGTAGCCATTGGCCGCCAAGCGGCGGGCAGGCTCGACCAGATCTGCCCATTTGACCCGGCCGGAACCATATTTCTTGAAAGCAAGGTCAAAACCCGCGATCGTCCCGGGAACTCCTGAAGCGCGATAGCCTATCGTCGAGGAACCTTCGCCGCTGATGAGTTTGCCGTCCGGCCCGACGAAGACATTTCGCGTTGCTGCGGCGGGCGCCATTTCGCGATAGTCGATCGCGCAGTTGCCGCCCTTGCTGTCATGGATCACCATAAATCCACCGCCGCCGATGTTTCCCGCCTCTGGATAGACGACCGCAAGCGCCAACCCGACCGCGATCGCGGCATCGACCGCATTGCCGCCCTTTTTCAAGATCTCAACGCCGATCCGTGATGCCAATTCGTGCTGCGAAACGACCATTGCGTGCTTTCCGCGCACCGGTGAAGGCCAAGCCGCATAGATGTTCGCAGCCGGGAAGATCGCGAAAAGTAGGCCCAAAGTCGCAATGGCGGCGATGAAGCGAGAGAAGATATCAGGGGTTTGCATAGCTAAAATCTACCAGATTCTCAGCGATTCCAAAAAAACTTGACTCCAAACTTGTTCGGAACTTCAACCATCGCCTCAAAAGGTTTATAGTCGTAAGGTCGCATGAGTGGGCAACAAACATCGCGAGCCCGCATTTTGCTAGAAATGACAGACGACGGTAGTAGACCCCAGAATGGACTTTCGCAGCGTATCTCCGAAGAGTATCGCGCTCAAGCTGCGCAAGGTACCGTCGCGCCTTCGTCGAAGTCTTACTGAATATCGATTCTTCGCATACTTGGCCGTGCTTGGGCCCGGCATAATTGCTGCTGCTTCGGGTGACGAAGCGAGCGGAATCGCCACATACTCCTCGGCCGGCGCCGACTACGGATACACGCTCCTTTGGACCTTTATCCCAATGACGGTATTTTTTATCGTCGCGCAGGAAATGTGTGTCCGAATGGGCGTCGTAACGGGCCAAGGCCTTGCCGACCTGATCCGCGAGCAGTTCGGCGTACGCTGGACGGCTCTTGTGATGCTGGCCCTGCTTATCGCAAATTTCGGCATCATCGTCGCTGAATTTGTCGGTATCGCCCAGGCTTCCGAGCTATTCGGGATCTCGCGCTACATAAGTGTTCCGGTAACCGCCGTCGGAATCTGGCTGCTTGTTGCTCGCGGAACACCAAAGCGCGTGGAACAGATCTTTCTCCTGATGGCTCTCGTTCTTTTTGCCTATATCATCTCGGCCGTCGCCGCAAAACCGGACTGGGGCCTAGTGGCAAAGGAATTTGTGACCCCGACGTTCAGGATCGAATCCGGCTATCTTTTCACGGTTATGGCCTTGATCGGCACGACGATCACACCGTTCATGCAGGTCTTTGTGCAAAGCTCGGTCGTCGAAAAACGGCTCGACACCGAAGACCTGAATCTCGCCCGAGCGGATGCGATCCTCGGTGTTGTGCTCGCAAATGTCGTCGCTGTGTTCATCCTTATTTCGACCGCCGCGACCCTGCATGTCGCAGGCGTTAAGCTCGAAACCGCGAGTGACGCGGCCAAGGCGTTGGTTCCTTTTGTCGGCGACTATGCTGAATGGCTCTTCGGCATCGGCCTCTTCGGTGCCTCCATGCTCGCAATGGGCGTACTGCCGCTTGCGACCGCCTACAGCCTCAGCGAAGCGTTGGGGTTTGAGAAGGGCCTTGCTCGTTCATTTCGCGAAGCACCGATCTTCCTTGGCATCTTTTCGGCCCTGATCGTGCTCGGCGCCGCGGTCGCATTGATCCCGAACATACCGCAGTTCAGTTTGCTGCTATTTACCCAATGCGTTAACGGCGTACTTCTGCCGATCTTGCTCGTTGCTATCGTGATCCTAAGCAACAACCAAGAGATAATGGGCGAATATCGAAACCGCTTTGTTCACAATGTCTTTGCGTGGGGAACCACTGTCATCGTCTCGATACTCTCGATCCTATTGATAGTAAAAACGATTGCTGATATTTTTTAGCACAGATGGCATCATCCGGAGTTTACAAAAGAGCGATCTCATTGATAGTCTTCGTTGCGATTGTCGGAACGATCCTGACCTTGATGGGTCTTTTTGAGAAGGATATCGAGACGTTCCTGGCGGATCATCGCATTCCGATAACTGCGATAAGCACGATCATCAAGATCGTCACGATCGTCCTCTCGATGCTGATCGTGATAGGGATCGTGCGTTTTGCGGCGTTCCTGATGATGCGGGCGGCCGTTAAGCGTTCGGCACAGCCAGGTGTTTCGTCGCTCCTTAAGACCGTCCTTTCGATCATTGTTTACATAATCGCTTTTGTGCTGATCTTCCAGAACCAGTATCAGGACGTTCAGCTTTCTGCACTGTTTACCGGTTCGACGATCGTCGGTATCGTCGTCGGCCTCGCCCTCCAGGACACCCTAGGCAACCTTTTCGCCGGCATTGCGATGCAGGCCGACCAGCCTTTTCAGGTAGGTGACGTGATCTCGATCCAAAATCGAGGAATGGGGATCGTCGAAGGCGTTTCATGGCGAGGCGTCAAGATCCGCACGTTCCAGAATAAGCTCCTGATAATCAGCAACTCGGTCCTTGGTAAAGAGACGATCGAAGTCGCCCCGCGTGATAATCTGAACGCCCGTGTCGTATTCTTCAATACCGCTTATTCATATTCACCTTCGCGAACGGGCACGGTCGTGCGCGAGACCCTACGATTTACCGAGAACATCTCTCGAAAGCGTCATCCGGTCGTAAGAATACGGAACTTCGGAGACAGCAGTCTCGATTGGGAAGTGAAATACTGGATCGAGGACTATACTCGCCACGCGGATACGGACGCTCTTGTCCGTGAACGCATCTGGTACGCCTTCCAGCGTGAAAAAATCGAATTTGCATTTCCGACGAGGACGCTTGTCAATCAGGAAGCCCCAGCGGAAGTCCCGCCCGAAGAAAAGGTAACGCGTCGTTCGGTGCAGCTAGCGCGGATCCCGGTCTTTGCACCCCTGTCGGAGAGCGAGATCGAACGGCTTGCAGCAAATGCGAAATCTCGTGTTTACGCAGCAGGCGAATCCATAGTTGAACAGGGCGCCGATGGCACGTCGATGTTCGTCATTGTGCGCGGCTCAGTGAATGTCGTTCTGCGACGCGGTCAAAAGGTCGAGGTCATCAATTCGCTTGGCGAAGATGATTTCTTTGGCGAGATGAGTCTCTTGACCGGCCAGCCGAGATCCGCGACGGTGGTCGCGACAAGCGAGACCGAAGTTCTTCAGATCGGAAAACGGGCTTTGAAGCCAATACTCGCAAATAATGAGGCGTTGGTCCTCGCCGTCTCAGAACGCATTCAAGAGCGCCTAAAGAAACTTAATGAAACAGAGAGCGTTCCGGGTGAGGTACCGGCGGTGGATCAAAAGTCAGCGGGAATGATCCGCTCGATTCGAAAATTCTTTGGGTTGAGCGGCGAAAAGGGCGATCAATAACGCCGAACTCGCTTAGCTATTTTTTGTCTGCTGCGGGCTTAGCTTCTTTTTTCTCGGCTTTTTCGGCCTTCTCGTCCGTGGCCTTCTTTTCCGAGCATTCAGTTTGAACCTTACGCCCTAGGTCGTTCATAGCTTCGACCGCTTTATCGACCAACTTCGACGAATTATTTACGACATAATTGATCGTCTCGCCGATCGTGACGGCTTCCATCTTAAAAAGGCGAGAGAATTTTTCATCCAGCGGCAGAGCCTCAAATTCGGCCTCAAAGGCTTCTTTCCCTTTCGACGATCCATTTTCGGTCTTTTCTTTTTCACTCATTTCCTGTGGTCGCTCCTTGGTCCCTCAACAACGGATGCCGAGCCCTGACCATAACTACGATGCGGCCGGTCGCATTGTTCCCACTTTTGGCGGTTCGAAAGGATCAACCGTTCCCGACCGTCGTCTTAACACGAACCCGAGGCTGTGCTCCGGAAGGTGCTGCCGGCGCTGAGTCTTTTTTCATGCTGCATTCACGGCAAGTTCCCCAGAGCCTCAGACTGTGGTGGGTCGGCGTAAAATCGAACTTTGCGGCGGCCTGATCCTGAAGGTGTTCGATCTCCTCTGAGACAAACTCGATCACAAGGCCGCATCCCGTGCAGATCATATGATCATGGTGCGCATGGTTGTAGTGGTGCTCAAAATAAGTCTTATTGTCACCAAAACGGACTTCGCGTGCGAGCCCCGCCTCTGTCAAAAGCCGCAGCGTCCGATATACCGTTGTGTGCCCGACGGAGTCGTCCTTCTTCTGAACAAGCCGATGCAGGTCTTCAATGGTCAAATGTTCTTCCGTACCGAGAAACGTCTCCATGATCAGTTCCCGCTGATCAGTTCGACGCAATCCCGCCGCTTGAATATACTCAAGAAAAATTGCCCGCTCGTTTGAAAACTTGTCCTTTCCTCTCGACATCGCTTTATGGTTAGATGTTATCACTTCGCGCCAAGGATTGCCGATATAGCCTGAATGTCACCTTCGGAAACGCCATTTTTCCTTGCAAGATCAAGCGATCGCAGGCCGAGCACGCAATAGGCTTCTCCAAACTCGGGATGACTCGAATTACGAATGGCATTGAGGTTCTGCTCAACCGTTTCGCGGTCACCGCGGGCAAATGGCCCGGTTAGCGCCGCTTCGGGCGAGGATGCACTGAGGTTTGCCGCCGTACTCACGACAAGAGGTGCTAACACGTCGCGAACTTCGTCGAGCGAGACGCCGCATTCTGCCAAAAGCTCCAGGCTCTCGGAAAACAGAGCTACAAGATGGCCGGCCGACATCACGGCCGCGGCGTGATACAAGGCCTTCTTATCGGGAGCGATCATGAAACTGCGCCCACCGAGTACACCGACAAGCTCTTTCGCGTTTTGACATGCCTTTTCATCACCCTCGATACAAAAGAAAGCTCCGGCCAGCTTGTCAGCTCCAACGACTGGGTCACTAATGGAGATAAGCGGATGCAATGAACCGACTGAAGCGCCGGCCTCGCGGAGTGACGCAAGGATCTCCGACGAGCGCGAACCGCTTGTATGCAAAACAACGCAGCCGGGCCTTAGATGCGCCTTCAACGTCTCCGCCACAATCTCGATCTGTGAATCGGTAACGGCGATTATAGCAGTGCCGGATACAACGTCGTCCGGCCTTAACGGCCTTGGGAGCACCGATTCAACCGGTTCTCTTCCCGCAGTTCGAGCGATCATGCGGTTTACGGGCGACCACTTTCGTCCGAACGCAATAGCCAATGCCCTTCCAACACGTCCGTCGCCAACGATGTCTATATCAGGTTTCACCACCTGAAAATAATAGCAGAGGTTCTAGGTAAGCGAGTCGATTATCGCGTCGATCTCGGAAGGTTCGGGTGTAAACGCAGACATGTTATCGACGCCCTCGCCGGACGGCATCGACGGAAGCGAACTCAAGAGGCCGAGTTCCTCAACGGTTAACCGTCGAAGGTCGTTCTCATTCTCGACCAACTTCTTTAAAGATGCTCCAATAGCTTCTGAATTCGTCTCGGATGCCAAGGCGAGAATGTCGTCAATGCGAACTCGCAGCGAGCGTCGATATTCGAACAATGCAGTATTGATCATCTGCCAGAGATCGCGCGGCTTGTCCCCGATAGCTTCGGCTTCCAGGAGCGAGAACCCGCATCCGCATCCAGGCGATGCAGCCAGCTCATTTTCGACATTTCGGTTGCAATCGAGGCGCTTCATGGCATCGATCGCTCCGCCGACATATATCTTCCGCATCGCATCAAAGGTCGGAATGCCCGAGAGCGTTTCAAATTCCCACCAAACATCCGTCGTCTTGACCTGCTGAAGTTTCTCGCGAATATCCGCTTCTGCCGGGATCGCATTATGCAGATCGACAAAGTGTCGCGCATAAAGCTTTTGGTACCGGCTCCACTGATTCGCGATCAGCCGCGAGACCTCAGGGTCGTGATCACTAAGGTCCGAAGTTACAAAGTCCCAGAGGTAGGCACGCAAATTATCGATCTCGGCTTCGCCGGTCGGTTCCGACTTTGCAAGGTATGACACGGTTCTTTCCCGAATTTCGAAACCGGCAAGGAACTCTTCGATCAGGATGAGATCGTCCGATCGGCGGGAAAATTCGCTCTCCTGATCCGCAAAGGCATCAGCGATCCGCGTTAGGCAGTCCTCGCACGACAATTCGCCGGAGCGCAATCGATCGATACTTCCGGCGACCGACTCGAAAGACTTTATCGAAGACGACGCACGCCATGTCCGTGTCGTTAGCGAACACTCGTCCACGTCCGCATACCTTGCCGCGACGGAAGAGGTCCGCCAGTCAGCCTGCCAGATCGCCAGTGCCTGTTTGATCGCCTCGGCATCGCTTTCTCTGGAAACCGAAAGCGTCTCATCAGCCCCCGTCAGCAAATGCAGCCAGCGGCCAAGCCGTTCAACAGAGATGCCGGAACCAACAGGCCGGGCAACCGCAACGATGTCATCCCAGCTGACCTTGAGGTCCAAAGAGCGATGGTTGATCCGGTCCGCACGGGTCGTGACGAACTCGATCATTCTTGCCGCGACCATTGCCGAAAGGATCAATTGAACGGATTCTGCAACCAAGCCAAACGGTTCTTTTGCCAATGCGGCATGGACGTCAGATATCTTCGCCGACGGATCTGACGCAGAATCGACCAGTTCAAGTACGATACGGACGGTTTCGAGGCGGCGGAGTTCCTCGGCATCTGCCGGTGACGGACCCGTTTCGCCTCGCGTCGCTATCCCCAACGGCAGACAGCAGTCCGCCGCAAGTCGCAATAAGTTGTCATCGGCGGTCGCGGAACCTGTAAAGAAGCCCGAAACAATCGTCGAAACTTCCTTCGGCCCAACGACGTGCGGAAAGATCGGATGATCAGGAAAGCGAGTTTCAAAAAGCGGCTCCAGCATAATGCTGAAGAGCTGAGAAAGTGTCGCCGCCCCTCGAGCATCCTCCGTCAGATTGTATTCAAATCCGCCGATCGAGAGCATCGCCTGGTCCAGGAAAACTCGTTGGAAGCCCTTTGCGGTCGATGCCGCATGGGTCTGAATGGCCGTCGCCAGATGTTCCTTGTGCTCACTCCTGATCGTCGGGTCGTTCTGGAGAAGCCAGTACCGGGCAAACGCATCGCGATCGCTCGCGACGATCGAGCCGGGTATCCATCCAACTGACATCGGATCCGAACTTGCCGCCTGGCCCGCTTCTGCAGCTACGATCACCGTCCAGTCTTGCGAGCCAGCGGACGATCGAGGGTTCCCGTTTTCGACTTTCCATTGCAGCTGCCCTTTCCGAACGCCGCCCCGCCAAAGCAAGAACGCGTCCGCTTCGTCTGCTAGCCGCCCGTCGGACTCGTCAACTGGGAAGCTAAAGTCCGGAAATCTTTCGGATAGAAGCCGCTTCAGTACTGCGTCGATCTGGGCCGGACCGACCTTCTCAATGGCGTCCTGCAAGGCGAGTTTTAGACCGTCCTTGGCATCAAGGCGGAAGCTGTAACGATTTTGTCCTGAGGAATCAGACTCCGTCTTAATACCGTCCGGGGCCGCCGCCGCAAAGGCGACAAGGACGCTCTCGATCTCCCCAACGGCAGCCGACGGATCCCCTTCGTCGAAGATCAACATAGAAGCGCCTATCTCAGCCGCCGTCGAGCCTTCGTCGCTGAGGGAGAAAAGCATCATGCCCTTCAAGACAAGCTTCGCATGCAAACGTTTGACAACAGGCTGCTTTGCGACAACCTCCGTACTTAGACGGTCGTAGATCTCAAAAGCCGCAGAAAGGACATCGACCTTTCTAAGGCTTTTCTCAACGCTGTCAAAAACCTCATCCGGAGCGATCAAGGAGTTCGCTGGCCGCCCCATGATCCTCGCCCCGGCTTCAGAAGCAAACCCAAGAAGTGCGAACTCGTGCAAATAAAGGCGAATGAACGGAGCGACCTCCATTATTGCCGGATGCAATGGAAACAAAGCGCTGAAACGCTGTTCACTCCATCTAAAACCGGGGACAACAGCTCGGTAGTAGTTGTAGATCTCGTGGATCACGCTGTTCGAGCGCGGAAATTTTGGGAAAATATGTGCATCGACGATCTTGTAGAGATGCTCGAGGTCAAGATAGTCGATCGAATAAGAACGAGTGATCGCGGCATTTGCGCCATCAGCGCCCGCAATGTCGTCATCGAGAGCAACGCAAACAAGAAAGCCCCTCTTCTTAGCGATCTCTGCGATCTCGCCCAGCATGGGGCCGTCATCGCGGCTGACCCGTTCGGACCTGTCCAACGACGTATCGATAAGTACGACAAGCGATGCATCGGCACCAAAAGTTTGGGCGGATTCGAGCAATTCAACCAGATCCGAGCTTAATACGGCGCGTGAGATGCCGGTTGCTTCTGCAATGCCTGTCTGTAACTCGGCAACAAGGGATTCCTCGGTGCCGCGGAACGCCCAAACGACGTTAAATTTTCGCCGTCCAAGACCGTGCGCCGCACTGTCAACATGTGAATCTCCGGCACGGGACCTTAAGTCCGCATTTCCAACGATCGCGCCGAACGTACTTAGAAAATGGCTCTTACCAACTCCACGGAAACCCGCAAGTGCATTCGCCGTACCATTTCCATCTGAAACATGGCAAGCTTTCTCGATCCATTTCGCCATCAGATCCGACGTAACGTCCGTAAATCGATAGCTTGCGAGAGCCTTTGCAGGCTCGCGTGCATACTCGTAATTGCTCGAATACTGCCGCAATTCAACGAGATCCTTTACCTTCTGTTCGATGCGCTTCATAACGGGTTGACTGATCGGAGCAGGCGAGGAAGTATCGAGGGAGAGCGATACCCAACGTCATTTTAACAAGTTTATTCACGAATTTGAAGAATTTCTTTCATTTTTCGGCTGACGTGAAAAAATAGTCGAAAATCAAGGCAAAGTTCTTGCGTATTCGCAACTTATTGAGAAATTCGTGCATCATAACCAACGCGTGGTAAAGTCTAATTATCCTTAAGACCATTTAGCAGACAGCGGTCATTGCAGGAGGCATTTCGATGTCAAGCAGTAAGTTTAGAACGGCAGCGGCCTTTTTTGCCGCATTCAGTATTTGGACGGCCTTGGTCGGCGCCGTTCCCCTTGGAGTTTACGGACAGACCGCTGAGAAACCGACAGCGAAAGCGGACGAGTCAAAGAAGGCGGCCGAACCGACACCTTCACCGACGCCGACACACTCCGCCGAACCTCTTTCGGCAAAGGACGACCCGGCGCAGATAGGCAAGCGGAACATCAACGGCGGCTCTGACAAGCTTTTCGGCTGGTTGGGCGGATCCCAGGCAAAGGAGGTCCAGATCGGTCGGAGGCTTGCTGCCGAAGTCGAGCAGCAGGCGAAAATGGTCGATGATCCGATCGTCACCGAATACGTTAACCGTGTTGGGCAGAACATCGTCCTGCACTCGGATGCAAAGATCCCGTTCACTATCAAGGTCATCGACAGCGACGAGGTAAATGCTTTTGCACTTCCCGGCGGTTTCTTCTTTGTAAATAAAGGCCTTATCCTGGCCGCGGACAATGAAGCCGAACTTGCGGGCGTTATGGCCCACGAGATCGCACACGTAGCAGCACGCCACGCGATGGAAAATCAAGGCAAAGGCAAACTCCTGCAGTACGGCATCCTCGGAGGTCTCATTATGACCGGCGGCATCGCCGGTGCAGTGCTGCAGAACACTGCCGGCCTGGGGCAAATGCTTGCGTTCTTTAAGTTTACGCGGGGTGCGGAAGAGGAAGCGGATCGCCTCGGTGTTCAATACCTTTACGCGGCCGGCTATGATCCGACCGCGATGTCCACGATGTTCGAAAAGCTCGCTTCGCAGAACAAAAAGAAGCCGGGCTCGCTCTCAAAGCTCTTTATGAGCCATCCGCCTGCACTCGAACGCCGTGACGACAGCCTTAGCCTAGTCGCGCGATTCCCGGAAAAAGAAGAGTACATAATCAGCACATCTGAGTTTCAGAGGGTAAAGGAGCACCTGATGAAGATCACGAACGCTAAGGCCGGGATCAAGGGCGATTTCGATGAGGCTGACCAAGGTCCGCCAACTTTGAAGAAACGACAGCCGACGCCCGATGAACCTGACGCCGCGGATTCGAGCAGCAGTTCGCAAGACAGCGGGCCGCCAAAGCTCCAGAAACGTAACGAGCCGACGTCGCCTAACCCATCAGCAACACCTGATCAATAGGCTGCAAAAGCAGTCTTCTAAGGCTTCCCCGTAAGAACCCGTGAGCATCAACTCGCGGGTTCTTTGTCGCAGTTCGTCGAGAATGCCCACACAGCTATAAAGCCAAGATGAGTAAGTTCATCTTGGCTTTATTCATTTTGTCGGCCAGTTGTGTTGTGATTCTAGAAGTTACGGACCCAACCAGAGAATGGCTATTTTGGTGTAGCGGTTACGGGTGCCGCATTTGCCTGGGCCGAGCGGTCTGAGATCACAGTGGTCAGGGCCTTCGGGATCTGATTTGAATTAAGCTCGCCTTGGTTCTCGATGATCTGATCGATGAGCTCGAATTTGCCCTTATCGAAATGATCGGAGATGAGCACGCCGCTATCATCGATCGTCATCGGATAGATGCCGAATAGCTGATTCTTGAAATTTGAGAAAAAGCCGGGCTGGGCGCAAGGTTCGATCCGTGTCCTTTCAGGATTTGCTGAAGGGATCGTCGCTCCGATCAGTTGGAGCTGCTCGGTCGCTTTTTTTACGTATTCGCTGTTCGGGTAGTCCGAAACGATACGCTGAAAGTATCTGGCGGCCTGATCCGTCTCTTCCTCAAGCTGGTAGGTTACCGCCAGCTTGAACAAAACCTCGTCCATAAAGCAGAATTCGGGATACTTGTCGATGATCTCGCGGTAACGAGACTGCGCGCCCTTAAGGCCGCCTTTCTTCTGATCGACCGACTGGTTGTAGTAATAATTCGCGATATACAGGTTGTGCAGCCCAAGATTGTCCTGCACCTCTTCGAGACGCTTTTTAGCTTCGTCAAGGATCGTCGAGTTCGGATACTGGCCGATAAGAGCCTTGAGTTTTATTTCGGCACGCTTCGCACGGGTCGCATCACGATCCGGCAGCCCGATCTGACGCATCTCGGCCTCCGCGATCTTCAAGACCACGCGATCCGAAAGCGGATGTGTCGGAAAGAAGGTGAGCCAATCTTGATATGAGGCAATGGCCTGGATCAGATTCGACGAACTTCCTTCGAGGAAAAAAGAATCGGCAACCGCGAGTTTTGACATCGGTAGATACGGCGAATCCGGATACGTCGAAATGATCGTCTGATACAGGAGTCGTCCGACATCGTAATTCTTTTTGCGAACCTCACGGGTCGCTACGATAAAGAGTTCCTTGTCGCGTCCCGGACTGACCGAACCGATCAGGTCCTCATATTCGTCATTCCCGCCTTTTCCGAAAATACCCAGGAATTTCTTTTTCTTTTTCTTTTCGCGAGGTTTGCCAACAGGTGTGTCGGGTAGAGCTCGAGCCTCGGCGGTTTCGGATTGAAACTTCTCGACTCTCGCCTGAAGTTCCGCGACCGCCTGCTCAAGGCTGTCAACATCCGATTTCTCATGCTGATCACCGCGTTCGACCTTGCCGCTCAGATTATTAACGTCCTTTGATAGTCGCTTTGCCTCTTCGGCCATGCCCATCGCACGAGCATAGAAAGACTCCGGCGACTTGATGTCCTTGGACGTATCATCTTTGGCCTCCGCCTTCAGAGCCGAAGCTACCCCTTCAAGCGAACGACGCATGCGCTCGAGTTTATCGCTCATCACGTCAAGACGCTGTGTTTCGGAGCCATCACCCGGCTTTCCTTGTGCGGAAACGGCAAGGGATGCCGCGAGGATGATCGTAAAAACTGAAATAAGGCCAACAACTTTTCTTGAAAACATAAATTATCTGATCGAACTGGCGGTCAAACCCAGTCGGAGCCACTATCGAGCAATTTCCTAACGGCTTTTGCCGGGTCGTCTTTGCCAAACACCGCAGAGCCCGCCACGACGATATCTGCCCCCGCAGCAACAATATCCGTTATATTCGCCTCATCCACGCCGCCGTCGATCTCAAGCAGCGTATCGAGACCGCGTTCGCGAACTATCTCCTTCAGTCTGCGAAGCTTATCGAGAACCGGCGAAATGAATTTTTGCCCGCCAAACCCCGGATTCACCGACATAAGTAGCACATAATCGGCATAATGCAGAATCTCGTCGAGCGCCGCGATCGGTGTCGCAGGGTTGATGACAACGCCGGCAAGTGCGCCTTCCGCCTTGATCGCGTCGATCGTGCGATGAATGTGCGGATCGGCCTCGACATGCACGGAAACCATATCAGCACCTGCTTTGACGAAGTCCGCTGCATAGCGTCCCGGTTCCTCGATCATCAAGTGAGCATCTATCTTGATGCGGGTGCACTTTCTAAGCGACTTCACCACCGGCAGACCGATCGTAATGTTAGGCACGAACTTGCCGTCCATCACATCGACATGAAGCACGGTCGCTCCGCCCGCTTCGACCGCAGCGATCTCTTCACCAAGACGCGCAAAATCGGCCGAAAGTATAGACGGTGCCATCTCGAACGGCGCGGTCCTTTCACCTATTTTTGTTGCGATCTCACCCATTTTCGTTGCTTCAGCGATCTTTCTTAGCGGCCGGTTTTGGCTTATTGTCCTTGTCTTTCTTGTTCTTTGGGTCGTCCGGATCCTTTTTTGCAGGAGGCGTCTGCTTATTAGAGGCAGGCCTATCATCCGTAGTATTCTTTTTGTCCGACGCTTTTGCATCAGTGTCGGTCTTATCGCTCGTCTCAGCCTTATCAGTATCCGAAGCCGAGTTCGAATTTGTCAGATCGCGGGTCGTGTCGGCCTTTTTCTTTGTGGCGGTCTTCTTCGGCTTGTCGGTGATCATCTCCTCGATCTTCTTCGAATCATCTTCGTCCGAATTCACCGTCGCCGGAACGTCCGCAGGAGTTCCGCCGCCCTTGCTTGTGACCACGTAGATGACCTGCCCGGTCTTCACAGTTTCGCCCGGCTTTGGAAGCTGTTCAATCACTGAATCGATAGGTTCGGCGCTGACCCTCTCGGCGCGCTTCTTGACCTTCAGTCCAAGGGACGCAAGTTCCTTCTCGGTCTCTGTAACGTTCTTGCCGACAAGTTCAGGCACCTTCACTTCGGAGCCCTGCAGCGACATATAGACGACGCCCGCCATCGACAGGAAAAATACAGCTGCGATCGCCCCTAGCCCGACGAGCCTCAGAACACCTGAAATTGCCTTATTTTGTAGTCCCACAGCCTTATATTTCCCTGACCGAACAGGTACAAAAGAATGATACAGAAACTAGCGGCAAAAGCCCGCAAAACAAACAAACCAAAAGTCTATCATTAACAGGCTCTTATGCCACGTCAAAACATCAAGTTTTCCGCCTTAGAACCGCCGCGAAAAAGCCGTCTAGGCCGTCTCGGTCAGGAAATGTCCGCAATGTTCCGTTCTCACCGGCGAACCGCTCAAACCCTTCGACCCTTACGACCTCGAATCCCTTCTCATTCGCGATGAACGCCTCGACCACATCCTCGTTCTCCGTACGCTCGAGCGAGCACGTCGAATAGACCAAATGTCCGTTCTCGCCGAGACAGCCAGCGGCATTTCGCAGCATAAGGAGCTGGCGGTCGCGAAATCGTTCAAGTTCTGATGCTTTGACGCGATAACGTATCTCGGGGTTGTGCCTTATCGTACCGGTTCCGGAGCACGGGGCATCGAGCAGGATCGTATCAAACGCAGATTCAAAAGGCAGCGGCTGCTCGGCATCGTAACGGATGACCGCTACATTCTCGGCTCCCTGTTTTCGAAGAAGTTTTGCGAGCGTTTCCGTTCTTTTCGGGGAAAGATCGCCTGCAACGCCCTTCGCTTGCGGAGCAGCCATTGCGATCGCGGTCGTCTTACTGCCCGGCGAGGCACAAACGTCAAGGAAGGTCCGCGTTACGAAACTTGCCGCGATCTCAGCGACCAGCTGCGACGACTCGTCTTGGAAATATATCTGTCCAGCGTCCTCGAGTTCCGCCAATTTGGTGTTACCCTGAGCCGAGACAAAGCCGTTCGCAACGACCGCCGAGGGAACAATATCGCCACTCTCAACCAGTTCGTTGAGTGCGTTGCCGGTTGTCCTCGGTGTCTTGCGAAAGGCCGTCTTTGGAAGTTCGTTGTTCGCATGCGCGATGCTCGAAGTTCGCTCAATGCCAAATTGGCGAACCCATCGTTCGAGAAGAGCGATCGGATGCGAACTCTCGACAGAAAGGCGGTCGAGGTCGCTTGAAAATGCGATCTGCAGGCCGTCTCGAAGGACCCTTCTCAGGATCGCGTTCACAAATCCGGCCGCTGAGTGCTTTTTCGCAAATCTTGCCAGTTCGACACTCTCAAACAACACCGCGTGCGGCGGAACGCGCTCTAGAAACTTGAGCTGAAACAGTCCGATCCACAGAATCAGCCTAATATCTGCGTCGATCTTCTTGCCGACAGCCGCGGTGTCGACCAAGCGATCAAGAAAAATTTGGTGTCGAAGGACGCCAAGAACAAGAGCGTGGCAAAGGCCTTTGTCGGGGCCGCTCAACGAAGCTTCTGCCTCGGGGAGCAAAACGGCCGACAACCCATGGTCGAGCTCGATCTTCTTTAGGACCCTAAAGGCGGCAAGACGTGCCGGCGAGATCTTCATTTCACGTCGCCGGGAGCATCAGGATGACGTTTTGACCTATCCCACGACGTCCCCTTTCGCAGGTCATCGTCAAGCGTCGTCCTCTCGTCAAAGACGAAGCATTCGCCTTCCCAGAGCGATTCATCCTTTGGAACTTCTTCGATGTACTTGAGAATGCCGCCCTTTAGCTGATAGACCTCTTGGAATCCGCGGGCGAGCATAAATGGGGCGAACTTCTCGCAGCGAATTCCGCCCGTGCAAAACATCGCTACTCGCTTGTGGTCCCCGGGAGAAAGCTTCTCGGCGACGTATTCCGGAAGATCGCTGAACTTTTCGATCTCAGGATTCACCGCACCAACAAAAGTACCTGTCTCGAATTCATAAGAGTTGCGCGTGTCGAGGACCAGCGTTTCCGGGTCTCGGATGAGTTCGTTCCATTCGGAGGGCGAGACGTGCGTGCCCTCGCCGAGCGAGATATCGACCGACTGTTTCAGCGTGACGATCTCGGGCTTGATCTTCACGTCGATCTTCCGCAAAGGCCGCGAATCGGCGTACGAAAACTTAAGCGAAAGGGTCGTCTCCAAGATCCTTTCGGCTTTAGGGATGAAGGCAGCGATCTCTTTGCGAGTGCCGCAAAGCGAGGCGTTAAACCCTTCTGCGGCAAGAATTATCGTCCCTCGAACGCCGGTCTCCCGCATCTCGGATGCAAGAGCAGCCTTTATCGCGGGAAGCTCGTTCTCGTCGAACGCCTTGAACTCGTAGCCGTTGATTATTTCGATCTCTTCCATCATTGAGTTTGCGAGAATCGCTCGCCTTTTTCGATACGCACGCCGTTCAAAAGGTCGCGTGCCGTCATTCGTTTCCGTCCCTGCTGCTGCAATTCGGTGATCCGAAGTGCGGTCCCACCGCCGCAGCCAACGATGATCGCGCCTTTCTCAATCTCGCCGATCTCGCCCGGAGCAAAGCTTGATGCATTCGACGAAGGTTCCGCGGCCCAGATCGTTAGCTTTTCACCGCGAAACGATGTGAAAGAACCCGGAAAGGGCTGAAATCCACGGACGCGATTCGCGATCTCGGCCGCAGTTAGTTTCCAATCGATCTCGCCGTCGGACCTCTTCAAGATCGGGGCTAGCGTTGCGAGTTCGTGATCCTGCGGTCGCGGCTCTAACGTCTCACAATTGTTGAGCGTCTCTGCCAAAAGTTCTGCTCCTACGAGCGACAAACGCGACATCAATTCGATCGATGTTTCGACGGCTTCGACCGGCGTCTCGCGTTGGAGGAGGATATCGCCCGTGTCGAGCCCTTCATCCATCTTCATCGTAGTAATGCCTGTTGTCCGGTCACCATTTGCGATCGCCCAATTCACGGGAGCTGCGCCGCGAAGTTTCGGAAGCAGCGAGAAATGAACGTTCACAGCACCTTTCGGATACGCACTCAAGAAGCCCGCCGGTAGAATACGCCCGTAAGCGACGACGACCGCGACATCTGCTTGATGCGAACGAAAGACCTCGAGGGCTTCTTGGGTCCGCACCTTTTGAGGCTGAAACACGGGAATGCCAAGCTCGATGGCCTTTTCTTTCACAGGCGGTGCGGACAATTTGTTCCCGCGGCCCGCAGGCCTATCCGGCTGCGTGTAAACCGCAACAACATCGTGCCCGTCGGCAACGATCCGTTCGAGCGTCGGCACGGCGGCGGCCGGTGTTCCCATAAAAACGATCTTCATACCGAAATGCTAACGAGCAAGCCCAAGCGTATCGGCCATGACGTAGAACGTCCAGTTCTCTTCCATCGAGCCGCGGAAGAGATAAGCGTTGACGCCCTCGGCAAATATCGCGACGTCCTCACCGCCGTGCGTTTCGCCGGTCAACGGGATCGCGGCCTCCTGAAGATAATCCGGGTCATCGGTGCTCACGTCCGAGAGGTCAAAACGCCCATAAATGTTGGGTTTTGCCGTCTTATAATCCTCGCAGCATTTCTTTGGGCCGGCAGGCTGTTTGTCGGTCTCACCCTGATAACCTTTTCCGTTCGCATAAGAAAGCGTCGTGTAAGGCAAGCCGAGCTTATCTTTACGGTAATCAGGTTCGAGTTTGCCGTCGCTGCCAACTTGCCGAACAAGGCCGAGAATGTCATTGCCGCGGGCCGGATATCCCTGAATTACGAGCGTATGGCTGTGGTCAGCGGTTACGACGATGAGCGTATTTTCAAGATCGACCTTCGACGCTGCGGTCCGAACTGCATCAGAAAGGGCGATCGTGTCGGTCAGCGCTCTGTAAGCATTTCCTGCGTGGCTGCCGTGATCGATCTTACCGCCTTCGACCATCAGGAAATAGCCCTTTTTGTTACGCGAAAGAATGTCGATCGCCTTCGATGTCATCTCGGAGAGCGAAGGTTCGCCCGCCTTGTCGTTCTTCCGGTCGAACTCGTAACGCATATACGACGGCTCAAAAAGGCCCATCAAGCGCTTCGTCTTCTTCGGATTGATCTTGTCGAACTTCATCTTATCCCAAACATACTTCGAGTCGTCCTTCTTGCTGACCCATTCCTTGATAAGGTCGCGGTCATCGAGCCTTTCTCCGTGTTTGTCCGAGTATTCCGGATCGGTCTGGTCGAACCGCATGAATTTCGAGCGTCCGCCGCTAAGCAGGACTTCCGGGCCGTCGCCGAATGGCGTCTCGATGAGTTGGCGGGCGATATCCGGAAAACTGGCCGCGTAGGCCGCAGGATTCCTTTTCTTGATGTCGGCATCTGATTCCCAATTTCGATCCGCAGTATGTGCGTAGCAAGCGCCGGGAGTTGCGTGCGTCAATCTCGCCGTCGAGACGATGCCTGTTGAGAGGCCAGCTTCTTCCGCGTATTCGAGCAGGGTTTTTGTTTCATTGCCCTTAACTGTCCGGTAATCGTTGTTCACGACGTTCTGATTCACAGACAAAATGTTTGCGTCGGTTTTGACGCCCGTAATGATCGCGCTCATCGTCGGTGCGGAATCCGATGTTTGCTGGTTGGTCGAATAAGTTTTCGAGAGTGCCGAATATGGGAAATTCTCGAAGCTAAGGCGATTTTCCTCGCCGCTTTCACCGCGAAGCTGACCTTCGAGTATCCGCGCAGCAGTAAGCGTTGAAACGCCCATCCCGTCGCCGATGAACAGAATGACGTTCATCTTCTTGCCCTTCTTCGGCAAGATCGGCCTTGTCGCTTTTGCACGATCGACGGCCGCCCAGCCGTCACGCTTCCAGGTTTCAGCCGTTTCGGCCCGCTTTACGGGAAACGGCTGTTTTGGCACCTGTGCGGCAAGAAGCGCTGAAAGGCAAATGAGCGTAAAAAGCGAAAGAACTGATTTCATAGAATCTTGATCCGACCGATTGAATTTTTCATTTATTCTACCAAGTTGCCGTCGCTACGCTAAATCGCTTACACTCTTCGAAACTTCTGTTCCCAGAATTAATTTCAAAAAATTATTGTTTCAGTGATGCAACACACTTGCATTTTGTGCAACAATGATTTAGTCTATAAATCGACGCGCATGGAGCAAACGCGTAACCTCCACAAAACTAAATACTTATGAGCACAGACAAAGGAAAAGCGATAGAGTCGGCATTGGCGCAGATCGAGAAAAAATTCGGCAAAGGGGCGATAATGCGCCTCGGCGAACGTCCGCACGATGAGGCTGGTGCGATATCGACGAATTGCCTTAGCCTTGATGCCGCGATCGGTGTCGGCGGCTTTCCGAGAGGCCGGATCGTCGAGGTTTACGGTCCTGAGAGTTCCGGGAAAACGACTCTTGCACTCCAGGTCGTTGCCTCTGCCCAGCGTGACGGCGGCGTTTGCGCATACATCGACGCCGAACACGCAATGGACCCCGAATATGCGGGCAAGCTTGGCGTCAACATCGACGATATGCTCATCTCGCAGCCCGATTCGGGTGAGCAGGCACTCGAGATCGCCGAAACTCTCGTTCGCTCGAACAGCGTTGATGTGATCGTCATCGACTCGGTCGCGGCACTCGTCCCGCGTGCAGAGTTGGACGGCGAAATGGGCGATTCACTTCCCGGCCTTCAGGCTCGTCTGATGTCGCAGGCCCTGCGGAAGATCACGGCGATCGTCGCGAATTCGCGCACGTGCTTTATCTTCATCAACCAGCTCCGTGAGAAGATCGGCGTCTTTTTCGGGTCGCCCGAAACGACGACCGGCGGTAAGGCGTTGAAATTCTACTCGAGCGTGCGGCTCGATATCCGACGCATCGGGGCGATCAAGGACGCCGACAAGGTCGTCGGCAACCGCACGCGCGTAAAGGTCGTGAAGAACAAGTGCGCACCGCCTTTCCGCGAAACGGAATTCGACATAATGTACGGTGAAGGTATCTCGCGTGAAGGCGACCTGATCGATCTCGCCGTCAATCACAATGTCGTCGAAAAGGCCGGAGCGTGGTTCTCTTATGCCGGCGAGCGGCTTGGCCAGGGCCGCGAGAACGTCAAGACGCTTCTCAAGAATACGCCCGAACTCACAGAGCGGATCGAGAACGACGTCAAGATCGAACTCGGCTTCGTCAAAGCTGACTCGGCTGCGAGCTAAAAAGTCAGAATCGCCTGCGTCAGCCGGCGGTCAGAAACACGTACCGCAGAGATCACAGAGCGTGTTGCGGAACGCCGCGCGCAGTAAGGCGACCGCTTAAATTGAGAACGGAGAACAGTCTGAACCGCCTGCGTCAGCCGGCGGTCAGGGCTTGCCCCTTGGCAGTGCGGTCGGGCTTGCCCGACCGTGGCTCGCCCACTTGGTTCCCGGAGCCTGCAAAGCAGGCGACACTCTCTCTGTTGCGACAGGCCCGAAGACAAAGAGATCAAGGTTCACGGCGATGCCCGAGCATCGGGCTACAGACACAGCAATGCTGTCGCCTGCTTTGCAGGCTCCATCATCGACTTAAGGACTGGACGGTCGGGCAAGCCCGACCGCCCTGCAGTGCGTCAAGCCGCCGAAGAATATTTCGGAGTTACGCCCCGCTTTAACCTGCGGGTCTGGAGTCAGTATCCTTACTCCGTGCGGGCTTGGGCAACACACACAACTCGCCCAGCTCGCCGAACTTCGACTATTGCTTATTCGCGTTCTGGATGCGTTTCATGCTTTTCATAGCCGGCACGTTGTCTGTAGCACCGGGCGGTACGGCATTCACGTTCGACGCGGTCTTTCGCATCTTTTCGAGTTCGGCCGGGCTCGGGATGCCGGGCGTCGGGGTCGCACCGGGCTTGACGCCGCGCTTTAGCTCTTCCTGACTCGGGATACCGGGCGTTGGAGTTGCACCCTTTTCGACCTTCAGCGGATCCTTTGGAATTCCGGGCGTCTCATTTGCCGAAGGCTGGATCGGCTTTGGATCGAAACCCTCTGGCAAATTCGCAGGGTCGAGATTCGTCTTTACGGCCGCGTTCCCGTTGACGTTGGAATTGGCCGCCGTGTTCGCGTCCGACGTGCCCGCCGAGCCGCAGGCCGCACCGGCCGCCGAGATCGCAAAAAGAAGAGTGAATGCAATGAACTTTGACATTAAAAATAACCTCGCTTTATTGATAAATGAAAACACGGCGTCGGCCCAAGCGCAAGGCGCGAGTTTGACAACCGAAAGCCGCCTTATTTACACTCATAAATTCGCGTATCGGAATACTTCGGATTCGCGTTGCACGCCAAAGAATGGCCAGGTAGCTCAGTTGGTAGAGCAGCGGACTGAAAATCCGCGTGTCGGCGGTTCAATTCCGTCCCTGGCCACCACAACTTCTCGCCGATCTAGAATTTCAAATTTCTGATTTCAAATCCCATTGCTACCCTTTAGCTACGGAACGTGGGTATCGACTTGCGCGAATTTGATGGGATATGCTGAAAACTTGATGTGTGGACCTAGCTGCGTTAGGAGCGAAATGTTTGTAGCACAAGCCGCAAGGTAGATCGAGAAGCTCCGTCAGGAGCGACAGACGTTCTGTCGGCGGCCGAGCCGCCACCGAGGTGTTTTTAGGATGCCGCGTGCTACAAACCTTCGGCTCCGACGGAGCCAGAGAAGCCAGTCGCTATCGCTCCCGGTTCTGACAAGATGCGGACGCAGGCGGTTCTGACTGGGCTTCGAATCGGGCTTGCCCTTTGGCAGTGCGGTCGGGCTCGCCCGACCGGCCGACGCGAAAAAAATGATCTCGGACCTCGCTTTAGCGAGCGACAGAAGGGGACTTGTCGGCGGCAAGCCGCCTCCATTTAGAGATGTTGTTGGGCTAAACGGTCGGGACCGGTTGCGACTTTCGCAACACTTGGGGGTCTATGACCCAAGAACCCCGACCGCACTGCGACGCGGCAAGCCGCAAGGCGCGTTGAGTCAACTGACCGCCCGTTCACGCAGGCGGTTCTGACTTCGGGCTTGCGGCAATGTGCTCCGTGCTCTCCGTGCTCTCTGTGGTGAATATTCCAACTGGCCCCCGCTTGCGCAGGCGGTTCTGACTTTCTCTGTGGTGAATCTGATCCTGCGGTATAATTGCGGTTACGGGTTATGGAGCCGCTTGCGAATAGGATAAGGCCGCGGGATCTGGAAGGGTTTGTCGGGCAGGAGCACTTGACTGGCGATGGCAAGCCTTTGCGCCTTGCGATCGAGAACGGGCATATCTTCTCGTTCATATTGTGGGGCACGCCTGGCACGGGAAAGACGACGCTTGCGCGGATATATGCGAACGCGATCAACGCTGAGTTCTATGAGCTCTCGGCCGTCTCTGCGGGCAAGGAAGACATCCGCAAGATCCTCAAGGCCGAAACCGAGGACGGCCGTCCGAAGGTACTTTTCTTAGACGAAATTCATCGTTTCAATAAGGCACAGCAGGATTTTCTTCTGCCGTTCGTCGAGAGCGGCGAACTTGTGCTGATCGGTGCGACTACTGAGAATCCGAGCTTCGAGGTGATACCGGCGTTGCTCTCAAGGCTTCGGGTCTTTGTCTTCGAGGAGCTAAAGCCTGACGAGATGTCGGCGATATTCGACCGAACGGAACTTGAGATCGGAGGGGAAGCTCGCGAGTGGCTGATCGAGATGGCGAACGGCGATGCGCGGCAGGCGATCTCGATGCTGGAGAGCACCGCGCAGCTCTATGACGAGATCACGGTCGAGACGTTAAAGGAGACGCTGCAGGCGAAATTTCTACGTTACGACAAGAAGGGCGAGGAGCATTACAACGTCATTTCGGCGTTCATAAAGTCGATGCGGGCGAGCAAGCCCGACGCTGCGATGTACTACCTCGCGCGAATGCTTGAATCCGGCGAAGACCCGAAGTTTATCGCACGTCGAATGGTGATATTTGCCTCCGAAGACATCGGACTCGCGCAGCCAACTGCGTTGGTCGTCGCGAACGCCGTCTTTCGCGCGGTCGAGACCATCGGAATGCCGGAGTGTGCGTTGAATCTCGCACACGGCGTCGCGTATTTGGCAAATGCAGCGAAAGACCGTTCGGCGACGAATGCGATCGGCGAAGCCTCGCAGGATGCAAAGAAATTCGGTAACCTTCCCGTCCCGATGAAGATACGGAACGCCCCGACGCGGCTGATGAAAGACCTCGGTTACGGCAAGGACGAGGGTAATGATCCCGAGGGCGACCTAATGCCCGGAAAGCTGCGCGGCCGAAAGTACTTTAAGTGAAGTCTATCGCTTCCAATAGTTCTTGATCTTCAGGTCGAGCATCGGGAATGCGCAGTATTCGACCGAGCGGCCCGATTCGCGAAGTAATTTGACCATCGGGATCGCCGCGTCGGCATTTCGCGTGTGGACGATGATAGTCGCGGCACGCTGCAAACTCGGATTCTCGGTCAGCCACTTCGCAACTTCGAAGCCGGTCTGATGATAATCGTCGTGATCGTTCGTCTCGTAGTGGTGCGGGAGAAGATCGTGGTCAAGGAAGATGGCGTCGTAGCTGCCCTCGGCGAGGAACGCCTTCGCGTCTTCAACGTTCGCTGCGATGTCTATATCATCGCCCGCAAACCTCTTGACGAACCAGCGATGGCGCCGTTCATCGTCATCAAGCAGCATCACCGAGATCGGGGTCCGGTCGGCGGAAAGGTCAGCGAGTTTTAGCTTTATTAGAATGCTTCGTAAAAGTCCCATTGTGAAGTTAGACGCGTGGCCGTATGAAGTTTCCAATATACATTACGCATTGGTGAGGTTCGAGTTCCAAAAGGCGATTCCGCGGTGTTATACTACTCACCCTCCAACTTGAATATGACAAAAGGCACGAGTCAAAAATCTTCCCTAAGGGCCGTTGAGCGTTTGTCGGACGCTGAGACACTTTGCCCGAAATGCTACGGCACCGGCCTCGAGGTTACGCCCGAGGGTGCTAAACGCTGCACCTGCCGCATCCGGCTTGATGACGCTGATCAGAATAAGCGCGTCAAACTCCCGCGAAGATACGACGACTGCCATTTCTCGAACTACAAGCCACTGAACCCATCGCAGACCGCGGCCCTTCGATACGCAACGACGTTTACTATGGAGTATCCGGCGGTCGATCGCGGGATCATTTTTATGGGAACCGTCGGCGTCGGAAAGACCCACCTTGCCGTCTCGATCTTAAAGGGCCTGACAGAGAGAGGATTCAGTTGCCTATTCTACGAATTCGGCGCTCTTCTTAAGGAAATTCAGGACTCCTATAATCCAAGCACGTTTTCTTCCGAATTGAACGTTCTCGCTCCGGTATTGAACGCCGAAGTGCTTGTGTTGGACGAACTCGGTGCCTCAAAGCCGACCGATTGGGTACGCGACACGCTCGGCCACATCATAAACACACGCTATAACGACAAGAAGCTTACTGTGTTTACAACAAATTACCTCGATAACCGTCCGAACGAACGTGAGGAAACGCTCGAAGACAGGATCGGCGTTAGAACGCGTTCCCGCCTTTTCGAGATGTGCAAGAGCGTTGAGATTTCGGGGCCGGACTATCGGCGTGGAAAGGATTCGAGAGGCTAAACCATCAAGTTTTCAACAATTAAACGGTCTTAAACATTTTTGTTTACTTTTATTCATATTATGCATATAATGGCGTATCGGGATACTTCCCGCCTACCTGATAAAACGCCATGCTATCCACCAACTCGATTCTCCGCCAAGGACGCTTCCGCGTCAGCCAAATAGTAGCCTCAAACTCATCGCACACCATCTATGAGGCTCAGGACAACTTAGCCGCCAAGCCGGTTCTGCTCTGTGAGAACGCGGGCCTGACCCTTTTTGGGAATGCCAACGCGAAATATCGCGGCAATGGCATTCTTGGTATTGCCGACCGTTTTGATGAGAACGGTCGCGCATATCTCGTTACAGAACCGCTGATGAGCAGCGGGCCTTGGGATCTTGGAAACGATCGCCTCAACTCGGCCGAGGTCGCAAAACTCTGCGAGCGCATCAGACCGATCGTTGATTCCGTCGCACAGATCCGCAGACAGTTCCCGAACGCAAAATTGATCGAGATCTCTCCGCTCTATTTTCGTGCAAGTCTGGACGGCACTCTGAAGCTCGCCTTTTTCGAACGTGCGCAGATCCTCGGCAGCAGTCCGTCCGAATCTCCATATCTTCCGCTCGAAGCCATTTGGGAAACGCTCGATTTTGCGTCTCAAAAGGCGATAACGGCTGATTACGACGAGAGGAGCCTGGCTCTGCTCGACGCTGCTCCGGATCATCGGACAGACCTTTATTCCATCGCGGCCGTCTTCTACAACCTTCTCGCCGGCTCGGCACCAAGATCTGCAATGGAGCGGCTGATCGAGATACACGATTCCGGAAACGATCCGCTGACCGCGATCGACGGCCTGAACCCGCACGTGTCTAAGAACGTCTCGGATGAGCTGATGAAGATGCTCTCGCTCAAGCGCGAGCTGCGCGATGATTCGCTCGAAGCCGCCTTGATGCAGCCTGCCATGCCGACGTCGGCGCCTGTCGTCTCGCGGCCCGTGGTCGAACTAGCCGCACCGGTCGAACCACAGATGGAAGAACCGCAGGAAGTCGAAGCGGCCGCGATAGAAGCTTCTGACCAACCGGTGGAAGAGCCCGTGCCCGTCGAAGATCCAACGCCGGTCGAAGAAGCACCTCATGTGGAATCAGCGAACGAAGCTGCGGCGCCAACGCCCGTCGAAGCAGCTAGAACCTTTGCTCCTGCCGCCAACTCGGACGACTTTGACGATCTTTTGGAGATCCCTTTTGGGCCGTCCGGACCTGCGATTTCAGCTCACACGCACGAAGCGGCCGAGGATACCGTATTGCAGCCCGACGAGGTGCTTGCTTACGCCGCAGAATCTCCGGCAGAAGTATTTGCTCCCGCTGAGGAATCGGCCTCAGAACCCGAGGCGGCACCGGCCGAGTTCGAGATCGCATATTCCAACGAGGTTGTAGAAGAACCCGTAGCTGCTGCCGAAGAAGAGCCTGTCGCTGCTGCGGAAGAAGAACCTGCGTTCGTCTCCGCACTCGAAGAACCGACGGCGACCTTCTCGCTTTCGGAAGAAGTAATCGAAGAACATCCGGAGCCATTCATCGATGAGATCGCGCCAAAAGAGGCGGAATTGGTCGAAGAGGCTGCGGCACTTACCCATTCGCCCGCCGACGAACCTTTTGGCGGTGTACACACCCGCGTCGAGGCAAATACCGTTCCTGCGGTGGAATCCGTCCCGAAAATCAAAACTGCCGAAACCTCCTTCGCTTCTGTTCCGGATTCTTTTGGATCAAGCGAACCGGAGGCAAAGGGCATACCTACGAAGTTCATTGGTATCGGCGCGGTCGCCCTGATCGTTCTAGCCATCGGAGTCTGGATGCTCAGTTCAATGGGCGGCGGTCAGCCGGCCAAGACTCAGACCGCTCCGGCGGCAGCGACCGTAAGGGCCGAACCTGAGGCACAACCAGCAGCTGATAGCCAAGTTCCACCGGCCGAACAGCAGCAATCCGTCGTAGAGAATTCACCTGCAGCTCCCGAAAGGCCTGTTGTTGAAAGCCGCGAAGCTAAACCTCGGCCGCAGATCGCCGAGGCAAAGCCCGCAAAACCCGAACAAAAACCCGCCGCCGCTGCGACCCCCGCAAAGGCAAAGAAGATCTCCGTTGATGATTTGATCAACGACAATTAACCCCACCTTGGAGAAAAGAAAAATGTTCCGCCACGTATTTTCCGCTATTCGCTTACCGATATATTTCTTATTCGGCTGCCTGCTCTTTAGTGTCATCGCAGTTCCGGCGGCTTCAGCTCAATCAAAAGAGCTGAGCCTGGCGGATATTCTGATCGCACTAAGATCAAAGAAGGCTCCGATGGAGGAGAAGAATCAGATCCTGACCACGGCCGTTTCTCAGCGCGGTATAACGTTTGAGTTAAATGCCGACATTGAAAAGGAACTAGAGGCAACCGGCGCAAGCCCGGCGCTGATCGCCGCTATCAAGGACAAGAGCCCGAAGCCTGAGGTGAAGGAGCCGGTCCAGGTCGCGTCGTCCGGTTCTAAACCGCTCGGTCCGGTCCCTGATTCAGCCTTTTACAGAGCACGAGCGATGGGCCTGCTTTCAGCCGGCGACATGGACGGCGCCTTGATCGAGCTTGGAAAAGCGATCGAGCTAAAGCCGGACGACGCTTCGCTCTACGCAGAACGCGGCTCGATCTATGTCAAGCAGCAGAAGTTCGAGTTGGCGGTGAATCAGTTCTCGCTTGCGGTACAGCGCGATCCAAAGGACACTGCCTCTTGGTTCCGCCGAGCTTCATCCGAAGAGAAGCTTGGCCAGACCGATGATGCCCTTGCTCATTACGAAAAGGCGGTTGAAGCCGACAATTCGAACGAGCCGGCAAAGGCCGCTGTCGCGAGGTTGAAGGATGCTAAGGCAAAGGCCGCTGCACAGGCCGCAGCCCAGACAGTGAAACCCGCCGATCAGCCTGCAAAACCGGCCGATACCGTTGCAAAACCCGAGGAAACAACGGCAAAGGTTGAGACAAAGCCGGCCGAAACAAAGCCTGCTGAACCGAAATCCTCCGAGCCGGCTTCAAACGAACCGCCACCGGCAATGGTTGCGGTAGGTGACCTTAACTCACTTGTTGTCGAGCTTGAAACACCGCGGTACACCGAGATGGAGCGGCGTTTGAACGTCCAAGGCAAGATCACGGTCAACGTCATCCTTGATAGTGCAGGAAAGGTCGTAAAGGTCGATACGGAATCCGGACCGAGTTCGCTGCGGAAATCCGCGGAGGAGGCAGTTCGCCGTTCGAAGTTCAAACCGGCGACGGTCAACGGCCAGCCAGTTGGCGCATCCGGCTACCTTGTGTTCAACTTTACAGCAAAGCGAGGTTGGTAAGGCCGCCTCAATAGAACAACTTAATAACTTGACACAGACGCCTCGGTCTTAATGCCCGAGGCTTCTTGCGCTATCTTGACACCTACCGACGCTCCAATACGGGTCGCACCGGCCTCGAACATAGCGCGAGCATCATCAATGCCCTTCACGCCGCCGGAGGCCTTAACGCCAAGAGCAGACCCGACCGTGCGGCGCATCAAGGCAACGTCGTTCGCGGTCGCGCCGCCTTTTGCAAAACCGGTCGAGGTCTTGACAAAGTCGGCGCCCGCATTCTTAGCGGCAAGGCAGGCACGGACCTTCTCTTCATCGGTAAGCAGTGCGGTCTCGATGATCACCTTACAGAGAATGTGATCTTGATGGGCCGCCTCCACGACGGCGCGAATGTCGTCCTCGACAAGGCAGTCGTCGCCGCTTTTTAAGGCACCGATGTTGATGACCATATCAACTTCGCGAGCGCCGTTGAAAATGGCTCTTCGGGCCTCGTAAGCCTTTACGTCGGGCAGCGTAGCTCCCAGCGGAAAGCCGATCACCGTACATACGGGCACATCCGTTCCATTTAGGAATTCGACCGCGTCCTTTACGTAGGCCGGATTCACGCAGACCGACGCAAATCCGAACTCGGCTGCCTCGCGACAAAGTTTCTTGATGTCGTTGAGCGATGCCTCAGGCTTTAGGAGCGTGTGGTCGATCAGACTCGCCCAATCGTGGGCGGTCGCGGTCTCGCCGAGGACGATGCCGATCCTTTCGGCACCGGCGTCAACGATCCTTTCAACGTCCGCCCGGCAAAAACTCGGCGAGTATTCCTCACCTGAGATCTTTGCCATCACAAGGTCGGTGATCTGTTCGACCAGAAGTTCGTGTTGTCCGTTAGATTGCATTGATTTAGAAGTAGATCTTACTACTTTCGGTACTGTCTATCGATAGCGTCGATCTTTGCCACCCTTTTCTTGTGCCGATCTTCAGTGATCTCGGTCGATAGGAAAGCCTCGGTGATCTGCCACATTTCCTCGACGGAATTTTGGCCGGCGCCGAGCGAAAGCACGTTCGCAGAGTTATGTTCACGGGAATTCTTCGCAAGGGCGACGGAATAACACTGCGCCGCACGTGCATTGGGAACCTTGTTCGCGGCGATCGCACTTCCGATCCCGGCCCCATCGATCAAGATCCCCGCGTCAACATGGCCGGCACCCACAGCCTTTGCGACGGCGTGAGCAAAATCAGGATAATCGACCGCTTCTTCCGAATCGGTCCCAAAATCGCGAACATTCACGCCACGCTCGGCCAATTTCGCCTTTAACGCCTCTTTCGCCTTGAAACCGCCATGATCAGAACCGATCGCGACGGAACGGACCTTTATCGAACTCGTTCGCGACGTCTTCTTGATAAGCTCAATGCCGCGGTCGCTTATCAAGTCGGCAGCAAGGGGCGTGAACTTGGCCCTTTCGTTGATGCGAAGCCTTGACCCGTGATCGAGCCCGCGAATATCGTCCTCGGTAAGGAGCAATTTCGACGATTCGTCACGATCCCATTCGACCGCAAGTTTATCTTTTAGGGAGTTTACGACAATGTGCTCCGGCGAATGCCCCACAGGCTTTTCCTCGGGCTCTGCCGTATCTGCGGGCACACTTGCGAGCACTTGGCGAACAAGTTCTCTTACTCGGTCACGCGTTTCGTCTGTCGCTTTTACCATTCGTTTTGTCGAGACACGCCTGCCATCCTTGAAATGGCCGTGCTATTTGAATATATTTTCATTTAGCCAGCCAATCAACCAAAGAACGATAAATTATGACGGCCGAATCATTGAAACAGACCGCAGTGACCGAGTTTACAAACCCGAACCTTTCGATACTTTATTCGGCGGACGACATAAAAGCGCGGATCGACGTGCTTGGACGCCAAATAACAGCTGACTACCAGGGCCGCGATCTTGTTCTGGTCGGCGTTCTGAAAGGTTCGTGCGTATTTATGGCCGACCTGATGCGGGCGATCGATCTGCCTATGAAGATCGACTTTATGGCCGTTTCGAGCTACAAGGACGGAACTGTTTCGACCGGCGACGTCGAGATCCTAAAGGACCTGAGCAACCCGATCCGCGGCAAGGATGTGCTCGTGGTGGAAGACATCATCGACACAGGCCTTACTTTGACTCGATTGCTCGATATCCTTGGTTCCCGCGGGGCGAACTCCATAAAGCTCGCAAGCTTTCTCGACAAGCCTGAGCCTCGGATCAACAAGGAGTTGAAGCTCGATTACACTGGTTTCGTGATCCCGAATGAATTCGTTGTCGGCTACGGCCTTGACGCCGCCGGACGCTATCGCAACCTGCCATTTATCGGAGTTGTAAAGAACCCTGCGGAAGCTTGACCTTGCCCTGCCTTTTCCGTATAATTTGAACTTTTCGGCTGTGGGGCAGAGGTTTGCCCGCGTAAGCTGCCCGAAAAGCCAGGAGAGAAAATGAGTTACACGATCATTAAAACCGGCGGTAAACAGTTCGCGGTCGAGAGCGGCCAGAAGGTTCGCGTCCCGTCGATCGAAGCGGAAGCCGGCAAGAAAGTCGATATCGACACCATCCTAGCAGATGGAAAGGCTGCGACGGGAAGCATCAAAGCTACCGTTGTCGGTCACGGCCTTTGCGATAAGGTCATCGTCTTTAAGAAAAAGCGCCGTAAACAGTACAAGCGCAAACAGGGCCACAGGCAAGGCTATACGGAGATCACAATAGACTAACGAACGGACGGTTGTTGCTATTAACAATTAACCATTCACTATTTACTAACACAATGGCACATAAGAAAGGTGTAGGTTCATCCAGAAACGGCCGCGATTCAGCTGCACAGCGTCTCGGCCTTAAGAAATTCGGCGGCCAGCATGTGCTTGGCGGCAATATCCTTGCTCGCCAACGCGGCACGAAATGGAAGCCGGGCAATAATGTCGGCCGGGGCAAAGACGATACGCTTTTTGCACTGATCGAAGGCTTCGTTAAGTTCGAGGACAAGGGCCGCAAGGGCAAGTTCATCAGCGTCTATGCCGAACTTCCCGTCGCCGAAGCTGCCTAAATCGGCAGCCTGAACGGCTCCAGGTCTATTACGCGGTCGAGCATCAAAAGATGCCGGCCGCGATTTCTTTTGCCATCCTGCTTCACTACCGACAGCGTCCGGTCGACATACCACCTTCCAACACAGATAAGCCCAGCACGCTGTCCTTGAGAACCAGATAACCGCCAAAAACCCACCTTTCTCCACCCAACAAAATATTTTTTTTCGTTGAATTTTTTCGGTTTTCCACAGGCCGCTCGAAGAACAGGTTTTGCGTCGCCGCAAGCCAAGCGATTGTCTGCGAAATACTTAGCGAGTTTTCCACATTCTTTTTCCACAGCACTGGCCACATATTTTCCACAGACGGCCGGCTCGGTGTTCTCAGAAACCGAAAATACTTAAAGTGTTTTCTACTTGACTTAAATATTTTTGGGGTTAAGATAGCCATACAGTCAAGGTTGTTTACGGACACTTTGACCGGCACCGGGAGGTGGAAGGATTGCGGTGACGCTTTTCTTCGAAGGACGGCAGGAGCGGAAGCCACCGTTCGGAACGCCCGGAGCCGAAGCCGAAAGGCTTGTGCCGCAGATCCATTATTGGATCTCGATCGAGGGTTTGTTCGCAGACTTTTGATCTTAGGACGCAGGGATAAAAACTTGCGACACCGTACAGGAAATGATCAGCCTGTAATGAGTGCACGACACGCCGCTCATCGAAGGTCTCTCGGGACTGGAGCCATGAGCCTCGTTTGCCGGAAAGCGTAACCGGCGGTGGAGGAAAAGCCACCAAACAAAAAACCTAACGGCACCTCTTGTTCTCTCCTTGTGAGTGACTAAAGAGCCAAAAGGAATTTAAGTTCGCTTGAGTTTCTCGTGCTGACCGGCGATAAGATAAGCTCCCCGCAGAGCGTCGTCGGAATACAAAAATCGGCAGACATCGCGTGTACATGAGATGTCTGCCAAACACCTCGATCCCGTGTAGAGTTGGGGCCTTCGGGTCACGAATCTTGGGAACAGGAAAAAAATAGGAGCGTTGATATCGAGACGAGCGATCGTTCAGAGATCAACGCTCTTGTTTTGCGTTCTGCACTTCCTCTTCCGCCTTCTCATGATCGACTTCATCCTTCTCGCGAGCCGCTCGTGCCTTTGCCATCGCAAGGATCGACGGCAGCTGAAGAACTTGTTCTCGCCGTGTTTCATTCTCAAGGTGGACAACGCGGGCCGAAAGCAAATTGTTGAGCGAGATCGTACCGACAAGCCGACCGGGATCATCCCTATCGACAACCGGAAAACGGGTAATTCCCGTTGCCGCCATTCTTTCGACAACCGGTCGAAGAGGCTCGTCGTCAAAAACCACCTCGGGCTGATATCGCGTGATATCCGAAAGCTTGCCGTTCGGGTTCTCCTTAACGTGCTGGATCGCACCGCGAAGATCACGGCGCGTAACAACACCGACGAGTCGATCGTTCTCATCGACGACAGGATACATATGCTGGACGCGTTTTGAGAGATCGGAGGGTATCAGTTCCGCGAGTTCCACGTTAGTACGACCCTCATGAAGAGCATCTATGTCGGTGCGCATCACTTCCCTAGCAAAGCTGATCTCGAGCGGATCGAGGGAATATTCCCGGCTCATATGATAGCCGCGGCGAGCGATCTTTTCCGTCAGGATAGAGCGTTCCAACGTGAGCACGGTGAAGCCGTATGAGATGGTTACCGCGATCAGGAGCGGCAAGAGCATATTGATGTCATGGGTAAGCTCAAAGGCGAAGATAATGCCTGTGAACGGCGAACTGGTCGTCCCGGCGAGTATCGCTCCCATACAGACAAGAGGCCAAAATCCAACACCCTCAGCGGGCAGGAAACCGCCGAGAATACCGCCCAATGCGCAGCCCATCATCAGCAGCGGTGCGAGCACGCCGCCGGAGGTTCCCGAACCGAGAGCGATGATCCAGATCATCGATTTTACGAGCAGAACGCCGAGCAGGACCTTTAGCGGAGCATCGGTCTGAAGCAGATCGCGTATAACGTCATAACCTACGCCTAGGGCCTGTGGAAAGATCAATCCGCCGATCGCGATAAAGATACCGCCGATCGCGGGCCACCACATCCAATGGATCGGGAGCTTCGCAAAGAGGTCTTCCGACGCGTAAACGCCCTTCGTCAATACCAAAGACAGCACACCCGCCAGAAGGCCGGCGAGTACGCAGCCGAGCAGTCCGTCGATCCCCGCAAACGACGGGTATGGCCCGGCGGGAAAAAGCGGTGCGGGATCGAGAATATAATGTCGTGCCGCCGTTGCCGCAGCGGCCGCAAGGGCAACGGGGATCAGGCTCCTTGGCTTCCATTCGAAGAGCAGTAGTTCAACGGCAAGAAGGACCGATGCGATCGGTGCGCCAAATGTTGCCGCCATACCGGCGGCCGCACCGGCACAGAGCAGCGTCTTACGCTCAGTGTTTGTCAGCCGAAAGAACTGGGCGATCATCGAGCCGAACGCGCCGCCCGTCATAATGATCGGGCCCTCCGCACCGAAAGGACCGCCGGATCCGATAGCGATCGCGGATGAAAGCGGCTTGAGTATCGCCAGCCTTGGCTGCACGCGACTGCCATTGAGCAAGATCGACTCGATCGCCTCCGGCATTCCGTGGCCGCGGATCCTGTCAGAGCCGTAACGGGCCATAAAGCCGACAATGATCCCGCCGATCACAGGAACGAATAGGATCATCCAGCCGAGCGTATTTCCCGCCGGTGAAGCATTCTCGAAGCTGAGTCTTTGATAGAAAAATAAATTGGTGAAGAATGCAATGAGTCTTAAAAGCCCCCAGGCGATTCCTGAGCTTGCGACGCCGATCACGACAGCCAGCAGCGAAATTCGGATCACACGCCGCGTAGTCGTAAAATCGCCAAGTTCGGCGGCGCCTGAGTTTTCAAATGTAGCCCAAAATCCAGCAGGTTCGGCAACTGAGCCGTTTGTCATTAGTGTCCTCCCAAAATGAAGCGAAATAAAAACGGTAACATTTTTGAAGGTAGGATGCAGGTATGCCGATTCGAAACCGCACTTTCAGTTTGTTACCATCAACCCAGCCTAATAGAATTGTGCTTTAGAGAAAATGTTCCTTGACCGCGTAAAGATCCACGTAAAGGCCGGCGACGGCGGCAACGGCGTAACCGCTTTCCGACGTGAAAAATTCGTTCCCCGCGGCGGCCCTTCCGGTGGTGACGGCGGTGTCGGAGGCAGTGTTTTCATTGAGTCGGACGAAGGTTTGAACACGCTTTTGCACCTCAGATACAACCCGGAGCACAAGGCAGAACGCGGCCGGCACGGAGAAGGCTCGAATCGATCCGGCAAGGACGGGGAGCACGTGACGGTGCGCGTCCCGGTCGGTACACAGGTTTTTGATGCCGACTCGGGCGACCTGCTCTTTGACTTTGTTGAGGCCGGGCAGAAATTCCTCGTCGCCAAGGGCGGGAAAGGGGGGTGGGGCAACGCTCATTTCGCAACGCCTACGAAGCAGGCTCCGAAGTATCATTACGACGGCCGTCCGGGCGAAGAGCGGAACCTTCAGCTTGAGTTGAAACTGATCGCAGATGTCGGGCTTGTCGGGTTTCCGAACGCCGGAAAATCAACGCTGATCTCGGTGATCTCTGCGGCGAAGCCGAAGATAGCCGACTATCCCTTCACGACGCTCGAACCGAATCTCGGCGTCGTGGATATGGGTGAATATCGCACTTTTGTAGTTGCGGACATTCCGGGACTTATCGAAGGGGCTTCGAATGGTGCGGGGCTGGGCGACCGCTTCTTGCGGCACGTGGAACGCACGAAGTTGATCTTGCATCTTGTCGATGTCTCGTCCTTCTCCGGCCGCGATCCTGTGGAAGATTACGAGATCATCAACCGCGAACTTGCCGCCTACGACGAAGACCTCGCAGAGCGGCCGCAGATCATCGTGGCGACCAAGATCGACGCCCTGGATGACCAAGACCGACTGGATTCTCTTAAAAAGCGTGCCAAGGCCGACAAACGAACGTTCTTTGCGATCTCTGCGGTCGCAAATATGGGCGTTTCCGAGCTTGTAGGCGAGGTCGCCAAGCGGCTGAGGGCTGAGGAAGATGACTGACGAAAGACGGCCGCTAAGGATCGCGTTCTTCGGCGGAAGCTTCGATCCGCCGCACCTTGGGCACATGGCGATCGCAAATGCGTTGATCAGACAGTTCGAACTTGATGAGTTCGTCTTTGTGCCCGCGTTCCATGCTCCGCATAAACGGAGCGCCCCGACGCATGCATTCGACCGGTACGCGATGCTTTGCCTTGCAACTCAGAACGAATCGCGAATGACGGTTTCGCGTATTGAGATCGAGATGCCGCAGAAGCCGTATTCCGTCGAAACGCTCGACCGTCTAACGCAGATGCTGCCGCATGAGGAGATCTTTTTCGTGATGGGAGCCGACTCGTGGCGGGACATTCGAACTTGGCGGGAATGGGAAAAGCTGTTCACGCTAACCGATCATATCGTCGTTACGCGGCCGGGCTATCAGATCGAGACGGATCACGTCACTAACGATGTCCGCGAACGCATCAACGATGTCCGCGGCGGTGAGGTCCCTGTTAAGACCGATCCGCACGCTTTGAATATCTATTTCACCGATAAGGTCGATATCGATCTCTCGGCTACGGAGATTCGCAGGAAGATCAAGGATGGCGACGATTCATGGCGGGAAGACGTGCCTGAATCGGCGGCAAAGTATATTATTAAGTATCAAATTTATAGCTAAATGGAAGAATTACAGGAAAAATCTTTAGCGCGAGAGACCGCCCGTATCGAGGTCGCGACCCCGGCAACAAGATACTCGGATCTTGATGAGGGACTGCAGTTTGCGATCCGTGCTGCGGCCGACAAGAAAGCTCTCAATATCGTTGGCCTTGATCTTCGGGACATCGCGAGCTTTACAGAACATTTTATCATTGCAACGGGTACGAACCAGCGTCAGGTGCAGGCGATCGCGGATGAGATCGTCGAGCGTTTGAAGAAGGAAAAGGGCCTCCGTGCCGTCCGCGTGGAAGGATATCGCACGGGCGAATGGGTGTTGCTCGACTACGGTGATTTTGTTTTCCACATCTTTAGCGAAACCGCCCGCGAATTTTACGACCTCGAACGTCTGTGGCGTGATGCCGGGAAGATCGAGATGCCGGACGATCTATAATGAAGTTTAGGTTCGTATGGGTCGGAAGGACCCGTGATCAGCACTACAAGGCGCTGCAGGAGGAATATCTGCAGCGTCTTTCGTATTTCGTATCCGTAGAGGTCGTTGAAGTAAGAGACTCAAAAGACAAAGATCCGCGTGAAACCGAAGGCAAACGTATCCTTGAGAAATTGAATCAAAGCTCTCTTGTATGCCTGCTTGACGTCGGCGGAAAGCAGAAAAGTTCGCACCAGATCGCCGAGATGATCGAAGGCTGGCAAGATAAAGGAATACGCGATATTTCCTTTGTTATCGGCGCTGCCAATGGAGTCTCGGCAGCCGTTGCCGAACGGGCGAATACCGTGCTATCATTATCGTTTCTCACTTTTACGCATGAGATGGCTCGTGTCGTTCTAGCTGAGCAATTATATAGGGGATTTACGATTATAAAGGGTTTTCCTTACCAGAAATGAGCAAGTCCAATTCAAAAGATATACATAAAAAGCTCACCGCCGAGCGTGAATCTTTAGTAGCGAAGCTGAACGGCAACGACCTCTCAATTGACGACTCAGAAACTCCCGACCCGGTCGATCTCGCGGTCCGCAATTATTCGAAGAACGTCCTGCTCGCCGTCTCTGAGAACGACAGCAAGCAGATCGCCCTGATCGACGAAGCTCTCGAACGCCTCGAAAACGACGAGTACGGCCACTGTCAGAACTGCGAGAAAGCGATCAATGCAAAGCGTTTGGCGGCGATTCCCTGGGCGAGATATTGTCTTGATTGCCAGAGCCTGCTTGAGCAAGGGCTTCTCGACGACGAATGAGCTATTGGCGGACGGTCATCGATCCGATCCTATCAGTAATTTTGCCCGAGCAATGCCGGGCCTGTGCCGCCCGCGAGTGCGATCTCGCGGGCGGTGTCGTTTGTGCGGATTGTTGGCAAAATGCTCAGCTGTTCACGAAGGAAACACCGGTTTGCCGAAAATGCGGAGCAGTCCTCATCACCGCTTTGCGATCCGATTCTGCGACGTGCAAGGCTTGCGACAAAATGGTGTTTGACCGAGCCTTCGCGTGCGGCGTTTACGAAGGCGCGATCTCTTCCTCCGTGCTCGCGCTGAAAAAGCAACCGGTGATCTCTCGCCGGCTCAAGGACGCGATCCGCGACGCCATTGCCGGAAATCCCGGCGTGGAAGCCGACGTCATTGTTCCGGTTCCGCTTTCAAAAAAGCGTATGTTCGAACGCGAGTTCAACCAGGCCGAGAAGATCGCGGATGTTGTTTCGCAATGTCTGGACGTACCGGTCGACACCTCTCTCCTTAAGCGGAACATTCACACACCTTTGCATCGTGCGGGAATGGATCTGCGTGCACGCGAACTCACTGTCGAGAAGGCATTCAGCGTTGCGGATGCCGAGTCTGTCCGGCACAAGAATATTCTCCTCGTCGATGATGTGTTCACCTCCGGGGCTACCGTCAACGCGTGCTCCGCTGTGCTGAAAAAGAACGGCGCAAGCTCCGTGACAGTTTTCACGGTTGCTCGCGCCGTTCAGGGCAGATTCTAGGCCGAGGGACTATGGCACGTCGAAACGAGGTGCCGGTAGATCGCCGTTCGCCCCGAACTGTAGGATCTGCGTCCCGCTGTCTGACGACCTTCGGACATACCAAACACCGGTGCTTGGACGAAAGACCGCGATGTCGTCCTTTCCGTCACCATCGTAATCAGCAACTACCGGAACGTCGCCGTTGAGGCCCCAGCCTTCGATGCGAAGAGAGCCGTTAAAGCTCTGCAAGGCATACCAAACACCGGTTGATGGACGAAAGACCGAGATATCGGCTTTGCCGTCACCGTCACGGTCGCCCGCAACCGGAATGTCGCCGCTCAGGCCGAACGGAGTTGCATTGAAGCCGCCGTTCAGGCTATTGAGCGAATACCAAACCCCTGTGGCGGGTCTAAAGACGGCAATATCAGAGCGGCCGTCGCCGTCAAAGTCTGCGGCTTGCGGGATGTCGCCGTCGAGGCCAAATGCCGTAGCGCTAAAGCCGCCGTCCGTCGTGCGGAGCGTGTACCAAACCCCCGTGGCGGGTCGAAATACCGTTGGATCAGCTTTACGATCTCCGTCAAAATCTCCTGCCGCCGGAATATCGCCGGTCGCGCCAAAATGGAGGGCCCTGAAGCTGCCGGTTCCGCTTTCGAGGTAATACCAGTTGCCATCGCTTGGCCTGAATACCGCGATATCCGAAATATTGTCTCCGTCAAAATCGTCCGGGGTAGGAACGTCCGCCGCCAATCCGAATTGGCGAACTGTCACCGACCCGTTCGAACTATTTCGAACGTACCAATTCGTTTCGCCCGGGCGGTAGACCGCGAAGTCTGTCTTCAGATCTCCGTCAAAGTCAGACGACGCCTTTGCGCGAACGATCTTGTCGATCTGACCATTGCCATAGCAAACGTAGATCTCGCCGAGCTCGTCTTCGCCGAATGCATAGACGTTGCGCGGCGTATTCTCGATCAAAACAGCTTGGTCGTTGTACCAATACCAGATCTCGCCCGAGCAATAATCGCCGAAAACGTAAGCCCCATTGGGCAGGCTTCCCTGCGTGCCTCGATAGACGTAGCCACCTGTCACGGAACAGCGGCCGCTTGAGTGCGAGTATTGATAGAACGGCATTTGATAATTACCGGGAATGCAGAGGCTCGGATCAAGGTTGGTGCATTGGTTCCCTTCATAAACACGCCAGCCGTAATTTCCACCTCCGGTGACGATGTCGAGTTCTTCCAAGGCTCCTTGGCCGACGTCCGCAACCCAATGCGAACCGTTCGAGCGGTCGAACGACCAACGCCAAGGATTTCGCATTCCGATCGTCCAGATCTCTTGACACGTCGTTCCGGACGTCGTGCTGCCGTTGTCGCAGCGCGCTGTTCCAGCGCCGGTAAACGGATTGGTCGGCGGGATCAGATAGGCCGGCGTGACCGAATTCGGATCGATGCGCAGCATCTTGCCCAAGAGCAGCGAACGATTCTGAGCACGATTTCCGGGATCATTACCCGATCCGCCGTCGCCCATTCCTATGTAAAGGTAGCCGTCCGGCCCGAATTCGACCATGCCGCCGTTGTGATTCGAGAAGGGCTGCGGAACCTGGAACAAGATACGCTCACTGTTCGGGTCACCGGTATTTGAGTTCCCGTTTCCGGTCATCGTCTTGTACTCGGCAACGACCGTCGTTCCGCTTCCGCTGGCCGTGTAATTCACATAGAACTTGCCATTGGTCGCGAAGTCCGGGTGGAAGGTCAAACCCAGGAGGCCGCGTTCGCCGCCGGCACTGATCTTTGACGAAATGTCGATAAACTGCAGCGAATCTCGCGAACCGGGAAGGAACACTCGTATCTGGCCGCCTTGCTGCACGACGAAGATGCGTCCGGATCCGTCATTAGCAGAACGAAGAAGGACCGGTGAGCTGGTGCTCGTTGTAAATGTTTGAAGACGCGGCGTGTACGGCGCTGGCTGCGGCTGCGCCGCAACTCCAAGGATCCCAAAGAAGACCGACAAGAGTAAGAGGGCAAAATTCTTTCTGTACATAATCTCTCCCGAAAAGTTGATGGGTAGCAAGCGGGGCCGCTGACTTAAGGATCGGCTCCGAAAGGGCTGCTCTGGGGAATTTCTGTGCAGCCGCAAAGAACTTCAAATACGAACGAAAAGACTGGTCAAACTAAAGAAGATTGTAACGGCTTTTTTACAGGCATTGCAAGAACCATTTCAGCGGCGATAATTTCCCCGCCGCCCGGCCTCGGCTTCTGCATTTCCGCTGTTCTGAAGCCGAAGCGTAACATCAGCGGCCAGATCGAGATCGGCCCGCTCACCGCGCAGAAGATGAAAATAGCCCGCGGCAGCGATCATTGCTGCATTATCGGTAGAAAGATGCTTTGACGGAAAGTAAACCGGCACACCGAGTTTGGCTGCAAGATCGTCCGCCGCAGAGCACAGGGCGAGGTTGCAGGCGACACCGCCCGCAACGATCAGGCTCTTCGGCCGAAGGTCTGACGCCAGCCTCTCGAAACTCTTCATCAAACCGCGAATGACAGCCCGTTGAAAACTCGCCGCAATGTCCTTGATCTCTTGGGAAATGCTGCCGTTCGCAGGGGAGACGGAGTTCTCACGCATATGTCGGACGAGCGCGGTCTTGAGGCCGCTAAAGCTCATATCGGGCCGTCCGTCAGAGATCTTTGCCGTCGGAAAAGCGATCTTCTTTGCATCTCCGTCGAGCGCGATCTTCTCGATGATCGGGCCGCCGGGATAACCGAGCCCCAGCATCTTCGCGGCCTTATCGAACGCTTCGCCGGCAGCGTCGTCGCGTGTCCGCGAAACGATCCGATATTCGCCCGGTTCAGGGATATGGAAGATGTTCGTGTGCCCGCCGGAAACTATTAGCGCGAGGGCGGGAAATTCGACGGGCGGATTTTCGAGCGTAACAGAAAAAACATGACCTTCGATATGATTTACACCGACGATCGGGATTCCGAGCCCGTAGGCAAAAGCTTTCGCATAACAAACGCCTACGAGCAGCGAACCAATAAGGCCGGGCCCTTGCGTGACCGCGACAGCATCGAGCTCGCGAGCGGAGATCTTCGCGTCGTCCAATGCCTTTTGAACGACCGGCTCGATCTTGATGAGATGTTCGCGTGCAGCGATCTCCGGCACGACGCCGCCCCACGCCTTATGCGATTCGATCTGCGAATGGATGACGGACGAGAGCATCTCGCGGCCGTCGCGCACGACGGCGGCTGCGGTCTCATCACATGAACTTTCGATCCCCAGAATGAGCATACCAATAGGATATCAGATGCATCGGAGCTTATTCCCTTTACTCTTCGTAGATACTCCGTGAGAGTTCGATGCCGGCAGGAAAGTGCACCATGAAATCGTCGTGCATCGCCTGCGTGAAATTCTCCAGGTAGCGGTCGATCTCTGCCCTGTCGTGCGCGATGTAAGCGGTCGAATAATTGTCGCCGCTTCGCGAAAACCGGGCACGGACGAAACAGCCCGTCTCCAGCACCTCAGCGATGTGCTTTGCGAGCATGTAGTCCTCAAATTCAGCCCGCAGCCGATCCTCAACGGCCGCAGTAACTTCGTAACAGAACATATTGAGAATCTTGAGCGTAAAGTTCTGTTATTCTAAGATATCTTGCTCTCCTAAGCGATCTTGGCTTTTATGGACACGAACGGCGTAACAGGGATACTTGTAAGATTGTCGGATGGCGACCGAGACGCGGTCAACGATCTGCTGCCGCTTGTCTATGAAGAATTACGGCGCCTGGCCGGCAACTATCTGCGGCAGGAACGCTCCGACCACACGCTGCAGCCGACGGCCCTCGTGAACGAGGCTTATTTGAAGATGGTCGATATCAACCAAATAAGCTGGCAGAATAAGGCACATTTCGTCGCTGTTGCGGCAAACCAGATGCGGCGGATCCTTGTCGATCACGCTCGCCGCCGCAATGCCTTCAAACGCGGCGGCAAATTTCACATCCTAACGCTCAACGACGAGATCGATAAGGCGGCAGACGAAACGACGGAACTGATCGAACTCGACGATGCGTTGACCGAGCTCGCGAGAATGGACGCACTAAAAGCTCAGATCGTCGAGATGCGATACTTCGGCGGCCTAACGATGGACGAGGTGGCGGAAGTGCTCGGCGTCTCGGTTATCACCGTAAAACGCCATTGGAAGATGACCAAAGCGTGGCTCTACGGTCGGCTCGCAAAAAACTCCTGATACTTTTTCTTGGTGTGTTTCGCCTATCAAATGACGGGAACGATTTTTTGTTCTCAGATCATAAATAGATAGGAGATACCGCAATGATCAATCATATTTCAATCGGCGTTAACGACCCGAAACACGCCGCCGACGTCATCGCCGAACTTTGGGGCGGCGTGGCATTTCCATTTCCGCCGAGTCCGGGCGGCTACGTAGCCTTCGCAGATGACGACAAAGGCTCAATAATCGAGTGCGTACCGCTGGATGTGAACCTCATCCCGGGCGAAGGCTTTCCTGAGCAAGAGAACTTCTCTATACAAACGCCGACAGACGAGTTCGAAGCGACATTCGTTGCCGGCAACGAAACCTCTCTCTTCAGCTCGGTCCACGTGAACATCAACTCGCCGCTTGATGAGGACGCGATCAAGGCGATCGCCAAACGTGAAGGCTGGCGATGCTTTACCGCAAATCGTGCTGGCGGAATATTTCAGCTTATCGAGATCTGGATCGAGAACAGGTTTCTGCTCGAGGTAAATACCCCTGAAATGACGGAGATCTATCGCAACGTCACAAAACCCGAACTCTGGGCCGAGTTCATTCAGATGTCGAGGCCGCCGAAGTACGCCGAGAATCACGAAAGACTGGCCGCATGATCTTGCCTGCCATTTGGCTCACCAATAAGACCGGACCGTGCTTCTTCAAATGAAGGATACGGTCCGGTTCCCCGTTTTCCCTGCGCGCCGAATCGAAAAAAAGATGATCGCCCCGTGATACCTTTTTGCGTCCCGCCCTCGCCTTATAGAGTGACGGCGAAAAAGAAAATGCCGATAAGTTAGATCATTCATATTTACTTTAGAGGAAACGGAAATGACCAAAAAGCTATTCATACTTATCTCGATCCTTTGCTTTTCGGCAACAGCATTTGCCGACGTAAAGATCACAACAAGACAGACGATGAGCGGCCAGTCGAGCCAGAACACGACCTATATCAAGGGCAAACGCAGCCGCACGGAAATGATGGACGGGATGATGATCTCGCTCACGCAATGCGACCTACGGCGGGATGTCCAGATGAACTCCGCGACCGAAACCTATGTCGTCACCTACTACGAGGACGGCAGTTCATCGACACAGGCGTCAGCGCCCGGCCAGCCGATACCGGCAAAGAAAGGGGGCACGATGTATGTGACGACGACCACGAAGGACACCGGCGAACGGAAGCAAATGTTCGGCTACACGGCACGCCACATCATCCAGACGATCGTAATGGAATCATCGCCCGACGCCTGCAATCCTACAAAGACGAAAATGGAAATGGATATGTGGGTGATCGACGCCGAATTCGCCCTTCAGTGCTCGCAGGAAAGGCAGTACGTGCCGCGTCCCTCGGCGATGAACGGCGGATGTACGGACAAATATGTCTCGAAAACGCAAGGATCCGGAAAGACCGGCTATCCCGTTTGGCAGAAGATGACGTCCTTCGACCAGTCCGGTAAAGAGCTCTTCTCGTCGGTCAACGAGGTCGTGGAACTGTCGAAGGCAACACTCGACCCGGCACTCTTTGAAGTACCCAAAGACTATCGTGAGGTCAAGAACGCCGCTGAAATGTACTCGGCCTCGAGTTCAGCATCAAGCTACTCGAATTCTTCGATGTCGAACGGCCCGAGTCAGTCTTCGAGTCTGAATTCGAATATTCAGCAAGCCAACTCAATATCTGCGGCATCGAGCGGCGAGCTCGGGCCAAAGAAAGAAGGCACCGTTCGGATCGGCCTTGCGGGCGTGCGGACAGGCGAGGTGGCTTCAGGAATTTCGGCCAATGATCTCGCACTTGCGATCGCAAATACGTTCGGCACGTTCCTTAAAGGGACAAAGGTTGAGCTTGTTCTGCTCGAAGCAAAACTTGCCTCGGCCGCATCGTCGGAGGCCCGTGAAAAGCAGTGCGATCTCGTATTGAATGCGACCGTTTCGCACAAGAAAGGCGGTGGCGGATTCGGCGGATTCGGCAAGATGCTCGGTTCGGTCGTGGGTCAGACCGGCATCGGTCACACAGGCAGTACCATCGGGAACATCGCCGGCCAGATGGCGACGACCGCCATCATCTCGGCCGCGAATGTTTCAGGAAACGTGAAGTCGAAGGACTCGCTGATACTCGAGATTCAGCTGATCTCGACGGCGGATAATTCACCGAAGCTTTCCCAGACGTTCAAAGCAAAGGCGAAGGCCGACGGAGATGACATAATCTCTGCTGTCGTCGAGCAGGCGGCACAGGCGATAGTGAATGCGATCGGTAGATAGACACGAGCGAGGTAAGAAAAAGCGGTGAATCGCCAAAAACGGCGGTTCACCGTTTCGTTATTCTTCAGCAGCGAATCCGACGCGTTTGAGGAGATCGTCGAACCTCGGGTCGCCGTGAAGATTCTTCAGACGATGTCCTGCCTTTAGCAGAGTCAGCCAATTGGAACGCTGCTGGTACGCCCTTTCGAGCCAGTAAAATGCCTTGTCCTTGTCATTTAGCCCCGCGTAAACGACCGCAGGCAAAAAGGCCGAGACTTCACCTCTTCTCACTCGTTCTTCGAGTGAAAGCACGATGGCAAGCGCTTCTTTTTTCTTTCCCGCCGTCGCATATACATGCCCAAGAGCCATTTCGGTCAAAGGGTCTTTCGAGAGCGCAAAAGCCTTCTTCACCGACTCTACTGCCTGCGCGTACTTTCCTTGCTGCTGCTGGATCTCGCCCAGATTCAAATATGCTCTGGCAAAGCCAGGATCCCGCTCGATCACCTGCGTGATCTGCCCCGTCGCTTCCTCATAGCGTCCGGCTACGTAAAGCGCCCAGCTTATATTGGTCGCTGCATTCAGGTTCAGCGGATCCGCCTGTTGGGCGATCCGATATTCGTGCATCGCCTCATCGGTCCGCTGCATCGCGACCAAAAAGTTGCCGTACGAATAATGAGCTTCGGCGCTGTTCGGAGCTCGTCGTATGGCCTCAAGATACTGTTGCTCGGCGCCCTTGAAACCCCAATCGTATGTCGCCTGGATGGACGCAAGCGTAACATAAGGCGTCGAAAGCGTAGGATCAAGCCGAAGAGCCGTCATTGCTGCCTCTCGAGCTTTTGGATACGCCGCCTCCGGCGACAAGACCCCGTACGCGGGAGCTGATCGAAATGCGAGTGCAATACCCTGAAAGGCAAGGGCGTAATTGGGGTCGGCATCGATCGCTTTTTTGTAATTCTCAAGGCTCGCCGAAATTCCGGCAGGAGTTGAGCGATGACGATCGTACTCGCCTTTCAAGTAGTGATCGAACGCCCGGCCGTTCTCGGTATATCCACGCCTTGCCGCATCTGTTTGCCCACCGATACCGAATGCCTTAAGCAGCCGCGTCTGCAAACCTGCCTGCAGCTCAGACATTCTGTCAGGCGATTCGGCCAAGAAAAATTCCGCGACCTTGCCGCCCGATGCAACATCTATCACCTCGGTGTTAACGGTAAGTTTACTATTCTCGCTACTGACAACTCCGACGATCACGGTATCGGCTCGAACCTTCTGACCGGCTTCGACAGGTACAGCATTCGGACCGAGCTTGTCGATCGTTGTCTGCGAGATGACACGAAGTTCGTTAAAGAGCCCGAGAGTTCCAGCGATCGAATCCGCCATACCGCTGACAAGGTAATCATTCGCCGGGTCGCCCGTTTCGTTGCGGAATGGCAGAACGGCGACAGTCTTGCCGACATCGGCGACCGGTTGGCCGCTAAACGTGCTGAGAAGACGCTGAAAACGGAAAACGCCCGAAAAATGAAGGATGCCGAAAATGCCGATCACCAATGCGGCGACAAGACCCGCGATCTTCAGTTTCGCGGCGTAGGTGCGATGGAGTCCGTGGATCTGCGTTTCTGCTTGGTGAAATGCCTCAGCCGTATCGCGGTTCCGCTCCGGCGAGGTTCCCGATCGCCTCGGGCGGCCGGCGATCTTCTCTCGAAGAGCCGCAAAGACCGGTTCGAACTCCGGATCGTCGCGGACAGGATCAAGACGCGGCTCTGTCGGAAACCAAACAAGCCACGGATCAGATTCGGCGATCGCTTGTTTGAAATACTCGGCCGCAGCCGCCTTATCACCTGCAGCAAGCGATGCATAGCCTAAGAAAAGCGGCTTCACATCCTCGTGCTTGGCCCGTTCGAAGAGTTCATCACGTAATTCGGCCGCGCGTTCAGGCTGGCCGCAAGAGGCAAAAACGCAGGCACGCTCAAATGTTGCGAGCGACAAAGCCGGTGCCAGTTGGCCGGCGATCTCGCCTGCGGCCAGGGCTTCTTCGCAGAAACCCGCCTGCGACGCAATGTAGGCAAGCTGGGTTTGACCTTGAGCAAAATTTGGATCGGGCCGCACTATCTCCCTTGCACGCTCGAGTGCATGGTCGAAATCGCGGAGTTGGTACAAATACCAAGTGAAAAGAACCTGCGTCCGAACTGAAAGCGGATCCAGCCTGCTGGCGACTTCCATTTCTTCACGTCCTTGCTCACTCCTTCCCGTCGAGATTAGTAAGGCGGCGTACCATTCATGCGAGAGCGAATAGCCGGGATTCAGCTCCAATGCCTTTTTGAAACACTCTTCAGATTCCTCGTAATCGAACCGCGAGCACAACGCCAGTCCGAGAGTCGCGTACGCCTCTCCCGCACGATCGTCAATCGCAATGGCTTTTCGGGCTGCCTCCTCGCAACGATCCAGAGACGCCGCCGAAGGTGTGAGGCCGTAGATCGCGGACCACATATAATAGTCCGCGATACCGACATAGGCGAGGGCATAATTCGGGTCTATCTCGACCGCTTCCTGAAAGCCCTCTAGAGCCATCCCGATCGAAGATCCCGTGAAATGGTTCCAATAGAACCGTCCGCGAAGATAAGCATCATGGGCCTTCGCGTCATTGGTTCCACGGCGTGCGACCCGCCGCTTTTCCGCACCTGTAAGTTTCGGCGTGAGAACCTTGACAACGTTCTCGGAGACCGCATCTTCGAGTTCCAGTATGTCCGTCGTACTTTCGTCGAAATGCCCAGCCCAGATGGCCGCACCTTTCCCGACTTCCAAGAGTTGGAACGACACACGAATGCGGCCGCTGAATCTTCGGATTCGGCCATCTAGAACGAAGTCGGTCGCAAGCTCCCTTCCGACACGAAGCGGGTTCAGCGTCTTTCCGTTGAAACGTGCGATCGAGCTCGTCGGCCGAACCGTGAGGCCGTTGATGCCGGCAAGCTTGCTGATGATCGCATCCGCGATCCCGATCGTCAAGTAGGCAGAATCCTCGTCCTGTTCAGCATCGAAGCCGGAAGCAAGAAAACTCAGCGGCAGCACTGCAAGCACTTTCGATCCGTCTCTTCTCTCTTCTTTGGGAAGTGAGGCAAACGGTGTGATGTCGATCTTATCGCCACCGAGATATCGTTCGAGGTCGGTTCTAAGATCAGCGACCGATGGATAGCGTTCGGCGGGGTCTTTGCGCAAAGCCCGCAACACGATGTTATCGAGATCCCCCGCCAACATATTCTCAATATCGGTCGGGCTTCCTCCGCGGCTCTCGGCAAGTTCACGGCCGGTCGAATCGGCAGCTGAGCTTCCTGTTTTAGGTGTTTGCAGGGTCTGATCATCCAAGGCCTGGCTCGGCGGCAGCGGCTCTTGATCGCAAACCGCTTTCGCCGCTTCGAGTGAATTGCGGCTCTCAACGCGGTACGGACGTCGTCCCGACAGCAGTTCGTAGAGGATCACCCCGAGGCTATAAACATCCGACGCGTACGTAACGGCTTCGCCCCGGACCTGTTCGGGACTTGCGTAATCGACCGTCATCATCCGGATCGCCGTGGCCGTCGGCTGCATTGTAACTGCCGCAAGATCGGTGTCAAGCAGTTTCGCGATCCCGAAATCGAGAAGACGGGGAGATCCGTCGTACGCGACGAAAATGTTCCCGGGCTTAAGGTCGCGATGAATGATGCGTCTGTCGTGAGCATACTCGACCGCTTGACAGATCTTCGCAAACAGCCGGAGACGGTCATTTAGGGAAAGACGCTTCCCGTCGGCAAACAAATAAAGCGGCTCGCCGTCTATCAGATCCATCACGAAGTACGGACGGCCGTCGTCGGTCGTGCCGCCGTCGATCAAGCGCGTAATGTACGGGTGGTCAAGGGCCGCAAGGATCTGCCGTTCATTCCGAAAGCGGCGTAGGACAAAATCCGTATCGACCCCGCGTTTTACGACCTTGATCGCGGCCTTGCGGCGGAACTCGCCATCCGAACGGGTCGCCTCGTAAACGGCGCCCATTCCTCCGCGGCCTATTTCACGCTCGATACGATATGCCCCGAGGGTCTTGCCGATCAACGGGTCTAGGTCACTGTCGTCGAATAGAGATGAGAGGACTTCGCGCTTGGCGCTTGCAGCTATCGGCTCTTCAATAAAACTTTCGGCCTGCTCGAATTGGGAAAGCAGCTTATCGACCTCTTTTGCAAGCTCCGGATCACGTGTAGTGATCTCATCGAGCATGGCCTTGCGCTCCGCCGGATCTTGATCCAAGCAGGAGTGAAACACGTCTTCGATCTCGCGCCAGCGTTCCGGGGTCATCAAAGAAAAAGCCCGCACCAATGCAAGCGTGCACCGGGGCTAAAAAGGCAGGTGATATTTTAATATGTAGGACTTCTCCGGCAAAGGATAATTGAGAGCGCCGAAGGAAATTCTTGACATTTGATGTCATTCGGGCGTAAACCAGAGGTATGCGAACTCGCTAATTCAATGAATGGAGGAATGAAATGGGACGGAAAATACTCGCAATTGTAACAGCAATGGTGGCGGCGGTCGCCGTGATCTGGATCGCCTATATGATCGCAACCATCTTTCCGCCATTGCCGCCCGTCAATATCGAATACGCTCGCAGAGGCGATATGGCAGCCTATATGCAAACGTATCCGACGATCGCGTTCGTCGCGGTCGCGATCGGCTATGCGATCGCCGCGTTCGCGGGCGGGTTCATCGCAACGAAGATGGGAAGACGCTGGAGCCAGGGGGCGACACTCGCGATCGTCGTAGGTGCGTTGCTGAGCTTAGGTTCAGTCGCGACCGCAACGGTCTGGCCGCAGCCGATCTGGTTCGTGCTCGTGAGCCTCGTGATCTTCGTGCCGCTGTCGCTGGTCGGTTTCAAATTCGCCGACCATATAATCTAGCCACCGGAACGCGGACGCCCTCGTCCGCACTGAGCCCGAAGGGCGAAAACCTCGTGCCGAATTCTGACAACGTCCGGTCACCGCTTCGCGGCGATGCGGACGAGGGCGTCCGCGTTCCGGTCCGATGCGCCTTCGACCAATTGTTGAGGCGTTACTAACGTGCGGGCTACTGACACAGATGGCAGGCATTCAAAGAATTGCGTCGGCAATTCTTCGCGCACCCGGAATTCCGCATTCCGCACTCCGCGTTCCGCATTCGAAGCCGCCTCGCCGGCTTCTACGGCTTCATCCCTTCGTTCCATTTCGGAACAAAGTCCGAATTCACAAGCCACTGGATCGGTGCGACCATCGAATTGATCGCGTGCGTCATATGCGAAAAGTCGATGGTCTTGATCTCATCGCTCGCGTGGTGGTAATCCTTGTGCAGGCCGAAGCTTGAGACCGTGTGCGCGATAATTCCCTGCCGTGCGAGCGTGTAATTATCCGAGCGCCGAAAGAATTGCTCTTCGGGGTGCGGATCCTGCACGAGCTTTGCACCGCGTTTTGCAAGTTCAGGGCCGAGGTTCGAACGCTCGTAGCCTGTAAGCCAAAGTTCGTCGGGCTTCACCTTCGCATCTGGCCGGCCGATCATCTCGAACTCGAGATTCGCAACGAACTTGTCCTGCGGGAACGGCAGATTCTTCACAAAATATCCTGCGCCGAAGCCGCCCGCTTCTTCACTGCCGAAACAAACAAAGTAAACAGTCCGCTTCGGCTTCTTGCCCGCGGCAAGAGCGCGTGCGATCTCGAGCACAGCGACCGTGCCCGAAGCGTCGTCGTCCGCACCGTTGAAGATCTTGTCATCGCCCGGCGCGTTGTCGCGTACGCCGAGGTGATCGAGATGCGAACTTATCAAGATGACCTGCGAACCGAGCTTCGCGTCGGTGCCGGTGATCTTACCGATCGCGTTCCAGGTGTATGTCGGAGCCGCGGCCTCGAACGTTCCCTTGAGCGTTACGGTCGAGCCTTCGGCGAATTTCGCGAGTTCCTCCGCTCCTTTTGTCGAAACCGCGAGCAGCGTCCCGAATCGCCCTAAAGACGCCTTTCGCCCAGCGACCTCCGCCCAATTGGCCCTCATCTCGGTGGTCTCGACCATTATGACCGCAGCCGCACCGTCGCGGCTCATCTGGCGTATGTCACCTTGAACATTCTCATACTTCGAATCAGCGGACATCGACAAGATGACGATCGCGCCTTTCACCGCCTTGTCGCCGGGCTTTGCGTGCTGGATCGGACCGCTGATCTCCTTCCCTGCGATCGCGAACGCGATAATGTCGTCACCGAGTTTGATCGAGGTTCCGTCGATGGTAAGGCCCGTCAAGGTCTCGCGTCGCGGAGCTTCGACCGTCTGCACGAACGTCGGTTTGCCGTCGAAACCGACTTCGCCCGCGGGTTCGAGCCCGAACTGCATAAATTGCGAGCCGATATATTCAGCAGCGATCCGTTCGAACTTCGTGCCCGAACCGCGTCCCTGCATCGCGTCGCCCGCAAGAAAGTACATCGCCGCACGGACATCGCGTTCCTTGACGCTGCCCGCCGGAGCAACGGCCTGTGCCGCCGCAAACGTCGAAAAAGCGAAGATCGTAAGAGCAATCTTCGCGATAAATTGATTCTTTTTCATAGTTTTCGTCCAATATTACGCAAAAATCCGCATTTTGTTCACCGATATATCGCGGTTTTACGCCGCAAGGTCGCGATTATTCGCTGTAATGTCTCGATTATTCGCCGTAATGTCTCGATTATTCGCTGTAAAGTCGCGATTCAACGCCGTAAAATCACGATTCAACGCTGTAAAGTCTCGACTGAACGCCGTGAAATCGTCATTCAACACCGTAAAATCGCCACTCAACGCTGTCAAATCACCACTCAACGCTGTAAAGTCTCGACTGAACGCTGTAAAATCGCCACATATTTTCGTCCAATTCGCCGCAAACATCAATGTTTTACGGCGTTTCGTCGAATTGTTGCGAAAAGATCGTGAAATGCTGAAAGGCGTCGTCGTTTTCGTCGCCGTAGGTGACGAAGATAATACCCCAGGGTGAAACCCTGGGTCACGATCCGCAATATCTTCCGCTCCCTGAAGGGGAGCAACCGCGGCGTTGGTTTGTTCGACCCTTACAGGGTCGGTATCGTTTTGTGTGGTGATCCCAGGGTTGCGGCCTTCGGCCTTACCCTGGGCTATTATCTTCGTCCCCTTCGGGGACACCGGAAATGCGACCGCACTGCGATCGGGCTACAGACGCGGCCCTACTTCCCGAGATCGTAATAGCGCCAGTTGGGTTTGTAGTCGCGCGAGAGTTTGGCGTCGGTGAGCGTGGCTCGGACCATTTCGACGGCGATCGGGCCGTTCTTGAGGATCGCGTCGTGAAAGTCGCGGTCGGTCATCTTTTTGGAATCGACGAGGTCGTGGTGTAACGCGTAGAACTGCAGTCCGCCGGTCATATACGCCATCTGATAAAGCGGGCCGTAATCGCCCGCGAACGAACGTCGCACTTCGGCGAGAGCGTTCTCGCGTTCGTGCCCGACCTTGTTCACGAGAAGATCGACGCACTGCTCGGGCGTCCACTTGCCTAGGTGAAAGTTGAGCGAAAAGATGATCCTCGCCGCACGATGCGAACGCCAAAAGAGAGCACCGATCTTATCCTCGGGCGTCTTGTCGAAACCGCGATCCCAAAGCAGGAACTCCCAATACAACGCCCAGCCTTCCATCCAGAACGGCGTGTTGAACATCCTTCGATACGGCTTGTATCGCGAGGTCATAAAGCCCTGCAGATGATGGCCCGGAATGAGTTCGTGATGCGTAACGGCACGCGCGAAATGCGGGTTGTTGCCGCGCATCGACATCATCTTTTGCTCCTGCGTCATCGTGTCGGTCGGGTAACTGACGAGGATCGTTTCGCCGCCCAGGAAGAACGGTGCGACGAGCTGACGTTCGGGCGTCATCATCTCCATCCGCCACGATTCTTCGGCGACACGCGGAACGGTAACGAGGTCATTCTGCTTTACGTAATCGATCGCTTCGCGTGCGAAGTCGCGTATGAGTTCGGGCTGCTTGCCCGGCTCGACGTAGGTCTTCTTCACGGCCTCGATCGCCTTCATATAATCGTCGCCGTAACCCATCTCACGCGACGCTTTTTTCAATTCCGCGATGCACCATTCGAACTCTTTGTTCGCGATCTCGACGAGTTCCTCGGGCGTGTACGGGATCATCTCGAATCGCAGTTCCTCGATGAGAGCTTCGCGGCCGATCGGGTCGCCGATGATCGTTGTCTTGTCGTCCGCAGCGATACCGACGAGCTTGGTCGTTACGAATTTTTGATATTTGTCGAGAGCTTCGTCCGCCGTCTTGTTGGGCGTTTCGCACCACCAGGTGAAGTTAGGGTCGTAGCCGTTGTAGAACGTGTACCAACGCTTCAATGTGTCGCGAAGCCCGGCGACCGCCCTTGCCGCACGATACGCGACCGTGCGCTTCGGCTTTGCAGCCGAATCCTTTTCGAACGCCTTTTGCGTTTCCGCGATCTGCTTTGCGAGGCCGTCAAGAACCGCTGCGGACTTCGCTCCGTCGGCGAATTCGAGTCGGCGTCGTGCGTCCTCAAGGTCAGTGATCGTACGCGCGAAAGGTATCAGCGGTTCCATCTCGGCGAACTGCCGTTTCAACTGCGCCATCTGATGCTGCTCGTGTTCGAGATGATTCTTAAACAGTATGTAGTCGATCTGCTCTTCGCGGTCGAGCGAATCGAAATTCATTCCGCGAAGCGTCGCAAGCTCGCCGTCATACAGTTCGCCGAGCCTCGCCATCCGTGCCGCCGAAAGCTCCGACCGCCAAAGCCTGTCGAAAGCTCCAGTATCCTGCGCGAACCGCTCGATCTCACCACGCAAACGCGAAGGCGTCTCATTCGTCTGGCCTAACGCCGCCTGCACGAACATTCCTTGCACCAACATCGCCAACACGAACCCCAAACACACAAAACGCCGCCCGATCATTTTCATAATTTGCTCCTAAATGGAAATTAATTTATCGATGAACCGCTACTACTTCCGCGTCATTTTACCGTGGTCGTCCTAAGCGTGCCTTGCACGCGAAAATTTTATTAGCTACAGGTGAAGCGAAGCGAAACCTGTAGAAAGCAAGGCGGCCGACCGAAGCGTGTGCGAACACGCGATCTACACAAAAGCGGCGACCGGCACCGGCCGCGTCGATGCGATCTTCGAACGGTTGCGCTTGATATTATCTATTTCGCGGAGCGTTGCGGCGGTCACGTAACTCTCGCCGCAGCGAGGACACGAGACGACAGGCACATTCTCGATCACCAGAAGAGCCGAGCCTTTCCCGTAGCTTCGGCTGACATGAATTATTCTCGCACCTGTCTTGCCACAGTTACCACACGTGATCGTTTCAGCTTTTGATCTTTTCATAACAAACTGGCTTTCGGCTTCGCCGCTCGATGTGGAGGCTGTCTGAAAAGCACGAACTTCGGCTTTAGCTCCGTTAGGAGCGAAATGTTTGTAGTACGAGATCCCAACGATGGCTAGAGCTCCGTAGGAGCGACATCTTGTTGTTTCGCAATAATTTAGTGCCGCCCCTAACGGGGCTTGACTCTATTTATGACGTTCGTGATCTACAAACATCTCGCTCCTAACGGAGCTTCCTGACGGTCTGATTGCGATTTTTCAGACATCCTCTCGACCAAGAAAAGATTTGCGGCTACGCCACCGCTTGGTGGCATAGCCACCAGAATAAATAAGAAAGCGTTCGGAAACGCAGAGCTTTTCCGCTCATCGAAGGGCAAAGCCCAAAAATGATCCTATAGGTCTCGCAAAAAACTCACGCCGTCGGCGATTCGCAAGCCGAAGTTTTCGGCGATGGTTTGGCCGATGTCGGAGAGGGATTGGCGAGTGCCTAAGGCGACGCCTGCACGAGCTTCGCGGCCGTAAACGAGCAGCGGCACGTATTCGCGGGTATGGTCGGAGCCTTCTTTTGTCGGGTCGTTGCCGTGATCTGCCGTTAAGATGAGAAGGTCGTCCGGCTTCATCGCGTCCATTATCTCGGGCAGGCGTGCGTCGAATTCTTCGAGCGCTCGTGCGTAGCCTTCGGGGTCGCGTCGATGGCCGTAGAGCATATCGAAATCGACGAGATTCGAGAAGATGAGCCCGCGGCTTTCCGCATTCAAAGCCTCGATGGTCGAATCCACCGCCTGGTCGTTGTTCTTGCCGACAAGATCCGCGGTGACGCCGATATTGTCATATATCGACGCGATCTTTCCGATGCAGACAACATCGAGCCCGGCGTTCGCGAGCACGGGAAGAAGGTTGTCGGCAGGCGGCGGCACGGCGTAATCGTGGCGATTCTCGGTCCGTTTGAAATTCGCGGAGTTCGAGCCCAAGAACGGCCTCGCTATCACGCGCGCGACCTCGTCTTCGCCTTTCAAAATGCGCCGTGCGATCTCGCAAATTTCGTAAAGCCGATCGATCGGGATCACTTCCTCGTGTGCGGCGATCTGAAACACGGAATCAGCCGAAGTGTAAACTATCGGCTTGCCCGTCGCGACGTGTTCCTCGCCGAGCTGCTTGATGATCTCGGTGCCGCTCGCCGGAACGTTGCCGAGAACGCCGGGCACATTCGCTTCGGCTACGAAACGATCGATGATGCGGTCGGGAAAGCCGTAGGGAAATTTCGGAAAGCCTTGCTTCAAGATGATGCCGGCCATCTCCCAATGGCCTGTCGTCGTGTCCTTACCGTCGGATTTTAGCGTGCATTTCCCGAAAGAACCGAGCGGTTCATCGACAGCCGCAAGTCCCGCGAGCGGCGTGATATTCCCGAGACCCAAACTCTGAAGATTGGGGAGAGCGACCTTGCGCCGTTCGAGGATATGGCCGAGCGTATCTGCGCCTGCATCGCCCCAATCCGCCGCATCCGGCATCTCGCCAATACCTGCTGAATCAAGCACAACCAAACAAATGCGTCCAAATCTTTGTGTCATAAAAAAAATCAAATTCTAATGCGTCGTTAATCTACCGGAGCCGTATATCCTTCGCGTGCACGCACCTTCGCACCCGCGGGCAATCCCTTTAGCTCCACTTTTATCTTGCGGTATTTGCCGTCCCGCGTCTCGTTAGTCGGGTAATATCCTAGCGTGTACTTCGTTCCGATCTCGGCCGCGACCTCTTGAAACGCACGCCGAGCGTCCGCAAGGTCGCTGGTAAGAAAGACCTTTCCACCCGAACGTTTTGCGAGATCCTGCATCTCTGCATCGGCGATCTCATAGAGTTTCTTGCTGACTGCTAGCCGCTCGAAATCTCCAAGTTGGCAAAACACCGATGCTTTTTCCATCGACGGACTCCCTTTCAGCGTTCGGTAATATCTTCGGATCTGTGCGGTCGAAAACCGCATCGCCGCTTCGCAGTCGCCAAGTAGATTTTCCTCAAAATATTCCCGCGTATCGACACGCACGAAGTATGAGATCAAGCCTTTTGCTTCGAGTTTTTCGCGAGCATCCTCAAAATCGGTCGCGCTTGTGGAATCAACGCCGTCAGTCAATGCAACGACCGCACGGCGTCCACGAAACTCTCCCGTTACCGGACCGCCGAAGACCTTGTCTGCGATCTCGGACATTCCGTCGTAATAAGGCGTACCGGCACTTGTCTTCAGGCCGCGAAGGGCCGCAAAAAGCTTCTCGCGATCAGCACTCAACGGTGAAAGCACATCGATCACGGGCGAGTTTCCGGCGTCGCCGCTGCTCATCGAAAACGAAACGATCGCGACTCGGTCACCCGGCCTTAATGAGCGGATAAAGATCTCCGCGGCCCGCCGGATCATTGGCAGATCATTCCGTGCCGACCCCGACGTATCAAGCAGCAAGGCAACCTCGAATGGGGCGGTCGCCAAAGTAAATTCCGTGACCGTCTGCTTAACGCCGTCCTCATAGACAACGAAGTTGCCAGCCTTAAGGGCTGTGACCGGGGCTCCTTTTGCGTCGGTAACCGCGACCGGAATGTCCACAAGGTCGGTCGAGACGCGAATGACATCGTCATTGGTCTTCGCATCTTGAGATCGGATGTTTGATACCAGCAGAACTATCAAACACAGATAACCGATCGTCGAGTACAGCTTCGTCATTCGCGTCATGGTGTTCTCAGATTGTAACAGAGATGTAAGGCCGAAGGCTGCGAAACGGTCTCATTCTCGTTAGGAAATCAGGCGAGATGTTGCTATTATTTTCGCAAGTCAGCTTAAAAACTTGATTTTAGCAACGGTTTCTCGCGTGGCATTGTTGTGTGCAGTTCCCGTTGCAAACTCTGACCGAATTTTGGTTTATGGGAGTAAGAATAATGAAAAAGGAATTTCTCCGAATCCTCTTTTTTGTATGGATAGCGACTGTCATTGGTGTTGGCAGCGCGTTTGCTCAAAATTACGCGGCTCAAAAGTCTGTCGTCCGAGACACGAAGAGCGTGGCCCCGTCGGCCGCGATCCTAGTCGAAGACTTCCCTTATTCGGCCGGTTCTCTTTTGACCGACAACGGATGGGCAGCTCATAGCGGTGCGGGAACGAATCCCCTCGCAACGGTGTCGCCCGGCTTGACCTTGGCCGGCTATCCTGGTTCCGGCATCGGAAATGCCGTCGCAATGACGACCAGCGGCGAGGACGTAAATCGCGCATTCGCGGTCCAATCGAGCGGTTCGGTCTATGCCGCGTTCTTGGTGAATATAAGCGAAGCATCGACGACCGCCCCCGGCGGATACTTTTTCCATTTTGGCCCAGACCCGATCGGCTCGACGTTCCGCGGGCGCGTGTGGGCTGTAAAAGATGGTTCGAACAACTTGGCCTTCGGAATCTCAGTGGCTTCGACCTCGGCCGCGGGCGTTGCCCTTACGCCGTTTTCGTATTCGCTCAATACGACCTATCTGGTCGTCGTCAAGTACACCATCGTGGATGGAGCCACGAATGATACGGCGGAGCTTTTCGTAAGCACGACCGTCCCGGGAACCGAACCGAGCCCGACCGTCTCCTCGACCGACACTTCACCTGGCGACATTTCACCGGGAGCTGTTGCTCTGAGGCAAGGATCTTCCGCCACATCTCCGACCCTGCAGATCGACGGTATTCGCGTCGGAACAAGCTGGGCAGACGTAACGCAGGCAGGTCCCGCGGCACCGTCACAGCATGTGCTTGACTACGATGGCGACGGCAAGACCGACTACGCTGTCGTCCGCAACACAGGCGGCGGACCTAGCGGCCAGGTAACGTGGTTCGAATGCAACGCTTCAGGTGCAAGCCAGCAATGCTCGGGCAATATTCAGGCCGACTTCGGCCTCGCAACTGACTTCTTTGTTTCGGGCGATTTTGACGGCGACAGCAAGTCCGACATCACCGTTTGGCGTGCTGGTGCTCCTGAGGTCGCGGCCTTCTACATCTTCCAGAGTTCGAACAGCACGCTTCGTACTGACGTCTTTGGCCAGTCGGGTGACGATCCGTCGGTCGTTGGCGATTACACCGGCGACGGCAAAGCCGACCCTGCGGTCTATCGCGGAGGCGCCGCTTCAGGTGATCAGAGCTTCTGGTTCTATAGAGCAAGCAGCGGCCCGAACAGCGGAAACATTGTTTACACCCCTTGGGGTTCAAATGGCGATTTTCCGGCTCCCGGCGACTATGACGGCAACGGCATGGCCGACTTTATGATCCAACGCAACGGCGGCGGCGGCCAGGCTGCTTTCTGGCTCTATGCGAATGGACCTGGAACCGTCAGCACGTACTACTTCGGCACGCCGACCGACGTGATCGTCCCCGGCGACTATGACGGCGACGGCAAGACCGACATCGCGACCATCCGCGGAAGCGGCGGTGCGATCAATTGGTTCGTCCGAAAGAGCTCGGCACCTGGCGATTCACCGTACTTCGGTGTCTGGGGCCTTTCCGCCTCGGATTTCGCGACGCCGGGCGACTTTGACGGCGACGGCAAGACCGACCTTGCGGTGTGGCGTCCGAACGCTGACCCGACGCAGAATTACTTCTACGTAAGGACAAGTTCCGGCGGTGCCCTTGCCCAGACCGAATGGGGCCAGAACGGTGACTATCCGGTCAATAACTACAACACGCACTGATCCGCTGAAAGATCGGCGGTGATTGTTAAGGCTCGATCGGTTGCCGAAACCTGTCGGGCCTTGATTTTTTCCGATCAGCTGCTTGCAGAATCAGATATTGCGGGTTGACCCCACCGAAACTTCCGCATACACTAACCTCGTAAGTCTGTACATTTTTAGATCTTAGTTTGTGGGCCGGATATCATTCTGCCCGAGAATTGGAGGGAGTATATGTTTTCAGTTTCTGAACTATTTTCGAGCTGGCGAACCGTCGCGCGTACGTCCGCTCTTGCAGCCGCCTTTGTTGCGGCAGTTTCGCTCGTTAGCGCAAATACAGCTTTTGGCCAGGCCATCACCGAAGACTTCGCTGACATTACGACCTTGCCAGCGGCGGGATGGGTCCAAACCAACCATAGTAATCCTGTAGGTACCACCGTCTGGTTCCAGGGAAACAGTACTGTTTTCGCGTCGCAAGCCGGTGCGGCCACAGCCTATATAGGTGCCAATTTCAACAGCGCCGGCGGCTCAGGAACCATCAGCAATTGGCTTTTCGTCCCGACCCGTACGCTGAACAACGGCGATGTCTTTACATTTTGGACCAGATCTGTGAGCACCACGTTTCCGGACCGAATGCAAGTTCGCCTTTCGACCAATGGTTCGAGCACGAACATTGGCACGACCGAAAACGATGTAGGCGATTTTACAAATCTGCTGCTTGATATCAATCCGACGCTGTCGGACCAATACCCGATAGTCTGGACACAATATACGATCACGATCAGCGGCCTTGCGGGCCCGACGAGCGGTCGTCTCGCATTCCGCTACTTTGTGGTCGATGGCGGCCCGCAAGGCAACAACTCGAACTATATCGGTGTCGACACTTTCAGCTATACACCGGCTGGAGGTCCTGTCGCCCCGACGCAGCATGTGCTTGACTACAACGGCGACGGCAAGACCGACTACGCTGTCGTCCGCAACACAGGCGGCGGACCTAGCGGCCAGGTAACGTGGTTCGAATGCAACGCTTCAGGTGCAAGCCAGCAATGCTCGGGCAATATTCAGGCCGACTTCGGCCTCGCAACTGACTTCTTTGTTTCGGGCGATTTTGACGGCGACAGCAAGTCCGACATCACCGTTTGGCGTGCTGGTGCTCCTGAGGTCGCGGCCTTCTACATCTTCCAGAGTTCGAACAGCACGCTTCGTACTGACGTCTTTGGCCAGTCGGGTGACGATCCGTCGGTCGTTGGCGATTACACCGGCGACGGCAAAGCCGACCCTGCGGTCTATCGCGGAGGCGCCGCTTCAGGTGATCAGAGCTTCTGGTTCTATAGAGCAAGCAGCGGCCCGAACAGCGGAAACATTGTTTACACCCCTTGGGGTTCAAATGGCGATTTTCCGGCTCCCGGCGACTATGACGGCAACGGCATGGCCGACTTTATGATCCAACGCAACGGCGGCGGCGGCCAGGCTGCTTTCTGGCTCTATGCGAATGGACCTGGAACCGTCAGCACGTACTACTTCGGCACGCCGACCGACGTGATCGTCCCCGGCGACTATGACGGCGACGGCAAGACCGACATCGCGACCATCCGCGGAAGCGGCGGTGCGATCAATTGGTTCGTCCGAAAGAGCTCGGCACCTGGCGATTCACCGTACTTCGGTGTCTGGGGCCTTTCCGCCTCGGATTTCGCGACGCCGGGCGACTTTGACGGCGACGGCAAGACCGACCTTGCGGTGTGGCGTCCGAACGCTGACCCGACGCAGAATTACTTCTACGTAAGGACAAGTTCCGGCGGTGCCCTTGCCCAGACCGAATGGGGCCAGAACGGTGACTATCCGGTCAACAACTACAACACTCATTGATCCCACAAGATCGCTGACATAAAAAAAGAAGGCCGGGCGATGCCCGGCCTTCTTTTTTTGAGGTCAAAGGCTTAGCATCTTGCGAAGCCTGCTCCTAACCTAAACGTGCCGTTTCACCAAATTGGTAAGAGCCTCGCGACTCACACCGCCGACGACTCGCTCCTGCTCCTGTCCGCCCTTGAAGACGATCAGTGTTGGAATGCTGCGAATGCCGTACCGATTTGAAACGGTCGGATTCTCGTCGACATTCAGCTTAAATACCCCGGCGGTTCCCTGAAAATCCTGCGCTACCGCCTCGACGGAATCCGCGATCATTCTGCATGGACCGCACCATTCGGCCCAAAAATCTACCAATACCGGCTTATCCGAATTCAGGACCTCCGCGTCGAACGCGGTGTCCGTAACTGCCTTTGCAAATTCACCCATTTATCCAATTTCTCCTTAAAATGATCCTATGATCTTATCTATATGTTACCCAACTCGGGTAAAAATGTCTGTCTGCCGTCCGGCAAAAATCCGAGCTTCAAAAACGGCGTTCAAAACTCTATAACTATCTTCCCAAAATGCTTTCCGGTCTCCATGTATCGCAATGCGTTCGGAGCCTCGTCAAACGAAAATATCCGATCTATTACCGGCTGGATCCTTGCACGGTCGAATTCCCGCAGCATCCGCTCAAACATCGCTTTTGACCCAATGAATATTCCCTGGAGACGAATAGCCCGCATAAAGATCGGCACGGTGTTGACCGTTGCTCCCCCTGAAAGTGCTCCAACCAGAGATACCGTACCGCCAACGCGCACCGACGCGAGACTCTTCTCGATAGTGCCTGCCCCTCCGACCTCTACCACGTGATCGACCCCAACACCGTCTGTAAGGTCAAGCACCGCTTTCTCCCAATCAGGAGTTGACCGATAGTTGATGGTCTCATCGGCCCCCAAGGCCCTCAGCTTTTCGATCTTTGCATCGCTAGAGGATGTGGCGATCACTCTCGCTCCAAAATGCTTTGCGATCTGAACCGCAAATATCGAAACTCCGCCGGTACCGAGGCTCAAAACTGTTTCGCCAGTTCGCAAATCGCCTGATTCAACCAATGCATTCCATGCGGTCAATCCCGCGCACGGAAGAACTGCGGCCTCTGCGAAACTCAGATAGTCAGGAATCGGGACAACCGTACTAGCGTCGAACGCGGCAAATTCCCGAAGAACGCCATTCGAACGGGCATCGCCGCCAAGGGTGCTTCGAGCGGCCGAAGCGTCGGGCTTTCCGTCAAACCACTTCTGGGCAACGCTCGGCATCACGCGGTCGCCGACCTTCCACGAGGTCACGTTATCTCCGACGGCAACAATCTTGCCCGCTCCATCTGACAGCGGAACGGCCGGCAGTCGCATACGCGGATTGTATTCCCCGCGAACTACCATTAGATCGCGATAATTCAGCGACGCCGCACACACCTGAACCAGAACCTCATTATTGCCAGGTTCCGGCGTTGCGGATTCGACGATCTGCAAATTTTCGATACCGAATGTTTCGAGCTCGTAAGCCTTCATCACACACCAAGTGTGGCAGACACAAGCGATGCCGTGCCGATACCGACCGTCGCGTGTTCCGCGATCTCGGCCGCGATCGAATTGCCCTTGTCAGCTATATACCAACGCTGGACCGTCTCAAGAATCTCATCCTTTGGCGTGTTCTTAGCCTTTAGCTCTTCGAAAAGATCCTGTGCACCTTTTGGCCTTGGCCCCCACGACCACAATACTGTGTCGGTCTTCTTATCGACAGAGATCAGCTTTGGAATCGACCGGGAACCATTCGTCAGATACTGGTCCATAAGCTCCTGGTTCTGATCTCGGAGCAAATATCTTGTCTCGATCAGTGGATTCAGGCTCGCTAACTGTTCCATTACCGGCAAACTCTGGGCTGCATCTCCGCACCAACCTTCGGTAAGGATATACCAGATGCGCGCCGTACTCACCTGGCTTATCCGCTTCGCAGACGCGGTCTCCGGAATAAAGGTTTTCAATATCCGGTCGATACGCTTTCGGTTCAGATGAGCGAAGCTAACCTTTGCAACGGGTTGATCGTCTCCCGTAGTTTTGCCTTCCCGCAGGAGATCGTCGATCAGTTTCAAATACTGCTGAAATGTCATCGACTTCACTAAATACTCACGCATAATTCCCATTTTGATCTGTAACTATTATTGATACAATTATCTTGAAATTTTTTAAGCAGCGGCCGTACTTTCTATATCGATCATTCCAAGCACGCTCGCCAGCGAAAATTCACCTAATTTTTCAGCAACGCTTCTATCGATCGCCTTTTGAAGGTTGCATAGCACCGCCTCGATACTTCGCCCGACAGGACAGTCCTGATTCGCCTGCTTCGCCGGCAAAGCGAACACCTCGCCGCACGAAACGGCCTTATATACCTCCACGAGGCACACCTTCTCAGGCGGAAGTACAAGCCGGGTTCCGCCAGAGGCACCCGTTTGCGATTCGACAAGGTGCGCACTCGCAAGCTGCCCGAGTATCCGCCGGATCACGACAGGGTTCGTATTAACGCTCTGGGCGATCGTATCGGACTTCAGATTTGTCTCGCCCTTTAACGCAAGTAGAGCGAGAATATGAACCGCCATTGCGAATTGGCTATTAGCTGCCATAACTGTAACAAGTATAGTTACAATAAGCGGCCTTGTCAACTTTGTGAACAGCAAAACGCCGAATTCGCAGTACCAGCGATTCCGGCGTTCTCCAAAAATCTACCACAAGGCCAAACCTTATTTGGTCGGGATCTTTATCTCGCGGCCGGCAAAAAGAACCGAATTTGGGAGAAGGCCGTTAAATTTTGCAAGCTCGGCAGCATCGATCTTTTCGCGAGCTGCGATCTTGGCGACAGTGTCGCCCGCTTTTGCTTTCACGACACGCATTTTTGCGGTCGGAATCGTCGCGACAGGTCGATTCGTCGGGCGAGTGTATGCCGTTGACTCAACGCGGTTACCGACCGCAACAGGAACGAATACCTTACCGCTCGGGTGCTTCATTCCGGGGTTTGCTTCCATCAGTTCGGCAACACTGACGCCCGTCTTGTTCGAAATGGACTGCCAGGTCTCACCATGCGAGGTATTGGCAAGATTCGTATTTGGGATCTTGGAAGCCGGCAAGCGCTTGAAGATCGCAGCGACCTCATTTGCCTTCCCGACAGGGACGTTGACGACATACGGCACCGGCGGCGTCGTATTCGTACGCAAATGAGGATTAAGATAACGAAGAAGCTGAACGCTCGTGTCCGCCGCGGCAGCGATGAGGTTCAGGTTGGTCGACGCAGGAACACGAAGGCGATCATAGCGAAGCGAAGGTGCCGGCCGAATCTGGCCGAAACCATATTGGGTCGGATTGTTCGCGATCAAGATCGTTGCAAGAATGTTCGGAACGTAGTTACGCGTTTCACGCGGAAGATACGGGAACGCAAGCCAGAAATTCTCGGCTCCGGCACGACGGATCGCTCGATCAACGTTTCCTTCGCCCGAGTTGTAAGCGGCCATCGCGAGTTCCCAGTTCCCGTGGTAGCGGTTCGCAAGGAACTTCAAATAACGTGCCGACGCACGCGTTGCCTCATCAAAGCTGTTGCGCTCATCAACATAAGCCGTTCGCTGAAGGCCGAATCGGACGCCTGTGCCGGGAATGAACTGCCAAAGGCCCGAGGCAGCGGCAGAAGAAAATGCTGTTGGCTTCCACGCACTTTCGACCTGGCCGAGCCACGCCACATTCTCGGGAACGCCCTCTTCACGGAAAATTCGCCGAGCCATCGACATGAACATTCCGGAGCGGTAAAGCCCAACTTCCATCGTCGTACGACCGCGGCCGCGGTAGTAATTGATGAACTGTTGGATCATCGGATGAACCTGGAACGAAAAACCAAGCGATCGATTCGAGACGACACGCTGCAGATATTGGTACTGCTCTTGGGCGACAGGATTGTCGTTAACATCCTGCTCTTCGGGCGTCAACTCCAGTTTCGCGAGATCATCGAGCGGCGAAGGCTCGAACTCCTGATTCACGAAACCTCGCGGTGCCGCGTCGCTTGGGCCGCTGGCCACCGCAACGGTAGAGTTCGCGACCGGCGTATTCGCTCCGGGCTTCGCCATTTGGGAGACCTGATCTGCAAGTTTTACGTCAACTTCCCATCCGCAAGTCGCTGCAACGCCACGCACTTGCGGCATTTGGCTGTCAGACGGATATTCGATCCGATAAACGGTCTCGATAAGCTGGTTGTAGCAGTTTTGAAGGCGTGGTTCGCCCTGAATATTGAGCGTAGAGTAGAGAAAGACCTCGACGGACTTATCAAAACGCGATCCCGCATCCTGATATCGCCCTTGCGAATACGCGGTCAAACCTTCCTTGAACGCTTTGCCGGATTCGAGCAGAACGTAGTTCACGTCAGCTTGTGCGCGGGCAACCTCAGCAGGCCGCGTATTATTGCTCGAACGTGTGCTCGTTATCTGTGCGGACCCGTTGATAGCAGCAAAAACCGAGAACGACGCAGCAAGAGCTATTGGGGCGATTCCAAATTTCTTCATCAAAAACCTTATAAATGCCGACCTTGGAACTACTATCCGGTCGAAAAACGCGAGAACATCATATGTTCCGTCCGCCACGGTCAAATGAATTAACGCTGACGACGCGAAAAAGTTCGCTTTCTTCCGTTCGCGCTAAAGAGCCTTTTGCCAAGACGCAAACACTCAGAATAAGTTTATCAGCAACGAAAACTGTCGGTCAATGCCCGAAATCATTATTAAATAACGAATTTCCCGGCTTCTGCTCCGCAAATCTCCTATTTTGAGCCCACCGCATTTGCTGCCTTCACCCTCTTCGGTGCAGGTCTGAGAGCCGCGTCGAAGACGTCCAGCACGTTATCAACAAAAATAAACTTCAAATCATCGTGAACTTCCTGCGGAAGATCGACAAGATCGCGTTCATTTTCTGCAGGCAGAATAACGGTCTTTATGCGTGCACGGCGTGCCGCAAGCAGCTTTTCTTTGACTCCACCGATCGGAAGTACGTTGCCCCTAAGTGTGATCTCGCCCGTCATCGCGATCTGGTGCCGCACAGGACGCTCAGAGAGAACCGAAACGAGCGCCGTAGCCATTCCGATGCCCGCTGAAGGCCCATCCTTTGGGATCGCACCTTCGGGAAGATGTATGTGGATGTCGTATTTATCGAGCACGTCTTCATCGATACCAAGTTTGGCAAATCGGCTCTTTGCAAACGTGAAGGCCGCCTGTGCCGATTCCTGCATCACTTCGCCGAGTTGGCCGGTGAGTTGAAGTTTCCCTTTTCCGCGCGTCCGCAACGCCTCGATGATCAGGATCTCACCGCCGGTTGCCGTCCACGCAAGGCCTGTGACCGTGCCAACAGCGTCCTTATCAGGAGCCTTTTCTATATGTATCTTCGGAACGCGCAGGAAGTCCGTAACGTTATCAGCAGTGACCTTGACGGGCTGTATCTTTCGCTTTGCTTCAGCTTTGCGGCGTGCGACCTTGCGACAGATCTTTCCGATCTCACGCTCGAGCTGACGCAGTCCTGCTTCCTGCGTATATTCCGTAATGATCCGCAGGACGGCCCGTTTCTCGAACTTCACATCCTTTTCCGAAAGGCCATTCTCTTCGATCTGCTTTGGAATAACGTGCCGGCGTGCGATCTCAAGCTTTTCGCTGGCCGTGTAGCCGGAAAGCACGATCACTTCCATGCGGTCACGCAATGCCGGCTGGATCCTCTCCAGCACGTTCGCGGTCGTCATGAACATTACGTTCGAAAGATCGAACGGCAAGCCGAGATAGTTATCCCTGAACGCAAAATTCTGCTCAGGATCAAGCACCTCTAGCAGTGCTGAGCTCGGGTCCCCCCGAAAATCCGCGCCGACCTTGTCGATCTCATCGAGCATTACGAGGGGATTGTTTGTTCCGGCTTGCTGGATCGCCTGGATGATGCGCCCCGGCATCGCACCGACGTAGGTCCGCCGATGGCCGCGGATCTCCGCTTCGTCGTGCAGGCCGCCGAGGCTTAGCCGTACGAACTTCCGGTCGATCGCACGTGCAACGGAGCGTCCGAGGCTCGTTTTGCCGACTCCCGGTGGCCCGACAAGGCACAAGATCGAACCCTTTGGTTTTGCACGAAGTTTTCGGACGGCCAAGGCTTCGATGATGCGGTCCTTCACCTTTGGCAAGCCGTAATGATCTTCATCAAGAACCTTTTGTGCTTGAGTAAGATCCAAGTTGTCGCTGGATGAATTCGACCATGGAAGCTCGATCATAATGTCGAGCCAATTTCTCAACGTCGCAGTTTCGGCCGCGTCCGGGTGCATCCGCTCGAACTTTTTCAGCTGTCGCAGAGCTTCGGCCTGGACCGCTTCGGGCATTTTGGCGTTCGTGATCTTTTCGCGATAGGTCTCGACCTCCTCGAATAGCTCATTGCCTTCGCCAAGTTCGCCTTGGATCGCCTTTAGCTGCTGGCGCAGGAAATATTCACGCTGTGAGCGATCGATGTCCGCGCGCGCCTGAGTGTTTATCTCCTGCTGGACGGTCAGGACTTCGATCTCTTTGCTCAAAAGTTCGTTGACACGACGCAGCCTCGGGATCGGGTCGGCAATGTCCAGGATCGATTGTGCCGCTTCCGGACGCAGATCGAGATTCGAAGCCGAAAGGTCGGCAAGGCGGCCGGCATCGTCGAGGTTTGCGATGATCGCAAGCACCTCGGGCGAGATCGGCTTGCCCAAGCTCATCGCTCGTTCCATCGAGCCGCGAACATTCCTGATCAATGCTTCGACCTCGAGCGAATTCTTGGGTGCAAGCGGTTCTATCACCGGCGTCACCTGAGCGCGGATATAGCTTCCGCTCGGATCCACGGAATCGACCTTGCAGCGAGAGAGCCCTTGAATAAGGATGCGAATGCGTCCGTCAGGCAGCCTGAGCATCCGCATAATGATGGCGACCGTGCCCATCGTATAAAGGTCATCCTGTGCAGGCTCCTCCTTGTTCACGTCCTTTTGCGAGACGAGAAGGATCATCCGGTTATCCTTAAGAGCCTCTTCGACAGCCTTTATCGAACGATCGCGCGAAACAAACAGCGGCACGATCATAAAGGGATAGATAACGATATCCCTTAGCGGCAGCACCGGAAGTTCCGCCGGCACCTGCATCATTGGTTCAACGATCTCTGGATCGCTCAATGCGACCGTAAAATCTTCACCTTCGATCATATGTTCTCAATGGTAGAGAATTAGCTTTTAAAGGGCAAAGAGCAGAAAAATTTCAGGACGCGGCTTTTATCGCGGTAACTCGCCAGTAGATGAGGGCACGCTCCGCCTTTGGAGAAAACCCGTCGAGCGAGATCGAAACCGGCACGGTGTCGCCTGCCTTCAGGATCGGCTGCTGCTGAGGAACAAAAAGCAGACGGCGTTCCTTTACGACCTGTTTTTGACGATCGACCACCGAAACATTGACCTCGAGGATCGAGATATCATGAGTTCCCTTGTTGCGGATCTGGCCCTTTATGAACATTGAGATCGTGCCCAAGCCCGTCGGTGACTCGATCGTCTCGTCGTCGCTGGTCGTGATGATGATGTCCTTGTTCAAGTCGGCAAACTCAGGGCTGCCGGGCTTGGCTGCCGTCTCAAGCAACTGGCTCGTCTGATCCTCGATCGACGGCTTTTGGGAGAGAAAATAAAATGCGATACCGAGCACTATCAACCCGATCAGGATCCCGATCAGAAATATCGGATTGAATCTCCGCTCCCTCTTTTTTGCGGCAAACATTTCGTCCATATCGTTACATTCTATCGCAAAAGTCGGCTGTTGGCGGCATCGCCTCGCAGACGGGCCGCAGCCAAATAGCGGCTCCGATGAACATACTGTAAAATCTCAACTACTTTGAAGCTTGGATCCGCACAATCAAAGACCGACCCGATCAAGTTCGTCGAGGTCGCACTTCCCGTTCCGCTCAACCGCGTTTTTACGTACTCAGTGCCGGAAGAAGAGTTAAGTGCACCAAAACTCGGCCAACGCGTACGTGTGCCTTTCGGCAAGCGGAGCCTGATCGGTTTTGTCGTCGCGGTTCACAGTAAGCTTCCTGAGGACCTCGATGTAGAGCCTGCAAAGATCCGCCGGACGATCGAATTTCTCGACGACGAACCGCTCGTCACGCCCGAAATACTTCGCCTGACAGAATGGACGGCCGATTACTACGCTTCCTTCTGGGGCGAGATGCTAAAGGCATCACTTCCCGCCGGAATGAACCGCGAGAAGGTCCGCCCCAAACGCCAAAAAGCTGTGAAATTGCTCGATCCGGCCGCGGCGGACCATTCAAAAGAGCTTACACAGGCACAATCTGCGATACTTTCCGCGCTTGCAGATGCAGGCGGTGAAATGCTCTGGACACATCTGCTCGACTCGGTCGGAAGCAGTGCGTCGCCGGTCAACACGCTTGTAAAGCGACGGTTTCTCGACGTTTTCATCCGAGACATACATAGAGACCCGCTTTCCGCTGAAAAGTTGCCTGAGCGCCCAAATCTTGCTCTTACTGATCATCAAGCGAACGCGCTCGGCGAGATCACTGATGCGATAGACGACAGCACGTTCAAAGCCTTTCTGCTCCACGGCGTTACGGGCAGCGGAAAGACCGAAGTCTATTTTCGTGCGATACGGCACACGGTCGCGATCGGACGTTCGGCGTTGATGCTCGTGCCGGAGATCGCGTTGACGCCTGTCTTCTCACGACAGCTTCGTGCCGCGTTCGGGGCGACCGTTGCGATACTGCATTCCGGACTCTCGCAGGGTGAAAGGTTCGATGAATGGCGCCGGATACGTGCCGGGGAAGCACGTGTAGCGATCGGCACGCGATCGGCGGTTTTCGCGCCGCTCAAAAATATCGGGCTCGTTATCGTTGACGAAGAGCACGATGCCGCGTATCGGCAGTGGGAGTCGCCGTTCTACAACGCACGCGATGTCGCCGTGATGCGCGCAAATCTCGCCGGTGCGGTCGCGGTGCTTGGTTCGGCGACACCGGCAATGGAAACTTTCCACAATGCGATGCACGGCAAGTACACCTTACTCTCAATGCCCGAACGCATCGGCGGACGAAATCTCGCTTCTGCCGAACTCGTCGATATGCGCGAGGTCTTCAAGCGCGCGGGCAAAGATGTTGCCCTCTCAACTGAACTTCTCGATGCGATCGGCGAAACAGCAGATCGCGGCGAGCAGATCATCGTCCTGATGAATCGCCGCGGTTTTTCGCAATTCGTGCTTTGCCGCGAATGCGGCGAGACGATCAAATGCGAGAACTGTGACATTACGCTCACGTTCCATCGCCGCGATGGGCGCCTGACCTGCCACTACTGCGGATACAACGCGCCGGCGCCGAAAGTGTGTCCGCAATGCTCGAGTGAGTTTCTCTATTTCGTTGGCGAGGGGACTGAGAATCTTGCCGACCAGCTCGAAAAGAAATTCCCGGCTCTTAAGATAGACCGCATCGACCGCGACACGATCACTCGAAAGGGCGAGCTCGAAAAAAAACTTCTCGATTTTGCGGAAGGCCGCGTCGATATGCTCGTAGGCACCCAGATGATCGCCAAAGGGCACGATTTCCCGAATGTAACGCTCGTCGGCGTCGTAGGCGTCGATATTGGCTTAGGGCTGCCCGACCTTCGTTCGGCGGAAAGGACGTTTCAGATGATCACGCAGGTCGCCGGACGCTCCGGCCGGGGCGAAAAGCCGGGCCGCGTGATCATCCAGACCTATCATCCCGACCATTACGCACTCCAGCGGGCGATGGCTCAGGATTACGAAGGATTTTACAAAGACGAGCTCAAATACCGCGAGAATTTTCGTTATCCGCCGTTCGTTGCACTAGCGTCGATAATGGTTAGGCATCGTGATGCTTCGCGGACAAAGGCTATTGCCAACGCCCTTCGCCGCAGTCTTGATGCAGCAAATCCGGAGAAAACCGTTCGCATCGTCGGCCCCGCATTTGCGTCGATCGCGCGTCTGAAGAACGAGTATCGAATGCAGCTTATTCTGCGTTCGGAATCGCGCCGAGAACTTCGCAAGATACTCGATATTGGTTTGGCTGACGCAGAAGAACGCGGTGTCGAGTCGCGTTTTGTTTTTGTCGAGATCGACCCGGTGAGCTTGATGTAGAATTTGCCTTTTACTTTTTTGCCTTCTTCCGTGCAACTTCCCGTGTCGTGGCATTGCATTTGAGCAGATTCCATACGATACTATGCCCGTATTTTCAGCAATACAGGAACATTTCAAACAGATAAAAAGGAATAGTTTTTTTATGAGATCGCTGCTTGCCCTTGGTTTGATCGCCGCCGTGATGTATGCATGCCAGATCGGTGACGACAAAGACCGACCCACACAACAGCCGCCTTCAAATGCTGCCCAAGCCCCGGCAAAAACTGGCCCGTCAAAACAGGATGTCTTTAATGAATTGCTATTGTTCGAAAAGAATCTGACGCAGGCTGTCCTTGACGGCGACATTTCTTTCCTTTCAAAGAATATGACCGAAGATTTTGTCCTAACCGGCGTCGACGGCAAGATCCAGGACAAGAACGAGGTCCTCGCGGATATAAAGAAAGAACGAACGGTGAAATCCTTCGTCATCTCGGATGGCGAGCTTCTAAGCTTCAGCGAAGACTCTGCTGTATTTCAATATGTTCAGAACATCACGCTAAAGAACGGCGCATCCGGCAAGGCACGTATCGTTGATACGTTCGTCAAGCGAAACGGAGAATGGATGGTCAAATCTGAGCAGCAGACGATGCTGAAGAAATAGGAATCGTTGGTGTTACCGGTCGCGAAAGCGACCGGTTTTGCTTTTACGCTACCCCCAAACCCTAGTTGATCGCCCGTGAATTTAATCCCGAAAGCTTGAGATCGACTTTCGCATAGATCTCGGCGACAGAGACCTTGCAATTTAACGTGTCGATCGACACAACGTCGTCGCGCTCATCATAGATCTTATAGAGCCACTGCTTGGCGTTCTGCCTAGCATAGTGCTCGATCCGCATTTGATCCGAACGTACGAGAATGCACTCTTTAATACTCGGGAGTGCAAGATAACCCTCGAGTTTTTCGGCACGACCGAGCGGATCGACATCGTTAGAGATCGTCTCGACAATGACCGTCGGATTCTGAAGTATCTCGCGGCTCTCGGCAAATTTCGGCTCTCCGTTGACGATCACTATACTCGGACAGCTCGTCGATCCTTTCTGCAGTTCGACGCACATTCCGTTGACGTAGATCTCGGATTTCGAGCCGTGGATCCGGCTGCCGATGGCAATAGCGGTATTGGTCGCAATAAGGCTGTTCCAACGGCCTCCCAAAGCCTTTTGTGACGGCTGAAGCGGCCTGTGTTTTAGGGGTTCTGACGCATTTCCTCGCTGAACTGCGGCACTCGTCTCGGTCATAAATTATCGATACCTCCGGCTGATCAATAGTATTTAGCAAAAGGAGAGACACAACCAAGATCGGGGAATCTTTGCGTGAGAGATTTTGTCTTTCACCAATAGTTTGGCACAAACGCCAGAGGCATTTCAACAATTATCGAATCGGGTAAGAAAATGATGACGCGCGGGCTAGTCTCTTTGCAGCGTGACCGAATACGACCGCCATGAATAAGTTGCCGACAAAGCACCCTGACGGAAATAGACGCATGCTCGACCGTTCAAGGCCGCCTCGCTGTCAACGAGCGTGACATTCGATTGCTCATTCCTGATCTTGACCTGCCCTTTCATCCAGACGGGAAAGCTTATGTGTGTCGTTCTCGCAAACGGCGATTGCATCGGAACTCTGAATTCAGGATAGAAGATACGCGTTTCGGAGAAAAGTGCAGTTTCGATCGGCTGAACTGTGCTGCCTGACGTAATAAAATACCAAGGCGGTATCGTGCCTTCCGGTGCATTGCTGCCGGGAAACGCCGTGCCCTTTCGGCAAGGAGAACAGCCGAACACGTCGCCAAACGCCATAAATGATCCGTCAATTGCCGATTTGGTATGCAGCACGCCATCTGCCGTCCGGAACGAGACGGCAAACTCGCCTCTTCCGGTCGAAACGCCGGTCACGTCCGAGGAGATCGTAATAGATTCGACCGTGATCGGCTCGAAGGTTTCGGCCGCCGCAGCACGGGGCAAGAAAGCAACCACGAAGACCGCGAAGACAAGGAAGAAGAAGTGTGAACGCATAATACTCATTCTAGAATGGCCGCAAAATCCCCAATGCGCAATGCTGCCATCTTGGATTAAAGGCCTTTCAGGGTTATCCTTTTCGCTTAAAGAAAATGATGAAACTGCTCGAACTTGCAGAAAAAACTGATTCGACGATCGAAAGCGGCGACGCGAACATCGAGATCGTGTCAGCCGCGGGCCTTGATCTTGCCGGCGAAGGTGAGGTCACATTTCTGGCGAACCCGAAATATACCGCGCAGATCGGCGAAACACGGGCGTCCGCCATATTTCTCGGCGAAGGCATCGTGACCAATCGCGAAGATATCGCTATCCTGCGTACAAAAGATCCGTATCTTGCGTACACAAAGGCTTTACGAGCATTCTTCCCTGTTGACGAACTCAAGCCATTTATACACTCCTCGGCCGTTATCGATCCGACGGCAACCGTCGATCCCGACACTGAGATCCACGCGAATGTCGTCATCGGCAAGAATGCCGTGATCGAAAAAGGCGTGCGGCTGTTCCCCAACGTGACGATCTACGAAGGTGTTAAGGTCGGCGCAGATTCGACGGTCCATTCCGGAGTGTCGATCCGCGAGAACTGCGAGGTCGGCCAACGCTGTATTATCCACAACAACACAACTCTCGGTTCCGACGGCTTCGGCTACGCAAAGACAGCAGAAAAGACGTGGCTAAAGATCCCGCAGACGGGCCGCGTCGTACTGGAAGACGATGTCGAGATCGGTGCGAACACGTCGATCGACTGTGCGTCGGTCGGCGAAACTCGGATAAAACGCGGGGCAAAGATCGACAACTTAGTGCAGATCGGGCATTCCTGCACGATCGACGAAGACGCTCTTATCTGTGCTCAGACCGGCCTTGCGGGAAGTTCGCATATCGGAAAACGCGTCATCCTGACCGGACAGGTCGGTATCGCCGGCCACTTGAAAGTGGGCGACGATGCGATAATCACTGCGAAATCCGCCACTTCGCACGACGTCGAGGCCGGCAAGGTGATATCGGGCATCCCGGCTTTCGATAACCGCGAATGGCTCCGGTCCGCGGCAGCTTTCAGGAAACTTGGCGAAATGGCGTCTCGCCTGCGTGCCCTCGAGAAAAAGGTATTCGGCAAAGGAGAGTAGATGAACCGAAAGGAGAAGATCATTGTCGGCATTTGCGTGATTTTCACGATAGGGGCGGGCGTTATGCACTATTCCGGTGCAAACCCTATCCTTGCATTCGTCGTTACGGCCGGCGCCTTGGCACTGCTTGCCGTGATCGTCGGTGAATCGACCGATCAGCTTGGCCGACGTCTGGGACCCGGAGCGACCGGCATCCTTCAGTCTGCTCTTGGCAACTTGCCGGAACTCTTTGTCTGCATCTTTGCACTGCGTGCAGGCTTGGACACGGTCGTTCAAGCCGCATTGATCGGTTCGATCCTTGGCAACTCGATCTTGGTACTTGGACTCGCTCTTTTTGTCGGCGGCTTAAAGAATGGCACCCAGCGATTTCGCTCGGAGCCGCCGAAGATGATCGTGACATTGATGCTCATCGCGGTCGCAGCACTCGCGGTGCCGACGCTCGCAAAAGAGCTTCACACACCCGCAGAATCGCATATCGCAGGCCTCGATTCCTTCGTTGCGATCGTTATGCTCTTGCTCCTCGCCGCAAGTATCTACTTCTTTGTCAAGGGCGATCTGGCAGCAGAGAGCACCGGTGCGGAACAGCATGACACGTGGCCCGTTTGGCTGCCGAGCATTATGCTTTTGGGTTCCGGCGTCGGAGCAGCATTCGTCTCCGACTGGTTTGTCGAAGCGCTTCAGCCGACGATGGAGTTGCTCGGTATCGCACCTGCTTTCGCCGGCCTCGTAGTAGTAGCAATCGCCGGAAACGCCATCGAGAATCTAGTCGGCGTTCAGCTTGCGTGGCGTAATCAGACGGATTATGCCGTAAGCGTAATTTTGAACGGTTCGCTTCAGATCGCACTCGGCCTCTTCCCTGTTCTCGTTCTACTCTCTTTCTTCCTCGGCGGCGCCGTACTTTCCTTCATCCTTACGCCGCTCTTGCTCGCGGCGTTGGTGCTCTCCGTGATCGTCTCGGCATTCATCGTTTACGACGGCGAATCCATTTGGCTTGAGGGTCTTGCTCTAATTGGGCTTTATTGCATCATTGCGGCGGCATTCTGGTGGGGCTAAAGTAAAGGTATGGCAAACGAAGTATCTGAAAAAGGCTACGACCTGTCGCCGCTGAGTGCCGAACGGGTCTCCGATCTCGCAAAAGCCCTGACCGATGAACAGGCGCGCGTTCTCCTCGATCACGGCACCGAACCCGCATTTTGCGGAAACCTTCTCGACAACAAGCTCGAAGGCACCTATGCATGCCGCCTTTGCGGTCTGCCCCTTTTTTCTTCGGAAAAGAAGTTTCATTCCGGGACAGGCTGGCCGTCGTTCTATGCTCCGTTCGATAAGGATCATCTGACCAAGATCGAGGATAATTCCTATGGTATGCGTCGTATCGAGATCCGATGTGCTCGATGCGGGGGCCATCAAGGACACGTTTTTCCGGACGGTCCGCCGCCGACCGGCCAGCGATACTGCATAAATTCGGAATCACTCGAATTCTTCGAGAAAGGCGAGGAGATACCACAGCGGACTTGATGGATAGCCAACCGATCGTTCTTTTTGACGGTGTCTGCAATTTCTGCGACGGTGCGGTAAACTTCGTGATCGCCCGTGACAAGGCAGGCATCTTTCGCTTTGCTCCGCTCCAGTCCGAAGCGGGACGCGAACTCGTCGCGAAATACGAGATCCCTGAGGATGTGGATTCCGTGATCCTGATCGACAACGACAGGGCCTATCTGCATTCGGACGCCGCCCTGCATATCGCAAAAAGACTCGGCGGCGGCTGGAGGTTCCTGACGGCATTTGCGGTCATACCTCGTTTTGTTCGCGACTGGTTTTATCGCATGTTCGCTAAAAATCGCTATCGGCTTTTTGGTAAGAAGGATGCGTGCATGATGCCGACCCCGGAGATCCGCGAACGTTTCCTTTCTTGAGTGTTCCGATGAGTTTTTCGCTTGAGATATTAGAATTTGGACGATTTCTCGACCTCGTCGCACGGAACGCCCAGACCGCTTCGGGTGCTTCCGTGGTTCGCGCCGCGCGTCCTTTCACGTCGCGGATCGAACTCAACAAGGCACTCGCCGCCGTCTCCGAAACGCTTAGACTCTCCGAAGAAAAGAACATTTTCTGGACCTTTTCCGGTGTCGAAGATCCCGACGATTCCCTTGCGATCATCCGCATCGAGAATGCTGCGCTCGATGCTCTCTCTTTGACCGCGATCGCAAGCCTTTGCTCGCAAGCCCTTGCCGCTCGTTCGCTCGTCGAAGGAGAAAAAGAGTTTTGCCCGACCCTCTGGGAGATCGTCTCGACATTCTCGCCGCGGCTTTCCTCGGCGATCGGTGAGATAACGCGGAAGGTCCTTCCGGGAGGCGAGATAGATGATTCTGCTTCGCCGGAGCTTGCGAAACTGCGCCGTGAGATAAACGCGCGTCGCGCACAGCTAACACGCTCTCTCGAATCCGCGATGCGGAATGCCGGAAACGCCATTCAGGACGCGATCGTCACGATACGCAACGACCGTTTCGTGATCCCGGTGAAGGCCGATTTTCGCGGAAAGGTCGCGGGTGTTGCGCACGGATTCTCCTCCAGCGGCCAGACTGTTTACGTCGAACCTCTAGAAACTATCGATGCAAACAACGAGATACAGAATCTCAAAGGCCAGGAAGAACGCGAGATCGGACGCATTTTGCATCTGCTGACCGACCTACTACGCGAACATCTTTTTGAGGTCGAAGCCGCCGCCGCAGCCGTCGCAGAACTCGATGCGATCAAGGCGAAGACGACGTTCGCCCGCGGCTTCAAATGTGTTGTGCCTCGCGTATCCGAGGAGAACACGCTTGACCTGAAAGACGCGCGTCACCCATTGCTCGAGCAAAATCTTCGAGAGGCGGCCGCCGGTAAGGCCGATAGCAGCATAGATGCTATTGTTCCAAGCAGTTTTACGCTTACTTCCGAACGCTCGGTGATGATAATTTCGGGTGCGAATGCCGGGGGAAAGACGGTCGTATTGAAGACGGCAGGCTTGCTGAGCCTGATGGCGCTCTCAGGCTTTCCCGTACCAGCAAAGGAGGCGACAATTCCCCTTTACGCATCTGTCCTCGCGGACATCGGCGACCACCAATCTCTGAACGCCAACCTGTCAACCTTTTCGTCACATATGTCGAACATCGCATCAATGGTCGACGAATGTTCTTCGCCGGCACTAATCTTATTGGACGAAGCTGGAACCGGTACTGACCCCGAAGAAGGTTCGGCACTCGGCGTTGCGATCGTCGATCATTTTCGACGTGAATGTGGTGCGCACGTTATCGCTTCGACACACTACCGCGGCCTGAAAATGTACGCCGCGAACGACACGAACGTTGTAAATGCCTCGGTAGAGTTCAACGAGAAGACGCTCGAGCCGACTTATCGACTTTTGACCGGCCTGGCAGGTGCTTCGTCGGGTATCGAGATCGCACACCGCTTTGGTATCCGCGACGAGATCATCGAGCACGCGCGCGAACATCTAGACACGTCTGCACGCGAGGCGGAAGAATACCTGCAGCGTCTGCAAACCGAGACGCGGCTCGCCGAAGACCTTCGCGTCGCTCTCGAAGAAGAACGCGAGGCCGTTGCAGCAAAATTCGGTTCGCTCGAAAGCGAAGCCGACAATCTGGAAAAGCAGCGAATGCGTGTATTCGAAGCGAAAATGGCGGAATCGCTCGCCGATTTTGAACGACAGTCGAAGGCATTTCTCGAGACGATCGAGGACAAGGCCCTAAAAAATCGTCTCGAAAAAGAACGCAGTGCCAGAAAAGCCGAATTGAACCGAGCCATCGTTGAGAAGGTCAGCAAAAAGGCAACTCCGCCAACCGCGTTTGCAAGTACGAAACAGAGCACACGCTCAACCGAAAAGATCGAGGTCGGTTCGACCGTAGCAACAAGCTTCGGCAAGGTCGGCAAAGTCGAGCGGATCGATGACGAAGTCGCACATGTCGTCGTTGGCAACATTCGCTTGCGGCAAAAGGTGAGTGAACTCGCCCTCGCCGAACCCGGAGCAAAAGGCAGCCCGAAGCCGCAAAGCACACATCGTCCTATCGACGCAGGCGATTCACCCGCAGAGCTCAACCTTATCGGCAAGACGACCGCCGACGCCGAGTACGAACTCGACCGCTTTCTCGACGAGGCGTATATGGCAAGTCTCCCGCGGGTACGCATCATCCACGGCTTCGGAACCGGTGCGTTGAAGAACTACGTCCATCATTTTCTTAAAGCCAGCGATCTCGTCGAACGCTTCGAATTCGCCCCGTCATCCCAAGGCGGAAATGGTGCTACAATTGCAGAGCTGAAGCAGTAATTTTCAACCGAAGTTGAAAGACGAATAGGTCTTTTTTCAGTGGCTGAGGTTCGGAGATCCCCCAGAATATGCATTTTCCACAGTACGTGATCGACGATCTGAAGGTGCGTGCCGACCTGGTGCGGATAATACAGCCGTATGCTCAGGACTTGAAGAAAAAGGGTGCGAGTTGGATGGCTTGCTGCCCTTTTCATCAGGAAAAGACTCCTTCATTTTCGGTGAATCCGGCTAAGGGGTTTTACAAGTGTTTTGGGTGCGGGAAAGGCGGAACGGCATTCAATTTCCTGATGGAAATGGAGGGCTTGAACTTCCCGGAGGCTGTAAAACGCGTCGCCGAGATGTCAGGCTATATGCTGCCGGAGCTCGAAGATGATGAGAGCTTTGCTCGCTCGAAAAAAGCTCGCGAAGAGAAGAAGGCTCTTGCCGATCAGATAATCGAGCTCAACCAGGTCGCACTTGATTTCTGGCAAAAAGAGTTCGCAGGAAAATCGAAAGACGCGAAAGTAGCGCGGAAATATATCGCCGACCGCGGGCTTTCTGATGCGACTATCGAGAACTTTCGGCTCGGTTTTTCTCCCGATAAATGGGATTCCCTTTTAGGATTGCTGCGTGATTTCGGCGCGGACGACAAACTGATCACGCAGTCGGGCCTCGTCAGCGTAAACGAAGATAAAGACAGGACTTACGACCGTTTTCGCGGCCGCGTGATGTTCCCTGTTCTCGATGTTTCGGGGAAACCGGTCGCGTTCGGTGCTCGTGCGATCAAGCCGGACGACAATCCGAAATATCTAAACTCCCCCGAGACCGCAGGCTACACAAAAGGCGACAATCTTTACGGCCTCTTCCAGGCAAAGGACGCCATCCGCCGCAAAGGCTTCGCGATCCTCGTCGAAGGCTACCTAGACCTAATCGCCCTTGTCGAGAACGGCATCGAGAACGTAGTCGCAAGTCTCGGAACGGCATTTACGGACGCACAGGCAAAACTCCTTTCGCGGTTCACCAAACGCATCGTCATCAACTACGACGGTGATTCGGCGGGCACGAAGGCCGCACGGCGAGCGATCGAGCTGCTCCTGCCGCATGATTTTGATGTAAAGGTGCTGGTGCTGCCTGACGGCAAGGATCCGGACGATTTTGTTCGGCAGAATGGCGAGGCGGAATACAACGTTCTCCGGGGCCGTGCCACGCCGTTTTTGCAGTTCGCACTCTCTGCCGCCGCCGAAGGCCGCAAACTCTCGAACGCAAAGCAAAAAGCCGAAGCGGTCGAAGAGTTTCTGCCCGTGATCACCGCCATCCGCAACCACGTCCAGCAGCGTGAGAGCTTCGATCAGGCCATGGATTTCTTCGGTATCGACGATTCGGCGCTGAGGCGCGAACTTTGGCAAAGTTCGACAGGCAAGGCTGCCCCGCATATGCAGCGAGCCGACCCGACGCGTTCGCTCTCTCGCGCCGCTCGTGCGAAAGTGACCGTAGCTGAGAAAAATCTGCTGAAGATCCTCGTTCACGACCGCGAACTTGCGGCCGCGATCCTTCCGCGGCTCGAACGTACGGACTACGAGAATCTCGCCACGGCAGAGCTTTACGAGGCCTTTATAGCGATCTCGGAGAAAGGCGACGAGGTTTCCGCCGCTTCGATCGTCGAGCACCTTGACGGCGACGAAACAACACTCGATCTTGCCCGCGAACTCCTCGTTTCACCGCGGTTTCGCGAAGATGATGAAGCGATGGACGACGCCATGGCAGAAGCGGAAAACTGCGTTTTTGCCCTTCGGAATATGGCCATTCGCAACCGGATCGAGGAAATAAGCCGTGAAGCGGCCATCGCCGAACAGGAGAACGACCCTGCGACCCTCACACGCCTGCTCGAAGAACAGCTCGAACTTGAGAAGATCAGGCGTACTTTGGAGGCCCAATACGCATAAAAAATGTGTTATACTTTCCAATTTGCTTGGCGGCGGGACCGGCAATGAAACTTTAGCAGTTTGACGAGCGTTAATAGGTATTTTTAGAACAACGATTCGGCCCTTAACACAATCGAACACTTTTATCACAGAATATGGCAGTTGATTACGACGAAAAAGAAGACCTGATGGATCGCCTGCTTGCCCTCGGCAAGCGAAAGAAGTTCCTTAGTCTCGACGAACTTCACCGCGAGATCCCACAAAATATGATGTCCGAGGACGAACTTGAGGACGTTCTCGAGCGCCTTGAGGGTGCAAATATCTCTGTCGCAGAATCGGACGCAAAGCTCCTCGAGCGTGCCGGCGACCTTGCCTTGGATGATGCTGATGAGGACGACGAAGATGATGACTCGGATCTCGACCTTTCGGCCGGCGTCCTAGACAAATCGAACGATCCAGTTCGCCTTTATCTACGCGAAATGGGCGTAGTTCCGCTCTTGAACCGTGAGGGCGAGGTTTCGATCGCTCAGCGCATCGAACGCGGACAGATCAAGACGCACAAAGCGATCGCCCGCTCGCCCATCGCGATCGAGAGGCTTTTGCAGATCTCCGACGAACTTACGACGGGAAAGGCGAGTATCCGCGAAACGGTCGTTTTCTCCGAACAGGCCGAGATCTCGGTCGAAGAAGACAAGGCGGAGGAATACATGCGCTGGACCCTCGAAGGCTTGGAAAATATCCGCGAGCATTTCAAGACAGCATTAAAAACATGGGTCTCGCTTATCAAAGAACAGGAAAAACTTGCCGGCAAAAAGGGCGGCAAGCGTCTTTTGACCTTGAAGCGGAAAACCGCTCGTCAGCGCCTTGAGATCGCAACCGAGATCAAGAACCTTAATCTCACGGAGCGTGCGCTGCAAAAACTGATCGGCTCGATCAGGCAGGTCGTTGACGATATTCGCTCGGCAGAGCGTATCATCAAGCGTTGCGAAGAGAAGATCGCCCGCAAGCCGGTACCAAAGACCAAAAAGGAATTGAAGGCTCAGATCGAGGCCGCAAGGTCGGTGCTTGCCGCGATCGAAGACAAATATCATTTGCCGATAGTCGAAATAAAACGTTCGTATCACACGATCAGCGTCGGGGAATTCGAGACGAACAAGGCGAAACGCGAACTCGTCGAGGCGAACCTTCGCCTCGTGGTCTCGATCGCTAAAAAGTACACGAATCGCGGCCTGCAGTTCCTCGACCTCATTCAGGAAGGCAACATCGGCCTGATGAAGGCTGTTGACAAGTTCGAATGGAGACGTGGTTACAAATTCTCGACCTACGCGACTTGGTGGATCCGACAGGCGATCACGCGTGCGATCGCCGACCAGGCACGCACGATCCGCATTCCGGTCCACATGATCGAAACGATCAATAAACTTATTCGCACCTCGCGTCTGCTCGTGCAGGAACTTGGCCGCGAGCCGACAAGCGAAGAGATCGGAAAGCGGATGGACATCCCCGTCTCGAAGGTTCGAAAGGTCTTGAAGATCGCGCAGGAACCGATCTCGCTCGAAACGCCGATCGGCGAAGAGGAAGATTCGCATCTTTGCGACTTTATCGAGGACCGCTCGATCTTGAATCCCGCGGAATCAGTTACGTTCTCGAACCTGCGTGAGATCACAGACGAGGTTCTAGCAACGCTCACGCCGCGTGAGGAAAAGGTCATCAAGATGCGTTTCGGGCTTGGTAATACAGGTTCGGAACACACGCTCGAAGAGGTCGGGCAGCATTTCGCCGTAACTCGCGAACGTATCCGGCAGATCGAGGCCAAGGCTTTGAGAAAGCTTCGTCATCCGTCGCGTTCGCGTCGGCTGAAGGCTTTTCTTGAAGGCAAGCAGTCGTAGCTGCTCGATCCATATTGAGTCTTGAAAAGCAAGCCATGAATTCGCGGATGAGTCTCATCTATTCGTGCATTCGTGGCTTTTCTTTTGCTTCAGCCTATTGTGGTTCTGCGTCTATACCCGCAGCTAACTTTGGGACCAAAGCCTTCGAGGCATCGATGGCGCCCTTTATATGGCGTTGGTTCGTGAAGTGGCCGGCAACATAGACACCCGCGACATTCGTCTCGAACGTGTCTTCTGAATAAACGGGTACTTCGCCGTATTTTCCCTGCCCCGTCTGCACGCCGAGATCTTTCATCATCGTAAGATCTGCATCCGAACCGATGAGAATAAAAACGACATCGGTCGGAGTCGTCACCTGCTCGCCCGCTTCGTTCTCAAGGACGGTTTCACCGGCTCGAAATTCGACGACCTTTCCTAGAAAGAATAGCCTCAAGCAGTGCTCACCGAGGGCGTTCTCGAGCGGTTGCTTTACCCAATACTTGATGCAGCCTTGTTTCGGATCGTTATTCGTCCAATCGTCGCGGTAGATAGCAAGCGTCGTATCGGCGCCTTCTTCGGCAAGAAATAACGCCGCTTCGCCCGCGGAATTCCCGCCGCCGACGATCAATGCTTTCTTACGAACCCACGGATATGTTTCGCGAAAATGATCGAACACGTGCGGCAGATCTTCGCCCGGCACGTTGAGCTTTCGCGGATGATCCATCGCACCGATCGCAAAAAGCACGTTCTTCGCCGCGTACTCAGCTTTGTCGGTTTTGACTACAAAGATATGCGGTTCGGCCTCTTTGACCGCGAGCACGGTTTCCTCTGTTTGTATGTTCAGATCGTTGTCGAGAGTGAAGCGAACGTAGTACGAGAGCAGTTCCTCACGGGTCGGCTTTTCGCGCGCGGGCTTAAGGTCGCCGGCCGCGAACTCAAGCTCGTTCGTGGTCGAAAAAACTGTCAGTCCGACGGGGTAATTATAGATCGTATTGCCGATAAGCCCTTTTTCTACAACAAGATAGTCGAGCCTCGCACTTTTCGCCTCAAATGCGGCCATCAAGCCCGCGGGCCCGGCACCGATGATCAAAAGGTCAAGCATTCTCGTGCGCCTTTAGGCGTGTGATGAATTCGTCGATACGGGCCTTGGTCTGTTCGAGTTCGCGTTTTGAATCGAGGTATGCTTCCCACTGCATCGTTCCCGCTAGTGCCTTTAGCGTATCCTCATCGATCGCGTGCGCCATCAGGACGAGCAGGTCGCCGAGCTTCTCGTGGCCGTCGAGCAGCGACTGGATGATCGTGTATGCTAATTTACCCTGCTCATCGGCAGGTGTCTCTTCAACGCTCATTCAAGGCTTTAAGCAGCAAAGCGAATTTTACCATATCCGGGAGTATCGGATCCGTGACAATGGCGAATGCGTAAGGTCCGCGTTCGCAGATTCCCGTTTCAAATACTTGAGCGCGGATCATGCAGATCAGGCGGACAAAAGCGGATCAGAAAATTCTTTTAGCTTTCGTCTTTTATCTCTGATCCGAACGATCCGCATCCACACCATCCGCGTTCGCAGATACCCTTTTCAAATACTTGAACACGGATCATGCAGATCAGGCGGACAAAACCGGATCAGAAAACTCTTTTAGCTTTCGTCTTTCATCTGATCCGAATGATCCGCCGCACGAGAGGCTTCGGAGCCTTCGAGCGGGCGTTCGGGCCGCATATGCGGGAAAAGTATCACGTCGCGGATCGAGTGCTTATTGGTCAGAAGCATCACAAGACGGTCGATGCCGATGCCGATGCCCGCCGCGGGCGGCATGCCGTAAGAAAGTGCCCGAACGTAATCTTCGTCAAGCACCATCGCCTCGTCATCGCCGCGTTCTCTCGCCTCTGCCTGATCCTTGAACCGCGCCAACTGCTCGTGCGGATCGTTCAACTCGCTAAAGCCGTTCGCAACCTCCATCCCGTTAATAAAAAGCTCGAACCGCTCAGCGATCTCGGGATTCTCAGGCGACGCCTTGGAGAGCGGCGAGATCGATTTTGGGTAGTCGATGATGAAAGTGGGTTGAATCAGATTCGCTTCTACGTGCGTATCGAACGCCTCGACGAGATTCGCGTCATCGACGTCAAAACTAGGAGCGTATTTGGCGATCGCATCGCGCATCGTAATACGCTCAAACTTGCTTAAATCAATCTCATTTCCCTCGTAGGTTACGGTGAGGTCGCCGGTCGCCCGTCGGACGCTTTCCTGGATCAACCGCTCGCAGAAGTCCATCATTCCGTTGACGTCCATATAGGCACAATAGAATTCGAGCATCGTGAATTCTGGATTGTGCTTGTGTGAGATGCCTTCGTTGCGAAAGTTGCGGTTGAGCTCGTAAACCTTCTCGAAGCCGCCGACAAGCAGACGCTTTAGGTAGAGTTCGGGAGCGATACGTGCGTAGAGATCGATGTCGAGGGCGTTGTGATGCGTCTTAAACGGCTTTGCGGCGGCTCCGGTGGCCTTCGGCGTGAGCATCGGCGTCTCGACCTCGATATAGCCGTCGTCTTCGAGGAAGCGGCGAAGCGAGGATATCGTCTTTGCACGAGTTTCGAAGACTTCGCGAGTGGTGAGATTCTGACCGCGTTCCGGCGCAGGCGGTTCTGACTTCACCTGCAAGCTCGATGCGATCAGGTCAAGATAACGCTGACGCTGTTTTATCTCGGCGTCCTCTATGCCGTGCATCTTGTCCGGCATCGGCGAGAGCGCCTTCGAAAGGAAAAAGAGACGCTCGACGTGTACGCTGACCTCGCCTGTGTTGGTTACGAACAGATATCCCTCGACGCCGATAAGGTCACCGTGATCGAGTATCTGCCACGCTTCCCAGGCCTGGTCAGGCTCGCGGTCGGCTTCACCGTCGTTGCGGGCAAGTGTGAACTGTCCTTTCTTTGCGTAAATTTGCAGCTTTTCACGGCCGTCGGTCAGGTGGACGAAGTTTCCGCGGATCGGCGTTGCGATACGCCCTGCGATGCGGACGAGACCGAGAGCTTTGAGCGTCTCGTTGAGCTTGTCCTTAATTTCAGCAGGTGGACGTGTGCCTGGTTCGAGGGTTGCACGAACGGCGGCCATTTCTTCCGAAACATCAGCGACCGGTGCGTACGCCTTCAAGCGGCTGATCGAATCTTCTCTTCCGGATAGCGACGAGCGCTCGAACTTGCTCGGATATGCGTTTACGACCAACTCAGCGAGCCTCGCAAGATGTTCTTGCCGAGCCTCAGTCTGGTCATTCGGAACAACGATTTCATCAAAAGAAGGTAAACTCATTTGCAAAACTTCAATTAAATCAAAGTTTGGAGGGTTTTGAAACTTCTCCTGACGCATTGTATCCGAGCAAACCAATGGACCGGGTCAGGCAACCTATCATTGGTTAAATATGAACTTATTCGCTCTACAAAATGAAACCGCCCTTTCGCAGGATGTTGCAAGTCTGGCGTATTATCCGATCTTTACGGTTGGCGGTACAACGATCACGCCATTGATGGTGATCTTGCTGACCTTTTTGAGCGTTCTGCTTATATGGCTTTCAGGCCGGGCCAAACGTCTCCTGGTACATCGAGTGCTCGCGAGAACAAGATTGGACATCGGCGCTCGACAGGCGATCGGTACGATCTCGCGTTATGTTCTGCTTTTTCTAGGGTTCCTGATCATTCTTCAGGCGGTAGGGATCAACCTGACCGCCTTAACCGTTCTCGCCGGTGCGGTCGGCGTCGGGATCGGTTTCGGTATGCAGAATATCGCGAATAACTTTATCAGCGGATTGATCATCCTCTTCGAGCGGCCCATCAAGGTCGGCGACCGGGTCGAAGTTGACGATGTGAGCGGTGATGTGAATAAGATCGGTGCCCGCAGCACGGTTATCGTAACGAATGACAATGTTTCGATCATCGTCCCTAACAGCAAGTTCATCTCCGAGACGGTCGTCAACTGGAGCCTCGCAAATAACGTGGTGCGCTTTAAGATTCCGGTTACCGTAGGAAGTGACTGTGACATCGATTTTGTCATGAACAGCCTTCTTGAGATCGCAAAAGAGAATGAAGCGGTGCTCGATGATCCCGCACCTTCGGTGCGACTTACCGAACTTGCGAGCGACGGACTTACGTTCGAGTTGCGGGCCTGGAGCAGCATCTCTCTTCATCGTCCGCAGTTGCTGAAGAGCGATGTAAACCTTGAGATCGTAAAAAAGTTCCGCCAGGGCAACGTCGAGATGCCGTATCCTCAGCGTGACCTTCATATCAAGGATGCGGGCAAGATCGCAGAAATGCTAAGACCTTCGGAGAATAGACTTGCCACTCGAACCGCGCCGTAACCTTTTTTGGTCGTTGTCGCTCGTGGTAAAATCGAACGAGATCAGCCCCCGCACGATACCATCTGAACGGTATTGTTGCGGCTATTTGTGTCTCCACCCTTATGACGACGGCCTTGGAAACTGCGATCGACTGCGTTCGGAACGGCTCAAGCTCGCTTTCCGTGAGCGGGCTGACATCTTTATCCGCAAGGGCGTATTTCGTCGCTCGAGTCTTTGCGGAAACCGGACGACGGGTCGCATTGGTCACTTCCTCGAACACGGAGGCCGAAGAATTTGCCGCGGAGATACGGTCCTTTTCCAAGCTGAACGGCCGACCGGCTGCGGTCGGATCGCTGCCAGCCTTCGAGAGCGATCCGTACTCAGGTACTTCACCGCACGCCGGAACGAAAGAGACGCGTGCACTAACCCTCTTCGGCCTGGCAAATCGGGCGATCGACATCGCCGTTTTGCCGATCCGCTCGCTTATGTTCCGAACTCCGACGGCCTCGGAGATCCGAGACCGCAGCATTTACCTGAAGGCAGGCGATTGGTTTGAAACGAGTGAGGTTCGACAAAGCTTGATCGCAGGCGGTTATCTTTTGGAAGATCCGGTCGTGGGGCAAGGTCAATATTCATTCCGCGGCGGCATTGTAGATATTTGGCCTGCAGGCGGGGAATTGCCCGTCCGCATTGAGTTTTTCGGTGATGAGATCGAATCGATGCGGACATTCGACCCCGAAACGCAGCGTTCGATCGAACCGATCGCAGAGATACTCGTCCCTCCGATGCGAGACGTATCTGTATCATCCGATACTCTGCGGGAATGGGCAGCGGCCGCGAAAACTCGCTGGCGCGACGCAAAATATCAAAGAAACCTTTCTGACCGTGCGGCCTTCGCAAAAGAAGGTGAGGAGTTTTCCGGCTGGGAATACCAAATACCGCTCGTCCAGCCGCTTACCGCGTCCGCCTTTGACCATCTAGACGACTTCATCTTTGTCTTTGACGAACCGTCTACGATCGAAAGGACCGCGCGGATTCTGATAGAACATCTTGAGGCGAGATTCGAGTCAGTTGATTCGGACGGCGACATAGCACTTGAGCCGAACGATCTGTTCTTAGACGTAGGCGAATTGAGAGACAAGCTCACAAGCGTATCGCGTGTTGAGCTGCGCGCTCTCGGCCGGACAGATACTGCTGCTGATACTGAATTCGAGATAGATGGAGCGATCGGAAGCGACTCGCAGCCCGCTTTTCTCTTCGTCGGCGACGAAGAGCCGACGGAGATCGAGATCCGTTCGCGAGTCGCCCGGAAATATCTTGGAGACATCGCTTCCCTCGCCTCAGATCTTTTAAAGGCACCGACATCAACTAAATTTATCCTCGAAACGACCGGAATGGCCGAGCGTCTCGGAGAGATCTTTGCTGAGTACGGCGTAAGTATTCAGGGCCGAGACATCTGCGTTGGTCGTATCGCCGGCGGGTTTTCGATACCCGAAGAAGGCGTTTCATTCCTTTCCGAGACAGACATCTTCGGTGAGACCGCAGCCGCAGAGCCTGTTGAAACTCGCCGGCGAAAAAGCCGTCTTGGTGCGTTCATTTCAGATTTTCGCGACCTCAAGCCGGGTGACTTTGTTGTCCATGTCGATCATGGGATCGGCCGTTTCGCCGGGCTCGAGACGATCACCTCGCAGGGCAGCGAGCGCGAGTTCATGCTGCTGGTCTATGCAGACGAAGCAAAACTCTTCGTTCCTGTCGAACGTGCGGATCTCATCTCGCGATATTCTTCAGGCGAAGCGGCCGCTCCGTCGCTCGATCGGCTTGGCGGCATCGGCTGGCAAAAGACAAAGGCCAAAGCGAAACGCGCGATGCGTGACATGGCGGACGAGCTTCTAAAGCTATACGCCGAACGCAAGCTGGTTGCCGGGCACGCATTTCCGCCTGATATGCCTTGGCAAATCGAGTTCGAGGACGCATTCCCTTACGATCTGACGGCCGATCAAGCCGGTGCGATCGACGATGTAAAAGGTGATATGGAAACGGCGTCGCCAATGGATCGCCTTATCATCGGGGACGTCGGCTACGGGAAGACCGAGGTTGCTATGCGCGCGGTTTTCAAAGCGGTGATGGACGGAAAGCAGACGGCCGTCTTAACGCCGACCACGGTGCTTGCGTACCAACACTTCGAAACCTTTAAGAAGAGATTTGCCGCCTTTCCCGTCAAGATCGAGCTGCTGTCGCGGTTTCGCACCGCGAAAGAACAGAGCGCCGTGGTCGAACTCGCATCAAAGGGCGAAGTCGATGTGCTTATCGGCACGCACAGAATACTTTCCACGGACGTCAAACTCCCGAAACTTGGGCTTGTTGTGATCGACGAGGAGCAGCGTTTCGGCGTCGGTCACAAAGAAAAGCTGAAACAGCTCAAGAAGAAGGTCGATGTACTCACACTCTCAGCAACGCCGATTCCACGGACGCTGAATATGTCGCTGCTCGGGATGCGCGATATGTCCGTGATCGAAACGCCGCCTCGAGACCGCCTCGCGATCAACACACAGGTCGTTCAGTTTTCGGAGAGTGTCATTCGTTCGGCTATCGAGCTTGAACTCGCTAGGAACGGCCAAGTCTTCTTCATCCACAACAGGGTCGAGTCGATCGAATCCGTCGCTGCGCTGATCGGCAAGATCGTCCCCGAAGCCCGCATCGCGATCGGCCACGGCCAGATGAACGAATCCGATATGGAGAATGTGATGCTTGACTTCATCGACTACAAGTACGATGTGCTCGTAGCGACGACCATCATCGAGAACGGCATCGATATTCCAAGGGCGAACACGATCATCATCAATCGTGCGGATAATTACGGCCTCTCGCAGCTGTATCAACTTCGCGGGCGTGTTGGCCGTTCAAACCGCCGAGCGTACGCATACCTTCTGATCCCGAGCGAGCTTGAACTTACGCCGATCGCTCGACGACGTCTTTCTGCGATCCGCGAATTCTCCGACCTTGGTGCTGGCTTTCGTCTCGCTGCTCTTGACCTTGAACTCCGCGGGGCCGGCAACATCCTCGGCGGCCAGCAATCCGGACATCTCGACGCACTCGGGTTCGATCTTTACACCAAGATGCTGGAACGCACGATCGCCGAATTAAAGGGCGAAGACGTAGCCGATGAGGTCGGAGTTTCGATCAACCTGGGTGTCGATGTCTCGATCCCGAAGGCGTACATTCAAGAGGCGGCTCAGCGTTTACGTACCTACAAGCGGATCGCTTCGGCGGATTCTTCGGCGGCTCTTGACGCGATCCGCGGTGAGATAGAAGACCGATACGGCCGTTTGCCGCACGAGGTCGAAAACCTCCTCGAATATGGGCGGCTGCGTCAACTCGCAGAAGGGCTTCAAGTCATTTCGATCGAGAAGGCAAGCGGTTCAATTGCGATCAAGTTTGGCGAGTCCAGCCGTGTTGCTCCCGAAAAACTGCTTAGAACCTTGAACGAAGTTGAAGGAACCAGCTTTTCACCGAACGGTATTTTTCGGACACCGTCAAGGGCGGACGAATCTGCGATACTGACGGCGATAAACACGCTAACCGACCTTTCTGCTTAAGTTACCTTGTGAAGAGTTTATGCAAAATTTCTCCGTATTCGGATAAAACCAACCGGCTTGCCGCGGCATCAAATGGTCCGGTTTGCAAATCCGGCCACGTAAGGCTATAAACTTTCTTTTGCGCAAATAGTTTTTGGCTAAGATTATCAAAATGAAGTATTTAAGAAGCATTCTGCTCACCGGCCTCACGATCGCTGCTCTTGGAACCGTTGCCCTCGCTCAAGAGACGGCAACTCGAGTCGTGGACGAGGTCGTTGCGGTCGTTAACGACAGCGTGATCACGCTCTCTCGAATCCGGCACGTCAAGAAGGATATGGTCGATTCGTATGTAAAGGACGGAAAGACGGCCGAAGAGGCCAAACGCCTCGTTGACGAGAAAGAAGGCGAGTTGATCGCAAATCTCATCAATGAGGAGCTTCTGATCCAGAAGGCGAAGGAGGTCGGGCTCGATTCGCAGATCGATGCGGACATCAATGCCCGTTTTGTCCAGATAATGAAGGACAATAACCTGAAGACCATCGATGCCCTTTATCAGATGATGCGTTCGCAAGGCTACGAACCGGACGATATCAAAGAGAATTGGCGAAGCCAGGCGACCCGCGACAAGGTCATTCAGGAACTCGTCCAAAAGAAGGTCTTTTGGGAAGCGACGCCTGACGACCTGAAGAAATACTTCGAAGCTCACAAGGCCAAGTTCATAAAGCCCGAAACCGTCTCGTACAGCGAGATCTATCTTGGCTTTGCCGGCCGCGACGAGGCGGCGGTCCGCGCCAAGGCGAAGGAAATCTATGATGAGCTGAAAAAGGGTGCGAATTTCGATGAACTCGTAAAGGCGAACTCTGATGCCGGCATCGTTACCGAGGGTGCCGGTAAGGCAGAAAAGGTAGATGTCAACACCCTGACCGACATCATAAAGAAACCGATCGAAGGGGTAAAAACAGGCGACTACACATTGCCATTCGAGGTTCAGAAGATGGGGATCGTAATTCTTCGCATCGATGGCCGCGAGGCCGCCGGTTCTGAATCAACGTTCGATGAAAATGCGGTCCGGCTCGCTATCCTGCAAGAGAAAGGCCCGGCCGCTCAAAAGAAATTCATGACCGACCTTCGGACAGATGCATACATCAAGATCAATGAGACTTACCGCCCGATCGTCTCGCCCCTCCTCTACGCCGACGAGCGAAAGGAAACGAAAGGCTCACTGTAGAACAAAGTAAAAGTCAGCAGGAAAGAGGCGGCCCTCTGGCCGCCCTTTTTCATTTTCTACCAATTAACAATGTTTCAATTGACAATGGACGATCACGGCGCGTTGAGATGCTCGAATTGTCCATTGTCAATTGTGTAATTGCACATTGGTAGAACCTGTCCTAGTGCACATACGCGCTCAGTTTGAAGGTCTATCCAGAGCAGCGAGTGCCTGACTACTTTGAGCCAAGGATCTCCTTGAGTGCGTCTCGGTAAAGTTCTGCCTTTTTACGGGCACGAATCACCTGCGGATGATCAGGCTTGTATGACCGAAGCAGGCGATTCAACTCAGTCTCGATCTCAGCACGCCGGACTATAAGCTTACCGAGCGCAAGCGTGAGCTTCTGCACATCGTCGGGGCGGACGGCGAACAGGCGATCGATATCCTTTGAAAGCGTCGCAAGTTCGAATCGCGCGTCGATCACCTTCGGGTTCTCGTCAGTGTAGTCTTCGGAGTAGGAGAGCAGATCGGACTCAAGCTCGGTCTTTCGGAGCAAGGCTTCAGCGTACGCCGGAGACGATCTGATCGGGCCGGGCTCTGTCGATGGTGTCGGTGCGGCAGTCGGTTTGGGTTGAGATGTTTGTGCCCGCGAGGAGACCGCGCAGACAAGCATTGCGAACACCGCAACAAAGGCAACTGTCAGGAACTTGTTCACTATTCTCATCCTAGAGTCCATAGAACGCACCGGCCGAGCAGGATTCCATCTGCGGCGGTTCGTCCCGTTCGACGCGGCCGTCACCGAACGTCTCGCCTCGACTCAGCGTTTCGAAATACGTCGTAATGTTGACGAGGATCTCATCTGCCGAGTGCGAATGATACAGCGTTTGGCGAAACTGAGCGCCTCCCGGCAAGCCTTTTGTAAATTGCCCGGCGAGCTGTTTCATCTTGCCCAAGGCGACGATCTCCGGCATCTCTTCGCGGCACATTCCGAAGAATTCGAGCAGGACCGACTTCTTTTCTTCGACGCCGGGCTGATAAGGTTCGCGGCCTTCGATCGCATCTGCGAACTGGCGGAATATCCACGGATTCTGCATTGCACCGCGTCCGATCAGGATGCCGTCAACGCCAGTTTCGCGCCAGCGTTCCATTCCATACTCTATCGAAGTAATGTCGCCATTGCCCGATACAGGGATCGAGACCGCTTCCTTTACCTCGCGAATCCTGTCCCAATTCGCAAGGCCTTTGTAGCCCTGTTCGCGCGTGCGGCCATGCACCTGTATGTGCTCGACGCCGCATTGCTCGGCCATTTTCGCTATCTCGACAACATTGATCGTGGATTCGGAATAGCCGGTCCGCACCTTTAGCGTGAGCGGGATCGAGATCGTGCGTTTTATCTCGCGAAGGATCAATTCGAGCTGTTTCGGTTCACGTAGAAGGCCCGAGCCGCCGCCGTTTCGCACAACTTTCGGCGCAGGGCAGCCGCAGTTCACGTCCAGAATGTCTGCGCCGACCTCTTCGGCCATCTCGGCGCCCATCGCCATGCGCTCGGGTCGTCCGCCAAAGATCTGAACCGCGAAAGGACGCTCTTCCTCGTCAAAATGCATCTGACGCTTCGATTTTGGATTGCCCCGCGTCAGTCCCTCGACCGAGATAAATTCGGACACGACCAGCCCCACACCGCCGCGACGCTTTATCAAACGCCGGAAAGTGTAGTCTGTTACGCCCGCCATCGGCGAAAGTATAAGAGGCGGATCGATCTCGATGTCTCTGATCTTAAACGGTTTCATTCTTCGGTCAACCATACATTCTATAACAGCTTACTCAGGTTTTTCAGTCCCTTTTTAGGGTCTCAAAGTTCCGGCGTGCCCCAAAACGGTGCGGAGGACAGGTCAACCTATTTTCTTTGCGTTCGATGAGACAAACCGCAAAAGAGAATATGCGAAGACCGTAAAAGCCGTAGAGGCCGCAAAAGCGGCTACTCTGTCCCAGCCAGACGCTCGTGGGACACCTCTGGGACAGCCTCTGGGACAAATAAGTAATGTGTTATCAATAACTTACGCGATCTTGCCTCCGAAATTCGCGAAAAAAAATCAACCCACATTATCCACTCTCAATTCTCCGTTTTCAGTTCTTTTGGAGGCGGCTTGCCGCCGACGTGTCTCTGTCGCTCCTAACGGAGCTCCAGGATCAGAGAACTGACCTTCTAGACCACGACCGATAAGCGGCGAATGCTCGGATCAGAAGCTCTATCTGAAATCTCAGATCTGAAATTTGAAATTCGAGCTATGGATCCCAAACGTGAAGCCTGAGACCTGACACCGCTAACCTCGAACCTAAACTCAGCTTGTCAAAGAACGAACGGCCGTCTCGACCGTGTTGTCATCATAGCGAAACGACGCTCCCGTTTGAAGCACATTCCGCACAAAATGCACGAAATGCACGAAATGCACGTTTTTGGCCTTGCCGAGACAGTCACTCAGGACAGACCATGGCCACGAATGCACGAATGAAGGCAGAACCGTGTGCGTCAGCGATCTGGTCTCGGCCCCGGAGACCGGTCTTATGCCCAGTAGTTGCGGTCGAGGGAGCGGTAGTTTATGGCTTCGGAAAGATGTGCGGCGGCAATATCCTGCTTTCCTTCGAGATCGGCGATGGTGCGTGCGACCTTTAGGATGCGGTCGTGTGCACGTGCGGAAAGGCCTTGCCGCTGCATCGCCTTTTCGAGGAGAGATTCGCCTTCGGAGTCGATCGCGCAGAATTCGCGTATCTGACGCGGTGCCATCGCGGAGTTCGAGAACGTCTTGCCGGAAAAGCGTCTCAACTGGATCCCGCGAGCAGCGATCACGCGTTCGCGAACTTCGGCGGACGATTCGCTCGCTTCGGTCGTCTTGCCGCGGAGTTCTTCGAATTTCACACTTGGAACGTCGATGTGAATGTCGATGCGGTCCATTAGCGGGCCGCTCACACGCCCAACATAACGCTGTATTTGGAGAGGCGAGCATTTACATTCACGCGAAGAGCCGAAATATCCGCATGGACAAGGATTCATCGACGCAACCAGCGTGAAATTCGCCGGAAATGTGAGCGACGAAGCGGCGCGCGAGATCGTCACGCTCTTGTCTTCCATAGGCTGACGCAGGACCTCGAGCGCGCTGCGGTCAAACTCGGGAAGTTCGTCAAGGAAAAGGACGCCGAGATGAGCAAGACTAACTTCGCCGGGTTTCGGCACGGAACCGCCGCCGACAAGGCCTGCCTGGCTTACGGTGTGATGCGGCGACTTGAACGGCCGCTCGGTCACAAGGCCTGTTCGCCCGGTCAACCCCGCGACGGAATGGATCTTCGTTATCTCGAGAGCTTCTTCGAACTCGAGCGGCGGCAGGATCGTCGGCAAACGCCTCGCGAGCATCGTCTTTCCCGATCCCGGCGGCCCGATGAAGAGAATGTTGTGGCCGCCCGCACTTGCGATCTCAAGCGCGCGCTTTGCAGTCTTTTGCCCTCGAACCTCCGAGAAATCAACACTATAGCCGGACGCAGCGGTACTTAGGGCGTTTGGATCAAGCTCGAGCGGAGCGACGCGTTTTGCGGCACCGAATTCGAGTTCGCGGCAAACTTCGACCGCCGTCCGAAGGTCGGCAACAGGATAGACCGCAACGCCTTTGACGACCGCCGCTTCAAAGCCGTTCTCCTCGGGAACGATCAGATGTTTTATTTTATTTTCACGAGCCGCAAGAGCGATCGAAAGGGCTCCACGCACGGGACGCACGCGGCCATCAAGCGACAATTCGCCGATCGCCATCACACCGTCCATCTCGGCGCCGTTGGTCATATCGCCGTTCGCACCGAGAATTCCGAGTGCGGTCGGCAGGTCGAAACTCGCACCTTCCTTCCGGAGGTCCGCGGGAGCAAGATTGACGGTAACTTTGCTGACAGGAAAAAAGAATCCGGAATTTTGTATCGCAGCACGAATGCGCTCACGGGATTCGCGAACCGCGGTGTCGGGAAGTCCGACGATGATTATGTTCGGAGAAATGTCGTTTTCGGCTGCGGGACGGATATTGACTTCAATATCGACCAGCAAAGCGTCGATGCCGTACACCGCCGCTGACTGAGTGCGAAACACCATAGGAGATCAGTTCGTCTTGCTGTTTTTCTTGGTCTTTTTGCCCGGCGTAACATTTGCGCCGACAAGCTGCTTCAACTCCGTCAAGAATTCGGAAACGTCCGCAAACTCGAGATAAACGGACGCGAACCGCACGTACGCGACCTTGTCGAGCGTCTTAAGACGCCGCATTATCAGCTTGCCGATGTCGGTCGTTGAAAATTCCCTGTCGGGAGCATCCTGAACGAACTTCTCGACCTCGTCGGCGATCGTTTCGAGCTGCGTTGTCGAGATCGGCCGCTTCTCGGCCGCTTTCAGAAGCCCTGCGATCAGCTTGTCGCGATAGAAATGCTCGCGTTTGCCGTCCTTCTTGACGACCATATAAGGTATTTCGTCAATGCGTTCGTAAGACGTGAAACGGCGAGCACATTGCAGGCACTCGCGGCGGCGGCGGATCGAATCACCGTCCTTTGATTCGCGCGAATCAACGACCTTGTCTTCAAGATGTGCACAAAATGGACAGCGCATTATTTTTACGGTTGCGGTTCGAAGTCCGGCGAATCAGATTCGATCTCGCGTTCGGCATTCTCGCTCGAAAGCAGACGCCGAAAGCCTGCGACGCTGATATCACCGTGGACGAGATAATATAAACCGAAAATGACCGCCGGAGCAAAGTAAACAAGGTGCATTAGGATCGAAACGGCCGCAGCGTCCTCGTGTCCGATGCCGAGCAGGATCAGGCTGCCGGCGGTCGCCGCGTGAAATGCTCCGGCCGCTCCGCCCGGCGTCGGCACGAGCGAACCCATCGACGCGACGCCCATTACGAAGATCGAATCGACGAAGGTCAGCGGCAGTCCGAACGCCATCAGAACCAGCCAGGTCGGTATCGAGATCGCCAGCCAAAGGGCGATCGTCCAGAGCGTGACCCAAAAGATCTCGCGCGCGTTCGTCATCACTTTCAACGACGTTGCGAGCTGCTGCATCAGTCCCAGGCCAAGTGAGCGGACGCGTTTTGGAATGAATTTGCGGTCGGTGAACGCGGCGAACCAGTTGATGAGCGGTTCGCTGCGCCACGAGTAGATCAGCAGAAAAACGATGAATGACACGGCGCCGAGCGCCATCAGATTGCCGACGAGGCGAATATACGCGTATTCGGCTTCGTGGCCCGCACGAGTTTGAAACCAGATGAGGCTCACGCTGAAGAAGCAGATGAGGGATGCGAGGTCGAAGACGCGTTCGACGCCGATCGTGATCAACGCATAGCTCGGGCGGATACGCTTGTCGAGCATCGGCAGCCACATCGGCCTTAAGATCTCACCGGCTCGGCCTACGACAAATATCGCCGTAAACCCGACCGTCGTTGTCGCGAAGAGGTCGCTCACTTTCGACGGCGTCAGCGGCTTAAGCAGAACTTGCCAGCGTACCGAACGCAGAAAATAGCCAAAACAGATGATCGCGGCCGCGGCGCTCAAGTACCAGATGTTCGCCTTCCGCACATTCTGAGTAACCTCTGCCCAATCAAGGTTGCGGGCAAAATACCAGACGAATCCGGCCGTTAAGAGGATGACGAATAGATATTTTAGGGCTTTTCGCAATGGTGTATCTTTCGAGCCCGCTCCAAGAGGGCAAAATCAAAAGATACAGTATAAAAACCTGATTTTCTAAAGCGGACGCGAATATTCTTTGCCGACACGCGAATGATGGCTCCCAACCTGGAAAATAAGCTGATTTTCGAGGAACTTTTCAGCACCGCAGGTCGTAACTCTTGATTGACGGGGCACGTGTTCCAAGGCCTTGTTGCTGATATAGTTATTGGCTAGAGGTATATTGACTCGGGAGAGGAAATTTGGAAGCGGCAAAATCTGGAGCTGAGATCAACGGAGCGGAACTCGTCAGACGGGCGCGTCTAGGTGACGGCTCTGCGTGGGAGGACGTAGTTACGACGTTTTCGCGTCGTATATTCAACCTCGCGTATCGCTTCACCTCAAGTGTCGAGGCAGCCGAAGATCTTACGCAGGAAGTTTTCATCCGCGTTTACCGCTCGCTCGACCAATACGACGCCAAACAAGGCGATCTTGCAAATTGGCTGATGCGGCTCGCCCGGAATTTGATAATCGACGATTACCGGCATCGGCAGCGTAATCCGCAAAATTCGATGGCAGATGCCGTCGATGATCATCACTACCATTTGCGGGCAGTCGGCAATTCGGCACACCGCGAGATGGAGCGAAAGGAACTCGCCGCTCAGGTTCAGGAAGGAATTGACAAGCTGCCGGAAGATCTCCGAACCTGCGTCATTCTTCGCGACATCGAAGAGTTGACCTATCAGGAGATCGTCGATGTGCTGAAGATCCCGGAAGGAACGGTAAAATCGCGGATAAACCGTGGAAGGATCGAGTTGGCAAAGATCTTGAGGCGTATGCGGGTCGTAACTATTTAAGCAAGGTTGGGACTTTTGTAATGGAGAACAGAGAGAAACACATCTTAAACTGCACGGCGTTCGAGGAAGCTTTGTCGGATTATATCGATAGGTCGCTCGACCCGGCGACAAATTCTGCGATGGCCGAGCACGCACTCTCGTGCCCGCTGTGCCATTCGCTCCTGAACGATGTAAAAGAATCTCTCGGCGTCTGCCAAACGCTTCACACTCCCAAGATGCCGATGGCGCGTCTCGAAGCTCGCGTGCTCGCCGCGACCACACCTGACACAGGCCTTTCGTGCGATGAGTTCGAAGGCTATTTGACGGATTATTTGGACGGTTTCCTCCCGGCAAAGGCTTTCCATCGCTGGGAACGCCACGCCGTCTGCTGCGAGAAATGCGAAGACCTGCCGGGAATGGTCGTCCGCTCGATCGCCGCTTTGTACACCTATAAGCTCGATGAACTTGCGGTTCCGGACGGACTCGTTGCGGCGATCCTCGCTCAGACGAGCGAAAGACGCGGAGTCATCATCGGAAAGCCCGGTATCGCCGAATCGATCCGAGCTTGGATCGCAGGAATTCGCCTGCCGATGCCGCTTGGACAACTTGCTCCGGTCGCAATGCTGCTGATCTTCGCGTTCTTGATCTTCGGGCAGACCGTGTCGGCCGACGGGACAGCGACAAATGTTTATAAGAAAGGCTTTGAGCTCGCCGAGGCGACATATCAGCAAAGTGCGGGTGCGTGGAACGGTACGCCCGCGGTTCAGCCTGAAGCAAAATGAATTGTGCTTTTCACTTACATAATGCGGCGGTCACCAGCTGCAACGGCTGCGGACGAGCCCTTTGCCCTGCCTGCGACCATCGCATAAAGGGCTTTCCCTATTGCCAGGAATGTATCGTCCAGGGCGTGGAACTGCTGCGCAGTCAGTCGCATCCGAATTATGCGCCGTATGTGAAGAAGAAGACCTCACCGGTGCTCGCCGTGATCTTTTCGGCGATCTGTCCGGGGCTCGGTGCGGCATATAACGGGCAGGCGACGAAGGCTATCGTTCACTTCGCGGTGTTTGTCGGGCTGTTCCAGATGGCAGTGCTGACGAGCGGAATTCCTCTCTTCGTGTTTGGTTTCATTGGAATGTGGCTCTTTGCCGCACTTGATTCCTGGCGGACGGCTCAGATGATCCGCTCGGGCATTACGGCCGACACCGCGGAAGATATTCTAGTCAGCCGTTTCTCCGGAAATCCCAAGCTTTGGGGAGTTGTGCTCGCCGTCCTCGGTGCTGCGTTCCTTTTCCAAAGGTTTTTTGATGTCGGCGGAATGATGCGATACTTGCTGCCGGTCGTGCTGATCGGGCTCGGTATCTATATTTTACGCGGCGTCGTATTCAGGGCACGAGCGAGCAAAGGCTCTTCGTCAGGTGTCGATCAAACGAGTTTCGCCCTCTCCGAACCGCTTTCCGGACGCGATGCCGACTTTACGACGCGTTCGCGATTCGGTTCATGGCGAGATCACAATTAGGCAGTAAGAGGTAAAGAAAATGGGACTTTGGTTAGGCATATTTGGACGAATCGGCGGCATATTGGCTTTGGTCGCGTTGATCGCGTTGCTCGTTGAAAAGCTCATCGTGTTCGTCGGATTTCTTGCGTTCGCAATTAAGGCGATCATAGTCCTTGCGTTCGTTCTCGTCTTCTGTGTCGTAGGATATCTCGCACTCAAAACCCTGCGCGAATCGCGGAAAAGGTCAGATCATTAACATTCTGCCTTATCATTCACATTAGGATTAATAATTTCTTTGACGGCTCCTAGCTTGCGCTTGGGGCCTTCAATATGTTCTCATTTAACTTCGAAGGGCTTGCTTCGGGCCTTTTGGACGTAATACAAGTGGGTATCCCCAACGATATCGATCCTTCCACAAGATCGAAAAGAGGATCTATATCATCGGTTTCGCGTTAGTCGCTCGCGGCTGTTCTTGCGTGATTCCACGTTTTTCGACCTTGCGTCGTTAAACGAGATCATTTTAAGGAGCTTTACAGCATAATGCAGAAAAACGATAAGTATTATACTTTTCTATTAAGGCATTCATCTAAGAACAGAATATTTATCAAGCGGGTCGAGATACCTCGAAAGAGCGTAACTTTGACATCGATCTCAATCGTATTTTTAGCAGGCGTTTCCCTTTTCGCATTTGGCATCTACGGCATCTTTTCAAGGGTTTCCGCTAATATTGACGGGTCGCAGGTCGCCGCATCTATTCGGACCGCACCTGCTGAGACAGAACACTTTGACTATTCACGCCCCGGCGATTCAAAGGATTTTCTGAGGAATGCCGGCGGACCCGAACTCGGTGACGAGAATGATTCCGAGACATCGGAGATCGACGCCCAACTGAAGACCGCTGCACTCGCCATTCCCTCAGACCTTCGACCGAGCATCTGGCCGCACGAAGGCAAGATCAACAACGAATTCGGTTTCCGACGTAATCCGTTCGGCGGGCGTGCGTATGAATTCCACGGCGGAATGGACATCGACGGCGAACGCGGTGAACAGGTCTTTGCTCCGGCAGGCGGCACGGTCATTAAGGCGGGCTGGTCGGGCGGTTATGGCAACATGATCGAGATCGATCACGGAAACGGCCTTACGACACGCTACGGCCACCTCTCGAAGATCGAGATCGAGGTCGGCGATACGATCACACGAGGCCAGGAGATCGGCCTGATCGGTTCGACCGGACGCTCAACGGGACCGCACCTTCATTACGAAATGCGTCTCAACGACCGCCCCGTAAATCCACGGCATTTCCTGCCGCAGGAATCACCAACACTGACGATAAAGTAGTAGATGTCAGACCTATGAAAAAAGAGCGGGCCAGAAGCGGCCCGCTTTTTTAGTTTTGCCGCTCGTCGCCGACACAGCTTCCCGTCTGGATACCAGTCCGAAGATCGTTCAGAAGAGTCGTCTGTTCCCTAACTCCCGAATTACCGTCTCTCGCTCTATCTTCCAGCGGGTTGGCTTTTCCATTGAGCAGTTGATAGCTAGCTAAGATCGAAAAATTAGATGCGTTGGCGCTCTTCGCAAGGAAAAACAGATAGTCGGAGCCGACAGACGGCAATAGCCGTTCGGAGCTGGCATAAACGACCCGTTGGCCGTTCGGATATCTCACAACGCCGCCCATTCGATCCGCAACAACGGCTTCCACGGCTTCGCCACTTGTCTTGAACGTTTCACTAACGCGGATCGTGAATTCGGTATAGACGCCCTTCCGGTCGTTTGAAAGAAAAGCTTCTGCCTTACCAACCCGACCGATGACAATAAGATCGCTTGCCGCACATGGAAGGAGAGGCGGTGGCTCCAAGTCTTGAGTTCGACCTATTCCGCCAACGTTCGCTCCGTTGATCTTGGCCAAGACCCATTCTTCTCCGTCATATTTGGAGTTGATACGCTTACGTCGCTCGTCTTGATCCGCTGAAGCCTTCCGTGCTCCATCAAGATCAACGATGCCATACCCAGTTAGGTCGCGAGTATCCGCAAGGGGCGTGGGCGTCGGCTTGGGTTCCGAGCCTTGACCCGTTGAGGACCGGTCTGTCGCAAGAGCCAATGTAACCGCGGCGATTCCGACCATAATGTTCCAAATGATCTTCTTCATATCTTGATGTTGCGATCTAAAAGCGGCTGTCCCCGACCTCGTTCGCTACCCGCCTCAAAAGATTTCCGTTATAATGCCATATATTGCATCTAAATCAACTTAGGACAAAGGTTTAACTATGAATTCTATCAAGACTCGTATCATCTCGGTGCTGTTTATTTTGTCGATGCTTGCGACAACGGCGCCATTTGCACTCGCGTTCGATGAAGGGATGTATATGCCCGACCAGATCGCGAAGCTTCCCCTGAAAAAGCTCGGTTTTAAGATCACGGCTAGTGATATTTACAACCCGAACGGTGTTGGGCTTTCCGACGCGATCGTTCGCCTGAGCATCGGCTGCTCGGCGGAATTCGTCTCGCCCGAAGGCCTTATCTTGACGAATCACCACTGCGGCTTTTCGGCACTCGTTACGGCTTCGACGCCTGAAAAGGACCTTGTTGAGACAGGCTTCGATTCGAAAGGACGCTCAGGCGAGATCCGCGCAATGGACGGTAAAGAGCCTTACACCGTGCAAATGACCGAGCGCAGCGACGACGTCACCGCCCGAGTTCTTGCCGGCACCGAGAATCTTGCGGCGGAGGCACGCGATGCCGCGATCGAAAAGAACGTCGAAGAGATCACGAAGACCGAACAGGCAAAGGCCCCCAAGGGATCGTCGATCCGCATCGTGCCGCTCAACAACGGATATTTCTACTATCTTATCCAAACGTCCGAGATCAAAGACGTTCGCGTTGTTTACGCCCCGCCGCGTAACATCGGCGTCTTTGGCGGCGACCCGGACAACTTTGAATGGACGCGCCACACAGGCGACTTCACATTCCTTCGAGCATATGTCGCGCCGGACGGCACGCCGGCAGATTACTCGGCGAGCAACGTCCCTTACAAGCCGAAGAAATTCCTTACAATGAGCATCGCCGGCCTGAAGGAGAACGATCCCGTATTCGTGATGGGATTCCCGGGCGGCACGACGCGCTATCGCGAGAGCCAGTCGATAAGCTACGCCCGCGACGCGAACTTCCCGTTCCTCGAAAAGTGGTTGATCGCAATGAGCGACAGCCTCAAGAAGATCGGCGCGACCGACGAGGAGAAGCGGATCAAGTTCCAGGACCGCATCGCCAACTATGACAACTCGCGCAAGGTCTATGGCGGCGGTTGGCTGCGGCTGAAGCACGCTGATGTTGTTGAGAAACGCCGTGCGGAGGAAGCCAAACTCCGCGACTGGATCAAGGCCAACCCCGCACGGGTGAAGAAATACGGCGGCTTGCTCGACGAGATCGCTTCGGCTTCAACCACATCGAATGCGTACCAGGAACGCGACGTGATGGTGCGGCGTTTTCCCAATGGCCTCTCGATGCCGGTGCTTACCGAGATCGCCAAGGCGATGATGACCGTTCGCGGCGGACGCACGATGACAGCGGAGCAAAAGGCCGGTGTCGAGGCCGGCATTAAGGCCGCTCTTGCCGATCGCGAACCGGAATTTGAGTCAGACCTGATCAAATTCTTCTTAAAGTCTTTCGATTCGCTTCCGAAGAACGAGCGTTTCGAGGCCGCGGACAAGTTCTTTGCCGCACCTACGGAAAAGGAACGTCGTGCAAAGGAAGCAGCCTGGGCAGATTCGATCGCGACCGGCAAATATACGGACGCTTCGAACCTATTGGCGCTCTATTCGAAAACGTGGCCTGAACTCGAAGCCGAGTTTCCGTTCCTCGCGGGCGTTGTTGCAGAACAACGAGCGGCAGGTGCTCGGGCTCAGGAATTTGCCAAGCACGCGAACCATTTCCGCCCGCTTTATATGGAAGCGTTGACCGAAATGGAAGGCGGTACGGTCTATCCCGACGCGAACTTTACGCAGAGATTCTCTTACGGCACGATCAAGGGCTACGTCCCGCGTGAGGCCGAGTATCGCTCGCCTTTTACGACCATCAAGGGTATGGAAGAGAAGGACACGGGAACCTTCCCGTTCGATATGCCGAATAAGCTGAAGGAACTGCAGGCCGCACACGATTTTGGCCCTTACGGCCAAGGCGACAGCGTTGTCGTGAACTTCCTTTCGACCACCGATATCATCGGCGGCAACAGCGGTTCGCCGATAATGAACAAGTACGGCGAACAGGTCGGCATCTGCTTTGACGGTAATTTCGAAGGACTAGGAAACGATTTCTATTACGACCCGAACGTGAACCGAACGATCTCGGTCGATATTCGGTTCGTACTTTTCGTCGTGGACAAGTTCGCCGGCGCGACCTACATCACGAAAGAGATGAAGATCAACGACGGCAAGAAGTCGTAAGTTACGGTGATCTTGTCGCCGACGGCGACCGATATTAAAGCTTGGGGTACAATCAGCGAAGCGAATGGAACCCTAGGAACGCGACGGCATTCAGGATTTTGGTCACTGAGAGTGACCAACAAAAATATCCGTTGCTCCCTTTCAGGGAGCGAATGGATCTGTCGCTGCAACCTGGGGTTTCGCCGAAACGGCTTCACCCCAGGCCTTAATATTTGTCGCCTTCAGCGACTAGGGGTTACCAAGTTACAGCTTTAACTTGGGCTATTTTTGATGCGGCTAAGATATCGCAAGCAAGTCGCCGACTCTTGGGGCTTTCTGAGTAACAAAAGATGAGGCTGTTCATTTTTCCCGCGATCCTTTTTCTGATTGGGATTTCGGCCGCCGTTTCTTCCGCACAGCAGCCGACCGCCTGCGAGAAGACCATCGCTCGTGCGTTCGGCGATCCGGGAGCATATTTCTCGGACCCTCACGACGGCGACCCGATCGATCTGACCGTCGGCCTCAGCGCATTGGGAAATGCCGATCCGAACGACCTCACGCTCGGCGACGCCCACCTTTACGCGAGCATCAGCGATCCGCACGCTCGCTCATCCATCTACATCCCGCCGGGCGGAACATTGATCGAGATAAAGACTCACCTCAAAGAAGATCCGAAATACGTCGGGCGGTTCGGGAACGGTGATTCGTACTCGATCATTCAGTTCCCTGAACTCCGACAAACGCTCTTCATCCACCATATGGTCAACGTTGCCCTCGGCAAGAAGATGCCCGACGGCCGCACCAAATTCGGTGAAATGGGCGAGGGCGGCGGCGGCGAGTGGTCTTATCGAACGGTTGACAAAACAAAGAGACCGCCGACCGTATGGCACCCAAGCTTTCATTACCACTTCGAGATGTTCGACGGTCTCGCCGCCACCCTCGACGACGCAAGGGTGCGCGTCCCATTGTTGGCCCTGTGCACAGCCCTCACTAAGAAAGGCTTTTGACGGGAGCTTCCGAACCGACGAAGACCATTATCGGAATCTCCGTTGCTGCTGCCGGACGTCCTTCCAGCCGGAGCTTTAGTTTCCCGGCTGCGACCGGACCCTTTATCCTGATCGTTCGAAAAATGTCGTTCGCACTTGCCTCACCCGCGAGGCTTGTCCCAATGATCTGGCCGTTGGCTCCGAATAATGTCGCAGAAATTTCCGACGAGGCCATAAAGACGATCGCGAGATCCGTGCCTGAAGAAACATTGAGTTCGACCTCGGTGCTTTTCCCGGGTTCGAGCATTGCCACGAGGGCGGTCTGTGGTTTTGATTCGTCCTCAATATTCGTCCGCAGAAAATCGCGGCCGAGATCCGAATAGGCCGCTGCTCGAAATGACTCGCTTTGGCTTGTCGCAAAGTTCGACGCGAGCGTTCCCGGGTCGGGCGAATGATCTCCCTGCGGCGGGATCGCGATCCATTTGTAAACCTGACGAAAATGGGCGACCTCTCCCATTATCTCGCGAGTGTTCACCTTTGCGTCGAGAATTGCGTGTTGCTTTACCCGCCATATCGCCGAACGAAGCGTCGCCAGCCCATCGCCGGGCGAATCCGCTTGGCAGACCGAGTCCCGCGTATGGACGGCCAGTGCGGAAAAACGGGTTCCGTTCGTATTATTTACGAGGAGATTGAATCGCTTCATCGATTCGGTCGAAAGTTCGGCGACCGCGCTCCAGTTGAATGTATTCAGCTTGAACGAAAGGCCGTAAATACCTGATGCGCACGGCGTGCCAAGATTTGGAACGCCCACCATGGCAAGGTGCGTTGCGGTCGGACGTCCATCGAATTGGGTCGGCATAACGCTATTGACATAAACGCGGGCGACGAGGCCTCCGTTCTGCACACCGACCAAGTCGACGTGCCACGCGTTCTGGCCAAGCTGAAGTCTTCGTATTGTCTTATCAAGAATATCGGCGTTATCCGTCGTGATCTTTCCTACGTCGGTCATCCCGTCCGAGATGGGCCAGTCTTCCCTAACTGCTCCGAAGAATGCCCGGAATTTTTTCATCGCAGATGGAGATTGCCAGAGTCCCCAGACAAGCACGACCGGCTTTGGCTTCACCTTCAGTTCCTTTTGCATCGAATCATCAGGAATGCTGGCCTCGATCGTTCTGCTCAATTCCGGAACCACGCTCGTTCCCGAACCGTGCCACGCATATCCGCTCGTGTCCCAAATAAACTCGACCTCCTTTTCGCCATTTGCCGGAACGGTCGCAGTAACGGTGGAGTTCGGCAGCGGAAGGCCTTCCTTGAGCTCCTTGAAATTTACTGCGGCCGATCGGTCGCTCGAACTCAGGTTCGCTACCGTCGCAACCACCTTTACCTGATTGCCATCCACTGTCCATTTATCGTCCGGTATTTCTTTCCAGTCGCTCGGGCTTGGAAATAAGGGCTGATAGAAGTGCATATCGGTGATGATCAGCGGCTGCGGGCTGCGGCGCAGACGCCACGTAACCGTGTGGGTGAACCCTTTTATCGTGCTGGTGCCGGTCGTCCATGATTTGCTGCCCGTTATCACGTCAGGATTCTTCGGATCGATATTCCCTTCGACGCTCGTACCGCCGCTCGGGATTCGCGTATCTCTCGTATCCGAGGAAGTGGATGGCTTTCGTGTGCTGTCCGGGCAGAGGTTGCTGTATGAGGACTTCACATTATGCGTGTAGCGAGCTTGAAATTCGGGGAGTGAGAAGCTCAGTGTGAACCGATCCGCGTTAGTTGAAAGTGAATAGGACACGGCTTCGCCTTGTCCCGAGCCTTCTGTGACCTTTCGATCCATGCTCTCGGCTTTTATCATTCTCGCGGCCTCCCAGCTATGACAGTTGGTAGATTCTGTCTGCTCGACCTTGTGACTGTCGGAATCGCGTATGCTGACATTGGCTATCGTGCTCGCCCTTCCCGTGCCTTCGAGATCACGGACGATGATCTTTCCCTGGTACTCGTAGTTTCGCGACGTAGTGTGCTTTATTCGCTCGCTGGGGTTTACGGTCCCGAAGAGCTGCTCGTCGGAATTAAAACTATCCTGAAGCACCTTTCGATATGTGATGATACCGCTCCAGCCGGCCTTTGCTTTTGCCGCGGTCTTCTTCTGAGGAGCAGACGGGCCACGCGACTGCGCTGTTGCAAGGCCCGAAAGGAAGGTGGCCGTAATGACCGCCATCACGGCCGTCTGTCGAAGAATGCTGCTAGTCAAGGAATGTGTTCTCATTGTTTTCTCGCTCCGATATGTCGGCATATGCGTTCCAATCTTTAATGCGTATTGCGGACGAATAAAGTATCAGCCCTGGTCTTGAGGGTCGGATTCCGGCTGGCTTTTTTCCCGACAATACCGCCCAAATAGGGTGATTTTTGTTGTTCGGAAGAAAATCTTGCTTTTTGGATCGAGTTGGGTTATTCTTAATTTTGTTGCATAGATGCAACATTCTGCGATCTTTCGAACACGCCGTTATGGGATATCTGAGCCTCGTCAAACCGCTTTCTCACTTACGCGAGGAACAGGAACATCCGGATGAGGTCGTCCTTGAGTCGGTCGGAGTTTCGTTCCAACGCGGTGCGGTCTCGGAGCTTTCGGGTGAGGCGAGTTCGGGGAAAACGGGATTGACGCTTGCTTTGCTCGCACAATTGACGGCCTCGGGCGAGATCTGTGCGGTTGTCGATGGAGCAGGCGGTTTTGACCCTTCAACGGCGGCGCAGGCCGGCGTCGAACTCGAAAATCTCCTATGGGTACGCTGCGGCGGCGATGTCGAACGCTCGTTCCTCTCCGCCGATCTTCTCGTGCAGGCGAAAGGTTTTGGTGCCGTCTGGCTGAATTTGAGCGGCCTTTCGATGCAGAAACTTCGGCTCGTGCCGAGGACATATTGGTACCGCTACCGCACGCGGATAAAGGAGACGCCGACCATTCTTCTCGTTACTTCGAGCGAACCTCTTGCGGGTTCCGCAGCGAACAGATCGCTCGAAATGTCCCGCGAAAAAGCAGCGTGGTCGGGAGCGGGCAGCTTCAAACTTTTACGCGAATTCCACTTGAAGATCGCCTCGCGAAAGCACTATTACGAACCGCCGATCCACGCAAAGGCCGAGTTCGATCACACGGAAAATTAGATCTCCTGCGATGCCAAAACATTTTGTATGCATAACTGTCGATGACGTGTCCGCCGCACGGCACTCTCTGCTTGCCGTCGCGCGCGAATTCTCGTTCGCGATCGAGATGATCGAGGACGGCATCGTCTTTGACGCAAGCGGCCTCGAACGCCTTGTCGGCGGACCTGAACGCGTAGCGCAGCGTGTGCAGGAGTCGCTCGATGCGCGTGGTGTTACAGGCAGTATCGGGCTTGCGGACACGGCGGATGCGGCGATGCTGCTTGCACGCGGCAATCAAAATAAGGCGACGGTGAATTCGCCGCAGAATTTCGCCTCACTTTCTCTCGACGACCTAGATATCGAACGCGATACGCTGAATGTCCTCGGCGAACTCGGTGTTGAGAATATCGGCGAACTGCTCGCGATCCCCCGCGACGAACTTTCGCGGCGTTACGGGCGTGATTTCGACCGCGTGATAAAACGCATCGAGCAGCGTGGCGAGCGGCTTTTGACGCCGAATATCCGTGAGAGCCGCGTCTCCTGGAGCTTCGATCTCGATCAGGCGGTCGAGGATTTCGAGCAGCTTATTTTCGTGCTCAACAACGGGCTCGAACGTCTTTTCGCACGCGTCGCACATTACGGAAAAAGCAGCGAACACATCGACATTTCCTTGCGGCTTGAGAATCGCAAATGGCATCGATACGAGATCAAGGCGTCGTTCCCGACGCTCGACCGCAGCTTTTGGTTAAAGCTTATAAGCCTTCGCGTCTCGTTGGAGCCGCCCGAGGCAGCGATCCTTGCGGTCGAGGCCGTAACGCATTTTACAAAGCCGCGTCCCGACCAACGCGGGCTTTACGCGGTCTCGCGGCCCGAACCGGAAAGTTTGCTGCTCACCGCCGGCAAATTAAAAAAACTCGTCGGCCGGCACGATGTCGGCGTGCCTGTGCTGCTGAACGAGAGGCTCGCTCTTCCCTTTCGTCTCGATGCGGACGCACTGCCTGTCGGGAAAGAAAAGAGAGAGCAGCATTCGCCGCGGCCTGTGATCGCTTTTCAATATTTTCAGCCGCCGCGTCGTGCAGAGGTCGAGCTTCGGGATCGCAAGATCGTTCACGTGAGGACGCGTGAATTTTCGGGCTCGGTCATCGAGTATGGCGGCGTATGGCGTGCCGCGTCAAAATGGTGGATGTCCGACGATTGGAAGACGCAGGAATGGGATATCGAGATCGAGAACGCCGGACTATATCGGCTCGCTCTATCGAAAAGTGAATGGTTCATCGTCGGCGAATACGATTAGGTTCTTATGGGTTTTTGCGAATTACATACGCGTTCTGCGTTCAGCTTTTTATCGTCGGGAAGCGAGCCGCAAAGGCTTGCCGCCCGAGCTGCGGAATTGGGCATAAAAAGCGTCGCACTGCTCGATAAGGACACGTTCGCAGGCGCCGTGCGTTTTCATTTCGAGGCGAAAGAGCAAGGCATACGCTCGATCATCGGTGCCGAAGTAACGCTCGACGACGGCACGCTTCTGCCGCTCGTCGCGCTCGATCTCAAAGGTTATCAGAACCTGAGCCGGCTTATCACGACCTCGAAACTTCGCAGCAAAAAGGGCGAGCATTTCGCGACGCGACGCGACATCGAATATCACTCGGCCGGGCTGATGTGCTTTACCGGCGGGCCGGACGGCCTCATTCACAACAGCATAAAACGCGGCGACGGACAGCTCGATCTTGCATGGCTCAAATACGTTTTCGAGGATCGGCTTTATGTCGAATTGCAGCGGCATCATCTGCGGCACGAAGAGGCGTTGAATCAGACGCTCCTCGGGCTCGCACACAAGCTGCGGATAGATTATTTTGCGAGCAACGGCGTCTATTACGCGGACGAGCGGGACCGCGAGATCTTCGATGTTTTCACCTGCATCAAAAATCACACGACCATTTACGAAGCGGGCAAACTTCTCTCTGAGAACAGCGAGCGTTATATCAAGAATGAGAAGCAGATGCTGCGGCTTTTTGCGGATATGCCTGAGGCCGTCGAGATCACGGAGGAGATCGCCGCACGTGTCAATTTCTCGATGGAAGAGCTTGCATATACATTCCCCGATTATCCTGTGCCGCCTGGCGAGACGATGAATTCCGTATTGAGGCAAAAGGCGATCGAGCGTTCGCAGGAGCGTTATCGCGGCAAGGCGTGGCCGATCCGCTCGCAGGTGCTGCCGCGGCTCGAAAAAGAATTTCGCATCATCGAGATGAAGCAGCTCGCGGGCTATTTTCTCGTCGTCAACGACATCTCGGACTACTGCAAGGCGAACAAGATACTCTCGCAGGGACGCGGTTCGGCGGCGAATTCCGTCGTCTGCTACACGCTCGGGATAACGGCGGTCGATCCGATCGAGCACAATCTTCTTTTCGAGCGTTTCCTTTCGGAAAAGTACGAGCAATATCCCGACATCGACATCGATCTGCCTTCGGGCGATGACCGCGAGAGCGTCATTCAGCACGTTTACGCAAAATACGGCCGCCGCAGTTCCGGGATGACGGCGAACGTCATCTGCTATCGCGGGAAATCGGCGATACGCGAGGCCGGAAAGACGTTCGGCTTCGGCACGGAGGTTCTCGATCGTTTGTCGCGTCTGAATTCGCACTACGAACAGTTCAAGGGCGACGAACTTTACAGACGCTTGAAGGAAGAAGGCTTCGATGCGGCCGAGACCTTTCGCCTGCAGAAATTCTCGGACATCTATCACCGCATCCTCGATTTTCCTCGCCATCTCGGGCAGCATTCCGGCGGAATGGTCGTCTCTCTCGACCGGCTTGACGGCATCGTGCCGCTCGAACCCGCGTCGATGGACGGTCGCACGATCATCCAATGGGACAAGGATGATTGCGAGGCGTTGAAGGTCGTAAAGATCGATCTTTTGGGGCTCGGAATGATGGCGGTGCTGCGTGATTCGATCACGCTGATCAAAGAACATCACGATGTCGAACTCGACCTTTACCGCATCCCGAACAACGACAAACAAGTTTACGACGCGCTTCAAAAAGGCGACACGGTCGGAATGTTCCAGGTCGAAAGCCGCGCGCAGATCGCTTTTTTGCCGAAAGCAAAGCCGCGATGTTTTTACGACATCGTCGTGCAGGTCGCGATCATTCGTCCCGGCCCGATCGTCGGGAACATGCTGCACGATTATCTAAGACGAAGGCAGGGTTTTGAGGAGGTTACGTATCCGCACGCTTCGCTTGAGCCGATCTTGAAACGCACGCTCGGCGTTCCGCTCTTTCAGGAACAGCTTCTAAAGATGGCGATGGACATCGCGGGATTTTCTGGCGGCGAAGCGGACGAATTGCGTCGTGCGATGGGCTTCAAACGGCCCGACCGCAAGATGGAGCGGATCACGCAGAACCTTCGCAGCGGAATGACGAAGAATAACATTCCCGAAGACGTGCAGGACAGAATCGTCGATTACACAAAGGCGTTCGCGAACTACGGCTTTCCCGAATCGCACGCATACAGTTTCGCACTGCTCGCGTATGCTTCGGCGTATTACATCATCCATTTTCGGGCGTGCTTTATGACTGCGATGTTCAATAATTATCCGCTCGGTTTTTACTCTGCGGCAACGCTCGTAAAAGACGCGCAGCGTCACGGTCTGCACTTTCGGCATCTCGACATAAATCTCTCGGACTACGATTTTACGGTCGAGGAAGTGAGAGGCGAAAAGCAGGTTCGCGTCGGTTTGCGTTTTGTTCGCGGGCTACGCGAAGCGGTGGGGCGTGCGATCGTTGCGGAACGCGAGAGCGGCGGGAATTTCGCGGATCTCGCAGACCTTTTGCGGCGTGTGCCCGAGCTGAATAAACGCGAGGTGCGAGCGTTGAGTTTTGCGGGAGCGTTGAATTTTGAGAATTCAGTCCACCGACGCGAAGCTCTCTGGCAGTCGGAGCTCGAACTGCGGCCGAAGGGTACGCTTTTCGATCAGACGACGAAAGCAGAAGAGACTGATTCACATTTCCTCTCGCGTCTCGAAGGCGTCGATCTCGTCGCCGCCGATCTAAAGAAAACAGGCATCTCGATCGGCCGTCACCCGATGTCGTTCGTCCGCGAGAGGCTGAACACACGCGGCATTCTAACCGCTGAACAAACTCGAAATCTGCGTCGAGGCGATGTCGTCTCCGTCGCAGGTGCGGTGATCATTCGGCAGCGGCCGATGACGGCGAAGAACGTCGTTTTTGTAACGCTTGAGGACGAGACGGGATTTTCGAATTTCGTCGTGATGCCTGACGTTTTCGAATCGTACAGAGCGGTGATCAACCGCAGCGATTTCCTGATAATACGCGGAATCTTCGAAGAACGCGGAATGCTGAAAGCCCTTTATTTCACACCGCTTAGCGGCATCTCGACCGAGGTCGTCTCACACGATTTCAGATGAAGGGCAGAGTCGAAACCGTACATTCCGTCCCGCCCGCGACGAGCTTTGTGCCGGGAGCGAGAAAATCGTATCGAACGAATCCGAGAGCGATGTGCTTTTCCAATTTCGGCGAAAATGTTACGGACGTGATGCGTCCCGCGGCCTTGCCGTCCGCGGTCTTGAGTTCGTTGCCGGCCTCGAGTTTTTCCGCACTTTCGAGGCCCGAAAGACGCTTTGCGATATGACCGCGAAAATGAATTCTTGCAATAATTTCCTGCCCGATGTAGCAGCCTTTTTTGTACGAGATCATCCCGTCGATACCGAGCTCGGGAACGACGGTCGTCTCGTCCATATCCTTGCCGTAAAGCGGTACGCCGTACTCGATACGCAAGGTCTCGAACGTCTCATCGTCGATCTCGGCCGCGTCATTCAATGCATTCTCAAACTCTGCCGCAGACTCGTTCGGAACAAAGAAACCAGTACCGTACGGCCGCTCGAAAGTGAACGCATCGGTGCCGGTGATCGTTCTAAGATCTTCTGCATCGCCGAATATTTCAAAATTCGTATGAGTATCGCTAAGATCTTCGAGAATAAAATCGCCCGCGAACGTAAAGCGATAAAGATTCTGATACAGCTTTTCGCGCGTCGCGGCTTCGGTCTCGATGATGAAGCGTTCGCCGCGTTTTGCGAAAGAGACCGCAGCGAGCAGACGGCCTTGCGCGTTCGGAAATGCCGCGAGCATCGACGCGCCGTCCTCAAGCGTCTTCACGTCGTTGGTGATCAGGCCGTCAAGAAACTGCTTTGCTTCCGAGCCGGAAACGGCGAACAGACCGCGAGCCTCGCGTCGATAGCCTTGGGCCCCGTTTCGTATCTTGTCGTAGATCTCGCTCGTCATATCTCGATATTAGCAGTTCTCTATCGCCTTCTTAAGTGTCTGAAAATGCGCGAGTTGGATATCGAGTCCACGCTGCGAGGCGATCACCAAAGGGCTCGGGTGATAGAGCGGGACGAGCACGCGGCCGTTCCAATGCTGGATCGTTCCGCCATGCGTTTTGAGCGTGAAGGAATGCGGTTCGATGAGCTTCAGAGAATCGAGCCCGACGGCACCGAGCGTTGCGACGAGCGGCGGGTCGATCAGCTCGAGGAGACGCCGCAGATAACTCGAACAGTTCTTGATCTCGGCGCGTGTCGGCTTTCGGTTCGCGTCCGTCGCGGAACGCGGGCTGCACATCACGGCACTCGTGAGGAAAACGTCGTCACGGCTCAACCCGATCGAATCGAAGAGAATCTGGAGATTTTCGCCGGATTTATCGCCGGTGAAAGGCCGCCGCGTGCGGTCCGCACCCGCACGTCCCGGAGCTTCGCCCACAAAGAATACCATTGGAGCAAGCGAACCGTTCAATTCGCTCAAAACCGCCGTTCTATCAGCAAGATCAGGGCAGATCCTACACGCCTGGGCCTCCGCGAAAAGGGCTTTGAAGGCATTGAATTTCGAAGGTGCTGACACGTGGGATACTCCGTGACCTTTTGCTACAATAGACTTTAACATGAGCGACCAAAGATATCCCTTTGTCATTTACCCGGCTGCTGAAGGCGGCTATGTCGCTGAAGTTCCTGCATTGCAGGGCTGTCTGGCCCAAGGTGAGGATCTTGAGGAGACCTTGGAGGAACTTGCTCGCGTCTCCGAACTTTGGATCGAGACGGCAAGAAAGCACGGTGAATCTTTGCCAAATCCGGAAGCCGAAGTTGCAAAGGTAAAGGAAAGACTTGCCGCCTAAGCAGGCCACTTCACAAAATATTATGAGCCAAGTAACAGAAGAAATCGTCCTGGACTCCCTCCGGAAGATCATCGACCCCGATCTCCGAAAGGACATTGTAAAGCTGGGGTTCGTTCAAGACCTTGCGATCGACGGCGGCAAGGTATCGTTCAGGATCGTTCTGACGACGCCCGCGTGCCCAGTCAAGGAAGAGATGGAGTCGCAGGCGCAGACGCTCGTCTCGGCGATCGAAGGCGTGACGGAGGTCAACGTAACGATGGACGCCGAAGTGCCGAAGGGCCGCGGCGTAAAGGATAATGTTGCGGTGCCGGGTGTGAAGAACATCATCGCGGTCTCGAGCGGCAAGGGCGGCGTCGGCAAATCAACGGTCGCGGTCAATCTCGCAGTTTCGCTTGCGCAGAACGGTGCGAAGGTTGGCCTGATGGACGCCGACGTTTATGGACCGAACGTCCCGCTGATGCTCGGCACCGGCTTTGAGCAGCCGCCGGTCTTCAACGGCCAGCTAATCCCGCTAGAAGCACACGGCGTGAAGATGATCTCGATGGCGCTGCTCGTTCCACAAGACAAGCCGATGATACTTCGCGGGCCGATGCTGCACGGCATCGTCCGCCAATTTTTGACCGACGTGAACTGGGGCGAACTCGATTACCTCGTGGTCGATATGCCGCCGGGAACGGGCGATGTTCAGCTCAGCCTTGCGCAGCTCGTTCCGGTCCAGGGTGCCGTCATCGTAACGACGCCGCAGGAAGTTTCGCTTGCGGATGTCCGACGCGCGGTCAAGATGTTCGAGCAGGTGAATGTTCCAGTTCTCGGCGTAATCGAGAATATGTCGTACTTCATCGCTCCCGATACGGGAGCACGCTACAACATCTTCGGCGAGGGCGGCGGCAAGAAGCTTTCAGATGAATACGGGCTGAAATTCCTCGGCGAGGTGCCGATGGGCATCGAGGTCCGCGAAGGCGGCGACAAAGGTATTCCCGTCGTCATTTCGGCTCCTGCCTCGCCTCAGGCCGAGGCCTTCCGTAAGGTCGCCGAAGAGGTCGCACGCCAAATATCGATCGAGGCGATGAAGCCCGAACTCACGATCCTGAGCAAGGCCGGTTAGCAGATGTTTGACCGCTACAAGGACGATGGCGGTCGTGGCCTTTCGGAGTTTACCGACGAAAGCCAATCGCACCGCTCCTATTTATGGGCGATCGGTATCGGTCTATTTATCAATTCACTTTCTTGGGCCGTCGCGTTCTTCACTCCCACGGCAGTCGCTGAGTGGGTTGGGCTGGTGATGGACATTTCGACGAATGCAAAGGCCTTCCTTTTTGCTTTCCCGTTTATGTCCACGTTTGTTGCGGTGTACGCGCTAACCCGCCTCCCTCGTTACAAGAACCCAACTGCGGCAATTGGTGACTCAGATGTCTTTGCAAACTACAGAGATACTGAACGCTCAAGTTATATCTACAAACGCGTGCTTTTTTCCTTTGCGGTTGCGGGCGTGAACACAATTCTGCTTTTGGTCATGACCGACTTCGGTAAATAGGATTTCTGCGAACGGTCATTCAAATGCAAGTTCGTAGATCGCGATGCGGCCGCCGCGGTCAGAGGTGAAAATGAGCTTTTTGCCGTCAAAAGAAAATCTCGGAAAGCGATCGTCGGAGGGATTTCTTGTCAGACGCAGCTGCGAGGTTCCGTCTGCATTTGCAATATAGATCTCGGCATTGCCATCGCTTCTTGCTACGAACGCAATGCGTGATCCGTCATAAGAAAAGGTCGGGTGCGTGTCGTGCTTCGACCGAGATATCACAAGCCGCTCAGTGCCGCTCTTAATATCGGCCGCGTAAATATCGAATAGCAGCTGCGGATCATTGTGCCGGTCGGCGGCGTACAATATCTCGTCGCCTTTTAGCGAAACACTCGGCCAGCCAAGTTTTCCCTTTTGGATCGGCAGCGGCGTTTGTCCGGTTCCGTCCGCGTTCATCTTAAAAAGCTCGGCGTTCTCGGTATCACCGTTCCGATTCGAGCGAAAGAAGATCGTCGCCGAGTCTGCGGACCACACAGGGACGCTGTCGCTCGAAGGATCGTTAGTTAGATTCGTAAGATCTGATCCATCGGGCCGAACTTTGAAAATATCCCATTTTCCATTCACTTCCTGATGAAACGCTATCCAATTGCCATCGGGCGACCACTGCGGATAATTTTCCGGGCTCGAGGTCGTAACGATCACGGCAGCCTTGCCTGTCGCTCTATCAAATATCCGCAGTTCAGAATGATGGTCAGGATAAACCGCAGAAAAGACGATGCGCTGGCCATCCGGCGAATATGCAGGAGTTTTAAGGTCGGCATCCGGCATTGAGACCAGAATCTCCGGCCGGAAGACATCAATGTCCATCACGAAGACGTCGTCGTTGCCGTCCACATTCGAGTTATACGCGAATTTCGTCCCGTCCGGCGACCATCCGTTTCGCGAAAAGTCGTGGCCTTTTGCGGTCGTAAGGCGAACGATGTTCGATCCATCCGTCCGCATCAAGTAGATGTCGGTCGTCTCGCTCTCAAAATTCGAATTGAACGAAATGAGTGTTCCATCGGGCGAGAACTTCGGGAAGGAGTCGTGACCGGCGTTGTTAGTAAGCCGTTTTACGTCCTTGCCGTCGGCCTTCATTGAATAGATCTCGTAATTTCCGTCACGATCGCTCGAGAAGACGAGCGTACCGCCATCCGGAGACCAACCCGCGTCACCGTCAAAGTTTTTGTTAGCCGTGAGCTGTGTGACCTTTTCGTCCTTTATTTGAAAGGTAAGCACCTCCGTGCTCTCGAGCTTTTTATCACCGAGGGCATTCGCTTGAAACGCAAACGCACTTCCATCCGGAGCCCAGGAAACATTTTCGGCGGAGAATGGCAGTTTCTTGGGGTCGCTGCCATCTGCCTTTGAAAGGTATGTTCCCGCACCTGAATCGCTGTATTTCCAGAACACGATCATCGTCGAATCGGGTGACCAAACGGCCTGGCGTACGTCGGGCAGATCGATCGCCTTCAGCGGTTCACCGCCTTCGGGCGAGACCTTGTAGGTTTCAGGCAGATCCGGATTGGCCCAACGCGTAAAAAGGATCTGTCCGTCATTGGTCCAGCCTGTGACGTTCTCGTTGACAGGCGTGGCCGTCAGCCGTTTTGGAGTTCCGGGAGCAGGTTCGAGTACCGAAGATCCGTTTGAAGAGCGATAGCGAAGCACGCCGAGGATCGCGGCGACCAACACAAGAACGACAAAGAGAACGATGAAGACGGTTTTCCAGGAGAAAGGGCGTTTCACCTGTACCGTAATATCGTCGGACCGATCCGAAGGCTCGGCTTCGTGAACCTCCGCGGGAAAGGTCTCGACATCGGCCGCAAACCTGTATCCGACCTTTGGGACCGTTTCGATAAAGCTCTTCCCGTTCTCAAGCGTACCTAGAACCTTTCGCAGGGCCGAGATCGCCTGGCTGAGGTTGTTCTCTTCGACAAAGCTTTCCGGCCAAAGACGCTGCACGAGAGCTTCCTTAGTAACGATCTTGCCCTGAGCCTCAACAAGAATGACCAAGGCATCAAGCACTCTTGGGGTTAGGCGGACGTCTTCGCCGTTCCGTCGCAGAACGCGCTCGGCTGGGATGAGGTCAAAATTGCCGAATCTAAAGGTGTGGGCGTTTGCTGCGGTTTCCGGCATTTTTTCAGAAAAACTTCAGAACTTTTCAGAAGATTCTAAAGTTTTTTGAAACTATTTTCCAGCATAATCGGGTGATATGCGGCGGTTCCTTCATCGATACTTGCCAGTGGCATTTATGTAGTGCCGCATTGGCCGTTATGCAGTTCCGCTCCACCAAAGCAACCGATACTCCCCCAAGCTCTATGAAAAAACTCCTTCTTCTCGCTGTGCATTGTTTTCTGGTCATTGGCTCACTTCAAAATGCTGCCGCTCAAGAAGCTGGCAAGACGCTTGCTCCACCGGCCACGCCTTTCACCTATCAGGGAAAGCTCGTGCTGCCTAACGGCCTTCCGGCGAACGGCAATTTCGACTTTATTGTTACCATATATGACGCCGCGACCGGCGGAAACGCGACCGCTCAGGTCGAGATCGACACCGTCAGCGTTGTTGACGGCATCTTCACGCTGTTGCTGCCCTTTGACAGGGATCGCTTCCAATCGGAGGCTTCCTATCTCGACGTTCAGGTGCGCGCCGAGGGCGGAACGGATTTCAGCCAGCTTTCGCCCCGTTTGAGGATCGGTTCCGTACCTTTGGCAAAGATCTCCGAGACCTCTGCGGCGCTCAGCTGTACCGGCTGCATCACGGACGGCCAGATCGTCTCTCTCGCGGGTTCAAAGATCACGGGCAGCGTCGCGAACGCGAACAATGCCGTGAATGCAACGAATGCGACGAACGCCGTAACGGCGCAGACGGCTTTGAACGCGGTTGATCTGACGAACACACAAACGGTCGGCGGAAATAAGACATTCACCGGTATCTTGAGCGGCAACGGATCGGGACTTTTGAATGTTCCCGGCACACTGAAATGGAACGTGAGTGCGGCAAGCAGCGTTCAGCTGCAGTCGAATAACGGCTATGTTCTGACCAATCCGTCGGGTTCGACGACGGTTACGCTTCCGGCCTCGCCGAACGTCGGCGATGTCGTCCGCGTGATCGAGAAAGGAGCGGGCGGCTTTACGCTCGCGATGAATTCGGGCCAATCGATCCTCGATTGGGCGACGACACATCAGGAAACGATCTGGACGCGTCAATACACGCTGAACGCATTTCCAGCCACTTCTTCCTTTGCATCGACCGCCTCTTCATCTGACGGAGCGAGATTGGCGACCGTGGAATACGGCGGTTACTTGTACCTTTCGCAGAACAGCGGGCAAACCTGGACAAGCCCGATGCCCAGCGACCAACGCAATTACGTCTCGATCGCATTGTCGAGCGACGGGTCGAAGCTGATCGCAGGCGTCGAGGGCGGCTACCTATATACTTCGACCGATTGGGGAGTAACGTGGACCGCAAGATTTGCCGATTCCAATCAAAATTGGTTCTCCGTGGCCATGTCGTCTGACGGAAGTAAACTATACGCCGCCAACGATCAAGGCGTCTATTCATCCACGAACGGAGGCGTATCGTGGACACAGCGGAAGACAGCGAGCCATTTAGGCTATCTCGCTGTATCGGCGGACGGAGCAAAATTGGTATTCGCCGAGAACCTCGGACACGTCTGGACCTCGACGGATTCTGGTGCGACGTGGACGGACAGGCTTAGTTCGGCGAACAATCAATGGCAGTCGGTCGCCTCAAGCTCAGATGGAACAAAGCTTGCGGCGGTCTTAAGTCCCGGACAAGTATGGATATCGTCAGATTCCGGCGTAACGTGGACCGCACAGAGCATCGGTATGTCGCCAACGAATACGCGATGGGCCAGTGTCTCGATATCATCGGATGGAATGCGTATTGCGGCCGCGGCCGTTACAAGTGGTGGTTTCCCCGGCGTTCTGGCCATCTCTTACGACGGCGGGAATTCATGGACACCGACCGGAATCGGCACGAACTGGAATGCCATTGCCATTGCCGGAAATGGAGGCAGGCTCGCGGCCGCGATGTATGACGGAGTCCTGAATAAGCTCTATTCCGGCCCGATCGCGATCACTACGGTTGTCGATACGATCACGGGCGTGAAGGATTCGGCGGTCGAACTCGTTTACATCGGCGGCAATCAGTTCGCGATGGTGAGTTCGAACACGATGACGATACCGCCGCATACATATTAAGCCCGCTCGCTCGGATGAAGGACAATTATGAGATATTTTGCAACAATGGCCGCTGCATTAATGTTGTTGACGGCAACTGACGCGGTCGCTCAAACGCCTGCATACACGCTGCAGAGACAGATCATTGCGAATGGCGGCGGCACGATGTCTTCGCCCGAATATACGCTCGACAGCACGATCGGGATCACGACCGCCGGCGACCAGCAAAGTTTGGAGAACGAGAACACGCATGTCGGATTCTGGTTCCACGAGGTTGCTCCAACAGCGGCAGCCGTCTCTATAAGCGGCCGCGTGACGACTGCATCCGGGCAAGGCATTCCCGGAGCGTTTCTCGTGCTCACTGATACGGCCGGACTCAAGAAGACCGTTCTTACAGGCGCGTTCGGATATTACCGCTTCGACAATGTGGAATCGGGGCAGGCGTTCGTGCTCTCGATCTCCGCAAAACAACGGCATTTCGCAAATCCGAGTATAATGCTCCAAACCGGCGACGAGATACGCGATCTCGATTTCATTGCCCTTCCATAGACTTTGGAAAGATCCCCGACGGAGGAATCCTATGAGACTGAAACTGACATTATTGCTTATCATTTTGATCCTTACGACATCCGTATTCGCCGACTGGAGGATCTCGCAGCGGACGAAACAGGCCGGTCAGAAGACCGGAATGATCTCGACGATCTATGAAAAGGGTGTTCGCCGCCGGACCGAGATGAAGATCGAAATGGATCCCGAGACCGAGGCCGCAATGAAGCAGATGGGCTCGATGATGGCGGGAATGATGCCGGAAATGCCCGTTACGGTTACGCAATGCGACCTCAAACAGGACCTTTTCCTGAGCGAGATGAACAAACAGTTCTACGTCGATTATTACGACTGGTCCACCGTTCCGCCCGAAAAGCTCGCACGCCGCGGCAATCAGAAGATCACGATCAAGGGCACAATGACCATGGACTCGTGGTTCGTCGATTCAGGAAAGCGACAGAAGATGTTCGGTCTCGATGCCAAATGGGGAAAGCTGACCCAGACGATCGAGACCTCGCCCGACGCATGCCAGGCTTCTCCGCCCACAAAGATGGAAATGGAGGGCTGGTTCGTCGTTCTTTCTCTCGAGACACAATCCTGCCCGACGAATCGTCCGGCGCCGGCAACAGGCGGCTGTATGCCGAAAATGATCTACAAAAGGACAGCCTCGCCGGGCCTGATGCTTGCGGGCACGACAAAGACGTACACGAACGGCAAACTTGCCGGAACCTCCGAGGTCGAGACGCTCGATCTATCGAAAGCAACGCTCGCTCAGTCGCTCTTCGATGTCCCGCCGGCACCGTGGATCGAGGTCGAGTCGATGGACGCCCTGATGAAGAAGCAGCGGAACATCGATACGACCGCAAAGACCGTGTTCAGGGACGGCAGCAAAGCTCAAAAGACGATCGCGATCGACTATTTCTCGGGCAAAGCGAATAAGGTCGATCAGGACGCGCTTCGCAACTATCTGTCGGGCAAAGTGAGCTCGGTCGGCATGAGCGGATATCTCGTGTCCTCGGCCGCCGACATCGCGGGCGGTAAGTTCGCGAATGTGATCGGCGTCGAGATCAAGAAGACAAAAGAATCCGGTGCGGCAAAGCTCGGCGGGCTATTCGGCAAGGTAACGGGCAACACGGATGGGGCGAAGGCAGGAAATTCGAGCGCCGAGATCGTCGTAACGCTCTATGCGAGCGACGGCACGACCGTTGTCGCTTCGATGCCGGCAACTGCTGAAGTCAAAGGTTCACCCGACGACGCTGTGAGAGCGGCGATCGATCAGGTGATCGGAACCTTGCTGGCGAAGGCAAAATAACGGAGGCCTGTATGAAGAACATTGCGCTATCGCTGTCCATTCTTCTCATTTTCTGCTTCGCATCATTCGGCCAGCCGCAGCGTCGAACAGGCCCGCCGATCGTCCGCGGTCCCGCTCCGGCACCGAAAGTGAAAGTCGTTCCTGTCAATGACCCGCTGAATGACTTCGCGAAGAAAGGCCTGCCGCGAGCTTACATCTTCGGCGGTGATCCCGATGCCGCTCTTGCACGAAAGGCTGCGGCGATGATCCTTAGCGACGACGAGAATTCCCTGTCTGCATTGATCGGTGCTCTGCAGACCGCAGGCTTTCACATCATCAACGAGGATCAGAAGATCCTCTTCAAGCCTTCACAGGCGAACGGAACCGCATTCTTCGACTATGAGGTTGCGGGAATGCTCCGTTCGAGCAATATGGGCTTCGTTACGAGCCTCGACAAGTTCGCGACGGTCGTAAAAGGCGATTCTGCGATCCTCAAGAACATCGATATCGCCGGCAGGATGCTGTCGGACCTCAAGGCCGCACGTTCCGGCAAAGACCCGCAGAATAAATTTCTCGCCGAGCTCATATTCGCACTCGGAGGAACCTCGGGCATTGCGTCAACACAGTCGAACATCAGTATGCTGCAGATGTCGCTCATCGAACGGCGTTATCTCGGCGACCTTGCGGCCGCGTACGAGGAAATGGCGGGCGGCGTCTCGCTTTTCGACCGCAGGTTCGACCCCGACCTTGCCGGCGTCAAGTTCGTCAAAGCTAGCTTCAACGGGATGCCGTCGGTCTTCGCTCGGCGTAACGCCGCGGCGGATGATTCGCCCTGCCCGACGATAGATACTGCCGCAGAGGCACAAGGCTATAAGAAAAAGGGCGAGAAGATCCTGAAGATGTTCGGGTTCGAGCATCCCGGAAAAGCCGCCATTGGTGATTATTTCAAAGATGCGGGAAAGGGTGTCGAGCTTGCGAACACGATCACGTCATATCTCAAACTCATTGCCGCGAATCTCTTCATCGAGATCGAGGTAGATGTGCCGAACGCTCCCATCGTTCGCACAAAGAGCAACCAATTGATCGACCGCGGCGAGGAACGCACGATCACGGCCACATTCAAACGCTATTTTCCGAATTCGGCGCAGATTAACTGCGTCGCGAAGGTCATAAAGATGGCGACCGGCGCGGAACTGGACGTGCCTGAAGAAGGTGTCCTGAAGGACGTTCCCGTTAAATGGGAACCGCTTGATCGGGCGGAGAATTCCCCGCTGTATATGGACGCCGTCGATCGGAAAAATCTGGATCTTTCTAAGCAATTCACCGATGAGCAGGGACAGAATAAGATCAAGGCGACCGGCAAAGAGCAGAGGAAAGACCTGCGAAAGATCGCAGTAGCGCCCGTGCCGAAGAAGGACCGCTGGCGGGTCGCCGTCGCGACCGAGAAGATGGACGCGAACAAGGATATTCCAAAGATCATCTGGGGTTCGCTCGATCTTAAGAACGGCGGCATCCTCGGCTATCTGATCGGCGTCGTCCCTGATGTGCTCGCGAAGATGGCGTTGAAGACATATCGCGTCGATATTCCCGTCAAGGATTGGGAACCGTGTACCGCCGATTGGGGCGGCACGGTCCAATATACACGCAACCTCCGCAAGACCGAGAGCGTCAAGTCCAACCGAACACCCGGAATGAACTCTGCCGGCGACGGTACAAAGACCATCGATATTCACGAGGACGTGCTCGTTACGCTGAACCCGCGTACGGAAGAAGAGATCGCCGAAAAGGCGGAACGAAAACCGGCCGACCTCGATATTTACGGCTATTACTCGACAAAATTCGAAGGCAAACGCGAAAATGACCCATGCTGCGGCAAGACCGAGGGCAGTTACACGACCTCCTTCGTCTCGGGCACGGACACCACTTTCGAGGGCAAGTCTAAGTTCAGCTTCGGCTTGAGTTTCAGGGGTGGTGACAGCGATTATCAGTTGGGGTTCACTCTCACGACCGGGCCGCTCAAGTCAAAGGTGCACGACTACGAAAGGGTAGATGAGACAACCTGCGACCTCGAGAAGGGGCACGACGAAATGTCTGAGAGCACCGCCTGGATACAGGCGACGCTTTCGGACGGAAGGTATCCGACAATGTACTTGAGCGACGGCGTGCAGCTCGTCGGCAGCAAAACGTATCAGGAAGCCGATGGCTCGACCGTCTTGTGGGAATGGGATCTGAGCCGATGCAAGCCTGCCCGTTGAAGCGATGAAGGCCGCCCCGCCAGACCTTGCGTTTTTCGACGGCAATCCTGTAATATTGACTTTGTCGTAAGGATTCGTCTGCGAGGCGAATCTGATTTTAGAACGGGAGAAATTACAAATAGATGTCAGCAGTTGCAGCACCTAGCATTGAGTTGAACGTCACCGCGAACGCGGCCGACGAGATCAAGAAATTCATCGCGGCAGAGGAAGATCTGCCGGAAACCGCAGGCCTTCGCGTGCGTGTCGTTCCGGGCGGTTGTTCGGGTTTCCAGTATAGCCTCAATGTTGAGGAAGAATCGCGTCAGGGCGATTGTCTCGTGGATAGCCAGGGTATCAAGTTCTTTGTCGATATGTTCTCGGCACAGTACCTGAACGGCATAACGATCGACTATACGACGAACATGATGGGTTCGGGCTTCACTTTCGAGAATCCGAATGCCTCGGGCGGCTGCGGCTGCGGCACGTCATTCTCGGCGTAATACGCCATCGATCAGCACAAAACGTGCGCGGTTTCGAGAGATTCGGGGCCGCGCTTCTTTTTTTGGGAACGAAGCATCGATTGTCCGTATCTTAGTTCATCCAAGATAACTGAAGGCAAGCAAAAGCGCTCATACAGAGGTAGAGTTGGCGGCAAAGGTCCGCGCAAAAACCTGTTTTTCCCGCTTGCCAACCGCGTTTTCAATACGCCATAATACTTACTGCGGTCGACATCCGACTTCCCTGCACTATCGGATGGCCGTAAATGAAAAAAGAAGATCTTGGGAAAAGGTACGCATTAGCGGTTTCCTTTTAATGGGCAAGTTTTTTTACTTGCCATCCTCGCTTCTCACGATCTCTCGAAAATAAGCAAAAACTGAGAGGAAAAACCGTAGATGAATTTTAAGAAGTTATTCTTGCTTTCGGTGTGCGCGGCAGTTACGGCCGGCATTTCGACGGCACCGGCTGCAGCACAGGACCGAGCCCGCGTTGTTAGATCGACGTCGAGCCAACCGACGAACCTTCCGTCCGAGCCTTCTGCTCCGCCAGTCCAAAGAACGACTTCTTCTCGTCCGACCCTCACAAGCCCGATCATTCTCGTCAAACCTCAGCCAGCCGCTACGCTTGTCAAGAAAACTGCTTCATCGCGTGCCGTAAACAATTACACGTCCGCACTCACCGCCGGACGCACGGCGTATAGCGCAAGCGTCAGCGATATGATCTATCAGGGCATTATGGCCCGCTGGGGCATTCCGTATCGTTACGGTTCTACCGGCCCGAATACCTATGATTGCTCGGGATTCGTCTGGAGCGTATTCAACGATGCGGGCATCAATTTCACGCGTGTGAGCGCACGTTCGCTTTGGTCGCAATCAGAACCGGTATATGGCGACGACCGCTTCAAGTTCGGTACGCTCGTCTTCTTGAACGGCCTCGGCCATATGGGCATTGTTGCTGACGAGAACGGCTTTTTCCACGCATCATCAAGCAAGGGCATCACTTATTCGCCTTTCAAAGGATATTGGGAAAACCGCATCGTCGGATTCCGACGCCTTCCGGTCGAAGCGACGTCTGGAGCAGATATCCACTAAGATCGAGACAAAAAAGTTCAGCAAAATGCCTGCGAGACCGATCAAGAGCTTCGCAGGCATTTTCTATTTCGATTGATCCGCTATCCGATGAATCCCGGCCGGATCGCCGCATCTTTCACCTCGTATATCGCGGCAACCTTGTCGATCGCAACATACGCAACGCGTTCATCCTCGCCACGCAGATAAACGACACCGTCCTTTACGTCAACGATATCGCCGCGAAAATTTACGTTCGTCTGACACGCGACATCGACCTTTTTCCCCATCAATTGTTTCAGTAATTCTTCCATTTCTAGATCACTATAAGAATTTAAATTCCCTTCAATTGGGCAGCGCGTCCCGCTGCTGCCCAACGGCTCGACGGACGTTGAGGTTCGCCTGACGGCACGTCCGCTGTCCGTGTCTTTGAATGCAAGGCAGCCGCGATGATCACGGCATCAAGCGTTTCACGATCAGGCTCAACGGCCTTTCGCCGCTCCATAAATGCGTTGATAAAACCTGTGTCGAGGTCGCCGCGAATGAACACCTCGTCGTCCATAACTTCGCGGAAAAAAGGCAGCGTCGTCTTGATGCCGTCAACCTGATATTCGAGCAACGCCCGGCGCATGCGATCGATCGCCTCGGCGCGGTCGCGGCCGTAAACCGCGAATTTTGAGATCATTGGGTCGTAGTAGATCGAAACCTCCGCACCCTCGTAAATACCGCCGTCATCGCGAACGCCAGGGCCTTGCGGCAGACGGAGCCGAGTGATCTTTCCCGGCGAAGGAAGAAAGCCGGCGTCCGCGTCTTCCGCATACACGCGACACTCGATCGCGTGCCCGCGAAGGACGACATCTTCCTGCGAAAACGACAGCTTGTGTCCCGCCGCGACAAAGATCTGCTCACGAACGAGGTCGATCCCGGTAACGAGTTCCGTAACGGGATGTTCGACCTGAAGCCGCGTGTTCATTTCGAGAAAATAGAACGAGCGGTCAACGTCGGAGACCAAGAATTCGACGGTGCCCGCACCTGCATAATTCACCGCCTTTGCGACCATCACCGCACACTCGCCCATTTTTCGGCGAAGTTCGGCAGAATCGATCGGAGAAGGCGCTTCTTCAATGACCTTTTGGTGACGCCGCTGGATCGAACATTCACGCTCGCCGAGGTAAACGTGATTGCCGTGAGAATCTGAAAAGACCTGTATCTCGATGTGCCGCGGGCGGACGATCGCCTTCTCGATGTAAACCGCATCATCCCCAAAGCTCGCCGCCGCCTCGCTCTGCGCGGTCTCGAGGGCCGAACGCAGTTCGCTCTCTTCCGACACCAACCGCATGCCTTTGCCGCCGCCGCCTGCCGAGGCTTTCAGCATCACAGGATAGCCGAAAGATGCGGCGGTCTCTCGGGCTTCATCGTACGACTTTAGCGGTGTTGTCGTCCCCGGAACTACGGGCACGCCTGCCTCGATCGCGATCTTGCGTGCGGAGATCTTGCCGCCCATCCCTTCCATCGCTTCGGGAGGCGGTCCGATGAATTTTATTCCTACCGCCGTTACTTCGCGGACGAAGTCTGCATTCTCCGAAAGAAAGCCGTAGCCGGGATGGATCGCATCCGCACCACTCTCTTTTGCAACGGCAAGGATCTTGTCGTTACGAAGATAGCTCTCTGATGATGGGGACGGCCCGATGTGGAACGCCTCATCCGCCATGCGGACGTGCAATGCGGCCTTGTCCGCATCGGAATATACTGCGACCGTCCGAATACCGAGTTCCCTGCACGCCCGAATGACACGGCAGGCGATCTCTCCACGATTCGCGATCAGAATTTTCTTGAACATCATTCGATTATCGAGTTGACCTGATTCTTCGGGTCATAACGGACCGCAACACTCGAACCCGGTGCGTAGCGAATGCTTTCTTTGAGTTGAGCGGCAGTCAAAACCTCTGCCGACTCGAACTCGACGCCGTTGAGCGTGTAATGATAGACCGCGATAACGTCCTTGTTCCCATCCCGCTTTAATTCCAGGATCACGCCGTCCGTGATGCGTCCGGAAGCAAGGAGCCGTTCGCGGCGCGAATCCGCCGTTTTTTTAGCTTTGAATAGCCTGTCAAAAATACCCATCCCAGACCAGCCTTCAATCCATCTCAAGCGGAGGTTTTCCCCAACGAGCACGAAGATGATTTGCCGCTGCGAGCACCTTCGGACGTTTGATGATCCTTGCCTCAAGCGGACGCTTGCCCGGCACGTCCAGCATTATCAGGCCGAGCAGGATCGTCAAAATGCCTTGGCCCGGAACACCCGGAAGCGAGAGCAATATCCCCAAGAATATCAGGAAAACGCCAAGAATATTCTTCAGTATGACGGCTCCCCAACGAACGAGCCACGGGCTGTTAGGGAGAAAATCCTGCTCGTAATGCGCACTAAAATAATGTGCGGGGAGCTTTACGAGTACGAAAGCGATCGCACCAAGGCTGAACGCAAAAGTGACCACGAAAAGTATCACGCTTATCACGATGCTTTCCCAGGTCAGTGCGTGCCATTTATCAGCGAGCCATTGCAACATCTACGATTCCAGCCGGCGAAACTCCTTCCAGATAAAATACATTCGGTGGATCAAGGTCCAAACCGAACCGACCGCAAGTATCCAAAGCACCGGCGGCATACGATTGGCAAAGTAGCTTGTCGAGTTCCAATCCCATGTCGAGAGGGCACCGATCACGAGCAGGACGACGCGTTCGGGACGCTGCAGAAAGCCGACATTTGCTTTAACGCCTAACCCCTCACTGCGAGCCGTCGTATAGCTGACCATCACGGACGCCATCATTCCGACGCCGGCCAGAAAGACGTTCAGCAGCGAGTGCTGAGGTGAGTTGCCCGCATAGAACATTATTATGCCCATGAAGGCGGCCATATCCGACAATCTGTCAAGTGATGAATCCAGGAATGAACCGAACTTGGTAACGCGGCCTGAATTTCGGGCGACGTTGCCGTCAAGCATATCGAAAAGATTCGCGACGATGAGTACAACGCCCGCCCAGAAGAACTGGCCAAGACCGAAAAGAACGCCGCAGCCGATGTTGATCGTAACGCCGAGCGCCGTTAGATAGTTCGGGTTGATGCCGCGGGCGGAAAGTGCGCGAACCATCGCGCCGATGATCTTTTTCGCACCGCGGCCTATGCTTGATCCCAGCATCTTAGGTTCGATCCTCGATCCGATCGGTCTTCTTATCCATCACTGTCCTATTCAGCGTCGTGGATCGTCGTAAGACGGCTGATCTCAAAATTTCGAAAGCCGTTCGGCGTCTTAACTTTGACCTCGTCACCTTCTTCGCGTCCCATCAGGGCCTGACCGATGGGCGAAACCGTTGAGATGAGGCCGTTGTCGGGATCGCTTTCTTCGCTCGTTACGAGTTTGTAGCGGATCTTTTCTTCTTTGTCGAGGTCGAAAAGCACGACCAGCGAGCCGTAAGCCACACGATCCTGCGGTATTTTTGAGAGGTCGATGGATTCGACCTCGCTCATCCGTTGGCGAATCTGCGCGATACGCGCCTGAACGATCGATTGCCGTTCCATCGCCGCCTTGTATTCGGCATTCTCCCGAAGATCGCCGAATTCGCGGGCCTTCTGTATCTCCTTTGGGAGCTTAAAATGAAGTTCTTGTTCGAGCTCATCGAGCTCGCCCTGAAGTTTTTTCTTGATCGCTTCCATTTATTCTTAATGTGCTCCCTCGACCCGTATCATTTCGCTCAGCTCGGCCTCATGGGGTGCCGCGAAGGAAATTCCGACATCGCGAGCGGTTCGCACAAGCTGGCCGTCCGTCGGCACGGTCTTGATATTTGAGATCGCCTCTTCTAACGGAACAGTGATGATCTTGCCCGCCTGAAGCGCAACCATCTTGCCAGTCTCTCCGTTGGCAAGAGCTCGTGCGGCACAGGCTCCGAAATTCGTGCCCAACATCCGGTCGAAGGCATTCGGGCTGCCGCCACGCTGCAGGTGGCCGAGGACGACGCATCGCGATTCTTTGCCCATCATCTCCTCGACGCGTCGTCGGACGATATCGCCAATTCCGCCAAGCCTTAGTTCGGAACGGTCGGAGTATGTTTCGCTCGTTCCGACCTCGAGGGCACCTTCAGCAACGATGATGTTCGTAAAGCGCGATCCGGCTGCCTCGCGTTCAAGCACCTTTCGACGGATCGCCTCGAACGAGAATGGAATCTCCGGTATCAAGATGATATCGGCGCTTCCGGCAAGACCGGCGTGGAGAGCGATCCAGCCGGTGTTGCGTCCCATGACCTCGAGTATCATCACTCGGTCATGAGAAGCGGCCGTCGTGTGAAGCCTGTCGAGTGCCTCGGTCGCGATATCGATCGCAGTCATAAAACCGAACGTGAATTCGGTTGCCGCAAGGTCGTTGTCGATCGTCTTCGGAACGCCGATAACGGGAAATCCGCGTTTATGGAACTGCGCCGCGATCGCGAGCGTTCCTTCCCCGCCGATCGCGACCAACGCCTCGATGCCAAGAATATCAAGATTCGCAAGCGCCTCGGAGACCGGAAGTTCCGTAAAAACAGGCTTGCCGTCGACCATTTTGACAAAACTGCCGCGATTTCTCGTGCCCAACACGGTGCCGCCCTGCGGCAGCAGTCCGCTCACATTCTTTGGCGAAAGCTTAACGGTATGCGTTTCACCCAAAATGCCTTCAAAACTATCTTCAATTCCAATACACTGCATCCCGAACTTGCCTGTGGCCGTGCGTACGACCGCGCGTATCGCCGCGTTCAGGCCGGGTGCGTCGCCGCCGCCCGTTAGGATGCCAATTTGCTTATACATAAAAAATCAAGAGCTCGTGGAGTAAACCTTTATTTTACTCCACGAACCCGTCAGTTAAAAGCTGTCCCTATCTTTGGCCAAAAAGTCCGGCTGAAGCAACGAGCTTACTGGCTTCGGGCATTGATTCAATGGCCTTTGCGACCTGCGGATCATTCTCCATAAGGACCTGAAAGCCTGCCTCGGAGGAATAATTCGCGGTCGCAAGTTCCTCGCGTATCCTCGAACGTGCATAAGCCGCGATCTCATCGACCGATGCCTCGTTCAGCTGGCTCTCTTTATCTGCGAGAGCGAATTTGACGAACGCATCGAACAGTTTGTCCGAAACAGCAAAATCGCCCGGCCGCACGACGTTCACAAAACTCTGCTTGTCGTTCTTGAAGGTCTCAAAGCCCGGTATCTTGCCTGCAACGAGCTGTCGCACAAAGAAGAAGGCTTCCTCGTTAACCCTTGCCTTTTTCTGCGGGTCCTTTATCGCATCGACCTTGACATCAGGCTCGATGCCGCGGCCTCCATAGAGCACGCGCCCGTTAGCCGTCTTGACGGGAACGCCTTCGGGTTTTGGAATCGCATTGCCGTTGTTGTCTTCGGCGTCCTCCATATGCGTGTAATAGTCGTAGATGGAGCCGCTTGAATAATCACGCTGGAGCGAGCGTCCGAAAGGCGTGTAATAACGCGCGGTCGTGAGCGTCAGGCCCGTGCCGTACGGGAGACGGAATATTCGCTGTACAAGCCCCTTGCCAAAGCTGTCGCTGCCGACCAGAACACCTCGGTCGTAGTCCTGTATCGCCCCCGCAACGATCTCGGACGCCGACGCCGAACCGCCGTTGATCATCACGACGAGCGGCATCGTTTCAACTTCGCCGCCGATCGCGGGAAGATCACGATTCTGCCCGAACCGACCCGTTTTTACGGAGACGACCGTCTGCCCGCTTGGAATGAACTTGCTTACGACATCGACCGCTTGCTCAAGAAGCCCGCCGGGATTATTTCGCAGGTCGAGAATCAGGCTCTTCATTCCCTGCTTTTTCAGTTCGTTGATCGCCTCGGTCAATTCGTCAGACGTTGTCTGCTGAAATCCGCCCGTAAGGGCAACATAGCCCGTCCCGTTCGGGAGCATAAAATAATTGCGGATCGACGGCAGCGGAACACCACCGCGAACGATCTCGAATGGAACCGGATCTTTTATGCCGGCACGCGCAACAGTGAGTTTTACAGGCTTGCCGCGTTCGCCGCGGACATTTTTTGAGACCTCGGACGCGCTCCATTCGGTCGCATCTTTGCCCTCGACGGTCATGAACTTGTCGCCATAACGCAAGCCCGCTTTCTCCGCCGGAGTGCCGGGCACGACAGATTGCACATAGACGCCATCACGATGCTGAAAGATCGAAACGCCAATGCCGTAGAACTGAGAAGACTGTTCTTCATCCAGTTTTTTCAGTTCGCGGCGATTAAAGAACGACGAATGCGGGTCGAGCGTCCATAGCATTCCCTGGATCGAGCCTTCGGTCAGATCTTCGAGAGCAGGCTGGCCGGCGTAGTTGTCCATCACGACCTTGTCGGCCTCACGAAGCTGCTTTACGATCATCTCCTTGGTCACGCCGCCTTCTTCGGCAGCAGCGTCCGAGCGATGCCCAAAAACACCGCCAACGACGGCTCCGACCATGATCACTGCTATTGCTATTATTGGAAAATTCTTAAGCATCAAGGTTCCCGCGGGCTCGAAAAACAACACTAAATTATAACATACGAAACGAACGCAGACTTCGTTGCGGCAACCCACGATTTACTTGTCGCATTGAAACGCGTAACATTACTTTTTCTTCGATGTCGAAAGTGCTTTCCATTGTTGTTCCCGCATTTAACGAATCCACGCGTATTGTGCCTAGTCTTGAGAAAATACTCGCGTACATTCGCGAAAAGGCCCTAGATGCGGAACTGATCGTTGTGGATGACGGATCGAGCGACAACACGGCGGCTGTCGCGGCTAATGTTGCGAGCAGATTTTCCGATATCAGAACGAATGTGATCCGGCATGAAGAGAACCGCGGAAAAGGCAATGCGGTCAAGACCGGGCTTTTGGCGGCTGAGGCTGACATTGCTTTGTTCAGCGACGCCGACCTTTCGACGCCGATAGAAGAAGCCGGGAAACTGATCGATCCGATAGCGAGCGACGAGATGGACGTGACCTTCGGTTCGCGTGCCCTCGACCGAAGCCTTATCGGCACGCATCAGCCCTGGCGGCGGGAACAAGGCGGCAAGGTGATGAATTTCGTCATTCGCAAGATGTCCGGGCTGGACTTCGCGGACACTCAATGCGGCTTTAAGGCCTTTAATATGAAGAAGTTCCGGCCGCTGCTCGACGTAATGACGGTAGATCGATTCGGCTTCGATGTGGAGTTCCTTTTCGTTGCGAAATATCACGGATTGCGGCTCGAAGAGATCCCTGTTCGATGGAACGATGTCGAGGGTTCGAAAGTGAGCGTCGTACGCGACACGCGTCGAATGTTCTCCGAACTTGCACTCATTCGCCGAAACGCAAAGAATGGTGTTTACGACCTAAAATGACCGCTCGCCTAAACGTAAATATCGACCATGTCGCGACTGTCCGCGAAGCCCGCAGGACCATCGAGCCGAGCGTGGCCGCCGCTGCGTTGATCTGTGAAAAAGCCGGTGCCGACGGTATTACGGTACATCTGCGGAGCGACCGGCGGCATATCCAAGATGCCGATCTTGATGTGCTGCGCCGCGTCGTTACGACCTATTTGAACGTGGAAATGGCTGCGACCGATGAAATGGCGGACATCGCAAAGTATACACGTCCGGACGCCGTTTCGCTCGTTCCCGAAAGCCCGGCCGAGATCACGACCGAAGGCGGGCTCGACGTCGTCGGAAATTTCGAGACAGTAGCAAAGGCCGCAAAAGAATTGTCTGCTGCCGGTATTTTCGTGAGCATTTTCATCGATCCGATCGAGGATCAAATAACGGCCGCAAAAAAAGCCGGTGCCGGCCAGATCGAGCTTTGCACCGCCGAATATGCCGAGCTTACGCTCGGTGCCCGTGCCTCGCACGGCGAAGGGCGAAAGAAGGCCGCGGCCGAGATCGAAAGACTGCACAACGCCGCTGTCCACGCTCAGAATAAGGGCCTTATTGTCGCCGCGGGCCACGGACTCACGACCCGGAATATCGGGCCGCTCGCCGCGATGCCTGAGATCGCGGAATTCAATATCGGCCACAACATTATCTCGCGAGCCGTCTTTTGCGGGCTCGAAGAAGCGGTTCGAGAAATGCTGGCCGCTATCGGCAGGTAGTTTTATGGCCGATCTCTCACCCGAAAACTCAGCACGCGCGTTCGCGGCGATATTTGCTGCCCTTGAGAAGATGGAAAAGCGACTGGAGAAACTTGAAGGCACACCGGCGAAACCGCTGCCCGTGCTTGGAAATCCCCCGCATTCGAGCTTGGACAAATTCTCGGTTGCCGAAGCTATCGCGGACAGCGTCTTTGCGTCGATGAAGGAAAAGGCCTGCCAGTTCGAACCTGACAAGCCCTGTGATCACTGCTCGATGTGCAATTCAAGAGGTTTCTAGACCTTACTGTGCCGGTGCCGGCCGCCGCAAAGTGTTCGCATCGCCGACGCTCGGAACCGACTTCGCACTGTCATCAGCCTTGAAGAAAGGTTCTTCCTTAAAGCCCAACAATCCGGCCGTCAGGACCGCAGGAAATGAATTACGCGTCGTATTGTAATCCGTTACGGCCTTGTTGTAGTCCTGACGGGTCGTAGAGATGCGATTCTCCGTTCCTGCAAGCTCGTCCTGCACCTTCATAAAGGCTTCGCTCGATCTCAGCTGCGGATATTGCTCCTGAAGGCTCAGAAGGCGTCCTATCGTGCCTCCAAAGCTGTTCGCGGCATCGATCACGGCCTGCTTCTGCTCGGGCGTAGAGTCACCGCCCGCCGGTGCGGCGCTCGTCGCATTCAAAAGCCTTGAGCGAGCTTCTGCGATCTGCCCGAATACTTCCTGTTCTTGAACACCGGACATCTTTGCCGTTTCGACCAAATTGGGGATAAGATCGGCACGCCGCTGAAGTGCGGCTTCGATATCGGCCCATTTTCCGCGGACGCCCTGCTGTTTAGCCGTCAGCTCGTTATAGCTGCAGCCGGAGAGCAAAAAGCCCGACACCAAGATCACGATCAATAAAAATACTCGTTTCATAACTTATCTTCTCCTTAACGGACTAGTCTTTCTTCGATCTATCGACCGCATCAATTACCTTCTCGATCTCGATCAGGTATTCCCCAAAGAGGCCGTTAGCCGACCCTTCATCCAATTCGTACGCAAGGTTATCTTTGCGAATATTCAATATCTTTTCAAACGGCGTCCCGTCGATCCCTATGGTCTGAGCCGTCATTGCGACCACTTCGCGTTTGGTAACCGGCGGCTCGATCCCGTAAACCTTGAGAACTGCGCGAAAAAGTGCCGCAAAGCTCGACAGGCTGTCCGCCATCAACGCGGTCAGTTTCTCGACCGACGACGAGGCCGGAATATACTGTCGGCGAAGCTGCAAGAGTTTGCTGCGGAGTTCGTATTCCGCCTGCAGCCGCAGGAATTTCTCCGATATTTCGATCTCGCCCAAAAGGTCAGGCCCGAAAAGCACACGCCTCGCCTGCCGCATCTGATCATACTCGATCGGAAAGACGTCAGCTCCGTTCTTGAGTTCTGAGACCGTGAAATACACCGGGATCGGATTGCCGAGCTTCGCCCATTCACGCACGCAGGCGTGGGCCTTGCGCAGGTCATCGGGGCCGATGCTGTTTAGGGCGACAAGGATGTTGTAATCCGACCTCTGCGGAACGAAGTCGCCCGCCGCGGCCGATCCGTAAAGTATCACGGAAACGAGATTGCCGCCGTGGCTCGACCTCAGATCGTCAACGAATGCGTCAAAATGATGCTTCATACAAATTTACCAGTCGCCGCCGGCGCCGCCTCCTCCAAAGTCTCCGCCACCGCCGAAGCCGCCCCAACCGCCATCGGAGCCGCTTCCGCCCCAATCACTGCCGCCGGACGAACCGGAGTTCAAAGCGGCGTTGATTATTCCGCCGACGACCCACGGCAGCGCGCTGTCAACAACTCCGCCTCCGCCGCCCCGCCCGCCGCGTCCTGAATCACGTGCAAAATAGAGGCCGAGTAAGATGAACCCGATTATCACGATGCCGACACAGCAAAGTATTTGATAGCCTTCGGCAGGCATCGAGTCATCCGCGGTGCCGACCGCAGGCGAGGCCGCAGGAACGCCCGCGACGTTGCCTTTATCGCGAATTCTTGCGATGTAGGCGTCGATCGTGTCGCTGATGCCTTTCGAATAATTGCCTTTCTTGAATTCCGGGACGAGATATTGACGCTGCAGGCTGCCGACAAGTCCGTCCGGCAGCTCGTCCTCAAGATCGCGGCTGATCTGCGTGAAGTACTTTCGGTCGTCGATCGCAACGAAAAGCAAGGCGCTCGGATTGTCGTCGGCCTTCGAGCCGATCTTCCAGGTACGTGCGAGATCTCTCGAGAAATCGAAGATATCGCGGCCGCCCGTCGTCCTTACGACGGCGACGGCGAGCTCGACCTGGGGATTCGTTGAATTCTTAAGATCGGTGAGTTTCTTTTCGAGTGCGGCCTTCGACGCCGGATCGAACACGCCCGCATAATCGTTGACAAATCCCGTTGGCTGCAGAGTTGCCGGGTCCGACGTCGACTGCATGAAGACGTTCGTTGAAAATGCCGCGACCGCGGCCAGGACCGCAAGCGCCGTGAGCGTGGCCGCAAGATAGCGAGATTTCGTTACCTGTCGCATTCCGAGCATCGTCTCATTATACGAAAGCGCGTGGCTAGCTGTTCCCCTGATCTTCGTGTTTACGGACCTCGACGATCTCTGCCCCGCGGAATATCTGTCTGGCGAGCCGAACGCTCGGCAGAGCATTCGCGTAAGCCATCAACTCTTCTTTTGTTGGAGAATCGCTCAATTCAGGAAGGGACTGTGCCGTGTCAATGCTCGGCGCTTTTGGGATCAAATGCGAAAGATCGATCGCCGGACGGGCCGCCGTTCCGCCGCCCGCGGAATGTGCTTGCGAACGAGCAGAACGACCGCGATCCGAAAGACGCGCCGCAAGCTCGCCACCTGACTTCAGCGGCCGCAGATCGTCGCCGGCGAACCGCAAAGCAGATTCGTACGCGTCATCGAGCCGCGAATCCTCAAAATGCTCAAGCAGATCGGACGGTATCCGAGCTAATATGAGTTCGCCGCCGTACTGGCCAGGCTCAAAAGGCACGATAGTTTCTACCGGACCCGACTCAAAGATCGTGTCGCTAATGCCTATATCGTCTGACGGCGGCTCAGGAAGACTCCCTTCGGGAGTCGCTGCATCGTAAGACGAAACCTCAGGCCTAGGCTTAGGCTCAGGCTGCGGAGCCTTTGCTTCCGCGACGACAGGACGAACGCTGTCAGATTTTAGAGTTTTTTTTTCTTCGCCGACAGCCGCGGCCGCAGCGTGTGAGCCCGCAGAACCGAGCTTTCTGAGGATGTCCTCGATCGGCGCGAGTTTCTTCATCTCGACAAGCTTTACGAGGCCGACTTCGAGCACGTACCTTGGCTGCGCGGCGTCACGCAGGCTCGATTCTGTTTCGCACAGCGAATGAAAGAAGCGCAGAAGATCGCTTTCAGAGAACGGGGCTGCAAGCTCTCCGAGCTTTTCCGCCGAGAATGCCGCCGAATCGACCAGCCTTTCGGTCGAATTTCCGGCAACTTTCTGCACCATCAGATCGCGGAACAGCCCGAGCAGGTCGCTCGCAAAATTTCGCAGGTCGTGGCCCCGTGAAACAAGATCATCGACGGTTTCGAGGATCGTTCTCGCGTCAGAATCCGCAACTGCAGCGATGACCTTTTCGAGAACGTCCGCACCGACAGAACCGAGGGCCTTTGCGACATCGGCGGCCTCTATCCTGCCTCCTGAAAAACTGATCACTTGGTCGAAATTGCTCTGCGCGTCGCGCATAGATCCCATTCCCGAACGCGCGATCTCGCGCAGCGCTTCATCCGAGGCGTCGATCTTGTCTTTGTCTGCGATCAGCTTAAGCCGATCGAAGATCTTCGAGTTCGCGATCGTGCGGAATTGAAATTCCTGACACCGCGATGTGATCGTTATCGGGACTTTGTGCAGCTCTGTCGTCGCCATGATGAAAACGACGTTCGGCGGCGGCTCCTCAATGCTTTTGAGAAGCGCGTTGAAGGCTTGCCTTGAGAGCTGATGAACCTCGTCGATGATGAAGACCTTGTAGCGGTCGCGTGCCGGATTGATGCTCAGGCCGTCAATGATGGCGTCGCGAACGTTGTCGATACCGGTATGCGAGGCGGCATCGATCTCAAGAACGTCCAACGAACGGCTTTCGGCTATCTCAACGCACGACGGGCACGCGTTCTCATCGTCGATGCGGCAAGGCGTCGTTGTCTTGGTGTCGGATCTGTGACAGTTGAGTGCTTTTGCAAGAAGACGCGCGGTCGTCGTCTTTCCTACGCCTCGCGCCCCGGAAAACAGGTATGCGTGATGCAGGCGGTCGTGCTCTATCGCGTTGCGCAGGCTGTGCGTAACGACCTCTTGGCCCGTAACTTCGTCGAAGCTCTGCGGCCGCCATTTTCGGGCGATTACCTGATACGACATCGAGAGTTAGATTGTAATTCGTTTCGCTTTCGCCGCGCAATCACGAGAGCGAAGAACGCGGAAAAACAAACAGCCCGTCTCGATTCTGGTCGAAACGGGCCGCTTTGGGAAATTAACAACAAAACAAAAAACTTAATGGCTCCAGACTTAACCGCAACACAAGCTGAAATCGCTACCGTTGCTCCGTTCCCGGCCTAGCGGGGTTCACAACTCAAACCTTGTGCGGAGCCTGAAGCCAAGTAAAAGGATAACGGATAAATTGTGAATTGTGAATTGTGAATTGTGAATTGATCGACCATTCACCATTCACCATTCACCATTCACCATTCACAATTCACCACTATTGTGATGGCGGAAAGGGTGGGATTCGAACCCACGGTACCCTTTTGAGGTACACAGCATTTCCAGTGCTGCCAGTTCAACCACTCCTGCACCTTTCCAAGCCGTAAAGAGATCAAGTTGTCAAACACCCGCTTTTCACGGGCAAGGCCAGGGTCAGTCGCCTGTTACGGGTTCGCCGATCTCGCCAATATCGTCGCCCGTTATCGCATCGTCACCGCCGGCGTGCGCGGCCGTCTTTTCCTCCATCAGCCAATTGAAGACAAAACCGGCAAGAAGGGCACCGAGGATCGGTGCGAGCCAGAAGAACCAAAGCTGTTTCAATGCCCACGGATCGTAGTAAAGGCCGACAAAAAGTGCCGGGCCGGTCGAACGTGCCGGGTTGACCGACGTATTCGTGACCGGGATCGTTATCAAATGGATCAGCGTCAGGCAGAGCCCGATCGCGATCGGAGCAAAGCCACGCGGAGCCTTACCGTGCGTCGAGCCAAGGATGACGAGAACAAAGAAGAACGTCATCACTACCTCAGCGACGAAGCAAGCCATTGCGCTATATTTCGCTGGCGAATGATCGCCAAAGCCGTTCGAGGCAAAGCCTCCCGCAAACCCGAAACCTGCCTTACCGTTGGCGATAATGTACAAGATCCCGGCGGCAACGATGGCGCCTAAGAGTTGAGCGACGATATAAGGGATCAGATCCTTTGCCGGAAACCGTTTACCGGCCCAAAGGCCGACCGAAACCGCCGGGTTAAAGTGCGCTCCCGAAACATGGCCCAGAGCATAGGCTCCCGTCAGGACCGTCAAACCGAAAGCGAGGGCAACGCCCGCAAACCCGATCCCAAGGTTCGGATACGCGGCGGCGATCACCGCACTTCCACATCCGCCGAGCACAAGCCAGAGTGTGCCCAAAAATTCTGCCGCCAATTTTTTTGACAAAGGCATATCGTCTTATCCCTCCTTAAGGAATCCAAATACCGCTTCTTGGTCTTTTTTATTTGGCCGAGCTAAAAAGAAAAATGGCGGAGAGGGTGGGATTCGAACCCACGGTACCCGTTAAGGCACAACAATTTTCGAGACTGCCCGATTCAACCACTCTCGCACCTCTCCAGCGCGAACCATTTATGATAATGGTCAGAGCAGAAAATAATCAAGTTGAGACACCATTCTCTGCCTTAATGCGTCGAGAACGAAAGAAATCCTGCATTAATTTGCGGCATTCTTCTTCCAGCGCGCCGCCGACGACCTCGATCCGATGATTGAGAATTCCACTGTCGCAGAGCTCAAATTTGCTTCGCACGGCACCAAACCTCTCGTCTGGTGCTCCGTAAACAAGCCTTGCAACACGGGCGTTCACAAGGGCGCCGGCGCACATCGCACACGGCTCGATCGTCGAATAGACGGTCGCGCCCGTGAGGCGATAATTCCCTATCTTTTGCCCTGCGGCCCGAATTGCGAGGATCTCGGCGTGAGCGGTCGGATCATGCCGCTCGATCGTTTCGTTCGAAGCTTCTCCTACGATCTCGCCTTCAGCAGACACGATGACAGCACCGATCGGCACTTCGCCTCGACGTTCAGCTTCGCGAGCCAGATCTATCGCCCGCTGCAAAAAAAGCTCTTCCATCTCGTCCATTCTTTACGGCTGACGTAGATTATCGCACAGAATCCGTCTGACACGGCTTATTCTACATACGACTCTTTAACGTGCTAATATCATAGCTTCCGAACCACAGACCAATGCCAAGATCCCTAAAATGCCCGACTTGTAACGCGCCTTTGGAGATATCTGATGCCGATCAGCAGATCGACGTCTGCGAATTTTGCGGCAACAGCATTCTCCTTTCACCTAACGATCATCGCGATGAGCCGGACGGATTGCCGGGCGGCCTGCTCGAGCAAGCCAGGAATTTGCAGAAGATCAAGCAAATGGCGCAGAGCGGAAATATGATCGAGGCGATCAAGCTTTTCCGTTCGACATTCGGCGTTGGATTAAAGGAAGCCAAGGATGCGGTCGAAGGCCTCGCTTCGCGCAGGCCGGTGGTCTTCACCCAAGTTTCAACTCAAAGCTATGTACAGCCTGTACAGCCGGCATACGGAATGTACGCAGCTCCGCCGAGCGTAAGGCGGCGCTCAACATTTAGCCCGATGATCGCGATCGTAACCGTTCTCGCAGTCGTGGTCGGGATCGGAATATTTGGGGTCTCGACGTTCGTCTCGGTCATTAGCCGAACCGTCAAAAATACGGCAAATGTCGCCAACCGCGGAACCGGTTCGAATGGCGGCAGCAACGAACCGAACGGACTTGCGACCGAGATCTTTCGCTTTGGCGGTGAAGGCATCGGCGCAGGTAAATTCAAGGACAACCGCACGGTCGCGATCGACGGGGACGGTAATGTTTTTTCTGCTGATTACACGGGCAAAGCGATCCAAAAGTTCGACAGCGACGGCAAGTTTCTGACCCAATGGGATCTCACAGATAATATGCCGATATTGAAGGTCGCAGCGGATAAAAAAGGTCATGTTTACCTGCTTCGTTCCAGCTCTCTCACGATCTTTGACAGTGCGACCGGTAAGATCATTCGTACGATCCCGGGCACCAATTATCGTCATCTGACCACAAGCGCGAACGGCTCGCTATACGCCCTCACCTATTCGAATACGGTATTGAAACTCGATGAAAACGGTAAGGTGCTCTCAAAGACCGGTAATCTGATCGAGCAAATAAATTTTGAGGTAAGAGATCTTCAAAAGATCGCAGCCGACGGCAGCGGCAACCTTTACGCTGCAGACAGTTCGGGACGCAGCCTTCTAAAGTTCTCGCCGGACGGCAAGTTTCTTTTCCGCTTCGATTCCGGCGGCGGAAAAGCCGGGTCGGCCGGATTTTTTGGCGATATTGCGATCGACAACGCCGGTAAGGGACGTGTGTACGCCGCCAACGGATTCACGGTGTTCGTTTACGATGTAGAAGGCTCGTTTATCGGCTCGTTCACCGCACCACAGACCTTCGGCCTCACGGTCGATGACAAGGGTGCTCTCTGGACCGCCTCGCGCCCATTCATCGTCAAGTACGAGATCGGAAAAATTGAGAAGTGAGAACTAAGAACGGTGAATTGTGAATGGTGAATGGTGAGTTGTGACTTTTGATATCAGAGTCTTGAGTTTTGAGTTTTGAGTTTTGAGTTTTGCGTTTTGAGTTTTGTGTTTTGAGTTTTGACTTTTGACTTTTTTGAATTGAAGAACGGAGAACGGAACATTTCTTATTCTCCGATCTCCGTTCCCCCTTCTCAATTCTCCGTTTCCCCTACGCCGGCGGAACCAGGAAGCCAAGGTCGGTGTTCGAGAAATTACCTATCAACGGAAATACGGTGCTCAGGTTCCCGGCAGGCACGCCGAACCATCGTGCAAGCGTTCCCGCATACTGCTCGACCGAGGTCGTCGGTATCCAACGACCGCGAGCATTCGAACCATTGTCGGCGTCATCAGGACCGTTCATCGTGAGCGTCGGGAACGGAGTTCCGTTGCTCGTGTTTATGCCAAAGAAGTCGGCCGATGTGATTCCTCCACCAACGACGAAATGATAGTTCGCCCACGCGTGATCGCTTCCGACGTTGCCGCCCGAACTCGCAGGGTTGAACGTCCTCGAGAAGTCCGCCATCGTGAACTGCGTCACCTTGTCCGCCACTCCTTGCGCGACCATCTCGTCATAGAACGCACGCATCGACTGGCTGACGTCGCCGAGCTGTGTCGCCTGTGTCGTGATCTGGCCGTTGTGGGTGTCAAAGCCTCCGATCTGGACAAAGAAGACCTGCCGATTGATCGAAAGATCAGTGCGCTTCTTGATAAGGCGCGCGACCTGCTTCAGCTGTCGTCCAAGGCTCGTGTTGGGAAACACGACCGTCACTTCCTGCGAGGTCTGCAAGGCCGCGTTCGCCTGCATGGCCTCGTTCGTGATATCGCTCGCGGCCGCGACCACCTGAGATGACAGGTCGATCGTCCTAAGCGAATTGAAGGCTGCCAACCGTGCCTGATTCGCCGCGCTCGAGCTGAAGCCTTGCGGATTCAGAACGTTCGCAAGGCTCGTACCCGAATCCGCGATCGCAAGCGGAAGAGTCGTCTGCCCGGCCGTAAACAGCTGTGCCCCCGAGATCGAAGTGATCATCGGGATCAGGCCGCTCGGATTGTCCGGCGACGTTCGCAGGTCCGCAATGCGTCCTCCCCAACCCGTGAAGCTTTCGGTATCGGACCGGCCGCCCTGATATTGCCCGACCTGATCCGAATGCGAGTAGAGCTGATAGGGCTTACGGACCGAACCATTCTGATACTGTGCACGAGTCATCGGCGCGACAAGCGTGCCGACGTTCGTAACAGCACACATCTTGCCCTGAGCCCAAAGTTCGTGAATGCCGTTATTGATCGCACCTGCCACTCCGGGGCCGAAGCTCGGGTGCAGCCCGTAGGTCAACCCGCCCATACGCGGAACTGTTATCGGCAGCAGCGAAGCCTGGGCAATGGCAAGCCCCTGAGCACTGCGCGCGTTTGCGTACGCAGTATAGTTGCTGATCGTTGCATCGTTATGGTTCGGAATTAGCGTATTGTTTCCGTCGTTGCCGCCGGCGAGAAATACGCAGACAAGCGCACGATAGTCGCTTGGCACCACGTCGGACCTCTCCGACTTCGCCTCCTGAGCCATTGCGCTCATCAGTCCAAAATGCCGCATTTGGGTCGCCAAGGCGGTCATGCCCAGGGCACAGCCCGATCTCATCAAAAATTCACGTCTGTCCTGTTTCATTTTTTCACCTCGCTACCGCTGAACTTGATATTGTGACGATGTCACCGTTAGATATACCGCTGCTTGGGCCCTCGCCTTCGCATTTGCGGGTGTCGAAGAGATCGCCGTGACCGCGGTCAATATGGTCGAGCGCATCTGCGACGACATCGTGCCGTGCATAAAGCGGTTGTTCATTTCGTCCAGCAGCTTGTTGCCGGTCGCGTCCGCATTTGAGATCGCCTCCAGGTCTGCAAGATAAAGCTGCGTACCGTTCGGCGTATCCGGCTGCGACACGTTGATGCGGCCGTAAACCGCCGAATTTGCGAAATTCGCACGGGCTATCGCCGTTCCGGTGTTAAAGATCGCGAACTCTGGGCCGAGAAGCGATGTACCCGGAATCACATAGCTCGGCGGATAGAAGTTGAACACCGTAGGCGAATAGAACGGATTCTGCGACATCGCGCGCGGATAGCGGCTGATATTCGCATCACTCTGCGTCGTTCCGTCCACGCTCGTTACACCAAGCTGGCGATAGAGATTCGTCGTCAACTGAACAGGCTCGCGCAGCTTTCCGTAGTTCGGGTCCGTTTTTGAATCGCCGCGTGCCTCCGGATCGAGAAGGATCGCCTTGATCACTTCCTTCATCTGCGTCGGACTCGTGCGGTTCGCATTGAACACCGCCGAGATCCGCCCAACGTACGCAGGGCTCGGATCTCCCGTAACAAGCTGCTGGATCAGGTACTTAGAGACGAAAGGTGCAACGTTCGGATGGTTGTAGATGTTGTCCAATGCCTGATTGAGCGAGGCGTATGCATACGGATAGATCGTTGCTTGCGTGTTGCAAGTGGGCGGGCCGCAAGCAGCAACGTTCATCGTGGCCGACGAACCCGGATAAGTCAGCAGCGTCTTTGCCGTCAGATCGTGGCTGCCCGTATTTAGGGACATATTGTCCTTGTAATCAGGGCTTCCCGGCACTGCATTGGGACAATTGGCCTGAAAATCCGAAGTTCGGCAGTCACGCCAGCCCGTAAAGACCTTTGTCAGGTTGGTAACGGTGGTCTGATCGTAGGTCGGGATCGGATTCCCCTGCCCGTCGAGTTGGAGCGTTCCATCCTGGTTGAGCATGAATAGCCCGATGTTGAAGAGCTGCATTATCTCCCGCGGGTAGTTCTCGTTCGGATTCGTTCGGGTCGAACGGATCATATCGAGATAGTTGCCCATCGCGGGATTGAGCGTCACGTCATACATCATCTGACGCCAATTCCCGAAGATATTCTTATCGATCGCCTGTTGGTACGCGATCATATGGCTCGACTGCTGCGTATCGTTTCCGGAGATTACCCAGAGTTGGTTAAGCGCCCAATTCACACGAAGGCGCAGCTGTGATTCGCCGTAAAGAGCGTTCTTGAAGAACCAGATCTGAACCGGATACTGCGTGTAGCGGTCACGGCGGCAGGTCAGCGGTACGTCGTCAGTTCCGCCGTCGCACGTCGTCGGTGCGGTGGACGGCATTAAGGGAATGTCGGGATACGGAATATCAGAGTAATTCGCCTCGAACTGCTCTGCAAGCCATGTCCTAAGGCCGATACGCCTGACGCGGGCATCGAGGGTCTGAGTCGGGCCGAAAGTCGCCTGTTCGAGGAACCGCATACGGTCGCTTGACCAGCGATAGCCGACACCGCCATAGGAATCTTCGTTGCCCATCTCCTTTGCTTGAGTGGCGGCAATGGCCCTTGCAGTGGCAAGCGGCGTCGGGAAGGTTCCCGGCACATCCTTGATGCCGTCCATTCCGCCAACACCAAGTTTCACGACATTGCTGGCAAGTCCGCGCCAAGCAAGATAAACATTCAGGTCGCCCGGCCGCGGTGCTCCCCAGAACTTCATATCATCGGTCAAAATGACCGTGGCCCGATATACATCGGGATAACCGGCCACGCGGCCCAATCCAACTACGGGAAAGCGATAGAAATGGCCTTCGCTGTCGCTTGCATAAACACGGAAAGCGTTGGCGCCCTCGCCCGGTATTAAGGCCACGTTCGTAAAATAGAGAGCGATCTTCGAACCTGTGTCGAATGCTCTGTTATTTGCTATCCGCTCGAGCGAACCTTTTCCGCGAACCGATGAATCGGTCGCAAGAACCCGTGTCGAATCCGGCGAAGTAAGCAAGATCGGTGTGGGCGAATTTGGATCAGGATCGCTATCCGCCAAGGCCGAACCAACGAAAAATACAGCCACGATAGCTGTCAACAAAACTCGTGGGGCGGCGCCAAGTAACCTGCCAACCATAACTTTTCCTCCTAAACTGCTTTTGACGAGTACTTTAAAAGTCGGCAGCGTGCGGGGTCGATGCCGTTCAAGAATGTTTTACATTTTTAAATCTACACTTTTCCGTGCATTTTGCCAACCAATTTTTTTCCTTAGTTTGCCGAACATTTTCTACCACCAATAGACGCTGTGGAAGTGTATTTAGCCGAACAAATTTGTACAGAAACTCGTCTTTTTCCCGCAATGCTGAAATAATCATCCGATGCCGATGAAATTCACTATCAAAACACCCGAAAACTTCTCTTTCGAACACACTTTGCTAAGCCATGGCTGGTACGACCTGGCTCCATTCGGGCGTTCGGGCAGCACAGAACTAGCCATGGTGCTGCGTCGCGGAAAGGCCGGGAAACCGATCGAGGTCAACGTTCGAGGGACCGTCAAAGCGATCAAGGTCACCATCGATGCCGATAACGCCGATAACGTCGACCGCGAGGGCGTGATCCGTGATATTCGGCATATTCTCCGGCTGGACGAGGAATTCGAAGGTTTTTATGAAGCTATCGAAGAATGCAGTGCGGTCGGTTGGGCAGCGGAGGTAAAGGCGGGCAGATTGCTTCGCGGCCCAAATGTCTTCGAGGACCTCGTCAAAACGCTCTGCACGACCAATTGTTCGTGGGCGCTGACAAGGATAATGGTTAAGAATCTGGTCGATGAGCTGGGCGATGCGACGGCAAACGGCAATAAAGCGTTTCCCACCGCACAAGCCATGGCATCAGCGGGCGAGACCTTTTACCGTGAAATCATCCGCAGCGGCTATCGAGCCCCGTTCTTTGTCGAGTTGGCTGAACGAGTTTCGAGCGGCGAGCTCGATCCGGAAAAATGGCTTGAAAGCGAACTCTCGACCCCTGACCTCAAGAAAGAGATCAAGAAAGTGAAAGGAATTGGCGACTACGCCGCTGACAATCTGCTGAAACTGCTTGGAAGATACGATTGCCTTGCGTTGGATTCCTGGGTTCGCGGCGGCTACTACAAAAAGCATAACAAAGGCAGAAAATGCACGGACAAGAAGATCGAGCGGCATTACAGGAATTTCGGCGAATGGCGGGGCCTGGCGATCTGGTGCGATATGACCGAGGACTGGTTCTTTGGCGAAGGCCGCCGGAACGATAAATAGTTTCTTTTCGGCCAAGACGCGGACCCGCGTCGTCTAACCTTCGGCCGCACGCCTGTGCAGCCACATATTTTTCTCGGAGGTTAGCATTTATGAAAGCACCATTCTTGAAGGCAATTATAGCTCTCTCCGCCTTTGTTCTATTACTCGGCCTTGCAGATTCGGCATCTGCCCAATATCGCCGAGGTAAGCGTTACCGAACTACTACCACAAAAGCTCAGGTAGATCGGGTGATCAAGCGGGTTGAGACCCGGGTCGACCGCTTTGTCGGTGAATATGACCGCTCGCTTGACCGCAGTCGGCTTGACGGCACAGGACGCGAAGATTGGCTCAACAAACGCGCAAGAGATCTTGAATCTGCGACCGATGAACTTCGCCGCGAGTTCGATCGGCGCGATTCGTGGTACGAGAATCGTGACGAGGTCCGGCGATGTCTGAACATTGCGAGCGATATCGACAAGAGCATACGAACGCTAAGGCTTGGGCCCGCGACCGAAGGCAATTGGGCCCAAGTGCGTGCTGAACTCAACGCTCTCGCAGATGTCTTCAATGAGCCGCGCATCGGCTCACGAAGATACAAATAGCACGGGTTAGCGAACTTCTGGCTTTGATCCGGCTCTTTTTGACGATCACCTGTCGAAAAGAGCCGTTTTTGTTAAACACTTTCGGCTCGATTTCGTAGAAGCCATATAGGCGCGAAAGTCGCCGGATGTAGTATTATTTCCTCTTACGAGCGGATAAGTCTTAGATGATCGGAGCCGGAAGAGTCTTACAGCAGAGATACCGAATTGACCGTCAGATCGGCCAAGGCGGGATGGGCGCCGTCTATATTGCTACCGACGAACGCTTTGCGAGCACTGTCGCCATCAAAGAAACGCTGTACATGGACGACAACTATCGTAAGGCTATCGAACGCGAAGCTCGTCTGCTGAACAGCCTGAAACATAATGCCTTGCCGCGGGTCAGCGATCATTTTGAGGAAGATAACAGTCAGTTCCTCGTGATGGAATACGTTGCGGGCGAGGACCTTTCTACGATCCTCGAGCGCGATAGGAAGCCGTTCCCGGTCGAAAAGGTGCTAGGCTGGGCAGATCAACTCCTTGATGCGCTGGATTTTCTGCACTCTCAGGTGATTCCGGTCGTTCACCGAGACATCAAACCGCAAAACCTGAAGCTCACACCCGACGGGAAGATCGTCCTCCTTGACTTTGGCCTTGCGAAAGGGAATCCGACCGATGCCGGTCATCAAACGGCGGCAAAGAGCATATTCGGATACTCGCGGAACTACGCGTCGCTCGAGCAGATACAAGGCACGGGAACCGACCCGCGCAGCGACCTGTATTCGCTGGCGGCTACGCTCTATCATCTGATGACCGGAGTTCCGCCCGAAGACGCATTGACGCGTGCGATGGCGGTTTTGACGCGCAAGCCTGATCCCCTGAAGCCCGCAAATATTATACGGCCCGATATACCTGCGGGAGTTGCCGGCGTTCTGCAGTCTGCACTTGCCCTTGATGCGGCGGAGCGGCCGGCGACCGCCGGCGATATGCGGCAGATGCTGCGAGACCACGAGAATTATGCTCACCTTGCGGTAGCTCCCGCGGCCGGTATCGCCCCGGCTGAAACTCCTCGTGATGTCCATTATCAGGCGACACAGCTAATGCCGGAGACAACGCGTCCGGTTCCGCTTTCGAGTGCGGCAAGAACGGAAGTGCTTGAGTCATCGGATTCGCACGAAACCGCTGTTCGACAGCGGGATCTTACTGAAAATGCACCTCCGAGAACGCGAAAGAAACTCGCAGTGGCCGCCGCGGCCCTTCTGCTAGGCGGCTCGGCACTAGCTCTGGGCGGAGCATACATTGCGAACCCGGCGCTCTTTGGCAACGGTTCGCAAGAACCGGCCAACGCGGCGCCGCTTGTAACGGAGCCTTCCGCCGGCAGTCTCGTTCCGGCAGATAATTCGAATTCTGCGTCTAACAGCGCAGAGGCCGAAAACAAGGAAACACCGGGAATAACAGAAGACCGGGCCGGAACCAGCGAGAAACCCAGAACGACGACCGAGCCAAAAACTCAAGACACTTTGCAGTCAACGAAGAAGTCCGGAAAGGTGACGATCAAAGGTGATGATGGTGATATCACCATGGACGATCTTGACGATCCAAGCGAGATCATCATTACCAAGCGAAACCCGGACGGCAGTACGACGACCACAAAAGTAAACCCGCCGAAGCAGCCGAATAGGAGAAAGTTCAATCCGCGCGTGCCGAATGTGCCGTACGAATTCAGCGTTCCCGAAGGACTTACACCGCAGCAGGAAAGACAGGTGCGTGAAGCTTGGAAGGAAAGGCAGCGGGAGATTCGCGAACGGAACGAACGGCAAAGATATCAAACGAATCCGCAAACGCCTCAGTGATTCCCGACCGACACTATTCGCTCCTTAAGCCGTTGTGTTTCGATCTGCGCATCGTCGGATTCGGGCAGAAACGGCTCGTGGTACACGATCTGAAGCGACCTAAATACTCTTGGTATGGCCCTTCCCTGCGGCCAGATCCGGTTTCCGCCGACGATCGTAACCGGAAGAACCGGTGATCTCCGCGCGATCGCGATCCGCATCGCTCCTTCCTTCATCTCGAGGAGTTCACCGGTCTCGATCTGCCTTGAGCCCTCGGGGAAGATCACAAGCGCGGCTCCGTCATCAAGAGCACGGATCGCGGTCCGGAATGCGGCGGCGAAGCTCTTTGCATTCTGCGAAACCGGAAACGCGCCGAGATACCGTATCAGCCGGCCGATGAAGAACCATCCAAACGCTCCGTCAAAGGCCATGAACTGGGTCTTTTGACGGATCGGAGACGCGATCCAGACGGGATCGATATAAGTTTGATGATTTGCCGCGACCACGTAACCTGTGTCGCCGCTCGGCGGGATATTCTCAAGGCCGACATATTCAATGCGCCAGAGAACTTTGCTGATCGTGCGAGCGATGCTCTTTAGCGACCTGGCAACGAGCGGGGATGGATATTGGAGTTCAGCCGGCACAAAGAAAATGGATCGAACAGTCCGATGGTCTGTCCGATCCTACTAGCTTAGCCGTAAGGTTGGCAATTCTTCAAGAAACGAGGTCCATATCGTACTTCTCCTCGCCAATGGAGTTCTGCGCAAGGAACATCTTCTCGGTCGGAAAACGTTGATCGACAAATTCCAAATGAAGAGATGGGAGCTGATTCTTTCGTTCCTTCCGATTACGGACAACGGCGACCGAATAAAAGCGGAAATCTTCGCACGCGACCTTTACTCGTTCACCCACTTTGACAGGAAGCGCACAGAGCACCGAAACGCCTGCCGTGCTGATATTCTGCGTCATACAGTCTTCCTTCTGGGCGGTCCTTTCCGTCTTTCCCTTAAGGCGGGAAACCGACATCGGAATGCTGATCCAGAATCGCGAATTCTTTCGCGGCATGAACTCCGTCGCGGATTCGATTATCCGCCAAAGGCCGTTGGCATGCATCCCGATGATCCGGTAGCCCTGAGAGCGGTTCTCAATGTGGCTATCGGGCGGCGTCTTCCCGATGAAGCCGACGCCAACGTGATAGACTTGCTTGCCATCGACCTCAGCCTGGTTGCAGAATTGCACCACGCCGACAACCTGGTAGATCTTTTCGCCTTTGTCGTATGCGCGCAAAGAGTCGTCAAGAGGCATCGTCAGCTGTATCAAGCGGCCGACAACGCACGGCTGCGTCAGCGTAAAGCCTGCTCCGTTTCGAGAGATGCTCGTTACCGGCGTGATCTCTTTCCAAGGTTCGTCATCGCCCGTAACCTGTACGATCGCTTTGAGGTCGATCTCGTGCCGCGCGGAAGCCCGCATCTCGGGCTGTCCAGTTGGGGGAATATGTTCAAATTCTGTGCTCATCGGAGTCGGGGGACGACGGTCATGCTTGTCAATACGTGGGAACCCGGCCAGTCGGTCTATTTGTCCTTTTAGTTTTTAGTTTCGCGTCAATCTATGCCTTCCAACGGAAAGAATCGATCAACGAATTCGAGATGCAGGCGAGGAATGCCGTCCGGGCCGGTTCGACGGCCGCGAACAACCGAAATGATCTTTATATCGTGACGCAGGCTTACGACGCGAACGAATGTACCGGCCTCAAGCTCCCATTGGGTAAAGATAGCGGCTCCGCCGAAGCTGATATTCTCCGTTACGGTGGATTCGCTCTTGATGACTTCGCCAGATTCATCAAGCAGTTCTATGACAAGTGCTTCCGGGATGTGGAAGCGGGTCTGCTTTCGCAGGTCTTTCGGCAGATCGCTGTCATCTGCGCCTACATCCATTTCGCCGATGTGCCAAAGGCCTTCGTCCTCGCGGTGAGTGATGTCGTACAGACGTGAAGGATCGGCAAGATAATTGTCAGGCGGCGTTTTCCCAATGAACGCAACTCCACAGGCGAATTGGGGATTCTCGGGGCTGGGGCTCGAATCGATACAGCGGCGGACCAATCCCCAGATCTTGTACTGCGGCTCAGTAAAGTCATACACACGAAGCTGCCGAGGCATCGGGATGGTCAGCATTATCAGCCGGCCGCGTTTTGTCGGGCGTTTAAGCAAGAATCCTGCCCCGAAGGCAGAGACATCCTGGAGCCTTGTGATCTCATTCCACGAGACATTCCCGTCGATCTTTACTTCGACGCGGACCGGTAGGGGAAGCGCTATCCTCTGGATTCTCCGGTTTTCTTTTACGTAGGCGGTTGACATGGTTTTTTGGCTGCTGAGGATTGTGTTCTAGATTCTTTGAAAGAAGGCCTTTTCAGCCCGGATCTTGGGAACTTTGGGTGGCATAGCCAATATTGAGATCGAGGACGCCGCGCTTCTGGCGGCAATATCAGCCTAGTTAACTAAACGACGGTTTCTTTACGTCTTCCAGATTTCGCGATCTGTTTCTGCATAGGGGTCAGTTTCACTTACCATTTCAAGGCGATGTCGCCGGTTTCGGGAATACCGAACACCCGAGCCCGCTTTAGGCCGCTTTTCACCTTGTATTTACTGGGCAAAAATGAACTTTCAGGATGGTCTGCCAAGTTGCGAGAGAGGCCCAGCAGCCTGTAAAATAGTATTACCTATCAGATGGAGATTTGTAAACACTTTTTTTAGCATCACTTCTCCTTGCACCGCCCGTAAACTGATGCTGGCCGAAGCCCTTTGACGGAATATTTGTACACAAAATGGATTCATTACTCGAACGAGATCAAATAAATATCGACGATGAAATGCGTCGGTCGTACCTCGACTACGCGATGAGCGTCATTATCGGGCGTGCCCTTCCTGACGCACGTGACGGCCTGAAACCGGTTCATCGCCGCGTCCTATGGGCGATGCACGAACTCGGCAACACGTTCAACAAGCCGTATAAAAAATCCGCACGTGTGGTCGGCGACACGATCGGTAAATACCATCCGCATGGCGACACGGCCGTTTACGATGCGGTCGTCCGCCTCGCACAGGACTTTTCGCTGCGTTACCCGCTTGTTGACGGCCAGGGCAACTTCGGCTCGATCGACGGAGACAATCCGGCGGCAATGCGATACACGGAAGTTCGCCTTGCGAAGATCTCGAACGAAGTTCTCGCGGATATTGAGAAAGAAACGGTCGATTTCACGCCGAACTACGACGACAGTCTCAGCGAGCCAAAGGTTTTGCCGACGCGTATCCCTAACCTGCTTGTTAACGGATCCGAGGGCATTGCGGTCGGTATGGCGACGAAGATCCCGCCGCACAATCTCACAGAGATCATCACGGCAACGATCGAACTTGTAAGAGATCCCCAAGTTTCGCTTGACGACCTCATCAAACTCGTTCCCGGTCCCGACTTCCCCACCGCAGGCTTTATCTACGGCCGTGAAGGCATTGAGAGTGCATACAGGACAGGCCGCGGCGTTATCCAGATGCGTGCGAAGGCCGTTGTCGATGAGATCGGACGCGGCGACCGTGTCCGCAGTGCCGTCGTCGTCACGGAGATACCGTATCAGGTAAACAAAGCCCGGCTGATCGAGAAGATCGCGGAACTCGTACAAGAAAAACGTCTCGACGGCATTTCCGAGATCCGCGACGAATCCAACCGCGAAGGAATGCGGATCGTCATCGAACTCAAACGCGATTCTATCCCGCAGGTCGTTCTTAATAAGCTCTACAAGCTGACGCCGATGCAGTCGTCATTCGGCATCATCAATATCGCGATCCTCGACGGCCAACCTAAGCTGCTGAATCTAAAGCAGATGCTTGAGGCTTTCGTCGATTTTCGCCGTGAGGTCGTTCGCCGACGCACCGAATTCGACCTTCGCAAGGCTCAGGCACGAGCACACATTTTGGAGGGGTTGAATAAGGCGATCGATGCTCTCGATCACATCATCCCGCTAATCCGCAACGCCCGCTCGGTCGATGAAGCGAGGACTTGGCTTACTGCCAACTTCGGTACCCTCGACGAAGTCAAGAAATGGCGGGGCATCACAGGAAATAAGACGGAGGACGCGTTCCTCAAAGACCTGCGAAAGGTGATTGCGAGCCTTGAATTTACGGAAATTCAAGCTCAGGCCATCCTTGATCTGCAGCTTCGCAGACTGTCGGCCCTCGAACGCCAGAAGATCCTCGACGAATACGCCGAGATCATCAAGTATATGGCGGAACTTGAGAACATCCTCGCCAACGACAGCGTCCTTCGCCAGGTCGTGATCGATGAGCTCGATGAAGTAAAGCGCCTTTATGGCGACGAACGAAGAACCGTGATAATCGATGCCGGCGTCGAACTCCGCATCGAGGATCTGATCGCCGACGAAGAGGTCGCAATTACGGTCACCAACGCAGGCTACATCAAGCGAACGCCCGTTTCGACGTATTCCCGTCAGGGACGCGGCGGAAAAGGCCGGCTCGGCGCAACGGCAAAGAATGAAGATTTCGTGGAGCATCTGTTCACGGCTTCTACACACGATGCCCTGATGATCTTCACCGACGACGGGCAGGTCTTTAAGATCAAGGTCCACGAAATACCGGAAGCTGCTGCCGCCGCCCGAGGAAAGGCCGTCGTCAATCTCGTACAACTCTCTTCGGAGAAGAAACTCGTCGCCACGATGGCTGTACGGGATTTCAACGAGCAGATCTTTTTAACGATGGTTACAAAGAACGGCATCATCAAGAAGAGTTCTCTCTCCGATTATCAGAACATTCGCGCGCAAGGCATCAATGCGATAAACATCGATCCCGGCGATGAGCTCCTCGAGGTCATTCGCACGGACGGCAACTCCCAGATCTTCGTTGCAACGCACGACGGAATGGCAGTTCGCTTCAATGAATCCGACGTTCGTCCAACGGGCCGTGCGACCCGCGGCGTCAAGGGCGTGAACCTCAGGAAGGATGACTATGTCGTTTCGGTCTGTGCCGTCTCGAAAGAGGGTACGGAAAAGATACTGACCATCTCTGAGAACGGCTTCGGCAAGCAGACGCAGGTGGACAGCTATCGGCTAACAAAACGCGGCGGCGTGGGCGTCATCAATATGAAAACGACCGAACGCACGGGCAAGGTCGTCGCTGCGTTCCCTGTCAGGGACGATAGCGAAATAATGATCATCACGCAGCAGGCGAAACTCATCCGGCTTGGTGTCGATCATATCCGCGAGACCGGACGTTCGGCCCAAGGCGTGACCCTTATAAAAACGGGCGACGATGACCGCGTGACTTCGGTCTCACTCCTTGCCGCTGACGAAGAATAGGAAGCGGTAGAAGCAGTAAAAAGGGCCGTCCGGAAAGTGGACGGCCTTTTTTTTCCGGTCATGAATTCTTGATCCTTAATTTGGGGTCCAGTTCTCCCAGTTTTGATCAGCAAGCTCGAACTGCCGTCGAAGTTCGGAACGCATCTCCAGTACATCTTGTTCCGTGACCGGCGCCGGTTGACGCTGAGCCTGCTGTCCTCCCTGCTGCGGCCTTGGAGGCCGAGCACCACGAGCTTCACGGATCATCTCAGCGGTAACCGTCGCTCTGTTGTTCCAGATCTGCGCCGCCGTGCCGACCGCAAAAAGAGCTCCGCCGAAACCGAGATCACATCGATATGCACCGGCGGCTCTCTCCCAGCGCATCGTACCCGAATTTGTAAGATGAACGGCCAAGCGTCGCGTCATGCTAACGTTGGCATCGTTCCAATTCTGCAGGTGCGGACGATCACCGATTGGCCCGCGGAATGCCCCAACCGCCGGGCTCGTGCCGACCGTCCGAAGAGTATCCCAGAATTTCAATGCTTCGGTAACAAGGGTCTGCCCCGGATCCAATTGATGGAGCCACGAATCCTCATTCTCGACGACAGTGCCGTTCGTTCTAAGCCAGCGAAGCCCTGCAAATCCAAGATCCACCGCCATCCCAAAATTATGGTTGCTCTCTCCCGGGCCGGCATTTGTAACGCCGCGGCCACTGGTCAGAAGGTCATATTGAGTTTGGAAATCCCTTCGGTCGCCCTGCCTACAAACACCGATGGCTATGCCGTGCAATGCGTGCATTTGCGTTATGCAGTTAATGACCCGCAGGCGAAACTCCTGGGTGAATGTCATCGCATTCGCTGCTGTTATATTTCCCTGCTTCTGATTCTCGGTCGCCGCCACATAGACGGTCTTTCCGCCGAACAGAACGCGCATGTCAGTGAAGGCCCGATCGACCTTCTCAAGCATCTTCGTCCAAGTTGCGTCACCAGGCCGAACAAGGCCGGGAGTCGCTCCCGGATTCGCCACTGATTGTTGAGTAACTTCGTTCACGAATACGTGCTCGTTCTGAAAAGCCCGGATCGCGTTCTTCGTATTATTTCCAGCATCACCGTCAATTACAGTGAGGTACGGCCCCGCCGGACGTCCTTGAGCTGCCGCCCTGGTGGTCTTCACCAAAATGGCCTGAACCAGAGCGGAATCGCTGCGTTCGTTTGTGCCGCCGTCGCCGACCGAGTTTCGAATTACCTGCATCGCCTTTCTCCTTCGAGTTGTCTACTCGTAACACGTGAACGGTAATACCTTATTCATTGAGGACGCGGCCGCCGCTCCGCTTAAAGTTGCCTTCAACAAGATCGTTCGGCAACCGGTTCGCTGCAGCCAAAAGCCCACATACGTGGTGCCGTTCGCATCTGCCGGGCCCAGATCACTTAACGCATCGAGGATGACCTTCGGTTTTTGTTTTTGGGGATTCGCCGAAAATGGGGCTGAACCGCTTTCCGTCGCAACGAGTCGGAGCTTGGCGTTCGTCGGGATCGGCGAGCCTTTACCGAATTCGACCTTTACGATCACGAACGTCGAAACGGATGCATTCCTGCCGGTTGGCATGTTGCCGAGTTCAGGCGAGGCGGCGCCAAGAAGGTTCTCCGATAGAGTTCCCGTGCGACTCTCAAAAGCTCTAGCCTGGATCTCCGTGATCTTTGCCGGAACTTGCGCTTGGCCGTAGCCTGCGAGGCAGAAGTAAAGGGCGACAACAGCGAACAAGGCAGAAAAACGTAGCATCATTCCTACTCCTTCGAATCAAGTCACCGGGGATAAAAAGAGGCTATCGTAACTGTAAGGACGAAGTCAATATCTAGTCAAAAAGTGCAGGTGTGTTGGACCGTCCGAGCAAACTGTCAAGCCCGAAATGCTCGAATGCACGACGCGTAGCGACCCGTCCGCGTGGCGTACGGTCAAGGAAGCCGATCTGGAGCAGATATGGCTCGATGATCTCTTCGATCGAATCTTTCTCTTCGTGGATCGCCGCGGAGAGCGTACTCAACCCAACCGGGCCGCCGTCGAATTTCTCAATGATAGTTCGAAGCAGTTTCGCGTCCATCTCATCGAGTCCGAATGAATCAACTTCCATTCGGTTCAGGGCGTCGTTCGCAACGTGTTCGGTCACAACGCCTTCGTGCTCGACCTCCGCGAAATCGCGAACGCGACGCAGAAGGCGGTTCACGATGCGCGGTGTTCCGCGACTCCGTCGTGCGATCTCGTGGGAGCCTTTCGCATCGACCTTTACGCCGAGAATGTCGGCCGAACGGTTCACGATCTTATTCAGATCTTCGACGCCGTAGAAATCCAGGTTGAAGATGATGCCGAAACGCCCACGCAGCGGAGCCGTGATCATTCCGGGCCTTGTAGTTGCGCCCACAAGAGTGAATTTCGGCAGATCAAGCTTTATCGAACGTGCCGCCGGCCCTTGCCCGATCATGATGTCGAGGCTGTAATCTTCCATCGCCGGATAAAGGATCTCTTCGATCGCGGGGTTCAGCCGATGTATCTCGTCGATAAAGAGAACGTCGCCTTCTTCGAGGCCGGTCAGGATCGCCGCGAGATCGCCCGCCTTTTCGATCACGGGGCCCGACGTCGCTTTGAGAGTCGCACCCATTTCGTTTGCAACGATATGTGAAAGCGTGGTCTTACCAAGTCCCGGAGGGCCTGTGAGCAAGATGTGATCGAGAGCCTCGCGGCGCCTCAACGCCGCCTTCATAAAGACGCGAAGGTTCTCCTTCGCCTTCGGCTGCCCGATGTAATCGTTCAGCTTTACAGGCCGAAGCGTCGCCTCGAACTTCACATCTTCGAGAGACAAGTCCTCGTTCCTGATATCGATCGCCGCCGTATTCGCCATTACGGTGTATTCTAGCGCAATACCCGGCCGCGGAGCGTCTATTGCGAACTCCCATTCGCAATTCGCGAATTGCGAATGCAAACAAAATATCGTTGTTTTGTGCCGTCTATTAACGACACCAAAAAAAATGAGACTATTTTGAGACGATCGCAAAAACCTCTCATTTTAATATCAGCCCCGCATTAAAGAGTGAAAAGATATCCATCGAAAATGCGACCGAGCAATGCAGGACGAGGCCGAGCCAGATGGTGCCGTTCCGGTAAGAGATCCAGCCGAGGAAAAGGCCGGCGAATATGGCGGCAAATGCCTCCGGCATCGGCTTTTGGAAATGGATCATCGTGTAAGGCACCGTCATCGCGAGGATCGAGTACGCCCCGAGCGTCGGTTTGAGGCTGTGCACGAGAAAGCCGCGGAAAAAGAATTCGAGCCCGAAGAACTGTAAGAAATATATCAATTCCCACACAAGTAGCGTCATCGAGAGATATGGCGTTCCGTCAAACACCTTTAGAAATGGATATTTAGCTGCAAAACCTGGCGTCAGCGACATCAGATACGTGACCGGAAGCATCACCGCAAGGCAGAACGCGAGCAGTTTCAGAAAGCCGGGTTCCAGGTTTAACGCAAGCCCGATCTCGCGAAGCGGCCGCTTCTGCACGAACTTCACCCAGACGGCGGGAACGGCAAAGTAAAAAAAGACGGAGACAAAGACCCACCACGAAAGATTTGCAAGGTTCGAGTGTTCCGAATGAACGGCCGACCGTCCCATCTCCGCGAACGGCGTCCCTAGCGTAAGCCATTCAAGGATGTTCGGTTCCTTTAGGAAGTTGATCGCGGTCAGGCCGGCCGCAGCATAAATTAGAGCAAACAGTACGCGCTTATCGAGCGACGCGAGGTCACCACGAAACCTCGCGGCGATACCGCTGATCGCCGTCTCTTCCGTGTTCTCGTTGTGCTCGGGATTATTTTGCAAGAAGCTGAAGAGCTCGACGCAGGAGCTTTTGGACGGTAGGCTCGGCCACATCTGACCTTGCCGCTGAAAGAGCCTTTTCCGCGACCGCGCGTTGATATCCGAGATTGATCAGAGCCGAGAGCGCATCATCGAAATGTTCGTTGCCGATGGCGATGCTTGAAGAACTTGGCTCCGAACCGCTTTTTGCCAAGGCCAGCTCGCCGACCTTGTCCCTGAGGTCGATAACGAGTCTCTCGGCAGTCTTTCGGCCGATCCCAGGTATCGAGGTCAAACGTGCAAGGTCGTTGCCTTTAACGGCCATTGCAAGCTCATCTACGCCTATCCCTGACAGTACGGTGATACCAAGTTTCGGGCCGATTCCTTGAACCGAGATGACCTTTAGGTAGAGATCACGCTCTCGCGACGAACTAAACCCAAAAAGCTGTATGGCGTCCTCGCGAACGTGTGTGTATATGCGCAAGGTCACGTCCTCGCCCTCCTCGCCAAGTTCGTAGAACGTCGAAAGCGGGATGTTCACCTCATAGCCGACGCCCGCAACGTCAACGATGACGTGAGTTGCGTTCTTCTCCAATAGTTTTCCCGAAAGGTGTGCGATCATCGAGATTTACTTTAACGTGTGCCGCTAAAAAAGGCGAAACATCCCGCAGGCACCGAATCTTGCGTCTTCGGCATCAAAGGGCGTAGAATCAAACTTGACCGATAGTTCCGACCGCGAATTTTCCCGCGTACGGCTTGCTCTCCAGAGGTATTGAGAAATGGACGTTATGAATTTTGTAAAGCGTTTTGTGCCGTTCGTCGCTGCGTTCGCCGTTGGCATCTTCGTTGCGAGTTTCTTTGTCGATCTTCGCGGGCCGGAACGGCGGCCGCGGCCACTGCCGGCACAAGATGCGGGACTACGACCGCCTTCAGCGTGAGAATTATATGCTTCGCCGACAACTTGAACAGGACAGGTTCTCTATGCCTCAGCAAGGCGACCTTCCCGTCCCGCCGCCTCCTATGACGTTTGACCCGGCGACCGGTGAAAGATTCGACAGAGGAACCGGTATGGGAAACGGGACGGGAAATGGTCCCTCCTATCGACGTAACTTCCCAAGGCATCACCATGACAAAGATTAACTGAGAACGGAGAGTTGAGAACGTTCCCTGTTCTCAACTCTCACCCTTTTAACTTATCCCTTTTCACTTTTCACTTACTTCGAATGCCCTAGCCGCCAAGCCCGCACGCATTCACCATTCACCATTAACCATTCACAATTTTCCCCAACTTCGTAACTCTGCAACTCTGTAACTCTGCAACTTATTGTGCTAGTCTGATTTCGCCCTAGAGATCATGGACGAGACCACTGCCCGCAAACTCATTGTCGAGATCGGTAAGCTTCTTTACGACCGGAGCTACGTTGTGTCGTCGGATGGCAACGTCAGCTGCCGCTTGGACGAAAATACCGTGCTTGCGACGCCCACGATGACGTGCAAAGGGCGAATGACCGAGGATTGCCTCGCCCTCACCGACATGGACGGCAAGCCGCTATCGGATAAGCGTGCATCAAGCGAGCTTGCGATGCATCTGCTGATCTACAAGATGCGGCCCGATATCAAGGCGGTCTGCCACGCCCATCCGCCGCACGGAACGGCGTTCGCGGTCGCGGGGCTCGCGATCGACGAACCGATCCTTTCCGAAGTGATCTTGACGCTCGGCTGTGTCCCGCTAACGGAATACGGCACACCTTCGACAAACGAATTGACCGAAGCGATGAAACCTTTTGTTGCGAATCACAATGCTCTTTTGATGGCGAATCACGGTGCGGTCGCTTACGGCGGCGACCTCTGGCAGGCGTTCGACAGGCTCGAAACTCTCGAGCACACGGCAAAGATCGCAATCCTCGCTCGCGCCCTCGGCGGCGCGAACGACCTCCCGCCCGACGCCATCGAAAAGCTCGTAAATATCCGCGAAAAGGCGGGTTATCTCAAGGAGAACGCCCGCTGCCAGGCCTGCGGTTACCTTCATTCGGCGGGAATTCAGTGTGATTCACCGATTGTGGTACGTACCACATATGAAACAAACGGAGCGCGGGTCTCGCTCACCCGTGACGAATTGATCGAACTTTTGAGTCAGGCCGTAAATTTAGGGTAATATACTTTTCAGTACTAAAGCTCGACTAAAAGAGGAACAAATCGAATGCAAGAAGCATTAGGAATGGTGGAGACCAAAGGACTGGTCGCGATGATCGAGGCGGCAGATGCAATGGTAAAGGCGGCAAATGTTACGCTCGTAAGCTACGAGAAGATCGGTGCGGGCTTCGTAACGGCGATCGTCCGCGGCGATGTCGCGGCAGTAAAAGCTGCAACTGACGCCGGAGCCGCTGCGGCGCGACGCGTCGGCGAACTCGTCAGCGTCCACGTCATCCCGCGTCCGCACTCAAGCGTCGATGAAACGCTGCCGGTCGTGAAGAAATAGTTCAAAGTTCAACGTTCAAGGTTCAAGGTTACTCCGGCGATCTTTACTTTGAACTTTGAACTTTGAACTTTGAACCTTGAACTACACATGATCATCGCACGCATTCTCGGCACTGTCGTTTCGACCCAAAAGGATGAACGCCTCGCGGGCAAGAAGCTGCTTATCGTAAAGCCGATCAACCTTGACGGCTCCGACCAGAGCGGTTATCTCGTCTCTGTCGATACGGTCGGCGCCGGTTTTCACGAGAAAGTGATCGTCGTCGGCGGTTCATCCGCCCGAATGGCCGAGGGCAACAAGGATTGCCCTGTCGATTCCGCGATCATCGGCGTGATAGATAGTTTTGACTTTGTTAAGTAATGCAGATCGCGCGTGTCATCGGAACGGTCGTTTCGACCGTCAAAAATGAGGCCCTCGAGGGCCGAAAGTTGCTGATCGTCGAAACGCTCGACGCCGACCTGAAGCCGAAGGGAAACCCGACGATCGCCCTCGATGCGGTTGGCGCCGGGTTAGGCGAACTCGTCTTTTGGTGCCGCGGCAAGGAAGCATCTTTTCCCTTCAAACGCGATTCGACTCCGACAGACTGCACCATCATCGGCATTATCGATTCCGACAATCACGTACTAAATAAAGGCTGATCTTCACCACCTAATTACTAATTAGATGACGATAAAAAAATGTTGATCGCAAGAGTCATCGGCAATGTCGTCGCAACGCAGAAGAATCAGCGTTACGAAGGCACGCGCGCCATGCTCTGCCGGCAGATCACGCCCGAAGGCGAGGATACGGACTACACATGCATTGCCCTTGATTCTGTGGATTCGGGAGTTGGCGACATCGTCGTCATTGCGCAGGAAGGATGGTCCGCGTCCACGGCGTCAACTGGAAAGCCTGGAGCGGCGATCGATTCGGCGATCGTGGGCATTGTTGACCGCATCGACCTGCTCTAAAGAACAGGTTTTAGTGCCTGCCCGGTATAGCTCTTCTTAACCCTCGCGATCTCTTCCGGACGCCCAGCGGCAACGACCTTTCCTCCGCCTGAACCGCCTTCCGGTCCGAGATCGATCACGTAGTCCGCTGACTTTATCACATCAAGATTGTGTTCGATCACGATCACGGTGTTGCCTGTATCGACGAGTTTTTGAAGAACATCAAGCAGCTTGTGAACGTCCGCAAAATGCAGTCCCGTCGTCGGTTCATCAAGGATATAGACCGTCCTGCCGGTCGCACGTTTTGAGAGTTCTTTTGCGAGCTTGATGCGTTGGGCTTCGCCGCCGGAAAGCGTCGTCGAAGATTGTCCGATCTTGATATACCCGAGGCCGACGTCGATCAGTGTTTCGAGTTTTTGCCGGATGGCCGGAATGTTCTCAAGCAGCGGCAATGCGTCCTCGATCGTGGTATCGAGTAGGTCGGCGATCGACAGGCCCTTGTACTTGACCATCAACGTCTCGCGGTTGTAGCGCTTACCGCGGCACACATCGCACGTCACATAGACGTCCGGCAGAAAGTTCATCTCGATGCGTTTCATCCCGTCGCCTTCGCAGGCCTCGCACCGTCCGCCCTTGACGTTGAACGAGAATCTGCCTGCTTTGTAGCCGCGTGTTCGGGATTCGGGCAGCATCGCGTAAAGATCTCGTATCGGCGAGAAAAGGCCAGTATATGTCGCGGGATTCGAACGCGGCGTGCGTCCGATCGGCGACTGGTCGATCTCGATGACCTTGTCGATCAGATCGAGGCCTTCGACCGAGTCATGTTCCAGCGGTTCGATGTTCGAGTTGTAAACATGCCGGTAAAGCGCCGGGAAAAGTATCTCTTCAACGAGAGTAGATTTGCCCGAGCCGGACACACCGGTCACGACCGTCAAAAGCCCAAGCGGAAATTCGGCCTCGATGTTCTTCAGATTGAACGCGCGTGCACCCTTAACCTTGATCACGCCGCCGGTCGGCAGACGCCGAACATCGGGCACCTCGATCTTCATTTCGCCGTTCAGGTACTTCCCTGTCAGCGAATCTGCCGATCTCTCGATCTGTTTAGGCGAACCTTCCGCGACGATATGCCCGCCGTTGGTGCCGGCGAGCGGCCCGAGATCGACGACGTGGTCGGCGTGCATTATCGTCTCCTCATCGTGTTCGACAACCAGCACGGTGTTGCCAAGATCGCGAAGCTGTTCGAGCGTTTCAAGCAGCTTTTTGTTGTCACGCGGATGCAGCCCGATCGATGGCTCGTCCAGCACATAAAGCACGCCGCGAAGCTGTGAACCGATCTGTGTCGCAAGCCGTATCCTTTGGCCTTCACCGCCCGAAAGCGTCGCCGACGCACGCCCCAAAGTGAGATATCCGAGGCCGACAGCATTCAGGAAACTCAGGCGGTCGCGAATCTCTTTTAAGATGAGTCCCGCGATTTTCTCGTCGCGTGGCGAGAGCTTGATCGCATCGAACTTAACCAGCGAATCTGCGATCGGAAGATCCGTGTAGTCGGCGATCCCTAACCCATTTACGCGAACAGCGAGGCTCGCCGGCAAAAGCCGGGCACCCTTGCATTGCGGGCAAACAAGCGGCGCAACAAGCTCTTCGAGGGCTGTCTTCACCTTCTCTGATGGCGGTTCATCTATCCTTTCGCGGACGACGCGGATCGCACCGCGCCATTCGCGTTCGAACTTGTGGTCGCCGTATCGGAACGTGAGCCGCCGCCGCGTGCCGTTCATAAAAGCGTCGCGGATCTCGGCAGGCAGATCGTTATAATTCAGCTTCGAGAGATCGCCATTCGCAGCCTTCTTTGAAGATCTCTTTTTCGCGGCCGGTGCGACGGGATCACCCGTAGTAAATTTCTCGATGACGGCGAGCAACGCCGCACGCAGGAAGTTCGCACCGGCCTTGTCAACGCCCCCAAGAAAGTCGATCGCTGCCGCGGGAAGATCACCATCGGGAATGATCTTTGACGCATCGACCTCCATCACCGTCCCGATACCTTGGCAGCGTTTGCAGGCGCCATAAGCAGAGTTGAAGGAGAATGAGCGAGGCTCAAGCTGCGCGATCGAGATGCCGCAATTCACGCACGCCATTCGCTCGCTGTAAAGACTCTCTTCGCCGTCGATGATCGCAACGAGCACCGCACCGTCGGTGAGCTTGAGCGCGGTCTTAACCGATTCGGTAAGCCGTTCGCGGATGCCTTCCTTCATCAGCAGGCGGTCAACGACGACCTCGATCGTGTGATTCTTTCGTTTGTCGAGCTTGATATCTTCGTCGAGCTGACGCATCTCGCCGTCGATACGTGCACGCAAAAAGCCGTCGCGATGCAGTTTGTCCAGCTCCTTCTTGAACTCGCCTTTCCTGCCGCGAACGATCGGCGCAAGGATCATCACGCGTTCGCCCTCGGGAAGGTCGAGTATGCCGGCGATGATCTGATCGACGGACTGACGCGTTATCGGAGCTCCGCACTCCGAACAGTGCGGTTGGCCGATCGACGAAAAAAGCAGACGCAGAAAATCGTAAATTTCTGTTACCGTGCCGACCGTTGAACGCGGTGAGCGTGAAACGGTCTTCTGCTCGATCGAGATCGCAGGGCTTAAACCTTCGACCGAATCGACATCCGGCTTTTCAAGCTGATCGAGGAATTGGCGAGCATATGCAGAGAGGGATTCGACGTAGCGACGCTGGCCTTCAGCATAGATCGTGTCGAAGGCGAGTGATGATTTGCCCGAGCCGGAAAGGCCCGTTATCACCACGAACTTATCGCGCGGAATATCGACGTCGATATTCCTTAAATTGTGCTGGCGTGCCCCGCGAACGCTGATCTGCTTAATACTCATCTATGTAAGGGCGGCAATTCTGCCCAAAGCCGAAACGAGTATTATAGCAGGTGCGGTCAAAGAAGGCTCATTACAGACCAAAGCCCGGCGATCGAGATGGCGATCCAAAGAATGACGCCCTGCAAAAGCGGCCTTATGCCAACGGCCTTGAGCGTCTTTCTGGACAGGCTGGCACCGATAAGGAATAACGTCAGCGTCATTCCTGCCTTAGCAAGATTTACCAACGCATCGAAAATGCTCGGCTCGATCGTTGAGGGCGCGTATGTGCGGATGACAGTCGCGAGCAAAAAGAGAAAGATGAACCACGGAATGGTGAGCTTCATCTTCGCGTCGCTCGATTTGTCGCGATACAGGTAGGCGAAAAGAAGTGCGATCGGCGCGATCCAGAGTGCCCGTGCGAGTTTGACGGTCGTTGCGATAGCAAGTGCCTCGGTGCCGTAAGTTCCGGCGGCGCCCACGACCGAGCTTGTGTCGTGTATAGCGATCGCCGACCACACGCCGAATTGCGTTTGCGAAAGACCAAGAAGATGTCCGATCACCGGAAACAAAAAGAGTGCGATCGAGTTCAGGACGAAGATCGTTGCAAGAGCAACGGACATCTGCTCGGTGTCGGCTTTGATCGACGGCCCGACGGCCGCGATCGCGCTTCCGCCGCAAATAGCCGTGCCCGATGAGACGAGTGCGGACGTCTTCTCGTTGATCGCAAGCAGCCGGCCGAGCAGCCAACCAATTATGAGCGTCCCGAAGATGGTTGCGATCGTGAATAAAATGCCATCGCGTCCGGCCTTCAAGACCGCACTTAGATTCATCCCAAACCCAAGGAGCACGACCAACGCCTGAAGCAGATATTTTGTCGGCTTGCCGCTCAATTCCGGAAACGGCGTGCCGACCGATAGCGCGAGAATAATGCCCAACGCGAGAGCGATCGGCGGCGAGCCCCACGGCGTCAGGCACGCGATCACCAACAATACGAATACGATCTTCTTCAGCATTAATTTCGTTTCCTACCGACGGACGGTTTCGATCTTCTCAAGCACGTGTTGCCGAAAGGATCGCTTCGGCCTGCGTGCCGTTCAGCTCTGCGGCAACCTCTGCTGCAAGTGGTTCGATTGCAACGTCTCGAAACCCGTGTTTTTCGACCAACTCCCGGTGCCGCTCATCCGTGCGTCCAAAACAATGAAGGCCGTAGCGGAATTTCAGCTTGCCCTTAACGCTCTTGTCCGCCTTCCACTCATCCTCCGTCTTCCATATCTCATCCGAGAGCTGAATGTGCAGCACGAGTTTGCCGCCCGGCCTTACCTTTCGGCTGCAGTTTTCGAGAACGGTCTCGAACGTCTCGTCGGTCAGATGCTGGATCACGGCAAAACTGTACGCGACGTCGATTTCCGCATCAGGGATCGACGACAAGCCGCTCTCGTCCGCGCGAACATAAGTGAGATTTGGTGCCGGATTGATGATCTCGGCACAAGCAAGAGCGCCTGAAGATATGTCGCACGCATAGACCTGCTTAGCGAGTTTTGCGGCATTCACTGCGAGAAAGCCCGGGCCGCAGCCATAGTCGAGAACAACGTCGCTCTCTTTGAGAACGCTGCTGAGGACAAGATCGCAGATCTTCTTCCGCGACCGAAGGCCGTCGCTGTATCGAACCTCAAGATTCTCATCGAGCGTCTTCTCGCCGGGATCGTCGCCAAAGAAATAGTGCGGACTTAGAGAAAGAACACGCAACGCCCATTTGCGGCGTCGTCCTTGCGGGAGCCGCTTCAAGACGGACGGGATCCACCATTTCCCGAGAAAATTTTGCCGTCCCGACCCCAGAGTCAAAGCATACTTGACCGCCTTAAAGGAATTGCTCATTAAGATGTTCCTAGAGTTTCGGTGTCTCGCCTTTTTTGATCGCGGCGGCGATCGCTTGAATGTCGTACGGTTTGTCGCTTGTCTTTAGGGTTCTCATCACGGCCAGGAGCCGTTCTTTGGCTGCCGAAAGTTCCTCTCCGACCGCGACCGGCGTACTCACGCCAAAGATGTCGCGTTCGAGAAGCGTCGTCGCGAAAGCGTCTCGATCGAAGTCGGTAGTAAATTTCGGCCGGTTGAAATTCCAAAAAAGAACGTCGCGGTCGGCGAGCTTCACGGTCTCCGATTTAGGAGCAACGTCGGGCCCGAAGACCGACTTCAGGTAATCAACTTCCCAGTCGCGGTGCAGGGCCAGAAGCTTTCCCGCCTCCGTCTTCCCACTCGGGTCGAAGTTCGCATTCACAACAAAAAGGAGCTGAATAACGTGGCCGTCAACATCGTAACCCGGATTTCCGAGGTCAGTGTTCGGCTTGATGTCCTTACCCTTAACTTCGCAGGCAAAAGACAGTTTTTCACCGTTCTGGATGAACAAATATCCGTCGGCGGTCCTGATCGACACGCGTTCGGCGAACGCGCTTGCGGCCGCCGCGAGCACGACGATTATGGCGATAAGTATGGCTCTTGATCTCATTTGGCTTTTCCCTGACTTGCGACGGCGTCCTGTGCGGCTTTGATGGCATCTGCGTCGCCGAGGTAGCGGCTGCCGATCGGCTTCAGATGATCGTCCAGGTCGTACACGAGCGGAATGCCGGTCGGGATGTTGAGGTTCACGATCTCATCGTCCGGAACGTTGTCGAGATATTTCACGAGCGCACGCAGACTGTTGCCGTGGGCCGCGATGATCAGCCTTTTCCCTGCGCGGATCTGCGGTGCGATCTCGCTTTCGAAATACGGCACGACGCGGGCGACAGTGTCCTTTAGACATTCGGTCCGCGGAAATCGGTCCTTGATCGCCGCATACCGAGGGTCGTTGCCGAGATAGCGTTCGTCTGACGGATCCAGCTCACCGGGCGGAACGTCGTAGCTGCGGCGCCATATAAGAACTTGCTCTTCACCGTATTTGGCCGCCGTCTCGGCCTTATTCAGGCCCTGCAGGGCACCGTAGTGCCGTTCGTTCAGCAGCCAGGACTTCGTGACCGGCAACCACATCAGATCCATCTCGTCCAGCACGATCCAGAGCGTCCGGATCGCACGCTTGAGCACGGACGTATAGGCCGCATCGAACGTAAAGCCCTCTGCTTTCAGCAATTTACCTGCGGCCGCGGCTTCCGTCCGGCCTTTTTCCGAGAGGTCAACGTCCTTCCATCCGGTAAAGCGGTTCTCTTTGTTCCACTCGCTTTCGCCGTGTCTAATTAGCACAATTTGAGGCATAAGGTTTGATTTTAGATAGATTCGGCTTGATTTTCCAACTTCGGCTTCAACGCACCAACCGTTTGCGGACCTCGCCGACAAGATACAGCGATCCCGCGACGACGATCAGCGCGTCCGGATCGGCCTCGGACGCGACCTCGAGAGCAGAATCAACGTTGTCCGTCGCAAAGACTCTTTCCCGCGACGCGTCGTGCGGCATCCGCTTCAGAAGCAGCTTGTAAGAGAGCGACCGCGAATTCGCTGCCTCGGTCAAAACGATCGTACGCGCGAGCGGAAAAAGCTCATTCATCATCGCCCGCGAGTCTTTGTCCTCCATCGCCGCGAAAATTACCGTCCGCGGTTCAGCCGCATCTTCTCGGAGGTATTCCGCTAAAGCTTTGACGCCGCCCAGGTTATGGGCACCATCGAGCAGGAATCTGCCAATGCGTTCAAGCCGGCCGGGATTTACGGCTTTCCTCAAGCCTGTCTCGACATCGCGTTTTGTGATCTTGAATCGCTCCGACAAATGCTCGGCCAGGGCAATAGCGACCTTTGCATTCTCGACCTGATGTTCACCCGCAAGGCCAAGCTTCTTTATGGGGTAAGCGGCCCGATCAGTAGTAAACTCGACACCGCCGTTAGCCGTACGTGCAACGATCGCTGCCGCATTGACAAAAGGAACCCCGCGTTCCTTGCACCGAGCTTTGATTTGTCTCGATATGACTGGAGCTTGCTCACCGAGCACGGCAAAATCCGTTCCGTCGCGAATGATCGCGGCCTTTTCTGCTGCGATCTTCTTTAGCGTGCGGCCGAGATATTTTTCGTGGTCGCGGTCTATTCGAGTGATCGCGGCGATCTCGGCATCAGCGGCAGTCGTTGCGTCAAGCCTGCCGCCAAGGCCCGTTTCGAGAATGGCGACATCGACCTCTGCCTTTGCAAATGCGAGGAGTGCGATCGCGGTCATCTGCTCGAAATATGTCGGCACAGCATCGAGATCGCCACGCTCGACAAGCCGTTCACTCGCCTTTCGCACCCTCGACGCAAGACGCGCAAAATCGATCTCCGAGATATTCTCGCCGTCGATCTTTACGCGCTCGGTCATCGACTCAAGATGCGGCGACGTGTAAAGCCCGACTCGCAGTTTTGCCGAACGGAGCATTGCGTCGAGAAACGCGCACGCCGAACCTTTGCCGTTCGTGCCTGCGATCTGGACCTTTAAGAATTTCGTTTGCGGATCACCAAGCTCAGCAAGCAGAGTGCGCATGCTTGCAAGGCCCAGTTTCATCGCGGAAACCTCGTTGCCGAGGGAAAGCAGATAAGCTTCGGCGGCTGAGAAATTCAAACCTCGCTCTCCCCGGCAAGGCGAAGAACCTCTTCTTCAACCTCTTTTGATAAACGGAAGTTTGTCTTTCGAATAGCTTGAATCAGCGGATCGACGGCAGAGATACAGCCATCGCGTTTTCCTTTCAGAATAACGCCAAGTGTACCTGTCACCTCGATCCCGAGGGACCTTGCCTCTCTCCTCGCACGCAGGTCATCAAGAATTAGCGTCGAATCATCTGTTTCGAGAGCTAGAACCATCGCACTCGCTTCGCCCCGATCAACTACCATCCTCAAGCGTTCTTCAAGGTCAGTATTGGCCGGCTTACGCACTGCAACCCAATCAGGCATTTCGAATCTCACCTCGCTCATGACCGTTGGAGTGGTAACGACACTGCCGTAAATTTTCCTAAGTAGATCGAGTTGGTCGATCTTTTTGAGCAAGATAAAACAACTAGCGTCTGAAATGACGGCCTTAGGCATGTTCCAGATCTTCGGCGATTTCGCTGGCCGGATAGTTTATTACGGACACGCCGTAATCGGGAAGTATCTCGGCAAATGCCCATTTGGACATATCCGCGACTTCGGCTGCCCGACCGAGAGACAGCACGCCGCGTTCGTACAATCGCGCAGCGATCATCCGAAGCAGGTCCGACCGCTCCATATCGACCGAATCAGGAAGTTGAATCGTCAATGTACTCATCCCAGCCGACTATTATAGCGCAGAACGCCATACGGACTTCATAAAGGCCGCCTAAGCAGCCAGGGAGACGGTGCGCCGATGATAGTTGATCTGTCCGAGGTGATAGCTTAGGTGGCCGGCGAGATGAATGAGAAAATATTCCGTCGTCATCGGATGACCGAAGACCTCGATCGGATAATTCCCTTCAAGATCATTCGCAGTCAGCCGAGGAAGTGTTGCGGCAACGATCTGTCGGGTTTCGTCGATGGCTGTGAGTATCTCATCGCGTGGAACATCACGCATTGCGAATTCCGCATCACGGTCTCTTACGTAGCCCGAATTGCCCAACACCGCACCGAGAAAATGCCGCAGATTGCCGCAAAGGTGCAGTGCAAGATTGCCGCCCGAGTTCGGCAGTTCACCGTATCGCGACCAAAGGCTCGCTTCGTCCTTATAAGCTTCGATCTCCTCACGCAGTTTCGCAAGGTCGCGGTCGTACAGCTTTATCAACGTTTCGTTCAGGCTCATATTCTAAGCGGCCTTCCTTGCCGGCATCATGAAATCGAGGGCGCGGATCAGCGTATCGCGCATTTCCCGGCGGTCAACAACGATGTCGAGCATTCCGTGTTCGAGCAGAAACTCGCTGCGTTGAAACCCTTTCGGGAGTTTCTGCCGGATCGTCTGTTCGATGACTCGAGGGCCGGCAAAGCCGATCAGAGCCTTTGGTTCGGCGATATTCAGGTCGCCGAGCATCGCAAAACTCGCGGTAACGCCGCCGGTCGTCGGATCCGTGAGCACAGAGATGAACGGCAGTCCGGCTTCGTGCAGCATCGCGAGTGCGGCAGAGATCTTGCCCATTTGCATCAAGCTCAGCGTGCCTTCCTGCATACGCGCTCCGCCCGAAGCCGAGAAGATAATGACGCCCGCCTTGTCCCGAAGCGCGTATTCGATCGCGCGCGTGAGTTTTTCGCCTACCGCTGAACCCATCGAACCGCCGATGAACGACATATCCATCGCAGCGGCATAAGCGTTGTGTCCGCCGATCTTGCCCTTTGCGGAGACGACCGCTTCGTTCAATCCCGAGGCTTTTTTTGCCTGCTTGATGCGGTCGGGATAAGGTTTCGAATCAAAGAATCCGAGCGGATCGCCCGACGTGATGTTCTCGTCCAGCGTCTCAAATTCTTCGTCATCGAAAACGAGGGCGAGCCGCTCCAAGGCAGAATATCGAAAATGATATCCGCAATGCGTGCAGACCTCGTGCGACTCGGTCAATTCCCGCTTGTAGAGAGCGTTGTCACACTCAGGGCATTTCACGAAAATGCCTTCGGTATTGACGGTGCGTTCTTCTTCGGGTTCACCGTCAGCGATCTTCGGTTTTTCCCTGCGAAACCATGCCATAAAGAAAAAATCAGCCTATCACAAAAGACGGCTTATTTGAGAATCTCGATCATTTGCGAGTGGATCAGGCCGTTGCTTGCCGCAAGCGGCGGCCTATAAATATCCAAAGTCGACCCGTCAAAGTAAGAGATCTGGCCGCCCGCTTCTTTTACGAGCAGCGTTCCCGCCGCGATATCCCAAGGATTCAATCCCTCTTCCCAAAGTCCTTCGTACCGTCCGCAGGCGACGTAGGCAAGGTCAAGCGCCGCAGATCCGTCGCGGCGAACTCCACGCGAAAGCATCAAGAGTTCGTGCAAGTGACGTGCAGGCTCCTTGCGTTCCTTTATGTCGTAAGGAAATCCCGTAACGAGCAGCGAGTCGCTCAATTTATTGATCGCAGAGACGCGTATCGGTTTGCCGTTCAATGTTGCGCCCGCACCGGCCTCTGCCGCAAAAAGTTCGTTACGCGTCGGATCGTACGTAACACCGACGACGATCTCGCCGTTGTGTTCGAGGGCGAGCGTTACGCAAAAGCAAGGATAGTTGTGCGCGTAATTCGTCGTACCGTCGAGCGGGTCGATTATCCATTTCCATGTCGGATCGCCGCCTGCGACGGATGCTGCACCGCTCTCTTCGGCGAGGATCGAGTGCTTCGGAAAGTGCGAACGTATCCTTTCGAGGATGAGAGCCTCGCTCGCAAGATCAGCCTCGGTCACGAGGTCGATATCGCCCTTTTTGGAGATCTTGATCTTTCGCCCGAATTTCTCAAGCAGTATTCCGCCGGCGTCACGGGCCGTTTCGATCGCAAAATTCAGCATTTATCTATTTCTTTTGAGCGGCAAGATGCCGTTCTGAAACGGCGAGGAATTCCCTGACCTGATCGTCCCAGAAACCCCATTCGTGGCCGCCCGGATGTTCGCGATATTCGTGCGGAACCTTTTGCTTGATCAGAAGTGCGTCCAGCGAGCGATTGCTGTCAAAGAGAAAGTCCTCAGTGCCGATCGAGAGATAAACGAACGGCAGAGCCTTCACATCCTTGACCGCACCGACCAGCAGATAGACATCGTTCGCCCGACGAGTTTCGCTGCCAACGGGGCCGTAAACGGAATCGACCTTTTTGCCGATCTCGCCCGCGGTCTTTTCGGTAAATTCGGACGTTCCGAACGCACCGCTGAACGAACCGACGAGCGAGAACGTCTCCGGGTATTTCAGCCCGAACTTCAACGCTCCGTAACCGCCCATCGAAAGCCCCGCGATCACTCGATGCTCCGGGTCGGCCTTTGTCCGAAACTTCGCATCGATCTCCGGGATCAGCTCTTTAACGATGTAGCTCTCGTAGTTCTCGTGCGAAGCCAGCGGACTATCGACATACCAGCCGTCGGCTCCTTCGGGCGTTACGATGATGAAGCGGTATTCGGCCGCATACTCAGCGATCTTTGTCTTATCCGTCCAATTCGTGTAATGCCCATAAAGCCCGTGCAGCAGATAGATCACGGGATACCGCTCGGACTTTGCCGCATCGTAACCATCCGGCAAAAGTACGCGATACGGCATTTCGCGGGCCATCAGCTTGCTCGCAAGTTTTTGCTCCTGCACTCGCAGAGCCGTCGCATTTGCTGCCTGCGCGTAAGAAGTCGCCGCGAGAGCAAGTACAACGGCCAGAATGCAAATAGAGCGGCAGAGTTTCATCGCTTGTTATTTGAAGAGATTCCCGAACCAGCCGGAACCTTCTTCCTTCAACGCGACCTGCACAAATTCGTGGGCGTCGAACCAGACTCCCGAACATTTATCGCAGACATCGATCACGATATGCTCAAAATCCTTCTCGTGAAGCGTGCCGTCGCATTTCGGACATTTCAATGCAGCGGCCGCGGCCGTCTCTGCGGCACCTTCTGCTTCGAGCTTTGCCTTCATTTTCGCAAGAAGTTCAGCTTCCTGCTTTCTGAAGTACTCATTCTCAAGCGCATCGCCGCGATCTTTAAGGTCAATTGCCATATTCGGTAATTCAAACTCCTTCGTTCTAGTTGTAACTTGCATCAATTATCGCATCAGGCACTAATTGTTACAAAAACGCAGCCTTCCATAATCGCCCGTGTTGAAGTTTGCATATCGGACACATAAGATGTATGCAACGGCAAAGGAGCGAGTTTTAACGCGATGAACCTTCCAAACTGGCTTACGATCGCACGAATTCTGATCGTACCGCTGATCGTGGTCGCTCTTCTGACGCCGCTCGCCGAGAGCGTCTTCGGCATCAGCGGATATGCCTTCGCGATCGTGCTCTTTATCGCGGCGTCGCTCACCGATATCGTTGACGGCCAGCTCGCCCGCCGCCGAAATCAGGTCTCAGACCTCGGCAAGTTCCTCGATCCGATCGCCGACAAACTGCTCGTCTCGGCCGCTCTCATCGTCCTTGTCGAAAAACACCTCGCACCTTCGTGGGCGGTCGTCGTCATCATCGGACGCGAGTTCATCATAACGGGATTGCGTTCGATCGCCGTTACCGAAGGCATCGTGATCCAGGCGCAGATGCTCGGTAAGATAAAGATGTGGGCGCAATGCGTCGCGATCGTGGCTCTTCTCGTTGCCGCAGCGAACGGCACCGTCCCCGTCTCGAATTTCGGACTCGACTATCCCGCGGCATTTTGGGAGGTCGCCGAGGTCCGCACCGCATTCAGCGACCTCCTAACGCTATCGCTCACCTCGAACGATTGGAAGGTCTTCGGCTACCTCGTCGGCCGCCTCGGCATCTGGGTCTCCGTCATCCTCTCCGTCTGGTCAATGATCGACTACTTCCGCTATTTCCTCCGCGTCCGCACTCCAGAACGCTAACGCCCCCGTCCGCTCTGGACGGAACGCGGACGCCCTCGTCCGCAATCGCCGGTTCCTCCGGCGATAAGCTTGTGCGGTCGGATACTCAGAATATCCGTCATCTGCTAAAATATGCTGAGAACGGATCCCTATGCCCAGCAAATCTCTCAACAGTGATCTCAACTCAGCCAAAGTTGCGAAGAAGGACGAATTCTACACGCAGTACATCGACATTCAGAAAGAGGTCGAGGCCTATCTTGAATACGACCCTAACACCTTTCGAGACAAGGTTATCTACTGCAACTGCGACGATCCATTTGAGAGCAACTTCTTTAAGTATTTCGCTGCTAACTTCAACAAGCTCGGCCTCAAGAAACTTATCACCGCAAGCTACGACGGTTCACCTATCGCGGGAGCACAACTTGGCTTTCCCGAGTTCAACGAAGGCAATGGCGAACGAGCGAGGCCGAAAGCAATGTCGTTCGAGATCGAGCAGGTCACCGACATCAACGAAGATGGTGCGACGGACATCGACGATGTAAAGCTCTTTTTCGAGCAAAATCCTCATAAGAGCAAAGCTCTAGCCCAAGGCGGCGACTTCCGCAGCGACGAAAGCATTGAGCTGCTCAAGCAATCCGACATAGTCATCAGCAACCCGCCATTCTCTCTTTTCAAGGAATACATCGCTCAGATCGTGGAGCATGGCAAGAAATTCTTAATCATTGGGAACACGAACGCGATCACTTACAAGGAGGTTTTTCCGCTCATTATGGAGAATAAGCTCTGGCTTGGGTGCACAAACTTCAACGTTGGAATGTGGTTCGAAGTGCCGGATGACTGGGAGCATTTCCACGACATTAACCAAGAGACCGGTCGGAAAATCGTGCGCGTCTCAACCTCATGTTGGTATACGAACTTAGATCACGGCCGTCACCATCAGAAATTACCTCTCATGACTATGGCCGACAATTTAAAATACAGTACGGGGTTGAAAGGGAAGACGGCCTATGATCGCTACGACAATTACGATGCAATAGAGGTCGGTACGTACAAGGAGATTCCGAGTGACTACGATGGAGTGATGGGCGTCCCAATTACGTTCCTCGACAAATACAATCCTGACCAGTTTGAGATTGTTGGAACACTTGACTCAAGCGACCCAAACAATCCGTATAGGACTCGGTGGTATTCGGCCCAGGATCAGAAAGATGCGTACTTTCGTCGATTCGGTAAGCCGGGAAGTTTTCCACTCAACATGTCCGGCGTTATCAACGACGTTAAAGTCTATAAGCGCATTCTCATCCGTCACCGCCGAAAAGGAAAATGAATTGCCACTAGCTTTAGCTAGTGGACAGAGTTGCACACAGAATTCCGGCGGGCTTTAGCCCGCAAGACGGTTGGGCTAAAGCCCGAGAATCATTTTATAACCCTTAACCACTAGCTGAAGCTAGTGGCAATTCATCAAGACAAAGGAACCACTGGCTAAAGCTAGTGGCAATTCATAAGACCTATGGAAACCAAACTCAGAACCGAGATCACTGTCGCGGACATTTGCGATGGGTTCGTTTACAACACGTATGAGGGCAAAGGTCTGTTTGGTCTTGGCGGTAAGCTGACGATCCAGCCCGAATACCAACGCAACTTCATCTATGCCGACGGCGGCGGCAGACGAGAGCAGGCTGTTATCGAATCGCTGCTAAAAGGCTATCCGTTGGGACTTATCTATTTCAATAAGGTCGGCAAGGACGAGTTTGAGGTATTGGACGGCCAACAGCGTATCACAAGTATCGGGCGTTTCGTCACGAACAAGTTTGCGATAATGGACGGCTCAAATCCCAAAAATTTCGACAGTTTACCCTCTGACCAGAGAGCCAAGATCACGGGATCGAAGCTGCTGATCTACGAGTGCGAAGGCACGGAAACAGAGATCAAGCAATGGTTCGAGACGATCAACATCGCGGGCGTTCCGCTCAACTCTCAAGAACTACTGAATGCTATCTACTCAGGGCCGTTCGTGACCTTGGCGAAAGCGGAATTCAGCAATTCGCAGAACGCGAACATCCAAAAATGGAGCGCATATATAAAAGGTTCGGCGAATCGTCAGGATTTTCTTGCGACGGCTCTGGATTGGGTGAGCAAAGGAAGCGTCGGCGACTATATGAGCCGCCACCGTTACGAAAATGACATCAATGAGCTAAAAACCTACTTCAACAGCGTGATCGATTGGGTCTCAACGACGTTCGATGATGTCGAAAAGGAAATGCAGGGGCTCGAATGGGGCAGGCTTTACGAGCAATATCACGGAAATGCATACGATCCAAAGGAGGTTTCAGCAGAAGTCAGAAGGCTTTGCGGCGATCCGTTCGTTAAGCGACGCAAAGGTGTCTTTGAATATATCCTCGGCGGCTCGATAGATACTAAACTGCTCGACATTCGCGTATTCGACGACGCGACAAAGAGGTCTGTTTACGAAGATCAAACACAGCACGCGGCGGAAAAAGGCGTTTCCAACTGTCCGCTTTGTGCTCTTGGACACGGCGCCACCAAAGATAAGATCTGGAACCTCAATGAAATGGACGCAGATCACGTTACCGCGTGGAGCAAAGGCGGAACCAGCGACGCGGCGAACTGCCAAATGCTTTGCATTACCCATAACCGGGCAAAGGGAAATCGGTAGGGATCATCTCGCCCACTGTTCGAGAGGTCTTGCTGGTCAGCTCCGATGTACCGCCTTTAGACGCCTAGCTCGAATCATCCATCTTCTTCTAGGTCGTCCTCATTCGATCTGCTCATCGCTCGTTTGAGAGGCAAGTTCGCGCAGATCTCGCGGGTCGGGTTCGGCATAACGCGCCGGGATACCTAGGTCGGGATCCAGCCTTTCGTCGTCGCCATTGTCGTCATCCTCATCTTCATCATCCTCATCATCCTCTTCTTCTTCTACTTCTTCTTCTTCATCTTCTTCATCTTCCTCGACTTTATAAGCTTCATCATCTTCCTCGACTTCAACGTCGTCCATATCGGGCTTCCACATCGAGTAAAGCCTATGGACGGACGATTTTGATAGTTCGAGGTACTCCGCGATATCTCTGAAGGTCATTTTGTTCTCGTCGCGCAACTCTTTGATACGCAGGATCTGATCGGGAAGGCCGTTCTTCTTCCGATCGCAGCTGGGGAACACTAACCCTAAAAGCCCGCTCGCCGAATGAGATACCCTTGCGTAAAGCCGGTTGTTTTCGGTCCAGAACCTATCTCCGCCGCTCGAACGCGTCTGCACGATCATTCGGAAATCTGTTTCGTCTAAGCCGTCGATGGTAAAGACGCTGTCCGCATAGTTGCAGAACACGCGCCCGCGGCGAAGGGCAGCTTCAGTTGTGAGCTCATACCCGGACGGGATTGAATCCGCCAGAACGAGCACCGAGAGGCCGTGAACGCGGCTCAGTTTGCGAAGTTCAAGCAAAAGGCGCAGCCTCTCACGCGTGCCGTCGTCCGTATCCGAAACTACCGAGAGATCATCGACTATCACAATATCCAACGGGTTCGAATCTACGGCGTTGCGTATCCATTCGGCAACGTCCGCACCCTCGGGCGGCCTATCGTAGATAAGGTTCTCCGAGAATTCGTAGGCGCGTACTTCACCGTCCCCGGCTTCCCGCTTGTAACGCCTGCAGAACTGTGCATCGTTCAATACGAGATCGACATACAGCACCTTGAGCGGGGTCTCGGGCATCTTTAGGTATTCGACGATCGGGCGGCCGCGAGTAAGAGCGTCGGCGATCTGCATCGCAAGCAGACTCTTGCCTATTCCGGCCTCGCCGAACAGGATCGCCAGCTCGCCCTTCGTCCAGAACTCATCAAAAAGCATCTCCCGCTTTTCGATCTCCGGCGTCTTCATAAGGTCGCACGCTCTACGCAGAGGCTTCCCGACCGCCGTGTCATTTATTGTATTATTGATAACATTTGACATCCTGTGATACAATGTAGCACAGATGCAACGCGGGTTGCAACAATTGTTTTTTGATATTTTGTGGATCGTGGACGTGTCGGTCGCAGCTATTCCTCTATATCGGCGGACCCGTTGCCTTTCTCTGCTCCCTCGATTCGTGCAGTCGCGGCTGTCTTTTTTTTTCGCGAGATTTCCACCCAATTTCGCCAAACGGTTGAAAATGAAAGACTTATTTGTCCCAAAGGCTGTCCCAAACCTGTCCCACCCGTAGAACGTCGCATTTTCGCCTCGCAGAATGAACCATTCCCCGGTCAATGGACGCCCCCGTTCGCATCTCTGCACCGTGTCAGTAGCCCGCACGTCAGTAAGGACTCGGTGCTGCTTCGATCCAACGCTGAGCCCTTACTCACGTGCCGGCCTACTGACACAGATCCGCGGCTTGCCGCATCGCAGTGCGGTCGGGCTTGCCCGACCGTCGAGTCATCAAAATACGACTGGAGCCCGCGTTAGCGGGCGACAGTAAACCACTCGCGGAGCTCGGCCCCGATCCATCGGGGCATCGAGCGACAAGACGGTTTCTCTTGTCAGCGGCGAGCCGCCTCCGAGGTGGAGTTGGCGATGGCGTCCTACAAACATGCGGCTCCTACGGAGCCAAGATGGTTGTCGACCCGACTGACCGCCCACTCACGCAGGCGGTTTGACTGGCACGCGGACGAGCGCACTTTGTCGGCGGCAAGCCGTTTCCGGTGAAAACGGAATGCGAAAAAAGGCTGTCCGGGATTCGCTCATTCCCGGGCAGCCTCGGTTAACTAAGATGGATGAAGTTCTACTGCAATTCGACCCAGTCGCCTGTGTGGATCTCCTGCGTGTTCTGCGTGATGACGACGGTTGCCGAACGCTCTTTCACGTTCAGGACGATGGCCTCGCCGACGACCTTTCGGATCGCGGGACGATTGCGTTTTGCGTCGTAGGTCGTGACCATTCTGCCGTCAGCCTGCTCACCGCTCTTTCGCGAGGCCTGATTCGAGAATTTGCCGCCGCGATAAGTATCGCTGTGGAACCCTTCGTCGCGAGCACTGACCTGTTCCTTCTCAGGCGTCTTCATCAGATTGCCCTTGCCGAGCGGACGATAGACGGTGAGCCTGTCGCCGACCCTTACGCTCTCTTCGCTGCCAAGATCAATATACGCGATGCTGTTCTGCGAAAGTGTTTCGCTGTTGTCGCGGGCCATCAGAATGCGGCCGTTGGCCTTGCCCGAAGGATCGGCCCATTGATCGAATTTCGCGCTCGCGTCGACAAGCGGAGCGGAGCGGTTCTCACGCGGCTGCACGAGATCGCCGAGCAAAAAGCTCGAGCACGAGAACTTGACCTTAGCGACCGAGTAATCACTCTTGACCGAAACGACCTCAAGAGCGCCGACTTCCTGGACGTAGAAGCCTACATCCTTGTTCGTCCAACGGCTCTCGACCTGCCCTTTCGGACGGACGACGCTGAACAAATTGCCGACGTTCACACCATTGCTCGCACCCATATTGATGTAAACAAAGTTGTTTTCCGTGAAATTATATCGGTCCGCCTCTTCGCTGCCGCCAATGATGCGGTTCGAGGTCGAGATGGGCGACGTCTGAATATATCCGCCGCAATACATACCGTTGGGACCAACGACCGGCATCGCGGACTTCTTCTGTACGATGATGCCCGAGTCTTGGGCAAGGATCGAAACGCTGAAAACACCGACGACGGCGCACAAAATTACGAAGCCGCGAGCAAATGAATTTACTGATCTCACACTTTTTCTCCTCGAAGTTAGGAAAGTTCTTGATTCTGTCTAGATCGTCGGCCGGAATGTGCAGCGAGCCATATATGGAAAGCTCGGCCGGATCAATATCGGGAAGGGCCCGCAAATGTGGCCAAATTCATTCTATATGTTTTGAAAAGGATTGGTCAACACTTTTTTACAATGTTCAACATTCTAAATGGATGGGCGAATCTGAACGATCTCAGCCCATACGGGCCGTCGCCGGGAGGCGAATTCCAAAGTCTCGGCACCAGAGATCAGCTATTTTTAGTTTCGTTTTTGAACCAATGCCAGGCAATTTGCTATCATCACCGTTTGCGGCAGCCGACCAAACTGGCCGCACAATTGTGCGTCGTCGCGCGTTGCTTAAAGCAGAATTGGAGTTGACTCTCCACATTGAAGCTTTGCAGGGTTTCGTATGGAGGCCTCTGGCCTCGACACAGCTCAAGAGGCACCGCGAAGAGCGGCCTTCGTTTTGAAAGAACGCGTCATATCCGCCCCAAACCCAAGGGCGAATTCACGCACCAAACCACCTTAGCCGGTGTAGCTCAGTTGGTAGAGCAGTTGATTTGTAATCATCAGGTCGGGGGTTCAAGTCCCTTCACCGGCTCCAATGTTTTCAACAACTTACGGGAATTGGCTCCTACCTCAAAAAGACACTGTAGTGGAAATTGTAACAACCCCCTGCACTCCAGTTTTCACTCTTGCTCCAATGTGTGCTTCGGTTTCGGCTTCCGCGCCTGCATCTTTTTGATCGCGTCGAACTGATGCTGCTGGGTGGGGTGGGCGTATCTGGTGACCATCTTGATATCGGAATGCCCCATTAAAGCCTGAAGGGTTACAAGATCGCCGCCGGCCTCGACGAACCTGGTCGCAAATGTGTGACGAAGATCGTAGAGCCTGAAATATGCGACCTTGCTTCTCCTAATCGCTGCCATATGAGCGGTCTTGAGAGTGGTTATCGGCCGGTCCGTGATCTCCGAGATAAACAGATACTCGCCTTGGACTTCGAGCATCCTTCGTTCAAGGATCTCGTAAGCACGATCAGTAAGCGGTATCCGACGTTTTGCAGCTTTCGTTTTTCCCCGTGGTATGGCTACATACCCCTGATCCAGAAATACATCCGTGCGACGAATAAGAGCTACCTCTCCCGGCCGCATTCCCGTATCGACCATCAGGCTCGCGACATCCATTAAGGGTTGGCTGGCTTCCAGCAAGTAAGCCTCCTCTTCGTCAAAGGTAACGACACGGGTTTGAGTGTTATCCTCCGCGAACAACTTCACCTCGCTTACCGGATTGATGCCGACAATCTCCCTGTCCTTCCTGATCTGGAAATTGAAGAATATCTTCAAAAGGGCAAGTTCGCGATTGATCGTCGCCGGTTTGAGAAACCGCGGGACATGTTTCTTACCTTTCTTTTTAGCCTTCTTGGGGGTTGGCCGCTGCTGACTGCGGTATTCCTTATATTGTTCGACCAAACGCGAATTGATCTTGTCGATCCGTTTTTCACGAAAGAAGGCGATAAGTGGCCTGCTGCACGCCTCATACGATCGAACCGTATTGGGCTTTGACCCGTGCTCAACCTTGACCCAAGACAGAAACTCTTTCATCGCGGCCTTGAATGTCGGAGCCGACTTTTTGACCTTGACGCCGACTTCGCCCTTTGCAAGTTGCGTTCGATAAGCCCGCTCGACCGTTTCAGCATCGCGGATGTTCGTGCACTTTGTTGTTATCTGGATACGGTCGCCCTTGAAAATAAAGCTCATCCACCAGGTCTTTCCGCGTTTGTAAAGCGCCACTCTTTTTAGGCTCCCTTTGATCTTTGCTCCACCAATAAATGCTGAGTCTTGGGGGCGGCTAGTTTCGATATGGGCATCACGACTTCTCGTGCGTGTGACTCCTGCGGGAAGCTAAACGCAAGATGCTTGCCGTTTTCGGTCACAGAATTCCTGCGTCTCGGCTGAGCCCAAATTCTGCCCTGAGTCTGCCGGGAATATCCGACCGACATGCATCTGCAAGCCGCTTATTTATTGGGTTTTGGTAAACACTCCTGAGGTAAGTTGCGCCTTTATGAAATGATCGCGATGGGAATGACGGTCGAATAGAGGGATAATCCCCACATGTCTGACCGACACATTTTTAAGCCAGTGGTTTATTTTTCAACCAATCAGGGGCGGATGGACAAGTTCAGCAATGAATTGCGGCGGAAGATGGGCCATGAAGACCTATAAAGTAATTCTTGTACAAAATACCCAAAAGCGGTACCTTTCGCAGAAGATTACCTCGACGAGAAGCTCGCGTATTGCAAGAATAGTTCATTTGATAGCGGCATGAATACCGGCAATTATATACCCTTTACAGGACCATAGAACTAAGCTATCGTATTGTGAAGTAGCTTGTTAGTGACTTTTTTTAGTGGCTAACATACCGGCAATGTTCATGGCATCCAATAGTGCGAAAAATTTCTATACCGAGATAAGCCAGTTCGAACCGCTGGTGCCTGCCGATACTCGAGAACTTGAGGATCTCGCGTTCGAGTTGACGCAGCGATCCGCTGGACTCGCAGGGGAACTGCATCCGGTAACACTCAATGGCGTCCATGAGTTGCTCAAGATCATTAATAGCTATTACAGCAACCTGATCGAAGGAAACAATACCCATCCGATCGATGTGGAGCGGGCGATGCGCGAGGACTATTCGAACGACCCTGCAAAGCGAGATCGTCAGAAGGAAAGCCTGATCCACATCGACGTTCAAGGCAAGATTGATCGGCGACTTCAGGATGAACCGAACACGGAGGTCGCTGGCCCGGAATTTCTCAGATGGATCCACAAGGAATTCTACGAGCAGATGCCCGAGAGTCTCAGATGGGTCCAAGGCGAAGACGGAACCAAAGAGTGGGTTGAAGCTGGGGAATTTCGAGAACGCAACGTGGTCGTGGGACAGCATCTTCCGCCGGCGTATGGAGCACTCGATGCCTTTATCGCCAGATTCCATGAATTCTATAACCCGGAGCGATTGCACGGACTGAAAAAGATTGTTGCCATCGCGGCGGCCCATCATCGTTTGATGTGGATTCACCCATTTCTTGACGGTAACGGCCGCGTAGCGCGGCTCTTCACGGATGCCTTCTTTCGTCGAGTCGGCCTCGCAGGGTACGGGCTGTGGAACGTGAGCCGCGGTTTTGCCAGAAGGAACTTGGACTACAAGAGATATCTAGACGCGGCCGATTTCCCGCGCGAGGGGGATCTTGACGGGAGGGGAAATCTATCGAATCGAACTTTGACGGAGTTTTGTCGATTCTTCCTTGAGATCTGTCTCGACCAAACCGCTTACATGGCCTCGATCCTTGCTCTGGGCGAACTGCTGCCGAGAATCGAAAGCTATGCCGCACGAAGAGCGGAAGGACTTATAGTAGATGAGAAAGGCGTCAAAGCGGCACCTTTACATCTGCGTGCGGCGGCGATTCTTCGGGAGGTGGCGATCTTCGGTGAATTGCCCCGAAGTAAGGTAGTGGAAATAGTGGGAATGAGCGAACGGAGTTCGCGAGCGGTAACAAAAGCATTGCTCGACGAGGGGCTTCTGATTCCATCTTCCGACTGGCATCGGAGTGATCTTCGTCTCGGTTTTCCGCCGCATGCAGCAGGCTATTGGTTCCCGAATTTGTTTCCCGATCTTCGCGGTGGTTAAGCTGCGGGAACCGAAGAGTTATCCGGGAGCCGGATTGATTCGTTATAAGAAAAGACCAGGAGGACTAGATGAAACCTTTGATTTTCGAGTTTTTGGAAAGGCCGCTGTCAGAAGGGCTGGACCTGTCGCGAATTGAGTACGATGACGTGCTCAATTTAAATGTTGATAAGATTACTCGACTGCCTGCGATCGAGCAGATTCATCTGGGAACGGAGACATTTACGCGCACCAACGAAGTAAGCGACACGGACGCAACACCGTCAGCGGCGCTCATGAGTACTGAAACCGCCACGAAGGTGGCCGGCGAGGGTTCAGATCAAGACAGATCGTCTTTGAGTCTCGTGATGGCGACGGAGACGTTTACCACATCGCACAACGAAGGTTCGGATCATGACGTCGATGTACCGGAACGTTATCAGTTTTTCAACTCACTAAACCACTAAAAAGGCAGGTTAGAGACTTAATTATTGATTCTCGTTATCTCACATAAGAATGATTTCTCTGCGGACTATGTCGTAAATATTCTGAATCGACGTGGAATTTCTTATCGTCGACTGAATTGCGAAGACATATTGAATACAGATATACGTTTGAGTTTCGGACGCGATTTCAGTTATTCGCTTCTAGGACAAACTTCTTTCGATTCCGTTTGGTTTCGTCGCACAAAACTCCCAGAACTGGACCTCCCACCTGCGCAGCGCTCGTACATACTTTTTGAAACTGACAGCCTTCTAAAAAACCTTTTCGCAACAGTCGCAGCAAAATGGCTTAGTGAACCGCACCAGGTCTACGAAGCAGAGAACAAGCTTCTGCAACTCAAGGTCGCCGGAGAAATCGGCCTTACAATACCGGAGACGCTCGTTACTCAATCCAAAGCGGAGCTACGGTCATTTCATGCCCGACTCAACGGTGACTTGATTGTGAAGCCTCTCGCGCAGACCAGACTTATTGACGGTGACAATCCCTCTTTCATTTTTACAAATCCGCTAGCTATTGACGTTTTCGCGAGACTTGATGATCTTGACCTTTCACCCTGTATTTTTCAGAAGAATATTCGGAAAGCCTATGAACTGCGGGTGACCGTCGTGGGCACGAAGGTATTCGCCGCGAAGGTAAACTCCCAGGACTGTCACACAACACGGATCGATTGGCGAAGAGAACAGTTGCAATTTGAGCCTGTCGAATTGCCCTCAGGAATTTCCGAAATGTGTGTGACGTTATTGCAGAAATTGCGGATTGGTTTCGGGGCAATAGATATGATTAAGACCCCCTCGGGCGACTATGTCTTCCTTGAAATTAATCCGAATGGACAATGGGTCTGGATCGAAACCCAGACCGACCTACGGATATCGGACGCGATAATCCAGTATCTGACCAATGTCGAGAACTAGAACGAGCAAGCGCAAAAAAGCCGCAGTGACCGCGACTAGCCTTTCATCTGGGGAGACCCCGATCAAAGTCTCGGCGGTAAAGGACCTTGTCTATAAAGAAACGGAAACCAAGAAACTCGAACTTCACAAGGCTTTTTTGCAGGCGCTAAAAAAAGACGAGGACGGCCGCCTTACTACTATCGAGCAGAAAACATCTCAACTTTTCTCTCAGACTGGAATCATCGTCGCCGTCCTGGCTCTCTTTATCCCATTGATAATTGAGAAGGTCGAGCCTGTTTGGGTTAGAGCTTTCTTCATAAGTCTCCTTTCGTTAGCGGGATTCTTTTACTTGCGAACTATCTACGCAGCAGGCAGGAATCTGGAAATCAACAAATTTAATTATCAGAGATCAGCCGCTTCCACCGTGCTGAATCGAGGGCTGACGACTCCCGAGATGTTTATGGCAGAGGAAATAAAGGATCTCCTTAGTAGCATTCCCGTACAAATCGAACTAAACAATGAGAAAGGGTCTAACCTCCTTAGTGCACACCGGTCGTTCAAGACGGCCAATGTTCTAACAGGCCTGCTTTCGATCATTCTATGTTCTACAATCGCCTTGACTTATCAAAAGTCGGATGTCACCAAGGTTCGCGTCGATGGAGTTGTTAGAACTGCACCTGAAGGCGTCGATAGTCATCAAGAGGTATCGGAAGCGGATCCCAATCCCCAAGATTCAAATATTAAAGGTTCGACAGCAAGCAATTCAGAGCATCCAGTCGCATCAATCCCAGAAGACGTAAATTCAAATACGAGCAGACCGTAGGGGTCGATTCGATCACAAGCTCAATGCTCTTGGCTTCGCCCCAATACACAAGCATCGAAGAGTCACCACAAGTATTTCATGATCCTTGCAAGATCGGACCTCAGCGAAAAAACGCGTAGAAAAATGAATTGCTCTTATAGCGGCGGGATTCCGATGCATCCGAGTGGTCCCTGCATGACTTTGACGCTTTCTAAAGTCGGACACTTCCAATCAGTCGCTGATTTCGCGACCCGCGATATTCGCCAGCTCGATCTCGCATATCAATGATGAATGGGCCATCGATCAGCAGGTCGATATGGGTGAGGATATAGTCTATCGCAGGGAGTTTTCGATCAATGAGTTGTTCGAGCGTGAATCCGGAATAGACCGTAATGTGCAATCCGTGGTTTTTGAGTCTTGATACTAGTTCGGCAACGGCTTCTGGCTGATCGAATGGTTCGCCCCCAAGAATTGTTACACCGTCATGTTCTTCGCGCCGGGCTATAATTTCTTCGACTATTGAAGACGTGGGAGTTAATTGACCGTTACCGGAGCTGTGAGTCTGAGGTACCGTACATCCGGGACATCGGATCGAGCAACCAGATACTGACACCACACTTCGTCTACCGGGACCGTCAACGACCGAGTTGTGGTAAATGCGGTAAAGCCAGATCGAGAAGGAGTCGGAATCGGTCCACGCCTGTTTCGCTGATCCGATATGCAAAACGGGTAAGTATCTTTCTTTTTCGGCGGGTTTAGCGCAATTCAGATTTACACGATTTCCAAAATCCTCCGCAAGAGAATCGACTGTTTGTTTTGATGCTTGCGAGATCTCGACGGTGACGCGCCCGACATCGGGTTCGAGCACAAATACCAATTCCTTACTCATTGGATCCAACCTGCCTCTTCAATTTCGGTCGGACGTAAAACTCCTCGGTTTTCCGATCCGTCGTCGACGATCCAAGAACCTGCTTAAGCTGTTGGGCGGTTTTTTCGCATGCCGGACCTTGAATACCGTTGATCTTTGTCTCGCAATTTCCGGTCTCTGTGTTGATAGTGAATTCTATTTCAGCCATATCACTCCTTCTTAGAACTTGACGCGGATCTTGATCGTCTTCCCGATTCGTTGTTTGACTAGGGTTCCGCCGAGTTTCTTCGCCATCTTTCGTGCGGCGGCTTCGTGATATTGATTCTGGAGCCGGACGACGAAGTCCTTCCCGAGGCGATAATCGAGATCCATATCGTCGATTACGGCGACATACCCAGCCGCGGTTTTCTGAAAGCCTATGTCAGCGAGAAGGTGATGGCTTCTAACATCTTTTCGCCGAATAATGATGTCGGCAGTTCGAGCGGTTCGTTTGTCCCAACCATCGAGCGGAAGATTCTTCCCTTGAGTTACGGTCGTGAAACCGATTTCGGATAAAGCTTCAAGAAGCAGATCTCCGTTCGCAAACGACTGCGATTCAAATGTCATGTACTTAGACATACCTAACCTCGTCATGATTAACTTTAGAATTCATAGATCCGATCGCCGCGGTTTCCTGCGATCCCGGAGCTGTCGATCTTGCTTGCCGCTCCTTTTATATTGTTCCGCGCCCATTTACGGATCTCTTCGATCTTCTCGCTCATCATCTGGGCGGTCGGCGTAATGCTTTCGACGGCTTTGAGAATATCCCGCGTTTCCGCAGAGCGGTCGCCGTCGATGAACGCTTCGAGAACCCCGTCCTTCACGGCCCCTTCTATCTCTGCTCCAGAGAAGTCTTTGCTTTTGTCGACGAGCTTTTCGAGATCGAATTGGTCGGGATTTAGTTCACGTTTCGTCAGATGAACCTTGAAGATCTCGGTTCGGTCTTCGGCACCGGGCAGATCTACAAAATGAATGTAAGAGAATCGGCCGATGCGAAACTGTTCGGACTCGAGCTCTCGAACATCGTTGGCGGTAGCAAATACAAGAACATCCTTGTTGTCCTGCATCCAATTGAGGAGATACGAGATCGTTCGTGCCGTCTCGCCGCCGTCGGTCTTATTTGACGACTTCATCCCGGAAACAGCCTTCTCGAATTCGCTGATTCCGAGAATTCCCTTGATCGTTCCGGCGATCGACAATGCCCTTTTGATCGACATTGCCGAAGAGCCGATAACCCCGCCGCCCTCACCCATGATCGAACCGAAGTCGAGGTCAAGAAGTGCGCGATTGGTAATGCTGGAAGCGACCCTTTTGCAAAGGTCCTTACCGCATCCCGGCAAACCGACTAGCAATATTCCTTTGCACGGCTCGACGTGTCGCGCTTTAGCCCTCGGGCTAAATGTATATGCGGCCCGTTCAAGGATCGCCCTCAGCGACTTGTAACCGCCTAGATTGCTGGCCGGTTCGGGATGAACATAGGTCAGCGAACCGCTGCCGCGAATGACATTCTTCTTTTCCTCGAGGATGACGTTGATCGATTCCCGATTGAGCCCGTTGCAGCTTATAACCGCCTTTGCGATTACATTGCTGATCTCTCCGGCCGTCAGTCCCAGGAGAGATTGAAGCAACGCTGTCTGCGTGTCCTTTTCGAGATCGATGGCAAGACCGCTGGATCGAAGGTTCTCAAGCTGAAGCTCTATCGATTCGTCGATCTCTGTCTCCTGTGGAAGCTCAAGATCGATCTGGCTTACCTCTTTTTCGAGAGTCTTCAGATCGGGAAAGTTGGGGCCGACAAAGAGAACCGTTGCCTTTGTCGATTTCAGCTTCCATGCAATCTCTCGAAGTCGGCGAACCAGTAGTGCATCTTCCTGACCATAGGGAGAGATGTATGGAGCGTAGTCGCACAAAAGAAAAATGCCCGTTTTCTGCTCTGCAATATATCCGAGAACGCTTTCGGGATCCTCGGTGTCCCCAACGGTCGTCGGACTCTGCTCTAAACCATCCTTCGGATCGACGATCTTCTGAAGTCCGGCCGGCCGGCTCCAGAAATACAAAGGCTTCTCCTTATGGCGTTCCTGAAACACCAGATCGATGAGAGCTTCGCGAACACGGTCTTCCTCATAGGTGTTGATCGCGATCAGTGGGTAACGCGCCCGTATCCTTACGTCGAGTTCGCGCAGGAATCTCTCGATGCTTTTCGCATCGGATGCTTGGTCGGTCATAAAGGTCTAATTAAGAAATCTTAGATCTCAAGAGAGTCAATCTGTGCCTGATTGAGAATTCCATTCGCTCTCACTCTTCCATCCGCCGCTAGTTTTTGTATTTTCGCGGGATCAGCGGCTTTCCGCATCGAAGTCAGATTCTTCGGAGTAGATCGAGCGTTGACTTCTCTGGCAAAAGGGCTTTGTTCGACACCGGAGCGAGAATCCCGGTACGGCGTTTCGCGATGGTTTCGTTTTGCGACGAGCTTTTTTCGAAAGGCTATTTCTGCAACCGGTCGTGATTTATTTGAGCAAATGACGACACGAACTAGAGAAGATCCGCGCCGGCCATATTCCGAAATGCAGCTGTAGCTTCCGTCATCCTCTTCGACCAGAAAGATATTGAATACTTTATCGCTGTTTCTGGTTGGGTTTGAGTAGTGCAGAAATTCTGCTTCGACTATTCGGGATGACATCGGATCAAAGCTCTAAGGCAGACAGTCGGTCTTCATCCAGAAGTTTCCTCGATTGAACGGTTGTGGCACGGAGGATATCGCTAAGGGCATTTCGCATCTCTTCCGGTGATCTTTGCTTTACCTCACGGCCCGCTGCACTTTCCAGTTTGCTCAATACTTCTTCGAGCGAGGTGTCGCCGGTAAAGTTCATCAGTTGGTACCACTCGCACATCTGTCTCGCCCGCTTTGCGAGCGATCCCGGAACGAACTTAGCATCCTTCATTCTTTCGGCCATTTCCGTAGCCGCCTCGAAAAGCTTTGCTATGATCTGGGCAAAACCTTCCTTTACGGGAGAGACAGCCTCTTCGGCCTCACGGCGGGCGGCCTCGATCTTCATATTGCGAATGCGTTCCTTCACTTCGCGCTCGCGTCTCGTCTCTTCGGCTGCATTTTCAACCTTTATTTGCTCAACACGACGTTTCGAATCAAGCTCAAGTTCAAGCGTCGTTCTCTCTGCATCCACTTTCGCGGTTTGGAGGGCGAGCGAACGCGTCAAGTTCCGCTCGGCGATCATCTCGGACCCTAGGACGAGAACTTTCGGCTTCATCGTTATCACAAGCCCGTCGCGGATCATCTCGCGAGTAGGAACCATACCGAGCGCCTGGGCGACCACCGCTTCAACAAACTGATCTCGATTAAAAGGTTCGGTGGTCGTTGCCTGAAGCCTGTCCGCCGAGTCTGCAGCGAGATCACGAAAACTGTCGGTCAAAAGTTCAACGATCTCGTCGTATTTTTCGAGTACCTCGGCTTTTGCCTTTGAAAGGGTTTCGCAGGCCCGAAAGTATGCCTGCTCGAATTGCTCGAATGCGGTCCAGGGGATCCACTTATATTCGCTCGTTCCCCAGACCGTTTCGCAGAGAGTGAAGCGAAAGCCGAACCTATTTAGAGCGTTGTGAGCTTGTGCGGCCCCGCGCATCAGCCTGTTCCGATAAACGTCGGGAAGCAATCCGGCTCTTGGCGGACTCACCCGAACTGCCGTATCTTCGGGAAGTTGTACGCCAAGCGTCTTCCATTCAAGCTGGCGAACAAGAGTACCGAACCCACGGCAATCGATATTCATGAAGATGCCTTCGCTTTCAAGAGTCGAGAGGTCGAAAGGCAGCGATTCGACCTCGCTCGACTCGATCCCAAGCTCTACAGCAGCTCTCTCCTTCCTTTGGTCGAGGCGGCTTAGAACATTGCGAACGAGATCCGTCTGTGGAGCAATGACGGTGGATTGCAAGCTATCAGGTTTTTCCAAGATCTCGGGAACCTCAAGAATCTTACAAGGCTCAGGGTGCTGATTCGGCTCGCTATACCAGTTCCGACCAAAGATGTTCTGGAGAACCGATGAAGCGAACAAAGTTTGATTGGCGACCGGATTCGGAGTGCTTACGACTGCGTCGTGCTGCTGAGTTTCCATGTTCACACCTTCCGCCAGCCGCCTGTTTTCTCCGGTTATCAAACAGGTAGAGCTTTGAAATCAAATCCGGCATTTGCTGAACGGCATAGGCTCGAAGGAGAAATCCCGTTCGATTCGAAGGCCATTTGCGTCTACTTCTTCCAATTCGTGCAGGCCGAAATAACCCCACTCACTTTCAAAACCGATCACGTAGCCGAAGAACAGAAAATCGCCTTCGACCTCCTCGCCTTCGGTCACGAACCAGATCCATCCGGAAGCCGCGAAGAAGAACGCCGCATGAACAGTCGGATCTTTTACTCCGTCTTGAGCGCGCAGTTTTGGAAGGACTTGTTTAAGCTCTTCGGTAAGAAGCCTGGACATGATCTATTTTCTCTTTTGGATTGCGGATTCGACCTGTTCCGGCGTGCAGTAGAGCGATCGGCTTGTGCCGGACTCAAGATCAAAGTAGCTTGCGAAGCGACGAAGCGACCTGGTGAGGAACATCTCTGTTAGCATCTCGGCCATTTCAACCGCGACTCGTTGATTGATATTCAGGCTTTGCTCACCAAGACGAATGCGATCGGGACATGAGAGCCTTTCCCGGTCTGCGGATTTTACCTTCTTCTCCGCATCAAGAAGATCGGGATGCACAAGCGACGGGGCCGGAAGCGACCGGCAGATGCTTGTCCCCGTAAAATGCAGAGCGGGCTTTATCTTCTTCGTATTCGAACCGACAAGAACCTGTCCCGACGATCTGCCGTTCCCTCCATCGATCCACCACAGATCCGGCGCGTCTGAAGGCGAGTATCTTCGATTCCTAGTGATGGCGAGATGGATATCCCGACGGGCCTCATGATTATCGACACAGCCGACGATCACCTTCAGTGAACGATAGTCACTCGACGGAGCCTTCAAATGCCTCTCGCCGTCGAACAACTCATTTGCGTAGTGGCATTCTAATCCCCACGCAAGGGTGATCCGCTTTGCAAGTGACTGTGCCTTGAAGCTCCCGACCTCCGCCCCACAGAAGTTGCTTCTCGGAATGTTCCCGCTCTCGACCACATCGGGATCTACTATCAGCATCTCTACCGGCTTGTTCTGCGACTGCTTCAGCTCGAACATCAATCGCGCAATAGCCGGGATAACGTAAGAGCCTGTTCCTCCTGCTCCGACGACTGTGAAGCTAAGGCTGCTGTAGTCCCTGGGCATCACCACGGCGGCTCGAGAGAAGCTAAGATCGATATTTGTCACGGCAAGCTCTCCACGAGAGCCTCTATCTCATTCAGGTCGATGATTCCTTCGGGAATCTCCCCAACCCAGGACGCTGGGATCGGAACAAGATGATCGTAAACACCGCAGCGGAACCGGATCTTCGGCCTGTCGTGAACGTCGATCAAGATCGCGAAGATCCTGAACTTGCCGAGTTCATCACGGTCATCCGCTCTGCTGAAGTTGAGCGCTCCCGGCGGGTGCGTATGCAGTTCGATACAACAGTCGGCATATTCCGGCAAAGTATCGTCGGCGATAGTCGATGCCCAGTTGTTCTCCCGGCCCGAAGCCTTCCACTGCCATGCGGAAACGACCGTATCCCAGTAGATGAGATATACCTCTTCCTTAAAGCTCGAAGACGAGTACGTCTGCTGGGCGTGCCGAAGAAGTTCCGCCCACAACGATGCAGGGATCCTTTGCTTTGTCCACGAGACGCCAAGCAAAACACTGGGAAGACCGGATATCCTTCGTACGCTCAGCGGAAGACTGACGGTGAATTCCTTCCGCCTTGCACGGACGAACAAGCCGTTGCCGGCAAGAAGATATTCGAATAGAGCAGCCTCGATGGGCTCGTTTTCGCTCGAGGCGATGCGATGCCCGACCAATTTTGGCGGTACGATAAGATTCGGTGACATAGAGACTTAAAGTTTGAAACTAGAAGCGGCTGTCGTATCGAGTCCGCGCGACGATAGACGCCCATGCGTCCTCGACGGTGCTTGACGACATGATCAATTGGGGCGACGGGAACTTCTTAACATTGTCCGCCGCCAGTTTTTCGAGCAGATCCCGAACGTCGTTTTCCGTCTGGCATCTCCCGGTTGAATGATCCCCGTTGAATGGCGCGTCGAAGATAAGTTTCCAGACGGTCGAAATGGTTGAAGGATGGGTATCGGGGACCTCGTTCTTTCCGAAGCAGATCTTCCCCGAACCGATATTCGGCAATGGAGCAACAGCAAGGCGAGTATTGCGAGAGACCTTTGACCTCGATGAAGCCCAGAGGTAGTAATCCCTTCCCTTTCCGAGAAGGATCAATGTCGGCAAAGGTAGGGTTAGGGTCTCAATGCGATCGCCCGGAAACGCGACTGTGATAGTCCGAACCCCGGCAGGCAGATACGAAAGGATCGCGTTCCCGTCCGCAGCCTCACGATAGCGAAGGACCCTGCGATCTAGCCAACCGGTGTCTGTTTGAAGATCGCGAAACGCTCGCGTCACCTGAACACTCGACAACGCCTTGAGGCTTTGCCGGTTCTCTCCGAAGGTCTCAAACAGATATTGACCAGGAAGAAAATAAAGCGCCGCCGAAGCGTCCGGAGGAATAACGCTGTGTTCCATATCAATCGTTCTATCGTTCGGAAAATTATCTTCAGCGAATATTTACTGAATTGCGGATGGGCTGATTCGTTGCGATAGGCCGTCCGTTCTGCACTATCGCCCTGACATTTCCGTTACTGTTCTTCGCAGACGCGGCGTTACCGTCGTCATCTGCGTCGGCCACGATACCGATAATAGCAGCGAGGCCGTATCTTCTTCCGTAGGTCATCGCGGAGCCTACGCCCTGCGGATCGTTCTTCGAGAGCGGGAGACACAGTTCGCTTTGGACCCATTGGCCGGACTCGTGAATAAGAAAGGTCTCGACAATGAGCGTGCTCTCGGCCCCAACACGGTTACCCTGGATAACACACAAGCCGTTCTTGGAAAGGAGCACCCGGCAGCTTTCCCAAACGGAACTGAGATCGGCGTACGTCGAGTTGTAATACGGGTTTGTCGAATCCCGCTTTGCGGGAGCGAGGCTCGCCTGTACGACCATGAGGGCCTTCGCGAGATCGCAGATGTTTTCGCTTTTGTTCATTGATTTTCGCTTCCTTCTGTCCTCATAAGAGCAGTGTCATCGGGCAAATTCCCGGTATTCCAAAAGTCGATAAGTGCCGACAGCATCTTTTTCGGATTGGCCTCGATCAGTGCGTCGAGGGGAGTGAGATTATCGTAAGCCTCCCGCGCGTCGTGATAATCGCGGCTAAGGCCTTCTATCGTTTCGCGATTGAACTCAAACCAATCCGCCATCTGGCAGTAATCGCTGTCTAGCCAGGGATTCCCGGTCGAATGATCGACGAGTCTCAACAGGTCCTCGAAAACGCATCCGTTCTTGTCCCAGACTCCCTGATCGGGATGAGGGTTGATCTCGGGAAAATCGCTTCTGGATAACTTGAACCGTTGATTCAGAAAGTCCCAAGCATCATCCGGGCAATAGAAGATCAAGGCTGCCGCATAGCTGACATTCAAATTCTCGAAATATATTTCCTCGCAACAGAGGTCCACGTTCAGCGGCGGGATCGCGAAGTGTTCGAGGTCGCCTTCAGGATCATCGTGCCAGTAGTCGAGCAGCGGAAAGCAGTTATCGTTCACAAGGTGAAAGAGTTCGTTTGCTCGTTCGCTGTATTTGCGGAAGTATCCACGCCGATAGAAACTTGCTTGCGAAGCCGCCCACTCATCGGGAAAGAGGTCCCGGTAGACGGCGTATTTCTCCTGCTCGGAGATAACGGCGGCAACATAGTCCCGGGCCGCAACTGCATTATGGCTTCGTACCTTGAATCGCAGATACTCAAGCGATCTCGACAGCCGTTCGTTGAATTGCCCAAATAAAAAAGGAGCCGGGCCGGCACATACAGACATACTCAAGGACTCACTATCAGAATCCTGTCGGAATAGAAGCAGACGGGCTCGCTGGCAGCCGGACAAATGCTGCGAGCTGTTTTTGCAGCATTTCTATCTCCATCCCGCCGATTTGAAGGATCTCTTCCGCTTTCATTACATCCTCTGCACTGAGAAGATCCGCCGCGTCCCTTCGCATAAGTTCCTCGGCCAGAAGGATCGCAGGATTTACCTGCTCGTTTTCCCGAACAAGTATCTCCAGGGGTGATAAGGCGTTCATCGGATTCCCTTGTGCTGGGCACGCTTGACGATCGTAACCGTGAGTTTCCCGTCCTTTACTTCGCGGGTTATATTCGCATTCTCGATTGATGCGAAATGAGGCTGAAGGACAGTCTTCAACGTCTTATCCTCTTGAGCAAGCGCCGCATCAAGCTCGAATTCCTGCCCCTCGATCTTGATCATCGCTCTAGGATCGGTAACCGGCGTCGAATTCGCCGGGGTCGTCTGTTCATTTGCCATGGTTATATACCTCGATTAGGTTAGGCCGTGAAGAGGCCGCCCTGTTGATTCTGATCCGTTGCCGTTGCATTCGTTGAAGACGTCGTTTGTGCCTCAGGCTTTAACGGGGCGGTCGAAGCAGCCTTCCCCGCCTTCGCCGGAGATTTCGACTGTTTCTTTGCGACTGGCTTTTCTTTCTTCACTTTTTCAGCAGCTCTTGCCGGCAGCTCGTTCCTATACTGCTCGAACGCCAGACCGAGCGTCGCCGAGATCTGCGAGAGAGCGTCAGCAATCTCAACATCGACGATAGTGACTCCGGGCGTAAAGTCGTGAGTCCGTACACTCACGACACACTTCCTTGCGCCACTGGATTCCGGAAGAAGTTGAATCACCGCTGTCACAGTGCAGCCGTCAAAGTTATAAGGCTCCTTTTCGGGGATTACGATCGATTCGATCGACTCTACAACCTTGGTCTCGTTTTGGCTCCGCGCCACCTCCGTTTCGCGAGTCTCAGTGGATGCACTCTGCTCGACAACGTCAGGACTATCCGACTCGGATTGGAATGTCACTTCCGTTTCAACAACGTCAGTCGAAACGCTTTGCTCGATCGCATCCGCAGCGTCGGATACGGGTTCGTTGGATATATCGGCGTCGGGTTCTGAACACTCGTTATCAAATCTTTCTACTAACGCCTCGATCTCCGGATCGTATCCCGGTACGCACTCGTCTGCGTAGGAAGGTTTATTGCTCTCACCTTGGTGGTCGGGGCTAACGATCCCAAGATATTCGTCCCGGGCCGGATCTTGCGGCTGGTACACCGGCGCGGGTTGGGGTTGGACTGGCTGTACCGGAACCGGCACAGGATCGGTACGGACTGCGTGTGAAGGATCCGGAATCGGCTGAACCGGATAAGACGGTCGGGGAGCAGCGGGATTGACGACCTGTGCCTGAAGCGGTCGCGGCTGACCGCCATTTTGCTTCTCGATCTCACGAAGTGACTGGAGAAACTTGCTCAGGAAAAGGTTCTTGATAGTCGCTTCCTCGTGGGCTCGGCATACGTATTCCGCGCCGCGCCAAAGCTCCAGGCCAAGCTGATGATTCGCTTGGCCGCCGCTTTGAAACCCGTCAGATCGGCTCACTTCGGTCGCGAGAGTTGCGGCCGTGAAAGCCAGTTGCTCCATTTTTTCCTTATTGTCCAGTGGTATAAAGGAACCGCTGTTCAGAATTTCCATTTTTTGTTCTCACTCCGTCTCACTGCCTTCCGCTTCTTTATTTCTTCAGTACACAAAAAAAGGTTCGTGACGGATCACGAACCAGAAACGAAAACGGTATTGATAAATACTATGCTGCCGCCGAATAGGCCATTGCCTGATATTCCAAAGTCTGAGGAGAAGGGATCCGAGAATTTTGAGAACACTCCCGATGTTTCGTGAGTATGCGCGAAAGTGTCGAATGGGTTGTTTTCAGTGATCTCGCTGCAAGACGTAGGCTTCCGTTGCTCTGGTTTAGCTTGTGTTCTATAAGAGTTGCTGCGGCTTTCAGATAAACACTATTAAGATCGTCCGATGCCATATCAAGGATGACCGTGACCAGATCGGGGTTGAGATCATCCATACCTGCGTCGTTAGTGGAATCTGTCCCCGACAAACACAACGCTGCGCCGTTGGGACCCGGCAGCGAATCCGGAGGCCGAATCATTCTGATCATTTCAACGGTGATCGTTGGAGCATTCATCGACTCTACCGCGAGCCGAGCCGCAAAGTTTCGAAGCTCTCGGTAGTTGCCTTTCCACTGGAATCGTTCCAGCTCGGACAATGCAGCCTCGTCGATCAAGAAGGCCGAGTCTCTGCCTACCGCGAATCGCTCCTCTTCCATCCGGCTCAAGAACAGATGCCGGATCTTTTCCCGCTGCGATCGAAGCGGGATAGTTTCAAGGGAGAGGACATTGAGGCGGTCGAAAAGGTCGGGACGGAACAAGGAATCTCGTACCATTGCCGTCAGGTCCCGCGAAGTGGCCGCTATTATTCGAACGTCTATCTCGCGCTCGTAAGTGCCGCCGACCCTTCGTATTCGTCTTTCTTCTACCGCTTTGAGAAGCTTCGCCTGAAGGCCAGGCGTCAGTTCACCGATCTCGTCGAGGAAGAGTGTGCCGCCTCCCGAAGTCTCAAAGAGGCCGGCCTTCGCTGACACGGCGCCCGTAAACGCACCTTTTTCGTATCCGAATAGTTCCGATTCGAGTAGGTCCGATGTCAGACTCGCGCAATTGACACTTACGAAGGAGCGCTTCGATCTCGGACTTAGCTCGTGGAGCCTTCGGGCGATCGTCGTCTTGCCGGTTCCTCTTTCTCCCGTAATAAGCACGTAATGCGGGACCAGGGCATACCGAGCTATCTTTTCCTCGAGGATCGATGATCCCGTGTCAATGCGGCTGGCGGCGGATCTATTGGTCATAAAAGCGGATTCTCCTTGTAAAAAAACCTCCGTAGGTCCGTTAATTGCGGATCTGGATAAGATGCTCTACAGATTTCGCGGCCCCAAGCCTGACGCCCATAAAGCTGTGCTCAGTTCCAAAAATTCAACCTACATGGGTAAAAACCCAGATTTGGTGGAGATGTTACTTTTAAAATGAGATTTTTTTTGGATTGTTCAACGAATGGCGTAACCCGCTGCTCAGAGAATACACTTTGCAACCGGATGATCTTCTAATTAGAAGTTCGGATAAGACTTGTCGAAAAGCCAATGAGAACAAGCAATAGTCCGAGAAATCTTGATCGCTGCTACCAACTCACTGGGTATCCCGGCCGGATCGGAAGCGCCTGCGCGGACCTGTTGGAGTTGGAAATCCACGCTCGCACAAACCAGACCTAGTGCAAATCCCCATCCCGCGACCAGAAACTTTTGACCGGCAGAGACATCCTTACTGACGCGCCGGGCACCGTAGAGCAGCAGCCCGCCAAGAATGTAATCGTCAAGAATGGAAAGTGGGTCCTCTTGCCAGGTGTTCCAGCGCCGGTAAGTGTCAAGCAGGGGAGCAGTTATGCCAAGCAAGATCGCCAGTGTCCTGCTCAATCCTAACGTCCAGCCCATCTTCTCCTTCCTCATAGGCTCTCTTCCTCTCGGACTTAGTGAAAATATCTACCGCCGCCCTCTACACTAAATACTCTCGAATACTCCGGGCAACTCCATAGGTACAGCCAAAGCGTGAATGGAATTCGCATCCGGTTCCAGTAGCCATTCGGGAAGCTCGGCCGGTTGTTCTTCTTCGAGAGTCTGAAACTCGGTACGCAGCTCTGGCAGGAAATCGATGTCGGTGGATTTGGGCGGGTACAATGCAAGGACTGGTTCCAAGTAAGAACTTGGGGACTGCTCGGGCAGGAAGAAGCGCTGCTTCCCGTTCTGTACGATATTAACTAGCCCCATTCCTCGAAGCTCGCGGATCTGTTCGAACGTCGAAGGACATATCTCGGTAAGAACACGTCCCTGAAACCGTGTCGTTCTAATCCGGATATCTCCGGTGAGATGCGCGGTGTTGTTCTCAAACTCGACTATGCGGAGCACCTCCGGCGCGGTTGCCGGGACCTCCGAGCGCACGCCGAAGTGGCGGAAAAGGTCGCGAAGCCATTCTTCCGCGATCTTCACACCGACGAGTCTGGTGCCCTCATCGGTCGTCGTTCGGACGATATTGAGAGCGTCATGGCTTAGAGTCTTGAGATACTTCCAGATCGGGAGCAACGCTCCGCTCAGAAGATGCACCGTTCTTTGTTCATACGGAGGAATCTTGGCTTCTTCCGAGAGCCACCAAACTTCGGCTTTGCTTTTAGGAACGATGCGATATTTCTGGTTTAGTTCGCTCTCGCGGATGTATAAGAGATTCCGGCCTTCGGGTTTCGAGATCGAGAACATCTGATATCTTTCACCCGTTTCGGGATCGGTGTGCGAGAGGGTTCGCCTAACGGCAACGAATGATCCATCGCGTCTGTCTTGGAAGAACTGATGAGCGTCGCTGACAGCCAGATCCGAATACCTCGCTGGTTTCGTCGCTACTTTCAAATTGAGCTTGTAATAAATCGTCTTCGCGGACGTGAGAGCGTCGGAGTGTAGAATCTGAGGTGCTTCGGCGATCTCGACGGATAGTGCCTTCAAGTCCTCCATGCCGTCATCCAGCTTTCCATTCTGTTTGAGATACTCGATCGTTTCGAGAAACGTCGTGTAGAAGTGATCGAACAGCGCATTTTGCCTATCCACTTCCAGAGAAAGGAGTCTGTTCAGGAACCTTGGAATGTTCGTCTTATCGATGTCGGGAACTACTTCGCCATCATCGGTATTTTTGACGAGCCCCATATCCCGCAAAGCCTGTTTTGGGTCTTCGATCCCTTCGATCTCAATGCCGCGCATGATACTGGTGAGCACGACATTCAGCGCGGACCGGCCTTCTTTTGATTCGAGATTGTACTTGTCGAGATTACCGGCCTTCTCAGCTTTTCTGTCACCCTTGGTGAGGGCACCCATGTTACCGAGCCTGCGGGCGATCGTAGCGGAGAATCTCTTCTCACCTCCGAGTTCCGTGAAAACGAGCAAGTAAACGGGAGGAAACACTTGGCCCGTTCGATGGGTTCGTCCGAAGTCCTGGATCTGTTTGTCCGCCGACCATTTCAGTTCGGCGGCAATGTGAAGACGCCTTTGCTTGTTGCCGACCTGCTTTCCCGCATGAAGGCTGTCGCCCGTCGATGCGACTTCCGACATGATAGCGATCCGTTTGTCACCGTTCTGGAATGCATTTTTCTCGTGAAGGTTGATGAGCTTCGACGGAACGCCCGGGAGCTGGCGGGGACGATATTCGAGAGTTCCGTTGGACGTTCGGATCAGACGCTTCTTCCGGCCGGTCATCTCAGCTACGTTCTCCACGCCGAAGTAGTTCACGAGTTGATCGAGCGGATGCTCCGGCACTTCGAGGATCGAGAGTTTATCAAGCAGTTCCGCCCTTAGCTGCAAGGCGGCACGGCTTTCGACTTGATTGCCGTTGGCATCGCGAACCGGAATGTACTCGGTAGTGCCCGTATGGGGATTGGTTCGTTCCTGAAAGCAGGCGGTCGGGAAACAGTGTGCGACAAGCCGAGTCAGGGTTTCACGCGGACTGAAGTCAAGACTGTCAAGTGCCTCGTCCAGGTCGGCAGCTCTCTCGATCTGTTTCTTCGTCTGGCTCTCACCCGTTCCGGTTATCGAAACGACGATGGATTCTCGTCGTCCGAGGGCGTCTTCGATCTCGCGGATGAGCGTCGGAACTTTGAAAGCGGTGATCAGATTCCGAAAACAACGCTGGTGGTCCGCCCAGAATTGATTCAACGCCTGTGCCCGCGTAGCCTTTCCCGAATTCGTTAATTCGAGAGCACGATGGATATTCCGAAGCACCTCCTGCCAACCTTGGGCCATGTTGTCGTACATCCGGCGCTGCGCCGGAGTAAGCCAGTGGGTAACTTCTCGAAACTCGACAGCTAGCCCGGACTCCGGATCGGTACCCATGCTTAGATTCCCGCACAGATAACGGCCCATCGCTTTCAGGTCGCGGCAGACCATTTCCAAAGCTCCTACACCGCCCGATTCGATCTCTTCCGCGAACTGTTCGAAGCCGAGAGGAAAGTTGGTTCCTTCTCCCCAGAGACCAAGGCGAGACATATATGCCAGATGCCGTACTTCTCCCGCCGACGTGGCTGACGAATAGACAACTCTGAAATCGGGATACTTCTCCGGGTCCTGGATCTCAAGTACGCCGGCTCCTGTCTGGGTTGACTTGCCTCTATCGTCGGCGAAGGCATATTTGGCCTTGTGGCCCTCGTCGAAAACAACTACGCCTTCGCGTCCGAGCCAACGCGTTATCTGATCGATACGTCGCTTACCGGATCTTGATCGGGATATCAGTGAACGGTAGGTACAGAAGGTGATCCCGTCGCCAAGGTCGATATCGCCATCGGTCGGAAAATCGTTGATCAGCTTAATTGGAAGGACAAGGCCAAGCCTTTTGAACTCCTCGGCCACCGCTTCGATCAGGTCGGACTTGACCGAGAACCATACGGCACGTCTTCTCCCCTGAAACCAGTTGTCGAGGATCACTCCGGCGAGGGTCGCGGTCTTACCCGATCCGGTCCCGTCTCCGATGCTGATGCCGGCACGAGAGCCATCGGCAAGCCGCTGCCCGTGGGCCTGGCCTGCATAGATGATCCTCTCGATCTGCATCGCCGAAAGCTTCGCTCCGGTACAAAGCTCTTGTGGAAGATGGGGGCGGTAAGTGATCGGAGGCGGTTCTACATTCGCAAGACCGGGTGGTTCGATGATGACGCCAGGGTGGGATGCTCCACCGGTAACGTATCGCGGCGTGTATGCGAGTATCTTACTCTCGATGGGAAACTCGTCCGTCGGTGGTGTAACCGTCTCGGCAACGGGTGCAAAGGCGGCGGCCGATATTCGCGCAGCTGTGCCCTCCACTTGCTGGTAACTTGATAACATTTCGTTGGTGGTTGGTCTGCTGAGTTAAAGACTGCTGTGTGATTGCGAGCGTCTGAGCTCAGTTAATCAACGTCGTAGCCGATGAAGTTCTCGTCGTTGATGAGCAGGTAGTAGTAACCGTTGCCGCGGCCTGCGTATTCCAGCGAGAGGAAACCTCGAAAATCTCCGTTCTCGCCGTTCAGATCGGTTTCGATCGAAATATCGTAACCCGCGAACTTCGCCCAGCGGCCTGTAATGAACGCTCCGGCGGTCTTGTTGCGGATGGCTTCGCGGAGCCGCTCGATCTCACGCGGATACTTCTTGGCGATCCGGTTTAGCGAGATAACCTTGCCGTCGATATTTGTTCCCGTCGTTATGTGAAGCTCGTACAGGGTTTTCGGACGCTTCTCTCTATCCTTCGCCCAGGAGTTCGGCTCAACAAGGTCCTTTCTCCACGCATCGAGATCGGGAATCGCGAGACAGTCGCGAATGAAGGGATTCGTAAAACTCGCCTCTCCCGCCATCCGCTTGTACTTCTCGATAAGCCGGTATTCTTTTCTAAGTTTCTCTTCGCCCGTCTGTGCAGGCTTGGAAGATATGAATCGTGTGTATCGAGGAAGATCCGCTTCATACACAGAGTATCCGCGTCGGCTGCTGCGTGGTTTGAACCGGCACAAGCTCCCGCCATCCGAGATAAAGAACCGGTGTTTCTTGCCGTTGTTATCTACCGCGCCGACGATCGAGCCGCTTTTTACGGCTTCGTGAAGTTGCTGATAATTCATATATCTATTCGGAGCAGATCGCTCTAAAAGCGTCTTCGATATTGTTGAAGCATTGATGAGGGTTACGTTGGACGACATCATTCCGCTCATGGAGTGGGAGCTTTTGGCCGAGAATCAAAGTAACGCCAACCGTTGTGCCATTGCGGTAATATTCGCGGCCGGGAAGACTGATCGATCTGGTAACTTGAATCCCAGGCAGCATCGAATCCCCAAAATGCTTTCCCGAAACAGTTCCGGGTGAGCCAGTCTCGCCGAGGATGACAGCGAAGCGGCCGGCGGCGGCAAGACGCCGAAGTGCGGACTGGACATGACGAAATCCAAATTTGCTTTGGTTCCTATCGACTCGTCCGCCGCTCGATGAGAACGGCGGGTTCGCGAGGATCACGTTCGGAATTATCGTCTCCGGCAGGAGGTCATCGATGAACTCCGCATCGTATCCGGTCGGATCGAAGCCGAGGACCTTAGCAAGCTCGCGCCTTCTCGGATCGATCTCATTGCTGACAACCGTCGCGCCGGTGGCCAACGCCCAAACCGCAAGGTTGCCGGTGCCGCAGGATGGTTCCAGCACCGTATCCGTGACATCAAGGTTCAGAAGGTAGGCAGCCAAGTACGCGATCGGGGCCGGAGTGGAAAACTGCTGAAACGTGATCTGAGAATAGCTCCGCCAGGATTGAGTGGGCAATCTTTTTTGCAGCGGTCTGAGGATCTCGGCACAGGAGACCGCGGGATCCCCCGAGGATAGCAGTAGCTTTCCATACTTCGTCTTTATGAGGTGGTTGAGAGCAGTTTCCGCAATCTCGTGACATAGATGAGGATCGATCGAAATGGCATTGATCCCTGCGGCAGTGCAAAGATCGAGGAGTTCGAGATTTGAGATCGTCGTCTGTTCGGCATCAATGAGGCCGCTGATCTTCTCGATCAATGAAAGCGGTATTTGTTGACGAATATCGTTCATTTGACTGGAAAGGTGCTAACTTGCACATCCTGCCCGCCGCTTCTTTGTTCACCTCTTTAACGTCCAACCGCTGCTTTGCGTGTTCGAGACACTCAGGGTTTAGTTCGTTGATCCATTCGCCAACCGTTAATGAACTAAGCCGATGGCCCGCCAATAGCGCTTCGTCTATACCATTAAAGCGTTTGTCCCAGATTAAGATCCGAACCTCTTCGTCATATTTGTAGGATCGCTGATCCGCGAGCCGCAGAGTTAGCAATGTGGCAAGGGCTCGGGCAACGTGCGGATTCGTAAAACTGTCGTTGTCGAATGCGATCTCCAAAGATCTCCGTCTGGCGGTTTCAATGATCTCTTGATGGGAAGTAGCCACGCCGCTATTTCCGACCACATATCTGTCGGTCAGGAACCTTTTGGCTGTTGCGGCTTTCAGAGCGCCTTCCGTAACGAGAATCGCTTTGGCGGTCAACAATGTTCGACCGGCGTGATGCAAATGGGCTCCGGCGCTGCTTCCGCTTCTTTCCTTTGCGGAGGACAGCCAGATATAACGCCCGGACTTGTTAGGGATGTACCGCATGAACCTGATCTGACAGGCTCTTATTAGGCCGTCAGGCCCAACGAACGGTATTAGCATCAGGTCGTCGAATGAATCGTGCTCGCTCCAAAGCCGCAGCCGACCGTACGCATCTCTCCAGAATCCGGGAATGCCTTCGAAGGAATGAATTCCTTCCGCTGCCATCGCATCGACGAGGCGCCCGGTCAATACGCGCCGCTCATTCTGCAGCCTGGGGAGGTTTCCATACTGAGAGACGTCTTGAACTCCCCTTTCCAGTAAGCCGCCGCGTCCGTTCACGATTTCGTTGTTTGATGAGGCCGGCGATAGTTCGATCAGTTTTCGATAGACTTTATCCCGAATAGAAGGCGAAGCGAGATCTGTTGAAACATTTATCTTCTTCGCCGTCGGAGAACAATTGAATGTTCGCTGAAAATTTAGATCGAATCCGGAGCGATATTCGTTGTGATAGTAGACGCCCCATCCATACCGGCTGACCCGGTCCGCATTCAGGGTGGAACGAGCACAGAACGATATCGTCTCCGTCCTTGTCGTGCTGCACCAATCGGGTTTTCCGCAGATCGTGCAGGGACGCCTTTTCGATACGCGTCTGTATCCGGTCATGATGGTAGATCGCTCCAATTTCTGCCCGCCGCTTCTTTACTTAACATGCTGTTAAGCGGCTGCTGAAGTGTAATCGTTGACAAGCAGTGCTTTGTGTTATATGTTGTTCGGCAACCATTTTGTTCCCGGCTTCTTTCACAGCAGCCATTCCTATCAACCATTAGACAGAAATAGGAGAAGTCCCCATGTCTCTAGGAGCGTCCCACATTGCGGGAAAGCGTAAGAAGCTTTTGACGGGTGGAGGTGTGTTCGCATGTGCTCTGCTGATTGCGGTGGGTGTCTTCGCGGCCAATGACTGGTTCCCGAAGACCGATGCTTTGACGGGCAAAAAAAGCGGATGGTTTGGAACGGAACTACCGAAGAATGCGACATCAGCGTGGAATCCGTTTCCGCCGCCGTCTCCTACTCCGCAACTGAGTAAAGAATACATATACGCGGGCCAGAGGTTGCTCGCGGTAGAAGATGCGAACGCGACTATCGCTCCCCCAGCGGACATCGCGGTCTGGCGAGGGTCGAACGGTAACTGGATGGTAATGGGACAAACAGGATCTGCCGCAACGACCTTTTCGTTTGGACTCGGCAGTCTCGGCGATGTTCCGCTGGTCGGTGACTACGACGGGGATGGTAAGACGGACTTTAGCGTCTTTCGGTCTGGACCGACTTCAACATTTTATGTGTGGCCGAGCGGAGGAGGCAGTTATTGGGGATACAACTGGGGCGGCGGAACCGATCGGCTCGCCGTGGGCGATTTCGATGGTGACGGCAAGACAGACTATGCGATCGCTCGGCCGGATACAGGTGCCGGAGTACTGACATGGTGGGTAACAACCAGCTCAAACTCGAGCCATTTCGCGGTGAGTTGGGGGATTCCGACCGATGAAACCGCGGTCGCCGATTACGACGGCGATGGCAAGGCAGACGTGGCGGTTTTCCGAGCATCCGATGAGAACTTCTACATTATCCGCTCAAGCGATCTTCAGGTAGCGGTTTACAACATCGGTGAAACGGGTACCGTGGTGAGCTCTGATTACGATGGTGACGGAAAAGCCGATCCGGCGATCTACGTTTCCTCGACGGCAACTTGGTACATTTGTCAGTCGACGACAAACTCCGTCGTTTCTCATCAATGGGGTTCATCAGGCAATATCCCGGTTCAAAACGACTATGATCTCGACGGCAAAACCGACCTCGCCGTATGGAACAACGCCGCTAGCGCCCAATGGACGATCAAGCGATCTTCAAACGGCACAACTCGAACTGAAACCTTCGGCACCACCGGTGACATCCCGGTGCCCGCTTTCTATAGAAGATAGTCCATTAAAGGCCCTGAGCGTAAAAGCGAGAAATTTATGAGATTCAACAAGATTAGGCCACTAAATATTGTAATTCTAAGTACCATTCTGGGGTTGGTGACACTGAATATTTCATCGCAAGAACCAGGTCAGTTTACACCGTTAGGTATGGCCCCAGGGGCTCCTGAAGGATCGCAAATATTATCCGAAGCAGAGCGTATCAACCTTTACAACGGCAATCTTAGTTACAGTCTGCCTCTTTTGAAAGTGGCAGGCCGAGGAGAACTTCAAATTCCGCTTAACCTGAATATTGAGCAACATTGGAAGATTTTCGCTGCTGGTGGAACTGGAATTTTTCATCCCGACGAACTTCTGATTTCTCAAATGCCGAACTTTATCCAAAAGAAAATTAGATACAATGCCGGCACTTTGGTTAGCAAGCTCGCGGCGTCGGGTTCTCGCAGTTGTACACAGCCAATCTTGAATCAAGTCGTTCGCACTCTGGCTCAACTAACCTTTACGTCTCCAGACGGTACAGAATACTCGCTTGTCGACCAGCAGAGTATGGGACAGCCGCGTGATTTCCCCGGGTGTTATAATTCCTACTCACTCGGCAGAACCTTTGTAACGACGGACGGTTCGTCCGCGGTTTTTGTTTCCGATTCTGACTTTACGATCAATCAGTCCGGTTTTTTTGCAGGTTACGACGTTCCGCGTCCAGTTCAAGGTGGCTATTTAACTCTTCGGGATGGTACGCGCTACCGCATTGAGCAAGGTGTCGCGATTTGGATGACTGATCGGAATGGCAATCGCTTTGAATTCTCGTATATTCCAGATCCGTTATTCCAAGGGGAAAAAAAGCTGGTTCTAATCACTGACTCGCTCGGTCGAACTATTTCCATTGAGTACGACGTACAAGATTCAGAACCTTATGGATTGTGCGATCGGATAAGTTACAACGGAATGGGCGGCACTCCGAAAATAATTCGGGTTTCCAAGAAAAATATTTCGGACGTTCTACGCAGCGGATACGCGCCTGCATCAATCCCCGAACTCTTCGGAGTGACAACCTATTATGCTCCATATCCCAATCGACTTCCCTCAGCCGTCTGGATGCCAGATGGACGAAGCTACAAGCTGTTTTACAACCAGTTTAGTGAATTGGCTCGGGTTGAGAATCCATCAGGCGGAGCGGTGGAATACGACTACGATACAGGCGTCGATACAGGCGGCCAAGGAACGAGTGGGGGCGGCCAAATTTACCATGATGGACAATATCGGATATATCGGCGACTCGTTGAACGGCGCGTTTACCCGGATGGCGTTTCCTTGGTTCATAAGACTACTTATAGCCGGCCCGAACATGACTCGGGATGTACTTTTGTCTGCACGGTCAACAATTTTACTAATGATGGTTTTGTGGTCGAAGATTCCTTTGATGGTCAAGGCAACAGACTTCATGCGTTGAAGCACTATTTCTACAGCTATGATGGGGCAGCTGCAAAGTCCTTTTTCCGGCTTCCGCTCTATACGACCACTTCTTGGCCGACACCGATCTTATCTTCTTGGAAAGATGGAAAGGAATATAAGACGGAACACCTAGCGGCGGACGGGTCAACAGTTCTAAGGCGCATCGAATATACCTTTCATCAAGAGCCAATGTATTGGTGGGCTGGGGTTCCGCAACAGTCTCCTTCTAACAACCCTAAATTGTTGACGACAACTATCTCCTTAATCGATACGGGTCAGGTCTCAATGATCACCAGCGTCAACCCTAACAATGCGTTGGATATCGGCTTTGATCAATTTAACAATAAGACAGATGTGTATGAATACAATTGGGGAAATGGACAACCTGGTCCTCTTCTGAGGCGCACTCATACAGACTATGTTACGAACCCAAACTATCTGAACGCCAACATAGTTGGTCTGCCCTCGCAAAGATGGGTTTCTACTGATGCTTTGGGAAGTAACAAGTCGGCGTTAACCCAATTCGAATACGACAACTACGCCTCGGATTCGAACCATGCAGCGCTTATGACGCGAAGCAATGTGACTGGATTCGACTCCACAAATTACGGGGCAGGAAATACAGTTCGCGGCAATGTCACAGGAGTGACAAAGTTTGCGGATGCTAATGCCCAAAGCGGGGCAGTCACCTCTTATTCTCAGTACGACATTTTAGGAAACGTCGTTAAAACCAAAGATGAAAATGGCAATGTGTTTACGATCAACTACAATGATAACTTCGGCCTACCCGATTCCGATGCGACCACAAATGATCCGCCTACACAATTAAATGGTTTAAGCACTTTTTCATTTCCAACGAGCACGGTAAATCCACTGAACTGGAGCGCTTACGTTCAATACGATTACTTCGCAGGAATGCCAGTAAACGCTCAGGACTTAAACGGTATGGTTTCAAAGACGATTTATAATGACAGTCTTGATCGACCGACCCAATCGGTTATCGCAATAGGAACGTCTAACGAAAGCCAGATAAGCATTACGTATAACGACACCGAGCGTTATGTTGAGTCCAGCAAAGATTTCAATACGTTTAATGACAACTTGTTGAAGACGAGAACCTACTACGACGGCCTCGGAAGAACTATCGAGCGAAGGCAATATGAGGGAGACGGAAATTATCGTGCTGTTCAAACTCAATACGACGCACTCGGAAGACCCTTCAAAACTTCGAATCCTTTCCGTCCCACAGAATTAGACACGAACCATCCGATCCTCTGGACCGAAACCTTTTTTGATGCCTTGGGACGGGTAATAGAGGTCGAAACACCTGACGGGTCATCTGCGACAACCGCCTACAACGGGAATCGTACGCTTGCAATTGATCAGGCAGGAAATAAACGAATAAGCCAAACGGATGCAATTGGTCGACTAAAGGAGGTTTGGGAAGTTACTCCTTCTGACGCCTGGACCGAATCTGTAAGCTTCCCTAACCAACCATTCTCTACCGGGTACAAAACAACGTATACCTATGACGCCTTAGGCAATCTTCTGGCTGTCAACCAAGGGAGCCAGACTCGCACATTTACTTACAACAGTCTATCGCAGATGCTCACCGCCACCGCCCCGGAAACCGGAACGATCTCATACACATACGATCCGCGGGGGAACGTGAAAACCAAGCGAGACACGAGAAATATCAAGACGGTCTGGGACTATGACGCATTGAATCGCACTACAAACCGATGCTACCGCTCAATCGGTACTGGAAATCTCGGAATGACAACCTGCGTTAACAACTATGAGACTCCTGAGCCGAATACATCCGATGTAGCATATTCGTATGATAGTGCCCCGAATTCGATGGGCAGATTAATTAAGGTTCAAAATAACAATTCGACAACGGAATACGTTTCGTTTGACATCCTGGGTCGAGTCACTAGAAGCAAACAAACTACCAATGGAATTGTTTACGGGGATGACGCCAATCCAATGACCTACACATACAATCTCGCAGGAGCTTTAGTCGAGCAAAAATATCCTAGCGGCCGTGTTGTAAAGAACACTTACAATAACGGTGGTGATATTTCCATCGTTGCTAGTAAAAGGAACGCGAATTTCGGTTTTTGGAATTATGCTGACAGATTAACGTACAACGCAGCCGGTGTCGTCGCCTCTATGCAGCTTGGCAATGGTTCTTGGGAAAGTACAATTTTTAATACCAGACTCCAACCAATTCAAATCGCTCTAGGAACGGTCAAGAATGGAACAAATAAACTAAAGCTTGAATACAGCTATGGTAATTGGAATGGCAGCACGATCGACGCTACTAAAAACAACGGCAATATCGTCCAGCAGATTATTACCGTACCTACGGTAGGAACTTCAAGCGGTTTCACAGCCACCCAGAAATATTATTATGACTCGTTAAACCGCCTCGACGATGCCCTAGAAGAGAGCAACACAACCCAGACCTGGCGTCAAGACTTCACGTACGATCGGTTCGGGAACCACAACTTCGTTGAGAGCAACACTTCGTTTGCGGGCTTCGACAAACTTTGTAACGGTGCTACTGAATTGTGTCCGGATCTTAGAAAGAAATTAAATCCGGGCATCAATATCGGCAACAACCGTTTATCCTCCGGACAAGACTACACATATGATTCGGGCGGTAATATTTCCTCCGACATCGACGGGCGTACTTTCGTTTATGATGCTGAAAATAAACAGGTTGAGGTCCGCGATGTTACAAATAATGTAATTGGTCAATACGTTTACGATGGAGAAGGTAGGAGGATAAAAAAAGTTGTTCCGTCAACTGGCGAAACAACGATTTTTGTTTACGACACATCAGCCAGACAGGTAGCCGAGTATTCTACGATCGTAGCTCCGGAAAACCAGGCGAAGGTGAACTACCTGACAATCGATAATCTAGGCACACCTAGAATTAATACCGATGCGAACGGCCTCGTAACTGCTCGCCATGACTATCATCCGTTTGGCGAAGAAATCTCTACGGGCCAGAGGTCCGTTCATCCGGAATATACTGGCGACGGCATTAGAAAAAAATTCACCGGCTATGAAAGGGACACGGAAACCGACCTCGATTTTGCTCAAGCTCGAATGTATGGATACTCCCACGGGCGGTTTACGTCTCCAGATCCTACGCTTGTGAGTGTTAATGGTTATAATCCCCAGTCGTGGAATCGCTATGCGTATGTTCTAAACAACCCATATCTCTACACTGATCCACTAGGACTGTGGGAGATCCAGGCGACCATCATTTGCGAACAAAAGAAAGATGGAAGTTGTAAAACACATAAGAACGGAAAGCCCAAAATTAAGGAGATTATCTATACTGCGAAGAAGACTAAGCCTGACGATAATGGTGCATCGCTCGCGAAGCAGCTAGGACTGACAGGTAAGGACGCTGAGAAATTCGCTGAAAAGGTGGCGAATTCCGACAACATAAGGTTGGCCGATCAGGGAGGTATCGTTGGACGCGTCTTTGATGCTGTTGAAGATGGCTTAGCTCGACAGGAAAACTTCAATAATAAGAACTTCGGTAAGAGAACTAATAACTCGGGACCCACCGGCGATGATTGTTCGGAAACGTGTATTCGAACTGCTTATCCAGATGCTTTACCTCAAAATGGCCCGGGAGTAGAGTTTGATGTTAAATCGGCGGATGACACGCTACGCCAACGAGGCGCACAATCAGTTCAAGAGAGTGACCTTAGGATCGGTGACGCTGTTAGATGGGCAAAGGACAATAATCCGACTCACTTCGCCAATTTTATCTTTAGACGAGATAGCGGTGAATCATTAGTTTTTAGCAAGAGCGGAGCAAGAGGACCTTTTGAAATTGCACCGATCAACGGACCAGGTAGTATCACTGCAAAGTACGGTGCAGAGTATGGTACGGTAAAAGGCATCGGGAAAAACGATACTGGGTATTATCGACCCTAGAGCGAGGTTAGAATGAAGTATGTAGTTCTTTTATTCGTCGTGCTTTGTTATTTCTTTGGGTTTGCACCTGAGGAAGTTGCTATGCAGGCGAAGCAGCAAAATATGCGGCATGCGAAGGCGTCAGTTTCTCTGGTAGGTGAGGTAACTTCGGTGGAGGTGAAAGAGGGGTTGAGTCAATATGGGTTAAACTTCAAAGCCACTCTGAAGCTAAAAAATACTGGGACAATCCCCGTGATTTTCCTAAACGAGAGTTTTTCATTTCCCGGCGCCTTCATGGCGGAAAAACCAGAAGATTTTAAGACCGGAAAACTTCTAACCAGCAGTTACGGCGGAATGAGTTGCAGTCAAACTTCGGAAAAATGGATAAGTCTGAGGAAAGAACTCGACCAGAACGACCCGCCAAAGGAAAAAACTTTCATTCTAGGGCCGAGCGAAGAAAAGATCATTAATGGCGAACCGGTTGGCTTCTCGATATTGATCGATCCCTCAAAAGGTCTTTCGACGAAAGAAAGAGAAAGCGCAAGCTGGGCGACAATCGCAAGCGTCTCTCAGATCTTGGTAAAACTTCAGATGGAAGTATATCCAGCGTGGGGACTTGAGCCGAAATGCTACGGAACGTCTTATGGTAAGAAACTTCAGAAACGTTGGAGGTCGTTGGGCCACGTTTGGCTGGAGGATATACAGTCGGAGCCCATGACACTAGACCTAAAACCTTCTTTGAATAAGCTGGAAAGAAAATAAGACCTCCAACTTGCTTCCTCTGCTTTCTCACCTTCCTCCCGGTGAAGAGAAGGGGCATCCACCTCCTGTGCAAATTAGAAAATCCCCGATGAAGTCGCTGCAAAATACATTTCAGTATTTCGGCTTCATCTCCTCAAGCCGACGATCCATGTCTCGAAAGAAACCGGTCACAACGGTCGAGACCATTCGCAGGCGCGCAGCTTCCATCGCAGCGTCTTGGTTTATCGATGCCGCCTCACTGCGGCCATCGAAATTCAGTTGATTCGCTCCCCTTTCGATATCGGCAGAGCGGCGAATCCCGGAAAGCTGTATTCCGGCACCCTGACGACTGCTTGTTGCAGCAATGCCGCTACCTTTGCTGATAGCTGCGATGCTCTGAGAAGCCTGACCTTCTAGTGCTGTGTTGATATCACTTTGATAGGTGTTTGAAGCATCGACCTTCTTATCCGCCACGATATCCGTATTGTTGTTCTGGAGAGCAACCGTATCACGGGTAGTCGAATCCATACGCTTATTAACATCCTGTATTGGATGTTTGTCTCTCGCCCAGTCGAAGAGTTCCTGTCCAGTGCGTATCGGAACGGACGTTCCGGCAATTGATGAACCACCTGGGGTGAATTCATAGGTCTTCATGCCGAAACGCTCAAGGTTGTTCTGGCCTCGCAAGGCCGTCTCCTTCCAGCCGTCGAACGTCCGTGCCTCGCGAGTACCTTCCGCCTCGGCCTTCATCCCCGTAATCTCACGCCGTGTCGCCGCAGAGCTGCTGAGAATTCCAAATGTCTTATTTGCTTCGGCCATTAGGGTTTGCGTCACCTGATTCGCTCGGATCTGGCCAAGACTTGTGACAAGGCCACCTTCGACTCCGGCGACGGACGAAACAAGCCTTGCCTCGGTTGATTGATTTGCGGCTTCGAGTGCTTTCTTTGCTGCAGTCTGTTCGGCGTTGTATATGCCCTGTATTTGAGTGTTCTCTGCCTGACGGTGCAGAGCCGCTCCCGCGACAAGGCCGTATGTCTCAAGCGCGGTACCGAGGGATGAAAGCATCCACCCCATCGAGATCTGCGATACGCCTTCATAGACCTGTCCCCTAAGAACGCGATAGCTCAGCCAGGGCACGAGAATGAAACAAAGGCTTGAGACAAAAAACAGAATTGTGACGATAAGAGCGCTCGATGCCGGATCATAATTGCCGTTGGTGATGATCGTAGCGGTCGTTGGGTCAAGAGAGAATACGCTCTCTCCGTTGTAGATGGAGAGAGCCAAAAGCCCGATTCCATAACAGACGTAAAGCGTTACTTCTTTCACGATCGGAAACGCGAGCGCGAACGTAGCGACTCCCCAGCAGAACGGATAGAAGATCTGATTTGCGAATTTTTCATCGAAACCGAATGCCGAAAGCACCGGTGCCGCGAGTTTCAACCCGATCAGAATAAACAGAGCTGCGAGCGAAAGGAAAATGGCTCCAAACTTTATAATGTTCTGCCCGATTACCATGAAGGTAAACATTCGAGGCATATCCCAACCGAGTATGTTCATTTCACCGGTTATGTCTTTAACCGAAGAGTTCTTGTCGGTGATGATCCCGACAAGGCCGGGTTCGCCGTTGGGAAGGCGCTCGGCAAGCAGTTCATTCGGATCTTCAACAGCAAAGTTGGCTTTAACATATTGCTTCATCTTCTCGTCGAACTCGGCGACGAGTGACCGGTTGTATGCTCTGACCGGCCGTGCAAAGAACTTTCCCGTTACGGTCAGAGCATCGATAATGAACGGACTCGCCCCGATCACGACCATAAAGATGATCGTCCTGACTCCCCAGGCGACAAGCTGCTCTGGGCCAAGTCCGCGGTTGTCGTGAAACCGTCTTATAAATGCGACTATCAGAACAAAGCTGGCGACTATCCAGGCAAGAAATGTCAGGATCGGCATCAACGGCTTTACGATCGCGTCGAGGACTGACCTGAACAGCCACTGCTGGCCGGTCAGCATGAGATTCTTTATCTGCTCGCTGAAACTCGGTGCGGCCGGTTTCGGAGGCAGCACCGACCCGGGCGGAGGCGATGCGGTCGGGTTTGCAGGATACTGGTTTTCGAACTGCTGCAGAACGGGGGCCGGACTCCCGTCGAGCGGCGGCATAAAAGGAGAGTCACTATTTATAGTCAGGATCAGATCGTTCGCCGTGACGGGCTGGCCGTTTATTGTGCCGATCGGAGTCTGGCCCTCTACACTGGGAGGCCGAGGTGGGCGTAGGGGACGAGGCGGCCTTTGTCCGGCCGCCGTCGTAAAGAGGCAGGCGTAGAGGAGGGGCGTTAGCAGGAGCGTGAGTGCGGCAGCCGTGCCGCGCGATATTCTGTTGACTTTCATTGCGTTGCTTTATCCGATCTAAGGTAGTTGTTTTACGGGAGAGGGCTCTGATAAACGTCATCGTCCCAGACCTCATATCTTTCGAGTTCGCGAAGAAATGCGTCCGAAGCCTGAGTGATACCGGTCATCATTTCCGTCGTCCGGCGGATCTCTTTGCCGAACTCCGTCATTTGCTCGATCTTTAGGCCGTAGGCTATGAACTTCGCCTGGATCTTTGCTTCGAGTTCGCGAAGCTGTCCTTCGACGGTCGTGATGCGGAGGTTTACTGCAAGCATCTGATCGATCAGCGACTGAACGCCGTCCTGGTTGGCGTCGGGGTTCGCGGCGATCGCTCGTGTCGCGTCAGCGATCCTTTCTCGCTCTTCATAGAGTTTTGCGAGATCAAGCAGAATGTTCTCCCGGTCAAACAACATCCTCTCTAACTCGGAGTCGAGTTTTGCGAGCCGTTCGAGATTCGCCATATGAGCATCGGCACTTCTGCCGATCGAGAAACGCAGGAAATCGTCCAGGTCGCGTTTGTTCGCTTCCATATCAAAGATGCCGTTCTTGAGACGCCTTGCGATGTTGACGACGGATTGTATCTGGCTCGTTATCGTCGCTTCGATCCTCTTTTTAAGTTCGAATGTTCCGCGAATCAGTCGGCCGAGCGTCGCGTAGGTCGTGATCAGCTGCTTGTGCCTCATCACCTGCTCGTCAACCTTATCCAGTATGCCCCGCAGGTTGGTCACGCTCTCGACCATCTTTTCGTATTGCTTGACTGCATTCTCATATATCGAGATGTAGTGGTTGATCGTCTCGACCCAGCGGGCGGCTTCGTCGATCTTCTTCGCCACTTGCAGCGCGTACTGGGACGGGTCGAATACGGTCCACTGAGCCTGAACCGGCCGTACATCGAGGCCGATCAGGAATGATGAAAGGACTAAGCTGAATAGCAGCTGCCGTAAAAAGCTCTTCGTATTTCGTGTCATTTTCAAACTTGACCTCCCGTGAGTTCGTTTAGATCGGCTTCGGATAACGATGTAAGACCGACAGCGGTAAGCCCCTGTGGATATTTATCGGCGAGCCACGCGACGATGATCTCCGGTGGAAGATCCGGCCTTAGACTCTCGACCAGCCTTCGGGCGTTTGCTTCGTTCGTGTCGTTGGTGTTTGCCCACAGCATCGCGGGCGATAGATGGATCTCCGCCATTTGGACGATCTTGTCCGCTCCGCTCCCGATCACGAATACCCATTGGGTGTACCGGCCGTATTGGTTCCTGATCCCCCGAATGGCAGCGATCGTCTCCGGAGCGAGCTCGCAGTCGTCGGCTAGACGCTCGAAACCGCCGATCTGTTTCCCGATCATCTTTACGCCGGAGTTCTTGACGAGATCGATCCCGGTGACATTCGGTTGCTCCGGTGTTCCCGTGAAATGCTCGTAGGCTTGCGAGAAAAGGACCGTAACGAGTCCTTCCTTGCGTCCGGTGACGGTGGCTTCCGCTATAAGCTCCTGAATAGCCGGAAAATGCCTGTTTATCTCGCGCATCTCGTCGCACAGGAAAAGGATCGGAGTCTTCTGGTTCAGGACGTTCTCCTCCCCGATCTCCTGCATGATCTGCGCGCTAATGCGGAAACCCACACTTTCGCGGATCTTCTCGTCGAGGCTGCTTATCCCGGAGAGTTCGAACACATCGAACATAGACGGTTCGTCGTATTCGGGGTGCGTAGCGGCGTTGAGCCACCGGTCTTTTCGATGGATGTTCAGCTTCAGGTAAAGCTCGTTGGCTTGCCTCTCTTCCCCGGCGTTCCAGTGGTAGCTCTTCAGGATGTCGAGGAAGTGCCCGAGAGTCGGCTGGAACTTCGGGCGGCCGTGACCGTTCCGGGCGAGTGCCATTTTGTACACCTCATCTATTACGGTCGATGCGATGGCACCTGTGATCGCGTCTGTCTTGGGCGTCTTGCTCAGGATCAGGATGTCGGTCAGGACCATCGCAAGCTGACGCTTCGTCGGAGGAATTCCTTTCTCGATTCCCGGATAGTTCCAGATATTGATCGGCTTTGGGTCCTTTTCGGTGAACTCGATATGGCGCCCGCCAAATAGCCGGCAAATCGGCTTGAACGAGTGGCGGTAGTCCATAACCCTCACTTTCACATTCCCGCGATGCGCCCTTATGTCTGTGATGAGCATCGACGCGAGGAAGGACTTTCCCTCGCCGGATGCGGCAGTCACGATCACCGTCGGTGACTTGATCAGCGAGCGATCGTACAGATTAAGACCAAACATCTGGCCGTTCGGAGTAGTAAAAATGCTGTGCGGACGTTTGCTTCCTCTCCAACTCGTTTCGGTCGGGATGAACGCGATCACGGAATCCGCCGTTTCGGTAAGTTCCTGGCCTGTCCGCTTCGAGGAAAGTTCGCCGGCCAGCATTCGCGGATAGAGCGCTCGCTGACGAACCGCATCTTCGCGAACCGCATCGGCACCGATCTTCTTTCGTATCGCGGAGACGACAGCGTCGCAGCGGTCGTCTAGTATCTCCAACTGACGACGGCTTTCCTTCGCTCCCTTCGATCTATCCGCGAAGACGATTACGTTCATTCGAAGACGGCAGATCTCTTCGTTGTCGGCTTCCACCTGCTCCAGGAGGTTCTCAAGATCGCCCTTTATCACCACCGCGTCCTTCTTCAGGTTCCTGAAGCCAAGCCACGTGTTCCGACTACCCTCGATCCGGTCAATACGCTTCTGGAGATCCTTCTTCGCGGCCTGTTTTTCGTTGGTCAATAGATCGACGACGATCTCATGCGGAAAACATAGATTTCGTGTAGCGGTGAGGTAGCGCATCACGTCCGCCGTAACGAAACCGTTGGGCAAGCTCTTAAGGCTAACGAGGCTTGCAGGGGTGCCGTTGTGCCGGACCAACAGATCTTGACCGGCTTCGATCCGCGTACTGGTGAGATACCTTCTGACATCTACCCGTCCATTCTTGGAAAGGATCGGAACATCCGCGTGATCGCGTCGGTGGCTTGCAAAAAGACTCGCGAATAGTAAGTCCTTTTCCATTTCTCGAAGATCCAGCGACTTCGGAAAATTCGCCTCGAACGCCTGGAAAACGCGCGATGCTTTTGTCCGGCAGTCCCTTTCGGCTTTGAGTTCGCGTTTCACCACTCCTTCCCCGAGAGAATTTCGGGTCTTCAGGACAGGTGCCCGCAGAAACCGAATCAGACCGTTCTCCCGTATAGTTCGGAAAACGGAAGGAAATGCACTTCCGACAAGGCTGCTGTCGGTCTTGTCGCGGACAGGAACGCGTATCCAGACGGAAGCGGTTTGTCGCATGACCTGTCCCGAGCTGATAGCTTCCTCGTAGAGAGAAAGATTCGTTGCCTGAAGCACGGAAGCTATCGGATCGCTGCTCTCTGTGTTTCGGGACCGAAGATGATCCTTTAGAACGCGGCCGTCATCTACCGCGTTGGCGAACCGGAACTGAATGACAGTGTTCGGCGGTTTATCGAATTTGAGGATCGTCTTTAGATCGTCGATCCTCTGCTCGGTGATCCGGCCGTCGTCGTACAACGTGTTGGCCGGTTCGAACCTATATGCCTTTCCAAAGCTTCCGTCGCGGTAGCGGATGATATTGCCTTCGAGACCGACGATCTCAGTAGGAAAGAGCCGACCGTTTTCGACAGGAACAGACCGGGACAGTTCATCTCGGATTGCTGGAGCCAGGTTCTTAGTCGCGTCCTGATGAAGCCTGAACATGGGAAATACCCGTCTTCCAATGACGAGACCGATACCCGCGAAAGCGAAGCTTCCGAAGATCGTGATCGCGACATGTGCGAATGAAAGATTTGCTGTATCCATTATTTTTCCTTTATCGCGATCTGTTCCTTGTAATCGCGTATCCAATCGGACGTCTTCAGCTCTGAATTCAGCGGAGCTCTAAAGAAAGCGTTTCCGTCCGCCAGCGAATCGAACTTTTGCGAGAGCCAATATTCGGGTTTACTCAGCCGCAGGTAGTTGAACGTTCCGAGCAGTACCAGAAACGTAAACAAACCAAGTGGGAAACCAAGCGGCACGTATCCTAACCAAAGGCCGAACGCGAAAGGAGTGAGGTACGCAGCAGCGGTCGGCACGAGGATGTACTTCCAGTCGGTCGAGTAGACCCCGAACCGTTTCAGGCCGCGAAATACGTTTGGGCGTGTCGCTCGTCTTCTCATTTGCGTCCCTCCGGTTTAGAAATTCGTGTCGATGCCAACCGCACGACCCTGGGCAAGCTGCCAGAAGACGGCGACGATAGTTCCGAATGCGAAGGCGAGCAGAGAGCCGAAGGCCTGGTTGCCCCACTCCTTCCCCGTGAGCTTGTTGTAGATGGACCACGCGATGCCTACCGCGCCAAGGCAGAACAGGATGATCGCCATCAGTTTCAAAGCCTCGCGGATGATGTTCGATAGGTTGCTCGCATCGCCCGTGAAGATCGGGCCCTGAGCAAAGAGTGCGGTTGTAAGCAAAAGCACGATAGCAACCGGCGCGATCCCGCCGAGTGCCGTTCTTATGGTTTTGAAAAGTGTTTTCATTTTGTCCTCGCTAAAAGATCTCTTGCCGCTTCGCGAGTCGCCGCAAAGCGTCAATGGTTTGGCTCGCTCTGCAAAGCCCGTGCCGTTCGCGCGAAACGCTCCCCTGGCACATCTCTTGCCAACGTCCCGCCTCATGCGAAAACAAGACTACATTGCCCCTGCTCTACTGCTTTTTGGTTTTCTTGGTGGTTTTTTTCCGGCTTCTGGGCAGACCCGCGGAGCAATTTCGAGGACCACACTTTCGAGAATGGACATGCTTTCACGCGCCGCTCTGTTCGAGAACGCGATCGTCGATGCGGCACGAAAGGAAGGCGTCGATCCCAAGATCCTCTGGACCATCGCCTACAACGAAACGCGATTCAGGCCGTGGCTGACGAGCCCTAAGAGAGCTCAAGGATTGATGCAGTTCATACCCGCAACGGCCAAGCGTTTCGGACTCGCCGATCCGTATGAGCCGAACGCGTCGATCTTTGCCGCCGCTAAGTATGTAGGGTATCTCGGACAGCTTTTTAACTGGCGTCTTGACTCTGTTCTTGCCGCCTATAACTCAGGCGAAGGCACGGTTTCCGCTTATCTGAACGGGAAATCCATTCGCTCAAACGGCAGGCTGATAAATTCCTCCGGACGCCGAACGACGGGTGGAGTTCCACCGTACCGGGAGACTGTCAACTATGTTTCAGAAGGTTTGAAAGTCTATCGCTGGCTGGAATCTCAGGGCAAGTTTCGCGGAGTTTCAACTGAAGCTCATATCGACGCAACGACACTACCTACGCTTAAGGAACGAGTGACTCCAAAAGAGGAAGATACGGAGGATAAGGCTGCAACACTGGTCCTCTATGATCCGCGAACCGGCAGGCGGTTTGCCGTCGATGGCAGCGGTCCGAGCAGGTTAAACCCGATCAATGAGGATGGGCCGGTGATCGTATCTCCGGACCTTCGAGGCCTTCCAGTTCAGAAAGCAAGATCTACTTTTGCCGGAGGGACTAAACCGCAAAAGTAAGTGGTGCATTTGGCGTGATCCTGGATTGAAAACGCACCACCGGCTTAATTTCACTCCACATGCAGACTCAACAATCCCATGATATTCCGCGATTTCCTCGAACTTTGTTCTGGCATCACTTTTGCGAATCGGACAAACGAGCGGCATAAGCCGAATAAAAAATCATGAAGGATAAAACTCTGCAACCAACCCCGTTGAATATCGAAGGCGATATGTCGCAATCGCCCTTTTACCTGACCCGCGATCCCGATGACATAGTTACGATCTCTTCGTTGTTCAAAGCGGTGTGGATTCTCTTGATCGTTCTTTCCTTGAGCGTTGGGATCAACATCTTCCTCTCGCTTCGGAAAGCGGATCGCATTGTTGTAGATAAGTCGTCGGGCCGCGTGATTGAACTCAATAACCGCGATTACGGTTCGACGGAAACGGTAAGCATATCGCCCGACACGCCGACGAATACCGATAAGAAATATCTCGTGAAGGAATTTCTTACCGCGCTCTATGAAGTCGAACAATCGACGCGGGAAAGTCAGGTGAACAAGCTCCTAAGAATGCTCGACCCCGATCTCTCGCTCGCGATGGCCGGGCGACTTAAACAGAACGGCGTGCTTGCGGCCGAAAAGGCGGAGAGCGTCAATTCGTCATGGGAACTGCAGGACCTCACGGTGGACGAGAACGATCCCTATGTGCTCCGTGCTCTCGGTGTGCGAAAGATACGTCGAAAGGCCGCAGGGCAGGATGTAGAGGAGTCGGTGCAGTTCAAGGCCAAGTTTCTGCTCAAAGACAGCCCTTCTTCGCCTGTTAGAAACGACAACAATCTCAGAACGGGATTCACCATCCTGCGGTTTCGTGTCGAACCCGTGAACGGAAAATCCGTTGCGCCGATAATGCTGATCGCGGATGAATCGGAACCAGAGGCCGCCGCTTCAAGTGCAAACCCGAATGAGAATCAATAGCCGTTGAAATCGCGGCTTAACAATCTTATGAACATACAAATATCAACACTCGTCCTTGCCGGACTTATGCCTGCACTTTTACTTTTTGGCTGGCTGGATACCGCCGGACAGACCAAGTCCTTTCCGAACCCAAAAGCCGTAAGAAAGGTCAAGCCCAAGACCTCCTCCAAGCCGGTCGCCGAAAGTCCTGCGAAACCGCTCCTGTCTCCGCAGGCGGCACCGGTCGAGATCGTCAACCTGGCCGAATCCGATTATCTATCGGGCGAGGCCAGCGTGACGGTCAATCCGAAGCAGCCGACGGTGATACGGCTCGGGCTTGCCCAGAACGCGGTTTCGATCATCGAGTTTCCGGCCTCGGATGGTATCTACTACATCCACGAAGGCAATCCGAAGTTTGCTTCCGTCTTTCAATCTCCTACGAAAGAGACTGACAGGTCGATAACGGTCTATCCGGGAGAATCTTTCCTACCATCCCGCGACGGCTCCACCGCAACCGCGATAAGTCTTCAAATGCGATCGGGATTGGTTCTCATCCTTGAGTTCGTTCCGGTCGCGAATCTTAAGAGAAACGCCCATCGCTGCGTAATCACATATGACCGCGAAGCGGTGGTCGCGGCAAGAAGAACTGCAGGACTCGCATACGATCTCGGGGGAGATGTGCCTACGGTAGCTCCGCTGAACTCACGCGCGGTTTCAAAGCTGATCGGTCCAAGTCCGGCTCAGGAAAACGAGAAGACCTCGGAAAGCAGACCTTTGGTTGAGCATCCGATACAGTCGGCCTATGCGCTCTTGAACCAAGCCGGAAGGACGAATGAAAAGAAGAAACTAGGGCGGAAAGTTACGGAATCAGAGATCTCAACGTTTGCCAACAAAAAGCTGGCCGAGGCTATTCGTGACTCGAAGAAGCACTTCGCTTCGTGGACGAAACCCCAGGCCGGGCTTGAGCTCGGGGTCTCGCGAATCACCGAACTCGACTCCGAAACCCGGCTGGTCATCGCCGCCGTGCGTAACGTCACCGCGTCGAATCTCAGACTTGTTTCCGGTTCGCCGGAACTTCAGGTTCAAACGGCGGATGCGGGCGGAAGCAGTCTTCAAACCTCGCGGCTGGATGCTCAATACATCGAATCCACAACACTCGAAGGACTCGTGCAGCCGGGATCGACGGTATATTACGCGCTTGTTTATAGGGCCCCTATCCTCGGCACAAACCAGAACGTGCGTGTTCTCGTGGCCCATCGTGAAGCAGCAGATGCCCCGCTAACTTCAGTTCTGGGCAATCACAACGAAAAGGAGTAAGAACTCATGGAGCCGAAAACACAGATCTCAAACGATGTCCCGACAGCGCTTCCGGGATTCGAGGATGAGGACGCACGGGAAAAGCTGCTGCTTGAAAAGACTGCGCAAACACCCGATGTGGAATCGGACGAGGACGAGGATGCCGACCTTATAGAAGAGAAAGCAAAGCCGAAGAAGCGGCGCTGGCAGGTGATGCGAACTGTAGGCGGGTTTGCGATCTTTGTCGGGATTCTTGGATTTGCTGTTTCCTGGTTCTTCGGAATGGGCCGGTTCGCCGAGTCTAAATCTCAGCCGGTAAGCAGAACCGCCTCGAAAGACTCGCCGGCATCACCCGCGACCGGAGACGAAAAGCTGAAGATGGCCATCAGCATGATCGGGGAAAGCAACTCAAATGCAACCGGGACGCCACCTCCTCAGATAGATCTCCAAAGTACGCGGGGAGAAATATCCGTGCCTGAGAGCGACTCCGTGAATGGTGTCTCCGAGAATGTCGGAATGCCGATGAAAACATCAGCGACCCGCGATGAACCGCCCTTTACATCGCTGCCCTCAGCCAATAATGCGGAGATCCCGAAGCCGACGATGCAGAAAAACGAAACTCCGCCCGCGATCTCGCGAACCGATGGTTCCAGTGAACCGCTCGGGCGTTCGCTCTTCTTCGGAGTAACGAGAAAACCGCCCGTTGTAACGGGTCCCGAAAGAGCCTCGGAAACTCGCATCCAGTCGGCTTCGGTCAAAGATGCTCCGCGCGAAGGAATACCTTTTGGGACGCTGCTGCCAGTGCGTCTCGTCGGCTCCGTTTACACGCTCCGAAATTCCAGCGGCGTTGTTCGACTGGAACTAACACGCCAGATCGAAGGTGAAGATTATTCGTATCCGGCCGGAACGACGGTGATCGGGAATATACGTGGCGGCGAATCGACTCGGGCATTCGTTACTATCGTCGGTCTAATCGATCCGGTTTCCGGGGAACTCGTAAAATTCGGCGGCGAGCTTCTGGGGACGGACGGAGCATCGGGGATCGAAGGCAAAAACAGAAGACTGACAAGCCAACGGGCGAGGTTTTTCGCTGGCCTGAAGGAAACGGCATCTTCGGTTCTCGGTTCGATCGGAGCGTTTCGATCAGGCGGCACCGTTATCTTGTCCGAACCGATCCGCAGAGGCTCCGAATCGATGTCGGAAGACCTAACCGATGCTCTTCTTAAGAGCCGCAAAGAAGACACCTTTATAGAGGTATCTGCCGGAGCAAATGGGTACGTCCTAGTGACCGACCTGCCGAGGAATTCGTCCGAGATGACGGCCGCCGTTAAAGTGGAGGCTGCCGACAAATGATCCCGCACGATCCCGACAGGCCCCAGAAAGATCCGAGGCGTCTCGTTTTAGGCGGATGCGAGCGCGAACTCTATCGGCTGATGGCCAATACCGGCTATGTGCCGGATGATCAGAACTTTTCGGATTTCTGCGAGAGCTTGAAGTCGGGCCGTGCCTGGCTCATCGCCGGAACGCGCGGGAGCGGCAAAACGGCATTTCCTGAGGCTCTTGCTCAGGCGTGCAATCTGACAATGTGCGTGGTTGCGGGGCGAGATGGTTTGACACAGGAAGAGATCCTCTACGACTGGGACCGGGAGGAGCAGGAAACCTGGATGCGAGAGAATCTCGCGGTTGCGAAAGGTCTGCCTGCTTCAGAACAATCTGCATTTCTCGAGTCTGCCCGCAAGAAGAAATGGCAGAGAGAGTTCATTATTCTCGGCGAGGTCGGGCTGGCTTATGATCTTGCGGCCAAGGCAGTCGAATCGAAGGCTCCTCCGCCCGTTCTTCTGCTCGACGAAAGCGACAAGTTCGGGGCGAGTATTGAAGACTCGCTGCTTATGCCATTGGAGCGCGGTCTGATCTATATACCGAGATATGACGGCGGGTTCATCGGGATCACGGATCGTCGCTCGCGACCGATCGTTGTAACCACGTCGAACGATTTGAGAAACAAACTCAGCTCACCTTTTGTTTCGCGGCATATCTTCAGCAGCTTCACAACTCCAACTCTGGAGAAAGAGCTTGAGATACTGGCGGCCCGGAATCCCGGTGCCACTTCTTCGCAGTTGGCATTGTCTATAAAACTGCTCGATGCTGTGCGCGGGATCGCCGGCCTTGAGGATCATCCCAGCATTCGCGAGTCGATAGATATGGCTTCGGCCTTTACTCGCGATTCGATCTGCGATCTGGATGTCGGGACTCTTCGAAGATACTTCTGCCATTTCGTGAAAACCGCGTCCGGACAGGAACTTCTCAGACTTCAGGAAGATTACCTCATATCTTCGGCATCCGCTTTCCACCCGATCGTGGATCAGTGGCTCGCCGCCAGGGATTCGGAATGGGTTGACAAATGGGGTTTCGGCAAAGAAACGGGAACTATCTATGAAACCGCATAAACAAAGGGCTACAAAAGTGGACACGGAGCAAGTCACGATTCGCGATCGGATCGGTCGCTTATTCTGGAGATGTGCGAAGTTCGAGGGCAGGTACTCGTTTTCTATGGGGATCGTTTCCTTGCTCGTCTTGCTCTACGCGGTCGCGTTCAACTACAGAAGAAATCATGATCCAGCGCAGGTGAGATTCGTCGAAAATGCGGCTGAGGCGGCCGCCGAACCCGCAGCGGATGCCGGTCGTACGTTGAAACCCGTCTTCAGCGGGGAGGCTCACGACACCGCTCAAAGGCTTCGCGAGTGCGGGGCACTGCTGATAGCGATCTCTCTGTCTGCCTTCGAAGACTTTCGAACGCATGGGAGTTTCCCGGCGAACAATCATGCGCTATTGACGGGTATTAAGACTCGCTCGCTCCTGCCGCCCGGAGTCGAGGTGGTAAATGGCGAATTATATTCCTCGTTCAGCGAAATGAAGCTCAACTATCGACCCGAGCCGTTCTCATTTGAGATCCTCGCCATGCCTTCCAATGAAGCTCAAGGCCCGGCGATGATGTTTCGGTTCCCTCTGCCGCTCGCGGGTGCGAACTCGGCAAGCTATTTCGAGTCAAGGCACGCTCATATCCTTCCGGCACCGTTCAGTACGGCCGAACAGCTTGCTGCGGGCGGCTGGGCAATACGGCAATGGAGAGGCGAAACACTCCCTCTGGACGAGAAGGCCGTTCGCGACCTGCAGGAACACGACGAATGGCTTAGATCGCAGATCAAAAAGTGAGCACGTAACGAGATTATGTTTTCCCGAGAATGGATCGAAAAATTCGACGCCTCTCACGGCATCCCGCGAAAAGCAAACGAACAGTATCTGCCATCGTACAACGCCTTCTGGCAATGGGCCGCCGATCTCGGAAATGGAGCGTTCTCTATCCTTCTGGGATTGATTGGTGCCGCTATTTGCCTCTTTGCAGGTTGGCGGTTCAACCTGCCGGGTCTGATCATTCTTGCTTTCTGGGGAATGGCTCTTGCCTGTATAGCCGGCGGATTTACCGATGCGTATCGGCAGCTTTGGGATTATCGTATGTGGCGAATGAGTACGGCTCACGGCTCGGCTCGATGGGCCAAGGCCGCAGATCTTGTCCGCTGCGGCCTGATGAACAAGATCCGCGGGTTGCCGATTCCCGCGAATGCCCTGCCGATAGCAAAGGCTTTTCGCGGCCGCGACGTGTTTCTTCCGGCAAGTCAGTGGCTGCGACATTTCGTGATGTTCGGACCGACCGGCTCGGGCAAGTCGAAAACTTTTTTTATCTCCATGATCCGCTCTATTCTCGGAAAGTCTTCAACACTCGTTTACGATCCGAAGGGCGAACTATACGCACAGACGGCCGCTTCCGCAAAAAGGATCTTTCGCCTCGATCTCAACGATCCGACGAAAAGCGACCGCTGGAACTTTGTTCCGAAATGCAGGAACGATCCCGCATTTGCGTGTCAGGTTGCAGGGATGATGCTCGGGATCGAAAACCGTCGCCGAACGAACGCCGACCCGTTCTGGGGAGACGCTGAGCAGATAGCTTTGACCGCCATCCTTCTTCATATTGCCGAGGTGTATAGCGATCAAGCAATTCCTGCGTTTGCCGCGGACTTTCTTCTTTCGCTTGGAAAAGACGGTAATGACGCTTTCGCAAAAGCGATGGAAAGCTCGCCGAGCCTCTACGCAAAGCAGGCCTATCTTGCGTTTCGACAGGCTCCGATCCAGACTCGCGGTTCGATACTGATCGGCCTCTACAATAAGCTTCGGCCTTTCACTCTTGCACCGGCCCGGATGGTAACGATGCCGCCGACAGCACAAGAAAACAATGCGGGATGTAAGCTAATAGACTTCTCAAATCTTCGCAAGCCCGGGACGGCGGTCTATCTTGTAGTTTCCGAAGGAGCGGCCGATATCTATAAGGAGTTCATCTCGACGTTTCTCGGGCAGGCCGTAATGGAAATGAGGCTTGACGGTCTAAACGAACCGAAGTACCCCTGCTTTGTTCTCATTGACGAGGCATATCAGCTGAACGTTGCCGAGGTGAAACGCATATCGGGAATTGGACGCGGCCGAGGAGTTGGCTTGGGCTTGGGATACCAGGACTTGCCGCAGATGTACGATCAGTATGGCCGTGAACAGGCCAATGCGATCCTAGGCACGGTAATGACAAAGATCTTTCTGCCGGGTCTCGATGACGTGACGGCCGAATACGCTTCGAAGCAGCTTGGGGATACCACCATCTTCTCGAAGACCTTTCAGGATTATCCCGGCAAGAAACTGGACAACACGAGATACGCGGAGCAGAAACGAGCGCTTATGCACCCATCGGAGATACGGCAGATCGCGGCGCACTCTGAAGTGTTGATAGTCAGCGATACCGCCCCGCCGATAAGAGCCGCATATCCGCCGTTTGCAGTGTCTCGGCAGCAGCACCCAGCGAAACGAAAAGGATCTCCGAACGAGGTCCACCTTGGACAAGTCGATTCGGCATTTCTGCTAACGGGTCCGCCAAGAACCGAGGGGAACCGAGAGGAAAGCCCGAAGGCTGTCTCACCCGGCGTTGAATCCATAGTTTCGGAGGAGGTCGAGCGAACGTTCCCTGATGAAAAGGTTAATGGACTCATTAAAAGGCTGAGCGCCGGTGGGACCTCGCAAGATAGATCGGTTCAAACTGATGAAGGCTACTGCCATCAGGAGGCCCTTGAGGATCTGACCGTCGATCTTTCCTTTAACATAACCGCACAATACGAACGTGCTCATGCTTAGAACACGATGCTGAATCGCTTAAGAATATCTCTCGTGCTTGTTGGTCTGGCGATCGTTTTTGTGAGCGTCGCCTATGTTTACTCTCTGTGGGCGGCCGAAAGACAGAGGGCGGCGGATGTTCCAGTCGAAGCGACGAGCATGATGATTCGTGACCTTTTGGCATTTCACAAGAGGCGCGGGAGCTTTCCGAGCGATCTGAAACAGTTGGAAAGTGTGATGTGGGAAAAGAAAAAAATAGGCCGTGAATTTTCGAACGGGGATCGCGGCTTTATTCACCTGAACTATTTCTACCTCTACACTCGCCTTGATCCTCACGGATATTCACTGTGGGCCGTACCTATGGGCCAGGCTCGCGATGAGGCAGCGACGATGTTCGTAACCGGCTCGCCTGAAGTTTATCGACGCTGGAAAGGGGCCGCACTCTCGCTTGAGTCGGTGAGCAGCATTAAAGCAGATCCATCCGAGATCGAGTTAGGGGTATTGGGATTGGTAGAACAGCCGAAGATAGTGACAGGCAGCCGGACAAAATAGCAGCAAAAGTCCCCTCGCCGTGAATCCGCGGAACCAGGCCTTTTGGGGTCTTGAAAAGCAGTTCGATAGAGCGGTAAGCAAACATGGAACAGCCCCGTATACGTCTCCCACACCGCATACGGGGCCTGCTCCTACATCGGTGTGTCACGATCGGGAGACCGCCACGCACCGAGATCTTCAATTGCGTTTCTAGCAGTCAAGATAGATCAATTACCGCGTCCGGGTCAAGCGTGCCGGACGTAGCTTCAAGATCCAGGGATGTTAAGTGTTAGATCGTCGCGCCTCAGCTGAAGAAACACGGTTTCTGAACGCTCATCTCTGATATATGTGATCCTCGGAATGAACTCGCGTACTGGATATCTTGGGCACGTTCTGGTCGCGCACTTCTGACCGATTGGAACGTGACATACTTTCCTGCAGTCGCGTCGCGACTCCATCCCCTAATTCGCGGCCCCAGGATCTTACCGCAATGTCCGACACAACCTTTGATCCCAGCATTTCAAAGTGCTTCTCTACTATACGGGTTGTCATTTCACTTAGATCGCTGCCGATTATTTTGGGATCTCGACGGATCAGATCTACAAGGTCGCTTTTGAGCGCTTCCCGGAAGGATTTGCCGATCGCTGCGGATCCGTTCTCTACATGTACGGGTTCATAGTTAATATTTCGACCGCTTGGAAGGCTGTCGATCAGCTTTTCCTCAAGGTGATCCTTCTGAAGTACTGCCCGCTGGTAAACATAGTCCCGCTCGGCGGGCGGCAGTTTTCGATATACTTCGCTGTGATCGAATGCATTCTTGTAGCGAAGCTCGTCGTTCGGTGTCTTAAGGCTCTGGAGGAAGTGTTTTGTCGCCGACAGCGAATCGGTCGAGTTCCGTCGTTCGAGTCGCGATTCGAGGCTTCCGATCAGCTGCATCGCTTCCTTGCTTGGGTTTATCTCGCCCCGCATTAGAGAGTCCGTCTTTGTTCTTGCTGATTCTCCTGCATTCGAGTAAGCAAGACGTGCGGCAGTCATTTCGATCGTATAGTGCCGTGGTGAGGCCTCGGTGAAAAGGAACCGCATCTCCTTTGAGGTCAAGGGGCGAGGAGTCGCGGCCTTCTCCATTTCCGAGAGCTTTTCCCACCCAAAACCGAGCTTTGCGTTTTCGTGACGGATCTTAGATGCAGCATCGATCAATTCCTCCTTTGACGCTGCCTTTTCAAGCATCAGAGCATATTCCCTATAGCGGGCATTAAAATGCCTGAACCGCGATTCCGGCTGTTTCAGCTGATGCTGGATATAACCGGATGCGAATCTTAGATCGTCGATCGCAGCCTGCTTACCGGCCGTATCTTCCTTTGCCGCCTGGTATATCTCGTTCTGAAATGGCTTAAGAATCGAATCGACGGGAGTTCCGCTTTCCAGCATCTCATCAATGACGGGCAGCCGAACCTCGATCCACCTATCGAGTTCGTCCTTTGACATTTCATCGGCAAGCTGTGCCAGGGTGGTGTCCTGAAGCTCGATCCGCTCGAACCCACCAATACCGCCGACGTAGTGGTCGTATTCCACCGGAGTAATCTCTTCGCGAAGAAGCGCGTTCTCATAGACGTTTTCAAGAGAAAGCTCATCATTGGCTCTGTCCGTCGCGACATCATGATCCTGATCGAGCGATTCCACGGCGACGAGCCTGTCCGTAGGTTCCAGTCTTTCCATCTCCCCGGCAAGGACGGATATCTCCTCCAGCGTTCTCTCGAATCGTTCCTCTTTTGACTCGCTGACTGAAGTTTTATCTCCCGTTTTCAGAAGGTCGTTCCGTCCTTCGAGCGCCCCATAGATCCAGTTGAATACCTTTATCTTTGTGTCGCGGTCGGCAGAGTCTCCGGCGATCCGATTGCCGTATTCCACCAACCGGGGTGCGATCTCCTTCGCTCTGGATTCGTTAACAATCGGTTCGAGTCGTTTTACGGCATACTCTGCTGTTGTTATCCCGAGCTGTGCGGAAGATGATGCGTTATCCCTTGGCGTGATCAGCACGCCGCCCCGAACAACGGCGCCTCGTTCGTAAAGATCTCTGACGAACTGCGAATATCCGTTCAGGTGCGAGGCGTGTTCACTCCTGTTTCGTCCCTCCATGTCTTCAAGTTTCGAGAGGATCAGGTCTGACTTGCTGACGGAAAGGATCTCGTTTACTGCCCGTTCGGTCCTGGGATTCGGTTGAATGGTATTCGCAGTCCGCTCGGCGACACCCTGAGCCTTTTGACGCTCGGCTTCCCGCGCGAGCGAACCAGCTACCTTTTCGATCGCCAACTTTACGACATCCGCGTGGCATAACCCACCGGCACGGCAGAAGCAGGAGACGGCTATCGTCTGGCCGTCGCGATAGGCTTCGCCGAGCTTGAGCATCCCGTCCCGAATACCTGCCTCGTTCGCTTTATAACTCTGCCGAAGCCTCTCGGAGTAAGCGATCAGCGCCGCGTCCCGTGCCCGGCCTCGTGGTGCAATTTCGCTCCGGTGGGGCGAAAGTAAACCAAGCTCCGGTGTAAAAATGTTCCCGAGATCGAGCGAGCGGCTCGGAAGATGCCGCGTTTCATCGTCGATCCGTGCTATTACCTGGTTGCTGAGATCCGCTCGCATCCGCCATCGTGTCACCGAACAAGTTGGGACACCACCTCCACTTGGGACTTGAGCAAGCCGCGTGCCCTTTTGTGAACTTATCTTGAGTGTTCTTGATATTCCGGTTCCCGCCGTCCCTTCGAGTGAGTAGTCGGATCCGTAAGCCCACGATCTTGATCCGACATCTCTTTCTCCCGTTGCATGGTATCTCTTTCCTTTTCACTCGCGGGTGTTTTCTCCGAGTTCTCAAAGCCTCGAAGGATATCCTTGAGTGAATGCGTTGGTTGATCGGATACGGATTCAAGAATGCTTCGAAGTCGTGCAGCCTCTTTCGGATCGCTCGTATCAGCCGCCCTCATCTCCAGCAGCCTGATCTCGGAAGAAGTGAATAAGGGCTTAAAGGCGGACTCACTTCTTAAACCAAAGAGCGAGACTTGTTTGAACTCTGATGCATTTTGAGAAGCGGAGGCGAGGATCTCTTTTGCGGCCGCGGCATCATTACTTAGTCTCTCCTGTCTTGCATTCACAAGCGAAGAAACGGTACGTCGAAGCGAACGATGTTCGCGGCCCTCGAAAACCTCGTCTAGCGCCCGGTCAAACATCGAGCCTCGTTTGGGAAGATCGACATCGTGAAGGCTCACAAATTCGATCGCACCCGAATTCTTGTCAGTGATCGCGAACTTATGAAATCTTCCGGTTTCCGTAAAGGTTTTCAAATCTTCTCTTGCCTTATCGAACGACGCTTTCGAAACGATCTCGCATGCAAGCACACGTCCGGCAATTATGTCGCGTTTGTGATCGATCAGATTCGCTTTCGGGTTGGCTTTGAGAAGCTTTCGCGCCGCCGGCGAATCGCTTCTCGCCGACTCGATGAGCTTTCGCTGTTCGTTCCAGTTCTTCTCGTAAATCGATGCGAGTTTCAGCCGACGCGAGAGCGTATCGATCTCTGCCAACTGCTCCGAGGAATAGAACGGTTTCGCCTCTATCCTTTCGGGATCGGTGGTCGAGATCTTTCCCAGCATCTTTGCCTTATTGTGTTCTGCCTTCAAGTCTTTTTCGATATCCGCAAGCTGCCCATTCAGCTTGCTCAAGATCTCATTTCGCAACGGCTCGGAGTCGTTCTTGATCGTCGTCGAGTCCCGCCCCTTTCCCGACAATTTCAGAGCCATGTCCTTGAGCTTCTCAACAAGGACCGTGATCGGATTTCCGCGAGCTTTTTCTTCACGGTCGAGCTGAGCGATGGATACACTTCTTTTGCCGATATCGACGGACCGATAATATCGTCTGTCGGTAAACTCATCGCGTTCCTTTTCAAGACGGCTTATCGTCAGATCCGAGATCGTCTTTCTCGCTGCTATTCGGCGAAGGTCATCCGTGCCTCTCGGCTCGATCTCGTTCGATCTTTCAAGCTCGGTTCTAACGCCGTCGAGATACGCGAATCTGCGGATATCGGCGGCCTCGATACAGTACTCCTGGAGCTTGTCGATCTCGTCTTTTGTGAACGAGGGAGTTGGCAGTTTTCGGCCCAGCTTCCGATACTCGATTCGAACACGATCCGCTTCCCGGATCGTCAGATCGGAATCGTTCTGCATCCGCTCTTTAATAGCCTCCTCCTTTCCAATCATTTTTAGAAGGATAGTTCTTATCTGGCGCTCGGCTGACGCCGTCTGATCGGCATCGCCCCGTGCTCCGCGATGTTCAAAGTCCTGAAGAGAAAGCCGCGTCTTTCGACCGCTCACCGGATCGGAAACGCGGAACCGCATCTGTTTGCCCTGGTCTGTCAGTGCTTTTATCTTTGAGTCGATCCGGCGAAGCTCGTATTCGGCGACAATCCCGCGTCTTAAGGATTCGCGTTCCTCCAACGTCTTTTGAAGAAGTTGATTATCCTTTTCCTTTTCTGCTTCGCCCGAAGAATGCGACCCTGGATCATAGCTGTCCCGGTCCATTTCGAGCGCATCAGCGTGTTCAAGATCTCTGCCGAAGAGTTGCTCCATCCTTTCGGTCGCGGCCTCGATCAGAAAACCGGGCACAAGAACCTTTTCGCCCTCGCTGCGTTCGAAATGAGGCAGGGCTTGACGCGGAATTTTGGTCAGAGTCTCGCGCTCCAAGTCTCTAGTGAAATACTGCTTCTGAAGTGCGATGTGAACGTGCGGGTTTTCGGTGTTTAGATGGACTGCGGCCGCCCACGAAAGCCGGTCGGCCGAAAGCTCCTTTTCAAGCCGCTGCATCGCCGCTCGTGTCGTCTCTTTAAGAGCATGGCGTCGCTGCTTTTCGTTTGTTCCGAACTTCCGGTAGTCATCGGGACGGAACGAGAGAACGATGTGATGCAGTTCGTCGTTCGACGGCCTCCCCTTTGCGATTCCGATCCTCATCGAATTATTAGCGCTCGCCACCGACAGGTTGTCGGCGAAGTCGTTGAAGAGTTCGCGGACATTAAACGGTTCGCGCTCATTGTCCAGTTTGCTGTGGGCAATATAGTGGACGAGGCCGCGCGAACTCCCCCGCTTTGCCTGCACGCTCGCGACGATCCTCATTATTCGCTGCTTTCCCTGGGTTCAGGTGTTGACGGCTGAGAGGAGATAAGATCGCCGTACAGAGCCTCTATTCGTTTCGAGAAATACAGATCGTCCGGCCCCGCATCATTTGAAACGATCCCGTGATACGCCGAACACCGCTCAAGATCGCGAACGGCATATGCGATCATTTCCGCCGTGATGGTGTTCGACGCGAGAACGCTCTGCTCTTTTCCCATTCCCGGCTTCGCGAGCAGGATGAGTCTCGACAGGATGATGTTTACTACCGAGACCGACACGCTCGACATGACGTATAGTTCGCGCAGGAAGACGGGAGTGTTTTGAGAAAGGAGCTTCACTTCGTTCTCCAAGCGTCCGACCTGCTCAAGAAGCTCATCGACACGCTCATTTACAGCATTGGAATCTTTCTCGTTCTTGCGCTCGTTCTCGATCAGCCAGTCCAATCTTTCCCGGCACCGGTTCGCTCCAAAACGCTCCTGCTTGTCGGACAGAGCAAAGCGGATCATCCGGCGAACGATCGCGCCCTTTCCTTCGCCTGTTTCGAACGCTATTTCATTGAGCTTTTTTTCATCCGAATAGTACGGCCTGACGTGAACGGACCGGCCGTGCCTTTTATCCGAATCCGCCCCCAGTTTGACGATAAGTTTTTCTTTTTCTATTTTCCGCATTTCTCTCCCGGATGCATTTCAAAATTATTCCCCTGGTACTTCGGGCGTCACCGATGGTGTACAACCTTGCGATCGTGACCGTTCGCAAAATGCGTACCGTTACCATCGGTGACAGATTTGTAACCGGATCGTCGCCGCGGTGACAAATGAGTAAGCTGTTTGTATTCAGGGTGATAGGTGCGGTGACGGACACCGAAAAGCGGTTTATCCTGTCATACAGCTTTTGCGTGCGATCCGCTCATTTTCCGATGGGCCCCTCGTTTCCGGCTTATTTGTTCGCCAGCGGTGCATTTCTACACCACTTACGCTCTCTCAAACGCGTTGGCATGGCGATTGATTAGGCTCCTTCGGCACGAATTAAACCTATAAGGAGTCGATTAAGAACCTATGTCAACATTCCCCGAAAACAACCCAACCCGAAGACGGCCTTCCGGGCAGCCGATGCTTCAGATCAACCGCCTCAACTACGTCAAGGTAAATGCCAAACTCCTCGACGGAACGGATGCGAAACTAAAGCAATATCTCCGGTTTGCCGGCGAACAGATGAACACCGAGATCACCAACAATGACGTGATCGAATACGCGCTAAACATGCTCTTCGACCGAGATTCGGCCTTCAAATCCTGGCTCAAACAAAATGCGAAATAGCCCGATTACGTCACGCGGAGAACGCCGAAGGAAAAGCAGCCGGGCGAGCGAGCCCTGGTGCCGGACCGGGATTACCGCCGACCATTTCATGACGGCTCGCTATCTTGTCAAGCTCGATCTCGAACGAGCGGATGCTTAGCCGGTTGCTTTCCTTCGAAAGTTGTTCGGCAAGAAAGTCGAGGTCCTCGGCTGCGAGATCGGTTTTAATCGACGAAGACGTACGGGCCAGCCTGTCGGCGGCTTCCTGAAACGTGACTCCGTCGTGGCCCTTCATCCATCGCCAGGTCACATGATGACCGTAGGACGCTTCAATGAGCTCGCCCCAAAAAGGGCGGTTCGTCTTCATACGGTTCTTCCCATTCATGGTGTCGATCACATACTTTGAATCGGAGAAGACCTCGGCGTGACATGGCCGGCGAAGCGTCTTCAGTGCCTGTGCACACGCCAGTATCTCGGCCTGCTGATTCGTGAGCGAACCGAGATACTTTGCGATCAGTTTAAGTTCCATCCGATTGCGGTCGATCATCACCGCACCGCAGCTGGCCGATGCGTCGCCGGTTCCGTTCCCAAGGCATGAAGCATCGGCATAAATCGTCACAACCGGAGTATAGTTTTCCGCGGTTTCCATGCCGCCACCCTGCGTGATAAGCGTTAGTCCGTTCATGTATCCCACCTCAACAATCGCCTAAAAAAGAAAATAGGGCACCGGGAGGATCGATGCCCTGAGACCATCCGAAATTCACTTAAGAATCCCGATCAGAACTGATCCACATAGGGCTCGTCCGTAACCACGGTTGTCTCTATGGCAGACTGGCCGTTCGCCGCCGCTGGTGGATTGCCAGCCGGTCCCGTATACTGCGGCTCCTCAGCGGCCTGTTCAGTATAGTGCTCCGGCCCGTTATTCCGATTGCCGCCCGCGAACTCGAACGACTGGAGGATCACCTCGGCGCCCGCTCGTGGATCTCCGTCTTTTGTCATCCAGGGCTTAAACGTGAGTCTTCCCAAGACGAGCAGGTGCGTCCCCTTAGTGACGTTCGCGGCGATCGTCTCCGCGAGCTTGCCGAATGCAGTAACGTTGTACCACTCGGTGATCTGCACTTTCCCCTGCTCGGTCTTCTTGAATGAATTGGATGCCATCGAGAACGAAGCGATCGCCGAACCCTGATTCGAGTATCGAAGCTCGGCGTTGCCGCCCACGTTTCCAAGAATTGAAATCGAAGCTGCCATGACAAATCTGTCTCCTTTTATCTATTTTTCTTGTATCTGAAAACGACTGCCGTATCTGTTTTCGCAACTGATAACGCGTCGCTGTCACAGGCCCGGCTGCCGCTTAATTGTTCCTGTCTCTTACGATCAGGCCGCGTGAACAACCCGAACCACTCTCGTCTGTTGAACCGTGTTCTGATGTACACGCTCGGCCTGCTTATTCGCCTCGGCTTTCAGTTCCGCCTCACGGCTGCGAACTGCATCCCAGAGACGCTGTTTTTCCTGCCGCTTCTTCGCCTTTGCCTCGGCGTCGTTGTAGAGCGAGAACTTCAGAAATCGGAGCCGCCCCGCTGACGCATTTGCTATCATTCGAAGCCATTTTCGGGTCAAGGGAGAGATACGATCGCGCAGCCGGACCTCCTGGGATTTTGCGACCGTGTTGAGAGCCGTGAACTGCTTCAGCGAGAGTCTTTGGTGCTCCTTGAACGCTGCATATGCTTCCTTCTTAAGCCGCGCAACGTCCGCCGAATCCGTCGTTTCGCGAAGGGCAAGATAGATCTCCTGATAGTCTTTGTGACGCAGACTTCTCAGATGAAAGTCCTCGTACTGCCGATTCCACATGATCCGGAGAACCGAGGCGACGTACTGCATCTCTTCGTGATCGGGATTGACCTCCTGTCCCACCATGTACTCAAAGGTTTTTCCGCGCCCATGTGAACGGATCCGTCGAACCGAGCGAGTTACGCGATGGCTGTATATCCGATCGAGTTTTATTCCAAGCCACTCCTCGAACTCCTGATCTGAGAACGGATGCGTCGAATCCTCTATCGAGTGCGTCCGAACCGGCGCCATCTGCACTCGCCCCGTTAGAAATGCAGTCCATTCGCAGCGTTCCACTCTTGCGTCGGCGATAAGCTCGCGGGCATTTCGAACCGCCGATCCGCCAAGCGAGTGACCGACAAATAAGCGGCCAAGTTCCGAAGCGATAGAATTTGCTTCAAGCGGAAGACACGACGCATCGATCTCGCATTCGAAATCGAGGACAACGACCGTGCGCTGTCCGCTGTTCATGGTTAGTCCGACGATCCCGTTTTCGTCGTACTGCTCGAGATTCTCGAAAGTGAGAAAGTCGCGGTCCAGGTCCTCGATCGATTTGTCCCCGTCTTCAAGGTAGAAAGCCGCGAACTCATCATGGATCATTCGGCTGATCTTTTGCCGCCCGACACGCCGGATCGCGTACTTCAACTCGTCGTCGAAGATCGGTGTCCGCGGCGGAAGAGGCTTACGGTTCTTAACCGCTTCCTGAACCCGTCGCTGATCCGCTACGGTCAGCTTCTGCTCGGCTCGCTCGAACTCTTCGAATGCGACTTCGCGATCCGCATTCGTGGCCGTTACGCTCTCAAGCTGAAGTCCGAGAAGACCCATTTCCTTGAGCACCTCGGCCGTGCCTCGTTTACGGATCTCGCTGTAGTAATAAGCAGCGATCTGTCCGAACTCGAACTGCCCGGCGTCAGGGCTAGCGATCGCCTTGACGCACCGAACGAACTCTCGAGCGTCGCACTCATCGCCGAGCACCTTCATCGCGTATTCGAGCGACATGATCTTCACCCGATCGAGCGGCTCGGGTTCCAGTTCGTCCGCAATTCTGACGACGACATCGCCGAGTATCGCGAATTCCTCAAGCTCCATTCGACGCAGCGGATTGTTTCCGAGGTGAGCACACCAGTCCTGCATCGGCGAGCCTGTATTCTGCGGTGAGAAAGCAAGGATCGGACTTTGCGGTGCGAAATTCCTGAGTTGGTCTATATTAAGTTGTGCAGCCATATATCCCTCTCCTATCCGGCTCTTTTTCGAGAACCGGAGAAACGCTTGATTATGGGCAGCGCTTCTTTTGCCCAAGTTAAGAAAAATCACTCGTTTTCAGGCTTGAAAATCCCTCTCAAGCGGGCGAGAAGGCGTGTGAAAGGGAACGGAAGGAACTCGGCCAAGAAGTTTTAGGAAAGCTCTTTAAGGTGGCTATAGAAGGCAGGTAAAGAACGACTGCGGTCGGTGATCTATGTCTGGACCGACCGCTATATTTCAGAGTTCAGCAAAAAAAGATTGACGCGGTTCTCAACGACACATTTAGCCAAGCCGGAGTTTTAGCGATCCCGGTTTTCGTCCAGCGTATTTAGTACCCTGACCAATACGTCGCCGTGACAAGATTGTGGTTTGCACCAGCAGGCGAGGATCTTTCCCCGCAGTTCTTCAATATCCGCTATCAATTCACTGGAATAGAGATATTCCTCGTAGCGTTTGATAGCCTCTTCCCTCGACCCGACAATGAACTCGGCCCTGGTCTTGCGGTCCGATATGTGTGTGAAGGGATTGCCCCATTTCGAAGGCCGTCCGATGTAAACGTCGTACCGATCTCTCTTGCAGTGAACTACCGAAGCTTGTTGAGCTGACATGATCTCTCCTGAAGCAAACCCATATGGATTAGGAAAGGCGTTGTTTAAGGAAGCTGCCTCCCGAGCACCCGAATAAAGCACCCGGTACCAGGCTCGAAAATCCCTCGCCCCTCAGCATGAGAATTCACTGATCGAAAGCCGGAATCGTTACTCCCGACGCGCCAACTCGTCCAATCTCTTTTGGAGATATGCAAAAGTCTTCGGTGCTCGCTTTTGCATCTGAGCACGGCCGGTTCCCAGACCATCCGAGGGGATAACGATCACACGGGTTGAATCCGTGATGGCGATCGTCGCAAAGGCACGGTCTATAGCTGCCTTGTTCTGTTCGAACTCGGCGTCGGTGAAGAACGCATCCGGCCCCATCGACGGCTTCTTCTTCGTAGGTATCCCGACAGCATTCGGCTCGCCCCTCATCGCCGCGGCCTGCCCGCCAAACCCGCGCTGCTCCAGATTGTCTCCAAAGAGAAATATCTTGTCGGGATTCGCACGAACGTAGTCGCGGGTGATTAACCGTATACGCTCAACCTTGAACTTAGTATTCATATCCTGTCTGAGGGGACGGACCGCCGCGAGATCGACGCAGGATGAGATCATCCCGCCGCTTCAATGCGACGGCCCGTTTGTGAAGGGACTGTTGAAAGTGCGGGATCAATAAGCCGCCGCCTGCTGTCCGACCTCCTGTACGCCATCCGGTACATATTCGGACATCGCTCCGGCATCACCGGTATCATCACGTCGCCCGCCGGGGAGGAACTGGAACTCCTGCAGAATGATGTCCGCTCCGGCCTGGGGATTACCGTCGCGGTCAACCCAGGGATTGAACGTCAGCCTGCCCTGTACCGCAAGGCCTGTACCTTTCTTGACGTATTGTGCAAGCGTCTCCGCCTGCCGGCCGAAAGCGATAACGCGGAACCAGTCGGTCTTCTGCTCCTTGCCGCCCTCCGAGGTTTTCCTGAAAGTATTTGAGGCAATCGAAAAACTTGCCATCAGCGTTCCGTTATCGCTGATCTTCGTCTCCGGTGCCTTTCCGAGATTTCCAATGATCGAAATGTTTGCTCCCATTTTGATTTGTTTCTCCCTTAAATAGATATCTAAAGCTCCGAACCCGCGCCGGGGCTGCGATCTGCCCGCCGCTCTGTTTATTCATGCCTTAAATACAAAGAGCTGTTTTCCCTGTGAAGTAGCGTAGTCGATCGAATGCTTTGTGCCTGGGCTTATCCCGTCCCATACTGCGATGACTGCATCGACTGCCCCAACCATTACACAATTGCGCATAAACCCGGCGCGCTTTCCGTACCTGTCCCAGTCCGCCAAATATTCCGTAAACTCGATGCCGTTCGACTGCGCATAGAGCCGTGCGAACGTATCGACGCCCCGAGCCCCGGCCGAGACGATATGCGTTGGCGTCATACCGCTATCCGCGACCGCCTGGGCAATCAGAGCAGGATCGCTGACGCTCCTGCTCCCGCAGATCAACACTTTCATTCGTTTCTTCTCCTTCGATTTGAAGTTGATTTGAAGCCAACTGCCGCTGCTGGCCGTCGTTTCATGGCGTACCGACAGCCTTGTTTTTCCGGGCTCTCTTGTTATGAAAGGGCTGTTCTAATGTGAGGTAAATGGAGTCCAAGCAAGTCGTTCTGCGACACCGATGAGACGTGCGGAACGGTCGACGTGAAGCGCAGGACGTGATCTGCGAGGGTCCCTTAATCAGACAACGAATATCGTCGCACGGCAAGAAACGAACTCAAGTCCATCAGGATCGATGAATTGACGACCGTTCGTGCGAACCTCGACACGGCTTCGCAAACAGCCTTCGGCCGAGGGTTGGAGTTATATGCAGGTTCCTAGTAGACCAATTGTGACCTAATTGAGGAGTAGGATTTACGCGCTTCGACTCTGCTGCCAAGAGCCGCTTACTCGAAAATATTCAAGGTTCTTTCTGAATACTAACCGAATTTAGGTGAAAGGAACTGTACATCAGTTCGGCATTGTCGTAACTTATATATCCGAAGGATATTAGTTTATTGATGCGCCGCAGTTCATCATAATTCGGAATACGAACATCGAGTGGGATTTTGAAAAGGCGGGGATCGTTCTTACTGAAGCCGCACTTAGTCTTGCCGTTAAAGAGAAAATTCCAAAGATTTATGGAACAGCTATAGAGGATTCTTTCTGAGGGTTCGATCGTTTTCCATTCATTCAGTGTCTCTTTTATTTTCTCAAAAAAATTCACGGCATTTCGATAACGAAGTTGGCTACCGGACGTGCTTCCCTTCTTGCCACTTTGACTGAACGTCAGTTGGCTCTTGCCACGCTTCCTTCTTACAACGTAAGTTCGGAGTGCTCTGTGGCGCAGACATTCGCCCCTATCAAAAAAGCCTAAAGCACAATATTCTGCTTGTATTAGGATGATCGAGTAGGGCTTGGGGGGAATAGACAGCCGTTCACAATAGGAAAGCAAAGACTCCTCACTTGATAACCTCGGAAAGGGCAACGGAAGCCTTAGATCAAAACATTTTACGCGATTTATATAAACGCTCAGAATATGCTTCTCGACATCAATCTGGGGGGTTACCTCACAATTCTCGCTGACCTGTCTTATAAGTATGAGGGTGTCGGAAGGTGAAAGACGCAAACTAGGCATAAATTGCTTGGGTCAAGACTCTTACAGGAGATAAATCTACTAGGGTAGTGTTGACATACGATGTTTTCGCAAGGTTAGAAAAAAGGCTAGCCATATGATTGCTTGACCAAGAAAGTAAACTCCAAGATTCAACCAGATTACGGATCGTTGGTTGTCCCACACGTAAATCGTTCCCCTTATATTTCCTTCCCAAGAGATCATTAGCCAAACTAGGGACATTAAGTAATGGCCTACCATCAACGCGATGAAAAAAAACTTCGCTTTTGTTGTCGTACTGTTTGTAGAAAGGTAGAGTGCAATTAAGAGGGCAATCCAGGAAAGGCCGAGGAAGGCGATCAACGGCGACAAAAATATCCCAGTTCCTTTTCCGAAACCAATAGCGATGAATGCCGACACTCCATACAGCAACGTGTAAAAAAATCCGAAAACTATTTTCCAGTATTTCATAGCCTGCGCACCTTGAACTCAAGTACCGAGAAAATGTAGTGGGAGAATCAGTTCAGTTGCTTAGTATTCTTCATTAGCCTTTCGGCTAGCCATAGTCACGTTGCTTTATGGTAATCGTCTGAATGATCTCGTTCCAAATTTTAGTCTTGTCCTCATTCTTTTTTGCTCCAAGCCATTTATTTACAAGATCTGATATGTCTTCGTACTTAACTGGCTTTGTAAAGGAGCCAAACTTTCCTGATTTGGCCATATCATTTCTTGCTTCTAAGAGTTTATCAAATGTCTCACGGGCCATCTGCGACGATGTCGTGAGGTTATGCCAGGTCTTGTCGGGCAACTCCGCTTGATCGTAACTCCACCAGTAAGGTATTGAAGTACCGGGAATCGTACTTGTTCCAGCTGGAGCTTGTCCCGTCGCTGCCGATAATCCTGCATGGGAGAATGAATCCTGAAAAGCGTGCAAAAATGTTCCCAGAGCCGAGAATGCATTACCATTCTCGCCCCGAGCAACATAGCTTCCGAACGAATTCTGAGCTACCCCCCGTTTCGATGCCAGTCTAAAGTGGAGAATTCCGGGTCTCGTGGTGTCTTTGCACCGCCTCGTTCGGGGTCAGGCCGCACAGCGAGCTGTGCGGCCTGAAGCCGTTGTAATCGTCCTTGAACGCCTGGATTTTTTCCACCGCGTCGTCCAGGGACATGAACCAATTGACGTTCAAACACTCGTCTCTGAAGCTGCCGTTGAAGGACTCGATAAACGGGTTATCCGTCGGTTTTCCGGGCCGGGAGAAGTCCAGCGTGACGCCGTTCTCGTAAGCCCATCGGTCCAGCACCTTCGAGATGAATTCGCTTCCATTATCCACCTGTATCCGTTTCGGGACAACGCTGCGCACCTGCTTGATCCGCTCCATCACATCCACCACGTCGAACCCCTTCAACGACTGCCCGACCTCTATTTCCAGACACTCGCGACTAAAATTATCGACTAAAGTTAACGCCCGGAATCTCCGCCCGTCGAACAGCTGATCGGCTACGAAATCCATGCTCCAGCATTCGTGCGGACCAGCCAGTTGCGGACGTGCCATCCGGTGTGCCGCCGCCTTGCTCCGTCTCGGTCTCTTGCTTCGCAGATTCAAGCCTTCCTCCTTGTAAATACGGTACGTCCGCTTGCGATTGTCCGTCCAGCCTTCGCGTTTGAGCAGGATGTGTATCCGGTCGAACCCATACCTTACGCGGGTCTCGGCGATCTCCCTGATCCGCTGCCTGACCGCCCGATCGTCGCGCTTGTGCTCGACGTAATGGAACACGGTCCTTGAAACCATCACCACCGAACAAGCCCGCCGCTCCGAGACCCGATAACCATCCAGCAACGCATTTACTAACTGCCTTTTCTGACCGGCCCTCAGAGCTTTTTTTTAACACGTCCTGGAGCATCTGCTTGTCCAATGTCAGATCCGCCACGATCTGCTTCAGCCGCAGATTCTCCTCCTCCAACTGCCGCAATCGCCTCAGTTCCGCCGCCCCTAGCCCGTCGTACTTCTTCTTCCAGTTGTAAAACGTCGCCTCGCTGACCCCCAGCTTCCGGCACACCTCCGCTACCGTTACCCCAGTCTCCGCCTGCTTCAACGCAAACACGATCTGCTGCTCCGTAAACTTCGATCTCTTCATGGCAATTATGTCTCCTCATCTTTCCATAATCGCCCGGTTTTCTCTATTTTAGATCGGTACTGTTTTTAGGGGGGACGTCAATTCCACAATTCATCACGGCGCTCAGGCGTCGTGAAATGATAGTCAACCCTAGCATTATAGGCCCTTTTTTGATCTGTAGGGGATAGCCAGTCGTTGGGCAGCGGATTTGTTGCTGGATTGTCATCCAGCCACTGGTCAGCTCCTCCGATCTTTGAAGCCTGATCAGTATTAAATCCAACCGCGTAGGCTAAGGCCATCGTTAACCATCGATGAACATCCTCTTCATACCCGCCAGTCTTATCTATGTACCTAATCGGGTTATTCAGGCAATACTGATATCGATTTAGAGTTTGAGGGTTTCCAAAATCCGGGCGAGCCGCATCCAATGCATTAAACCTGCCGTACAGATTCGAATACATACGATCGTTAGCGAAATCAAACCCCGACTCTTCATCGCGAATGTATCCGGTATACCCTTGTTCTACCGAGTCCGCTATGCTATAACCCAGATTCTGAGATCGCTGTCCTAACAATAGATTTTCGCCGTAAGGCAAATTATCTGTGCGGGCGACTACCTTTCCAAGTTGGTCCGTGGTGATCCTTGTAGTGCCCGAATTGTCTGCGGTTACGTAATTTATTTTCGGTTCTTGAACCGATTCGGTGGAATACTCGGCAATTAGCTTTCCTTCCGCGTTGTAGACAAAGATAACCGTTTCAGAATCAGTTACTTTCTTTACGCGCCTTCCCGACCCATCAAACAAATACGTGCCTATTACCTGATTCTGTTGATTCTTGACTTCTATTTGATTGTTTTCAGCGTCATAGCTAAAGCTCCGACCTTCTGCATCCTGAATCAAGTTGCCATTTTGATCGTAAATATATCCTTGTGCGGACGTGAGTCGATTGGTATTAGAATCAGCTGTCGGATTCCATATCGCCGGATCGAAATTCTGCGGCAGTGTAGTTGTGTTAGCGATATCAAAATTTCGGTTTCCATAGCGGTCGAACACGAATGCCTGTTTCCAGCAGTAACTACTGCTTTGCTCGGTCGAGCGTTGGATGATTACAAACTTGCAAACGAGACCCTTCCTGCAAGATTGGTAGTCCACAAGACATCGCTATTCACGGGAGAGGAAAAAGAGGCTTGCGTGTCTACTTGCAAAGAGCGGGGTATAGATCGCGTAGATCTGATCTCGTTTGTTGACACTACCGACCGGGCCTTTCGCATTGGACAATACCCCCCTTATCGAGGGACGTTAATTAGCTTTGATAAGAAAAACCATCTGCTTTACACGAGGGGTTCTGTGCCGTTTTATAAGACTTACACGGGAATGTATATTCCGCAGCCGTTGGAGATTCGAGTCGAACATTCTGATTCATCCATTGAGAAGATCGCTCGCGAAATACTCGGTCTGACGAAAATGAATTGGAATTCCACTCGGTTTGACGGCAAGTATCCGATAACGCTTCTTTGCTCCAAGAAAGTCGGAGAGATTATGAAGTATCTCGACGAAGGATTTGAACCAAAGCCTGACGTAATCAGCTACGGCTATTACATGTAGATATCCGGGTGGGACCAAGGAGTCGCCCATTCAAGACGTCCAATTCCGTACCGAATCGAGTCTTATTCAGCAAGGCAAAACGATGCTCGCCAACTTCTGCAACGAATCTTAGGCTATCGGAAATTGTGCGACACAACCTCCGCTGTAATGCCTTGGAAACTCAAGGATGACTCATTGAAATGTCTTTGTTCTTCCTGAAGATGAGAGGCCGATTTGACGAGACTAAGATGTGCCACTGCAATACACTAGATCGGCATATGTGCCGGACTTAAGAGCCGCATTGCGCAGATGGGACAGTCAACCCAGGATTTTGCCTTGGAACTTTTTGCGTGTAAGGACGAGTTAAACAATCTACAATGTGGCAACGTCTCCGTTCGCAAGAGCGTCAGGGACCTCAATCGCTGCTTTCCGCACCAATGGATGGTTTGCAAGCAGCAGGCGAATCATTCGGACGGCCTCATATGCCTCGATTATCAAAGCTCTCTGTTCTTTGAAATATGTCTGATTGAAGACATTCTCCTTTATCGCGTGTGCCGGTTGTTGACGTAATTTACGGATCTTGCGCAACGATGCGATCGAAGTATCAATGAGGGTTCGGTCTTGGGGTCTGAATACCTTAGAAATCCAGTCTTCTAGGATTTGAATAGTGCCTTTCTTGCTTACGACCACTTTGCCGTCGTACCTTGGCGTCTCGGTTTCGTAGGAAACCTCGTTTTGAAAGAATTTCTTGTTAATGTTGTCCGAAAGAAGTTTATCCAACAAAAGGACAAAGTTATTAAACTCTTCAAGAGTAGGGCGAACCAAAAAGGTAAAATTCTGCGGTCGGTCCTCCCCGTAAGGGCCATAATCCGTGAGAAATAATGGCGGTCTCCCCATCGCCGCACACATTTGATTGACAACATACAATTCAAGAATAAATGCTGAACATATCGGCAAGTGTTTTCCCCAAGCACCCAGCACCGTATTTCGGTAATATTCAGGATGAAGGTCGTACGTGCCGTTTACCTCTTTCATCTTCCAAATTTGCTGGTGTTCGGGGCTTAGATCGGACAAATAACGTAAAAATACAGCCACTCCACGATTCAAATCATCGTCATACGCAAAACCAAATGTCTGAAGCAGAATTTGATCGTGTTCGGGCATTTGGTTCGATTCATAATATTCGCGCTTAACTGAAATCGACCCATTTATGTCGTTGGTATGATAGTAGTATCGTGGATCGTTTCTATAGTATTCAAGAACACTCAGGTCAAATGTGCGGAAGGCGAGTTGAGGTTCGCCGTTTGCTAGATCTAACTTATAAGGTTCGTTTTCATAGTGTTTCGTATCAACAACGGTTTCAAGGTAAATCGGACGGGGGTATACGCAGGTATGGAACAGGTCATCCGTGTCTAACTTTTCGATTTGAACCGAGGCGTCTGGGAATCCAACTCGAAGGATGTGAGTATTCATATCCTGATCGGAATGAAGGACGCCTATTTTATCTTCTTGAATCAGATCAGCGAGATCTGCCCGCAAATCGTCCCATTCGACTCCCAGAGAACTTGATAAGTCTAATGCGGAAATGCCATTAAAATCACCGGATTTCAAATAAAATTCGGCAGCGGTTCTTAGAATATCAGCCTTCATTTACTTGGTATTTTACCACGCCGTCTAGCGGCCTGCGGTCGTATCCGTCATTCCAGCTTAATTCGTCGCAGGAGAAGAGCAGAACCCGACACAAGAAATGCTCTTTAGAAGATCGGGTCGCTTACGCTCCGTAGTTTGTGCTTCAATATGTCGGTGAAACATGAAGCGGAGGCAAGCATGGATTCGACTTATCGGAACCCCGAACTACGGGACTGTATCGAGAGCTATGTTCGTGCGGCGATAGACTTGATCGCCGAAGGTAAGGGAACAAAATATCCATATGATGATTGGTCGGCGGCCCCAGAATTCCCATTCATCTTTTCGAAAACCGAACTGAAAGAGTTGCCGGCGTATCGGCATTGTCTTGAGTCATTACAAGCCGATGAAATCATCATTCACCAACTTAATAACATGGTGGGAATCAATTCGAGGCGTTCGCGCACCTCGGATGTTGAGGGATTGATGGTGCGGCTGCCTCACCTAGGCGTTTACCGGAATAGGATCAGATTCAATGAAGAGCATTTCGAGACGGAATATGCGGCTTTTGAATCCGCTTTCTACGAAGACAGCTTTGTCTACGAGGCAATCGCTCCTTTACAAGGGCCGGTTTTCGCCGAATCGATAAAGCTCGAAAGCGAAGTGGAGATTTGCCGATTGAATCAATTCGATCTGAGCCCGTTGACTAAGAACGACATGGACGAGGATTCAATTATTTTTGGAAACGCACTTTGGGCGATCAAAACTCAGTACAGGATACCCAAAGTGATTGGCGATGAGGTTCCGATAGAAACTGATAAGACCAAGGAAGATGAATCCCGGCGAGACCAGGCCAATGATGTTCTCGATCGGGTGCTCGCATGCCTACGGTTGTTAGGTGTTCCGAATGCCTACCCACAGGTGCTACTTCATCGGACAAAATCCTGGCTGTTCCATGATGTTCGTGAGTACTCGACGAGACACCGACCGTCTACACAATTTTCGTGGGAACTTGACGCTGATTTCACGCGGACCTGCACAGAGTTCTGGGCAAAGCTTCAAAGCCAGATAGTTCAACGACATCACCTTATAATTCAAGCGATCAAAAGGTTCAATTACGCACATGAGCGACATGATTGGGAGGATAAGATCGTCGACCTTCTGATCGCCGCGGAAGCGATCTTTCTCTCGCAATCAGGTGGTAGCGGGGAGCTTAGTTATCGTCTGAAATTGAATGCTGCTATGTTTCTGGCATCGGATGCGAGATCGCGCAAACAGGTCTTTGATGATATGGACAGAGCCTACAGCCTTCGAAGTAAGATCGTTCATGGTGCGGACTATACAGAAATCAAGAAGGAGATAGAGAAAAAAGAAGCGGTGGGATTGGGCGAGGAATACAAGTTCGATCAATTTATTTTCAGGATCCAGGGATATATTCAAACTGCCATTCACAGAATGATTGACATTGCCTCGACGACCAGCAAAGGAGACATGCTAGTCAAATGGAACAGCTTGATCCTAGGAAACCCGGAAGACCAATCCGATGCGCCAGAAGTAAATGTAGGAGAACATAATCGCTAATTCTTTCGAGTATTTTTCGTTAGGCCAACGAGTAATACCGCAAGTGAGTACCAGAAATGAGAACCGCTCGTCGTGAGAGCCGCGCCTGAGTTTAGTACTCATTATCCTCTGGACCAAAGAACCGGTGTTTTATACGATCAAGCACGCTGAGGTAGATAGATTCCGCCTCAGTTCCTGAAGCCCTAGGCGGCTGGAAATTCTCAAATATGAAATCGAGGAAAAGATGTTTGTATTCCCGATCACGGTATGCTCGCGCGTTTAGACATTGCTCCAAGGTAAAATGGCCAGCGGTTACATGTTCTTGCAGCCGTTCAAGTTCACCGATCTCTAATATGGTTAGTTGTTGGGTCTTGACGCTGTCCCTCAATAAAAAGTCCTTCTGAAGGAGATATCGGTGCAATTCAGTATTTAGGGCTTGTTCGTGTATATGGATACTTAAGACTCGCTCTTGAACGATGAGCAATGGCGACACCTTTTCCACCTCGTCGAAACAATGCTGTAACTGACTGTCCGCGAGTTTATGTCTGAGTGTTCTCTCCTTCGAGAGGATACGGGACAAGTGTTTCGCCAGCTGCTTTACTCCCTTCTCAATTCCGTCCTCCTTCTCGACGAACTTGCGTCGCACTTGCTTCGTAAATTCGCGAATGCTCCTGCCATATTTCGCAGGCGTCGGGATGAAACCAGATTTCGTCTCGATAACCACCAGGTGCTTTGTTTCCGGATAGTAAATGACTTCATCGAAAGATTTTTCCCCGTTTTCGTATCTCGGGGAAGGAAAATGCAGCCCGTTTCGGCCGCGAGCGCTCGTCATTGCCGCAATCACGCGACGAACGTACAGTTCGAATATGAAACCGAACGCTTGAAAAAAATCGAGTTTTTGTTTTTTAGAGCGTAGCTTGTCGAAGATCTTCCAATAAATTCCCGAATCCAATTTGTCGATGAGCAAAGTGCTGTCGATGCACACAAAAACCCCAGCAAACACCTCGAGAATGGGAAAGGTCTTGAAAGGGCCGAAACTGAAGGAGTTCGAATAACGCCGGGACTGCGCTGATAGGATCTCACGGAATTCGTCGACGTTGCGGGATTCCAGACGGAGATATTTTTTCACTATTTCCGGATCAAGGGTTGAGTGTCGAAGGAGTCCGCGAATAGTGAAATACTGGGTTGCCCGCACGTTGTCGTTGGCGGGATACACCTGAGAAAAAAGTATTGCGAGCGTGATATCGATGTACTCGATCAAGCTTAGGCCTGTAGCGTTCTTAAACTCTCCGGCGATGTTGAAGTGTTGTAGACCTTCCTCTCCGAGGACAGTCCTAAGTTCTTTCGATTCGAGGATTTCAGAAAAGATCAGATCACTTCGGTATACTCCCTGAACGCAATCCAATGGATTGAATACTTCTAGGATGGGTGCTATCTGAAACCCCAAATGTCGGATCCGCTTGAGGTCACTGCCTTCCGCCGTGTTGCGTTCTTCACGAGGCGTAATAAGGTAGTCGTTTGCTCCAAGGCAGATTTCCCCAGAGCCCAACCTCCCGGGGTTGAACCGTCGGCTAGGACAGGCCGTTCATCCGTTCCGTGTAATAGCGCAAGCTGGGCGACATATAGAGAGGTGAGTCGTGTGAACACCGGAGAATCAGCCAAACTAAGTCCCTCAATACTTTTGAGAATCTCGGGACGAAGATAGTAGCCCAACAGTTCCCGGTGCAGGCTTGCGTACTCGTTCAGTCCGTGAGATTCAACCCGACCACGGGTGAAAAGGTTGTTGATTACGGCAAGATTCGAAAGCACGCTCGCCCGACCGAGACCTCTGAGCATCTTCTTAAGAGTCGGCATGGGGAGCTTCGCTCCAAAAAGATCTGAGTGCCGTAGATACGTGAAGGAATCCATATCGATGGGTGTTCTCTAAGGGACTTTAGGAAGCTCATTTTGACACGGTTCAATATTCCGACGTATGGAGTTCATTGACATGCCCTTTGTAAAACTTGAAGTCTAGCGATTCTTTGATCTGAACCACTGCTGTTGTGTGCCACCACCGGCTCGGGTTGCCGCTGTAACCACGTTCATAACGGCGCAAAACCAGAAGGATCACCAAGTCAGAATTCGTGTCAGCCAGAACAGATTTAATCTCTTCAGAAAGACAAACAAGACGGTTTCCGTGTGTTGCTTCCCGATCCTCGTAGGTCGGTTCTCGACGCCATGCCTCCGATCGAACAACCGTTCGTCCCGACGGATCGAGCCACTCTCTTTGAAATGGGTCAGAAGTCGCAAGAGAAAGCAGAGTATTCACACGGTCGGCTAAGCGCTCTCGCGCCATCGCTCTTCGCGAGGCGAGCAGATCAAATCCATCGAGACGCGGTTGGACGTGCGGACCAACGATCCACGGAGTGTGAAAGCCTTTTCCGTTATGCGAGTATTCGTCCCCGCCCTCGTATTGTTCGAACTCAGGCAGCCATGCCTGAAAGGGATCTTCACGCGCGAGTTTACCGGCAGCTCGGGCAGCCCTCGTTGAATCAACGAGGGCCGATGAAATATTTATGGCAACCCCATCTGCGGAATGCCATGCTCCAGAAATGGTCAGCTCATTGCCGATCGTCCCGTCGATTTTCAACAATTCCAGGAGCTTTCGCTTGTCGCCTGTGATCGCCGATCCGGGCTCCAGAAGGTTGAATTGCGAATCCACAGGAGGCCAGTCCGTCCCATCCGAGAGCCATAGTCCATCATTTCGCGTTAATGTCATTCGCCCTACCCATTCGTCTAAGGGGTTTTCATCGTCAAGGTAATGAGGCTTCAGAACGGGATATTTCAAGATACTGTCACCAGCGACAAGAAGAAGGGCATGCCATCCCAGTTGATACCCGTAAACATGATGGGCTTCGGAAGGCACTCCGGACCTTTCGCTCGGTCTCGTGCGTCCCCCACTTTCGTACATGTCGCTTACATCTGCATCGAATCTACGCACCCAGGAGCTAACAGCGTCAACTATCTCCCAGTGTGACCGATCGAAGATGCGAGATAAGGCTGCTGCGTCAGTCTTTTCGAAGTCGTGTTCTAGTCGAAATGGGTTATCGGGTTTGGGCGACGACTTTGGCCTTCCCGAGTAGTAGCCACTATACGTCGGCTCGGATTCTTTCGGATCGAACGGAGACCTATTCACGTTTTTCAACGAATTGATTTGGTCCTCCGTAAGTACTAGTCCCCCGCCTCGGAAGCAAGCAAGCAAAGCCTCCGCAGAGAAATGCCGAAACAAGACGTGCGGAATCGACGAATCAAAAACGAGACCGGTTAGAAACTCCGCGTGCTTTCCGACCTGCGTCGGATAGTCGATCGCTAATCGGGCGAGTGCGATCAGTAGCCAGAGTCTGGCATGAAGAAAATAGAATGGTAGCTCGGGAGCTTGAAAGGCTCCACCGATTGTGGTGGAAAACCGACCTAGTAAGGATTCAATGATTTCCCACCTTCCAAATCTTGCGAAAGTTCGGAGGCTGTGAGCTGCCCTCCATCGTTGCTCTGCTCGAGGAGAACCCAAAGACCGCCAAACGAGCCCCGCAGCAACCTCGGTCTGAGATGCTTCCAATCGAAGTTCTTCTCTCCACTCGCCGTCCTCAACTATAGATAGGAGTTTCGCTGCGTCACTGTTCAAGAGTCGCTTCAGCGCTTTCTGACCTTCACCTGGTTTCGATCTGCTGCAGATTATCGCAGCAAGATTCATCCAGACAGCCGCAGCCACATGAAGATCATGGCCTGCGTAGATTCCTGCAATTTTCAGGGCAAGGATCGGCTCCGGTGTTTCGGAAATGGCCGCAATATCCCTGAGCGAACTGTTCGAGAAACTATCATCAAATAAGAGGTCCATCGAGTGAGCGCGAAGCAGACCTTCTCCCAGCTTGCGAAACACCGGGTTTAGGGCTGAAGAAGAAGTCGTCCATTCCGCCTTACACCGCTGAAGTTCTTCGACCTTCCGGTAGAAAGGAAGCGTTTCGCTCTCAGCGATGATAAGCAGATATTCTGGTCGGTCCTTGTATTCGATCCTACTGCGAATTAAATCGAACAAGGGCTTCCATTCGTAATAGTCAATGTCCCACTCACTTAGGCTGTTAACTACTTTTGAGATGCTTGTCGAGTCAGTCGGATCGATGCTTTTTGCGATTCCGCGTAGCTTTGCGTCCGTGACCGTATCGTCATTATGCCTATTCTTGCCGGATCCATCTCGCAGTTCATTCGCCTGCTCCTGTAGATCTAAAAACCGCGGTAGTGCAAGCGAGAGATATTTCGAAATTTCGGATTCGGCACCAAGCTCTCTTTCCGCGACCTCTTGTAGGACGGGCACGGTTTTGCGCATATATACGCCTGGATGGTTCAGAAGGAATTGTTGTATCAGTTCGGTGATCAACTCTTTTGAGTTGCCAAATCTTTTCTGCTCGATCACGCTCGCCATCTCGCCCGTGCCGGATACGATAAGCTCGACTGATTTGGCAAGGCGTAAAATTCCGAGAGCTATATCGGGATCGATCTTGTCCGCGTCAAGCAAACTTGTAAGGACAGGAAGGAAGCTGAAGCTAAGCTCGGCCTTTTCACGATCATCCCACCTCGCTAGTTTGCCGAAGATCCGAAGACCTGCGGCCCGCGACATTCCTTGTGCGAAATCGAGCCACGGAAATTTATCCTGATCATAAAGATTCAATTCGCAAATGTTGGACAGTGCCTGAACGTCGGCATCGTCAAGCTCTTCTTCCCGGAGCTTCGAGGCGAAGTTTAATAGCTCAGTCGTGAGGCGGTAGTCTCCCGAGCCGATAGCATCCATCTGATCCAGGCCGATGCGGAAGTATGCGATCGCCTCGTCAGGACTTGCGAAAAGAATCGCCCGAGATAACTTCGCAAAATCGGACGCTCTTTCATCAACCGAATCGTACTGCTCGATCAAGCCGCGTACATGAACAGCAAGCTTGCCCGCCTCCTCGTGAAGTTCCTGGCGATTTGAAAGCAAGTCGATCACAGTTATCATGGAGGAAACGGGGGCGTTGTCGTATAAGAGCTCAACAAATTCCTTGACAGCCGAAGCACCAAGGTCAGGACGCGACCAAAGGGCGAATCTCAACATCCTCCGCCCTATTTCGTCAAAGAACCAATTACTTTGGCGGAGATCCGCATAGCCCTCCTTCATCACCCTGAACTCGGACCACAATCGAGTTGCTTCGCGAAAGCTATCGTCGGCGGTTCCTGTTCGATCGCCGAGTAGGCGCGCTAAGGCGTTCGTGAGTTGCAGGAGTGGTCGAAGCCGGTATTCGAGGAGATTGTTGACGTATTGTTTTTGGTCTCTTTTCAAGCGAGTTTTCTCAGTCGATTCGTCGCTCTGAATCGGAACGCTCGCCATCTTTTCCTTTATCGCCTTTATGAACGCATCGACATCAAGTCCCTTTTCTATCTCTTCGCCGAATACCTTGAGTTCGGCAGGGAGGAGTTCCGCTGGATCCACCGACCTTCGTTCAGCAGCTGCTCGGATCGCAACGGCAACAAGAAACTGGACTACCTGTTTCTCGGCGGTCCTGTCAGTCACACCATACAGCCCGGGAACAGGAGTATGAACCGAATCCATTATCGAACTGGCTTCAGCGGACATACCAAGTGCAAGTGCCATGGTCGCGGATTTGCACATACCGCCGTACATCTCAGGCCCGCTCCGCCGCGAGAGATCTCTCGTTCGCACCGGAGGATGTTTAGACGCCGAATTTGCCAAGAGCTGTATATACTCCTGTCGTTGAGCCTCATCCATCGGCCAGAAGGAAAGGCTGCCGGCTAGCATGATGGGCTCAGATTCCACCTCGCTCAGCAAGCTTTTGATGCGGTCCGGCGGAATCGCCCCCGACTGTTCAGCCTGCTGTAAATACCGGAACACTACCCGCAACAACCCGAATCCATAATCGTCGTTCCAAGATTCTAAATAACTAATTGCCTTCTTCGCTCGGCCCTGAGCGATGAGTCCAAACGCGACCGAGGCATTGTCGAGATCCTCCGGACCCTGCCGATCGAACCGATAGTCGTCCTTCTGCTCATAAAAGTGCGCGATCCATTCATAGGCCTGCAATATGTATCGCATTGCATCGCTCAGATCGCCGGCAAGAAGATGAGCTATTGCTATTCGTGAAAAGCGCGTGCCGGCCCAGGAGGTTCGTGTCTCGAAGAGCCGTCTTAGGGCATCAACGTCGTTCGATGCGATGACTAGATCCGGATTATCTAACAGATATTTCGCACCCCGCTCGTTGACGGCAGCAAGCGTCGAAAGCTCAACGAGCAAATGGACCAGTTGGTCAAAATTCTCTTCGCTTGTCGCATGCCGGACGGCTGCTTTAAGGCGTTCGTAGCGGATCTTCTGTCGCCCGACTTTACTGATGACGGAGGCAGGAAAGCGTTCGTCGAAGGCAAGAGAAAAGAGACTTTTGCCATCCTTCAATGTGCTTAGTAGTCCGGGAAGCGCCGATGCCGCGTAAACCGAATACTCCTGCCTCTTCTCTAGGTTCTTAGCGAGGGCTTGAAGGGTTGATTGGTCGGCAGCATAGGCCGACCTAACGAACGTTTCAGTTGGCTCATCTCGAAATGTCAGGCCGTGGCGGGTGTGCTCCAAGAGCGGAAACAGATCTGAAGCAAAACTATTCGCCGCGCTCAGATCAAGGGCGTGAGCATCTGCATACTCCTCAAGAGGAACCGGTGGCGGGAGAACGGCGAGACCAGCAAGGAAGGCGTTTATCTGCGAGCTCTTGAAGCCGTGTCGGATTGCATCTTTCAACGCACTCGAGATGCGCTCCTCAATCAAATCATCCAACTCTACAACCTTGTCGATCTCAGAGGGCTCGAGAAGTCCGCGTTCGCCGAGTGCCAGATGTTCGAGGATCCGTGGATTTCCTCTTGAGCGCGCAAAAGCGACTCGCGTCTGCGTGTCAGTAACATTCGGAACTCGCTCTGAGAGATAAGTCCGCGTCTCGTCAAAGCTGAACGGCTTCAGCTCGAACTCTTCACACGAATCGGAAGGAAGACCGCCTCGCGAGATATTGCGTCTGTACGAGCGACAAGTAAGCACAAGCTGTAATCCCGGAATCGCGCCCGTGTAGAAGAGGCTTTCAAGCAACAAACTTGGGAATGTAGCTTCTTCTTTATCATTCGCGTGTTCGGCGGCGTTATCCACCGCGTCGAGAAATAGTATTACCTGAGCGGTTGGGTTTAGTCTCCGAAGAGTATCCACTGCCTGACCGACCCGGTTGCGAAAGGATCTGATCAGATCGTCTTGTTCGCCACTCATCGGCAAAAGAGGATCACAAAGCCCAGCGACAGCAAGTTTGTTGACGATGTGTATCAGCCCACGTTTGGGAAGGTGCCGTCCATCGTCGGGAGAGCGATATGAGCCACCCCCAAAACAATCGAACAAAATGGTCTTGTGTTCTGTCCCCACGAGCTTCGATAGGCTTTGAAGGAAAACTGTCTTTCCGCAACCCCCATCTGCATGTATGAGTAGTGGCTTAGTCAACTGTGGTATCCGCGACGCGAGATCCTCCAACTGCTCGCGAGCCACCACCTTTCCGACATCTGGAAAACTTGAGGGACATGGAAAGAGATCATCCGGATCTTGAATATCGAGAGCGTCTAGCACATCGGTCCTGGTAATGACATTATTTCGTGCCCCCGCGCCTCCGGCTTTGTCCCGGAGCATCTGCTTCATGTTAGCCAGCCGGACTCGCGCCATGGCGTCGGGAGCGGCGGACCAATCGGCGATTTGACGGGCAAGGCCAATTTTGCGCTCCCGAAGATTTCCGACATCGCCGACGATGTGTATTTTTGAGGCAAAATCCCCTAACTCTTTTCCAGTAAATCCGCAAGCAGCAGCAAACTGCGTGGCCTGTTGCTTTGCTGTTCCTCTTAGTCGCTCGCCGCTCGCGACCGCCTCAATAGCGAGAATCAGGTCGTTGAATATCGGTCTGTTGGTGATCAGTTCGAAAGTAAGCTTCTGCTCAACCAAGGCGGGCGAGTGCACCTGCTTGTGATCCCGGTATGCGGCAGCAAACTTAATGATAGTTTTACGAAAGTCAGCCGCTCGAAAAGGCTTGTTTGCGGAACTTATTGAATACTTCAGTTGTACAACCACAACCGACCGTGAGTCTTCGAAGGTTGGAGTCGATCCGAAGTACATAACTACATCGGCAATTTCTACGCTTTCTGCGGAAAGTTTGCGGTGATCTGTAGAGGCAAACCCTTCGATGGCGATTCCGACAAGATCCTCCGAAGGCATTAGCAAACCGAGAGCTTGCCGCGCGGCCCATGCCTCATGAAATTCATGACCATCGCGTGATGACCTTACAGTATCTGTTCGGGTGCGGTCGGTTCTCATCAACCATTAATGATACGACAAAGTTCATCGTCCGTCTGATACTCGAAACTTATTGAAATGCGATGCTGACTCCAGACGGCTATCTCTAAAGAATTCTGATGAAACTGGCCGATTATTGCTCCATGGTGCATAAATTAGCCGGCCGCCGAGAGTGCCTCTACGCCCCGCGTTGGCCTTTCAGTGCTTTTCCAGACCTCTCGGAGGCGGCACGACTCTTGCGGTAGCACTTCGAGCGTATTTCTGTTTTTCGAATTGAAGCGAGGTACTTTGGAATTTATACGAGAGGGATGTTTATGAAAGACGACATGACGATGAGGGACAAACTTGCGTATTCGATCGAGGAATTGGCGGAGCTAACAACGCTTTCAGTCCCCAAGATCCGGAAGGATATTCGAAACGGAAAACTTGAAAGCAAAAAGAAGGGCACGCGCCGGATCATCCTCCGGGATGAGGCAATACGCTATCTATCCACAGATGACGGCCCAACTACTGCGGTGGTGGCTGTGGCTTAGCAAACGGGGTATGATCGTTACCGGGAATCCGAGCTTGTGACGAAGGGAGACTGGAAGCCAAATCTAATAATGCGAAAACCGGCAAAGGTGAATGTAGTGGATTTTGTAACAACCCCCTGCAGTTCTGGGGTGATACTGGCTGACCCGAAAATCGCGGAAACGCAGTAAAAATGGGCCTGTGACGCTCAGTGGCATTCAGTGAAAATTGCCCAAAACTTATTTGTAATCATCAGGTCGGGGGTTCAAGTCCCTTCACCGGCTCCAGCATAACCTCAATAGATACAGACACTTCCAAGCAGCAGTGAAGGCACTTTCACCTGACTGCATTCCCTGTTTGACCAAATATTGGACTATCGATGGTGATCTTCCGTCGAGACTTAGCTGACCGCAACATTGAAGACACGGAATCGCGGAACCTCAGCCAAGCTCCCCATCCGTATCCAAGGCCGGTCTATGAAAGCTCAATTTCATCTACGTGTAGCAGCCCGCAACTTGACTAGGCGACAGGCACTGCAAAAGTTCGCATTGAGGTCGGCAATAAGGGCGCAATTGTCACGACAGGCAGCTTTCTGCTCAGGGCAGAATGGCTAAAGACCCGGCAAGGTCATCCAGATCATCATTGACGGGACGCTGCAAGTTGCAAATTTGCTCTGAGCCGGAAGCGTTAAACCACTCGAATGAACCTCTTAAGATCTTCCCCTTGCAGGACATAAACTAGTTCGCGCCCGTCGACGGGATCTTCACGCTCGCCGATCTGTTGAAACCCGATCTTGCGCGCAAGGCGATGAGAGATCTCATTGTCCGAGGCAATTGAAACGACAAACGACCGAATGTCATAGTTGGAAATTGCCCAGTCAATGAGCAGATAGATCGCCTGCGAGGCATAGCCTTGTCGCCGATACTTTTTGAAGATCGCGTAGCCGAACTCGACGCCGCCCGGTACAAGTCCATCCAGATATGCCGCACCTGGACGCGAATGAAACCCGATGTATCCAAGCATCGTGGCGGATGGGCAATGGACCACGGCGCGCAACGACCAAGGAATATAAAGCGGGGCGGCTTCCCGATCCTCGATCCTCATTTTTATTAGGTCCGTCTCCTCAAACCATTCGCTCGGAATCGTCCAGCCATGCAAGCTTTTCGCCCTTCCAACATCACCGTTCACGGATGCATCGAGAAATTCCCCGCTCAGCGGGATCAAAGCTAGTCGTCCCAATGGACTCTCATCCTTCATTTTCGACAACGCTTCAGCCTCCGCGCTTTCCGGCCTCGATCGCAATTATGTCGTGATAATCCATAGAGGTGATGATACGTCTTTTTGCCAATTGCGGGCAACCTTTTCCTACAATGGCCGTTCCGTATCGGGTGGTTTACCGAGGGAACTGCCGCATTTTCGCACCCATGGACAGCAACCCTACGACTCTGGCAGGAGCACGGCCAGGCAAGCAAGCAGTTTCTTGGCAGTGAATGGTTTTGTCAGAAACGCATCGACGCCCGCCGCTTCAAGCTGCGAGATTTGTGATGAACTGAGAAGTCCGCTCATCGCGATGATCTTGGTCGCTGGTGCGATCTTGCGGATCGCTCGTGAAAGTACCACACCATCTAGCAGCGGCATCGATGCATCAGTGATAACGGCGGCGATCTCGTCCTTGTGATCGGCGAAGGTCGCCAAACCATCGGCACCATCCGGAGCCTCCAACGTCCGATAGCCCGCCTTCTCGAGTGCGGCGCGTATTATCTCGCGAACATCGGCTTCGTCATCGACGATCAATATCAGCCGGCCATCGCCATCTGAAGAAGTGTGTCCTTCGTCGGATACGGCTGAAGGCTCCTGCAAGGCGATCGCAGGAAGGAAGATCGAGAATTTCGTCCCTCGGCCTACCGAACTCTTTACACTGAGGATGCCGCCGTGCCCTTCTACTATATTGAGTACGGTAGAGAGTCCGAGTCCCGTTCCTTTTCCGATCTCTTTTGTTGTGAAGAACGGGTCAAAGATCCGTTCGATCGTCTCGTTCGACATTCCGTGGCCGGTATCTTCCACCTCGACCAGGATGTAACGCCCCGGAACGATCTCCGGATTCATATGGTGATAGCCGTCGTCGATCATTTCGTTCGTGAGCGAGATCGCCAGGGTGCCTCCGTCCGGCATTGCGTCGCTGGCATTCAGACACAAATTCATCAGCACCTGATGCATCTGTGTCGGATCAGCCTTAATCATCCACAGATCCGGTGCGACCTGCTGCTTCAGCACGATCGATTTCGGCAGCGTCTCGCGGAGCACCTGAATAAGCTCCTTCGCGACGTGGCGAAGCTGCATCGGCACGACATTTCCTTCGCTGCCGCGGGCGAACGTGAGGACCTGTCTAACGAGGTCGGCTGCCCTTTCCGCGTTGTCGCGGATCAATGCGAGCCATTTTCGGCCCTCACCGCTTAACGGTTCACTTCCTTCGAGCATCTCGACGCCCATCAGCACCGGGGAAAGCGTGTTGTTGAGGTCGTGCGCAATGCCGCCGGCAAGTGTGCCGATCGACTCCATTCTTTGTACACGCAGCAGATGATCCTCGGCCTGTTTTTGCTGTGAGATGTCGGTCTGAGTGATAAGAATGTAATCCGGCTGTCCAAGTTCGTTTCTGACCAGCGTCCAGCGGGCATCGATCGTAAGCTGCCGGCCGTCCTTCGCCTTTCTCTTGGCGACGTGGTTCAGTTTTTCGAGAGGTTCAAATTCTGCACGTATGGTCTCGAGCTCTTGGACGTTCCCGCCAAGAAGCACGTCCACTATGCTTCGCCCAAGCACCTCTTCGACGCTCAAGCCGTAGATCTTCTCTGCTCCCCGATTCCAGAATAGAATGTCGTAGTTCAGGTCGCATACGATGACGGCATCACGCGTCTTATCGAGAAGTTCGGCTTGCTGGCGGATGCGGTGTTCAGCGAGCTTTCGTTCCGTAACGTCAAAACGGATCGCAATATACCGATACGGCTTCCCGCCGTCATCAAGGAATGGCACGATCGTGGTATCAACCCAATAATGGTCGCCGTCCTTGGTCCGGTTGCGAAGTTCCCCGTGCCAGGTTCGGCCGTTGGCTATCGTTACCCATATTTTCCGGATGAAATCTTTAGAATGATAGCCTGAGTTTATGATGCGATGATCCTGGCCAATGAGTTCTTCACGAGAGTATCTTGAGATCTCACAAAACTTGTCATTTACGAATGTGATGATCCCGCGTTGATCGGTGATCGCAATGATCGCGGCCTCGTCCAACGCGAACTTAAGATCTGCGAGTTCCTTGGACGTCGCCTTTAGGCTTCGTTTTGGAAGATCGCGTGTATCGACTGGATTCTGATCATTCGCCATTTGCCTGGGCCTTTGCCTCGCCCGCATCATCGAGCTTTCTTAAACGGTAACGCAGTTGGTCGCGCGTGATGCCAAGCAGACGGGCGGCTCGAGAGAGATTGTGACCAGTTCTTTCGAAAGCCTGTCGGCAAAGCTCGTTCTCTACCTTGTCGATCTCGATCCCTTCGCGCGGAAGAACTATATTGAAAGTGTCAACGGGAACGGACGCGGACCTCACCATATCCTGCGGCAAGTGAGCGAGGGTAACGATAGAACTCTCTTCCAGAATGGAAGCCCTCTCGATCACATTTCTCAGTTCTCTCACATTACCCGGCCACGGGTATGCGCAAAAGATATTCGCGACTTCCTTGCTGAGGCCTTTAAGTTTTTTCCCACGCCTCTTGATATTTGCCTTTTCGATGTAGTGCTGCGCCAGTTGGAGAACATCTGCCGCTCGGTCGCGAAGCGGCGGAATATCGATCTGTATGACAGAGAGCCTAAAATATAGGTCGAGACGGAAATCACCTTTCTCACCAGCTTTTTTCAGGTCGAGATTTGAAGCTGCGATGATCCGTACGTCGAGCGGCAGGTCCTTCAAGCCGCCAACGCGCCTAAAGCGTCCTTCTTCCAAAACCCGCAGCAGTTTCGCCTGAAGGCTGAGCTCCATCTCGCCGATCTCGTCAAGAAATATCGTCCCGCCTTGTGCCTGTTCGAAGAGGCCTTCTTTTGTTTGTTTCGCGTCGGTGAATGCTCCCTTCTCGTAGCCAAAAAGCTCAGACTCGATCAGAGTCGCGGGAAGGGTGGCGCAATTGATCGCAAGGTACGGTGCATTTGCCCGATACGAGGCGTAATGTATCGCCCTTGCAAAAAGATCTTTGCCCGTGCCGGTCTCGCCTTGAAGCAAGATAGATGCTACATCCGAGTCCGCGACCTTTCTTGCCAGGTCGATCGCATACCGCATCGCCGGCGAATCACCCAAGATCTGCTCGAATGTGAACGAGCTCGATCGTTCTCTGCGCGTTCTTTTAACTTCGCGGCGAAGTTCACGCGTTTCCAGTGCATTCTTTAGAGTCAAACGAAGCTCTTCAAGCCGAACCGGCTTGCCGATAAAATCGTGAGCTCCCGAGCGGAAGGCCGTGAGCACGTTCGGCATACCGACATTTCCGGTGATCATTATGACGATCGTGTCAACGCTCTCAGCCTTGATATTTTCGAGAAGGTCGAGGCCGCTTCCATCAGGCAGGTCGATGTCAAGCAGCGCCGCCGCTGGCGGATCTTCTTCCAGCCGTTCTCTCGCTTCAGAGACAGTACCGGCAGACCTCGCATCATAATCCCACGACTGCAACGCATCCGTCAGTGCAAAACGGATCGAAGCGTCGTCATCGACGATCAGGATCGTAGGCTTACTTTGGTTCACGTATTTTCATCCCCGCCGGTCGATCATTACGCAGGTCGCCTCGCTCGATCTATTTTAGCTCAATTTCGAGGTCGAAAACACTTTGGAAGACGCCCTGTTTGCTCGACATCGAGAACGACACCGCGTTCAACTTTCGATGCGTGAGATTCCACACCGTATGTGGAAAAATTCAAGGTCAACGCGGCATTCAACCGGCGTTCTGCTTGCAAGGCTTGAATGGCACACGCCTTGCGCCCATCGCAAAGAGAGCGGTCCGCCCTTCGCCCCGTGCGATCTCCTTAGTGCGGCAGATTCGATGGATTTATGAGAGTGCTGATCGCATACGATGGATCCAAGAGTGCGGAAGCGGCGATCGATGATCTCGTTGTTGCCGGCCTGCCGTCAACCGGAAGCGCAATGGTGGTCTCGGTTGCCGAGGTCTGGCTGCCGCCTGCCGATTCGATCGACGGCACTTCAGAAGACTCCTCTGCCTATATTGAATCCATCATTCGCGAGCATCGAGAAAAGGGCGAACGTATGCTCGCCTCCGCGTCGATCCTTGCGAAACACGCTGCATCCAGAGTGCAGACCGCTCTGCGCGATTGGGAGGTAAGCTCGGAAGCCACATTCGGCTCACCGGCCTGGTCCATCCTTGAGGCAGCCGAGGCCTTCAACGCCGACGTTATAATCGTCGGAGCTCAGGGGCATTCCGTCATCGGCTCCTTTTTGCTCGGCAGCACTTCGCAAACCGTTCTTACGGAAGCCAAATGCTCGGTGCGGGTGGCTCGAGGAAAGAATGAACTTGAACCTGGCTTGGGCAGGATCTTGATCGGGTTTGACGGTTCTAAAGGAGCCTCGGCCGCCGTTGCGGCCGTAGCATCAAGAACATGGATGCGCGGCACCGAAGTCAGACTGCTTACGGCAACAGAACCGAGCACACCGAGCAGTATCGGCAGGTTCGTAACACCGATTCGAAAAGTATTCACCGAAACCGAGACGATCGACGAAAAATGGATCGCCGAACTTGCCGATATCGCCCTCGCCAAACTAAGGAATAAGCGGGTCGATGCGCAGCTCCATCTTTGCCCGGGCAATCCAAAAGACGTTCTAGTTCACGAAGCTCAGATCTGGGGTTCGGATGCGATCTTTGTCGGTGCGAACGCAATGGGCGGAAGACTCGCTCGGCTGCTCCTCGGCAGCACGGCGTCGGCCGTCGCGGCTCGGGCCCATTGTTCGGTCGAAGTCGTTAGATCTCAGGAACAAGCTAGAGCGAGCAGCGAATAATGCGTCATTGCTTGGACCGCGACTCAAAGCGTGCCGGATAACGAGCGAGTTCCTTTTGAACCGACGCCAAAAGCTGTTCGGCCGAATCATCGTCAAGGAACTCATCGCTCATGAGCGTGTATATCTGCTCCTCTTCGATGTCGTTGTGCTCCGTCAAGCGTTCGACGACCGCTTCGAGGATGCCGCGGACCACCACGAACATCTCGGCTTCGTTGCCGAATGAGAATACGAGCCGCATCGCCTTGATCGCCCTTGCGAGCTCGGTCATAAAGAAGTCGTGGTCTTCGCGAAGGCGGTCTAGGATCTTTGGGATCGCTGCCAACTCTTGCGACCTCGATGCGATCTCGCGAACGGCGGGAAACAGTCGCAGATGTTCGGCACGAATATGCATCCCGAGGCGCGCCCAAAAATAGTCGAGATTCTCGAAGATCCGGGCTGCGTCAGCGTCGTCGAGAGCGGTAAACGTCCGGGCAACGAGGTCGTCCAGTTCGGCGTGGTCGTTTTCGAGGCGCTCGTGTATTTTGCTTATCCGATGCATTTTGCGGTTCGCGACAAATTCAATGCTAATGGTGTAAAAAGTAACATTTTATGACCTATGTCATCTAATTCGCCATCGTATGAGATTATCCTACGCTTTAGCCTGATGACAGCGCGACATTATGGACGGTTCTCAGATGCCCGGAAAAGCTTTTGCAGCAAAGAAGCCTTCGAATATTCCCGCGAAGTCAATAGCCTTGCCGGTCGAGCACGGAGCTTGGGGGGTTCTCTTTGAGCCGCTCATCGCCGGCATCATCATCGCCCCAAGTATCGCGGCTCCGTTCATCCCGATGCTCGCGATCGGTGCATTCCTTACGCGGCAACCGCTCAAATTCTTTCTCGGCGACCGGCGTCAGAATCGGACGCTGCCGCGGACGCTCATAGCCCGAAAATTCGTATTGATATTCGGCGGGATCGCAACGTTTGGATTGCTCGGCAGTTTGATATTTGCGCCGCTTCACAGCTTTCTTCCGTTCGTTCTGGCGACACCGCTCGTGATCTATCTCGTGATTCAGGACATAGCGCGGCAGACACGTCATCTCGTGCCCGAGCTGCTCGCCGCTGCCGCCCTTGCATCTTCTGTCTCCGTGCTCGCACTGGCGGGCGGATTTGCTGCGCCTTTCGCTATTGCACTCTGGGCAGTGATCTTGGCACGTCTCATTCCGTCGATCCTATACGTGCGAAGCCGCGTTCGAATGGACAAGGAAAAAGACTTCACGATCTTTGCACCGATCGCCGCCCATATCGCGGCGCTGATCCTCGTCATCGGCATCTACTACATCGGGTTGTCTTCGCTTTTGACGGTGCTGATGGCGACGTTCCTCGCCGGACGTGCCATCTACGGCCTCTCGCCGTACCGTCAATCGCTCAGCGCAAAAACGATCGGTATTTGGGAAGTGGTCTACGGTGTCGCCTACGCACTCTCGATCGGTGTCGGGTACTACATCGGCATTTAGGCCGGTCAGATATCCTGATCCCGCAAGAGCCTGAACGACGCCAAGATCGGAGCCGCAGTCCAGACGATCAGCCCAACTACCAAGGCCCCGATCGCTTGGCCATAACCGCCCAAGAACTTCAGCAATGCCGCGCCGGCGGCTCCAAAGACTTCGCCGCCCTTCATCGACAGCAGCCCGGCGACGCGAACGATGTCGACCGGATTCCCAAATAATGACGCGAATATAAAGTAATTTGCGCTTCGCTCTTTGAGCAAAAGCGACCCGCCGAGCACCAGCAGATCGTAAAGGATCACGAAGAAGAACCAAAGAAGCAGAGCGAGGCCGAAGGCCTTGGTCTTGCGTTGCGAGATGATTGCCGCGAGCATAGAAAGCGAGAGGAACACAAGCGTCAGGAAAAGGGAGAGCAGGACAAAGACGGGATATCCGAGAAAGCCCTCTGCGTCGGTCTGTGTCGCAATAACGACACCACCGACGCCAAAGCCGATAAACGTTGCTGTCGTCATCGCGGCAAAAAGCCCCAAGAGCTTCCCTGTAAGGATCTCGCTCCTCGAAACAGGCTGCGAAAAGAGCATTTCGTCCTCGCCCTCATTTCGCAGAAAGCTTTGCGTTCCCATCATCAAGGACACCAACGGGATCAAATAGAGGACGAGGCTAAGCAAGCTCGCCGTCGTTCGATTGAACCCTTGGAATCCGATCTCTCCGGCCGTGATGGTGCCAAAATATGAGATCGCAAGGACCAACGAGCCGAAAACGAATGCAAAGATCACCGTCCATTTATTTCTGATCGCAACGATCAGCTCACGCCGGGCAATTGGGAGGATCGAGCTCAATTCCATACTATTTCCTTACGGTTTCAGATCTGCGAATCTCACGCTCTCGCCCTGGATCTGGCCTTTGTCTCGGTAGGCGATGATTCCGCCGCCCATCGGCGTTTTTATTGTCTCCGAGCGGACGTAAAATGCGTCCTCAGCCTTCACCAATTCCTTTGACGCGTAGTCAGAAACGAAGATGGCGGCCGGCTTCTGCTTGTCTTCAGACCGTTCTTGATACCGAAGCATACATTTGATGTCGTCAAACTTGAGCACGGTCTCGTCGTTCTTGATGATCTCGGCGGCAAATTGCTTTTCGATGATCGCCATTCGACAAAAGGAGCAAGCATCGCCATCTTCGATAGGCACCGGACTGACTTGGCCCGCAGCACATGCGATCAGAAAAAAGAGCGACAATATAATAGCCTTACGCAGCACTTGCATATTCAAGATAGATCTCCTCAAGGGATCGATTTTTGTCTGCGATCTGTTGCCGCAGTTCCTCGATCGGGAGAACCGCGGTAAGCTTTCCATCGACGAGAACGGCAACGCGGTCCGCGAGCATTTCGACATCCGCGAGAACGTGCGATGTAAAGACGATGGTTTTCCCCTTCTCTTTTAGAGTTTTCAGGAATTTGCGGAAAGCGATCGCTCCAGCCGGATCGAGGCTCACGGTCGGTTCATCGAGCAGGAGAACCGGTGCATCCGCCAGGCACGCTATGGCAAGCCCGAGCTTTTGCTTCATACCGCCCGAAAGTTCCGCAACACGTTTCTCGTTAAATCCGTTGAAGTTGAACTCCGAGCTGTGAACTACTTCTTCGATTCGAGAGATGGGCAGTTTTCGCAAACGGCAATAAAACTCAAGGACTTCGTGTGCGGTCAGGCAATCGTGAAAGCCGACACGCTGAGGCAAATAGCTGATAAGCTTTCGCGCCGCGAGCGGTGTCTTTAGAGCATCGACGCCTCCGATCGCGATCGTACCCTTGGTCGGCTTTTGCAGCCCGGCAATACTCTTCAAGATCGTCGATTTGCCGCTGCCGTTCGGGCCGAGCATCGCGAACGTTTCGCCTTCGCGGACTTCAAAGGACACGCCGTCAACGGCCGTGAATTGACCAAAGGTCTTTGTGAGTCCTTGAACTTCGATCATCTGCGCGCACCTCGCATGAACGCCGTCAATGCGGCGCCGATCATTACGACGGAGAACCCTAGCAGCAGCCATTTTGCACTTCCGCTCGTCTCTCGAGGCGGAAATATAGTGTCGAGTTTCACTGGCCGCATTAACGGCCGACGATCAAGTTCGCTTGTGCCTTTCAGGATCGGAAAAGCCTTCTCGGCAGCAACGAGCGACTGTGCCGCCGGACTGTTCAGATAGATCCGCAGCCGCGGATAGTTCCCTTCCAGATACTCAAAGATATTGTGTATCGGATGCGCCACGTCGCCGATACCGTCCGTGTCCAGATCATAGCCGTCATAATCATCCCAATAATTCCCGCCTTCATCGTTCGCCCATTTCGTTGAGCTGGACTTTCCGATGAGTGTGAGCGGACTCATATTGTTGATGAAGTTGTTTTCGACAAAGGTATTGTTCTCGGAGCTCGCGAATATCTCCATCGCGACATCGTTCTCAGCCACCGTGTTTCGACGGAAGATCGAATTGCGCGACGCTTCCAGGAAGAGTCCAACCGCGTTGTCGAGAACGAGATTCTCCGCTATCGTGCATTCCCAACAGTCTTGGAAAAGAATGCCGAAAGAACTGAATCCACGATTGTGCACGAATGTATTCCGCCTAAGAACTATGTTTTTCGAATACATTATCGCCGCACCGGCAATGTTGTCGTAGAAAACATTGTCCTCGAAGATGTTGTCATCCGAGTTCATAAAATGCAGGCCATAGCGCAGATCGAACACTCGGTTGCGCAGAAAGGCGTTATGCGAACTGTTCTGGATGTACATACCGTCGCGTGCTTCGGTAACGACGTTATCTTCAAAGACATTGTGTGTCGAATTCCATACATGGATCCCGCCGCCGCGTGCTCCGCTTTCCAATTCTGTCCGCCCGAAGATGCGGTTTCGGCGGATCGTATTGTTCGACGAATTCAGAAGGTAGATTCCGAAGAGTATATCGCGGAGCTCGAGATCCTCGACCGTATTGCCGCTGGAACGAAGAAGCAGGCCCGCGTCTTCGTTCACAAGATCGCCGCCGCTCGTTTCGACCTTTATATTCGAGACCTTGCAGTTGTCCGCCGTAACTTCGATGACGCTTCCCTTGCCGGAGCCTTTAATCGTTGGATTCCCGATCCCTTCGATCGTCAATGTCTTGTCGATCTTTATGTTCTCGGCATAAACTCCGGCATAGACCTCAATGGTGTCGCCGGCCTTCGCCGCCGAGATCGCCGAGTTGATCGTCTTGAATGCGTGGTCGGCACCGACCTCCAGCACCTCTGCTTGCGCTTGAAGAACCGCAAAAAGTATCAGGAAAATGGCGAAGCCGCTTAACCTCATCGCTTCATGATCGCCACCCGTCGCCCTAGGATGCGGCAGCGGCCCGCTTTTGCCGATGCCAACTCCACAAGATCGCTGTCAGAAGCAGCGCACCGTAAACAATGAACGCATAGGATGCAACGTCCGGATAGCTATAGACCGTAAAATTCCCGACCACCTGTTCGCCGAATAGCGGCGGAGTGAAAGGTTCCACCTTGATCGCCGCGGTCGGATCAAGGTTGTGCCCATAGCTGTGGAGCCGATAGTAAAAACTCCACAGCGAATAGAGACTGAAATATACGAACAGAACGAACACATCTACGAGTTTTGACATCTTGCCGAGAACCACGGCCCTCAACGCGAGCAAGATCAGGCCGCCGACCGCAAACGGAAGCCAAACGAACTCGCTGAAATCACTTTCAAGCAGCGGACGCATCCCGATGTAGTGGTTCAGCGAGTTGATCTCCCGCAGGTCATCACGATTCGGCGTTTTCGCCCCTTCTAGTCTATACGCGTAAATATCCAACGCCAGTCCATCAGTGTACTGATTGGAGAAAAAGGTCATGTTCCATAGAGGAAAGACGAAGACGGTCAGAAGCACCAAGGACGCGATGATCACGAGCAAACGGCTCTTCATCGGTATAGGTTGTTCAAGAAAATCGTACTTGCGTAAAAGAAAACGCCTAAGCCAGTGGTTCGGTTTCTGTTCGTGATCCATTCTTTTCCCCATTTTTGTTCCGCTCGCCAAGAGGCGAGAGACGGGAGAATAGACCTTTCCAAACTCACCTTCTCTCGCCGCTTGAGCGAGTTCAATACCGCTACTTCGGCTTCACGACCAAGTAACCCTGCATCTCCTGGTGCAATGCCGAACAGAAGTTCGTGCAGTAGTACGCATAGACGCCCGGTTTATTTGCGACGAACTCTATCGTCTTCGTCTCGCCCGGATCTACAACTACGTTTATGTTGTATTCCAGAAGCCCAAACCCGTGAAGTTCGTCGGTCGTCTGCTCGATATTGGTCAAATGGATCGTAACTTTATCTCCTTGATTGACCTCGATCGCCGTCGGCGTGATCGTGCTCCGAACCAATATGGTCTTTACCGTTACACCGTCCGAAGTTCGCTCGGCCTTAGCGTCGTTGATATCCCAGATAGCGTTCGGATTCTTGTTCTCCTCCTTCGGATAGACCTCGATAGGCTTCAGCTTATCGGCCTTTATGATCTGTGCGTAGTGCGGCTCAGGCTCCGTAAATGCGTTATACAGGAGCTTCATCTTTTCGCCTTCGATGCCGATCAGCTGCGTGCTCTCCGGCTGTGACGGGCCGACGTTCAGGTGTGTCCCGTGCGAAAGCTTATTCAAAGCGATGAGGAACTTTCCGTCCGGATCGACCGTGTCGCCTTCGGCGGTCGCAAGGTGGCCGATGTTGTAGGTGATCGGGATCTTATCGACGACCTCCCAGGTCCCCATCTTCCATTTGGCTACTGCACTCTCCACAAAAAGGCTCGTGTATGCGTTGCCTTGATTGTCGAACTGCGTATGGAGCGGCCCTAGGCCGACGTTCACTTCCGCTTCCTTGATCGCGTCATAATTCAGGATCGGGAGGCCGTCCTCTTCACCAGAAAAATTCTTCGCCTGGATAGCGGCCAGCATTTTTTCAACGCTATACGCAGTTGTGATGGATTGAAGCTTGCCGCTTCCGATTATCCATTTGCCGTCCGGGCTGATGTCGACGCCGTGCGGGCTCTTGCTGCACGGGATCAAATAGACGAGGCCCGGCGTTGCAACGGGGTCAATGACGGGCACGCCGTCGATCAACTGGGTCTTGCCTGCTTGAACGGCCTTTTCGACCTCTTTCCAGTTGACGGCGACTATGTAGTCTCGCTCCCGCTGGGTTGATGTTACCTCGAGCTTTCCGATCGCCTTTTCCGTGTTGTAGCTCGTCCAGAATGCCCAGCCTTCGCTTGGGCCTTTGCCTGCGTCGCCAAGGTCATAGTTGTACGGCGGCATCAATATCTGCCAGCCGACGCTCATCTCGCCCGAATCAGGCTTGATCGCGATTCCCGAAACGACGCCCTTGTATTTTGTTGCGTACTCTTCTACCGAAGCGGCCGTTCCTTTTGGCAGCGGTATCGAGAAGCGAGAGGCGGCAAGGACGTATTCGCTATTTGGCGTTACGAAGGCACCGCCGTGAAAGCCCGAAACGTTCGGCACGGGGCCAAGGATCTGCTTCGTTTTGAAATCACGAAGGTCGATGCGGGCAACGCGGTTGTTACCGTTGTCGTTGACGAAAAGCCATCTCCCGTCATAATCGCCCTTGGTTTCGCTCAAGGCCGGATGGTGTACATCGCCCCAGTCATACTCGCCGAGCATCTCTTTTGATTCTTTGTCAAAGCCGTATCCGGTCGCCGGATATTTCGCAAAGACAGGGATCGTGGCGATATGCCTCATCGACGGTACGCCGGCGACATAGACGTTCCCCGAGTGGCCGCCCGAGTAGAACAAATAGTATTCGTCGAGATCGCCCGGTGCGACGTATGTAAGGGTCGCCGCTTCTGCGGCTCCGCCCTTATCCTGCCTCAAGGCACTTCGCCGGCTGCAGCTTCCGATCGTCAGGAATGAAGCCAATACAATGGCCCCGAGAGATATCCACAAGAATTTTGGCTTTATAAATAAGTTTTTCATTTCTCTCCTCTGCTTCGTCCTATTTACCTGCTGGTGTCGGTGAAGGCGAAGTGTTCTTTATCTGTTGTTCCAGCTTCCGCTGGTATGCGACCTTTAAAAGTGCGATCGCCTGCTGACGCTGTTCGGTCGTAAGTGGGATCTGCGTTGCGAGAACCACCGACATCGTGCCGGTCGGATCCATTAAGAAGTCGTCCAAGGTGCGCCCGAACCGGTTCTGTACATCCACGACCGCGTCCGAAAGATCCGGCCCGATCTTTGCGGCCGAATTTACGCCCAACGAACTGACCGAATGGCAAACAAAACATTTGTTTTGCACGAAAAATGCCCCATCGCCCTCCAACATCTCCTTTTCTCTAGCGATCTCCTCCGGTGTCGGGACATCGCGAAGCTGAACGCCTGAAATGTAGCTTGCTGGGATCGGCTCCTTCTTCCAGCTCATCACGAGAAGGGCTAGAGCCTGCGCGTCCTGCGACGACAATCCGAAGTTCGGCATGATGCTGTCGGGCGACACCATTTTCGGATTTTGGAAGTGAGCGACCTGCCAAGCGAAAACTGCGTGACGGCCGGTCAGGCGGCCATAGTCGAACTGCTCGGTCGGCTTGTCGCCCTCGTATGTAAGATCAGGCCCGATGATCCCGCCGCGGCCGTTGATCGTGTGGCACGCACGGCAATCCTTTTCTTCTACAAGGTTTTTCGCGGTGTTGATGTAGTCCATTCCAGTCGTCTGGCGGTCGTAGCGGTGACAGGAATTGCAGTTCATCTCCATCAAAGCCTTGGAATTCTTGATCAGATACGCCTCGCTCACTTCCTGCCCGAGCACGGGTTCTTCCCAATGCTCGACGTTTCCGTGAGCATCGGGCAGCGTGGTCGAAAATCCTTGGCCGCCGTGGCACGACGTACAGCCATAGGCCGTGAGCGGATGTTTCTCAAGAATTCCTTTTGGATGCGTGCGGTATGGATTTGGGGCCGTCTCCAAGCCTTTCCACTCCATCGCCTGGTGACAAGTTACACAACGGTCGACACGGTCGAGGTCCTTCACCCATATCTGCTGCACGCCTGACGGTATCTGCTCGGCCCGTTCAGCGCCGAATTTCTCAGTGACCAGATCACGGAATTCCGCCTGATAGTCGCGCCAATCGGTCGTGTTCTCCCGAAAAAAGACGAATGCTGTCAGCGCGAGCAGGGAGATTCCCATAACGTAAAGTTTGATCGCATCTTTGCTAAACATTTCTAATTGCTCTCCTTGCTCGGATCAGAATCTCCTCGGCGCCTGCTCCCATTCCTGCCACGGCATATAGATCTCCCAGAACGGGCCGCGCATATAGGTTCCTATAAACGTCAGGATCAGGATCGCCGCAACTATAATGACGAACACGCGATTCTGCCACTTTCGTTCCTTCGGGAACCACCTTCCGATCGAACTCACGGGCGACTTGTCAAAATACGGCCACAGCACCGCCGCTGCCACGAGAACACCCGGCAGAATGATGCCGCCGATCAACGCACCATTTATCGTGATGCCGCCGACCGTGAATGTCGTGATCGTTACCAATTCCTGCAGCCAAAGGAAATACCACGGAGCCTTTGCCGGGTTCGGCGTGACTGCCGGATTTGCCGCCTCTTCGAGCGGAGCCCGGACGAGCAGAGTCAGTAAGATCGAGACCAGAAGCGTCGCCAGCGTTACGACCGCAAGTCGAACGGTCAGATACGGTGACGAAGGCACCTTGTCCTTCTCGTCGTCGATCATCACGTTCTGAACATCTACGGCAGATCCGCCCGTGATCCCGAGCAGCGAATACGTCTTGCTTGCGATCGCGGGCTGCTCCTGCTTCTTTGCTTCCTCGTAACGCTTTTCGGTGCACGCAAGGCCGCCGTCCTTTCGGACCCGCCACATGTGGTAACTGACGAGTCCGAAGGTGGCAAGCGGTAGGAGGAAGCAATGCAGGACGTAGAAGCGGATGAGCGTCGCCTGCTCGATCGTAGTGCCGCCGAGCAGAATGAACCTTGTCGGGTCGCCGAAGACCGGAGCCGAACTCGCGATATTCGTGCCGACCGTGATCGCCCAATATGCAAGCTGATCCCACGGCAGGAGATAACCCGTAAATGAGAGAAGCAATGTAATGAGCAGCAGGGCAACTCCGACGATCCAGTTGAGCGGACGATTCTGCCCGACGGCCTTTCGTCCGTTCTTGAATGCACCGGTTAGGAACACCCGCACCATATGTAGGAAGACGACGGCGACCATCAAGTGAGCCGAGATGCGATGGAGTCCGCGAAGGAACCAGCCGTAACTCGTCGAGAATTCCAGATCCTTGACCGAAAGATATGCCCGCTCGACCGACGGCACATACAGGAACATCAGAATGCCGCCCGTTATCGTCAAGATCAGGAAAAGGACGGCAGAGATCGTCCCGAGCCAGAACGAGTAGCCCCACGAAAGGCTTTCGAGGCTGACCTTCGCCGGGAACCAATGCAGGATGAAGTTGCGAACGATCGCGTCGCCTGCCTCGCGTTTCGTCTCGGGCTTCCACGTCCATGTGAGCTTTTCCCACATCGGCTTGAGCGCAAGTTTTTCACGCAGCGTTCCGAGGAATGAGTTCGTCTTTGTTCTTGAGATCTCTTCTGTCGCCATTGTTATCTCTCGCTCTTGCGTTCGTCGTCCTTTTGTTTATCAGCCGGTTGCGTCCCGGCATCGCCCGTACGAATTTCACTGTGCCTGATCTGGCCGCCGAGATTTGAGGTCCGCAGCATCAGCCCTGCCGATCCGATCGATGACAACAATGCGACGAGAACAAGGAATTTCGCCGCCGCCGCCTTTTTCAAGAACATCGAGATCAGCCCGATGAGCGAGATCGCACCCGTGATCATCATCGAGATCAGTGCGAAGTACGCGGCGTCCTCGTGCTGTTCGATCAGGTCGTGACTTACTCCTGCAAGCTTCTCAACAACCTCTTCGGCCGGTTCGCCCGATAGATAGACCGGGATCGTAACAGCGGCGGCGAAAACGAGGACAAGCAGTGCGAGCTGCTTCAGCTCATCGCTCTTTCGCAGATACGCAAACAGAAAGAGCGGCACGGCGAGAACCGAGCAGATCACCGGGAAATGATTCAGGAAAAGATGTACATGAACCGGATCCATTGTCTTTCTCCTTCAAACTGTCAGGCGAAAATCCTGACTGACACGCGTCGCCTTATCTACGATCAGCTGCCCGTCATCGGGCGAAACTTCCAGGTTGAAATAGTCGAGCGGCCGAGGTGCGGGACCGGCAAAATTCGTCCCGTCGCCGTAATACTTCGAGCCGTGACAAGGACAGTGGAATTCGACCTGTTCCTCGATCTCCTTGCCGCCGACAGTCACTTTCTTCGGCTGATTCAGCTTCACCATCTTCACCGTGCAGCCGAGATGGGTGCACGCCGCAGAGATCGCGTGGAACGTGTTCTTGTCGCGAAACACGAAGAGCCGATCGCCTTCGAGGAATGTGCCGCCTTCGGTGAATTTATCGAGCACGCCGAGCTTGAATTTCTGCGGCGGCTCGTACAGCACATTTGGGAAGAGCGAACGCAGCATCGCGAATGCCTGGCCGCCGAGAGCGACAAGAACAGCCGAGATGCCCAACGTTTTGAGCAGGCTTCGCCGAGACGGATTCGGAGCTCCGATCAGCTCGACGTTCTTCGGCTTCTGTGCAAGCAATTGATCCGCTTCGCTTTGAGCGTCGAGGACCTTTGCTCTGGCCTCATCGAAGTCGCTCTGTTTCTTCATAGTAGAAAACCTCCATCGTCATCGCGTCGGTCGGGCATCTGATCGCACACAGGCCGCAACGGATACACTTGTCATCGTCCTTCAGCATCGCTGAAAGTGTGGTTTCCTCAGTAAAACCGCCTTTAGCGATCGCCATTTCTTTTGTCCCTTCCGGGAGTTCGAGCGTGTCGAGGGAGACAAGCTTTAAGCAGGATTCAGGGCAGACATCCACGCACCGGTTGCACAGAACGCACTTCTGCGGGTCGTAGATGGTTTGAATGTGACACGCAAGACACCGCTCGGCTTGCAGGCGGGCCTCTTCTTCGTCGTAGCCGCTCTCGACCTCAGAAATACCGGTGCGGCGGTCAAGAGAAACGGTCGGCGGTGCTTCGCGCTCACATTTCTCATAATCCTCCGCCATCCGATACGAATAGGTCGGGATCTTCTCGACGCGCAGCTTGAAATGTGTGGTGCTTCCCGGCCCGCGAAGGTAATCATCGACCGAGAGTGCCGCCTGCTTTCCGTTTGCGACCGCTTCGATCAGATTTCTAGGCCCGAAGGCAACGTCGCCGCCCGCGAATAACCCAGGAGCAGAGGTAGCGAGTGTCTTTGGATCGACCTTGATGATCCCGGCCGGCGTCAATTCGACATTGTCCTCGGGTTTTAGGAACGAAAGATCGGCCTGCTGACCGATCGCGAGCACCACGGAATCGGCTTCGAGAGTCTCGCTGACCGAGTCGTCAAACTCGGGGTTGAAGCGCCCGTTCTCATCAAAAACGCGGCTTACACCTCGAAGCTCGACCTTCTTCAGGCGGCCGTTCTCGCCAATGAATCTACGAGCTGAGCGCGATGGATGGAACGTGACGCCTTCTTTGTGGGCTTCGTGAAACTCTTCCTGGCCTTGTGATGTCCGAACGACCGGAAGCTCACTCAAAGCTTCAAGCGAGATCATTCGTACGTCCGTCGAGCCCGAACGTATCGCCGAGCGGGCAGCATCCATCGCCGACTTGATCTCGCCGCCGGCCATTTCGTTGGCTTCGTGATCGGCTTCGTCATCGAGTCCGCGTCTCAAAGCCATTCGAGCCGCGTCGAATGCCACGAAGCCGCCGCCGATGACCAGCACCTTCTGCCCAAGATCGACGCGGTAGCCATTGTTGATGTTGAGGAGATAATCGACGGCCTTGACGACGCCGTCCAGTTCGATCCCCTCGATATTCAGATCACGTCCCTTTTGGACGCCAACGCTGAGGAACACCGCCTTGAAGCCTTCGGCACGCAGTTCTGACAATCCAAAATCGGCACTCAGCGGCGTATTGAACTTGACCTCGACGCCGAGCCCCTTGACCTTTGCGATCTCTTTCTCGATGATCTGCCGCGGAAGTCGGAATTCCGGAATGCCGTGATACATCATTCCGCCGGGGATCGCCGAGGCTTCAAAGATCGTCACTTGGTAACCCATCAACGCGAGATCGTGCGCGCATGAAACTCCGGCGGGCCCCGCACCTATTACCGCTACCCTTTCCTCACGCTTTTGAATTCGCTTGCTGGTCTCGAGTATCGGCAAATGCCAGCGGATCTTGTTTCCCGCCTCGGTCGAACCTTCAAAGAGAGCGTCCTGCGTTGAAGGCTCCATCGACTCAACACCGTATTTCTCCGTAACGAAGCGTTTCAATGCGCGAATGCTGACCGGAGCATCGATACGCCCGCGGCGGCATGCATCTTCGCACGGTGCAGCACAGACCCTGCCGCAGATAGATGCGAGCGGATTCGGCGAGCGGGCGACAAGATAGGCCTCTTTGTATTCACCCTGTGCAATGAGCTGTACGTAACGGCCGGCGTCTGTCTTTACCGGACACGCCGCCTGGCACGGGATCATATTCTTCCAAAACTCAACATCGGGAATGATGGTTTTGAACTTCGGATCGCTCATTGACCCTCCTGGTTAATTTGCACACGGATAAAATGCATTTGCCTCAGTCACGTGCTCTTTGGCCGGATCTTCACGCAATGGACACATACCGCCTTCATAGACCTGATCTCTGAGTGCGGCCAAAACGTCTGACATGTATAGCTTCGAACCGAGCACATTCGGGTAGAATTCCCCTTACCGATCTTCAACAAGCAATTGATATGCCGCAGGTGAGATCAAGAATGGACACGGAAACGGGCGCACACGAACCATCGATGTGCCTTAACAAATCGGCACAAATTACAAACAACTCCGTTTTAGATCGAGCGGTTCACACGAGGCATGGTGTTGAAAATTACGTTGAGGTGTGGAATTCTCCACGACGTGAAAGGCGGCAAGGGTGCCGCGCTACTGCTTCGAGAGTCTGCAAAAGAGGTTCAGGAGTTTCATTTCCTTGATCGAGCCGGCAGAATCGCTTGCGATCCGCGGATCGGCGACCACGACAGCGAGACACTGGGCACGCGATATCGCGACGTTTATCCGGTTCTGATCAAGAATGAACGAGAGGCCTCGCGAACCGTATTCACCAACGCTCGAACACAGCGAAAGGATGCACACCGGAGCCTGCTGGCCTTGGAAGCGATCGACGCTGCCAACCCTGGCTTTGTCAGGCAGACGCTCTCTCAAGTGGACGACCTGGGCATTGTACGGAGCGATAAAAAGAAAATCTTGAAGGCCCAACGGCTGTGTCTTTCCGTCCCGATCAGTATATTCGCGACCAAGAAGCTCATTGTAGATCGCGAGAACGCGTTCGGCTTCCTCCTCGCTGGCCTGAGTATTGCCATCGTGCTCGACCGCCGAGAAAACGATGCCGTATTCCTTATCGATCAGTGAATTCGGCGACTTGGCAATACCGATGCGCTGGCGCGCGCAATCTGCGAACGATTCAAGCCGCCCCTCGTAGATGCTATCGGAGATAAAATCGCAAACGTCCGGATGCATTCGCCGCGAAACACCAAGAAAAAGTCCCTGTTCGTCGGGCACGACCGCGTGAACGACAAGGGCACCTTCCTTGCTTTCTTCTACGTCTTTAAGGGTATATTGCAACGCAGAAAGGCCCGCGTCGCCGGGATGCAGCCCTTGGAGCGGCTGCTCCAACTGCATCTGATCGCCAAGAAGAACAAGATTCTTGGCCGAACGAGAGGCCGCGACAGTATTCGCCAAGGAGACCTGCCCGGCCTCATCGATGAAGAGAAAATCGAGACGATCGTCGCTATCTCCCTCGACCCACTTGTCGCTTGCAAACAGCCAGGCCGTACCGCCAATGATCGAGAACGTAGTATGAGCGAACCAATCCTTTAGGCCGGCGGCCGTATCTCGATGAACAACGCTTGGGTAGTCGATGAATATGCGTTCGTCAGCTCTGCCTCGAACCTTGATCGCGTTGATCTCCAGCTTGCTTTCCTTAGCGGCGACGCAGCATTCTGTCATCAGATTCACGATGGCTTTGTGCGAGTTCGACATAATGCCGACGCGCTTACCTTCTGCGATCAGCGATAAGATGAGCCGTGCGGCCGTGTATGTTTTGCCCGTGCCCGGTGGCCCCTGGATCACAAGACAATCGCCGTCCATCGAATCAGCGATGCGGATCGCGGCTTTGACAGTGTCTTCGCCCGATTTCTGGAAGGCTTCCCGCGGCGGCGTTCGAGAAAGAAATGTGTCCATCGGCCCGTCCGAACTACCCGCAAGGTAAGCCTGTCCGATCGAGAACAACGCAGCTTGAAGCGCTCTGTTGAGCGATGGCGGTTTTTCAATAATGGAGCCTTCGACGGGAAAAGAGCCGCCAAACTCCGACTTGTCTAAAACATCCTGCGACGCCTTTAGCGTCAACACACCGGCAGTTTGATCGATATCAAGTAGATGGAAGCTGGTTCGAATGTCCTCCTGAAAAGTGACGGACGCATCTTCGGACGATACTCTGCATTCCTGTTCTGTATCAAATTGATACCTCTGGGCCAGTGACCTTTTCTCCGGCTGAGGCTCACCAACCGCACTTAGCCCCGCGACACAGTCCGGCTCATCGCGAAGCTCTTCCGGCAAACGCTTAGCCAGATCATAGAACCGCCACCAGCTCGGCTTCTCTTCCCTTCGATGAAAATTTATGAGGTCCGAAAGCGTTTCCGCCGCCTTATCTACTTCACGTCTATCCCGAAGGGCCGTGATGACGCGATTCTTTTCGCGTACGATCTCCGGTTCTTCCGGCTTCGCAGCAAGCGATTCGTCAGGCGTTTGGTATGGCCGGTAAGGGATATTGTTATCGGCGGCGACCTTTCGCAGCCATTCACAGAGGAGTGCCGTTGATTCGCAATCGACCTTGTTGTATTCGCGAATATCCCTCAGGGTCGGGCTCTCTTTCCAATCGCGAGGTTCTCCGCTGTCGATCCATTTCGCGAACTGCAGCACAGAATCTACCGCACTCGCTACATTCTCACCGCGTACGACGTTGTAAAGATATTCGACCTTCTTCAGTGAATAGCTCTCTGCCCCGATGTACAAACCGTTCTTTACAATGCGGTAAAGGTCGACAAAAACGTCGTTGCGAAGCAGGTCATCGACCTCCTTCTCCCGCGTATCGTGACGTGTCATCAAATTGCTGACCGCGTGCTTTTCGTAATTGGCGTAGTGGTAAATGTGCAAACTCGGGTCATCCTGCCAACGTTCATAGATCCAGTCGATGAACTCCTCGAATGCTTTCTTCTCGCTCGCACGATCGAAAGCCCAAAAATCGACGAACTCGTAACCGCCGCCTTTCTTGTGTATCGTATTGCCGAAGAGATACTCAAGCCCGCCATTGAAAGGAAAGCCTTCCATATCGAAAAAGACATCCTTCGGACTCGGTTTCGGAAGAGCGTAGAGCCCTTGCGGCGTAGCATCGTCTTTCCTGGGGATCAGCTCGAAGAGCGGCGGTACGCTCTCGTCCTTCTCACGCAGTTTTTCCGTCGCACGCTGGAGGCGCGCCTGAGTCGAAAGCTTCTCGACCGTAGCAGGCGGCATATTGGGAACGGGATCGCTAAGTTCCGCAAGGTCGCTCAGCGTGGTCACGCCGGCGTTAGAAAGCGTCTCGATCTGGCCACGCGTAATTCCTGCGACGCGGCACAGATGGTCGCACTCCTTCATCATCTCGGTAACGTAATCTTTCCAGCGGCCGTGCTCGCCATTCGGCTCAGGTTCCGGCCGAGTCGCAAGATCGCCAGTAAAGTCGTTGTGGAGAGCGAAGAACCGCTCCTTCAGATTCTCGTAATAGTATCGAAAATCTTCGAAGGCAAACTCCACGCGTTCCTTGCCTTTGCCCTCGTCCCCTGAAGGGCCCAGAATGATGCCGAATTTTTTCGCTGGAGCTTCGCCTGTCGTCTCGGCGAACATCTCCGTATAGGCACAAAGTTGGATTATGAAATACGGCCTCGGCGACCGGGCAAGTTTGGTATCCCAGATCTGATAGACGTTATCGCCGCCGAGCGTGATAAAGTCCGCGTAGCCTTCGAATTCGCGGCCGCGAAGCGCCGGCTGGTAGAGGATCTTCTCCCGTCGTTGAACGGCCTGTTTCGTGTTTTCGAAACGCTCTTCAAAATCATCGCCGACAGAAAGATCGCAGACGCTCATCATCGCCTGATAGTCCGCAAGCACGGTCTTTTCGTGCTCGTCGCCCATCTGTGCGAGGAATTTCGCTTCTTCATCGGTGTCGCCCGGAGTAACTGCGATCATCCCGGCCTTGTACGCGTGCTCCATCCAGGAGGCGAATGGAGACCTCGAAAATACGACCAGGTCGCTTGGTGAGTAAATGGCCTTGCCGTCAATTATCCTCATAGGTCGGGAGCGGTTGGGATAGATCGTTCATTTCAATTATGCCACGATGCCCGCTGCATCGAAAGGCAATGCAGCTCCCGCGCCAAAAGGACAAATGCATTTACAGGCCCAACCCTTTTTTGATATGATTCTGCCCGTATTTGCGGCTCAGATAACTCGTTTGCAACCCAATTCTTTTGTTTTATATCTAACACGTGAACCGCTGACGGCTCTCTCAATAAGCTGTTTTCATCCGTGGACGATTCGAGGTATTTCAAGATGTTAAAAGCGATGTTCGGACGGTCTTTCATTTGTGCTCTTATCGTTGCAGCCTGCGTGTCGTTTGCTCTTGGCGATACGATCAAGTTAAAGGACGGCAGCCTTTACAAAGGCACGGTCGTCAGCTTTTCGAACGGGAGATTTACGATCGTTATGGGAAGCGGCGCTCATCAGCGTCAGATGAGCTTTTCGGTAGATGAAGTGGAATCGATCAAATTCGACAATGGCGATACCGCCGACTACAACGTGCCGGACACGCAGGACGACAAGCCGCCCGTTTCTCGTCCCGTACAAACAAATCCGCCGCGCGTCATCACGACCGATAACACAAAGCCCGTCACGGTGATAGGAAAAGCTCCGAGGACCGAGCCTTCAACACCGGTTAAAACGCCTCAAGCACCGGGAACGAAAATAACGAAACCGATCAGCTGGACGGTCAGAGTCCTCGCTGATAATACCGCGAATGGCTGGACGAACACGGGCTTTGTTGTCCGCAAAGGCCAGCGGATCCATGTTACGGCCGATGGCAAAGTTTCACTAGGAAAGGGCAAGACCTCAACGCCGTCAGGCGAACCTGACATCGAGGATGCGAACAAACTTCTCAAGAATGTCGCGACCGGCGCAGTGATCGCCGTTATCGGTGACGATAACAACGATTTCATCTACATAGGTTCTGATCGCGAATTTACGGCAAGCCGCGATGGGGCGTTGTTCCTCGGCATCAACGAGGGCAACCTCGACGACAATTCAGGCTCATATTCTGCAAAGGTCGAGATCTTTCCTGATGAGAATTAGATAACTGCTGACCGCAGATCACTAAGCCCGAGCATCCCCGGAAACGGTTCGCTCGGGCTTTTAGTATTTCTGCTCCACGTTACGACAAGCCCGCGAGCATTGCTGCGCCGATCGCGGCAACATCCTCGCCGAGTTCGCCTTGCAGGATCCGAGTCGTCTCAAAAGACGGCAGGAATGATCGTTTACGGGCCGTCTCGACGATCGGGTCGAGAATGAGTTCGCCGGCCTCCATTATTTCGCCGCCAATAACCACGCGCTCGATATTCAGAAGGTTGATGACGCTCGCAACAGCGATACCGATGTAGTTTCCTGTTCTATCGAGCATCAATTGCGAAAAGTCATCGCCCGCCTTTGCCCCTTCGACGATCATCGAGATCGAAAGCGAGCCTTCAGGGACTTCGGCGAGCGAAGACGTGCTGTCCTGATTCACGCGGCTGCGGGTGCGTCGGATGATGTTTGCCGTTGACGCAATGTCCTCCAGCCGCTCACCGCCTTCGCGCACCGGAACGTATCCGAATTCGCCGGCGTAGCCTCCGTGTCCCATCCAGATCTCGCCGTTGAGAATGAAAGAGCCGCCGACGCCCGTGCCAAGCGTCGCATAGAACATATCGCGGGCTCCGACGCCTGCGCCGATATGATATTCCGCCCAAGCGGCGGCATTCGCGTCGTTGTAAACCGTAACGACCGATCCGCCCTTGTCGCCGAGTGCGGCAACCAGGTCGAGGCCTGATAATTCGGCGATGTGCGTCGAGTATTCAACGACCCGGCGTCCTGATCCCACAAGGGCCGGAACCGCTACGCCGATCTTACCTGCACCAAAATCTGTACGGCACTTGTCGATGAAGGCTGAGAGCTGTTCGACGACTGAGGTCTTAGATGAGAGAGCAGCGGCCGAAGTGTTCGTAACGACGTTGCCCGCAACTGAGACGGCCCGCATCGCCGACGAAGATATCTCGACGCCGATACAAGCATTGGCCGATGGTGTTACATTACTCATCTACTCCCATCCTCGGAAAAGATAAACGTTCGCGTAGGGTGCTTTGTTTCAAACGCGATTTTAGACACCCTTTTTTGTCGCTGTCAACGTAAATTCACTGCTATCGCGGGTTATAGCTAGATAATTGCTTCTTTTGACTTAAAATGGCTTAAAACGATACTCTTTCATTCAGGCACCAAGCTTGACCCTATGCATCCGCGACTTGCGGGCCGCGTTGCGACGCCTATGGAAAGTCACCTTTACGACATTATTGCGACCTACGGAGTTTACGCGGTTTTTGCACTCTGTATGGTCGAAGGTGACATTACTCTCCTGCTCTCCGGCATCCTCGCAAACAGCAGTTTCTTTGGCAACTATAGCTTCCTGAAGGTCTTTGTCTTCGGCACGCTCGGCGCAATGGTGGGCGACTCTTTCGGTTATTTCCTTGGATATCGATTTCATCGGGCGGTCGAAGGCTACCGATTCTATCAACTGACCCAGCCGCGTATCGAGAAACTTATCGACAAGTTCGGCGGCTTTGCGATCATAATCTCTAAATATATTTACGGCATACGCGTCGCTATGTGTATGTTCTACGGCACGAGCAAGATGCCGTTCCTTCGGTTCCTCGCCCTTGACGCGATCAGCTGCTCTCTCTGGGTTTTGATCTTGAGCGGTGTCGGATATTTCTTCAGCGGCTCGATCAAGACCATTCTCGGTGACTACGAGAAGATCGGCATCGCGTTGTTCTTCATCGTGATGACGGGCGTGATCGTCTTCTACGTCGTCGAAAGGTATTGGCTCTCCGACAAGGTCGAAGAAGCAAGCCCGAACACGGTCCAGAAGATCGAGGAAAGGATCCTCAAAGTCGAAGAGGCCGGCCTCGAAACGCTGCGCGACATCGGCGACCGCCTTCATTTCACACGCGAACCGCACCACGATGAACGCCCCGATGCCGAACCGCGAGTGAAGCCTGACGAGAAAACGACCCAGCCGCATTAGACTTCAACCCATTGTTTGTGCTTTTATTCTTCATTTAGCACATCTTTTCTTAGGCAAATATGATCATCGAAACTTCGGCCCCGACCAGAGTTGACCTTGCAGGCGGCACGATCGACATTCCGCCTCTTTATCTATTTCACGAAGGTGCGGCGACCGTGAACTTCGCTGTCTCTCTTCTCGCCCATTGCCGCATCGAGACGCGGGATGACGACCGAATCGTACTGCGCTCGATCGACCAGGAACGCACGGTCGAAACGACGCTCGGCGACATCGATTCCCTTCGTGATGAGTCGCAGCTTCAGCTCCTCTCGAAACTCGTCTATTTCTTTCGGCCTGAGATGGGCTTTGAGATGACGACTCGCTCCGAAGCTCCTGCCGGTGCAGGGCTTGCAGGCTCATCGACGCTGAATATCGCCTGTATCGCCGCGTTGAACAAGCTCGTCGGAGATCGATATTCACCCGAACGATTCATCCAGATCGCGGCCAATGTCGAATGTCAGGTAATTCGAGTCCCAACCGGTTATCAGGATTACTATTCGGCTCAATACGGCGGGGTCGCGTCCATCCATTTCGGCCCCGAAGGCATCCGCCGCGAAGGCCTCAATATCGACCTCGAAACGCTCGAACGCCGCATCGCCGTTTGCTATACGGGCGAACCGCGAAATTCGGGCACGAACAACTGGGAGATCACGAAGCGTCATATCGATGGCGACGGCGAGATTTTCGAGATATTTGACGGTATTCGCGACACGTCGATCGAGCTAAGGAAGGCTCTTCTTGCAGATGATTGGGACACTGCAGGTGTGATCCTCGCGAAGGCCCATCCCGAGCGAAAGCGTCTTTCGCCGAATATCACGACGCCGCATATGGACGCTCTTATTGATGCCGCTCTTGCGGCCGGTGCGATCGCCCCGAAGGTCTGCGGTGCCGGCGGCGGCGGCTGCATCGCCTTCTTTACCGAAGACAGCAAGCGTGCCGATGTCGAGGCCGCACTCGCTGCCCAAGAAGGCTGCCGCGTCCTCGAATGGCGCCCGAACCTCGACGGCCTCACACTTTCTGTTTCGTAAGCGAACAGGCATTAGGCGCCGACCGAAAGACCCAACGTTGGTCGTCGGCGGTCAATTATTCGGCATTCCGAAGTAAACCGGTGGGCCCTCAGCGCTCGGTAGCACGAGAGCATAGTTATAATTGCCGCCCCAGCGCAAATACCAGGTTCTATACAGTGGCCTGTAAAGGGTAATGTATAGTACGAACTCATTGGATACGATCGGCATTGGAATATCACCGGCACTTCCGAAGTAAAGATATGCAAACGTGTTATCCAGGCTTCGCCAGATATACCACGTCCCATCCCTAAACACCGCAAGGTCAGCTTTCCCATCGGAATCATAATCCGCAGGCACCGACACATCCGTGCTGATACCCCATTGAGCGATCGCAAATGTCTGATCTGAACTCCTGATGGAATACCAGACACCGGTACTCGGACGATACACGGCAATGTCGAGTTTGCCGTCACCATCGTAATCGGCGGGCACCGGCTTGTCGGAACTCAGGCCCCATTGTACGGCGGTAAATTGTTGAGTTTCGGAATAGAGGATATACCAAACGCCTGTACTGGGACGAAAGACCGCAAAATCCGTCTTGCCGCCGCCATCATAGTCCGCCGGAACAGGAATGTCGCCGGCCATGCCAAAGTGAAAGACCGTCCAGCCTGCGTCAGAACTCCGCCGAATATACCAGTTGCCCTCAGGGTTTCTAAAGACCGCATAGTCCGTAGAGCCATCTCCGTCAAAGTCTCCGGGAGCCGGAACGTCCCCTAACGCTCCCGATCCCCATTGAAAGGTCGTTGGTGCAGGCGGCACCCCCATCGCCCAAACAGCATCCGCGCGTGCCCATACGCCGGAAGGCGGATGCCAGAACGTAAGGTCTGGCAGTCCATCTCCGTTAAAGTTCGCCGTCCTTACCGGCTTGGCGTTACGACTGCACGAATTCTTTCTAACGGCAAAGCCGATATCACCAAGAGGTGAAGCAAAGTAAAAGATGAACTGATCGTCTTTCCCATCCCCGTCGTGATCGAAAAATTCTCGGGATCCGAGGGTCTCCAGGTAGTCCGTTCGGGTAAATCCGCCTAAACCGTCGTTGATATAAACTGAGTAGTATCCACCACCGCTGTACGGGGTTTCAAGAATGTCCGGATTGGTATCACCGTTCATTTCTACGAAAGTCAGTTCAGCAGAACTTTCTGGGTGGAGCCTCGGTACGGTTGGCAAGAGCGAAAACGTCCCGTCGCCAATTGAGTGCCACACCGCTAGGCTCGTAATTGAATTGACCGTCTTGAACCCGACAATATCAGCCTTTCCGTCTCCATCGACATCTTTGACGCTCCCGCCAAAAGGTGACGCTTGATTCACCAACTCAAAATTGCCATTACCCGTATTCTTGTAGATCATCGCACGGAGGACCGATTGCGGATCATACGCAGTTATCAAAAAATCGGGTTTTCCATCACCGGTGAAATCTCCGAGCAATGCAGCTCGCTCGCTATTGCCCAGTCCGGCTTGTCCAAAAATATTTACTCTATTAGAGAATGTGCCATCGGCCTGCCCAAGACGGTAACCCACAGCATGTCCCTGGGGACCAACGTTTCCTGAGACATCAAAAAGATCCAATAGCCCATCGCCGTTCAGATCGGTTGGCGGGAACCTCTTTTCGACCGTCTCAAATACGCTAAACGTCGTATTTGCATGAATGATCGAAGCATTGCTGTTGTTCCGAAACATCCTTATCGTTCCGGCGTATAGATCCACGTAGTCCAGATCACCGTCAGAATCGAAGTCGGCAAGGTTAGGAAACCCATTGAAAGACTGGTAAGGATCGATCTCAACAGGCGACGGGATCAGGAGCGGGTGTTCAAAATCCCAATCTCCATTCCCGGTGTGAAGAGCTACGTGTACGACCCAACTCGAGCCGCTCGCATCTGACCAAAAAAGATCAGGCAAACCGTCATTGTTCCAATCTGCAAGACGAGCATTGTAAGGCACGGCTCCAACCTTGCGGTAAGTCGTGTTGAAATAGTTGCCGCTTGTTGATCGACGCATTCTCTTTCATATTCAGTCCCTCATTTCCTGGATTTCCCCCAATCTATCACGCGGAGGGTGGCGCAACGAGGAAATATCTCAGCTGTCGCCGGAGGCCGCAAAGGCTCAGCTGTATCAGAACACGAAAGCTTCAGTTCAGGCGATCTGAGCCTCGATCGCTTGTGTCAGCGAGCGGAATATGTCGCAGCCGTCGCTTGAGCCGAGCAGTTCGTCGCAGGCCCTTTCGGGGTGCGGCATCATTCCAAGTACGTTGCGGTCGAGGTTGCTGATTCCCGCAATATTTCCACGCGAGCCGTTCGGGTTCGCAGCGTCAACGACATTCCCATACTCGTCCGAATAGCGAAAGACTATCTGGCCGTTCTCTTCAAGCGAAGAGTAAGTTTCATCGTCGCACGTGAAGTTCCCTTCGGCGTGGGCGATCGGCAGCGAAAGCACAGTACCCGCCTCGATCTCGCTGGTGAATGGCGAATTCGACGTCTCAACACGCAAATTCACGTGTCGGCAGATGAAATGCAGTCCGGCGTTCCGACGCAATGCCCCGGGCAGCAAGCCTGCCTCGCACAAGATCTGAAAACCATTGCAGATTCCCATTACGAACTTGCCGTCCGCCGCAAAATCCTTGAGCGACCCCATCACGGGCGAAAATCTCGCTAACGCTCCGGCACGAAGATAATCTCCGTACGAAAATCCGCCGGGCACGATCACCGCATCAAATGACGAAAGGTCAGTCTCCTTGTGCCAGATAAAATCGACGGGCTGGCCGACGTTCTTCGACACGACGTGATAAGCATCGTGATCGCAATTTGAACCAGGGAAAACAATTACGCCAAATTTCATAGGGTTGTTGGTTGTTCGTCGTTCGTTGATGGTTGTTCTCTATTTGTGACCGCCTTGATCGACTTTATGTACGCATTCAATTTCGGGCTAAGTTCATCCAAGAGCGGTTTTAGCATTTCTACGTCTTCGTCCGTCAGCAGATTTCGTTTATACGCTCTGCGCAACCAATGTTTCGTCTCGTTGAGCGACCCTCTCGCAAAATACCCGAATCGCTTATTGTCTTGAATACCGTATCGGCCGGTTCCCTCCGCAATATTCGCCCCGATACTATCCGCCGACCTTACGATCTGCTTTCCGACCGTGTCGCGATCAAAGTGATCCCAACGCGTCGTGATCGTCCATACCCGGTCCGCCAGATCTTCCGACAAGATGTACACCCGGAGATTTTCAAAATTCGTCCTGCTCATAATGCTCAGTGGCGGCTCTTTGCAACGAACTACGAACCACGAACTACGAACTATCCCTCGATCTCCACGCTAAAATCCTCGATCACCGGATTTGCGAGCACGTCGCGGCTGATCGATTCCGCGGCTTCGCGGGCCTCAGCCTCGCCTACACTGTCATTGAAACTGATCTCGAAGTACTTTCCCTGACGAATGTCGGCCAGCTGCGTAAAGCCCATTAGCTCTGCCGAATGATGAATTGCCTTGCCCTGCGGATCGAGAACGCCCTTTTTGAGCGTCACATAAACCTTTGCTTTCATTGATACGGTTTGTGAAACAAGGTATAGATTCTTACGCAAAAAATTGTATAAATCAATGTCCTGTGTTAATGTTCATTATCGTAATTGATAGCGAACCGTCCTCATTCAAATTTCTAAGGAGCTTAAAGGGCAAAAGAATATGCAAAACATGTCGGCCGGTAAAACGGCATTAGGGTTGGATAATAATATTGGAGCAATGCTCTGTTATTTGGGGAATTTAGTTTGCGCTCTCGGCCTAATATACAGCATCATCGTCTTAGTCACCGATAAAACCAATAAATTACCTCGATTCCACGCAATGCAGTCGATCCTGCTGTTCGTTGCGAATCTTGTCGTGATCATTCCAATTTATGTGATCGCAACCGTTCTTGTGTTGATGAATACTACGATCACATCGCTGCTTGCCATGCTGCTTTGGCTTGTTGCGGTCGTCGTCGGCATCGCGATCTTTGTGTTTTTCATCATCTCGGCGATCAAGGCATACGGCGGCGAGGTTTACAAAGTGCCCGTCATCGGCAACTTCGCGGACAAGTTTTCCAACTAGGGTCGATCTTGGCCTTGGTCGTCTTCGAGGACGGCGTTTTGCACAAAATGTGCAGGACGCCGTCTTCCGCATTTCTTTCGTCCCCTTCAGCGACGAGAGTATATAGCCCAGGGTAAGGTCGCTTCGGTCTAAGGCCGCAAAGAAAGACGCTCTCCCGCAGAGCGTTGCCGCAAGCCCGCACGGTACTAAGGGCGTAACGTTCAACGCAGATTCCCGCTGAATTACCACGGCATTTATGCCGTGGGACCGTGCCACAAAACCAACCTCGGAGGCGGCTCGGCCGCCGACAAAACCTCGATGT
>CALMYB010000011.1 GCA_937873515.1 uncultured Acidobacteriota bacterium
GCGTTGCATCGGCCTGACCGACATTTATATGGTGGACCACCCACCATCTGTGCGGATGAACTCAGGACTAAGCCCAGTAGTAACTTCGCCGCCGTATTGGAGGCTTAGAGACTACGGAATAGCTGCTCAGCTGGGCAGGGAAGCAACTCCGTACATGTATGTTCAGAACTTGCTTAAGGTCTTTAATGAGATCAGAAGAGTCTTGAAACCGTCAGGCACCTGCTGGGTTGTGATTGGAGACAGATACTTTTCGAGCAACAACGATCTGAAGAAACGGGTACGGTCGAATTCGTTTCTCAACCTGTCAAAGCGGGAAAGATTCGAAGAGCTGAAAACCATTTTCCATATTCCCTTGACATCCCTTTGTATGCTGCCGTCAAGGTTCGCATTGGGAATGATGAAAAAAGGATGGATACTCAGAAACGAACTTATCTGGCACAAGCCGAATGCAATGCCCCAGAGCAGCCGCGATCGCTTTACAGTGGATTTCGAGAAAGTGTTCTTTTTTGTCAAAAGCAAGGGATATTACTTCAAACAACAGTACGAGCCGTTGAAAGAATCGGGAAAGTCTGTCTCAAGGTTTAATGAACCACAGAGGCCTCACAAAAAGAATGACAGCTATTGGTTCGACCGTCCGAAGGAACAGAGAGAAAAGGCAAGGGAAAAGATGCTTTCTCGTGGAAGAATTAAGCGATGCGTCTGGTCGATAGGGAAAGCATGCTTTAAGGGTAACCACTTTGCGGTCTTTCCCGAAAAGCTAATTGAAACACCGATTCTTGCCGGATGCCCTGAGGGCGGGATAGTGCTTGACCCGTTCATGGGAAGCGGCACGACCGGAATGGTGGCAAAGCGGCTCGGACGTAAGTATATCGGCATTGAGCTGAACCCGGCGTATGCCAATCTCGCCAGATACAGAATAGAGGGAACTGATACCGATGAAGATGAGCCTATTGCCGAAATAGTAACGTCATCGCCATGACAGAGCAGGAACTGCCGCTTTCAAGTCCTGAGATCACCTACTTTGCAACCGTCACAAACAGAGGCAAGACGCGTACATTCGGTATCAAGCGGCCTGACAGGCGAGGGCATATGTATATCCTCGGCAAAACGGGGACGGGCAAAAGTACGCTGATCGAAAATCTCATCATTGACGATATCCGTAAAGGTTATGGCATCGCAGTCCTTGATCCGCATGGCGACCTGATCGGAAGGCTGAAAGATCGGATTCCATCAAACAGGAAAGGGGACATTATCGACTTTGATGCAACCGATCCCAACATGCCATGGGGTTTTAATCCGCTTGCGAATGTAGCAGTTTCCAAGAAACCGCTAGCCGCTTCAGGCCTCATCTCTGTGTTCAAGCATCTATGGAAAGACAACTGGGGCCCGAGAATGGAGCATATCCTTAGAAACGCGTTGCTGACGCTTCTTGATTACCCGGAGGCAACGCTCAATGACCTGTTGAAACTGCTTGCGGATAAACCGTTTCGAACGAAGGTATTGCCGTTTGTAAAAAGCGAACAGGTACGGAACTTCTGGCTGACCGAATTTAATAAATACAACGATCGGCTCAAGGTCGAGGCGGTCGCTCCGATACAGAATAAAGTCGGAGCATTCCTATCGCACCCTTTGCTTAACGAGATACTGACTCATCCTGAAAGACGGCTCTCGCTTCGCATGGTCATGGATGAACAGAAGATACTACTCGTCAATCTTGCCAAGGGAAGCATCGGGGAGGATACAGCGAATATGCTCGGCTCGCTACTGATCTCACGCTTTGATCTTGCCGCCTTAAGCCGGGCTGATACGGATGAAGAGAGACGCAAGGACTATTACCTTTATCTTGATGAGTTCCATAATTTCACCACCGAAAGCCTTGCCCCGATGCTTTCTGAGCTCCGTAAATACAGGCTAAGCCTTGTCATCGCCAATCAGTTCCTCTCGCAGATAAGCCCGTCTGTTAAAGACGCCATATTAGGAAATGTCGGAACGATCATTGTTTTTCGTATCGGAGCCGCTGATGCTGAGGCATTATATTGGGAGTTTCAGCCTGAACTGAAAAGCTCCGATTTTACGAGTCTTCCGAATCACTGGATATATCTTCGCATGATGATCGACGGGCAAGTTTCCCGTCCGTTTAATGCGATCACGCTTCCTCCTCGGAATTCCTGACTGTAATTGGTGTGTTGCTTGCCCTTTTCCGGCCGGATATGAGTTTCTCCTACTCATTGCCGACGGAAATCTGCAAACAACACCAAAAACCAATACAGGAGGAACACTTATTATGGGCACACGCTCATTAACTGTCGTTATCAACGGCAACGGAGAAGATCTCTGCGTACTGTATCGTCAGTACGACGGCTATCTGACGGGGCACGGAGCATCGCTCAAATATTTTCTTGAAGACTTTGATATCCGTCAGGGAGAGAAAGAGCCTAACGCAGCTTTAACGGCATGGAATGTCTTGCAGCTCAGATTGTCGCAATCTTCAAAGGCGAAACGAGCGGCAACTTCTACCTGTTTCCAAGCGGCTCACGAGACCTTGGAGAGGAATATATCTACACGGTCTATCTGAAAAAACTCGAGGACAATAATAAATTTGTTCTGTGTCTCAAGGTACAGGCAGGGGCAATGACTTTCTTCGGCCTGCCCGACACGAAACAGGCTAACATGCCCGTTCTCTATGACGGCATTGTTTCCGGCTTTGATCCGGAGCAGGCAGCCAAAGATTGGAGTTTGCGGACGGAAGAGCCCGTCAATGACTTCATTGATGAAATGATACTGTCATCTTCCATCCTAGATGATGACTAAAGAATCGCAAAGGATTCTATAGCTCCTCATTTGCTCAAACCAGTCTTCACCAACCACAAATATCAACATCAAACGGAGGAATTATGAACAACTCAAGTTCAGCACTTGTGGCGCACTGTGGTGCCCGAAAAGTAATGCGAAGCGAATTAGAAGATATCCCTGTGCCCGAAGGCACGCGGACACATCAACCCCTTTCGCATATACGCATAGTCGAGGCTCTGGAAGAAGCACTTTCTTTCAGAAACCTTATCGTCAAACGGGACGAATATGCGGTCTCGCATGACGGCATGAAAATGTTCGGAGTCATGGATCTTGATTCGATGTTCGACGGGGGCCGATTCTCGATCGGACTTCGCAACTCGAACGACAAATCCATGCGTCTTGCCCTTACAGCCGGATACCGTGTTTTCGTTTGCGACAACATGGGATTCTGCGGAGACTTTACGCCGCTGTTGCACAAACACACGGCTAACCTTAATCTCGTAGATTCGATATCGATCGCTGTCGATCGCATCTACCGAGGGTTTGCAACGATCGGGGGTCAGATCTCTGCAATGCGTCGGTTCGGACTTTCCGATAACGACGCGCGACTGCTGATCTATCGGGCGTTCATGGAAAAGGCGATGAAAGGCATTTCGAGGAGCCTGATGCCGTTGGTGCACGACTACTATTTCGAACCGCATCACAATGAATTCGCTCCTCGGAATCTCTGGTCGTTATCCAATGCGTTCACGTCGGCTTTCAAAGGACTCGGTCCGCTGAAGCGATTCGAGGCGACAGCAAAACTTGGCCGCTTCCTCGGCGAGGTGCCGACCGCACTTGCCCGGCTCGAGAATTAATGGTCGGGCAGATGTAGCCGACGAAAAATTATAGGAGGAAACTATCGATGTAACGTGCGAGCAGCCGGAGACTGCGGTCGCTGCCAATCGACCGATCGACGATAAGGCCGCAATGAAAGCTGCTGCCTAGATCAAGATCATTTCAAGGAAGTGTTAAATCTTACACTTCCTTTTTTTATTGAGAGGACCGAGTTTGTTATCGCCGCGTCCTTTTGGATAGTTCGGGAAAAGTAAGTGTCTTAGTGTACGCTTTTTGCTTGGAATATCGATCAGAAATGCGGTGATCGACCGGCAAATATCCCGCCCGTTCGGCACCGTAACGCTGTCGCCTACTTGATCCCTATTTATACTATTCTCATATTTTCTTGTGGGTCCAAGCAAACATCTGATTGACAGGTGCATCTGAGTAGGCGTAGATTTGATACGGTTTTTCAACATCATTGCTTTCTCTCTAGAAAATACGGTAAGGTTACCTGTATGTTCCTGCCTTTTCTGCGTTCTAATTCGCATTCCAATTCCGATCGTGCGACCGGCAAGCGGCTGGTTGCGGGGCTGTGCGTCGGAGTCGTTTTTATTATTTTCGCGCTTGGGGTCATGGGGCGGAACGGGTGGTTGCCGAGAACGGATGCGTTATCTGGGAAGAAGACGGGCTGGTTCGGGAAGGAGCTTCCTAAGAATGCGGGCAGCACA
>CALMYB010000012.1 GCA_937873515.1 uncultured Acidobacteriota bacterium
GTTTTGTTCCGGTTGTTCTGTTCCGCGCGGAACGGAACAAACATCGAGGTTTTGTCGGCGGCCGAGCCGCCTCCGAGATAGGGTTTGTGGCACGGTCCCACGGCATAAATGCCGTGGCAATTCGGCGGGAATCTGCGTTGAACGTTACGCCCTAACTGACGTGCGGGCTTGCGGCAACGCTGACCACCCGCTGACGCAGACGGTACTGACAGGACTGACCGCCCGCTCACGCAGGCGGTGCTGACCGCGGCCTACCATGAGCTTTCAGCAAGGCTCGAAGGTCCGGGGACAGCGGGGCACTTTTTGACCGCGGCAGAGCGGCGGCATCCGTGCTATCCTGTTGTGGATCGCGTTTGAAACATCAAAAAATGCCAACTGTTAAGCTCAATCGAAATGACAAAACAAACTTTTAGAATCCTGACCATTTTGCTGATCCTTTGTTCGGCTGCGGCGCTCGCCATCGGACAGCCGGAAAACCTGAAGCGTTCAACGACGAAGACCGATCGCTTCGATTTCGGGGCGGGCGGCACGGTCGTGATCCAAGGTGCTCCGAACGGCTCGGTGAAGGTGGTGGGTTCGCGGAGTAATGAAATTTCGATCTCGGCGGTGATCGAGGTTTCGGGCGGCAGCGAGAGTGAGCTCCAACAGGTCACGGACCTCACAGGTTTTGTGATGCAGGAAAGCGTCAGCCGCGTCAGCATTTTCAGCGTTGGGCCCGACAACCGAAAGGCCGCAAAAAAGGCTGACCGCAAGCTGCTCAAAAAACTCGCAGGGATGCCGTACAAGATAAATTACACGATCAGCGTGCCTCAATACTGCGATGTCGAGATTAACGCGGGCAAGGGCGACATTTCCGTTTCGGGGATCGATGGCGATCTCCGTATCAACGGCATCGAATCCCAAGTTGACATCGCTCTGGCCAGCGGAACACTTGCGGCGACCGTGGGCAAAGGCGATGTAACCATTACGATGCCGAATCAAGCATGGCGCGGAAGTCTGATCGATGTGCAGGTGGCGAATGGTTCGCTGACCGCGCATCTTCCGCGAGCCTTAAGTGCGGACCTCACCGCGGTGATCCTCCGAACCGGCGCGATAAAGAACGAGCTTACGAACCTTAAGCCGCGTGTGCGCAACGTTCCGTTCACCGAAAAGGGAATTGCCGCACGTGCAGGAAACGGCGGCACCGCCGTAAAATTGACGGTCGGCGACGGGACGATGACCTTGCTCCAGCTTTAGAAAAAGAGAATTTATGGCGATCAAATCAGACCTTTGGCTTAGGCGAATGGCGGAAGAACACGCGATGATCACGCCGTTCCTTCCCGAACTCGTACGCGAATCGAACGGCAGCAAAATCATTTCGGCCGGTGCGTCGAGCTATGGCTACGATATGCGGCTTGCGGACGATGGGTTCCGCATCTTTTCATCAGTTCACGGCAAGGAGATCGACCCGAAACGCTTCGACGAACAGCATTCGCTCATCGAACCGGAACTCCAAATTGCAGAGGATGGAGCGAAATATTATCTGCTTCCGCCGCATCATTACGGACTCGGCGTGACAGTCGAGACGTTCAAGATGCCTCGCAATGTTACCGGCGTCGCGTTGGGAAAGTCCACGTACGCGCGTGCCGGGCTGCTCGTTAACACGACACCGCTCGAAGCCGGCTGGACCGGCCGACTCGTCGTCGAGATCGCGAACCTCGCGAACCTTCCGCTCCGTGTTTATGTCAATGAAGGCATCGGCCAGATCCTTTTCTTCGAATCCGATGAGGACTGCGCCGTCTCATACGACGACCGCGGCGGCAAATACCAAGGCCAAACCGGGCTCACATTCGCAAAGGTTTAAGGCTCTTGACATTTTTTTGGGGGGGGGGCGTAGAGTTAGACTGAAACATCCCGTATTGTCTTTGACCCACATCTAATAGGAGGTATCTATGAAGATCAAGACTTTAAGGCTCGTCACTCTTACGTTTTCAATAATCGCTGCATTCGCTCTTTCAGCTTCGGCTCAGTCGGCGCTCCCAGGTCCGGGAGAGTCATGCACGTGCACAGAGGTGGGACACTGTTCTGCATCTCAAACTTGCCCCGATGGCTATGCTGCGGTCTGCGTATGTTCGGCTACCGGCTGTTCCTCATCCTGCAGCAAGATTTCTGGATTTATGGATCTTTCCGAGCCTAGTTTGGTGAAAAAGCTCGAGAAAGAAAGCGTAGATAATTTTGGATCCGTCCTTTCGAAGGCATTCAAGAAGGTTGTCAAGTTTAAGGCTGGCGATCCTAATTTTAAGTTCGACTTTCCTTTGACCGATGCTTCGAAGGGTTCGCATTGGGTTATCCTTGAATATCTTGCGAAGAACGGCGACCTGTTGATCAATGGCCACGATATTGAATTTTGGAAAGGAGTCCGACAGAATCTGCAATCGGGTGGCGGCTTTAAGCTTTGTGCCGGGCCGGTTTCGGCGAGTTTGGTCGTCGATGAGCTATCGTTTATTTCCGGTCTCCGTTATTCGATAGTCTCGGGCGATCCGCACACAAAAGTTACTGGGCCATTCACGGGAAATACGGTCAGCGATATTGTAAACAGCATTAGCGAGCAGGGAAAGGTCACGATCGCTCAGAAATGATCCTTTTCCCAACTCAGAATACAAATGAGGCCGCTCGGAGTGATCCGAACGGCCTCACACATTATTTTTCGATGGACTAAACGTCTGACGACGGATCGTAGCTTGACGATGTGTCGATCGGCATCGACGTATCAATTCCGGTATCGACGGCGTCGTAACCACCCGCGTCATACGTACCGGCGTCATACGCACCCGCATCAAGATCGGGAGCGTCGTAGCTGCCGCCCGTTTCTACTGCGGACGACGGGTCGGCATCGTAGGAATAGCTGTCCTCATCAGCACGCGATGCATAGTCATCCGCCGAAGCGGCATAAGCGTCAGCATGATCAGCGGCAGACTGGGCGGCATCGTCCATTCCTGCATTCGCGTACCATTCCGCATCGGCAGCGGATGACTCGGCATTCTTTTGGTCATAGACAGCGTTGTCGAGATTATAAACGTCGTTGTCCGATTGGCCGGTGTGATCGTCGCCGCCCGCAAGGTAATCGGCATCGCCGGTCGCGTAGCCCGCATTTTGAGCATCCTCTTTCGCCGCCTCGTAATCCCCTTCGGCGATATGTTCCTGCTGTTGTGCCTGATAGTCCTCGGCTTGTTCCTGCTTGTAGGCGGCGTTATCAAGATCGGCAGAGTCCGACGATCCGAGCATCGACGAATCACCCGCCGCATAAGCTTCGTTCTCCGCAGTTTCTCTCGCGTCGGCAGCTGCCGCATAATCACCTTGTGCGACAAAATCGTCAGCAGCCGATTGAGCGTCGGTCGCAGCATCTGCGTGAGCTTGCTGTTCGGCAGCGGCGGCGTCAGCGTCGGAGGTTGTCGCGGTATCGGAAGGTTCGACCGGTGATGCCGCGTAGCCCGCATCGACCGGCGTTTCGACGAACGCAGGATCAGCACCGACGCCATAGTCGGCCGCCGGCTGCTCGGCGTAGTCTGCGAACGCATCCGCCTCGTCCGTCGGAGCATCTTCGACGGGGAACCCGTCTTCGCCCACCGTGAACTCGACCGAATTCGTCGAGATCTCTTCTGCGGTCGGGAGGCCGTCAGCATCGAGAGTGTAGTCAGTAACGCCGTCGCCGTCTATATCTGCCTCGTCCATTTGGCCGTCACCGTCGGTGTCGGTCATCGTGGCATCGACCACGCCGTCGCCGTCCGTGTCGAACGCCATAGCATCCAGGTTACCGTCACCATCGGCATCGACTCCGGCGGCATCTACCTTTCCATCACCGTCCGTGTCCGCAACAACGGTGTCGGTAACGCCGTCGCCGTCCGTGTCTGCGGCCGCAGTGTCGAGTCTCCCGTCGCCGTCATAGTCCATATAGGCGGCATCGTGATCGGTAGAACCGTCATCGAACATCGCCTCTACGGCGCCTTCTGCAAAGCCCTGATCGTCCGCCGCGAGATCCTCGACCTTTCCGGTCGTGATCTCAAATTCCTGCTCCGAGCCGTCAGCTCCGGTTTCGGTGATCGTAATATTATCGCTAGTCGCCATAGTTCAAATTCTCCTGTTTTGTTGGAACCTTTGGCCCGGCATTCCCACCGGACTTTGCATTTTTTGTTAGACGCGTTATGGCTTTGCATTTTGCGTCAGGACACTTGACCGGAAGCTCGGTCTTGCCCGCTAAGGCCTTCTTCGGGATACGCATTGCCGTCCCGCATGCTGAACACTTGAAGCGCAGAACGTCCGGTTCTGGCTTTTGCTGAGCCGGCTGCTTTGGTGCGCCGGCCTTTATCGTTTGAGAGATGATGGAGAGCGAATGCTTAAATTCCTGGCTTGCGGCGAATTGCGTCAATAGTTTCAGACGCGGGCCGATATACGGTGTTGACGTTGTCGTAAGCTCGGAGAGCTTTCCGTAAGAATCATCGTCAACCGACTGCTGTTCGAGCCAGGTGTTGATATTGATCTGCTTGAAAATGAAGGAAGACTTGAGCGTCCACGACAAAAGGACGCGTCGAGCGACCTCTTCATTGCCAACGGCGAGCAGGCCCGCACGGTCGGCGGTGATCTCTGCTTGACGTGCCCACGCCAGCAGCGGCATTTCCATCGCACCGCCGATCAGAGCGGAAGGACTGAGAATGTTCGCCAAGATGCCGCCCGCCATAAAGCCTTTGGCAGGGCCTTGTTCGCCGAGAAAGAATCGAATCACCGTCTTCCAAAGAGCGTGCCCGGCCTTACAGTGTCCCATCTCGCGTGCGAGCAGAAAGAGCATATCAACGCCTTGGAAGTTTCCCGCGAGGGCCGATCCTATGACGATAAAAGAATCGTGGTCGGTACCGAACGTGAGCATATCCCAGGCTCGTTCGCCGGAAATATAGACATTCGGCATTTTCGGCATTCCGAGGATACGGGCCGCCCGCACGGCTTGCCCGAACACGTGGGGAAGCTGTTTCTCGCCAAGCTGCACACCATTGAACGTAGATTCGATCCACCGTCGGCCAACCTTGTCCGAAACAGCTTTTGCGGCGAGGCTCATCGGTTTGATCGATCGAAGCACCGCCATCGCTTTTGCGTCGGCGGCCCAAGCGAACGCTGAATTATCGACCTGATAGCCAGGGACTATCGGCTTTAGCGCCCGACATTCCGTGCAGATCACGACCTTATCGGGCAGATTTGCTCCGTTTCCTCCGCAAGTGTAGCAACTGATCTGCTGAACCGGAGGCGGATACGCGGGAGCGTATTGCGGCTGCTGCGGATAGTATTGCTGTGGTTGCTGCTGCTGAGGCGGCGGGTAATTTTGATATATTCCGGCGGCCTGCTGTGCGGGCGGAAATTGTCCCGGATTAGGCTGCGGGCTTGGCGGCGGAGCCTGGGGCGGAGGTGCTCCTGCAGCGGCTTGCGGAAATGCCGCCAGAGCAACGCCGCAATAAATACAAAACCTAGAGCCAGCCTGTGGCTGGTCGTGTCCGTTGCTGCATTTGATACCGGTGGCCATAGATCTTTAGTACGGACTCATTGATGCGAACATTCCAAAGAGTAGATAAAGGACCCAAAGAATACCGTGGATGATCGTTACGCCAATGCCGCCCCAAAAGCCGATCTGGGCCATCATTTTGCCATCGGGTGATGATTTGCCGCTCTTGATCGCGTCTAGCTCAAGCCAGCCGACAAGGGCAGCGGGAATACCCGTGAGCGGCCCGCAGCAGATCAACCCTACGCCCGCGAGTATGACCGAGATCAGCGGCCTTTGGCTAGGCGGAGCCTGCGGGCTTCCTTGCATGGCAAAATTCGGCGTAGCTCCATAAGCCTGAGGAGGTGCGCCGGCATAGGGTGTCTGAGCGCCGCCCTGCGGATTTTGGTGCTGAGTCGGTGCGCCGAGGCCCAAAGCAGCGGCACAATTAAGACAGAATGCGGCATCCGGTGGATTCGTCTGATTACACTTTGGACAAGTTCGGGTCATATCGTCGGGTCGAAATCCTTTGTCTTGCAAATATATCTGAACACAATGCACAATTCGCCCGGAAGTAGCCATGGGCGTGGCGACTGTGTTAAAGATCCGATGGTGATAATATAGGTCAGTCTTGTCATAAACAAAAGCAATCAGGCCTGAGTTCGCGGCATTTGGAGGCATTTTTCAACCTGGCTTACCTAAAAATGCGAAAGATCGAGCCGAAAGGTGCCAAATTGCTGAACAAAAGATCCGCAAAACTCGCTGTCTTTGTCGTGTCCGGTCCTTGGAGAGCGAATATCGTCCGGAAGTGAACTACAATAGGTTCGGAATGGAGCTTATACAGAACTACGTAAACGGACAGATCATAGGGCCGCGGTCCGACGCTTATCTGGACAATGTTGAGCCCGCAACGGGTGAGGTATATTCTCAGATCGCGGATTCAGACGAACGCGATGTAGAACGTGCGGTCGAAGCCGCCATCGCCGCATTTCCGGCATGGTCAAACACATCCGCAGAAGACAGGTTCGCTATTTTGATGCGTTTGTGCGGCCTGATCGAACGCGACCTTGAGGCGTTGGCTCAAGCCGAATCGCGCGACAACGGCAAGCCGATCACGCTTGCTCGTACCATCGACATTCCGCGAGCGATCGCGAACTTCCGTTTCTATGCGACGGCCGCGATGCACGTTGCCAACGAATCTCACGACACCGTTGGACGAAATGCGATCAACTACACGCTTCGCCAGCCGCTCGGCGTCGTAGGCTGCATTTCGCCGTGGAACCTGCCGCTTTACCTCTTTACGTGGAAGGTCGCACCTGCGCTCGCCGCCGGCTGCACAGTCGTTGCAAAGCCCAGCGAAGTTACGCCGATGACCGCATTTATGCTTTCAAGACTTTGCATCGAGGCCGAACTTCCGCCGGGCGTGCTGAATATCGTGCACGGACTCGGGCCGAAGGTCGGTTCGGCGATCGTAGCTCATCGTGACGTAAAAGCAATTTCGTTCACCGGCGGCACGAAGACCGGCGAGGAGATCGCACGCGTTGCCGCACCGATGTTCAAAAAACTCTCGCTCGAGCTCGGCGGCAAGAATCCGAATATCATCTTCGCCGACTGTGATTACGAGGAAATGCTCTCGACCACCGTTCGTTCGTCGTTCTCGAATCAGGGCGAGATATGCCTCTGCGGTTCGCGGATCTTTGTCGAACGGCCGATCTACGAGCGATTCAGGAACGACTTCGTCGAACGCGTCAAAGCTCTCAAGGTCGGCGACCCGAAAGATGAGACGACCGATGTCGGTGCGATCGTCTCAAAGCAGCATTTTGACAAGATAATGTCGTACATCGAGCTCGCAAAAGCCGAAGGCGGCACGATATTGTGCGGCGGCCGATCAGTTGCCGCAGAGACGCCGAGACGCGGAGAAGGTGAACAGGCGGAAACACGACCGGTAGGGAGTGTGTCTGAACCTGGTATTCCGCACTCCGCACTCCGCACTCAGCATTCGTGTGGGTCTTTCATCGAACCAACCGTTATCGAAGGCCTGCCTTATGACTGCCGCACCAATCAGGAAGAGATCTTCGGCCCGGTCGTTACCATTATGCCGTTCGACACGGAGGACGAAGTTTTGGCTTACGCGAACAGCGTTCGTTACGGCCTTTCGGCGACGGTTTGGACTGAAAATCTCTCACGTGCGCATCGAATGGCCGCGGCTCTCGAATCCGGCATCGTCTGGATCAACTGCTGGCTCTTACGCGACCTCCGCACTCCGTTCGGCGGCGTGAAAGACAGCGGCCTCGGCCGCGAAGGCGGGTTCGAGGCACTTAAATTTTTTACGGAAGAGAAGAATGTTTGTATAGAGATCTGACCCGTCCGATGCGTTATACGTTTGTCACGAACGCTTTTGTCGCCAACGGCGACCAACGTATAAAGCCTAGGGTAAGGCCGAAAGGCCGCAACCCTAGGAATCGGTTCCAAACACGGCGCGCTCCCTGAAAGGGAGCAACAAAAGGCAAAAACAAATATGCCGCAATCTCTCGTTAAGATCCTGGTCCACGTTGTCTGGTCAACAAAAGATCGTATTCGAATGATCCCCGCCGATCTCGAACCGCAACTTTTTGGGTACATAAGCGGTATAATAAGAAGCAATAGTGGTCGAATGATCGTTGCCGGATGCGACGCCGATCATATTCATATTCTCATTTCGGTCGGCCGATCAGACATCAGCAAACTGATCGGCGACATCAAGCGTGAAACATCGAAATGGATGAAGGAACACGGCGTGACGAAATTCTATTGGCAAAGCGGATATGGAGCATTTTCAATTGGCCAATCGCAGGTTGGAAATGTTTCAGCGTATATTCGTTCGCAGAAAGAGCATCATAAAAAGCAGACGTTTCAGGACGAGTTCCGGGCGTTATGTGCCAAATATGATGTTGAGATCGATGAACGTTGTTGTTGGGATTGAATTTGCGCGTTGGCGATGTTCGTCGCCTTCAGCGACAGAATATTTTGGTTGGTTCGTTACCTAGGGTTACGGCCTGCGGCCTTACCCTAGGCCTTAGAGGTTGATCGCCGTTGGCGATACGAAAATACATCTTTGTCGTTGCCGCCGAAATTAAGGAACTTACAATTTTTGATATGAAACAATTTGCATTATTCGGCCTTTTATTTGTCCTCCTGTCTTCGATCTGTTTTGCCCAGACCAAGCCGCCGAAGGAGACGGCAATGTCGCGTTTTCTTCGTTATGTGAAGATCGACACGCAGTCTGCTGAGGATCAGAACAAGGTGCCGAGCACGGCCAAGCAATGGGATCTTGCGAGATTGCTTGAGAAGGAGCTAAAGGAACTCGGCGTGCAAAGCGTTCGCAAAAGCGAATTCGCGATCGTCTATGGAATGATCCCCGGAAATTTGCCAGACAATTCGAAGGTGCCGACGATCGGCTTCATCGGCCATATGGACACATCGCCTGCCGTTTCGGGTGCGAATGTCAATCCGATCATTCACAAGAATTATCAAGGCGGCGACATCGTTCTGCCGAACGACAAGACGCAGGTGATCACGGTCGAGAAAAATCCTGACCTCAAGAATCTGATCGGCGACGACATCATCACGGCTGATGGCACGACGCTTCTCGGTTCGGACGACAAATCAGGCGTGGCCGAGATAATGACGATGATCGACATCTTGAGGCAAAATCCACAGATAAAGCACGGGAACATCGCGATCGCGTTCACACCGGACGAAGAGGTCGGCGGCGGCATCGACAAATTCGATATCAAGGGCTGGGGAGCGAAATTCGCATATACCGTCGACGGCGAAGAGCTTGGCGATGTGTCGGACGAGACATTCTCGGCGAGGACCGCGACCGTTACATTCCACGGGCTTTCGACGCATCCGGGAACCGCAAAAGGCATCATGATCAATTCGATGTATGCTGCCGGCGACTTCCTTAGCCGCTTTCCGACCGAGGTGCCGAACCGCCCCGAGACGACCGCAGGCCGCGAGAGCTACATTCACCCTTATATCGGCACGTTGGATATCGAGACTTCGGTCGTCAAGATCCTGCTTCGCGATTTTGATATCAGCGGATTTGCTGGGCTTGAACAAAAGGTAAAAGACCTTGTCGCCGAGACTCAGAAGAAGTATCCCAACGTAAAGATCGATTATTCGAGCGAGCTTGGCTATCTCAATATGAAAGAGGTGCTCAAGGATTATCCTCAGCTGACAGACTATGCGATCGAGGCTGCAAAACGCGCGGGCATCGACGCACATCGAAAACCGATCCGCGGCGGCACCGACGGTTCGCGCCTGACGGCAATGGGCCTGCCGACGCCGAACCTTTTCACGGGCGGACACAACTTTCACGGAAAGCTCGAGTTCAACTCGCGCAAAGGCCTCGAGAAATCGACCGAGACGCTCATCAATCTCGTACAGATCTGGGCCGAAAAAGGCGGAAAGTAAAATAATAGAGCCTGTAAAACATGTCAGCTGATCACTCGTTCGGCAGCAGAAGCGGTCGGCTTGGCGCCGCATCTGCTTCGAACGGGGCGATCTGAAGATTCAGCCGATACTGGCCATCCGGTACATCATTTGAAACGTAGATCAGCTCCGTGATCGTTGCGTTTCGTCGCGCATCGACATCGGCCTCAACGCTTCCCGATCCCATATTCCAAAACTTCCGATGATTTGAGAGTCGTCCGCCGTCATCTATTCGATCGATCGACGGCAGATCGACGAGAAGGTGCTTTATGCCGAATCCGACGATCAATTCGATGGCATCGTCGGTGAAATACGGCGGAAGATTCTCGTCGCGATAGACAGCGGCCATCTTACCGGGATCGTTCGGCAGCGTTCGGACGATCAATGCCCCGCCTTCGAGTATCGCTTTATGATCTGCCTTCAATGCATCGAGAGTTTCCTGAAGCCGCACTGCGGTTATTAGCCGATCGCCGGACACCTTCGCTGCATAGGCTTCCGACGCATCCGTTTCAGGCTCGGTAGTTACAAGGATCGCGGGGACGATCACGTCATCGAGACACGACCGCACCGATATCCGTTCGTGCGTTATATGTCCGATACATTCGGTATGCGTTCCGCTGCAATGCGGCGAAAATGAGTAGCTCTCGAAATTCACGCTGGAACCTTCCCGCGTGTCGCCAAGCGTCGTTGCAACGGCGAACTCCGCACCGAAGGCATTCGGCTGCTGCCCGCGAAAGTCGAGCGGTATCGAGATGTCAAAGAATTTTTCACTCATCTTGGGTAACGTCTCATTTTTCGGTTTTCAGTTCAAGAAGGTCTAGAATGGAAATATGGCCGGATGCTGACCCACATCTTACCGAAGTTTGGAGGAAAATATGCAGCGCATTGATTATCACGCCACGAACCACGACCTTTTTAAAGCACTTCTCACCGCTCAATCATACCTGGAGAACGCGACGATCGAACGAAGCCTGGTGCACCTGATCGATATGCGCGTATCGCAGATCAACGGCTGTGCATACTGTCTCGATATGCATTCGAAAGACCTTAGGCACGAAGGTGATACCGAGCAGCGCATCTATCTTTTGAATGCTTGGCGCGAGGCCGGTGATCTTTACACGCCGCGGGAAAGAGCGGCTCTCCGCTGGGCAGAGGCGGTGACACGGCTCACCGATCAGGAAGTTTCCGACGCGGTGTACGCAGAGGCACGAGAGCAGTTCAGCGAAGCCGAGCTTGCCGATCTTACCTATGTGATCACGATGATCAATACGTGGAATCGCTTCAATGTAGCGTTTCGGACACCTGCGGGAAGCTATCGGCCTGGACAGTACTCTGCGGCCGCTTAAGCTCAGAGTCTCCGCACGGATGCGATCGCCGCTTCGGCGTCGATCTCAGAGCTCTCTGCAGCTTCTGAACACAGACGCATTAGCAGCTCGTCCTGGAGATTTCCGCGTCTCTTTGCCTCGGAATACGGCACGTCTTCTCGAAACGTGACCATAGAATACTTCGAGAAATAGTCGTCGTAGGTCTGTTCGAGATGAGTTTCAAGCGCTCGTTTTCGCTGGAAAACGGGATCGGCGACCTTATCGCGCATTTCATAGAAATTCTCGATCGCCATCGATTGGATCGCCGCCGCGTTCGGCATTCGCTCCCGCTCGAAAGCCGCGAATATCGAACGCCAATCGACCCAGCCGCTCACCGAGGCGGGCCGCTCTGATAAGAGAGCATTGATGGTTCGTACGTCCTCGAACGCGCAGTTCATTCCCTGGCCGTAAAACGGCACCATCGCGTGGGCAGCGTCTCCGAGAAGCAGTACCCGGCCGTTTGCGTGCCACGGCGAGCAATGAACGGTGCCGAGCATTCCGGTCGGGTTCGCGAAGAAATCTTCGGCGAGCGTCGGCATTAGCGGCAAAGCGTCGGCGAACTCGCGCTCGAAGAATGCGATGAGCTTCGCTTCATCGATAAGCTTTGAGAAAGATGGTTCGTCGCTGTCCTCGGCCGTATCGTGAGCGAGGAAGAGCGTGCACGTGAAGCTCCCGTCAAGGTTCGGAAGCGCGATCATCATAAACTTGTGCCGCGGCCAGATGTGAAGGGCGTTCTTCTCGATCAGAAAAGAGCCATCCTCGCCCGGCGGAATGACGAGCTCTTTGTAGCCGTGTTCGAGGAACTCTGAGCGCGACACGAAGTCCGCAACATTCGCGTCCAGCGCCTGCCGCACGGCCGAGCCGGCGCCGTCCGCCGCAAAGACGAGCTCGCTTTTTAGCGTACTGCCCGACGCAAAATCAAGCTCGCCGCTTTCAGGGTCGCAGCCGGTCAGCTGTTCATTGAAATGAATCGAGACGCCTGCATACTTTTCCGCTTCGGTCATCAAAGCGGCATTCAAACCTGAGCGTGAGATCGAGTTGATGTACTCGCCTTTTCGGCCGCTGTAAGGGAGAAGTATTGTGTCGCCGCCCGGCGTATGGATCATCCGTCCGTGCATCGGAATGGCGGCATCGAGCATATATTCGTCCATCCCGACCTCACGCAAGGCGGCGATACCGCGATCCGAGAGGGCCATATTTATCGAACGGCCGCGGGCGGCATTGCCCGCACGCATATCGCCGCGGGATTCGTAAACATCGACCGTCTCGCCGCGTTTCGCAAGATTGATCGCAAGCAGCGAACCTGCAAGGCCTGCACCGATTATGACAACACGATCCATATTTTTGACGTTAACGCTGCGGTCCGTATGCCGCGGAAAGGAACACGCGCTCAATTCATATTCTCGTTCCAGTAGTAGCTGTCGGAATATATCCGCTCGCCGAAGATCGCCGTGCCGACGCGGACGATCGTTGCACCTTCTTCGATCGCGGCCTCGAGATCGCCGCTCATACCCATCGACAATTCATTCATTTCGACATTGGGAATTTCCAACGCGATTATCCGCTGCTGAATCTCCTTGAGCAGGCGGAAACATTTGCGTACGCGTTCGATCTCGTCGCTAAAAAGGCCGATCGTCATCAGGCCTTTTATCTTTATTCGGTCGAATTGCGAAACTTGTTCCACGAGTTCGACGGCGTTCTCGGGATTCACGCCGAATTTGCTCGTCTCGAATGAAGTGTTCACCTGGATCAACGCCTCGATCGTCTTATCCTCGAACTCAAGACGCTGCTGCAGCTTTTCCGCAAGATCCAGGCGGTCGAGCGATTCGATGCAGGCGACTTCGCACTTCAAAAGGTCCTTGATCTTGTTGGTCTGCAGGTGCCCAATGAAATGCTTCGTGTGCGGCGAGCCTTTCAGCGCGTCAAACTTTTCCTTCAGCTCCTGCACCTTGTTCTCGGCGATCAAGGTAACGCCCGCACTGAAAGCGATCTTGATCCGCTCGGCGGAAACGGTCTTCGTGGCGAGCAGCAGTTTGACCTCGCCGGGATCTCGCCCGCTCGCCTTGCAGGCGGCCTCGATTCGCTTCTTTATGTGATTGATATTGCTAACTATCGTGTTCATGGACTAGCGGCTTTGACAAGCGAATGTTTCAGGATTAGAAGAGGAGCGGATTTGCCTGATTAACGCCTCCATTTTTTTTCTTCCATCGCTTACTTGGCCTAGGTCAATCCGGCGTGCTGTCTCTCTTGCGATCAGGTTCTTGGAACTGCTACCAAGTGTTTCAATTGTTTGTTTTTCAATGTCGGAATAATCTGCAAACGAAGCTCTCATTGTTGTTTCAAAGTCTGTCCCAAATACACAGAAGCTGTCAGAGATAGACCATGTTTCAATTCCTAAAATTCCGTCCAGTTCTTCGTCTTTAATACCGATTGCTTTTAATGCGTCTTTACGTTTAAAACCCTTTTCATCGTCCTCTTTATAGTCATTGTCAAAGCAAATGAATGTTGGGATTTGATATAAAGTAAAAAGTCGCCACCACTTTGCAAGATTACCTTTTCCGCCAACACCTATAATTTCAACTCCAAATTCTGTTGGGTCAAAACCAAGTTTTTCAAAATAAATTGGCAAAGCCAATTCTTCTGTTGGACCTTCAACAAGGACAATTATATTGGCGAAAAAACCCGATAAGATATGCGATGTAGAATTGTTTGCATAAAATGGAACAATGGTTTCTTCATTTGTCTTTTGTGGATTGGATGCAGTATTGAGGCAATGATTAAATAATGAAGAAGCGTTTTGGTTTATGTTCAATGTCGTTTCAGAATCCTTTCGAATGAGATTAATACCTTCAAGATAGTTCAAGTCCACAAAGTAAGGGCTGTGTGTTGTTAAGATTATTTGCAAACCATCTTCTGCCATTTTAAACATCTTCTTTGCTAACCATTTTTGAGCCAATGGGTGCAAATGTGCTTCCGGTTCGTCAAGAATAAATATCAAGCCTTGACCTAAGAATGACTTTGCATAGGCATGAGCGAAAGACAATGCCAATATCTGCTGTTGCCCCGTCCCTAATTCTTCAAAAGCTCTTGTTTCACCATGTTCGGTCGGGTGGACTCTTAGCGTCTTGAAGTAGTTACTAGGGTCGTATGCCGAAAAATTGAAGGCCAAAGCATGAGTCATATTTGACAGAACCGTGCTGGCTATTGAAGACATGTTTTCGTTGAAAACGTTAAACTCCTCCACTTCCATGAACGTAGCCTTAATGCTTTCAAAAAAGCTTTTCAGTTTTTCTACTCTTTTCTTATCACCCGTTAGTTTGTCGTGAAATGCTTTTGTGACTTTCGACAACAACGAGTATTTTGATGAGTAGCTAAGTTGAAAGTTTAAATTCTGTTCCGAATTCACAACGACGCAAAGAAGCTCTTCACGCAACGCTGAACTAACGTACTTATTTTCGTTCTTGTCTTCAGCTTGAATTGCACTGAATTTTGTCTCTTCCCCTTTTTTTGCTTCAAACTTAAAACCACCACAAGAAAATTCACCACGCCTGCCAAGTCTTTCACTAAAACCAGTAACGGTGGCTTCAATCGTTATTTGGTTACTTGTATCTCGTCCGTAATGGTCATAATCTTCGAGCTTCTTGTATTTAGGGTGAAACTCGCCAAACATCAATTCTATTGCACGAATAATATTTGACTTGCCCGAATTATTCTCGCCGATAAAAACTACCGGTTTTTTCTCAGGAAAGTTTATTACCACTTGGTCTGAAATGGACCGAAATCCTTCAATTGTTATGCTTACAAGTCTTGGCATCTTAGTCTCTTCGAACACAAACATCTTCACAAACATTCCCTAAGGATCTTGGCAAAATCTTCGGCGTCCTTGAACGTATTATAGAGCGGCACGGGGGCGATGCGGATGACATCGGGTTCGCGCCAGTCAGCGATCACGCCGCGAGCCGTTATCGCTTCGAAAAGATGTTTGTCAGCATTTCTCACGCGAATGGAGAGCTGACAGCCTCGTTGCTGCGGATCCCGCGGCGTGATCATCTCGATACGTTCGTCCTTGATTCCGTCGATAAGCGATTCGAGATAGCCGGTGAGCTTGACGCTCTTTTCGCGGAGGGCGGGCATTCCGGCCTCGTCGAAGATGTCGAGAGACGCCCGAAGTGCGGCCATCTGAAAGATCGGCGGATTCGAGATCTGCCAGCCTTCGGCGCCTTCGAGCGGAACGAAATCCGGCCCCATCAAGAATCGCGTTTCCTTGTCGTGTCCCCACCAACCGGCGAAACGCGGCAGGTTGAAATCGCGTGCGTGTCGCTCGTGAACGAAAGCACCCGCAATCCCGCCAGGACCCGCGTTCAGATATTTGTAAGAACACCAGACCGCAAAATCAACATCCCAGTCATGAAGCTTCAATTCCAGATTTCCCGCGGCGTGTGCAAGGTCGAATCCGACGATCGCACCGACTCGATGTCCGGCCGCGGTGATCGCCTGCATATCGAACGCCTGTCCGGTGTAGTAATTGACGCCGCAAAGCATAACCAAGGCAAGTTCGTCGCCGACGCGTTCGATCGCTTCGAGAATGTCATCGGTGCGCAAGGTCGCTTCACCCTCGCGTGGAGCGAGTTCGATCAGCCCATCCACAACTGAGTGAAACTTCAATTGCGATTCGACGGCGTACTTGTCCGACGGGAATGAGCCCTTCTCGATGATGATCTTTCGTCTTTTCCCCTCCGGGCGATAAAACGAGACGAGCATCAAGTGAAGATTCACGGTCAGCGAATTCATCACGACCGTCTCGATCGGCAGTCCGCCAACTACGCGGGCCATCTTCTCGGTCAGGAATTCGTGATAGGGAAGCCACGGGTGTGCAGCGTGAAGATGGCCTTCGACGCCAAGCCTCGCCCAATCGTCGAGTTCGGCCTCAATGTATTCACGCGTTGTCTTGGGCTGAAGCCCGAGAGAATTGCCTGTGAAATAGATCGAGTCGCTTCCGTCCGCGGCCTTTGGGATCAGGAACCGCTCGCGAAAATGCCCTAGGCTGTCCGCTTCGTCCAATGAGGCTGCACATTCGGCCTCAAATTCAATGTTCGTCTCACTCATCGTCTCCGACTAATTTAATTGAAAACCTGCGATTATAAAAATATGACAAGAGCGTAAGGCGACATTTCGCTATACTTTAAGCCGTATGCACAATATCGATATCGAGGTTGTCGAGATGTCGCTCGACGTTATCAAGTATGCTATCGGGCGCGTGACGAACGCCGATCCGAAGCTCGGATTTCCAAAAAGCGAAGCTGAGCTTGATGAGCTTGCCGGCGAGACGATCACAGCGAAAGGCATCGGCGGCGAGAACGCGTTCAAGATCTTCCGCGACGTGCTTCTTGAATCGAGCGTCTCGATCGACCATCCGCGGCATCTCGCGTTTGTTCCTGCTTCACCGACGCGCGCCGGCATTATGTTCGACCTTGTTACAGCGGCATCGAGCATCCACGGTGCGTACTGGATGGAAGGTGCCGGCGGCATCTGGGCCGAAAACCAGGCGATGAAATATCTCGTCTCGCTGACCGGTCTGCCCGAAGGAGCGTTCGGCGTTTTTACGAGCGGCGGCACGACGGCGAACCTTTCCGCGATCGTCGCGGCACGCGGTGCATGGAGAGAACGCGATCCAAAACACGAGCGCACACGCGGCATCATCATCACATCTGACGGAGCACATTCTTCCGTCAAGAGTATGGCGAAGGTCATCGATGCGGACATCATCAGCGTCGAGACTGATGGACGTTTCGAGGCCGTACACCTCGGGGCGGAACTCTCCGCCCTTACGCCCGAGGATAGAGCACGCGTCTTTGCGATCATCGCGACGGGCGGCACGACGAATGCCGGGATCATCGACGACCTCGATGGTGTTTCGAAGATCGCACGGCGTGAAGGAATTTGGCTTCATATCGACGCGGCGTATGGCGGCGGTGCTTTGGCGGCGCCGTCGGTAAGGCATTTGTTTCGCGGGATCGAGAACGCGGACAGCGTAACGATCGATCCGCACAAATGGTTCTTTTCGCCCTACGATTGCGGAGCCGTGATCTACCGTGACCCTGCGATCGCCCGTCGCGCTCACGCACAGGATGCCGCGTACCTTGAGATCGCGACCGGCGAGGCGAGCGGCTTTAATCCCGCGGACTATCAGATACAGCTCACTCGCAGGCTTCGCGGACTTCCGCTCTGGTTCTCGCTCGCGATGCACGGCACCGACCGCTATACCGAGGCGATCGAACGCGGCATCGAGTTGGCTCAGATCGCGGGTCGAATGATCACGTCCGCACCGCACGTCGAACTCGTACGCGAACCGAGCCTCTCGTGCGTTCTATTTAGGCGAAAGGGCTGGAAACCGGAGAATTACAGCGACTGGACGCATCGCAATCACAAGAGCGGTTACGCTCTCGTTACGCCAACTAGATCTCGAGCGAACGGCCGATCCGAGACCGTCGCCCGCTTCTGCTTCATAAATCCCGACACGACCGAACAGGACATCCTCGGCATCCTCGCAACGATGGAATAGCCGCTCGGATCACGAGGCAACGAACTCGGCTTTATCGAGGTCGAGCCAATTCAGGGCGGCACCGTGAAGCAGCATCTCTTTGATCGAGTCGTCAAGGTCGAGCGATTCGATCAGGCTGCCGGGCGTCTCTTCGCCGAGCGGGAAAGGGTAATCGCTGCCGAGTGCGATCTGGTCTGAGCCGACGAGTGCGATCAGAAATTCGAGCTTCGACCGCTCGTGAACAAGCGAATCGAAATACATTCGGTTGAGATATTTTCGCGGACTGTGCGGATTATCGACCGCGCAGAGATCGGGCCGGACGTTGAATCCGTGTTCGATGCGTCCGATCGTCGCGGGAAACGAACCGCCGCCGTGAGCGAACAATATCCTGAGCCTCGGCAGCCTTTCGAGGACGCCCGAAAATATCAGAGAGCAGATCGCACGCGAAGATTCCGCGGGCATCCCGACGAGCCACGGCAGCCAGTATTTCTGCATGTCGGCCTGCCCCATCATCTCCCACGGATGGACGAAAACGGCCATTCCGAGCTGTTCGCAGGCCGCGAAAATGTCGAAGAATTGCGGTTCGCTAAGATTTAGCTGATTGACGTTCGTGCCGATCTCGATCCCGGCGAAACCGTTCTGCTTGCAGCGTTCGAGCTCTTTCAACGCAAGCTCGGGCGCCTGCATTGGAAGCGTTGCGAGTCCGACGAAACGCTTCGGAAAGCGAGCGACGTGGTCGGCGATGTCGTCGTTCAAGAACTTCGCGACCGACGCACCGTCCTCAGGTTTCGCCCAATAGCTGAACATCACCGGCACGGTCGAAAGAACTTGAACATCGACGCCGGCCGCGTCACATTCCTCGATACGCCGCTCGGGCGACCAGCAGTTGTCCTCGATCTCGCGAAAGCGATGACCGTCATCACGCATCATCGTCGCGGAGCAGGCATCGATATGATCCAAGTGAATGAATCCGCCGTACCCGAAGGTGTCTTTCCAGTGAGGGATATTGCGCGGGAGGATGTGCGTGTGAACGTCGATCTTTAGCATCACATCAATTCTATCGGAAAAACCGCAAATCTTTTACCGCAGGAATTTGGTGCCGATCTCTCAGCTGTTTCGAGCCGGTGAGCGTTAGCAAAAGTCCGCTCTGAGCGTTAAGATTCTAATGAACCGCCAACAACCAGATTTTCAGGAGAGATCGATGAAGAACGCATTTCCCAAAACTTTCGCACTTGTCGTTGTCCTAATTGCCGCTTTCGTGTCTGCTGTCGCTCAGCCTCCGTCGGCGGATACCGAGGCGTTAAAGGCCAAGCGAAATGCCATCGAGGCAGAACTTCAGTCGATCGCGGTCGTTGACCGCAAGGTTATGATCCCGATGCGTGACGGGACACGCGTGCAAGCCGATATTTATCGCCCGAAGGACAGTGGCACGCATTACCCGACGATCTTTTCGCGGACGCCGTATAACTTCAACTGGTGGGATGTTCGGCTCGGCGCACCGCGAGATATGACGACCGTGCTCGACGCCGTAAAACGCGGCTACGCATTCGTGATAATGAATGAACGCGGGCACTTCTTCTCCGAAGGTAATTACGACATACTCGGGCCGCCGCTTACCGATGGCGAGGACGCGATCAAATATCTCACCACACGGCCCTGGTCGGACGGCAAGCTCGGCACGATCGGCTGTTCGTCCACGGCGGAATGGCAGATGGGCGTAGCGGCACAGAATGTGCCGGGATTTACGACGATGATCGCACAAGGATTCGGTGCGGGCGTCGGCCGCGTCGGGCCGTACTACGAGCAGGGAAATTGGTATCGCGGCGGTGCAGTTCAGATGCTCTTCATCGCGTGGCTTTACGGCGAGCAGAATCAGATTCGCCCGATGTTCCCGGCAAACACATCGCAAGAAGACCTCATTCGGGCTTCGAAATCGTTCGATCTTGCGCAGCAATCGCCGCGTGTCGATTGGTCGCAGGCACTGCGGCATCTTCCCGTTAAGGACATCATCAAAGCCGTTGACGGCCCGCGAGGGATCTTCGCGGACAAGATGCCGGTCGCGACCGGCGGCGCGATGATCGAACGCGCTCCGAACGATCCCGCATGGTACAAGGGCGGACTTTTCCACGACAATATGAAGATCAATATCCCGGGATTTTGGTTCATGTCGTGGTACGACGTTTCGGTCGGCCCGAATCTCGCTCTTTACAATCACGTCCGCAAGACGGCGAGGCCGGAGATCGCGGATCAGCAATACGCTGTTATCGCTCCGACGCTGCATTGCAGCTATACGCGTGCGACAGAGAATACTGTCGTCGGCGAGCGAAGCGTCGGCGACGCACGGCTGAATTACAGTGAACTCACTTATGGCTGGTTCGACTATTTTCTAAAGGGCAAACGTGAGGGTAATGACATCACAAAGTGGCCGAAGGTTCGCTACTTCACGATGGGCAGCAACAAATGGCAGAGCGCCGATCAGTGGCCGCCGGCCGGTGCCGAACCGTTGACGTTCTATCTCGCGAGCAGCGGAAAGGCGAATAGCCTTAAGGGCGACGGAAGCTTGACGACCGCACCGCCTTCGTCCGACGCGCCGGACAGCTTCACGTACGATCCGATGAACCCTGTCCCGTCCTTCGGCGGCAATGTTTGCTGCACCGGCAATGCCGTTCAAGGCGGTGCGTTCGACCAGACGAAGATGGAAGAGAGAAACGACATTCTCGTGTACACGACCGAGCCTCTGAAGGAAGGTATCGAACTCAGCGGTCCGATCGACGTGTCGCTGTTCGTTTCGTCGAGCGCAAAAGACACTGACTTTACAGTTAAGCTGATCGACGTGGACGAGAACGGCAAGGCGTGGAATCTCGACGAGACCATCCAGCGTATGCGCTATCGCAATGGCTATGACAAGCCGCTCGCGTGGATGGAATCGGGCAAGGTTTACGGTTTCACGTTCCAGCCGATGAACACGAGCAACTACTTCGCGGCCGGCCATCGCCTGCGGATCGAGATCTCGTCAAGCAACTTCCCCCGCTTCGACCGCAACATGAACACCGGCGGCAATAACTGGGATGAGGTCAAAGGCATCATCGCAACCAACGCCGTACACCATTCGAAGCAATATCCGTCAAAGATAACGATCTCGGTGGTCAGAAAATAAGGGAGGTTTGCGAGCAACAAACAAGCGATCAAGAAGCGGTCATTTCGCCTACGCCACAACCGGCGGCGGTTCCATGACGGTGCCGCACTCTTTGCAGGTGCGTAGGTCGAGTGAGCCGTAGAATTTTGCGAAGACACCCTGAAATTGCGTAACTATATTGGTGAGGACGAAATACTCTTCGTAGAGCTTATTGTTGCAGTTCTCGCAGAACCAAAGCAGGCCGTCGAGTTCGTCCGAGCGGCGTTTACGTTCGATAACTAGGCCGACCGTGTTTGCTCCGCGGATCGGATTGTGCGGTATCCGCGGCGGAAGGAGGAACATTTCACCTTCGCGGATCAGGACTTCGATAGGTTTGCCGTCTTCCTGTATCTGCACCTTTATGTCACCTTCGAGCTGGTAGAAAAGCTCTTCACCTTCGTCCCAATGATAATCTTTCCGCGAGTTCGGCCCGCCGACGACCATCACTATAAAATCATCATCCGCATAAACACACTGATTCCCAACCGGCGGCTTCAGCAAATGCCGATGCTCGTCGATCCATTGTTTGAAATTGAAAGGAGCTCGAATTGACATTGAAAATCACTAATTTGGCGCTATTATAGCGCTATTTTCCACCAACAAGGTTACTTGGGCGGTTTTGAGTCTTCCACGCATTGACTACTGTACGGCTGCGAGGAGGAAGCAATGACAGCACTGAATATAAACGAAAGCAAACTAAATGAACTTTTGGGTAAGTTCGTCTCCGATCTTGGAGCAGCGATTAGTGCAGGGCCGATCGTGATCGGTGAAAAACTTGGACTATACAAGGCGATGGCCACGCCGAACGAACGCATTACGGCGTCGCAGTTGGCCGCTCGCACAGGCGCCAATGAACGCTATCTTCTCGAATGGCTGAACGCAAATGCGGCGAGCGGATATATTTGCTATGACGCGGAAGCGGACAGTTACTATATGACCGACGAACAGTCTTTCATTATGGCAAGCGATGAAAGTCCGGTTCATGTGCCCGGTGCGTTCCTATTGGCGGTTGCCGCCTTGCGTTCGGTGCCGACCGTTGCGGAGCGTTTCAAAACCGGCGAAGGCCTCGGCTGGCACGAACACGACTCCGATCTTTTCTGCGGAACGGAATTATTCTTTCGCCCGGGCTACAACGCGCATCTTATCAAGGAATGGATACCGGCGCTCGACGGGGTCGAGGCGAAACTCAGATCCGGCGCGAAGGTTGCGGATGTCGGGTGCGGCTTTGGCGCCTCTACGATAATAATGGCCGAGGCGTATCCGGCTTCTGAGTTTACCGGTTTCGACTATCATTCGGGCTCGATCGACAAAGCAAGAGAAAGGGCAAAGGCGGCCGGTGTCGATGATCGCGTCAAGTTCGAGGTTGCAGCCTCGAAGGATTTTCCCGGAACGGAATATGACTTCGTAACTTTTTTCGACTGCCTGCATGATATGGGCGACCCGGTCGGTGCGGCGGCGCACGTCAAGCGATCCTTAAAGGAAGACGGAACCTGGATGATCGTCGAACCTTTTTCGACGGATAACCGGCAGGACAACCACAATCCCGTTGGCCGCGTGTTTTATTCGGCATCGACGCTGATCTGTACTCCGGCGTCGCGTGCGCAAGAGGTTGGCCTTGGCCTCGGTGCACAGGCCGGCGAGGCAAGGCTCCGAGAGGTCGTATTGGCGGGCGGTTTCTCTGATCTCCGGCGTGCGACAGAGACGCCGTTCAATCTGATCCTTGAGGCTCGGCCTTGAGCTAGAGCGTCGAGAGTTTCTCGACCGTGCGCCAGTTGCGTGCAGTAACGGCGATCTTGAGCTTCTTTTCAAAGACGCCGCGACCGAGATAGCTGTCGGCCACGCCCATCGGCAGATGGCAATATATCTCGCGGCCCGCCACCGCAAAACGCTCGGGCGGCGGCACATTCTCGACAAGGAATGCCTTGGCTTCTTTGGTCACATTGTCGTTAAGGAAAAGCACGTGCATTTCCTTGTGGCTTTCGAATTGGCCCGCAAACGGATTGTTCTGAATTATCCGTGCAAACTCTGCCTGTTCGCGGACCATTACGCTTATCGGTTTGCCGGCCAGAGCTTCCAAGACGGATGAGATCTCGCCGATGAGTTCTTTCTCCAAGGCTAAGCCCTTACTTACGTGCGCGCTACTGACATCGAACGCCACATTGCCGCTGTTAATATACGTGACGACGTTCTCAAAACCGAGCGCTTCGAGCGCCGCTTTGAGTTCCGTCATCTTGATCATGTTGCTGCCGGAGACATTTATGCCTCTCGGCAGTGCAAGGTAACGCATAAGAAGGGATCGCCCACGAAACACACGAAAACCACGAAAAAAAGAAGAGCTTTAGACTACGATCCTTTCGTACTCTACTTTCGGCTGATGGCCAAAATTCACCAGCAGGCAGAGCCGAAACTTCGTGGCGTGAAGATAATTCAATGCCTGCGCACGATGTTCGTCAATCAGTTTTGAAAGTGCCTTCAGTTCGACAATTATTGAGCCAAAACAGACCAAATCGGGTTTGAAATACTGCTCAAGTTTCGTGCCTTTGTATTCCAATTCGAAGATTGGCTGAGCAACGAATGGAATTCCTTGCCGTTGAAATTCAAGCTGGAGACATTCCTGATAAACCGATTCAGTGAATCCGCAGCCTTTCTCCTTATACACCTCAAAGCAGGCTCCCATGATCTTGTACGATTCTTCTCGATAGATGATCTCAGCCATAAAGAGGTTCTTATTTAGTGCCTTTCGTGGGCAGACTCTCTACGCATTTTTCATATCGATCACGAAGCGATACCGCACATCGCTCTTAACGGTGCGGTCGTATGCCTCGGGGATGTATTCGGGCGAGATGACCTCAACATCGGAAACGATATTGTGTTCTGCGCAGAAATCGAGCATTTCCTGCGTTTCGGGAATGCCGCCGATCAGCGAACCGGAAAGGCTCTTGTTCCCGAAGATGAGCGACAGATTGTGGACGGTATTCGGCATTCCCGGAACACCGACGACTACCATCGCCCCGCCGACGCCGAGCAGGTTGATGTACGGATTAACGTCGTGGTCTGCTGAAACGGTATCGAGAATGAAGTTGAATGTTCCGGTGAGCGGCGCGAGGTTCGCCGGATCACTCGTTACGACAAAATGATCGGCCCCGAGAGACTTGGCGTCCGCTTCTTTCTTCGGCGAGGTGCTGAAAATGGTAACTTCGGCACCCATCGCTTTTGCAAGCTTTACGCCCATGTGCCCGAGTCCGCCGAGACCGACTACGCCGACCTTCTGGCCCGGCCCGACCTTAAATCTGCGCAGCGGTGAAAACGTCGTGATGCCCGCGCAGAGCAGCGGTGCTACGCCTGAAAGATCACCGTCAAAGTTGACCTTGAGCGCGTAATTTTCGTTGATGACGTAGTTCTTCGAATAACCGCCGTAGGTCCTCGTAACGCCGTCCCTTTCGATTCCGTTGTAGGTGAAGACGGCTCCCTGAAAGCAGAATTGTTCCTGTCCGTTCTTGCAATTCGGGCATTCGCGACACGAATCGATAAAGCAGCCGATGCCGGCAATATCACCGACCTTGAATTTTGTAACATCGCTGCCGATCTGCGAAACGCGGCCGACGATCTCGTGGCCCGGCACGAGGGGATATGTCGTCGGCATGCTGTCATGCCACTCGTCCTTTGCCTGGTGAATATCGGAGTGGCAAATGCCCGCGTATAGAATGTCGATCAAGATATCGTGGGGTCCGACGTCGCGACGCTCGAAGTTGAATGATTTAAAATCCGTCCCAGCCTCATGGACCGCATAGCCATTTGTTTCGATCATATGTGTGTTCCTTTTTTTCTTCCTTTAAGTTTGAATTCCATCAGCGGCAGTTCGCGGACGGTGCCGTCAAGTTCCGATCTGCTTTCGCCGACGCGTTCTGCGCCCATTGCCGCGTAAAAACCTTCCGCGTTCGGGTCGGATTCGATGTAGATCGCAGCGAATGTCGTTTCGCCCGCATTCTCGACCGCATGTTCGAACAGCTTCCGTCCAAGCCCGCGTCCGATGAACCGCGGTTCCACCCACAAGTGTTCCAACCAAAGCTTCCCGGCATCTTCCCGCAGCATATAGAAGCCTGCGATCTCAACGCCGACGGTGAGTTTGACGACCGTGTCATCCTCGATATCACGTTCGGCTATCGTGAGCTGCGTCCGCCATTTTTCAAGCCACTCGGCCGGATATTTCCAATACGCTTTAGCGGCAAAAGCGATCTCGGACAATCGGACGGCGTCGGCAGCGTCCGCCGGCCTAATATGGATATGTACTTCCATTCTAGATGGTCGCGATCACCTTAAGCTCGATCGCGATCGGTGTGGGAAGAGCATTTATCTCGACCGTCGTCCGGCAAGGCTGCACATCCGCGAAATACTCCGCATAAAGGCGGTTGTATCCGGCAAAATCCGCTTTCATATTCGTCAAGAAGACGGTCACATCGACCATCTTCTCCCAGCTCGAGCCAACGTCTTCGAGAATGAGTCGGACGTTCTCAAAGACCGAGCGGCATTGCGTCTCGATGTCGTAGGACAGGATGTTGCCTTCCGCATCAAGCTCGACGCCGGGGATCTTCGCCGAATCGCGTGCCCGCGGGCCGACACCGGAAAGGAACAAGAGGTTCCCGACACGCCTTGCGTGCGGATAGGCGCCGACAGGTTTCGGAGCTCTCGGCGAATTTAGAAGTTCATTTGACGTCATTTCGATTCAACGTTCGGCAGCAAGAAAATTAAAAGATGTCGTTTCGAACTATTATAGAATAGTTCGCATCCAATTTGTGCAGCCGAGACGAATATAAAGTTATGAGATCGACGCTATTTTGCCTGTTACTTATCGCGGCCGCCGCGATCGCATCGGCTTGCTCTTCGGCGGATGCAAGGTCATCAAATGCAATTCCGGTCGCCACTCCGAACCCAAAAGCCGAAACCGCCAAGCTGGAGACCGCAGTGTTCGCGGGCGGCTGCTTCTGGGGCGTCGAGGGTGTCTATGAACACGTCAAGGGTGTGACCAACGTCGTTTCCGGATACGCGGGCGGCAAAAAGGAGACCGCCAACTACGAAGATGTCGGCTCCGGTACGACCGGCCACGCCGAGTCGGTCGAGGTGACCTTCGATCCGTCCAAGGTAACGTACGAGCAGCTTCTGTACGTGTTTTTCACCGTCGCACATAACCCGACCGAACTCAATTTCCAGGGCCCGGATCACGGCACTCAGTATCGCTCGGCAATCTTCTATCAGGACGACAAGCAGAAGTCGTCTGCCGAAGCTTTTGTGAAGGCCTTAACGGACGCGAAGTTCTTCGACAAACCGATCGTGACCGAGATCAAACCGCTCAACGGTTTCTATCCTGCCGAGAAATATCATCAGGATTATATGCGGCTGAATCCTGACGACCCGTACATCGTCGTGAACGACCGGCCGAAGGTCGAGGCCCTTAAAGCAAGATTCCCCCAACTCTTTGTCGCCCGGTCAGCGTTGCAGAAGCCTGCACGTTAGTAAGGGCACAACACTCAACGCAACTTCCCGCCGAATTGCCACGGCATTTATGCCGTGGAACCGTGCCCCAAAACCAACCTCGGAGGCGGCTCGGCCGCCGACAACGGCTTCTGTCGCGTGCTCCGCTCGCTCCAGCATTATTTGGGCAAGGTAACCCAGGGTTGCGGCCTTCGGCCTTACCCTGGACTATATTCTTTGTCCCCTACGGGGACTAAGTCATTGCCGCCGACAAGACTGAGAACATTCTCGGGGCTATGCCCTCTCGCAGTGCGGTCGGGGTTCTTGGGTCATAGATCCCCAAGTGTTGCAAAGAACGCAACCGGTCCCGACCGTGGCGTGTACCCGGCCTTTCTGGAGGCGGCTTGCCGCCGACAAAACCTCGATGTTTGTTCCGTTCCGCTCGGAACAGAACGAGCGGAACAAAACGGAACAAAAATCGGCGTTTTTGAAGGTTGTGCTTACAACTTTTGTCACTTTTCGCCATTCCGCCCAAAATCTCGATCCTTGTCCCATTCCGAGTCCGCACTGGGAGAGGCTTTTTCCCACCATTTCCGAAATAGGTGATAAGTGAGAAGTCAGAAGTCAGAAGTCTTCCATTGCGTTTCAAGCAAGATCGTAAATGCAAAGAACGCAAAGGCGACGCAAAGTTCGCAAAGGAAAGAAAGCCGCGAATTCACGGATCTAGTCGCTCTCAATTTCGAATTTCGACTTTCAAAAAACCACCCCGTCAGCCGAGGCGGCTGCCACCCTCCTTCGTAAGGAGGGGAGCTTTTGCTCCGCCAATAGCTAACTGCCATCAACCGTCAACCATCAACCGTCAACATTTTTTCAAAGACCAAACGGCCGTTTTGACCGTGTTGTCATCATAGCGAACCGACGCTCCCATTAGAAGCACAAACCGCACAAAATGCACAAAATGCACAAAATGTATGACGGGTTATGCGAGAACGTGTTCGAGGGCGGGCTTTAGCTCAGGAAATTGCCACTCAAAGCCGAGCTGGTCAAGCCGTGCCGGCTTGGCCCGAGTGCTTGAGAGAAGGAGTTCGTCGCCCATTTCGCCGAGCAGCATCGAGACCGCGAACTCCGGCAGGGGAATGAACGTCGGGCGATAGAGAACTTCACCTAGAACGCTCGTAAACTCTTGATTTGTAACGGGGTTAGGGCTTACGAGGTTGACGGCTCCACGCACTTCTTCGTGCTCGAGAACGAATTCGATGGCACGAATTTCGTCGTCCAGCGAGATCCAGCTCATCCATTGTTTGCCGTCGCCGATGACGCCGCCAACGCCGATCTTGAAGGGAAGAAGCATCGTCGCGAGAGCGCCGCCATCCTTAGAGAGAACGATACCTGTCCGGAGCAGAACGGTGCGGATCCCCGCGTCTTCTGCCCGACGCGATTCGGCTTCCCACTCGCGGCACGTCTTCGCGAGAAAGTTGTCCCCCGAGGTGCTCGATTCGGTCAGGATCTCATCGTCCCGATCTCCATAGAAACCGACCGCGGAGCCGGAGATCAGGACCTTTGGACGCGACTTTAGCTTGGCGAGCTCATCGACGACGCTGCGTGTACCATCGACGCGGCTATTGCGGATGGCGGCCTTCTTTTCGTCCGTCCAGCGGAGAGCGCTAACGGATTCACCCGCAAGGTGGATCACGGCGTCGAGGCCTTCGAGGCGTTCCGGCTCGGCAAATCCGTCCTCGATCGTCCATTTCGTCTCGCGTTCATCCTGCGGCTCCTTTCTTCCTGCGAGCAGCAGGTCGCAGCCCTTTGCCTCAAGGGCTTTAGTTAGGGCTTTGCCGATCAGGCCGCTCGCACCGCAGATCAGAATTCGCATACTCGCTTTATTAAAACACAAAACCCTCTATTTCCCGCCGCGTAGCTTCGAATATACGAGGTCGGTGAGCAATTGGCGTTCGTTGTCGGTGAGCTGGCGTTCAAAGGGAGTCATTCCGTTGCCGCCATGCGAGATCTGGCTGTAGATCTCGGCTCGCGTATTGAATTTGTGATGCGCATCGCGGAGACTCGGGATGACTGTTCCATTCGGCAGCACAGCACCTTCGCCTTCGCGTCCGTGGCAGACGGCACAGTTCTGTCTGAAGAGCGTTGCCTGGTAGGTCTGGTCGTCGGCGAGGACGTATGGTTTCTGCTTTGATGAGGAGCAGGCCCAAAGGGAACTTGCAGCAATGACAGCAAGGAGAATGACTAACTTAGTTCTAAACATCGCTGTCTAAATTTTCCGCGATTGGCGGCAAATAGGCAACGAGAGGCCGAAGTCATCGAGATTCTTCCTTCAATGCGCGTTTGAAGACCTTGCCGGTATTGCCGATCGGAAGCTCGTCACGGAATTCGACAAAACGCGGATATTTGTTGGATGCAATGCGTGAGCGGCACCATTCGATCAGCTCGGCTTCGGAAAGGTTTTCACCCTTTTTGAGGACGACGAAGGCCTTTACCTCCTCGCCCAATCGATCGTCGGGAACGCCGATGACTGCGACGAGCGAGACGGCCGGGTGCGTGATGATTAGCTCTTCGAGTTCGCGTGGATAGACGTTGTAGCCGCCGCGCAGGATCATATCCTTCTTGCGGTCAACGATCGTCAAGAAACCGTCCTCATCCATCGTTCCGATGTCGCCCGAATGGAACCAGCCGTTGCGAAATGCCTCGGCGGTCGCTTCGGGCCGTTTGTAGTAGCCCTTCATCACATTGGCCCCGCGAATTAGGATCTCGCCGCGGGTTCCACGCGGAACCTCATTGTCGGCATCGTCCGCACAGATCACATCGACGCCGAAGATCGACTGCCCGACCGTTCCCGGCTTTGAAGGCCGCTGCATATGGTTGAAGGTGGCGAGCGGCGATGTTTCCGACAGGCCGTAACCTTCGAGAACCCGCACATTGAAACGTTTCTCGAAGGCCTTCATAACATCGACCGGCATCGGCGCGCCCCCTGATTTTGCGACGCTCATATTCTCGACGATCGATGATGTGTCGTAGTTGTTTTCTTCAACGTAGTTGAGAAGCGCCCAATACATCGTCGGCACGCCGACCCAGAAATTCACTTTCTCGGCCGTCATCGTGTCAAGGGTCATCTTTGGGTCGAACCGCGGAAGCAGAACGATCCGGCTGCCTGCATAAAGGCCGGTGTTCATCTGGACGGTCTGGCCCGTCGTATGAAAGAGCGGCAGCGTGATGAGCATCGTCCTCTGCTCGTCGGTTCGCGATGCTGGTGCCGCCTGCATTATCTCGTGCGTTGCGATGACATTCGACCAGAGATTCAGATGCGTCAATTCAGCGCCTTTTGGTTGGCCGGTCGTGCCCGAGGTGTAGAGGATCGCACACGTATCGTCGGGCGCCGTCGGGAAAGTCTCAAAGGCCGGACTTTCGCCGCCGACAAAACTTGTGAACATTGTTATGCCATCTTGTTCCGGTGACGGCATTTGCGGATTCGGAAGTGCGATCAGATGCCGGCACGAATCGACGCGGTCGAATGCCTCCTTGGTGCGCTCGAGCATCGGAAGTTCTTCGGTGCCCTGAAACGCGAACACGGCCTTTGCCTCGCTGTCTTTCAGGTGATACTCGATCTCAGCCGCCTTGAAGAGCACGCAGAGCGGAACGACGGCCGCACCCGTCTTAACGATCCCAAAATAGATGATCGGGAAATAAGGCAGGTTCGGGCACATCAGAGCGATATTGTCCCCTACGCCGAACCCGAGTTTTTTGAGAGCGTTCGCAACCTGATTCGACGCCTGGTCGAGCTCGCCGTAGGTCATTCGACGGCCTGCACCAACGACCGCTTCATTGTCAGGCGTGAGCTTGGCGTTCTGAGTAACGATCGAAGCGAGATTGAGTGCGGTTGGTGAATTCATACGGAGCTTACTTTTTCTGCAGTATCAACGGTCTCGGTCGCGATCGGTTCGCCAAGCTGCTGTATCGAATGTACGCGGAACTCGTTCTTGGCTTCAGGAAAATCAGTGCGAAAGTGTCCGCCGCGTGACTCTTCACGCCATAATGCAGCGTTTGCCACAAGCCTTGCAAGTGTGACGAAATTTCGCGATGCCGAGCCGAGGCTGGACGCAAGTATTTGATCGAATTCTTCGAGCCCGCGTTCGAGCGAATCGCGGTCGCGCAAGATGCCGACACGCTCCCACATGGTTCGCTTTACGCGTTTGCGTACGGCGGTCGAGACGATCCCGGCACCGTTGGACCCATCGGAAGATCCGGGCTCGAATTTGACCGCAGGAATGTCGATGTCCTTTGAATCCTGAAACGCCGTTTCGCCCGCACGGGCCCCGAAAACCAGGCCTTCGAGCAGGGAATTCGACGCGAGACGATTCGCACCGTGAACGCCTGTGCAGGTGACTTCGCCGGCCGCATAAAGGCCCGGCAGCGAGCTTCGTCCCCAAAGATCGGTGCGGATCCCGCCCATAAAATAATGCGATGCGGGCGAGACCGGGAGCAGGTCTTTCGTAATGTCGAGTCCGTAGGAGAGGCAGGTCTCGAAGATCTTCGGGAACCGGTGTTTTAGGAACGCGCCGTCTAGCGCCGTCATATCGAGAAAGGCCGTACGCGTGCCCGTTTTTCGCATTTCGAGGATGATCGACCGCGCGACGATGTCCCGCGGTGCCATCTCGGCGCGTTCGTCGTATCGGGGCATAAACCGTTCGCCGTATTTGTTCCGCAGAATACCGCCTTCGCCGCGCATCGCCTCCGAGAGCAGGAATCGCGGTGCGTTCTCCAGGCTTAGAGCGGTCGGGTGGAACTGAACGAATTCGATATCCGCGATCTTAGCGCCGGCGAGATACGCCATCGACATTCCGTCGCCGGTCGCAACCGACGGATTCGTCGTGTGGAGATAAAGCTGGCCCGCACCGCCTGTACACGCGATCACGGCACGCCCAATGATCTCGCGCGGTGCACGTAGGATCGGATCCAGGAAACGCACGCCGATGCAGCGGCCTTCCGAGACGATAAAGCTCTCCGTGGTTGCAAACGGCGTGAGGTTGATGAGCGGTTCTGTGCCTGCGCGAGCGATGAGCGAACGGACGAATTCCGCACCGGTCGAGTCGCCGTGCGCGTGTAGGATCCGGCGGCGAGAATGAGCGGCTTCCTTTGTGAATAGAAGATTGCCGCCCTCCCGGTCGAATTCCGTGCCCCAATCGATGAGCTGCTTGACGTATCGGGTGCCTTCGGTAACGAGAGTTTCGACAGCCGAGACATCGCAAAGCCCCGCACCGGCGATCAGCGTGTCTTCCTCGTGAAGCCCGGCATCGTCGTCCTCAGCCAGCACGACGGCGACGCCGCCTTGCGCATATTCCGTATTGGATTCGCTCGCCTTGTCTTTTGTGAGGACGGTAACCCGCGCTCCCTTTTGGGCCAACGCGATGGCCGCACGCAACCCTGCAACACCACTGCCGATGACGATAAAGTCCGTAGTCGAGTGCATAAAAAGAATTTACCAAATTCTACGCGACCCCGCCTCGTCAGGATTATTCCACTGTGTGTTTTTTTGGCAAATCGACCAACAGATCGGTGACCTTTGGCAATCTGCGCCCCAGCGTGTTCAAGATACCGGTTTAAGGTTATAATCATGAAATGCCAGAGGTGACACTTCGCGATCTTGACCGCGCGATCCCAAAAATCGCTAAGGATGAGGCGGAACTTGACCAGATTAGAGCCGAAGTTGCTGATCGAAGGACCGTGCACACAATTTTGGTTGGTGACTCGCAGGATTTGTCGGTGATCCCTGACGAATCCGTACATCTCGTGTTGACATCGCCGCCGTACTGGAATCTCAAGCAATACAATTCGCACAAGGAGCAACTAGGTCACATTGATGACTATTCGCTATTTCTTGACAAACTAGACACCGTCTGGCGACAGTGCTTTGACAAACTTGTGGTTGGTGGCCGGATGATCGTTGTCGTTGGTGACGTTATGCAATCGCGACGCGTTCATGGCCGGCACAAGGTCGTGCCCTTGCACGCGGAGATCCAAGTCCGGTGCGAAAAGATCGGTTTTGACAACCTTGCACCGCTTTTCTGGCACAAGATCTCAAACGCCTCCTTCGAAGCAAAGGGTAACTCAAAATTTCTAGGTAAACCGTATGAACCGAATGCTGTAATAAAACATGATGTCGAGTATTTGTTGATGCTTAGAAAGTCCGGTGGTTATCGAACTCCAACCCTTGAACAGAGACGCTTATCGATCATCTCCTCGAATGAGTTCGATGAGTGGTTCCAACAAATATGGACATTACCTGGTGCCTCAACCCGCAATGGGCATCCGGCACCTTATCCCGAGGCTCTTGTGCATCGGTTGATACGAATGTTCAGTTTCGTTGGCGATACTGTCCTTGACCCATTTCTCGGATCGGGTACAACAATGGTGGCGGCAGCCCGGATTGGACGTAATTCGATAGGTGTCGAAGTCGACGACACTTACGCACATTACTCAAAAACCCGAATGGAGAAAGCCTTCGGCATGTTCGAAAGCGAAAAGGTTTATCTAACTCTCAACAAGATTCCCCATGAGCAAACTGCTACCACCAGATTTTGAAAATAGTGTTCGACATTCCGTCAAATATTTTTGGGATGGACGACTCGCTAACGCCGGGACCGCACAAGAGGGCGGCCGAGGGGCGGTGATAGGTGGAAAAAATTTAGACGGGTTTTCGGAACTCATCCGCGATGTCGCTCTCTTTTCACAGATACCGCCCTCGGACATCATTGTTACCGGAATGGCAAAGTTGACCATCCCAGGTTACTTTCGACCGACAAAGATGTGGGACGCTCTTGTGATCTACAAACGTCATTTGGTTGCGGCATTTGAACTTAAATCCCAAGTTGGACCGTCCTTCGGAAACAATTTCAATAACAGGTCCGAGGAATCTATCGGGTCGGCAGTCGACTTCTGGACGGCGCATCGTGAAGGTGGTTTCCGCACCCCGGAACGCAGTGCTTCGGTTGATCTTGTTTCGAGTAAGCCCCCATTTCTAGGCTACCTGATGCTGCTGGAAGAGTGTTCGGCATCTACCAAACCAGTCCGGGCAGCCGAATCCAACTACAACGTATTTCCTGAGTTTGTTGACTCGTCATATGCGATGAGATATCAACTTCTAGTCGAGCGCTTAGTCGCTGAAAAGTGGTATTCGTCGGGTAGTTTGATACTCTCGAACAGAGAGAGTGGTGGGAGCGTTGGGGCTTATTCCTCCCCAACCGAGGCCCTTAGCCCAAGATCCCTGTTCGCCGATTTTTCCGCAGCATTGCTCGCCGCGATAGAAATATATTAGGGTCGTCCCAGAGAACAATAATATTTTCGCGCCATTGTCAGAGGAGCAGCAGGACCTATTCTAGCGGAAGTTGGAGGTTTGAATCGACTACTCGGACCATTTGGCCCAGTCTCTGAGGCGTCCTCGATAATGTGAAGATCGAGCAGAGCAGTAAGAAGGTTTTCATTTTTAATCTCCGTGAGACAAGAAAAAGCACCCTGAAGAGTCGATCTCACGACTATATCAGAGTGCTTTTTGCGAGTCTAGAAAATTCTCTCTAGACGGGAATTTTCAGTTCCTGGCCCGGATATATCTTGTCCGGATCCGAGAGGATATCGCGGTTGGCGTCCCAGATGGACTTCCAAGCGATGCCGTAGTGCTTGCCGATCTTCGAAAGGCTGTCGCCGGAGACGACCGTGTAGGTCGTGCCGGAGCCGCCCGGTTGGCCGACGCTGATATTCAGGATCAGGTCATTCGAACGGAATTCCGGGTCAAGACGTTCATATTCGTCCCAAAGCTGTGTTTTTGCCTCTTCGCTCGGAGCGACGCCCGTAACGACGAGCGTTCCATTGTCACCTTCGCTAAGCTCGTATGTCGTGCCGTTCTGATTGGCAAGTTCAAGCAGCGATTGATATTTTTCTTGTGCTGACATAATGCTTTATCCTCCTGCTTATTTGCCTTTCTTGAGCTGATTGTCGATGCCGGTGATGCCCGCCTGCTGGATCGTCTGGATGCAGGTCGTGAATTTCGCGGCAGGAACTTCGCCGGTAACAGTAACCTTACCGTTTTCAACAGCGACCGCCGCTCCCGTGCAGCCTGCAGCCTTGAGAGCGTCATTGAGTTTTGCGGTCAGTGCCGGATCCGGAGCCGAAGGTGTCGCCACCGGAAGCGGTTTCATCGTAAGGTTATTCGTTACGCTCTTGATGCCTTCGACCGATTTGACCGAAGCCTCAGCCTTATTTTTAATTGTGATATCGCCAACTTCGCCTGTGAGCGTTGCGACACCGTCTTTGACGACGGCGGTCACGCCTGTGATCTTATCCGCAGCAAGCTTATCGTTCACCGCCTTTGCGAGGTCGGCGTCCGATTTACCGCAAGCGCTCAGGAAAAGAGCGATGGCAAGAGTGAAAACTGTTAGAACTTTAATTTTCATTTTTCCTCCAAATTAATTTGAATACGAAACGGCAGAAGTTTAGGCCGCAAACAAGCAAAGCCGAGTCTTCTGCAAAACGCGACAGAAGTCATCACCGCCGCTCCTGTCGGTTTGGCAAGCTTTCGATCATCCTGTACCAAGAATTGTGGGCAAAAATTCTCGAATTGGCAAGAGCTATTTTTGAGACCGGCATTTTTCCTACGGTTTAAGCAAACAACTCTTCGTGGATCTGCCGTGCAACATCGAACGACGTCAGATCCGGCCGCACGATGAAATGCCAGTCGGCAAGGCAGTAGGTTTTCTGCCTTTCGTTAAAGAGCTTTTCGGCAGCCGCTCGATCGCGGGCCAGCGGCCGTGTTTTTCGCGAGAATGCGATGTTCAGCCAGCAATGCTCAAAGCTCGCTTCAAGCCAAAGGGCCATAAATCCGTATTTATGAAGAAGCTCGCGATTTCGCTCGATCGTCCACGTTCCGCCGCCGAGCGACAGTATCGGCACCGGCTCATTCTCGAGCAGATGTGCAAGGGCAGCGCTCTCGATCTCGCGGTAAGCAGGCTCGCCGTCAGCATCGAGAATGCTCGCGATCTGGCGGCCTTCACGATGCTCGATATAGCTGTCAAGATCTACGCGTTGCTGTCCGGAAAGATTGGCCAGATGCCGAGCTACGCTCGACTTTCCGACCCCCATAAAGCCTGTCAGGGCAATGCGTTTCTGGCTGCTCATCGTTTTCGCTGTCGTACTAGGTTACGACACTTCCGAGTGCATCGAAAAAGGACGGGAACGATATTTCACAGGCTTCGTGGCCGTTGATCGCGGTCTCGCCGTCAGCGAAAAGCCCCGCAACCGCAAACGCCATCGCGATGCGATGATCGCCAAAACTCTCGACGACCGCACCCTTCGGACGTCCTGGATGCACTCGAAATCCATCGTCAAACTCGTCGACAGCAATATTCATCCGCCGCAAATTCCCGACAACGGCAGCGATACGATCCGTCTCTTTAACGCGAAGTTCGCTCGCATTTCGTATCTCGATCCCGTTCGGGAGCTGCGTACCGAAGACGGCAAGGATCGGTATTTCGTCGATTATGTTCGGTATCAGCGGACCGGCAAGAAGCGAAAGTTCCTGCTCACCGATGCCGCCTTCTATGACCAGATCGCCGACAGGTTCTCCGGAAGCCTCACGCTCGTTCTTTACCTGAACCTTCACGCCGCACCGTTCAAGCACGGAAAGCACGCCCTTTCGCGTAGGGTTTAGACCGACGTTTGGCAGTATGAGTTCTGAGCCTTTCAAGCACGCCGCGCCAACCAACATGAACGCCGCCGACGAGATGTCCGCAGGCACGGAAATATCACGGGCGGTGAGTTCGGAGGCGCCGTCCACCGAAATATGCCGCGCATTATCGCGAATTTCGACGGCGAGATCGGCGCCGAGCCATTTGAGCATACGCTCGGTGTGGTCGCGTGTTTCGACCGGTTCGACGACGGTTGTCTTTCCGTCTGCGTAAAGCCCCGCCAGCAAGATGCACGATTTCACCTGTGCCGAGGCGACCTCGAGCCTCACCACAGCGGCGTTTAACGCACCTCCTGCGATCTTGACCGGCAACATGCCGTCGGAGGTATCGATCTCGGCCCCGAGTGCCTTCAGCGGCCTCGTAACGCGGCTCATCGGGCGTTTTGACAGCGATTCATCTCCAATGAGCGTTGTCTGGAACGTCTGCCCCGCCAGAAGGCCTGTGATGAGACGCGCGGTCGTGCCGCTGTTGCCGCAGTCAAGCGGCTCGCGTGCGGCGCGAAGGCCGTGCTTTCCAGCTCCGATGATCTCAACCGTCGTGCCGGTCCGATGAACTGCAATGCCAAGCTGCTGCATGCAGGCAAGCGTCGAGAGACAGTCCTCGGCCGTCAGGAAGTTCTCTACTCGGGAAGTGCCGTTCGCTATTGAAGCGAGCATTGCAGCACGGTGCGAGATCGACTTGTCGCCCGGCAGGGCGAGGCTTCCGCGGAGGGCATTTGCGGGCGATAGCTTCATTTGGATTTCGGTGTCCCTGTCCATCAGTCTTGACACAAACCTTAACAAATCGCTAACTTACTCTAAAACCTGTCTTTTTTGTGAATACGCAAGAGATAAAATTACCAAGCCGGATCGAGTCCGTTGACGCTGCAGCGGAAGCGGCGGATGATTTTGCCAAAAAATGCGGCTGCGGCGACGAATGTGTCTATGCGCTTGATCTCGCGATCCGCGAATCGGTGGCGAACGCGGTCAAGCACGGTAACAAGTTCGATGAAACAAAGGATGTCGAGATCAGTTTCGAAGAATTCGACAATGTTATCGAAATAAGGGTCCGTGACTTCGGCACAGGATTTTCGGTAGCGGACGTGCCGGACCCGACCGACCCCGAGAACCTCCTGAAATCCAACGGACGCGGGATACTGTTCATGAACTCGTTCATGGATGAGGTCAAATGGGAGAATCCGCCGGGCGGCGGCCTGCGGGTGAAAATGCGCAAAAAACTCTGAGCCAGCTTGGCAGAATCGCGGATGTTGTTCTAAAATCGGCATTTCGCATCTAAATTTTTTTTGGGAGAATATAATGTCGGATATCACAATCACTGAACGGCAGGCGGGCGATGTAACGATCCTTGACCTCGATGGCAAGGTTACTATCGGTGAGGGCAGCGTTGCCCTTCGTACGGCCATTCGCCGTGTCCTCGGCGAAGGAAAGAATAAGATCCTATTGAACCTCGGCGGCGTCGGCTATATCGATTCGAGCGGTATCGGCGAACTCGTTTCGAGCTTTACGGCCGTCAATAAAGAGGGCGGAACGCTCAAGCTCTTGAACTTGACACAGAAGATCCAGGATCTCCTTGCGATCACAAAGCTGCTTACCGTTTTTGACGTTTACGAGGACGAGGCGGCGGCGCTTGCAAGCTACAACTAAGAGCATCGCTCGTTCTTTTGTGGGCGAAGCCTACTTTTAGGTTACACGAAGAGTTCGTTTACGCTGTATGATCACTAGGCGTAAAACGAACTCTTGTCTTTTTGTCCTTCACGTCCGGCAGCGAAGGCAAGCATCTTTTGACGGCGGCGATTCATCTCTTTCTCAATGCGTTTCTTCTTGGCTTTAGGCACAATTCTACTTTTTTCGGCCGCCGTCTTCGGACAGGCGAATGCTCGATTCGATCTGAACGATTACGGCGTCTCGGTCGAACCTGACAAGCGCGTCATGGTCGTCCTCGCGGCGTTGAATTCCGCCCAGGTGTCGGATGCGAACGGCCAGCACGGGGCTATCGACGTGCAGTTATCGCCGGCGGGCACAATGTTTCGCGAGCGTCTGGAATCTGACCTTGCGCAGATGCCGCCCGACCTGCGAGCCCGGCTGACGCAGTTCGTTGCGACCTATAAGAAGAATCATCCGAAGGAAACGACCCAGGAGATGCTGACGGCCTTCGTTTCGATGGCCTACGCCCTGACGCCCGCTCCTGAGTTCGGTGACCCGATCATTACGTCCGACTTGCCCGGAGCTTTGCTCGACGTGCTCGATTTTGCGCCGCTCGTACGCGACTTTTACCGTCGATCGGGCATTGCGGGGAATCTCGACGAATACGCCAAGCTTTATAAAGCCGAGGCCGCCAAGGAACTTCAGCCTTCGACTCGCGACCTTATCACGGACGCACTCGATTATCTCCACACTAAGCCAAGGTTGACCGTCATCGAGAAGATCAAAACGGAAACGACCACTGCGAAAGGCAGGAAGACCGGCCTTCAGAAGATCTCGACCCGCGAGCACGAACGCCGTTTCGTCGTCGTTCCCGAAATGCTTGCTCCGCAGCAAGCGATAAATTTCATCAATGTTCGAGACAGCTACTATGTCGTCGTAAGCCCGGACAAGGAACTGACGGACACGGATGCGAATCGTGCATTCCTTCAGTTCGTTTTTGACCCGATGCTCTTTGATCATTCCAAGGAGATCAACGACATAAAAGACGGCATCAAGACACTCCTCGATGAGCAAAGGAAGGTGAACGCGGACGTCTCGCCCGACGTTTTTCTGACCGTTTCGCGGTCGATCGTTGCCGCAGCCGAAGCCCGCGAAAAAGAGTTTCGGAACGTGAATTTTGCGGTAAACGACGCTCGAAAGAAGCTTCAGGACGCGTCCACGCCGGCCGAGAAAGAAAAGATCACGGCTGACCTTGAAAAATATCGAGGTGAACAGGCCGATGAGACCGCGCGTATGCTTTCAGAAGCTTACGAACGCGGTGCCGTGATGGCATTTTACTTTAACGAACAGTTAAGGGGCACGGAAGATACCGGCTTTGATATCGCCGGATCGATCAAGGAAATGCTGCTCGGCTTTGATGCTGCAAAGGAGAAGAACAGGCTTGCGGAGAATGCTGCTGCCCGTAAACGTGCCGAAGCCCTTCGCGCCACGCGCAAGGTAAATGTTCAGGACGTTGCGGCAGAAAATCCGATGATCGCCCGTCTGCTCGATGTTCAGAAGATGGTCGCGGCAAAGGACTATCAAAAGGCGGAGGCCGAGCTCAAAGCGATGCTCGGCAATGAGCAGTTCGACGCACGTGTTTACTACAACCTCGGACGCGTCGCCGGCCTTGAGGCCGCTGCCGCAGACGATCCGCAGGTCCGCGATGCAAAACTCAAAGAGGCAAAAGATCAGTACGTACGCGTTCTCAATCAAAAGAACGCCGCTGAGGATAAGGCCCTTTTCTCCCTTACCTACGTCGCTCTCGGCCGCATCTATGAATTCTTTGCCGATAATGAAATGGCGGCGAAACTCTACGATGTTGCCATCAGGATCGGCGACGTTTCAGGCGGCGATTTCAAGGAAGCTGTCGCAGGGAAGGCCCGCGTCCTTAAGGCCGGTCAGTGATGAGTGAAGAATTTCGCAGCGGCTATGCCGCTCTCATCGGCCGTCCGAATGCGGGCAAATCCACGCTCCTGAACCGGCTCGTCGGCGAGAAGATCGCCGCCGTCTCGAATAAGCCTCAAACCACCCGTCACCGAATAAAAGGCGTCGTAACGCTTCCCGAAGGCCAGATCGTATTCATCGACACGCCGGGCGTCCACAAGCCTGGCCACCTCTTGAACCGGAGAATGATGGCGGCCGTTCACGACGCGATCCTTTCGGTCGATGTGGTAGTTTTGATGCGCGATGCGAGCGTCTCGACGGGCAATGGCGACCGTTTTGTTCTCGACCTCGTAAAACGAAGCGAAAAACCTGCGGTTCTCATCCTTAACAAGATCGACAAGGTGCGCGAGAAAGGCGAACTTCTGCCGCTCATCGATATGTATCGAAATGAGTACGATTTTGCCGAGATCGTGCCAGTTTCGGCCTTAAAGGGCGATGCTGTCGAGACGATGCTGCATTCGGTCGTTAAGTATCTTCCTGTCGGCGAAGCCATCTTTTCCGCGGACGAACTTACCGACGAATCGGTTCGTACCATCGCAGCCGAAATGGTCCGCGAGAAGATCCTTCGCTCGACGGGCGAGGAGATCCCGTACGTGACGGCGGTCGTTACCGAGGTCTTTGACGAGGAAACGAATCCCGAACTCGTTACGATCTACTGCGCGATCTACGTCGAGCGTGCATCGCAAAAGAAGATCATCATCGGTAAGCAAGGGGCTCGCATTCGCGAGATCGGAACGGCGGCCCGTGAGGACATCGAGAAGTTGCTTGGAAAGAAGGTCTTTCTAAAACTTTTCGTAAAGGTCGTCGAAGATTGGCGAAACCGCGGCCGCGAGCTCGATGAGATCGGAGTAAGAGAATAGTGATGACTGAGAAGTGGTTCGCCGCAGATATTACGCTTCCGTTCGAGGCCGCAGCGGCTGCAGAAGCGGTATTCGATCTGATGGAAGCCGATGGGGTCGAAACGGATCTTTTACGCAAAAAGGCGGGCGATCTTGTCACCGTCACGGGCATCTTTTCCGAATTGCCCGATCAAGGCCTGCTAGAAGAAACCGCACGCAATACGTTAGCGATCTACGACCGGAATGTTCCGTTCGAGACCGCGATCCGCGAGATCTTTCCGGAAGATTGGCTTGCTGAATGGAAGCGTCACTGGAAGCCGACCGAGATCGGCCGTTTTCTTATTGCGCCGCCGTGGATCGACGTCGAAGGCCAGGAAAAGATCGTCATTCTCATCGAGCCGAAAATGGCATTCGGCACCGGGACTCACGAGACTACGCGCCTTTGTCTAAAGGTACTGAGCGAAGAGGGAATTGCGGGCGGCGGCTTTCTTGATGTCGGGACAGGCACAGGAATATTGTCGATCGCGGCGGCGATGATCACGGACGCAGGCTGTCCGATATACGGTTGCGACACCGATTCTGATTCGATAATCGCGGCCCGCGAAAATGCAGAACAGAACGGCGTCGCCGAACGCATCGTGTTCGAGGCGGGCGAACTTCCTGCCGATTCACCGAAGTACGGAACTGTCGCCGCGAACGTAACGCTCGATGTGATCTTGCCGATGCTTGATCTTCTGATCGAAAAAGCCGAGAAGAAGCTCATCTTGTCCGGCATCCTGAAAACGCAGGAGCGAGAGATCGTCGAAGCTCTTGCGGACCGCGATCTTCAAACCCCTCGAATCCACACCGACGGCGAATGGATCGCCGTTGTCATCGACATTCACTGATCTTTCTTTGGCGGCAGGGCGGCAGGGATGTCGCCGTCATCTGTCAGCGTGATCGCAGGTTTTCGCGGCTTTGCGTCGAGCCGGGGACGCGTGCGAAGCGTCGGCGGCAGCTTCGCTGGAGCATAGCTGCCGGCGGCGAGCGGTTCGACGCGCTTCAGGATCATTCCGCCGCGGCCCACTGCCCAAACATTCGTGCCGCCGCGATAAACTATCGCCTGAAGCAATTTTCCCGTAAAGCTTGGTGTCGTTGACCAGTTTTCACCGGCATTGTCCGTGATGACGACCGTGCCGAGTTCGCCGACCGCGACGGCACTTTTTTCATTGAAATAAGTTACCGCAAAAAGGCTGTTCGACGTTGGCGATTCCTGATCTTTCCACGTCCTGCCGCCGTCGTCGGTGCGAAGGATCATGCCGTTCTCGCCGACCGCGAATCCCGATCTGTCGCCATAAAAACTGACTGAATAGAGATTCTCACGCACATTCGTTACAGCTTTTTGCCACGAGACGCCCCCGTCAGCGGTCGTCACGACGACGCCTCGGTCGCCGACCGCGATCCCGCGTTCTTCATCGAAGAATTTTACATCCTCGAGCCAAAGACGCGTGCCCGATTCCTGCTGCTCCCAATAGGCTCCGGCGGAATCCGTTCGCAGGATCATTCCATTCTCACCGACCGCAAACCCCGTCTTCTCGGTGACGAAATAGACGCTCGTGAGGTCTTGCGTTACGTGCGTCTCGCCTTTGCCCCAGCTTGCTCCGCCGTTGATCGTGCGTAGGATCGTGCCGTCATCACCGGCGATCCAGCCGCGTTGCCCGTCGTAGAATGCGACGGAATTTAGATTGACATTAGTTTCCGAATAAGCCGGCAGCCAGTCGCGGCCCGCATTGTTCGTGAGCCAGATCCGGCCGCGTGAACCAACCGCGATGCCGATGTCGTTGGTTTGAAAGGCGACATCATTTACATCTTCCCGGCCGCCTTCGCTGAGTCGCTGCCAGCTGTAGCCGCGATCGTCCGTGCGGAGGATAAGGCCGTTATCGCCGACCGCCCAGCCGGTAAGATCGTCAGCGAAGAACGCATCGACAATTCTCGGACTGGTGCGAACTGCGAACGGTACCCACGTGACGCCTCCGTCGCCAGTGAGCCAGATGGTCCCGTTCGCATCCGAGATAACGCCTTGTGAACTCTTCGGAGCGAAGGCTGCCGCAAGGAGATCGGCCTTTGTGAAAATATCAACGCGCCGCCACGTCTCTCCTTGATCCACGCTGCGTTCTACGCAGCCGCCGTATCCCGCCGCAAGGATCGTCCCATTTTGTAGAAGTGACGTACTCGAGACGATCGTTCCGTCGCAGTGCGTGCTCGCCGTCCAAGTTTCGCCGCCGTCTTCGGTCAGCAGAAGGATCCCGGCCGTGCCGGATGCCGCGGCTTTAAGCGGGTCAAGTGCTGTAACCTTCAGGAGGTGCGAGTTCACTCCGGACGTAAGGGTGCGCCAAGCGGCGCCGCCATCGACGGTCTTGAGCAGAGACCCGTTCGAGCCGGTTATGTAGCCGGTTTTTGCGTCCGGTGCGAAGGTAAGGCTATAGAAATGTTCGCGGACGCCGCTCGCGACGGCCTGCCATTTTTTCCCGCCGTCAGTGGAGCGAATGATCGTTCCGCGAGCGCCGACGGCAAGGGCATTTTCCTTATCCAGCAAATAGACCGCCGACAGAGCGACTTTTGTCGGAGAATCCATCTTTTCCCAACGAAAGCCGCCGTCCGTAGTTCGCAGTATCGTGCCGTCCGAACCGACCGCAAGCCCTCGGAGTTTATCCTTCGCAAAGTGAATGCCGTAGAGCGGGTTCCCCTGGGGCAGTGGATTCTGCCACAGCCAGCCATTCGAGACAGCCTGCGGGAATACGCTAGTGGTAAACACAAGAAGGGCGAGGCCGCTTAGAAAGGATGCGGTTCGCTTTGCGGGCTTGTGAATGGAGATCTTGCGTAACTTCAGAAATTAAGGTCCTACATCAAAGCTCGACCGTGCCAAGGTCAACAACAGCGTCCGACAAAAGGTCAGGATCGACGTGCCCGGCCGACGCGATCTTCCGAGCGGCCTTGTCTGCTGCTTCCTGCACCGCGTGGCCGCTGTGGCCCTTGATCCAATTCCACTCGACGACGTGCCGCTCAGCGGCCTTGTCCAGGCGCGACCACCAATCATGATTCGTTTTCCGCCGAAAGCTGCCCGTCATCGTTTCGACGACATATCGCGAGTCACTGAAAAGGCGTACGCGGCAAGGTTCCTTAAGTTCTTCAAGCCCGAGGGCGGCCGCTGCGATCTCAGCTTGCTGATTCGTCGCACGGCCAAGAAATCTTCCGACGCCTTTCCAAAGGCCGCGAAAACCGAGAAGCGCCACCGCAGCGGCACGAGGTTCACCTTTGCCGTTTCCGAGGCTTGAGCCGTCGCACACGATCGTTACATCTTTCATTCAAAATTCGCCTGAGCCCCATCGCCGAGTACGATTACATTATCCACGTAATTATCAAAAGTGTCGTCATGCGAGATGACAAAAAGCTGATCGAAGTTCGTGATGCTGCGTATTTCCGCCGCAAGATTCTCGCGTCGGACCTCGTCCATGTTCGTCGTCGGTTCATCAAAGAATGCGATCCTGATCTCCGTCAATTGTTTGAGCAGGGCGAGCCGTACGGCGAGTGCGGCCGACATCTGTTCGCCGCCCGAAAGGCTGACGAAAGGCCGCTCATAGGAATCTTCTTCGACGGAAACCGAGTAATCGTCGTTCCATTTCAAGACGCGTTCGCCGTTGCCAGTTATCTCGCGGAAAAGTTGATTCGCTTCGACCGCAACGTGCCGCACATAATTACGGGCGATCTGCGGTGCCGCTTCTTTTAGAGTGTCGCGGATGAAAGCTGTCGTCTTTGAAACAGCATCAAGGCGTTCGCGTTCGGCGAGGCCTTGGTCGCGCGTTTTGCGAAGGTCGGCAAATCTGTCGAACTCTGCGGCGATCTTTTCGAGCCGTTCGTTGAAGGCCGTATGTTTTGCGGTTTCGGCGGCGTGTGTACGGTCAAGGGCAGCAACAAGCAGCCGGCTCTCCTCGAAATCGTTCTGATCGAATGCGGCCAGAGCTTCACGGTGTGCCGCAGTCGACATCTCAGCTTCGCGCACCGCATTTTCTAACTTACCCGCTGCCTCGTTCAGAGCATTTCGGCGTGGTTCAAGTTCCGCGGCCGCGGCCACGTTGGTCAGGAACGTTTGATGATCTCGAGCGTTGTCATCACGTTCGGCGTTGGCGGCGGTAAGTTCGACGTCAAGGTCGACAAAAGGAGCAAGTTCCGCCTCGAGGCGTTTCAGGTCCGCGCTGAGTTCGGACACAAGGGAATCGAGCTTATTGACTTTCTCAACCAGGGCATTCTTCTCAGCGGCAAGGTTCTCAAGGACCGCAATACGGCCGCGAGGATCGGACAACGAAGCGAGTTTTGCGTCCAGGACGGCGAGCTCAGCGGTAACTTCCGTACTTGCCGGGAATTTCGCCCTCAAACTCTTGCTTCGCTCGGAAAGTGCTTTCCCATCTCGTTCGATCTCCAAATTCCGCTGTCGCAAGGACGCGGCCTCTGCTTCAGCCTTTTGTCCCTCGCGGGCGATCGCAAGCCGCTGATCGACAGCGTTCCGCTCGGTCGTTAATTCACCGATCTGCGAACGCAGCGACGAGAACTGGTTCGAGATGTAGGACTCCAGCGTTTCGCCTGGACCGAGATTAAGGCACTTTTGGGAAAGGATCGGGCAGAGTCCGTTGCGAATTTCGCGTTGAAATCGTTCGTCGTGGTCGAGGCTTGCCTGCAAGGAAGCGAGCGAAGAAACGATCTCACCTGACCGCCTCTCGAGTTGGGCGAGTTCAGCAGCGACAGCGGCCTTCTCCGCATTCGCCCTTATCGCTTCGGCATTCGCAAGATATTTTTCACGCATCCGCGCAAGCTGCTCGTCCAACGCTGCTGCCTCGGCTTCGGAAGCCTTCGCAGAGATCAGCCGCTCGCGGAGATCGCGGATCGACGCGTCGAGAGCATCCTGTTCGGCGGCCTTTGGCGAAAGCACATTCACGTCACGAGCAGCGTTCTCAGCCTGTTTTAATTTGTCGCGGAAAGAGCGAAGCTCAGTTTCGGCAGCGGCGAACCGTGCCTTGGCCGAGCTTATTTCCGCCGTGACCTTGTCGCGTTCGATACGTACTTTCTCAAGATGCGCGATCTTAGCGACCGCAGCCAAATACCGCTCGTTTCCCGGGCGAGATTCGGCCACCGCGGCCTCGGCCTTTTCGGCGGCTTCGAAGTGCGATCGCGCATTGGCAGCCGCGAGCTCCGCGCGTCCATGAACCGCTTTTGCTTCGGCGGCCGCGGCCTGAAGCTCGGAGACGCGGGCATACTCCTTCTCCGCAGCCTGCAATTTAGCTTTTGCCGCACCGAGGTCGAGTTCGATGGACGCGATCTTTTCTGCAAGGCCTTTCGTCTCGCGCAATAGCTCTTCGCGTTCGGCTCCCAAAGTGTCGGCGCGGACAAGCTCACCTTCTATGCGCGCGACCTGTTCGCGCGTGTCCGAAATTCGATGTTCGACAAATCGGCTCGTTTCCAGCAGCTTTGCTGCGGCCTCTCGATATTCATCGACCTTCAAAAGCCGATCGAAGACCACCTTTCTATTTGCTGCGGTCGAGAGAAAGACGGCAGTGAACGTGCCTTGCGGGACGCCGATCGCCTGACGGAAAAGCGATTCGAGATCGGTGCCCTGGTCAAGGCCGAGATGCTGCCAGACGAATCGGCGGACTTCTTCCTTCTTGTTCGCAACGACCGCACCGAGACGAGGATCCCTTGCGAAGTAGGCTGTTCCTGAATCGCGGAATATCTCGTACTCGCGTTCGTCCAGCCCGCTCAGAAATGTGACCCGTACAGAACCCTTTTTTTCTCCGCGACGCACGAACTGCTCTTTCGTGTAGTCGAGCATATCGAATATCACCCACGCGACGGCCTCGATGATCGTGGTTTTCCCGGCACCGTTCTCACCGCGAATGGCGGTAATACCGGGAGCGAAGTCAAAGGCCGCCCGGCGGTAGGATTTGATGTTTTCGAGCTCAAGGCGAGAGATGTACATCGCAAAAATCGGTACTTCGAATGGCCCGAAAACCTCCGTTCCCGAGCCGAAAGCGGCATAAGAATGACCCTTGACATTCATTCTACCGAATTTCGACGCCGGAAACGAAAAATCGCTACAATATGCGTGTATGAAACTTGCAGCCGGAGAAGCGGTCGTTGCGATCCTGCATACACCGAGAGAAAAACTATTCGGGATCTTGGACGAGATCGGGCCTGCGGGCGTAAGCCTTCGTGGCGTGGATCTTAGCTATTTTGAGGATCTTGCCCGAGCGGTCGCAGCCGGTGAAGAGCATTTGAATCCGAGCGATTATTTTATTCCGATGTGGCGGGTCGAACGGATCACGCGTGACGAAGCTTCGGGCGGTGCGAGTTCGCTTCTCGAGCAATTCGCCGCTCGAACGGGGCGTGAGTTCGCGACGCTCTAGTTCTTGGGCTTTGCTTCAGGTTCAACGGGCCGGAACATAATGTCGCCGCTCGTTGTCGCCAGCTTGATCTCGGCGTCGCTGGCGTCACCGATCGTGCCGACGATGGTCTTTATCGCTTCGCCGGTTATATTCTCCGTCTCGGTCTTTACTTGAAACCCGCTCGAAAAGGAACCAAATCCGTAGGTCGCGGAGATCCTTGCCGATGAGTCCTTGGGAAGGTTCAGCCGCAGATTTCCGTTCTGAGACGTGAATCTATACGAGCCGCCGTTAAGGACGCTGCCCGTATAAGAGATCGCACCTGAGATCGTGCCGACGTCTATTTGCCGATGACGCGAATCAATGATCGAGATGTCGCCGCTAAGAGCTTTCGCACGGAACGTATCGCCGGGCTTTGAGGGCTTGATGCCAAAGACGAGAATGTCGCCTGTGGTCGATTCAACCGAGATCGGCCCGGAAGAATCTTCTATGCTGATATTGCCGCGATTTACGAGAGCCGAGACTCCGTCCTTAATATTCCTCAGCTGAGTGCCACCGCCAAACGTTGAAACCGTTACGTTCTTTACCGAATCGACCGAAAGAACGACTTCGCGGCCCTTTATCGAAAGCGTCGTACCGGCGGGAGCTTCGATCTCGATATCGTCATCGTTCAGGCAATCGCTCGGCGGGACGATAGAGCTTCCCGGCGTCCGGGGGCTCGCGTTGACAGAGATCCAAACCGGCGTACTCGCCGAGTCCTTCTGCAAAACTTTGAAGTCGAATCTGGACCCTTCTCCCGTGAAAACGCGAACTTCATTTCGCTGCCACGAGTTTATTGTGAGCTTTCCGCGCAGAACGCAAAGGTTCAGCGTTACGTCCGGGCTTACAACTATCGCCTTTTCCTGAGGGCCTGAAAAATGCGGCTCCGGCGCTCTCGGCACTTTTGCGACGGGCGGTACCGGTATAGGATTTTTTTGCGCGGCTGCGATGGCCGGCAAAGCCGCGAGCGCGGTCAAAATTGTAAGAGATCTAAAAAAAGTCAGCATCAATTCGTGGCGGGAAGCTCTATCTGAGACTTGCGACAAGCTCCTGCTTTTGTGAGACAGAGTTTAGCAGATCGATCTTATTCTGATACGAGTTGTAAAGGACCTGCCGGGCCGAAGCATCATTCGGGTCTTTTCGGATCTGAGCCCGCATTTTATCGATCGTATTATTCACGAGGGCCATATCTCGCTCAAATGCGATACGTTCGGATACAGCCATTACAGAATCCTTCTGTCCCTGAAGCGATCTTGAAAGCCCCGCGATCGTAGTCTCATAATCCATTTCTGCCGGATCGAGCTTGACCGACGCATGGGTTGCCCGAGCAGGTTCATTCGCTCCATAGGCAGCCGTCGTCGTCCGCGGCCGCGACTGTCGGGACGGGCGAATATCGTCGAACACTTCCGTCTTCGGATCTCCGGCCGGAGCCGGTTTATCCGGACCATCGGCGGCCTTTGCGACCATGGCGACCGGCTTATTGACCGTTGCGCTCGTTGGTATCGCCGCCTGCTCATTTGCCTCCGGTTTGTTCGTGAGCCAAAAGCCCGTGCCGATCACGACAAAGAGCAACGCCGCCGTTGCGACCGCAAAGGACGGCCTCGCAAGAAGTGTCAATGCGATGGCACCCAACTTTTGGTACCACGGACGCTCCCGTTTTTCCGTCTCGATGTGATCGTTTATCTTCGCCCAAAGCCGCTGTGTCGGCACGAGAGCGTCAAATTCCCTTGCAAGGATCGGCATAATGACCGCCTCTTCGCCTTCGGCCTCAGAAAGCATCAATGCACATGCGTCGCACTCGTCGATATGCTCGGACACCTCGGCCGAACGTGCCAAATCGAGTTCGCCGTCAAGAAAGGCTTGTATTGTTCCAATGTCGATGCAATTCATTACTGCTTATGCCTTCCCGGAATAATACTTCGAAAATTCCTGCCTCGCACGTGCTACGAAAGTGCCAATACTCGCGACATTCAAGTCAAGGCTTGTCGCGATCTCCTTATACGAGAGGCCCTGCTGCTTCAACACCAGGCAGCTCCTTAGCGGCTCCTTGACGTGGGCCAACGCTCGGTAAATGTCATTCACACCTGCATTTTCCTCAAAATCCACCTCGACGGAACTTCTTTCTTGCAGGCCATATTCTTTGACGTAATTATCCTCTCGGGTGTTTGCTCTCATTGTACCGCGAACCGCGTTCCGGGCAAGATTTATTGCGACACGAATGAGCCACGGCTTGAGCATTTCATCATTATCGAGTGAATCGAGGTTTTTGTAGAGCCGGATGAAGGTTTCCTGAGTGACGTCCTCTGCGATGCCGGGATCCGCAACGACCGAGCGTGCAGCACGAAAGACGGTTCGATGATGGAGCGCAAATGCCTCCTCGAACCCTATTCTCTCATTCGCTCGCGATGCCGCGGATTGTTCGGACATTATGTCCACAAGAATGTTGTAGATCTCACTCATTTCAGCATCGAAAAATGCCACCCATCAGTATTAAAACACCGCCGATCTCTATTTTGTGACAAGAATCAGATGCTAGAACGTAATCGTTTTCAATCGGGAATGAGCCGCGGATGCGGCATCGATCCCGGATCGAGCCGATGTCAGGACGACGATAACGTCATTCGGACCCGTATCAGCCATACGTATTTCGAGCCATCTAGGTTCGATCGATTTCGGGGTTTCGGCCAGGGCCAGGGCAGAAAGGCATGAAAAAAGATGGGCTTTGGAACTCCCAAGAAGAAGATCTGCGTCACCGACCGAGACGGAGAATTCCACGCCTGCGGACTCAAGGTCTGTGAGCAATGTGGCGGCAAAGCTTATCGCTGCCTCAAATTCCGGGTGATGAGCGGTCTTTCCGGCGATGCGTTCGCGCAAGGGCGGTACGTTCGCGGCCGGGCCGAAGCCGCCAATAATGATCCGCACCCTTGCGTCGGTTTCGGCGGCAAATTCGCGGACCATTATGTTCTGCGTTCGGGCCGTTGCCTTCCAATCGATGCGGCGAATGTCGTCCGCCGCTTCGTAATTGCGCAGGAAGAGCAGGTCGTCGCCGGAGCCGCGTGTTTTCAACGCGTCCCGACTTCCCAAGCTTGAAAGAAGCTCTTCCTCTTCGCGTCGAGCCGTACGCCGCGGAAAGATCAAGATATCGGCCTCGTTGGCCGCCAAACGGCGCCGATGCCGAAAAAAGCCGAACGGAAAGCCGGTCGAAAGCTCGAAGTCAGTGATCCTGAAGCGTCCGCGGGCCGCGAAGCTTTGGGAGGTTTGCCGCTGGACCGAATCATGCGGCGGAATATACGTAATATGATCGAGGGTAAGGTTCGTATGCGGTGCCGCGAGCAATCTTTTTGCGATGAAGTTCGGAAGGGCTTCGCTCACTTCGTCCGCGGCCGCGATCGTTTCACGTTCTTTGCCGCGAACTTCCGCCACGATCGAGAATGCAGGTAAGAACCATTTTCGATTTGAGACCTCGAGAGTGATCGGGAAAGGCTCTGCGGCGTAGATAGTTTCGGGAAAGCGCAGTCGTATATCGAGTTTCCGCAAGGTGAGCCAACCGGCGGCAAACCCGACGGTCGATGCCGCAAGCATCACCGAAAGAACTATAAAGAGCAGGTTATTGCCTGTATTCCACGCTGAAAACCCGACGACAATGATGAGCACGGCCATCACGCTCCCGCCGAGGGTGAACTCGAACGGCAAGTTCAGCTGAGAGGCTTCGCGGCTTGCCTTTTTTGCAAGCGGCGGTATTACGAAGATCAAGATCAGCAGGATAAAAATGAGCGAAAGGCCTGCTGCGATCGCCGCAAGCCGCGATCGGTTCGCCTCGTGCGCATAAAGAGTCAATCCGGCAAGGCCAAGTCCGCCGGTAACGACGACAATTCCGACCGCGAAGTTTCGCAGATCTTGCTTCGAAACGAGCTTTAGCAATAGTCGGACGTCCATACGAAGACCCCGGATCAGAAAGTCTTGAGATCTATTCTAACTTCCTTTGAGTTCCCAAAATGATCCGGAGCGTCTAAGCCTGCTGTGCGCTAGATCGGGACTTCGATCGAATCTATGATGGATCGCAGGATGCGTTCGGCCTCGCGTATGCGTGCGGTTCCGGCGGCGATGCGCGTGCCGACAAGGATGCGGTGAGCGAAACAGGGAATTACAAGGTGTTTTATGTCGTCCGGAATGCAGAAACTGCGTCCTTCGATGACAGCATTCGCCTGAGCCGCACGGAAAAGAGCGAGTGAACCGCGAGGACTCACGCCGAGTTCGAGCGATTCGTGCCGTCGCGTCGCATCGACGATCTTGAGCAGATAATCCGCCAGCACTTCATCCACCCGAACGTGTCCAACGCTGCTCTGGATCTCAAGCAATTCCTGCGAACTAAGGACGGCGGCGACACGGTCAAGCGGGTCGTGTTCCTGGCGGTCGAAAAGGATCTCGCGCTCATCATCCTGAGTCGGATAACCTAAATTCAATCGCAGCAGGAAGCGGTCGAGCTGAGATTCCGGCAGCGGAAATGTGCCGTGATGCTCCGAAGGATTTTGGGTTGCGATCACGATGAACGGATCGGGCAGCGGCCGTGTTTCGCCTTCGGCCGTTACCTGCATTTCGGCCATCGCTTCAAGAAGCGCTGACTGCGTCTTTGGCGTCGCACGGTTGATCTCGTCCGCGAGCACGAGGTTCGCGAAGATCGGGCCGGGCTTCCACTCGAACTCGCCCGTTTTTTGATTGAAGACGGAAAGGCCCGTTACGTCCGACGGCAAAAGGTCCGATGTGAACTGGATCCGCTGAAACACGAGATCGAACGCGCGGGCAAATGCGTTGGCGAGCGTCGTCTTGCCGATGCCCGGGACATCTTCGATCAGCAGATGGCCGCCTGCAATTATCGCAACGAGTGCTTGGCGTATGCTCTCCGGCTTGCCGCGTATCACGCCGCCGACAGCGTCGCACACTTGAGCGAGCTTTTGGCTGCCCGAATTATCGGCAACGACTGCGAACGGTTTTGGCGATCTTGAAGCGATCCAATCTCTCATCTGGTAGATCTCGCAATGAAGCCTCAAGATGCGGCTTCAAAAACTATTTTAGCTGAAAGAGACGCTCAACTGCATCAAAAAGTTGCCGGTATTGTTTGCGGGCCAAAAACAGCGGCCTTTGAAAATAGAGGCAAAACCGTCTAGAATCTGGAACAAACAGCCCTGTCCGGACGTGCAGGGAATCGAGAAAAGCAGCGTTTTAGCCTATGAGATCAATTCGCCGTGCCTTGCGTGATGAACGCGGATTCAACCTTATCGAGCTGATGATCGTCATCGCGATCATCGCACTTCTCATCGCGGTCGGCGGCATCGGCTGGAGCGCCATGATCCGTTCCGGCAACGAGACCGCCGCAGCACAGACGCTCGACCGGCTTAAGGTCTATCAGGCTCAGTTCGCCGCCGGCAACAAGGGAAAGTTCGCAACATTCGACGACCTCGTTACAAAAGGCCTGCTCGATGAAGGCTTCAAAGGCGAAACACCGACCGTGAACGGCTATGTTTACAAGCTCACGATCGAACAGGCTTCGGGTGCAAAGCCTGCTTTCTTTAGCGTGACCGCCGATCCGCAGGTCGCAGAAGGCGTCCGCGCGACCGGAAGCATCCACTACTATACGGACTCGGCTTTGAGTACAATAAAACGCACCGACGAGAACCGCTCGGCCAAAGCTGACGACCCGTCCCTCTAACTACATCATGTGCCGTCTTAGCTCAGCGGTAGAGCACTCGCTTCACACGCGATAGGTCAGAAGTTCAAATCTTCTAGACGGCACCAATACACTAAACCCGCCACGAGCTGAATGGCTTTTGAATTGCCACGGCATTTATGCCGTGGAACCGTGCCCAAAAACCAACCTCGGAGGCGGTGCGGCCGCCGACATGTCTCTGTCGCGTGCTCCGCATGCTCCAGGGGTATTTTGGCTGCGGTAAGAAAGTCGCTACGAATTCACGAATCTGATCCGTTTCAAATCTCGATTTCAAAAAAGAGAATCTGATATTTGAGATTCGAAATAAGAATCGCAAACCTCGAACCTCGAATCTAGAACTTAAATTGTCAAAGACCAAACGGCCGTTTGGACCGTGTTGTCATCATAGCGAATTGACGCGGCCGTTTTGAAGCACAAACCGCACAAAACGTATCAAACCGCACAAAATGTATCAAAGTGCACGAAATGCACGATTTGCACGATTTGCACGAAATGCACAACAACGTCAGAACGGAGCGGGCGGACGGCATCGAGGGGAATTGAGAACGGTGGGCGAGTGTGCCAAAGGGCGCAAAAATGCCCGCCGCGCATCCCCGAACACGGCGGGCTGGACACTCTCTACTCGAGAGCTTACGAATAGTCTCCGAAATGCAGAACAGAACGGGGACTAGGCCGTAATCAGGTCGAAGAATCTCAGCAAACTCCGACCCGACATCTAAAGACTAACCGCTCGTTGGCCGACGCTGGGTAAGCGAGCATACAAACCGGATGAGAAAAAATTAGAAAGTAGTCTTGAGGGGTTTCAAGAATCGGATACGAACGAAGACCCGACCGCGGTACGAGCCGCGTTGGCGGGAATTTCGCGGCGAAAAGTGCATCTCGCGCATCCACTCCATAAGCATCCGGGCCTGTCGGTCGCTGTATGTTATTTGTTCCGAAAGGCCTAGTTGGTGCGGGTTGCGCCGTGGACGAACACCGAACTCGTTGAGGTTGTCGATGGCATTCTCGGCCGGTATGCTCACCAGCCCGAATGGCCGAAGTCCATTTCGAGGCATATTTTATCCTTAGCGAATAAAATACTAACGATCAAGGCTTTCCAAGTTTGTAGGGTGGAATACTCGAAACGGCGTTTAGATGGAGCCTAGGCCGCGGGCGTTCTGCTTTGCGGGCTTTTGCCTTCCGGGAACCGTTCTTCCCGAAGACGCTCGGCTTGGATCTCTGCATGTCGGTCGCCGCCCTGCATCTTTTCTGTGATGCTGAGTTCGCCGGGCGTACGCGCCGGTTGGATGTGCTTGCCGAGTCCGCCGTAGGACTTCTTTGCGGGAATTTCGTTCTCTGCCATGGCTTTCATTGTAAACAAAAAGCCTGCCGGCACGCTAGAGGCTGAAGCTAGAAAAAGGGCGTTAAAAAACGCCCTGAAGGAGATCTGTTTAGTATTCGCCGCACCGGAGAATGGTGCGGCCATGCAATGAGTTTCGTATCAGCTGTATCGTTCGTCAGATCGCATATCGACGTAGATCGCGTCAACAAATGCGAATTGAGGGCGTTTTGGCTGCTGCGGCTGCGGCTCAGGCCTTTTGGGCTGAGGGTTCACGACCGGCGGAGTGCCTTTCGGCGGCGGATTCTTTGGCTGATCGCCGTGTTGGGCCGCGACCGCCAATGCGGAAGCCCCAATAACGACCACCAATAACAAAAAATGTCGAATTGCTTTCATGTCTCTTTCTTTCACTCCCTATTTTAACAAACGCAGCATAGGGAAAGTCGGGAAAGTGCGCGTCTTCCGCGTTTTTTATAGCAAGTTAAATGCCACTCGCCTGCATTATGACGCTAAAGCGGCAAAATGGGTTGGAAAAGTTTACGCATAGGCCGCAAGGTCGGTGCAGATGCACCGATTGGGGCTATTTTTATACGTTTTGGTTAATTTCGGCAAGCGCAAAAGCAAAACAGTGCCATGTCCAACTTCACTTCGCCGATCATTTTGGCATAATCGAACTTATGGCAACGAACAAGGTCTCTCCACTGGCGATGGTCGTCATTGTGGCTACTGCAGCCGTTCTGACATTGAATTACTTCGTGGTCGGAACACTGAATGCTACCGCGACGAACCCGATTGCGGCACTATTCCCAACGCCCATAACTCCGGCCGGATACTCGGCATCCCTTTTGACCATCGTTTACCTTCTGTCGATCGCTTTTGCGGTCTATCAAGCTCTTCCGAGCAAAGCAGCCAGCTTCGCCGGCATCCGAATCACGTACATCCTTGCGTGCATCCTAAATTGCCTTTGGGGCGTTGCATGGCATCGGTCGATGCTTCTGCTTTCAGCATTCCTGATCGTCGGGCTTCTAGGTACGCTGATCGCGATGCTCGGTCCCCTGAAAAATGTCGAGACCGCGACAGAAGCTCTTCTTGGGAAGGGCACCTTCGGCCTTTATGCCGCCTGGGTTTTGGTTATGGCCCTTGTCAACGTCCTCGCGCTCGTCCGTTCGCAGGAAACTTCGATGAGTGACGGCGCCTTTCAGACGCTGGGTGTCATTTGCTTGTTGATCGCCGGCGCTTCGGCGGTTCTGGTGCGTTGGAAGCTAAATAACTATTTCTTTCCGTTGGCGATCGCATGGATCGCCGCCGCTGTCGGCGTTAGACAAAGCGGTGAGACCGCGTTGGTCGTAGCTTCAGCCGTAACTATGATCACAGGGCTCGTAACGGCCGCGACGTTCATACTGACGCTGCCGACCCGAAGATATTCATGAGGCGCGATTCGAAGATCTGCGTTGCCATCGCTCCGTCGAATACGAGCGAGTTGGCGATGCGTCTCGAGGAAGCGATGGAGCTTGAGCCAGGCTTTATCGAGATAAGATTCGATGCCGTCGAACCTTCCGAATTGTTCGCTGCGGTAGAGAAAGCACTTCAATTCGCCTCTCGCTGCCGTTTGATCGCAACATTTCGCCCGGAAGCCGAAGGCGGTTTCCGGCAAATTTCTGATACCGAAAGAAAGGCGTTCTGGCGAGATCTGCCGGACGGATTTTGGGGCTGCGACGTCGAATCTGATGCCGTCTCTTGGACCGAACACCCGAACAAGATCATCTCTCGGCATGATTTCAATGGCGTTACGGACAACATCGAAGGGATCTTCGACGAACTCGCGGAGGCCGAGGCACGAGCCGTGAAGCTCGCTGTTATGCCGAGCGACACGGCGGCTGCTCTGCCTGCCTGGAAGACGCTTCTAAGAGCCTCAGAACGCAAGATAAAGGCGATCGTCATTGCGATGGGTGACGCCGGAATGTGGATGCGAATCTTGGCTCCCTCGCGAGGTGCTCTGCTCACATATGCATCGCTTGACGGGAAGGGTGCTACGGCATCGGGACAAGTGACCGCTGACGAGATGCGTGAGTTGTATAGCGTGGACGAGATCGACGAACACACGAAGATCTACGGTGTCATCGGCGATCCGATCGGCCAATCGCTCTCGCCGAACATTCACGATCCGTTGTTCCGACAGGCCGGACTGAACGCTGTTTTCCTTCCTTTCCTCGTAAAGGATCTGCCCGGGTTCATCGAGAAGTTCGTGCACCCGCGAACGCAGGAAGCCGGACTCGATTTTGGCGGGCTGAGCGTTACGATGCCGCACAAACTCGCTATCATCGAACTGCTCGACGAGTTGGACGAATCGGCCCGCAAGGCCGGTGCAGTGAATACCGTGAAGGTCGAGGACGGAAAACTGATCGGCTTCAATACCGATGCGGACGGCTTTCTCGAACCGCTGAAACGCCGCGTACACGATCTAAAGGGGACTAGTATTGCGATCTTCGGTTCAGGCGGTGCGGCTAGGGCGTGCCTTTCCGCGTTCGTAGGAGCCGGAGCCCAGATCACGGTCTTTGCGCGAAACGTTGAAGCCGCCGAAGGCTTGCGGAATGATGTGAAATATTCCGTCGCAGACCTGCGGGATGGGAATGATCTTTCGGGTTTCGATATAATAGTGAATGCGACACCGATAGGAATGCGCGGAGAATTTGAAAGTGTTTCGCCCGTGCCGAATGCCAGGTTCTCGGAGGGCCAGATCGTCTATGATCTTGTCACAAAGCTGACGGACACGCCGCTGCTTGCTGCGGCACGAAGGGTAGGTGCCACGATCGTCCCGGGGGTTGAAATGCTTATTTCGCAAGGCCTAAGGCAGTTCGAGATATGGACAGGCCTTCGGGGCGATGAACAGTTGGTTCGCGAGTCTATTGCTAAGAAGATGAGACGATAGAAGCGATGCAGGAACGTTACAGCAGACAGATCCTATTTCATCCCATCGGTGCCGAAGGGCAGGAGAAACTCGCCGGATCGACGGTCCTGCTTATCGGCGTGGGTGCTCTTGGCTGTGCTCAGGGTGAAATGCTCGCGCGCGGCGGCGTCGGCAAGATCAAGCTTGTCGATCGCGACTTTGTCGAATACACGAATCTCCAGCGTCAGACACTGTTTACCGAAGACGATGCCGTTGACCGTCTGCCGAAGGCCGTTGCCGCAAAGCGCCGGATCTTCCAGATCAACTCAGAGATCGAGATCGAAGATATCGTCGCAGACGTTTCCAATTCGAATATTGAACAACTTGTTGCGGGCTCCGACCTCGTCATCGATGGAACAGATAATTTCCAGGTGCGTTATTTGATCAACGACGCGTGTGTGAAGCTCGGCATCCCTTGGATCTACGGAGCGGCCGTCTCAAGTTACGGGATGACGATGAACATCATCCCCGGCGAAACCCCGTGCCTTCGATGTATTTTCCCTGAACTTCCCGAACCGGGTTCGGCACCGACCTGTGATACGGCGGGCGTGATCGCGCCGGTCGTAATGCGTGTTGCGGCGATGCAGGCGGCCGAGGCGTTCAAACTTCTTGTGGGAGACCTTGATGTTTTGAGCCGCAAGTTGCGGCAGTTCGACGTATGGACAAATGAGGAAAATTCGATCGGGATCGGCCGGCCGGATCCTAACTGTCCAACGTGCGGAAAGCATGAATTTGAATTTCTCGATGCTGAATCAAGCGAGTTTGTGGCCGTCCTGTGCGGACGAAACGCAGTACAGGTCGCGCCGTTCGCGAGTACCAAACTTGACCTCGATCAGCTTGCCGATCGCCTCAAATTCAACTTCCCGGTCGATCAGAACGAGTATCTGCTGCGTTTTTCACCGGACGATCTTGAGGTAACGGTCTTTACGGATGGACGGGCGATCGTAAAAGGAACTGATGACCCGACCGTTGCCCGAACGCTCTACGCAAAATATATCGGCGTTTGAAACATTGGGGAATTTTATGGCAAAGAGGCCGAAAGTTGTGATGATCGGCGCCGGTTTCGGCGGCCTTCGTGCGTCAAAATACCTGGCGGACAAAGATGTCGATGTCGTGGTCATCGACCGGCAGAATCACCACGTTTTTCAGCCCTTGCTCTATCAGGTCGCAACTGCCGTCCTTTCGCCCGGCGAAATCGCGCAGCCGATCCGGCGGATCCTTCACAACCATAAGAACATCGAGGTCGTTCTTGGCGAAGCCGTCGATATCGACGGCGCAAACAAACAGGTCGTGCTTGGCGACGGCGTGCGTGTGAGCTTCGACTACTTGATCGTCGCCGCAGGTGCCAGACACTCGTACTTTGGGCATGATGATTGGGAGACCTCGGCTCCGGGGCTAAAGACCCTTGACGATGCCGTCGAGATACGCCGCCGCGTGCTTCTTGCCTTCGAGATGGCAGAACGCGATGCTTATCTCCAGGATCGAAAGCGTCAATTGAATTTTATTGTGGTCGGCGGCGGCCCTACCGGCGTTGAACTCGCAGGCGCGATCGCAGATATCGCTCGGCAGGCCCTTGCGAAAGATTTTAAGGCGATCAAGACGGCAGACGCCTGCGTTGTCCTTTTTGAAGGTTCCGATCGCATTCTCGGAACCTTCGCACCGGACCTTTCCAACAGCGCAAAACTCCAACTCGAGGAGATCGGTGTCGAGGTGAGGCTGAATTCATTCGTGAAAGAGATCGAGCCGGGACGGGTCAAGGTCGGCGAAAATTGGATCGATTGCGATGTCGTTGTTTGGGCGACGGGCGTTGCGGCTTCAAGCCTAGGCAAGAAACTCGGTGTAGAGACCGATAAGGCAGGCCGAGTCTTTGTAGAGCCCGATCTTTCGATCAAGCCGAACAAGGACATTTTCGTGATCGGCGATATGGCATCGATCAAACAAGCCGACGGTACGCCTGTTCCCGGCGTGAGCCCCGCGGCAATGCAAATGGGCGAACAAACTGCGAAGAATATACTTGCCGAGATCGAAGGAAACCCGCGTAAGCCCTTTGAATACAACGATAAAGGAACAATGGCGACGATCGGCCGCAGCAAAGCCATCGCCGAGGTCGGCCGATTTAAGTTTCGCGGATTCATTGCTTGGTTGATGTGGCTTTTCCTCCACGTCTTTTTCCTGATCGGCTTCAAGAACCGGCTCGCAGTGATGACAGATTGGTTCTGGGCATACTTGACCCGCGAACGAAGCGCACGCCTTATCACCGGCAAGGCCGAGCATATGCAGGATGCGATCGAGTTTATGCAGGCCGCAAGGGCACGCGGCACAAAGGCCAATATCAAAAACGAAAGTTTGAAGAGCCGTTGAATTTGCTATCATCTATCAAAAAAATGAAGCGAATATCATTCTTTGTCGTCATTCTCCTTTTTCTTGCACTCAACATCTTCGCGGGCGGTCCGCAGGTATGGACCGTCGATTCGCGAGCCGACATTCTGAAGGGCGATGCCGACGGCGTCTCGATCGGCGATGACGGACGACTGTCGATCGCGCCGAAACTCACCAAAACCTTCGCGACGGGCGAATCCTATATCTTTTCTGCCGCTAGAGACGCAGCGGGCAATACTATTCTCGGCACCGGACCGAACGGCAAAGTATTTCGCGTCGATCCGGCGGGCCGTGGCACATTGCTGACTGACCTTTCTGAGCTGAATGTGTCTGCGGTCGCGGTCGCTCGCAACGGCGATGTTTTTGCAGCAACGATGCCGGACGGCAAAGTTTATAGAATTGAGAGAAACGGCACGGCGAGCATCTATTTTGACCCGAAGGCAAAATACATCTGGGCGCTGGCGATACTGCCGACCGGCGAACTCATCGTTGCGACCGGCGATCAGGGAAAGATCTACAAGGTAAAGGTGGCCGGTTCCCAGCCGGAGACCTCCGTGTTTTACGATTCCGAAGATATGCACGTCGTTTCGCTGACCGCCGATAACGCCGGCAATCTTTACGCAGGCACCGATGCGAATGGAATATTGCTGAAGATAGCACCCGACGGGAAGGCTTTCGCTCTCCTAGATTCACCGCTAAGCGAAATGCATTCCGCCGTCGTTGCTCCTGACGGCTCGATCTACGCGCTTGCGATAGCCGACACGGCCTCGACAGTTAAGGCAGCGACTGCACCTGCCGACGGTGAAAAGGCCGAGAAAGGCGATAAGCCGGTCACTGTCCCGAAGCCGTCAGCGGCCGCCCAAGCTCCCAAGTCCGACTTCGATCTCACGAAGGCGAAGTCGGCCGTCTATCATATTCTGTCGGACGGAACGGTCGAGCTGCTTTGGGCGCCGGAAACCGTGGTCGGGTTTTCGCTCGCGGCGGTGGGTGACGGTGTTTTGGTGGGAACATCCGATAAAGGCCGTGTTTACAAGGTAACGAACGAGCGACGCGAGACGCTCCTCCTGCAGACGTCTGCGGGACAGATATCAAATTTCCTTTCGATCGGCCCGGCAGGCTTTCTTGCATCCGGAAGCAACCCGGGCACGCTTTACGGCTTCGGTCAGAATGACGGGGCAGAAGGTTCGTATTCCTCGCCTGTTCTCGACGCGGGAGCCACCGCGTCTTGGGGACGCCTGCGTTGGCGTTCGAGCGGTGCAGTTTCGCTTCAGGTTCGTTCAGGAAATACTGAAGTTCCAAACAATACCTGGAGCGATTGGAGTCCCGCGGGATCAGACCCGAACGGATTCCAGGTGTCGAGTCCCAAGGCACGATATATACAATGGCGCGCAACGCTTAGAAATGCAGGGGCGACCTTGAGTTCAGTGAGTCTTGCGTTCCTGCCGCGTAATACCGCTCCCGAGATAACATCGCTTGAAGTTCTCCCGACAAATGTTGGCCTTCAGCCGAATCCTGCCGCACCGACGGACCCGAATATAGAGCTTTCAGGGCTTTCTCCGGAACTATTCGGTTTGCCGACGGCGGCCGCTGCACCGAGACGTCTTTATCAGCGCGGTGCGCTTTCGCTCCAATGGACGGCCGCTGATGCGAATGACGACACGATCGTCTTCGACGTTTTTTTCAGAGCCGTTGGCGAGTCCGTATGGCGGGAATTGAAGTCCGGGATCACCGACACATTTCTCACTGTCGATGGACAATCGTTTGCGGACGGACAGTACGTATTTAAGGTAGTTGCGCGCGACAGTATGTCGAATCCTGCTCCATTGGCGATGACCGGTGAACGTTTGACCGACACTATCGACATCGACAACACAGCGCCGGTAGTTACAGAGGCGGCACCTGCCGTCGTGATGAGCGGCACGGCCGAACTCTCCTTCAATGCCGTGGATGCGGCTTCATACATATCGCGTGCCGAATACAGCATTAACGCGGGAGATTGGAAGCCGATCTACCCTGTTGATGGTATAGCGGACAGCCCGAACGAGAAGTTTGTTGTTGAGGTGCCGGCGGGAAAAGCAGCGACCGCAACGATCCGCGTGTTCGACGCGAACGGCAACTCGGGAAACTACCGTGTGTTCGTGAAGTAGTCTCTATTCGTTCTTTGCGAGCGGCCTCGTTTGACCTTCTTTATCGACAAGGTCGAGGTGACGCGTCGTGTTGTCCGTAACGCTCGGCGGAACGAGATCGCCGGTCTTATAGCGGGATTCGACGTTAGCGTATTCCGGTTCACGGCCGGGCAGGCCATAGCTGGCTGGTGCGCTCGTGACCTGATTCGGAATTCCGCCCGAGAAGGCCATCCTGCCTTTTTCAAATCGCCTGATCTGCAGATATTGCGCGACTCCGGCCCCAAGCGAGCCGAACGCCGGGATCAGCATCCAAAACCACCATCCATACCCCATCTTTGAGAACGCAAGGGCGATCGAAACGGCAAGAAATGCAAGCCCTGTAAAGATCTTGCCGATCGCGCGTTCGTATGTGAGGGGTTTGCCCTTTTCACAAGTTAACGCCGTCGAGACACCGGCGGCGAGAGAGCCGGTCGGGACCGCAAGGTCGGTACCGCATCCTCGGCAGAATCTGCCTTCTTCAGGGTTCTTTTGACCGCACTTTGGACAAAACATAGCCTTTCTATTCTACACCCGAATTCGCGTTCCTTTGTCTGCGAGCTTCAAATAATATTACGCCGGATGCGACCGAAACGTTCAGGGAATCTATCTTTCCATACATCGGGATCTTTACCAATACGTCACAATTCTCCGCGACGAGGCGATGCAGGCCGCGGCCCTCGCCGCCCAGAACGAGGGCAGAGGGGCGCGTCCAATCCCATTCGTCGTATGTCATTTGAGCATCGACCGAGGTGCCGACGACCCAAATATCCCGTTTCTTAAGGCCTTCGATAAATCGATTCAAGTTTTGCGTTTTTGCGACCTTCAAGTGCTCGATCGCCCCGGCCGAAGCTTTCGCCACCGTGTCCGTCAAGCCGACCGAACGCCGATCCGGAATGACGATGCCGTCCACGCCGGCACACTCGGCCGTGCGGATGATGGCACCGAAATTACGAGGATCCTCGACGCCGTCAAGCACCACGATCAGCGATGTATCGTTCGCATTTTCAAGGATCGCGTCAACATCCGCGTATTGCGCCGGCGCGACGAACGCAAGAACGCCCTGAACATTTGCCCCGCGATCGGCATATTTTGCAAGGGATTCGCGAGCGACTCGTGTAAACGGAACCGAGTTTGCACGGCAAAGGTCGATCACCTCGGAAAGGCGAGTTTCCCTTGCACCTTGGGCGATCATTACGCGATCCACACGCCGCGGATCCGCCCGCAACGCCTCCAGCACCGGCGATACGCCGAATAAAACGCCTTCGGAATGGTGCTGCCTTTCGGAACGCTCACGTTCGGTGTGCGGACGACGCTCAGGCCTTGATCGTTTATCTCTTAGGTTCATTGAGTTTAAGAGCCTGCAGGCGAGAAAATTTTGTGAATTGTAATGTGTTGTCGATCGTTGCGATGCGTCCGTAGCGACGCTGGCCGATTCCTGTTTGCACACGTCCGAGGCCGTCGGCTCGGCTCGCTTCCGGCCACGGCCCACTCAGGAGCATTCGAACGGCGTCGAACTCTGTAACGATCTTTGCTTGCGGAGCAATGACTCGTATCTTGTCGGCCAAACGTGTGAAGTTCTCGGAAGCAAGGAGCGATCGATCGCCCGCCAAAATCGAAAAATCAAAACCGGTCGAATGGACCGAAAACGGAATGCGGTCACCGTTTACATAGATATCGAGCAGCGGCGAATCACGCGCATCGGAAATTTCATCCGTGATCGTTGATTTTTTTCGAATGCTGCGTTTCTCATAGGTCGTTGTACGCGAGACCCGAATCGTACCGAGGACAACGGCCGAGACATCAGTCACAGGCCAACGCACGCTCGAGCCGCGATTGAAGTCCGTGAACAACAAGGACTCCCCGTCTAGCTCAAGTTTCGAGATGCGCGTCGCGGGTTTCTCTACTTCGAACCTATCGTCGCCTACGATCGCGGTCTCGAACGCCGTGAGCCGTTTTTGGGCGACCTGAGCTGTCTGCTCGCTAGAAAACCTCGCGATCGGGATCAAAGCGTTCGATCCGCGAAGGCCAGGAGCATCAGAAACATGAAAATTGAGCGATTCAAGTTCCTTGTGAGATCGAGAGTCGCCGATGGCGCAGGCCCGGGCGATAATATTCCATCCGGCCTCATCGGGCGCAAGGTCGTTTGCCACGACCTTTGCATGTGAAAGGAATTCATCACGGATCGCTATCTCGGCACCGCAGTATATGCAGCTGGAGCGATTCGGAGCGTTATCGCGGCCGCAATTTTCGCATCTTGTCAGTTCATCGGGCGCGAAGGCGATCGGTACCGACTGGATCTGCTGGGCCTCTGTAGTTTTGTTCTCGTCTGACATCGAACCTGATAAGCCGTATTGCTTATGGACGGATTAGATATTATCACTTCACATTATGGAAATGCTTGACCGAAATGGCCTTTCAAGGGCAAACTGTAGATGAAGGTTCCGCTTTTGCGGCCGTTCTGTTTAGAGAATTTTATTGATATCGAAATTGAAAAGAATCCCTAAAGAGGGGCGAAGTTTGCTCCAGACCCTTTATTTTATTAGGTTTTTTGGTTTGTTTGGACAGCCTATTTGATCCGATCTTGAGAGTCTTGCCGGATTCTTCGCTCTCTCGCCTAAACAGGTAGAACGTCCGTCTTGCGGCACCCACATTTTTTCAAGGGGTGTTTGTACGGATGCATTTTGATACAAAAAGCAGTTCATCGTGGCAACTTGGCAATCGCGGGCGTGTCGCCGTTTTCATAGACGGCAACAATCTTTTCCACGCGGCACGTTTCCACAATATCGATATCGATTACAACAAACTTCTGCGCGTCCTTTTGGGCGACGGAAGGCTTCTGCGTGCATTCTTTTACACCGGAGTTGATGCCGGGGCCGAGCGGCAGCAGGGCTTTTTGCTATGGATGCGTCGTAATGGTTTTCGTGTCGTTCAGAAAGAACTGAAGACATTCTATGACGGCACCCGAAAAGCGAACCTTGATGTCGAGATCGCGGTCGATATGCTCAGTCTCGCGGGCCGGTACGATACTGCGGTACTCGTATCGGGAGACGAAGATTTCGTATATGCCATCAATGCAGTTGCATACAAAGGCTGCCGCGTAGAAGTTGCCGGCTTTCGATCGAATACCGCGCCTCGGCTTATCGATGTCGGTGATTTCTTTATCGACCTTGGCGATATTGCCGATATGATCCGCAAGGATACGACGAGCGGCGACTACGAAATGCCGTCATTTCCACCGAATGTCAGCAATCCACCCAATACGGAAGTTTTCTCGGCAGATGACCCGGCCGACGACGCCGCGAGATTTGACCGTGTCCGAGAGCGCCGATGAAGACATTTACGCTGTCCGAAGCCAATGCGGCTTTGATCGAGATCCAAGCAGACCTGCTAACACTGCAAAGGCACAACGACCTATTAAAGGCCTGTCAGGCGGAAGCCGAGGCCGCGAGTGCCTCCTCGCGTTTTGGCGGCGGAATGGCATCGGGCACAGCATACATAACGGCACTGTGCGAACTCCGCGACATTGCCGCAGCGATCGCTGTACGCGGCATTGAGATCAAAGACATCTCTCGCGGACTGATCGATTTTCCTTCCCTGCGAAATGGCCGCATCGTCTATCTTTGCTGGCAGCTTGGCGAAGGAAGCGAGATCGAGTTCTGGCATGAGCAGGACGGCGGTTTCGCCGGGCGCAAGCCTCTCTAAGCGCGAAATTTTCCGAAAAATTCAGCTATTGCATATTTCAACTGCTTAAATCACGGCAAGTAGATGCTTTTTGTGCGCTTTAGTATTGACTGCTTAAGGTAAATGTTGATACCATCACTCAAGTTTTGTCGATTTTCAAGCTCAAGAATGGGCGATCAAGCAAGAAAACTTTAAGCTTATGAAATGTCCGGTCTGCGCACGAGATCTGGCACCCACACTTTCGATCTGTCTTACATGTGGGGCGATGAGGGACGACAGCGTGAGAGAGGAGCTTCAAACGAAGATCACCTCTGGCCCGCTTTCCAAGAAAAAGGCGACGATGGCTCAACCCATGGAAGCGGCCGTCGATGTGCCTCCCGAACGACCGCCTGTGCTTCAACCGAAAAGTGTCGAGCCACCCATTGCTCGTACCGCGGAACCGGCCGCCGGTGGCCCGACCTCCGGACTTCGTCAACACGCAAAGACGAGTCCGACGCTTGTTGGCTTTCCAAACAAAGAGGCGGCGATCCCCGAATGGCGTCTTCAGATGCAGAACGCCGTCCGCCAGCGGATGGGCATCCCATCTGCTGCGGCCGCAAACGCGACGCCTACACCGGCAGCGACCGAGACTCCTGCGCCAGTTCGCGTCGTAACTCAAGCGGCAAAGACAGCTCTCGCACCCAAACCAAGATCTGTGTCCGTCCCGCAGGATGCCGATCCGCGGCTTGCGGCCGCACTCGGACGGATCCAGGCGTCGCGCCACGCCTACTCTACACAGGCAGCTGAGCCGATCGCTACGCAGCGAACACCGGCTCAGAAGAATGGTAAGTTCAATGTTGTTCGGCCGACGCCAGTGCAGCCTGCACCCCGGAAGCTTGCCGAACCAGCATTCTATACGCCGATACCCAAGCCTTTTGAGGCTCCGAGGCGGATCAAGCTCGACACGAACAAGCTGCCTAAGCTGGCGGAGGTCATTCCCCAAGAAGGCGAACCGGCAAAGCTTTACGAGGATCATATCGAGGAAGTCGCGGCACCTGCGCCGACTCACGTTGATACGGCGACCGTCAGCCGCTTTGTGATCAATGCTGAGCCGGACGAGACGGATTCGGCAGCAAATGAGTTCGAAGAAGATGATTTCGAAGATCTTGCTCCGCTCTCTATGCGGGTGAATGCGGGCCTGTTCGATCTGATCATTGGGATCGTCGCAACGATGTTCGTGATGTCGCCTTTCGTGCTCGCCGGCGGCGACTGGATGTCGCTGTCGGGCGGCCTGCTTTTTGCCGGAGCCCTGGCGATGGTCCTGTTCCTTTACACGACCTTCTCCATTGCATTTCTCGGCAAGACGTTAGGGATGAGACTATTCTCGCTCGAGGTTGTTGATGTCGATGAGAATGAATACCCCACGATGCAGCAGGCTGCGGTAAGCTCGTCGGTCTTTCTGCTCTCGATCGTTCTTGGCGGTCTCGGTTTCGTTCCGATGCTCTTTAATCCGGAAAGACGCGCCGCACACGATCTCGCCTCGGGTACGATCGTCGTCCGAGAGTTCTAACGTCAATCTTTCCAGCGCAAAATCGGCCTCCGGATCAATGAGAATGATATGTTCTCGAGCTGGAGGCCAGATCTTTTCTGCCGATGATAACGACACGAGACGAAAGGCTCGAAGAAGAGCGACGGGAACGCATCGCGAAGTTTGCGGCTGATATCCGTAAGCGGGTCAAGAGCGAGATCGCACGTGCCGGCCGGCTCCTGAAGAACCTCGACGGCGACCTTGAAAAGCACGGCGAACCCGAGGTATGGAAGCGCCTGGGCGATATCCTGCTTGCGAATGCTCACAGCGCAAAACGCGACGGCAACGGTTTTCGCGTGATCGACTATTTTGACGACGCAACGCCCGAGATCGTCGTTGAAGCAGACCCACGCCTTTCAGCTTCCGAGGCGGCCGAAGAATACTTCCGTTTGTATCAAAAGGCCCGCAACGGCCGTGAGGTGATCTTCGAGCGAATAGCTAAAACAAAGCAAAAGATCGTCGAGGCAGAAGCTAAACTTGCAAAGATCGACGCGGCCGAAGAAGCTCTCGATGAAGATCAGCTACATTCCATACTTCCCGCGAAAAAGGCGCCGACCGAGATTCGAAAGCCGAAGAAACGCGACGCCGAGATAAAAGGCGTTCGAAGATTCGTTTCATCGGATGGTTTTGAGATATTGGTGGGTAAAGGGGCGGCTGACAACGATTATTTGACGACGAGGTTAGCCGCGGTTCGCGACACATGGCTGCATGCGGCAGATTATTCCGGCTCGCACGTAGTTATTCGAAATCCAAATCGCAAAGAGATCCCGCAGCGGACGCTGCGCGAGGCGGCATCGCTTGCAGCCTTCTACAGTTCGGCAAGGGAATTGCCTCGGGCCGCTGTTAATTACACCGAGCGGAAGTTCGTGAATAAGGTCAAGGGTGGGGCTCCGGGCCTCGTCCGCCTTGCGTCATTTAGGACGATCGATGTAAAACCCGAGGTCACGGTTGAGAAGCACGAATAGCACTGAGGCTATTCTGCCATTACACGATCGACCGTCGTCTTGAGTTTTGAAATGACGTTCGGGCCGCCGCCGACGAAAACGCCGCGAAGTTTTCCTTCGCGATCGACCAGAAAGCTTTCCGGTACCGCCGATATCTGAGCGATCTTTTGGAGTTGTTTTGTAACGTCCGGCTGGATGCGTGCGAGCTCATAATTCAGACGCATCTTTTTCGCGAAGGCCAAAATATCGTCGATCGGTTCCGGTTCGTCAGTGTCCTGAAAGCCGACGTTGAGACCGATGACCTCAAAACCCTTGTCGCCGTACTTGTTCTTTAGTTCGATGAGGTGAGGCATCTCTTCACGGCATGGCCCGCACCAGGTCGCCCAAAGGTTCAGCAGGACGACCTTGCCGCGATAATCCTTGATCTTCATCGTGCCGCCCTTTACGAGTTCGATGTCAGCGTCGGCGATATCGTCCTTAAGAACGGGATAGTTATTGCCGATGGCCGGTTTTTCGTCAGTATTTGCCTGCTGTTGATTCACTGCGGCCGGAGTGGTACCACAACCTGACATTGTTGAAAGGCCTACCGCTAGAAGACAAGAGATTGCCGCTATCCTAAGGAAAAACTTCATAATAACTTCGCATTCATCGCATGTCCTTGATCCGAAGGACTAGAAGAGCGGTGAACGCCAATACTCCAAACATTAACATCAGGACAAGCTGATTCAAAACTTCGTTCATCCACGGATGCAGGAATGTCACATACGGGGAAAGATCGTCCGGCACTTTCTTTGCGTTCGGAATTGCCGGCATCTCGTCGAGATCAGGCCGCGGCGGAGAAAGCCCGGCGTTACGGTCATCGTCGTATTTTCGAAGCTTTGTTTCCGTCTTCGACTGATATTCTTCGAGGTCGTGCCGAGCCTTCGTGAGGATCGCATCATTCTCCTCTTCGATCTCCTTGTAAAGCCCGCGTCCGTAGGTCGAATCGCCGGGAGACGCTCCTTCAGGTTCGAGTGTCGAAAGGGTCGAGAAGCGTTTCATCGTGTCGTACGACCATGCGGCCGGCACGGCCATGCTAAGCGGCCGCGAAACGTTGTTCGGAACGCCGAAGATACCCGAAAGCAAGATCTGCGGAATGAGCACGAGCGGTACGAGCGTGGTTGCCATCTGGCTCGATCTTACGGTTGCGGAGATCAGCAGGCCGATGGCCAGCCCGACCGCGGCGCTCAAGAGTGCTGCCCAGAATTGCGGCACCCCGAAAAACTCGCCCGGCATCGTTCCCGGAAGCACAATGTCGGCTATCTTTAGCGGTAAGAACAGCAGAATGCACTGAACCGCCACAAGAAGACCAAGTACTGTAAACTTTGACGCTGCGTAAGGGAAAATGCCGAGATTGACCATTCGCTCGCGCCGATAAATTGCGCGTTCGGAGACGATCTCACGAGCGGCGATGCTCGTTCCGAACCAGATCGCCACGATCGACAGCATAAAATAGATGAAGTCCCGCGGACCTTTCGGATTGACCGCAGCGAGCGTCAAAAACGCGACGATCGGAGCTTCTGCGATAAGGATCGCCAGATTGAGTTTGTCGCGGAGCAAGACTTCGAAATACCGCCGTGAGAGTGTCGCCCATTGCCGGATCGAGCCAAAAACACCAAGGCGCGTACGTTTAGCTCGGCGTCCGCTATCCGCATCGGCTGCGGCTTGGGATTGCGGTTCCGCAACATACTCTCGAAAGTCCGCCGAAGCTATATATGCTTGCCGATACCTTTCGGCGGCGGTATCGAGTGAACCGTTGTCTCCGGATTCGAGACGGGCAAAAAGTTCGATGACGCTCGAAACTCCGAACGCTTTCAAGGCACCGTCCGGCGGACCGAAATACACAAGGCGTCCCTGCATCAGAACGGCGATCTTGTCGTACATTCGCACGGTCTCGGCGGCATGTGTCGTTATGACGACGGTACGGCCGGAATCCGCGATCTGACGGAAGAGTTCCATCATCGAGAATTCGGTCTGCGGGTCGAGGCCGCTGGTCGGTTCATCGAGAAAGAGGAGCGATGGCCTCGTGATCAATTCAACGGCAACCGAAACGCGCTTGCGCTGACCGCCGGAAAGATCCGAGACGCGGACGTCACGACGGGGAAGCAAGCCCGTGACATCGAGCACCTCGTTGATCGTGCGGTCGGTCTCCGCCCGGCTCACATCCCGCGAAAGCCGGAGCTTCGCAACATAGAGCAGAGTTCTATAAACGGTCAATTCGCGATGAATTATGTCATCTTGCGGGACAAGCCCGATCGAGTGCTTGAGCGATGCGAGTTCGCGGTAAAGATCGCGTCCATTCACGCTCACATTGCCTGCGTCCGGCCGCGAGGCACCGCTCAAGGTGTGTATCAGCGAAGTTTTGCCTGAGCCGGAAGGTCCGATGATCCCTACGAACTCGTTAGGCTGAACGGTCAGCGAGATATCGGCGAGGAGCTGTGATCTGCCGCCTTTTGAACGCACCGAACGAGCAAGATGCGAAGCATCGATACGCATCCTTGCGCGCGTATCAAAAACCCCGATCGTCCCCGCCGCATCTATCTTTATCAGGAATTGCCCGATCTGTACGCTGTCGCTCGGCAAGAAGGGCGATGAGGTGATCGGCGCTCCATTCAGATAGACACCGTTGGTGGAGCCAAGATCCTCGACCGAGATCTGTCCGCCCGATAGTTTCAGGCGTGCGTGTCGAGAAGAGATGTCCAGCCCGTCGAGCCGAATATCGCTCGTCGCAGCACGGCCGATCACAAGCTCGTGCTTGTCGCCGAAAACGACCGACATCAGTAACTGCGGTTCCACGCTGTTTTTCGAGATGCCGACAGGCTGGCCCAATCGAGCGACGATCGTCTTGCCTTCGCCGGCAAAGTGCTGAAACTCCGCAGCATTCTGCGTAAGATGAGCGACGCGTTCGTTGGCGAGTGAATGTTCGAAGGACGAATGTTGAGACGGTGCGAAGAATTCGGCCGTTGGGCCGCCCGTGCCAAAGCGGATCTTGTCGCCGTGCGTCAAAGGCGTCGGAGCGGTGATTCGCTGGTCATTGAGAAACGTGCCGTTGAAGCTGCCACGATCTTCGAGGACAAATCCGCCTTCTGCCCGAACGATGGCCGCGTGATTTCGCGAGACGATACGGTCATTCGCCGGAAACGGGACCGTACTCTGAGGATCACGGCCGAACGTGATCTCCGCTTGTCCGATAGCAAGCGCCTGCTGCAAAGGGTTGTCAGGAAAGCGGACTTCGGCAGGCGCATTCTCTGAAATGCCGCCGGAAACGTTGGCCGGCCGGTCTCCGAACGAAACAACGCTCATTGAAGGCCCGCTCGGGCCGAACTGCATAACATCGCCGATAGTCAGGCGAGAGCGTGTGATCCGCTGACCGTTAAGGAAAGTACCGTAAGAAGAATTTTGATCAGTGAGAACCCAGCCTTCCGCTTCGTGAGAGATGGCAGCATGATGCCGCGAAACCATCGGGAAGCGGTCATTTGGAAAAATGACATCACAATCGGAGGCATCGCGGCCGATCGAAACATTGGCCTGCTGAAACGCCTTTTGCTCACCTTCGGCAAGCCCTTTCTCAACGCCTGTTAGGACGATCTTCATCCAACGAAAACGGTCGGTTTACCGACGAGAGGAAATGCGGTTTCGTATGCGCTTGCGATACGGAGAATCTCGGCCTCGCCCCAAAAGTTGCCGACAAGCTGCAGGCCGATCGGAAGTCCGTCGGACGATAGTCCGCTCGGCACACTTACTGCGGGCACTCCCGCAAGATTTGCCGACACCGTGAAAATATCGCTCAGATACATAGCGAGCGGATCGTCCAGGCGTTCACCGATCTTGAAGGCGGTAGTCGGAGAGGTCGCCGTCAAGATCGCGTCGCAGCTCTTGAAGGCTTCAACATAATCCTGTTTGATCATCGCACGGACCTTCTGAGCTTTCGCATAATATGCATCGTAGTATCCGCTCGAAAGCACGTAGGTTCCGAGCAGGATCCGGCGTTTTACCTCCGCTCCAAAACCTTCTTCACGCGTCTTCATATACATCTCGCGGAGTCCGGCGGCTTCTTCGGCACGAAATCCGTAGCGGACGCCGTCGAACCGCGCAAGATTCGAAGACGCTTCGGCGGTTGCGATGATGTAATAGACAGCGATCCCGTATTTCGCGTATGGAAGAGTGATATCGACCGGCACTGCACCGAGTTTCTTAAGGTTGTCGATCGCCTTTTCAATACTGTCTCTTACGTCCGCGTCCAGCCCTTCACCGATAAGGTCGCGGACGATGCCGATCCGCATTCCGTTTATGTCGCCGGTCAGCTCGGCCGCATAGTCAGGGACTTCAACGTCTGCCGACGTCGAATCCATCGGATCGCGGCCTGCGATCACGCCCAGCACATCGGCAACGTCCCGCGCGTTCTGTCCGAAGATCCCGATGTTATCGAGCGATGACGCGAATGCGACCAGGCCGTAGCGCGAGATGCGTCCATATGTGGGCTTAAGGCCGGCAATGCCGCAAAAGGAAGCAGGCTGGCGAACGGACCCGCCCGTTTCGCTTCCGAGTGCAGCTCGCACTACGCCTGACGCGACCGCCGCGGCCGAACCGCCCGAACTGCCGCCGGGAACCCGCTCTTTGTCCCAAGGGTTTTTCACGGATCCGAAGGCAGATGACTCGTTCGATGAACCCATCGCGAATTCATCCATATTCGTCTTGCCGACGACGACCGCTCCCGCGGCCTTTAGCCGTTCGACGGCCGTTGCGTCGTAATGAGCCTTGTAATTTGCGAGGATGCGGGAACCACACGTTGCCTGCATTCCTTTAACGCAAATGTTGTCTTTGATCCCGACCGCAAAGCCTTTCAGCGGCATCTCGCCAGAAGATGCATCTACCTCCGCAGCCCGGGCAAGAGCGGTGTTCCGCTCGATCGAAAGAAAGGAATTCAAGTCGCCGTTGACACGTTCTGCGTTGTCGAGAACGCGTTCGATTTCGTTAACTATTGACATAGAAAAGAGAACTTATTTTGAATTAGGATCGGGCGAAACTTTATTTATCAACCATTCGCCGCCCCGCTTTGCGACATCAACCAGAACGTCTTTCTGCTCGGTCGTATAGTCGTCTTTCCAGTAGATCTGCACCTGTACGGTCGCGTCTTCTGCCGAGTTTTGGGTGCAGTGCCCGATCTTGAACGTACGCGGAAAATTCTCTGACGCAGTAAAATAATCTTGCTTCGAATTGATGCCGGACAATTGTTTAAAAAGTTCGTCGGTCAGATATTTCTTTCGCTTCTCAAGGTTTTCGGGCGATGGTGTCATATCGTTCCCAAGATGAAATGAGTAGAATCGGCGGGCGGCGTCGCTCGCTTCGCCGCACGGAGATGTGTCAAACGTATCGACTCGGCATGCTCCCGCCAACACCGATACCAGCACTGCCGTCAATGCAGCAACTGCCAACCTTGGAACTATGTTCGTCCGACCTCGCATTTCTAATCCCTAAAGCACCTTTGGAACACGAAAGTGTCCTGCGACCGGATCCGGCGCTTGCCCGACCGCTTCCTCGACCGTAAACGACGAGCGCGGTTCGTCGGCACGTATCGTGCGCGTTGACTCGCCTTCGGCAGTAAGGCCGCCGAGCATCGGCTCGACCGCAGTTGTATCAAGTGTGTTCAGTTGCTCGACATATTCGACGATCCCGGCAAGCTGAGGCCCGTATAGAGCGGCCTCTTCTTCCGTGATCGCGATATGGGCGAGATTTGCCACGTGTTTTACATCCATAAAATCTTACTATCCGCGAAGCAGGTACACCTCGGCCGCCTCAACGAAACTGCGACGCAGATTCGCGTCTTCGATCTTTGACGCGGCAAGCCGAAGTTCCTTTGAAATTTCAGCAGTTTCACCTTTTTCCGAAGTTCGCTTCGCTTTTACCTTCAGAGCCTCGGGTTCCACCTTGAACTCGACAAAGACCACCGAGCCTTCGCCGCAAAGTTTGTTCAATCTTGCGATGATCTGGCCGGCAAGATCTTCCAAGTGAAGCTTCCAGGTCTTATCTTCGGTCGCGACCACAAGCCGTTTTTCGCAGAACTCTAGCGGCTGTGTACGTTTTTCGACAAGCTCGCCGACCGCCGCAGGCCACGCAGCAAAAACAAGGCTTTGCAACGCCTCGGCAGGCGCCTTAGCTTCACTCAAGATCGCCGGAAATGTGCTGAAGAGCGATTCCATTAGATAGTTATCCTGTTCATAATTTATCATTTTAAGGGAGCATTACGACAATGCCGCCATTTTTGCTTCAAACCGAACGATGATAGATCTGCCAAAAATCGTGCTCGCATCGGCGAGCCCACGACGAGTCGAAATACTGACTTCGGTCGGCTGGCCATTTGAAAAACAGCCGGCAAATATCGACGAGACCGAGATCGACGGCGAGGCACCTGAGGATTACGTTGTTCGCCTCGCCCGCGAAAAGGCTCTCGCGGTCGCGGGCGACCGACCCGACGAGATCGTACTCGGTGCCGATACGACGGTCGTCGTCGACGGCTGCATACTTGCAAAGCCCTCTGATCTGGACGACGCAAAACGAATGCTTCGAATACTCTCAGGGCGTTCGCATTTCGTGCTCACGGGGATCGCGGCCGCACGCGGCGGCGAAGTTGAGAGTGCGTTGGAACGCACTCGCGTCGATTTTTGCGAGATGAGTGAGAGCGAGATCGAGTTCCTTGCGGTCAAAGGCGATCCGCTCGACAAAGCCGGTGCATATGCCGTCCAGGCTCAGGCAGCCCTTTTCATTTCCGGGATCGAAGGAGACTATTGGAACGTGGTCGGCTTGCCGATTGGAACGGTGTATCGCCTGATCATGGGTTCAAAAAAAAGACCGGGCGGTAAGACGCCCGGCTGATCCCCAATATCTATTCTTTCATTAGCGGTTAAAGCAGTTTGTCTATCATTTTTGATAGCGGGATCGCGGCGTCAGACTTCGGGTCGAGTCCGCCGAAAGGTTCGCCCGAGACCGAACCGTTCTTGTCGAGAATGACAAAGGACGGCACCTGCTCGACATTCAGCTTGCTCATCACGACGGCTCCGTCCGGATCGCGAAGCATCGGCACGGTGATCTTGTTCTTCGCCGCGAATTGCTTCAATTCGGCGTCGCTTACAGCGTTTTTTGCCGTGGCAGCATCGGTCGCCACAAAGTAGAAAACGACCGGCTTTGCCGCGTATTTCTTAACAAGGGTGTTTGTGACCTCCGCCTGCGTTTCCGAAAGCGGAAGCCAACTCGCGCCGACAACAAGCACAACGACCTTGCCTTTTTGGGCCGTCACGTCGATATTACCGCCGCCAAGTGATCTAAGCGACGCCTGGCCGAAAGCCGTTGCTCCGAAAGCCGCCATCAGACCGAAGATACCGATGCAAAGAGTTAGTCGTCTCATTTCTTTTCGAAGGACACCGCAATGCGGCCATCCGTTCTAGTTAGATGCAAGCTTTATGCCAAGCTACTGCTTTCGATTTAGGATGACGTTGTCGATCAAGCGAATGTCGTCGATCTTGATCGCTGCGGCGATCAATGCTTCGTTATCTGCAATCTTTTCAATAGGTTGCAGTGTCTCACGGTCAACTATTGCAACATAGTCCAATTCTACCGAAGGTTCCTCTTCGATCGCCGTTCTAACGATCTGAGCAAGATCTGCGGCATTTCGTTCACCGTTCTTGAAAGCTTTTTTTGCTTCGCGAAGAGCGTTGATCAGCACGACGGCTTTCTCGCGGCCTGCATCCGACAAGCGTTCGTTCCGCGACGACATCGCAAGCCCCGAAGCCTCTCTTACGGTCGGAAGGACCGCGATCTCCATTTCAAACCCAAGATCGCGCGTCAGGCGTTCGATAACGGCTACCTGCTGGGCATCCTTCTGCCCGAAAAAGGCGATGTCAGGCCGTATCGTGTTGAAAAGTATCGTAACGACCGTGGCTACACCGCGAAAATGTCCGGGCCGTGACGAGCCTTCCATAACGTCGGTCAATCCCTCGACATCGACGTAGGTCGAGAAGCCCGGCGGATATACTTCCTCAACATCAGGTGCGTAGATATAATCGACGCCGAGTTCGGCAAGCATCGCCGCATCCTGCGTGAGGTCGCGCGGATATTTTTCGAGATCTGCTTTGTCGTTGAATTGCGCAGGATTCACGAAGATCGAGACGATCGTGATGTCGGAGCGTTGACGCGACTCTTCAACAAGCCTCAGATGGCCGGCGTGCAAGGCACCCATCGTCGGGACAAAGCCCACCTTCTTATTCTCTCGCCTGAACTTGCGTGAGATAGAAAAGATACGTTGTCTTCTGTTGATGATCTCCATTCGAGGCCTTATCTATGCCTTGGAATCCGCGGCGATCTCCTTCTTTGTCTCTTCGGTCAGGCCGTAGGATTCAGAATCGTTCGGGTAAGCTCCGCTCTTCACATCGGCAGACCAATTCTTTATCGCGTCGGTCATTACGTCGCGGATGTTCGCGTACTGCCGCACGAAACGAGGCTGTCTGCCGAACGTCATTCCCACAAGATCGTGAAGCACAAGTACCTGAATGTCGCACTCGAGTCCGGCGCCGATGCCGATGGTGGAAATATGGAGTTCCTCCGTGATCATTGCCGCAACTTCTCGTGGAACGAGTTCGAGAACGATCGCGAACGCTCCGGCGTCCTCCAACGCCTTTGCGTCGTCGATCAACCTTTTTGCGTGCTCGGCGGTACGGCCCTGAACGCGATAGCCGCCCATCTTATAGACCGATTGCGGGGTCAGTCCTATATGGGCGACGACCGGGATCTCCTCGTCAACGAGCCTGCGAACGAGTCCGGCACGATTGCTCCCGCCTTCGAGCTTCACCGCTTCGGCACCGCCGTATTTCATCAAGCGAAGGGCATTTCTGACCGTTTCGTCTTCGCTGACGTGGTAAGTGCCGTAAGGCATATCCGCGACGACCATCGCCCGTTCAGTCCCGCGTTTTACTGCAATACAAGCCGACGTTATCTCGTCGAGCGAAACGGGGATCGTGTTGCCGTAGCCGTGAATGACATTGCCGATGCTGTCACCGACAAGAATGATGTCAACACCTGCTTCATCGACGATCCGTGCGGTCGGATAATCGTAGGCGGTCAGGCAAACGAGCTTCTCGCCCTTTTCCTTTGCGGCGCGTATCGCCGGCAGATAGACCTTACCTTCGCGATCAGGTTGGAGATATGCCATAAATTTGCCTAAGAATAGCGTTTTTCTCCGCGAATAGCTAGTAAATTCAGCCTGGCGGTCAAGTCGCCGTTTCGCCCTTCGCCCGCGGATTCGGCGACCAGCGATGGACCGCACTCGTATCTTCTGAAGCGGCGAGAAGTTCGACGACCTCGGTCTTTAGGATCGGGTGGACGAAGTTCGGGATCAGTTCGACAAGGGGCCGCAAAACGAACTTCCGCAAGTGCATTCGCGGATGCGGGACCGTCACGAGATCGGTATTCAGCTTCACTGAGCCGATGAAGATGATGTCGAGGTCGATCGTGCGAGGCTCTTTCGGCCCGGCGTGCTTCTCGCCGCGGCCAAGCGAATATTCGATCCGCAAGAGGCGGGCCATCAACTGAGTTGGTGTCGCCGCTCCTATCTGGACCTCAGCGACCATATTCAGGAATTTAAGGTCCGTGTCCATATCGATCGGTTCTGTTTCGTAGATCGTCGAAAGGCGATGTACGACGAGATCCGCTTCGATAAGGCCGCGTACCGCTAACAGCAAATTTCCTGCGCGGTCGCCAAGATTCGAGCCGAGGCTGATGTATGCGAGAGTCGGTTCAGAGTCCATTTCTATCAAGATCTTCCTGCAGCCCGTCGATGGCATCGAGCAGGACGGCAAACTTTTCGCCGAACGGCGTCAACCGATATTCGACACGCGGCGGTACTTCCGCAAACTCGTCGCGATCCAATATGCCGAATCGCACGAGCTTGCGGAGACGCTCGTTCAGGACCTTTGTCGTCAGGCCAGCGACGTTCCTTTCCATCGCTCCCGGCCGATTGATGCCGCGTTTTACAAGGTCGATCACCGACAGCGACCATTTGCAGCGGATGATGTTCTCGACCATCCGCTTTGCGTCCATTTCTTGAGGATCTTTTTTTGCAGCAGTCATCACAATGCGAACCAAAAAGTACGTATCTCACCGAAAAGTGCCTGCTTACCGCGGCCGCTCATCCTTGCTAATCTCTAGCATACAGCAGGAATTTTGCTAGTTAAAAGGACATCAGGGAGATACATACAATGAAACAGAAAGCGATCTTTTACCACGCGGGCTGCCCAGTTTGCGTCAGTGCCGAACAGATGGTCGCACAGGCGATCGATGCCGAACGATTCGACGTCGAGATAGTTCATCTTGGCGAGTCCAAAGGTAGAGTTGGCGAAGCCGAGGCCGCAGGCGTCAAGTCGGTCCCGGCACTCGTCATCGCCGGCCAACCATATCACATCAACTTCGGCGCCTCGATCGAAGCCCTGAAGTAACGGGCGAACCGCCTTTTTGTCAGAACCGCCTGCGTGAGCGGGCGGTCAGCGCGTTCTCCATTCCGATGTGCCGCTCCGGAGAGGGCAGGGCGGCGGTGCGAGAATTGCTTTTGCGGGCAATTAAATGCTTCAATAGGGAAGTCAGAGTTGAAGTACGTTATGCCGCGAAAAAGATTCCGACATAGCCCGCGTTTTGAATCAACAGGAGATCATTCCTTTCAGGAATATCTCGTCAATCAAGATTCTCCATCGACAACCAGAACCGAATTGCTGCGATTGATCCGCGGCGGCGAGGACACTTATCTCGAACTCAAGGTAAAGCTTTCGAACAGCGAGCGGATCGCCCAAGGGATCGTTGCGCTCGCGAACACAGACGGCGGAACGATCATCTTCGGCGTCAACGACCAGCTTCGGATCGAAGGCGTCAGCAATCCCGAATGGGTGCAGGAGGAGCTCGCCCGCATCTGCCGCGAGGAGATCGTGCCGCCGATCGTCCCTGTTCTCGATACGATCGCGTTCGACAGCGGTAAGCGCGTCGTTGCTCTCGATATCGACGGCCGCAGAAGGCCTTATCGAACCCGCGACGGACGCTTCTATCTTCGCTTCGGCGCCGAAAAACGCGAGGTATCGCGTTCGGAACTCTCGGCGTGGCTCGATGAACTGCGGCCGCTCGGCTTTGAGAATATTCCGCTCCAGGACGTAACGGAAGCAGACTTTGACGACGCACTTGTTTGGAGTTTTGCGAGCGGCTTTGACGAAAATGCTCCAAATCTTAACCTCTACCAGACGAGCGATTTCCTGCGGAAGGATCTTCTTCTTGCAGTCGGCAACGCGGACGAATTTTTCCCGACGGTCGCTGCCGTATTGTTATTCGGAAAAGACGAGAAGGTCGCCGAGCTTCTTCCGCGGTCGAACGTTACGGTCGCACGTTTTTCAGGTTACGGTGCACGTGCAGATCTGATCGAGGCGGTCGAGGTTAAGGGCAATCTTCACACGCAGTACGAAGCGATACTTGCTTTCATAAAGCGCTATGTCGATCTTGCTAAGGAACGGCCGAAGCGAAGGTTGACGCTGGTTGGCGACAGCGTCGCAAAGCCTCGCGGACACTATCATTTCTATTCGATCTCCGAGGCCGTCATCAATATGCTGATGCACCGAGACCTTGCGATGCGCGACATTCGAACTAGGATCAACATTTATGACAATTCGATCGAGTTCGTAAACCCGCGTCGAACGAACGGGTTCTCGCCGCCGGCGTCGCGTGCGATCCGATACGGCATCACGCAGCGGCTCAATCCGCAGATATCAGCGATCTTCACCCGCCGCGAATACGGCATAAATGCGCCGCACGGCGGCCTTCCGATGATCCTTCGTCAATCGACCCGCTTTTCTGATCGACGGCCCGAGATCTATATTGCAAATGACGAATTCAAGCTCCGAATCTTCGCCGCCTGATGCGGAAAGCCAAGCGCTCGGAGCAAGGCAAAAGGCGCTGCTTTCGCTTGCCGCCGCCGTGATCTATTTCCTCTCGAACCCGAAGCCGCAGAATTATTACGACTACACGTTCAGAGTCGCCGGAAGACTGCTTTCCGGAACGATCTCGCTTGCGGAACCGCCGCCGCCATGGCTGAATGAATTCGTGCCGTACCGCGGCAGCTATTATTCGGTCTTTCCGCTTGGGGCGGTTCTGTCGATGATCCCGGCGGCTTTTTTGAAGGCTATCGGTCTGATCAACGAAATGCCCGGCGTTTGGATCTCGGCGATCCTTGCCGGTGCGGCAGCTTGGTTCTTGTTATCGATCGGTGAGAAGTACAAGGCACCGCGTTCACGGACGATCTTGATGGCCGCTGCCGTCGTTTTTGGAACGTGGATGTGGACGAATCTCACGTTCGCCGGTGCGTGGCAGCTTGCGCTTGGGTTTGCCATCGTCGGTGAATTGGGAGCGTTATATTTTACGCTCTTTGATCGAAGGCCGTTGATCGCCGGAGCGTTCTTCGCACTCGCGTTCGGCAATCGGACCGAGATCCTTTTGACCGCCCCGATCTTCTATTATTTTCTCGGCCGCAGGGAACCGTCGGCAAAAAAAGCTGCGGCGATCAAGCAGAAAGCTTACGTCGCCCTCGCAAAATTCAATGCTGTCCCGTTCGTCCTCGGCGTTGCTACTCTCGCTTACAATTACGCGAGATTCGGCTCGATCTCGGACTTCGGCTATGCGAGGATACCGGGCGTTCTGAGCGAGCCGTGGTACAGATACGGAATTTTCTCGACGAAATACATTCCGGATCAGGCGTGGCAGATGCTGCTGAAGCTGTGGGACGTTGTCGATCATTTTCCGTATCTGCTGCCCGACCCGTTCTCGAGCTCGATCCTGTTGAGCAGCCCATTTCTTTTCCTGCTTCTGCGGATGGGAGCAAAGGACGGCGGCATAAAGCTCGCGGCGTGGCTTTCGATCATCGTGATGACGTTTGTTCTCTGGATGCACGGAAATGCCGGCGGCTATCAATTCAGCTATAGATATGCGATGGTATTGCTGCCGTGGACGTATATCATATTGTTGGAGTCCGCACCGCAAAAGATCACGATTCCGGAATGGTGCATCTATATTTTTTCGATCGTCGCGAACATCTACGCGACCTGGCTTTTTCATTGGACAGATCTGCTAAAACGTTAATGGATCGAGCTTCGTCAAATGCTGCTTGATCTGTCGCCGCTAAAAGCGTCGCGTGATTATCGGCTGCTCTTTTTCGGGCAGCTTATCTCATTCTTCGGCTCGATGATGACGTTCATCGTTGTGCCGTGGCAGATGTATAAGCTCACGAATTCGAACGCGATGGTCGGTTATATCGCCATCGCCGAGTTCGTACCGATGTTTTGTCTGGCCTTTGTCGGCGGTGCTCTCGCCGATTACGTCGATAAACGAAAGGTCCTCCGATTCACCGAGATCGGTCAAACGCTGCTCACAGGCGTTCTTGTCCTAAATGCGCTGCTTTCAGAGCCGTCGATCGCCGTTCTGTTCGTAGTCGTTGCTTTGCACGCCGGGCTTGCCGCACTCCAAAGGCCGGCATTCGAATCGTTCATTCAAAAGGTGATACCGCCGGAAATGATGTCGGCGGTGATGGCTCTGAATTCCGTCCGATTCCATATCGGGATGATCGTCGGCCCAGCGATCGCTGGAATAATCGCCACGCAGTTCGCACCGGTCGATGCTTATCTGATCGACCTTGCGACCTTCGCGGCATCGCTCGTCGCCGTCTATATGCTCAAGTTCGTTCCGCCGCCCGACAATGCGGAGCGTCCGAGCTTTGCGGCGATAATGCGTGCAGTGAGATACGCATTCTCGCGGCAGGAATTGGTCGGCACGTACTTCATCGATATCGCCGCGATGTTCTTTGCTTTTCCGCAGGCCCTCTATCCCGCACTCGCGACGCATTACGGCGACGAATACGTCGGATTCTTTCCCGCGTCGCTTGCGATCGGTGCCCTGATCGCAAGCCTTACGTCCGGTTGGACGAGTAAGATCGAACGGCATGGGCTTTTCGTTGTCGTGGCGGCAATACTCTGGGGCGTCGGGATCCTGCTGTTCGGGCTTTCTACGACCCTTGTGCCTGCCCTTATCTTCCTTGGGGCAGCGGGATTCGCCGATATGATCTCCGGCATTTTTCGAGGTTCGATCTGGAATCAGACGATCCCGAATCACCTACGCGGACGCCTTGCGGGCATCGAAATGATAAGCTACCTTACAGGCCCGATGCTTGGGAGTGCGAAGATGGGTATTCTCGCCGAACACACGAGCGTGCGGTTCGCACTTATTTCCGGTGGTGCCGTGTGTGTCGCGGCCGTGGGGCTTTCGGCCCTCTTGCTGCCGAAGTTCCTACGCTATCGCAGTTCGGAGGGCATTCGCCAGCGAGATTACGAAGAGGCGGTCCGTAGCGGCACATTTACGGGCGAGCGTCGAGAATTCGATGAGATGATGCGTCTCTCAGAGGCGGAGTTTTAGTTTGCAGTTATGCCAATTATCAGGAAAAGCGAGATCGAGAATCTCGAACAATTAACCGGCGACGAGCTCGAGGTTTTCCTGCAGCTCGTGCCCGCAAGTCAGGAAACCGTCAGCCGAATGCTCGACTTCATCGAAGACGAACTTTACGAGAGCGAGTGCGACCATCACCTGAAGCACGCGATGATCTTTATGATGCGCGAGCGTCTCGATTTTCCGAAGCTGACCGCGTGGCTCAACAACAACGGCGGCTATTGCGACTGCAAAGTGATGAAGGAGATCGCACCGCATTGGCGCGCAAGATTCGGTGATGATTGAGCAGGTCTAAACCCCGATAACGGGGCGCAGATACTCACCTGTGAAGGAACCTTCGGTCTTTGCGACCTCTTCCGGAGTACCTTTCGCGACGATCTCGCCGCCGCCGATGCCGCCTTCCGGCCCAAGGTCGATCACATGATCGGCCGTCTTAATGACGTCAAGATTGTGTTCGATCACGAGCACGCTCCCGCCGTTCTCGATCAGAGCATTGAAGGCGCGAAGCAGTTTGTTTATATCGTCAAAATGAAGTCCCGTGGTCGGTTCGTCAAAGATGAAAAGAGTGCTGCCGACGGTCCGCTGTGCGAGATGCGAAGCAAGCTTTACGCGCTGGGCTTCGCCGCCAGAGAGCGTCGTTGCCGATTGGCCGAGGCGTAGATAGGCAAGGCCGACAGCATCAAGAACCTTCAGGCGATTGACGATCTTCGGCACGTCCTTAAAGAACACTATGGCCTCGCGGATCGTCATCTGAAGCACTTCGTGAATACTCTTCCCCTTGTATTTTACGTCGAGTATCTCCTGCTTGAAACGAGTCCCGCGGCAGTCCTCACACGTCAGTTCGACGTCCGCGAGGAACTGCATCTCGATCGTAACGGTCCCGCTGCCCTGACAGATCTCGCAGCGTCCGCCCGGCACGTTGAAAGAGAAGTGCGATGGATTGAAGCCCTTCGATCTTGCCGTACTCGCCGCCGCAAAAACGTCTCGGATCGCGTCGTACGCCTTGATGTATGTTACGGGATTCGAACGCGGCGTTCTGCCGATAGGCGACTGATCGACGAGAATGACATCGTCGATACTGTCGATGCCGCGGATGTCCTTTACGGCCCCGACCTGAGAGTTCCATTCGCCGCGTTTCTTCTTCAGGCCGGCATAGAGAACATCGTGCACGAGCGTTGATTTTCCCGAACCGGAAACGCCTGTAACTGCCACCAGCATATCGAGCGGGATCTTGACGTCGATGTTCTTCAAGTTGTGTTCGCGGGCACCGATGATCTCGATCTTGCGTTTCGACGGCTTTCTGCGTGATTGAGGTATCTTGATCTCAGCGTCTCCCCGCAGATATTTTGCGGTGAGCGACCGTTCATTCCGCAGCAGCCCTTCAAGATCGCCCTGATAAACGAGTTCGCCTCCATTTTCCCCGGCATGGACACCGACGTCGATCACGTTATCGGCGGCACGCATCGTTTCGTCATCGTGCTCGACGACGACGACCGTATTGCCGATGTCGCGAAGATCCTCCAGGATCCTGATGAGCCGCGAATTGTCACGCGGATGCAGTCCGATCGATGGTTCATCAAGCACATACAAAGTTCCTACGAGCAGCGAACCGAGATTCGTCGCAAGCTGTATTCGCTGCGCTTCACCGCCCGAAAGAGTTGCCGCAAGACGGCCGAGCGTCAGGTATTCGAGGCCGACATTCACCAGAAAAGCGAGACGCCGGCGGATCTCGAGCAGAAGTTTGTCCGCGATCTTCATACGCTCTTCGCTGAGCGTCAGGCTCTCGAAAAATTCATGAGCATCCGCGACGGAAAGATCAACGATGTCCGGCAATGAACGCCCGCCGATCTTCACGTCGCGGGCCTCTTGGCGCAAGCGCTGACCGCCGCAGTCCGGACAGCGTGTGTAGCCGCGATATTTCGCAAGGAATACACGCACATGCAGCTTGTATTTTTTCGTCTCTAGCCATTCAAAAAAGCCCTTGATGCCGCGCCATCCTTCGTCGCCGTAGATGATGCAGTTCTGCTGATAGTCCTGCAGGTCGGCAAACGCCTCGTTCACATCGATGTTCGCGTTGGCAGCGTACTTCAATAGCTCTTTTTGTGCCCAAGCATTGGTCGGCCTCGTGAAAGGGTCGATCGCCCCTTCTTTCAAGGAAAGATTCTGATTCGGGATGACGAGGTCGTAATCGACCCCGATCGTATTGCCGAAACCTTGGCAGGTCGGGCAGGCGCCGTATGGCGAATTGAATCCGAAGAGCGCAGGTTCCGGTTCGTCGTAACGCGTTCCGTCGTACTTGCAGATGAAACTGTCCGAGAATTTCAGCCGTTCGCCGTCGGTCGTCTCGATGACGGCAGCATGAGCTTCGTGAAAACAGGTCTCGAGCGAATCGATCAGGCGTGAACGCACTTCGTCAGACGCCTTCAAGCGGTCAATGAGAACAAAAACGCCTTGAAGATCATCAAAAGGATAATCCTCTGGTTGCTTCAATTCGATGACCTCGCCCTCGCGATATAGACGTGAGAAGCCCTGCTGCAAAAGCGAAATAAGGCGGGCCTGCGTGCTGAGTTCGTCCTTCTTTGCGGCTTTCGACCGCGAACGGGCCGGCTTTTTTGCAACGGTCGCCGCGTCGCCTTCCGTAAGAGGAAAGAGGACGTAGAATCTCGTTCCTTCACTTAGCTTTTCCAGAACCTCATCGGCAGCATCCTGCGGCGAATCTTTCTTCACTTCGCGTCCGCATGCGTGGCAGAATGTCTGGCCCGCACGTGCAAAAAGCAGACGTAGATAGTCGTATATCTCGGTCTGCGTCGCGACGGTCGAGCGCGGATTCTTTGTCGAATTCTTCTGACGGATCGCGATCGCAGGTGCGATGCCCGTGATCTCATCGACATCCGGCTTGTCCATTCGTTCGAGGAACTGCCGCGCGTATGCCGAGAGCGATTCGACGTATCGCCGCTGCCCTTCGGCGTAAAGCGTATCGAAAGCGAGCGAGGACTTGCCCGACCCGGAGACGCCGGTTATCACCGTAAGCTTGTTTATCGGCAGGCTGACGGAGATGTTCTTGAGGTTGTGGACACGAGCCCCGCGTACCTCTATCTGCTCTTCCTTCTTCTGTGCGGGCTGCATAGTGGTAAATCCGTGCCTGAGGGCAATAGACGATTTTACCAAATACCGAGAGGGGAACAAAAAAGGCGGGCTACTTTCGTCCGGAAAAACGCCGATGGGGCGTCATATTTTGGGCCATTTTCAGACGCGTAAAGGCAAAAACCGGCGAATAATTCTGCACACGCCTCTCAGGGGAATCGGTTTCGACCGCCCAAGAGTTCGAATCCGGTGAGAGCGAAAATTTCAGCTTACCGGAGCCTTTTTCTAACTTTTCAAACGGATAATAGCCTGTGCTCCAGCTTTGTGATTCAAGAGCGGTCATCGTGATATCATCGAGAAACGTCGAGCGTGGGAACGTTGCGATACCGTCGGCCTTTGAAAGGTCTCTGAGCTGCCAGGTGCCTTCGCCAAGGGCCGTGTAAGTCTCATCTACGGAGGCGAAGTCGATCGAGATGATTGGGATCGGATCCGCGAGGAATTTTAGGGACGACGAGGCCGGGAAAGAGATCGCGTCGGAATAATTGAGCGTTAGATCCCGCAGGAAAGATGTCTTTATTCCAAGGCCCGCAGCCTCCGCAGCTGCTCTGCCGCGGTATATTATCGGAGCGGCCATCAACTCGAATCTTTCGGGGATCAGGATACCGCCTTTTGCAAGGAAACGCTTGCGAATATCGACGAACGAGGCGATCGTCTCCTTACCGAACGCATTTGAATCAAAGATCTCGCTCGCGATCACATCGAAGCGTCCGCTCAGGCGAACATCATTGCTCCGGCCGTGGATGATCTCGATCCTATCCGCGACGCCGTTCTCTTGTGCAACACGTCCGATGATGGGTATCAAACTCTCTTCCGTTTCGATCGCGACGACACGAGCGGCACCAAGCTTTGCCGCGAGTATCGCCCAAACGCCCGTTCCCGCACCGATGTCAAGAAACGACATTCCGGGCTTGAGCGCCTTGCTGATCGCCTTTTTGAGCAGCTTATTCCTCACCTTATCGGTGAGCATCGTGTTGTGATAATGCAGCACTGAGGGGAGATGCGCGGCGATTCGTTCGTCACGTTCTTTTTTTGTCGGCTTTTTCTTAATGTCGTTCGGTTTTCCTACCATCGAAAGTCGAGCGGGCTGAAATTCTCACGCCAATTATCAGCGTGGTCGCCAAGCAGAACGGCGATCGCCCCGTCATAGCCGACCGCGGCGTCGAGATCACGCCGCAGGCGATACGAATATCCGCTCGGAGAATGCACTGTGAGCACGACCTTGTCTTCCGCTACGCGGGCTATCGCCGCTTGCCGCCAATCAACGCGCGAACGCACGACTATCCTTGAGCCGACGGGAAGCAGGCCGAGAGTTGTGTTCACGGCCGAGTTCACAAATTTTCGCCGAAGACCGTATCGTCGTGCGACGTGCTGCGAACGGCCGTGTACATCCGAAAGCCGATGAAGAGCAGCCCGAGCGAGATCATGATCCAAAGAATGACCCAGAAAAATGCCGGAATCCCTGTCGCGTTCGCCATATTCGACGCGTCATTCTGCATATCGGCTCCGACGACGGGAGCGTTTATGAAGAAGACCGTTTTGAGGTCGGAGATCGCGTTCAGAAGGCATTGGACGGCCAAGAACCCCGTCACCCAACGAGCCGTACGTTCGTTAGCAAATTTCGCGAGAGCGAATAGTGCGGCGGTCAAAGCAAGAGCTACAACCAAGGTGAACGCAACGCTGCCGAAACCGACCTGCAAAGACAAAAAATTAAAGATCGGACTTAGGAGGCCAAAGACCAGCGAAATTACGAGAATGAATACGCCGGAGCCGAAGAGGATCTTGTTCGGCGAGACATTCTTTCGGATCAAATAGAGGAGAAAGACGCCGAAGACCATCGTGCCGACATAACCTGCACTTGAGGTGAAGATCTGCCCGAGCAGGGAAGAAGAGGACGAATACACAAGCCCGCTGCCGTCCGCCGCGATCGTCAAGCTTTGAACCGAACCGCCCGTTACAAAAGCGACGAGAGCATGCCCGCTTTCGTGGATGAGCGTTACAAAGAGCCGGAACGGGTAAGCTAGATATTCTGCGTATGGAATGAACCACAGAACGATCGAGATCACGGTCGCAGCGAGCAGCAACTTTGCGTGCGGTCGGGCATCTTCTGCAAGTGTGTACTTCATTGTCTTCTCGATCGGCCTCCTAAACTAGCATTACGCTCAATTCTATCGCAAAGTTCGGAGACTCGTTAACCGGCCCGATAGTCGCTTTTTCCGCCCGTCTTCTCGATGAGGCGGATATCGGTGATCGCGATGTCGCGTTGGACGGCCTTGAGCATATCGTAGATCGTGAGGGCTGCAACGCTCACTGCCGTCAACGCCTCCATTTCAACGCCGGTCTGGCTTGACGTGACGGCTTCGGCGGTGAGTTCGATTCCATCTTCAACTATCTCGACCGTAACATTCGCCTTTGACAATGCGATCTGATGACACAGCGGGATAAGCTCGGACGTGCGTTTAGCTGCAATAATTCCCGCGATGCGTGCGATCTCGAGCGGGTCGCCTTTCGGCGTGTGCTTCTGCCGAATGGCGTCGAGCGTCGCGTCGTTCAGAAGGACCTTCGCGGCCGCGACCGCACGGCGGACCGATATATCTTTTTGTCCGACATCGACCATCGAAATGCGGCCTTCGTCGTCGTAATGAGAGAGCTTTGTCATAATTTCCTTGCGGCGAGGATCAGTGTGTTTCCGCCTGTCAAAACTGCGTCGGAGTTCATCTCGTCCGTCCAGCGCGTCTCGCGCTTCTTGCGTGATGTGAACTTTGCGGCGAGCCTTATCACGCCGACTATTGGCAAAAATGCCCACATTCCGCTCTTCTTCGAATCAGCATACGCGCCGTCAATTTCAAATCCTGCTTTTTCGAGCCAGTATCGCAGTTCAGCATAGCCGATCGGATTTATATGGAACGCAATCTCGTCCATTCCGCCCATTTCGTGCCGCTGATGCACGCGTATCGCTTCCTTTGAGAGCGGCTTGAAATGCGACGTGTAGCCGAAGAAGAGCCATTTCAGACGCTCCTCGATATTCATTATATTCGGGACGCTCACGATCGCCATTCCGCCCGGTCTCAAAATACGTGCGAACTCACGAATTGCGTTCGCAGGATTCTCGATATGTTCGAGGCCTTCGACACAGACGACCGTGTCGAATTCGGCGTCGTCAAAAGGCAGTCTTGCGTCGAGGTTGCCCGCGCGTATTTCGGTGTCCTCAAGTTTGAATATCTGCGGATAGAGATCGCCGCAGGTAACGTCGAATCCGAGTGCCTTCAAACGAACTGCGAGTGCACCTTCGCCCGCGGGCACATCGAGAATGCGGCCGCCCATGCCGCGCAGCAGAGTTTCAACGCGGTCGTAGATGCCGTAATGCCCCATTGCCATGGGTTCCGGGCGTTCGGTCATATATAGAAGATCGGCACGATCTCGCCAGCCTCCGCACGCGAACCGATACCGACGTCGATGAGGGCTTCGGCACGTGCAAAACTAACAAGATCGGACGAGCCTTTACCGCGAAGCGGAATGGCGATCAGCCTTCCGTTCGTGTCATTCTCAAGTCGTGCGGCGGCAAACGTCCGCCGGTCGCTTGCTCCTTTCACTGCGGCTGCAAGTGTTGCTGTTCCCGGCCGCAACGATGTGGTCTTGACTCCCTGAATCCCAATGATCGCGGCTCGTACAAAAAGATAGAAAGTGACTGCCGCCGAGACCGGATTACCGGGAAGCGAGAAGACAAGCGTCTTTCCAAGTCTTGCTGCGATGACAGGCTTTCCGGGCTTGAGCGCGACCTTCTCAAAAAAGATCTCAGCCCCGAGATCGGTCAATGCGGCCTTCGTGAGATCATATTTCCCGACCGAAACGCCGCCCGTTGTGATCAGGATGTTGCGGCCGCGAACTGCCGACTTTATCTGTCTCTTGAGGGAAGCGAGGTCGTCCTTCGCATTCGGGAAGATCTCTGCCGTTGCTCCGAATGATGCAGACAGTGCAGCGAGCGTGATCGAATTCGAGTTTCGTATCTGATCGGCGCCAGGCTTTTCCCCGATCTCGACGATCTCGGTTCCGGTGCCGAATATCGCGACACGCGGTCTTTTTGCGACCAAGGCTTTCGCATAACCGAACGCCGCGAGTGCGGCGATATTCTGCGGCGTAACCTTATCGCCTGCGACAAACAGGCGTTTCCCGCGTCGTATCTCGGAGCCTTTCTTAACGATGGACATTCCTTTCTTTGCCGATTCGAGGATCTCGACGAACTCATTAGCGTCATTAAAATAACTGCGTGTGAGTTCGACGCGTTGGACCGTGTCTGCACCTGCGGGAACGGGTGCACCGGTCATTATGCGGACAGCCTCCCCGCGTTTCATCTCGTGATGCCAGCCGCGTCCGGCCGCGGATTCTCCGACGATCCTCAATGTTGCAGGTGCGTTCGCGACATCGGCCGCGACGACCGCAAATCCGTCCATCATCGAGCGGTCGAACGGCGGCTGGTCGCCGTCGGCAACAATATCCTCGGCGAGATAGCGTCCAACTGCATCGCGGAGTGCGACGCGCTCGTTCCCAAGCCGCGGAATGGTGCGTTCTACGAGCTTTAGTGCCTTTTTGAGCGGTATCATTCAGAGTGTCGCGGCTATAATCGCCGGCAAAAAAGTGATAATCTTAAGCTTTGCTCCAGTTGCGGAGAATCTTATCACAAACACTTATTTAGCGAGGAAGACCATAAAACCGTGATCGATCTTGAACTTACCGAAGAACACAAAGCACTGCAAAATACTGTCCGCGAATTCTGTGCGGGCGAAGTCGAACCATTCATAAAAGAATGGGACGAAAAGGCCCATTACGAGCCGAAGGTCTTTCAGACAATGAAAGAACTCGGCCTTATGGGCGTCTGCATCCCTGAGGAATACGGCGGTGCGGGCTTTGATTACGTTTCGCTCGGACTCGTCTGCGAGGAACTCGAAGCTTGCGACACATTCCTTCGCGTCGCGATGAGCGTGCACGTTGGCCTGAACAGTCTGAGCCTTTATTCGTGGGGCACCGAGGAGCAGAAGCAGAAATATCTCGTCCCGCAGGCAAAGGGCGAGAAGCTCGCGACATTCGGCCTGACGGAACCGAACGCGGGCAGCGACGTCGTCGGAATGCGTTCGACCGCACGCCGCGACGGCGACGATTGGATCCTGAACGGCGAAAAGATGTGGATCTCGCTCGCTGATCTTGCCGACAACTTCCTCTTCTTTTGCTGGACCGATTCGGAAAAGCAAAAGGTGCGTGACCACAGTGGGCTTTCGTGCTTTATCGTCGAACGCACGATGCCCGGCTTCTCGAGCGGCACGATCCACGGCAAACTCGGCATTCGTGCCGGCAACACAGGATTTTTCTCGCTGCAGGACGTTCGAGTGCCGCAGGCGAATATGCTCGGCAAAGAAGGCGAAGGATTCAAGATCGCGATGTTCGCTCTTGAGAATGGCCGCTACACGGTCGCAAGCGGTGCAACAGGCGTCATACGTGCTTCACGCGATGCTTCTATAGCCTACGCGAACACTCGCGAGGTCCAGGGCCAGAAGATCGCAAATTTCCAACTCGTCAAGCAAAAGATCGCGAATATGGAGGCCGATTACGAAATGTCGCATCTTCTTTGGCTCAAATGCGGCTATTTGAAGAATGCCGGGCTTCCGTCGGGCAAGGCTGCGTCGATGGCGAAATGGCAATCGACCACGCGGAGCGAAAAAGCCGCCTCGATGGCGATCGAAGTTCATGGTGCGAACGGCTACACGAATGATTATCCCGTCGAGCGATACTTAAGAAACTGTAAGGCCGCAGTTATCTACGAGGGAACGCGCGACATTCATACGCTGATGCAGGCTGATTGGGCTCTCGGCCTCAAGAAAGAGAAGCAGGCTCGCGTTACGCTGCCGCCTTACAAGGCCGCTGCATCGGCTTAAGCGTTATTCAAAAATGAACGCAATTGTCGTGATGACGACCGTCGGAAGCGCGGAAGCAGGCGAAAAGCTTGCTTCCGCTCTCGTCGAAGAGAAACTCGCCGCTTGCGTTCAGATCCTGCCGCCGATGCTGTCCGTCTATCGCTGGAAAGGCGAGATCCAAAAAGAGACAGAACATCTCCTGCTCATAAAGACCACCGACGAAAAATGGAAAGGTCTATCGGAGTTCATTCACGCCAACCATCCGTACGAAGTGCCTGAACTGATCGCGGTCGAGGCCGCGAAGATAGCTCCTGAATATCAAAAATGGTTGGGCGGGCAAGTTCAGGGTTAGCCCTTCTTGCCACCATTCCCGTTCCCATTTCCATTATTGGACGCCATACAGGTTTCGATAATGAAATCGACGGTGTCCTTCGGCGAATCGGTGAGGTACATCAACCCGAGGTCATCGGGGTTGATCATCTTTTCGTTCAGCATCGTCGAAGTTAGCCATTGCAGAAGTCCGCGCCAATACTGCGAACCGAAAAGCACGACAGGGAAGTTTCTGATCTTTCGCGTTTGAATGAGCGTAAGAGGTTCAAAAAGCTCGTCCATCGTGCCGTAACCGCCCGGAAAGATGACGTAGGCGTTGCTGTATTTTATGAACATCGTCTTGCGGACGAAGAAGTATTTGAAGCTCAGGGAGCTCGTCTGGTATGGGTTCGGCTGCTGCTCCATCGGCAGCTCGATGTTGCAGCCGATCGACGTTCCGCCGGCGTCCATCGCCCCGCGATTGCCTGCTTCCATAATGCCCGGGCCGCCGCCCGTTATCACGTCAAAACCGGCTTCGCCCAATAGTCGGCCGGTCTCTCGTGCCAGCTTGTAATACTCGTCGGTAGGCTTTGTACGTGCGGAGCCGAATATCGAAACGCCTCTCGTGACCGTCGCAAGATCGTCAAAACCGCTCACGAATTCGCTGGCGATCCTTAGAACGCGCCATGAATCCGAGGTCTTGTAATCATCGTCAGGCTCGGGCGAGCGAAGCAGGACCTCGTCGTCCGTCAGTCGCCAATAGCCTTGCTCTTCGTTCTGCTGGATTGCCTCGGCAACGGTCTCCGGTTCTGCGGCGATCTTTCGTGAGGTTTTCGGCTTTTTGCCCTTATTTGCTTTTGTATCTGCCATTTAGAGAATTACACACCCATAATGTTATATCCGCAATCGACGTAGATGGTCTCGCCGGTGATGCCGCTCGAGAGTCCGCTTACGAGGAACATCGCGGTCGAACCAACTTCGGCGGCCGTCACGTTTCGCTTCAGCGGCGCGCGCTCGCCCACGTAGCCGAGAAGCGAACCCGTACCGCGAACGCCGCGTGCAGAGAGCGTGTTGATCGGACCTGCGGAAATGGCGTTGACGCGAATGTTGTTCTTTCCGAGATCGGCTGCGAGATAGCGTGTCGAGGATTCGAGTGCGGCCTTTGCGACGCCCATAACGTTGTAATTCATCACGACCTTTTCGGCGCCGTAGTAGCTCATCGTTACGATACTGCCGCCGTCGGTCATCAAAGGTGACGCCGCGAGGGCGACCTGCGTCAGCGAGAAAGCACTGATCTCGAGCGCCGTCCGAAAGGCTTCGCGCGTGGTAGCGACGAACTCGCCCTCGAGAGCTTCCTTTGGTGCAAAAGCGATCGAGTGGATCAGAAAATCGAGTTTCCCGTATTTGGCCTTGACGGCATCGAAGGCAGCATCGACCTGAGCCTGATCGCTCACATCGCAGGGTACGACGAGTGAATCGTTGAGTGAGCCGGCGAGTTCTTCGACCGATTCCTTCAGGCGTTCGGCCTGATATGTGAACGCCATCCTTGCGCCTTGTTCCGCACATGCGGCAGCGCACGCCCAAGCGATCGAACGCTTGTTCGCAACGCCAAAGATCATTCCTACTTTGTTTTCAAGCAGCATAAAATTCTCCGATCCTACTCGCTCACGTAGAGCTTCTGCAGCAGCTCAAAATCGAGCATCCTGATATCGACATCCACAGGCGTTTCGTTAAAACGCTGCGCCTTCAGCACGTTCCTGAGCGTCATCTGCTCGCTCTCGGTCAACTGAGTGACGAGTACGATCATCAACCGAAGCCGCAGCCGGCTCTTGAGCGTGTGGAGGCCGTGCTTGGCCGTCGTGATCTTCTTCATTATCGCCGCGGTCCGCTCCGGCCGGAGGTCGGGCCGTACGAGAAACGCGACCTCGATGCACGTGACGAGATCTTGATCGACCAGAATTCCGTCAAAGCTCGCACCGCCGATGCTCACGTGCCGCATGAGCGGAAGCTTTTCTTCCTGCTGAACCTGCCTCAGGGCAAGATCTTCCGCGACGATGAAGGCCGAAAGAAGGTCGGTGAGCTGATCGTCATCGACCTCAAGCAAACGGGCAAGTTCGCGAACCTCAACGTTCACACTTTGCCGCTGAATCTCGGTCGCCGCAGTGTCCCAATGGACGAACCGACGATCATCGACGGCGGCTAATCGCCGCTGCGATGCGATATGCAGCAATGTGATGAGGCCGAATACTCCTAGCGAGGCCGCAAATAAAAGCCCAATTGGCCAGTTGCCGGCATTAACGCTCAGAACGATGCCGAACGCCAATGTTGTCGCCAGGATCAGGCCTACGACGACGAAGGGCCAATTCGTCCGCGGCCTTTCAAGACTCGAAAATGGATTATCGGCCCTTTTTGCCATCGTCTGGTCGTTCCGGCTGCTATGCAGAAACCGCTTTCTCGAACGGAATGTCGTCGAACTCAGTGATCGTCTTGAAAGTCTTGAAACGCTCGTTGATCTCGGGATACGTCAGAGCATCGACGCGCTCGGTGCCGAATTTCTCGACGTTGAACGACGCCATCACCGAACCGTAAACCATCGCCCGACGCAGCACCGCGTCGTTGATCTCGTTCTGTGCAGAGATGTAGCCCATGAACCCGCCGGCGAACGTGTCGCCCGCACCGGTCGGGTCAAAGACGCTCTCAAGCGGATACGCCGGGACGACGAAGTAGCCATCGTTGGTGAACAAAGTGGCGCCGTACTCACCGCGTTTTATGACGACCGCCTTGAGCCCAAGGTCCAAGATCTTTCGGGCGGCGGTGTAAATGCTTGGTTCTTCCGTGAGTTGTCTCGCCTCAGCGTCGTTGATGATGATGCAATCGACGACCTTGATCGTCTCGATCACGGCGTCCTTCATCGAAGAGATCCAGAAATTCATCGTGTCCATCGCGACGAACTTCGCATTTTCGCACTGCTCGCGAACCTGTTTCTGCAGCATCGGGAGGATGTTGGCGAGAAACAGGAAGTCCGCATTTTTCGAGTTCTCGCTGAGCTTCGGGTCGAATGTCTCGAATACGTTCAGCTGAGTGTCGAGCGTGTGCGCGACGTTCATATCGTATTCGTATTTTCCACGCCAAAAGAAGGTCTTGCCGTCCGAAACGACCTCGATGTCGTCCGTGTTGATATGATGACGGTTAAATACCGCCCATTCGTCATCCCCAAAATCACCCCCGACAACGCCGACCGCGTTCACATCGGTAAAAAAGCTCGCTGAAAGGCCAAAGTGCGTTCCCGCACCGCCAAGTATCTTGTCTCTCGACCCAAATGGCGTCTCAAGCGCATCAAAAGCCACCGAACCAACAACTGTTAAACTCATCTAAAAAATGTGCTCCGAAAAAGAAGTATTTATATCGAACACACTATTCTACACGCGAAAGACGAGTTTCGCGATTGTTTGAGGCAGTTTTTGGCGAGTTCTACTGCGAGGGTTTGGCTTCGCTGTCCTCGATCTCCTTTAGGCCTTTTTGGGCGTCCTCGACGAATTTACTCTGCGGGTATCTATCGACGATCATCGAAAGGAAGGCTTTAGCGTCGATCACAAGCCGTTCGTGTGCGAAACGCTCCATATCGCGTTTCGATTTCGGATCGATCTTCTGCTTGCCCTTATTTTCGGAGAGATAAAAGCTGCTCATCCCCGCGATGTATAGGAACTCGTCCATCTTCGAGAACTCAGGGTACGCCGCAAAAGTCTCGTCGAAGCGCAGCAAAACCTGCTTATAAGCTTGTTTTAACGGCGTAAAGGCCTGCTTCGCGACATCCAAATTGTGCTTCGCATCGGCCTCCATCACCGGATCACGCTGGATCGCAGGCGCTGGATTCCGCTGCGCAAAGACGGACATGGTTGCTAATGTGATGAGCGCTACTGCCAAAATCAACTTTTGTTTCATGACGAACTCTTACTCCTTAGTCTTAAGCGGGAACGAGCGACATATAGAGCAGCGCTCATTTTTGAAGGAACGAACAATTGTCATAAAGAGAGCTTCGTCTTCTTTGTGAGATATAGGGACACTAAACTCTAGCCAACCTATCTTCGCCACCAAGGTATCGCCTTGCTTGTTGCGAAGTCGGTAGAACTCGGTATTGAAATCGCCAAAGGATTCTATGTTGGTCGAAACTACTTCTTTCCTTCTTTTTTCGAGCACGTACTCGATCATTCCTGCGCGCCATTCGATCGCTATCTTGCCATTCGAGATCGATCCGGCCCAAGCGTCTGTCCAATTCGCTCCAACATAGCCTGCAAAATCTGGCGGCAGCTGGATAGAGCCCAAATGATGGTAGATATTAACGCGCGAGTTTAGAGTTTTATCGGAGGATTCGGCTTCCGGCTGTTGCCCAAAACCCGTAAACGCCGCAAAGCTAAGCAAGAGAATTGCTATTTCCACACGAATTGAAACGTTGAGGTGCTTGCTCACTTCTATTCAGATGCCGCGTATTTCCCAATGATTGCCTCGAGTTTGTTGAACGATATAGACCTTTTAATCAAGCAGCGGAAAGCCGAAGCTTCGATATTTTACCAGTCTGATCTCTTTACGCGCGTGCCAGAGGTCGTAGTTTGACTGCATAGCAAGCCAACTTTCGGGTGACCGGCCGAGGGCTTTAGAAAGCCGGAGCGCCATCGACGGACTGATCGATGTGGTGCCGTTGAGAAGGCGGCTCAGCGTCGAAGGTGATACATCGAGGGCTGCGGCGAGTTCGCGTCCGCTAAGATGGTTGGGTTCGAGATAGACCTCTACAATAAATTCTCCCGGATGTGGTGGATCGTGCATTGCCATTAGTGATTATCCTCATAATCAAGGACATGAACATGTCCATCAACAAATTCGAATTTTAACGCATTGCACAACACGCAACAATAGCTACGCCCTGTACTTCCCGATGATCGCGTCGAGTTTCTTTGCAGTGGCCTCGGGCCAATTCGCCGGAGCGGTGAATATCGCGCTCTTGATGGCGTCGGCGTACTGATTTGGCGTCTGTTTGGCCGCGACCTGTTTGACGGCGTCTTTTAGGACGACTTGGGCGTTGCGGACATTCTTATTCAGGTATTCGACGACCATATTGACGGTAACGTCGTCGTGGCCTTCGTGCCAGCAGTCGTAATCGGTAACAAGTGCGAGGGTGGCATATGCGATCTCGGCTTCGCGAGCGAGTTTCGCCTCTTGGAGGTTGGTCATTCCGATAATGTCCATTCCCCATTGGCGATAGACGTTCGACTCGGCTTTGGTCGAGAACGCGGGGCCTTCCATACAGACGTATGTGCCGCCGCGATGCGTCTTTACGCCGGCATTGCGGCAGCACTCTTCGAGAATGTCGCCAAGCTCGCTGCACACGGGATGCGCGAAAGTGACGTGGCCAACGATGCCTTCGCCGAAAAATGTCGATTCGTGAGCGCGTGCACGCGTTCGGTCGAAGAATTGATCCGGGATCACGAAATCCGTCGGCGCGTACCGCTCCTGCAGGCTTCCGACCGCCGACACCGACAAGATATATTCGACGCCCAAGAGCTTCATCGCGTAGATGTTCGCGCGGAAGGGAAGTTCCGTCGGCGTCAATTTATGCCCGCGTCCGTGCCGAGGCAGGAACGCGACCGTCACGCCCTCAAGCTCGCCGATGATGAACGCATCCGAAGGCTTACCGAACGGCGTATCAACCACCTGCTCTCTTACATTCTCAAGCTCGGGCATCTGATAAAGCCCCGAGCCGCCGATTATTCCAATTTCTACTCTTTCCATCTACTCTTCGTCTTTTTTCTTATCGTCTTGCTTGCAGGTATTTGTCTCAACGTATGATGCAAGACCGTTGCTTGCGCGTTTCGCGAGCAACTCGTCCATCGCCGGATTCTGGGCCTTCTTATTCTCCGTGACCATTACTTCATACGCGCGAAGAGCACTTTCTAGCCCTGCAACGGTTGCTGCCACCTCATCATCTTTCTTGTCCGGGTTTTGCAGGGAGAAGACTGCCATTCCAAAGTTGAACTGAAGGAAGAGCTCGCTGTGGAATTTGTTCTTCTTCTCCGGGATCAGCTTGAGCGTACCTGAACAGACCGTTATCGTAACGTCTTTTGTGTCTGTCAGCCATTTAAAATTCCATTCTCTGGCGGCAGGTGCATTGTCATCGAACGGCTTTTTCTCAAGCAGTTTTGTATTGCCAATGAATGCGGCACGATCCTTGTCCTGCTTTGACTGAGCCAGCGACGTCTCGACACCGAATACGAAAATACCTAGCAAAAATATGATAGAAAGTTTTTTCATTTTGTTTTGTCCTTAGATATTATTTGCGGTCAACTTTCCTCCAACTTCGCTCAGTCGGCAAAGAGGAGCGTCGACCTCGTGATAAAAGATGCAATACCAGCCTTCTTTTACTGCCTGAGGCAGGATACGTTTTTTGAACGCCAGCGTCTCGGTCGGATAAAGGTCGTAGCCCGCGATGTAGGGCAGCGGGACGTGGGCCTTCATCGGGATGAGATCGGCAGCGCCGTAAAGCGTCTTGCCGCCCGCATCGAGCCGCCAGGTCTGCATCGTCTCGGAATGCCCGCGTTCCGTCATCAATTTAATGCCCTCGATCTCGTAATTATCGGGCATCGGCTCGAGCTGGCCAGAGTCGCGGATCGGCTGCCAATTCTCCGGCAAATAACTCGCACGGTCTCGCTCGTGCGGCGAATCCGCGTGTGCGAGTTCACTCTTTGAAACAAGATAGCGAGCGTTCTTGAATTGCGGAACGCGGAGTGCGGAATGCGGAATCGTGCTTGACGCCGACTCCGCATTCCGAATTCCGAATTCCGCATTCAGAGTGTTGCCGCCGGCGTGGTCGAAATGCAGATGGGTGTTTATGACGATGGTGATGTCATCGGGCGAATAGCCGGTGATCGCCTGCAGCGAATCCGCGAAAGGCCGTTCCCGCTCGATCCCGTACATCGCGGTCTGTTTCTCGGTCCATTTCTCCCCGATGCCGGTCTCGATGAGTATCTTTTCGCGAGCGGTCTCGATGAACACACAGTTCATATTCATCGCGATGCGGTTCTTTTCGTCCGGCGGGCAGACACGCTCCCAAATGACGCGAGGGACGACACCGAACATCGCCCCTCCATCAAGTTTGAACAGTGTATCGGGAATGATCTCGATACGGTGGTCGCCGAAAAGCATAGTGCTATTTCTTTTTCGGTTCGGCAGCCTTTGGTGCGGCCTTCGCCGGATCCGCCTTCTTGACCGTCGGAGGCGGCGCGTCGCCTTCTCCCGGTGCGCCTTGCGGAGCCTGCATCTGCTGCTGAAGCTGCTCTTGCTGTTTCTTCATCTGATCAAGCTGCTCTTGCGTAACCTCAGGAACATCGAAATCATCAGGGACCTGGACAAAGTTCTTCGCAACGAGCTTGTCGATCAGATCCTTCTGTTTTTGTTCGCCGAGCTTGCCTTTGACGAACTCCTTGACGGGCATTTCGCGGGCCATCGGATCGTCCGGATCTTTCGTCATCGTCGAGATGAGAATGTGGCGGACATCGTAGGTCTCGGTCGTCGAAGGCTTGCCGTCGCCGCCCTTTTGGGTCGGGTCAACGCCGAGCTTGCGTTCGAGCTTCACGATATGGAATCCATAGTCGGATTCGACCAACTGCGGATCGACCTGGCCGGCCTCAAGGCTGAGTGCAGCCGTCTCAAAAGCGGGGACCATACGGCCTTTCGGAACATCTTTGTAGAGGCCGCCTTTGCCCTTGCCGTCCGGTCCCTTGTTGCCGGGGTCTTCAGAGAACTCATCGGCAAGTGCCGCAAAATCCTCGCCGCCAATTGCACGCTTCAGGATATCGTCAGCCTTCGCACGCTTTTCTTTCGGGTCGAGTTCAGGATGCTCCGATATATATTTCGCTACTTCCTCGTCAGTGACGTTCAGCTGATCTTTGGCAGACTGAGCATAAAGACGGGCCAGAAACTGTGCCTGCTGGAGTTTCACCTGAAGGCGGACCTTTGCGATGAACTGCGGGTCGAGTTGGCCGGCATCGGCCTTATCGTTGAACTCTTTGCGGTAAATGCGGATCTTCGCAAAGACCTCTTTCGCCTGTTCTTTCTCTTCGTCCGAGATCTGGCGATCCTTTATCTCAGGGTTGCCCTGTTTGAGGATGTCGATCTTCGCATTAAGAAAATCGTCAAATTCTACGGCATGCGTGCGCGTATCGGCGGCGTGTCCGAGGCCGAGCTTGTCCATAAAGCTCGCAAAGCCGGACTTTTGTGCGGCCGGTTGATCGTCCTCGCCCCAATATGCCTTCACCTGGTCGTCGGTAACGAATCCGAAAGGCGGCATCGGGCCCTTGTCCTTATTGATCTCACGATCGTAGTTGACCGCCGTGACCTCGGCCGCGATGCTGTCAAGTTCCTGCTTATTGGTCTGCTGGTCGGCAAGCCCCGTGGACTGTGCCTCGCTGGCTTCGGCAAGAAGCTCGCGGAAGCTGTCAAGCTGCGTCTTTTTCAGGTCGGGATTGTCCTTAAAGCGCTTCAAGATCGCGGGATTGTTCTTTGCCGCGTCCGTCAGGAGCAGCTCGATCTCGTCTTTTGACAGTGTGTTGAATGACTGATGGGTCTCACCGCCGACCTTCTTTTTCCAAACGACGAGGCCGACGCCGATCAACATTATTGCGACGACCATTACCAGGGCTTTTGTTAAATTGCTCAAAATCGTAAAACCTCTCAAAAAGACGCGATGCGTGAATTTGCCAAACGCACATCATAGCAAACTCCACGCTCACATAACTAATAAAAAACGGGATTATTTGCTCTCGACCAGCTCAAGGAGCACGCCGTTCGTCGAGGCAGGATGAACAAATGCGACCAGGCAACCCTCGGCGCCGACCCTTGGAGATTCGTCTATGAGCCTTGCACCCTGTGCTTTCAGGTGTGCGAGGGCCGCATTGATGTCTTCTACTTCGATGGCAATATGATGGATCCCGCCGCCCCTTTTTTCTAAAAATTTACTTATTGGCGAGTCTTCACTCGTCGGTTCGAGCAGCTCGATGCGGCTCTCGCCCACAGGAAGCATCGCAACGCGCACCTTTTGATCCTCGACGACCTCCGTATGCACGTTCTCAAGCCCAAGGCCGGCGGCCCAGAATCTAAGGGCTTCCTCGATGCTTTTTGCGGCAATGCCAAGGTGGTTAATTTTCATATTATCAGCCGGTTTCGTCTATGTAGTGGACAATATCAAAGTCGGTAATGAAACATGCCGGTTTGTTAGCTGAGTCGATCCCCGCGTATGTTGAGTAGCCGCCGTCGCCCCACCCGGAAGTGAACGCAATTACGTTATTCTCTATGTGACCTGCAAGCGTGTGATTTAGCCAACAGAACTTGTCGCTGCTGTAAGGCTTTTGAAGTTCTTCGCAAAAGAACTCGTCATATCCGGGATCCTGAAGGAGCTCGCTCAAATGTGTCTGAGTGGACAAGTCCATAAAACATCCTGTTCCACTGTCTACACCATAGTGCGAAGTTTGACCGCCGGGGCCGCCCGGCCACTGATGTGTTTCAAGATGTTTCCAACTAGCAATTCTATCGAGGCTGCCAACCTTCAGCATCGCGAAGGCAACAACCCGATCGACATTGGCAATCGATGCGACACTCACAATAACCTCATATCTGCCAGGCGGAACTTCGGCAACAAAAGGAGGCTGGTCAAAGAATACAAGTGGATCGCTAGCTACGATTCGTCCGGTCGGCAAACCTAAATCGCCGAGTAGCTGCGGTTTGAAAGTAAGCGAATATTCAACTATTTTCCTGTCCCAAACCGGTGCGGACATTTCAGGCCAACGAAAAGTCTCGTGGTATGAATCGGTGAAATAGTCTAAGACGTTCTGTTTTATCACTTAATGAGTTCGTCAACCGCCGAATACGGGTCGATCTCCTTTCGGGCCGAGGCGGCGGCAAGCTTGTCGAGCTTTGCCTCGATGCCGTCGCTTCGGAGCAGGTCGGACAAAAGTCGTTCGCGCAGCAATTCGAGCAGTCGCCAGCGAGCGATCGACTCTTTTCGATTCGAAATGCCCTCGCTGAAGGCGCGTGACGAGAATCCGACATACTTCTCGATAGCGGCAGCAAGTTCGTCGATGCCCTTGTTTTCGGTCGCAATGGTGGGCACGATCGGCGGATTCCACATATCGGGGCGATGCGCGAGATTCAGGAGGGCTTCGAGTTCTTTTTGCGTACGCATAACGCCTTCGCGATCGGCCTTGTTGATGACGAAAACATCGCCGATCTCCATTATTCCCGCCTTTATCGCCTGAATGTCGTCGCCCATTCCGGGGACGAGCACGACGACCGAGACATCCGCAGTTTTTACGATCTCGACCTCGTCTTGGCCCACGCCGACCGTCTCGACGATCACTTTATCGAACCCGGCCGCGTCCAAAATCGATACCGCATCGACCGTCGCACGCGAAAGCCCGCCGAGGTTGCCCCGCGTCGCCATCGAGCGTATGAAGATATTCTTATCAAGCCCGAGCGTGCTCATCCGAATACGGTCGCCGAGGATCGCGCCGCCCGAGAAAGGACTCGATGGATCGATGCAGACGATGCCGACGCGTTCGCCCGCATTCTTGTAGAATTCGGCGAGTTTATCGACGAGTGAAGATTTTCCCGCTCCGGGCGAACCCGTGATGCCGATCACCATCGCACGGCCCGTGTGCGGATAGATATGCTTCATCAAGGCCGCCGCCCCATCGCCGCCATTCTCGATGAGCGTGATCGCTCGTGCCACAGAGCGAGGCTCACCGGCAAGTACCTTTTCCGCTATCTCAGATGCCATTGAGTCAACATTTTCGCATCTATCCGCCGCAAAGGGCAAAGCGGGACGTTGCAGAAGCCGCACGTAGTAAGGACACTCTTGAGAATGACGTTGCAGAAGCCGCACGCAGTAAGGACACTCTTGAGAACGACGTTGCAGAAGCCGCACGTAGTAAGGGCACTTGCGGACATCCTCGCACCAAGTCAGAACCGCCTGCGTCAGCGGGCGGTCAGTTGTGTCAGAGCCGGAAGCGACGGCGACTGGGTTCCTATATTTCGAAATCCAAGATCCCAAACCCGAAATCCAAAATCGCCCTTGGCTTGCCCTTTGGCAGTGCGGGCTGGCTTGCCTGCCCGTAGGCGGCCAAAAAATGACCTCGGAGGCGGCTTTAGCCGCCGACAAACGGCTTCGTTATACGCAGCAGCCATATAGACGCTGAAACGGCAAATATCGTTCACGCGCTCATTTTTTTGGCGAGGCGAGGGCGTAGCTAGTGCTGCGTCCGCCGGCCCGTCCGCGTACCAAGATCCCTTTCTTTATGAGGTCGTCAATATCCCGCGACGCGGTGTCCTGCGAAGTCTTGGAAAGCCTCGCCCACTTGCTCGACGTTAGAGTCCCGGCGAATCCGTCAAGCAAATGGTTCAAAACTTGTCTTTGTCGCTCGTTGAGCGGCGTGTCTCTGTGAAGATCCCAAAAGTCGGCCTTCGCAAAGACCGAGCTCAGCGTGTCTTCCGCCTTGTCGAAAGCTCCGTCCAGGCAATTCAGGAACCAGCTGAGCCAATCTGTGATGTCGAGCCCGCCTTTTTGGGTTTTCTCGAGGATCGCGTAGTAGCCTTTACGGTCGCTTCGGATCGCAGAGGAGACGCTGTAGAAACGCTGTGGGCTGCCCTCGGACCGAGCTAACGCGAGGTCGGTTATCGCTCGTGCGATCCGCCCGTTGCCGTCGTCAAAGGGATGAATCGTAACGAACCAAAGGTGTGCGATTCCTGCTGTCAGGACAGGGTCGATGTCATTTTCGGTTTCGAACCAGGTGAGAAAGGCTTTCATCTCGTCCGCGAGGCGTTCCGCGGCCGGTGCTTCAAAATGCACGATCTCGCGTCCGACCGGCCCGGACACGACCTGCATCGGTCCTGTTCGATCGGTTCTCCATGTTCCTACGCCGATCTTACGAAGGCCGCTGCGGCCGGCAGGGAATAACGCGGCGTGCCAGGAGAATAACCGCTCCCCGGTCAACGGACGCTCGTAGTTCTGCGTGGCATCGACCATCATTTCGACGACGCCCTCTACACTTCGATCAGACGGGGCCATTCCCGCAACGTCCATCCCAAGTCTTTGCGCGAGCGATGAGCGCACTTGACCCTGATCCAAACGCTCGCCTTCAATGTCGCTCGATTTGACGATCTCTGCCGTCAGCGACGCAAGCACCGATTCCTCGCGGAGTTGAAAGCCCAGCGCCTCCATACGGCCGATCAGTCTGCCCTGACGGTGCCGTACCTTGGCCAAAGTTCCCGACACCGTCGCCGCGTCCCACGTGAAATCAGCCCATTCGGCTTTATCGTAGATATAGAGCATATTCTAATCTCCGCATATCAAGCGTAGATTATTGCGCCTATTCTCCGCAAAACGCAACCTCTATCTCCGCAGAATATGCGGAGATAGCGTTGCATTTCACCACTTGGGCTGTCCCCAGAGTGCGAATACGAGATAGTTAACTATTAGAAGAAGGCCCATTGAAGGCCACATTATATTGTCCGAGATTCATCACTCACCATTCACCATTGACCTCCTTACGCCGCGGCTTCGGCGCTCCATTCCTCGTCGGCCGACGGGCCGTAGATCGCGGGAACCGGAATCTCGAGGAGCCGCAAATAGACCGCGAGTTGTCCGCGATGGTGTGCGATGTGGCCGAACGTCGAACGCACGACCACGTTCTTCTTTTCCTGCCAGAGGATCTGATCGCCGTTGCAAAGCGTCCACGTTTCGTTCAGCACGTCGTCGCTCGCTGCACTTTTCAGCGTGTTATGCGAATCCTCGACGCGCTTTTTCAAATAGGCGACGAGCGTCGCGCTGTCGAACTGCTGCGGGTAATCGTACGGCTCGGCGAAATCGAGCTTGTCGCGGCCGACGACAAAATCGAACCAGCCGTACATATCGGCCACGTGGCCGGCAAGCTGCCCGAGCGACATCGATCTTTCGTGAGGCTTCCAGTCGAGTTTGTCGTCCGGGATGCGTGCGAGCATCTTCTCGGTCGCCGGTATCTCTTCGTTCAATTGGTCAGCTATTTCCTGTAATCTGCTCATTCTATTCTCTCCTAGCCTACGCTTTCATCGGCACTCGGGCCGTAAATTGACGGAACGGGAATGTCGTTGAGACGCAAATAAACGCTCAACTGCCCGCGATGGTGAATGCCGTGGCCGGAGACCATCGCTTTGACGGCCCCGATCTTCGGCAGCGTGAAAAAGACCGTCTCGCCGCTTCGCAGCGTCCAGTCCTTTTGCAGGTCCTCGTCCGAGGTCGCAAGGATCGCGGCCTTGCTCGCCGCAACTGCTTCATCGAAGAATTTTAGAAGTTCCTCGCTCGATGCAGGCTCGAATGGCTTGTATTCACGCTCGGCAAAGTCGAGGCCGTCTTCCTTCATTATCATCACGGGAAAGCCCTGCAATTCCGCGATATGTCCCGCGAGACGGCCGAAAGCCGTCGATTTTTCGTGCGGCTTCCAGTCGAATTTCTCCGCCGGCACGCGCTCAAGCACGCGTCTCGTAACCGCCGCATCCGCAATAAGATCGGCCGCAAGAACGCTTGCAATGCGGCCGGGTGTAGAGTTTGTTTCCATAAGTTTTCCTCCCGGGTATTTTACCAGGGGAGAACAATACTAGCAAAAATGTTTCACAGATGCAACAAGAAAATTCACGTAAGGTGAGATTTTTTTCAGCCGTCGTAGAACCGTTAGGACTCTAGCTTCTTAGTAAATTCTTTGCGATGACGATGCGTTGGATTTCGCTTGTGCCTTCGCCGATCGTGCAGAGTTTTGAGTCTCGCCAGTATTTTTCCGCCGGATAATCTTTCGTATAGCCGTAGCCGCCGTGGATCTGGACGGATTCCTCCGAGACGCGGACCGCGGTCTCAGAAGCATAGAGCTTTGCCATTGCGGAAGCCTGCGTTACGGGTCTTTTGGCGTCCTTCAAGGCTGCGGCTTTGAGCGTTAAAAGACGAGCGCATTCGATCTGCGTCGCCATATCGGCGAGTTTGAACTGTATCGCCTGAAAATCCGCGATAGGACGTCCGAACTGCTGCCGTTCTTTGGCGTATTTCACTGCTGCCTCGTACGCTCCCTGCGCGATGCCGACCGAGAGTGCCGCGATCGAGATGCGTCCGCCGTCGAGCACCTGCATCGCCTGCTTGAAGCCTTCGCCTTCGTTGCCGAGCAGATTTTCTCTTGGAACTTTGCAATCCTCGAAAACGACCGACGCCGTCTCGGAAGCCCGCATTCCGAGCTTGTTTTCTTTTTTGTCGCCGCGAAAACCTTCCATCGACTTGTCGAAAATGAACGCCGAAATGCCGTGGTTGCCCTTTTCCTTGTCGGTAACTGCGACAGCGACGAGCGTGTCGCACGAGATTGCGTGGGTGATGAAATTCTTCGAGCCGTTCACCGTCCAGCCTTCGTCGTTGGGCACAGCGGTCGTGCGCGTGCCTGCAGAATCAGAGCCTGCCTGAGCCTCGGTCAACCCCCAAGCGCCGAAGTTCTCTCCCTTTGCGAGAGGAGCGAGGTATTTCGCCTTCTGCTCATAGGTGCCGAACATATAGATGTGGTTCGAGCAGAGCGAATTGTGCGCCGCGACCGAAAGGCCGACCGAACCGTCAACGCGGCCGAGTTCCTCGATGATCGTCGCGTATTCGACGTAGCCCATCGCGGCTCCGCCAAGTTCCTCGGGGAAGAGAATTCCGAGCAGGCCGAGTTCGGCAAGTTTGGGACGCAGTTCTTCGGGGAAGTGCTGCGTTTCGTCCCATTCCATCACGTGCGGCCGTATCTCGCTCTCGGCGAATTCGCGAATGCTGTGTTTTATCTGTTCTTGCTCGGGTGAAAGGTCAAAATTCATAGGTTTATAACGAATTGTTATAATTGCATAACATAGACCCGCATCGCAAACTGCCGATCTTTGCGGTAATGCCGTTCCGAACCTAAGATTGATATATGAGTAACCCGAATATTCTCACCACCGACGACCAGATCCGCGAACTTCTCGCCGAGACGAAACGGATCGCCGTCCTCGGTATCAAACCCGAGAGCCACGCGACCCAGCCTGCTTTTTACGTGCCGAAGTACCTGTCGGATGCCGGTCTTGAGATCATTCCGATACCTGTCTATTACCCCGAGGTGACCGAGATCCTTGGGCAGCCCGTCTATCGCGACCTCACAAAAGTGCCGGGCGAGATAGACCTTCTGAACATTTTTCGCAAGAGCAGCGACCTCTCGAAACACACGTTCGACATTCTCGCCAAACATCCGAAAGCGGTCTGGTTCCAACTTGGAATAAGGAACGACGATGTCGCCGAAAGGCTTGCAGACGCGGGAATAAAGGTGGTTCAGGACCTGTGCTTGATGGTGGAACATCGCGCACTTCTGGGTGCTGCCGGCTAATCCCGATCGATGGCGGAGAAGAAGCGTGCGATAAGCGGTTTGCGATAGTGGTAAAGTACGCCGAACGCGATCAGGCCGGCGAGCGTCGGGATCGGATAAAGAAAGAGCCCCACGAACAGGATGGCGCCCGCCCAAGCCGTCAGCGTGAGAACAGCCACGAAAACAAAATCGAAAATCGCGTAACCGACCACCAAGATAATGAGACCCGCGACGAGAAGCTTTGGCACAGCCAAATAATCCTCGATCGCGTCGGCAAACCGGTCCATTTCGCTTGAGAGCCGATTGGAGGCCTTCTCAGCCGTTTTCCCTTCCGCGATCGCCGCTTGCCGGGCGATCTTTACGCGGAAAGTTTCAACACCGCAGTAACCACAAAGCGATCCGAACTGCCCTGCCTTAAAACCGATGGTTCCGCCGCAATTTGCGCACCGGACGGTCTCAGCTTTGGCAGCCGCTCGGGTCTCCTCGATAACGGGTAGTTCGGATCTGAATTTGCCCGAGATCGAGATCGCGATGAAACCGAGCGTTAAGATCCAGGAGATCAGCGTAAGGTACGGCACGCGGTATGTATCAGAGAATCGCTCGAAAGGGACGATGTTTGGCGTGTCAATCCATGTGAGGATCACTACAAGGCAGGCCGCGAGCCAGAGCGTAAGGAGAATGACGACGCCCAATGTCCAGTTTGATGTAAGAAAGGAAACGAAGCGCCAGAGTCTTTGTGCCCGATCGATCCTTTCGATCGCAAGGTGTCGAGCGAATCTGATCTCTTGATACTCCCGCGGAACCGGGAAGACGTTCCCGCAGCTTGGGCACTTCATCTTAGCTTCGTTCAATGGGACGCCGCCGCCGCAGCTTGGGCAATTTAGAGGCTGAAGTTCTGCTTCCGACACAGGCAGATGCTTGGGAATCTTCCCCTTGCCTCGAATCGGAGCCGGCAGCCAGACCACGTCCTTAACAAAGGACCAGGCAGCCACGATCATCGGGATCGCGAACAAAAAGGTCTGGGCAACGAATGTCGCATAGACGAGATCAAGCGTTAGCCTTTCCATCTGCCTCGGGATCTGCCGTGGGAGCCATTAGGAGCAGTGCCCTGAGGCTTAAGTGATCTTTCCGTTCGGGTACGCGGTGCAGAGCCCGTCAGCGATGCTACCTCTTCGCGGGAAAGGTCGCGGCTCTGTCCGCTTTTCAAGTATGGATCGGAAACATCGCCGATCTTAGTTCGCCTCAGTTTTACGACAGAATAGCCGATCGCATCGAACATCTTGCGGATCTGCTGATTGTGTCCTTCGAAAAGAGTTACCTCATACCAGCCGTTCTTGTCCGTTGAGTTCAGTTCGCGTATCTCCGCCGGTGCGGTCTTGAAGCCGTCCTCGAGCAAGATGCCGCGTCGAAGCTTATTGATCGCGTTCCTGTTCGGCAGACCCTTTACCTTCACGTCGTAAACTTTGGCGACCGTCTTTGACGAGGCGACGCGGTCGGTAAATTTGCCGTCGTTCGTCAGGATGATCAGGCCCTCAGAGTTGTAATCGAGACGGCCAACGGGATGAAGCCGCCCTTTGCCCTTTACAAGTTCGACAACGAGCTTGCGGCCTTCAGGATCGCTGACGCTAGATAGATAACCTTTCGGCTTGTTCACGAGAACGTAAATGTTCTTAGCGGACGAGATCCGCGGGTTGATGAGCTTACCGCGAACCTTTATGTGGTCCTTTTCGGGATCGGCCTTTGTGCCAAGTTCGGTAACGATATCGCCGTTCACCGAAACCTCTCCGTCAAGGATCAGCTGCTCGGCCCCGCGACGCGAAGCGATGCCCGCCTGGGCGATGAGTTTTTGGAGTCTTTCAGGCACGAGTTTATTTTAGACGCTGGTGGCAAGATCCTCGAAATCTTCGATGCTCGGCAATTCTGACAGGTCCTTGAGGCCGAACTGGAGCAGAAATTCCTTCGATGTGCCGTACATCATCGGCCGTCCGACAGCCTCTTTGCGGCCTTTTGCGACGATCAGGCGTTTATCCAGAAGCGTTTTGATGGATGTTGCGGACTGGACGCCGCGAATTTCGAGGATCTCGGGTACGGTAACAGGCTGCTTGTATGCGATCACAGCGAGCGTTTCGAGTGAAGCGAGCGACAGCTTTGCCGACGGCCTTGTTTTTAGGAATGCACGGATCTCCTCGTGAAACTCAGGCCGCGTGGCGATCTGAAAGCCGCCTGCGATCTCGCGTATCTGAAGGCCGCTCGAACGTTCGACGTATTCTGCCGAAAGCTGTTCGACGGCAGCCTGTATCGCGCCTTTCTCTTCGCCGAGAATGTCGGCGAGGAGTTTCGTGCCGATCGGTTCCTCGGAAACGAATATCAAAGCCTCGACGAGCGCGACGAGCTCGCCCGGCGTCCGGGCCGGTGCCTTTGCAACGGCCGCACTTTCTACATTTTCCGAGACCGGATCTTCCATAAAACGAATATTCTATCAGGCACGACGCAATAATATCTCACCAAAGGTCTTATTTTGTACAAGACGAACCGCCTCGCTGCGGACGATCTCGAGAGCCGCGATAAATGCGGTAACGAGTTCGCGATGCGAGCGCATTTCCTCGAAAAAGCCCGAAAGATTGACCTCGCCGAACTCGACGATGCGTCCTTCGAGAGCCCGTATCATATCGGCAAGCGAGATCTCTTCGCGCTCGATCTCCATTTTTACTTCTTCGAGATGTCGGGCAACGATCTTCTGAAAAACGGTGAGCAGGTCAAAGACCGTGGCATCGACCTCGGAGTTGTTCTCGTCCGTTTCGAGCGTACCGCGCGTGAATGTCGCCTGTTCGATCGTCGTGCGTTCGTGCAGCATCCCCGCCGCCGTCTTGAACTTTTCATACTCGAGCAGCCGATCGACAAGCTCACGCCGCGGATCGTCGAAGTCGATTTCCTCGTCCTCTGCCTTTGGGTCACGCGGCAAGAGCATCTTCGACTTGATCTCGATGAGCGTTGCCGCCATCACAAGGAAATCCGCCGCGACGGCGATATCGAGCCGCTTCATCAGCTGTATCGTTTCGAGATACTTGGCCGTGATCTTCGCGATCGGAATGTCGAATATATTTGCCTGCTCCTGCTTAATGAGATAAAGAAGCAGGTCGAGCGGGCCTGCAAAATCACCGATGCGAACGCGCAGTTCGTCGCGTCCGGCGGCCACGATCTCGGGGCGTTCGGTATGAAAATCGAATGAAAAATGTTCCTGTTCTTCAGTCACTTATTTACCGCAAAGAGCACAGAAAGTTTTACCACAGAGGACACGGAGAACACAGAGCCAGAAACAAGAATATCCAAGCCTTCGACCGACGTCCCGCTCAAACCGCGTCCTAAGATGTCTCTGTGCTCTCCGTGTTCTCTGTGGTTAACCTTCTTTTATCAATTCCAGTGCCTTCTCGATCGGGCGTGCCAGAACAGCTCTATCGCCGACCTCGACGATCGGCCGCTGGATCAGGTTCGGGTCCGCGACCATCGCCTTTATCACGTCGGCGTCGGCCGTCTCGTCGGTTAAGCCGGCGGCCGCGGCACCGCGAGTGAGCTTGATCGGCCGGACGCCGGTCTTAGCGACCAGCTTGGCCAAGTTCGCCTCGGTGAAAGGCTCGTTAAAATAGTTTACCTTCTCGTAGTCAATGCCGTTTTCACGAAACAGCGTCGCCATATTGCGGCACGTCGTTCAAGTAGGCTTTTCGTAAACTGTGATCTTGTGTTCCATATACTATTGTTACATTCGGCCCCGAGGGCGCCACATCCTAGTGCGGCAGTACGGTCTTCAGGGCGATGTGCCTTCCGGGTTCCGGTTTTCTCCCAAAGATCAGTAAACGCTGGAAGAGGCTTAGCTCGCTTTCCGGTTCTTTTGCGATCTCCTTGTATTCTATCGCAAGATCGCCATCTTCCTCGAAGATCTTAAAATAATTCAGCCGAAATGTCGGGAAATACACCGCCGGCAGATATCCAAAGATAACCGGAATTCGCTTTAGCAGCTTTAGCCAAGTGCCGGTGTTAATTATTGCCTTTCCATCTTTCACAGTCAGGAATGCGTCGTGAGTGTGACCAAAGACGTACGCGGCAACAGTCGGATCTTCTCTAAATATCTTCTCGGCGTGCTCTTGGTAGCCGCCATCTGGAACGTACAAGGGAACGTCGTTCGTTGCGGGCAGTATCTGCATTCGCTTGAGCGTTTTCCGTACATCGCGAAGCACAAAAAACAACGGGATCGATACCGCGATCACGAACGACCACACGATCATACTCAAGACCAGCGTGGAGCGAATAAGATCGCCGACCAGCCCGAGGCTCGAGAAAAGGCGGTTCTGAATAAGTATGTTGACGTCGATCACGCCGAAATGCTTGAGAGCTTGTGCGGCCAATGCCAAGAGAGTTACCGACAGCAGAGCAAGGAAAGGAGCCATCGTCCAGCGGATGATCGGACTCATCTCGTTGTAGAAATAGTTTGAAAGGATCCAGTCGGGAAGCTGGCGAACATCCACCGAGCGTATATCTTTGAGCCAGGGCTTCCGGCCAAACTTTGAATAACGGCTTGCGCCGGCGACGGTCGTCTCAGTTATGTAATAGCCGAGAGGCTGTGCATAAGGATTGCCATAATCGGGCGAGGCGTTAAAATCGTCGATCTGCTGTCCGTGCTCGATCCATATTTTCTTTCCGGCGATCTCGCGTATCACCGAAACGGACGTATCGAGCTCGATGTTGAAGGCAGCCAGTTTTTCGTGGTAGTCCGGGTAACAGGCAAGATCGTAGTCGTGGTTGCCGACCATCAGTGTGATCTGAATATTCTCGCCGGTTTTCCTGAACTGCTCGAAGATCGCAGTATGATGCTTTACGATCTCGTCCAGCTTGGCCGTGCCTGAAACGGTAGTCGTTTCCCAGAACCCGAACGCATCGCCGACGATGATCAGTTCAGTCTCTTTGCCTTTACCTTCGAGTTCTTTTAGGAAAGCAACGAATTCGTCGATGTAATCGCATATCTGCAGTTGGCCGTCGCCGCCGAGATGCAGATCGCTTACAAAGTATAAAGTTGTCGCGTTCTGGGTGCTCAAAACTTAGCTCCGCGGAGGCCAATGTCGATCGCTCGATATTCGAATCGGCTAGCGGATGCCGACCTTTTGGTAAACGTCGTGCATCGTGACCGATGCTATTGAACCGGCATTTTTGGCCCCGGTTTTTAGGATCGTGTTCAGTGCATCGTCGTCGTATGCCGAGATGCGTTCCTGAAAGGGTCGCAGAAATTCGACGACGGCTTCGGCGAGCTCGCCCTTGAACTGCCCATAGCCTTTGCCCGCAAAATTCTCGACGCACTCCTGCTCGCTTTTTCCCGTCACCAGCTGATAGATCGTCAATAGGTTGTTGATCGCCGGCCGCGTCTCGTCGAACGTGATCTCGGTGCCGCTGTCGGTTACCGCGCGTTTGATCTTTTTCGAGATCGTATCGGCATCGTCATCCAAAAATATCGCCCCGGCCTCGTTCTCGTCGGATTTCGACATCTTTTTCGCCGGATCCTGCAGCGATTTAATGCTTGCACCGCTCTTCGGAATGAATGGCTCAGGTATCTTGAACGTCTCGCCAAAGTCGCGGTTGAAACGCTCGGCCAAGTCGCGGGACAGCTCAAGATGCTGCTTTTGATCTTGCCCGACAGGAACGAGATCCGTTTGATAAAGCAGAATGTCAGCCGCCATCAGTGCCGGATACGTGAACAGACCGACACTTGAGCCTTCACGGCCGCCTTTCTGCGACTTGTCCTTGAACTGCGTCATTCGCTCAAGCTCGCCCATGCGGGCAGTGCAGAGAAGTATCCAAGTGAGTTCGGCATGCTCGGGCACGTCCGCTTGAATGAATATTGTTGCTTTCTCAGGATCGACGCCTGCCGCGAGATAGATGCGGGCAAGATCGAGCGTTGCTTTCCGCAGGGTTCTGGGATCCTGCGGCAAGGTGAGTGCGTGAAGGTTTACGATGCAATAGAATGCCTCGTATTCGTCCTGCAAAGCGACCCAATTCTTGAGAGCGCCGAGATAATTCCCCAAATGAAGGCGGCCCGTAGGCTGTGCTCCGCTGAATATTCGTTTCTTCTGCATTAGAGATAAAGAATGTAAATAAGGCCGTAATAGAACGGTGTGATTATCATACGAAAGACGCCGATATAGATAAGTGCGAGCAGGATTATATAACCGTATTGCTCAAGCATCCTAAGTACGGGCTGCGCGCTTTCGGGCAAAAAGGTCGAAAGGATCTGGCTTCCGTCGAGCGGCGGAAATGGCAGCAAATTGAACACAAAGAGCGACAGGTTCAGGAACATCAGGTCGGCCACAAAAATGACGACCGGATTCGTCGTGTCTCCAAAAAAATCTCGAACGGTAAAAACCCCTTGCGATATAAGTATCTTTGCGATGACGATACCGATGATGAGCAAAATAAGGTTTGCGAGAACCCCGGCGATCGACACCATCACGTTCGCAAGCTTGTAATTCGTCCAGTTCCGCGGATTCACGGGAGTCGGGATTCCCCAGCCGATCAGCGGGATACTGCCCAGTGCACCGCCCATCGCACCGAGGATAAAGCCGATGATCGGGATCAAGAGTGTTCCGATCGGGTCTGTGTGCTTTACGGGATTGAGCGTTACTCGGCCAAGCATATATGCCGTGTCGTCGCCGAATTTATGCGACATCCACGCGTGCCCGGCCTCGTGGGCAGAGATCGCCAAAAGAAGGACTACCATAAAGATTACAAGGTGACTGATCAGATTGATCGGATCGATTCCGCCCATAGATAACACGAATTGCCGTCAAACTACATCTCGCGCATTTGATGCCGAGATCCATTGTATTGGAGCCTAGATTGTGCCATTCTTTTGATACAAAATAAAATGAGGCACGCGGCCCGAAGCTGCCGTACGCGGGTCTGAGCGTTCGGTGTCGGAGGGCTCGCGGATCAATATGCAAAAGCACATCGTTTGTATCGCGAGCGAGCAAAAAGGCAATGAATTCCTTGAAGAAGCGAACAGTGCCGGCTGGCGCGTAACGCTAGTTACCCGCAAGAAGTTGCTCGAAATGCCGTGGTCTTGGGATGCGGTCAGCGAGGTTCGGACGGTCGAGGACGAGGCTCAACCGGGCGACTATGTGCGAGCGATCACGAATATCGCGGGATCTGAAAAGATAGACCGTGTCGTCGGCCTCGATGAATTCGATGTGATAACGGCGGCCCTGACACGCGAACACTTGCAGATGCCGGGAATGAACAGCTCATATTTGCGGCGCTTTCGCGACAAGCTTACGATGCGGAACGTTGGGGCCGCTAATGACATTCCGTGCCCGGAATTCATCGGCGCCTTCAATGAGAAAGATATAAACGACTTTCTCGCTCGCGTACCGGCTCCGTGGATCGTAAAGCCTAGGTTCGAGGTCTCGGCCTTCGGCATCAGGAAATGCGAGACCGCCGACGAGGTTTGGGGCGTTCTCAAGGATCTTGATGGCCGCAACAATTGGCGCGATCATCCGTCGCAGTTCGTGATCGAACGCTTTGTCGAAGGCCGTGTTTACCACGTGGATTCCGTCGTCGAGGGAGGCAAGGTTCGTGCCGCGGGCGTGAGTCAATACGGCACGACGCCGTTCAGCGTAACGCACCACGGCGGGGTTTTCACTTCGTCGATAGTACCCTATCGAGCGTCGGTCAGGAAGAGCCTTGAGGCGGTCAACTCGCAACTCCTAAAGGCTTTCGAATATGACCGCGGCGTCACGCACGCCGAGTTCCTGCAGAGCGATGCGACAGGCGAGATCTTCCTGCTTGAGGTCGCTTGCCGAGTGGGCGGCGCATACATAGCGAACGTGCTCGAACACGCGTGCGGATTCAACCTCTGGCGCGAATGGGCAAAGCTCGAGACCGCAACAAAAGATCATCCGTACAAACTGCCCAAACTCCGAAAGGAACACGCGGGCGTCGCTCTCGCCCTCGCAAATACCGAGGAACCGAATACCGAGCACTACACCGACGACGAGATCGTCTATCGCGTCAAAAAATCGCGGCACGTCGGCCTCATCTTCCATTCAAAGAAGCAAAAGCGCATCGAGGAACTCCTCGCCGCCTATTCCGAGTGCATCGCGAACGACTTCCTCGCCGTCGCCCCCGCAAAAGAACGCTACGACGATTGATCTCAATTTATGCACTTCAAGATCTTGTTCGACGATCCGAAAGCTGCTGTGATCGGTCCGCCTGAACTCTTGGATCACAGCCTTAGTCAATTTTTCTTCGAATTGCTGCGGATCGAATCGACGCCGGAGCTTTCGGCCTCGCCGATCTTTCAGGAAATTCGTTCCGATGCGACCCGCATTTTGAACTCGATCGTTGTTGGGGAAAACAGCGGAAGGGTGAATGACGGCAAGCGTGAGTATGTGTCGGCGTTGGCGTGGAATATCGAGCGGGGGAATCAGCTTGACGGGATCATCGCTGCGTTAAAGGATCACGACGGATTGAGGGAAAAGGATCTTCTTCTGCTGACCGAGCTTGATCACGGGATGGCCCGCAGCGGGAATCGGAATGTCGCCGAAGAGATCGCTGCGGCGCTTGATCTTAACTATGCGTTTGCGCCCGTTTACATCGCTCTGCAGAAGGGAAGCGGCGTCGAATCGGAGGTTGCGGGTGAGAATACGAATTCGATCCACGGGCTTGCGATGTTCTCAAAATATCCGATGCGGAACATCCACGCCATTCCGCTTCCCAACGGCAAGGACAAAATGTGGGGCAAGGAAAAAAGACTCGGCCATCTGCGTGCTTTGTTCGCCGATATCGAGCATCCGTTGGGCACCTTTCGTGCGGTTTCGGTACATCTGGATGCACATTGCTCCCGGGCTCATCGGCGTTTGCAGATGAAACTCATTCTCGATCATCTCGACACTTTGCCCAAGCTGCCAACGCTGATCGGCGGCGACTGGAACACCACCGGATTCAATTCGCAAAGCTCTACGCGGGCGATAATGGGCTATTGGCGGCGCGTTTTTATGGGGCCGAAGAATGTCGCGAAGAATCACCTGCCGCACCCGGAGAGGTTCTTCGAGAAACCGTTGTTCGACGATCTCGAACGCCGCGGCTACGAATTTCGCAAATTTAACGAGCTTGGCGTCGGGACGCTTCATTACGACGTTGGAAGCATCGAAAAGAACACGAATCTTCGCGATTGGGTGCCGGCGTGGTGCTTTCCTTTCATCTTTTGGGCCGCAAATCGAGTCGGAGGCCGTGTTTCCGGGCGGCTGGATTGGTTCGCGGGGAAAGGTATCGAGGCGGTCGGCGATAACGCTGTCGAGACGATCGGCGAATTGACAACCGAGGATGGCACTCCGCTCTCGGATCACGATGCGATCACCCTGCGATTCAGTATTTGAAAACTCGCGGGGAATTTGTAGTATTTTCTAGGAGTGAATAACCAGATGAGATCGAACAAAATGAGCGCTTTTATCACCGTTGCCCTGATCGCCGCATTCGCCGCGGTCGGAGTCGCCTCTTCGGCCGAGGCTTTTAGCGAAAGCAATGCGGCGGACACGGCGGTCAAACCCGGCCGCTGTCTTTTGGTCGTGGACGGAACGAAATATATCAACGGACGCTGCGAGATCGAGATGGACAAAGGCGGCTCTTTTCAGATCTATGAGAAGGGCAAGCGAGGCTATTTTGCCTACGTTAACCTTACCGATGACGGAGCCGAAGGATGGTGGAACGAAGAACGCACGGCAACTCACGCTCACAGTTCGCTTGGAACCCTTACGCGGAACGGAGCTTGCTGGGAGAACGACCGGGCAAAGGTCTGTGCATGGCGCTAGTTTTGGGTTTCGCTTCGGGCAGAGAGGACTTTTCCCGGCGATTATGGTTAAAATATCGATATGGAAGTTTCCTTTACCCAGACACTTAGTTTTGACGCCGATACGTTTGAATACGAGACGGTCGATTCGCACAACGGCAACGCTTCGGTGATACGTTTTTCGGTCGATCCCAAAAGGGTCAGCCCCGGCGACATCGTCGTCGTTGTCAAGAAGGAAGATATTTTCTTCCACGGCATGATCGGCAAGATCGAGGACGGCTACGCTTACGCCTCCGATCCAAAAGGCTCGCTGCTTGCCGCCGGAATTCAGTAGTTTTAAGGGGATGTAGCTCAGCTGGGAGAGCGCAGCGTTCGCAATGCTGAGGTCAGGGGTTCGATCCCCCTCATCTCCACCAAATTGAGGGCCTTCGCTAAGGCCCTATTTCTTTGGGCGTTCGTTCGATTTGAGGACGCGTTTTCGGAGTCGGATCGTCTTGGGGGTGACTTCGATGAGTTCGTCGTCGGCGATGAATTCGAGGGCACGCTCGAGCGACATATCGCGAACCGGCACGAGCCGCATAGCCTCGTCCGCCGACGTCGTTCGCATATTTGAGAGCTTCTTTTCCTTGATCGCATTTACATCGAGATCGACGCTGCGGGCGTTCTCGCCGATGATCATTCCCTCATAGACCTTGACCTGCGGTTTGACAAAAAGCGTGCCGCGCTCCTGCAAGTTGTAGAGAGCGTAAGTATTCGTCTCGCCCATACGGTCCGCGACGAGCGAGCCGGTCTGGCGCGAACGCATATCGCCCTGCCACTTATCGAAACGCAGGAAGAGCGTGTTCAATAGGCCGGTGCCTTTCGTCTCGGTCAAAAACTCGCCGCGAAAGCCGATCAGACCGCGCGACGGCGTCTCGAATTCAAGACGCACACGGCCCGAGCCGTTGTTGATCATCTTCGTCATCTGGCCTTTGCGGCGTCCCATCGCCTCGGTAACGACGCCGATGAATTCCTCAGGCACATCGATGACGACAAGCTCGATCGGTTCGAGAAGTTCGCCGGTAGTTTCATCACGCCGCGTAACGACCTCAGGTTTTGAGACCTGGAGCTCATAGCCTTCGCGACGCATCATTTCGATCAGGATCGCGAGCTGCAGTTCGCCGCGGCCCGAAACTTTGAACTGCTCGGCGGCATCGGTTTCCGAGACTCGCAGTGCGACGTTGCCCAAAAGTTCGCGATCAAGACGTTCCTTGATCTGCCGCGAGGTTACGAACTTGCCTTCGAGCCCCGAAAACGGCGAGGTGTTCACGCCAAAGATCATCGAGATCGTCGGTTCATCCACGGCGATCACGGGAAGCGGCTTCGGGTTGTCGGGCAAGGTGATGGTTTCGCCGATCTCGACATCGTCAAAACCTGCGAGAGCGACGATCTCGCCCACGCCGGCCGTCGCGACGGGCACGCGCTCGAGGCCTTCGAAAGCAAAAAGCTCTTTGACCCGTGTACGGCTGAGCGAAGCGTCGCGCTTTGAGACGACAACGTCCTGATTCTTTGATATCTCGCCCGAGAAGATCCTTCCGATGGCAAGCCGTCCGACGAACGGGTTGTAGTCGATGTTCGCCACAAGAAGCTGCAGCGAATCGTCGCGGATAGGTTCGGGTGCAGGTATCGACTCGATGATCTGATCGAAAAGCGGCTTCAGCGTTTTGCTCTCGTCCGACAGATCCTTCTTTGCAACGCCGTCGCGCGAGATAGAATAAAGTATCGGGAATTCGATCTGCTCGTCGTTCGCACCGAGATCGATGAAAAGATCGTAGATCTCATTTACCACCTCGTCCGGCCGTGCATCCTGTCGGTCGATCTTGTTCACACACGCGATCGCCGGAAGATCCAATTCAAGAGCCTTCCTGAGAACGAAACGCGTTTGAGGCAGACAGCCTTCAGCAGCATCGACAAGCAGAATGATGCCATCGACCATCTTCAGAACGCGCTCGACCTCACCGCCGAAATCCGCGTGGCCCGGCGTATCGACGATGTTGATCTTGTAGTCGCCGTACCGAACGCTCGTGTTCTTGGCCATGATCGTGATGCCGCGTTCACGTTCAAGATCCATCGAATCCATTACGCGTTCGACGACCGCTTCGTTATCACGGTGCGTGCCCGATTGCTGGAGCATTGCGTCAACGAGCGTCGTCTTTCCGTGATCGACGTGTGCAATGATGGCGATATTTCTGATCTGGTCGTTTGTCATTTAATTGCATTTGCCCCCAAAGCTTTGACGGTTACAAGGACGCCGCCGCCGCCGAAAAGGCAAACAAGCATAATGACCGATTGGGAAAAAGCTAGTCAATCTCAGATATAAGAAAACTGTTGTTCATTGTTCGTTGTTCATTGGTCTCTGGCCTTTGGTCATTGCGGCTCACTCGGATTAGGAATATATCGGAGCGTGCGGAGCACGCGACAGAAGCCATTCTCGGCGGCCGAGCCGCCTCCCCGGAATTCATTTTCCGTCGTAACAAAGCTTGAACAAGGTGATCCGAAAAGCACCTCTTGACACACATGATATACTCGTAGAGATGGTGTAAACATATGTTTTACACACTGATCTTTGACAAAAGTGACAAAAATTGTGACCGCTGCCTCGAAAAACGCCGATTTTTGTTCCGTTTTGTTCCGCTTGTTCCGTTGCGAGCGGAACGGAACAAACATCGAGGAAATTGTGAGTGGTGAATTGTGAGTGGTGAATGGTGAATTATCCACTCTGCTCATTACTCAATACTTATTACTCATCACTCACCACTCACCACTCACTCAAGGCCGCAAAGCGAAACCCGCAGAGGCCGCAAAGGTTTTCGATCGCAAATTTCGAGTTTCAGATCTGAGATGTTTCGGGATCTTAAATTTCAAAACTTGAGATTTGAATGCCGCCGGGCTTTAAAAAAAGCTGCCCGGAGCCTGTCCGGACAGCTTGGCTCGTATGCAGGAGAACTGTTGGCTTCAAACGTTCTCGGGTTTACCGACGCGAAGATCGTTCGTGACCTTAAAGACGCCGGGGACGCCGCTTGCCAGGATGTAGATCGTGTCCTTCTGACTTTTGTTGGCTACCCAGCCTTCGAGGCTCACCTTGCCGTTCTCGACGATGATCCGCACCGACGGATTTGGTTCCTGAAGAAGCCCGCCGATCACAGGCTGAGGCCCAAGGGTTCGGAGCATCTGGTGGCGAATATGGTCATCTGCCGCATTGCTGTTGAGGTCCTGAATGTTGTTGACCACGTTGGTCACACCGGCGATCTTGGCGACCGCTTTCTTTGCGAGCGAAGATGTCCCAAGCGAGAGAACCTTGCCGGAAAGAGTTACCGTGCCCGAATCGTTGAGGGCGAAAGCGATATGATCAAAAACCCCATAATTCGGCAGATTTTCGATCGTTCGCATGATCTTTTTCTCGAGCATCGCCGTCGAATTGGCCGGTGCTGTTGACTTGGTTTGAGCAAATGAAACGCTTGCAAACGCAAGAAGCGCCGCAATGGTTAGAAATAAGACTGATCTAGAAAACTTCATGATTTTCACCTCCTTTCCTTCGAAGCGTTCAAGTGAAAGATCGGACGCTCAACGGGAAGTTCACCTATACGACGCTTCAGAAACGGAAAACGTGGCTTGCTTGTTGAAATTATTTTCTAGGCCGTCTGGCGGATCGCCTCAAACAGCACTATGCCAACGCTCGTGGCTAGATTCAGGCTTCGTACATTCGGGCTCGCCATCGGGATCTTTAGGCAGGTGTCGGGGTTGTCGCGGAGAATATCTTCCGGAAGGCCGCGAGTTTCCGGCCCGAAAACAAGGCAGTCGCTTTCACGAAATTCAAAATCAGTGTGATAGCGGTCGGCCTTTGTCGAAAGATAGACAAAACGCGATTCCGGCAATGATGCTTTCAGGCCGTCAAGGTCGATATGACGATGAAGTTCGACAAATTGCCAATAGTCGAGGCCGGAACGCTTCAGCGTTCGGTCGTCCATTCGAAAACCGGTCACGCCGACGATATGCAGCGGTGAATGCGTCGCCGCACAAAGCCTTGCGATATTGCCCGTATTTGGTGGAATCTCAGGTTCGTAGAGAGCGACGTGCATCGTGTTCGAATCAGATGTTACCAAACAAAATGGATCGGACGCGCCGTAAAAGCTGCCTTAACCTGCATCTTTTTCGGCTCCGGCTTCATCAATATGTCGAGGAACGGCGTCCGCGGAGTAGTTTCTCGAATAAGAAACAGCTTGGTATTGTGCTACAATCCGCATTCGGAATTTAATCAGGGGTGTTTTGTCTCATCGAATGAGAATTAGGATCTTACTTTTACTGCTGGTAATTTTGTCCGTCTCTGCAGTCGGCGCCTTTGGCCAGGATGCTCAGGCAAGTCCAAGCCCGGCGCCTGCCGAAAATGAGGCGCCGAAACCGGCGGCAACACCGGACCTTAAGGCCATCTCAAACAAGCCGGCGACCGCTGAACAGGTTGCTGAGACGGTCGTCTTCATCTATAGCCTTGGCACCGGACGAGCCAGGCTTGACCAGATCCGCAAGACGACGATAGAGAGCGGCTTTACAAAGCACACCGGTCTCGACGGCCGGGTTCAGCAGGGAAATTACGAGACGTCGATCATTCGCGGCACCGACCTTGCGACCGAGAAGATCCGAATGGATCGGAATTTCGCCGACGCTCGATATTCCTTGATATGGGCGGACGGCAAGACCACGGGCGTTTACAACACGACCTTCTTTACGCCGGACGATGCAGTGGTAAGAGGGTTTGAGGACGGCATCACGCGCGGCCTCGAAGGCCTTCTCAGGTACAAGGAGAATGGCTCGACGCTGGAACTCGCAGGCCGTGAGAAAGACCTTGGCGTCGAATTCTTCATGCTGGATGTTACTGACAAGGCAGGCCGAAAGACGCGGTATTACATATCGGTCAAGTCCTTTCAGGTCAAAATGCTCACGTACGAACACGATGGCGTAAAGTACAAGCGTAAGTTCTACGACTACAACTATGTTCAGGGGACGCTCGTCCCGTCACACTCGGTGCTCTATGCTGACGGCAAGGTGATAGAGGACACGCAGATCAAGTCGATCTCCTTTGGCCAGCAGGTGAATTCGGAGCTTTTCAGAACGAATTAGCCAACCTTTTGCAACCTTTGGTTCGGTTCCTCGTGCAGTCTTCCAAATCGGCGATCGGCCACCTGATCGCTTGCCAAAAATGGAGGAACTATGAACTTTAGGGCATCCCTGGTCCGAACGCTTTCCCTTTGCTTTGCAGCTTTCCTGTTTGCTGCTGTCGCGTTCGGGCAGCAATCGGCAACCCAACCCGGCCAGAGCTTTGACTTCATTCTGCACTTAGTAGCAGGCGGCCAAAATTCCACCGTTAAAGCCGGCCTTCCGCCGGGATGGGACGATTTGGAGAAGGACCTTCGCTCGACGTTCAACCTGAGAGGATTTTCGAATATCGGGACGTTTGTGACCCGCGGAGCGGCTGAAGGAGCCGTCAGCAACGAGGGGAGTTGGAATGCGCCGGTGGTTAACGGCCGCACGGTGGCGATCATTCGTTACAGCCTTACCGGTATCAGCCAGGCCGGTGGGAAGATAGTTGCCCGCATGGCCAACTTTGATCTCCGGGTCCCGCCTGCGGTGAATGTACAGGAGCCCGCGAGGTCCCGTGATGAACAATCCGTCAAGCTGTTTATTTCTAATTTGGCGTTCGAGCCGAAGATGCCTATCGTTCTCGGGTCATTTGATCTTGCCGGGAGCGACGGGCCGATCTTCGCCATACTGACGGCTGTTCCTAAATAGAACGTCGTAAGTGGTAAAGAGTTTCGCAACAAAGCCGCCTTCGGAGCGTGACTTCTTTTAGGCGGGCCGCTTTTGTTCGAGCGGTAGATGGCTTAAATTGTATGGATGCATGGCACACGACGCGTTTCATTTCCCGACGAAGGAGGGCTTTACCTTCCGGATGTCTGAGGAAAAGCGTTCCGACCACGAACTCATCGAAGCCACAAAGAATGGCGATGAATCTGCGTTCACCGAGATCGTTACGCGGTACAAAAGTCCGCTTACGAACTATCTTTACCGTTTCCTTAACGACTATGAGGAAGCGGTGGATCTTGCTCAGGAAACTTTCGTTCGCGTGTATTTTGCGATCGATCGCTATCATACTCAGTTCGCCTTTTCGACATATATTTATCGGATCGCAACTAACCTTGCGATCAGCGAGATAAGGCGGCGAAAACGAAGGCGGTTATTCTCGATATCCGGCCTGCTTGTCGGAGAAAAAGATGAAGCGACCGATTTTGAAATTCCGGATGACCGGGCCCTTCCAGAGGACGAACTCCTTGATAGCGAGAGGGATGCGCAGATCGCCCGAGCGATCGCGGCTCTGCCCGAAAAATATCGGATCCCGATAATTCTTCGTGATATTCAGGGACGAAGTTACGAAGAGGTTGCGGCAGTTATGGATCTTGGGTTAGGGACGACAAAATCGCGTATCAGCCGCGGCAGAGCCCTTTTGAAAGAGAAGTTGCAGGAGTACTTGCGGTAGAAGCAATGGTTAACATGCCCGTAGAAAACGATCTTGAACTCGCAGACACCGAGCTTACGAATTTGCTCGCATCTATGCCGAAGGTTTCCGCGCCTAATGATTTTGAGTTTCGCGTTTCGGCACGTATAGCTTCGGCACGAATTGGGGCCAAGCCGCGCGGTTTGTTCGGTGCATTGCGGATAGCCGTTCCCGCCGCCGCCCTGTTAGCCGTAACGGCGACCGTCCTGATATTGAACCCATATTGGTCAGAGACCGCGACCGTTTCGGAGCCGACCGAAGTAGCTGTCGCGAAAGAGCCGTTGGAGGCTCCGGCCGAGGTTCCCGGAAGGGAGATCGAGATCCCGCCAACGACATTCGCTTCGAACGGACCGTCGATCCGACCCGAGAGACGCATGGCGGTCGATGAACCTCTAGTCTCAACGCCCCGCGGCCCTTCAAATGACGACGCGGGAACTTCTTTCGTCGAATCAGGCACGCAGGGTGAAAAGATCTATCCTCGCGGCATCAGCCCGAATGTCGATTCTCGGCCACTTCCTCCGAATGAGCCGCGAACCGGCATCTCGATCAGGGATATTCTTGGCCAGCTGGGCATTTCGTTCAGTCCGACGGCAAATGGTTTGCAGGTCGACAGCGTCGCGCCGAATAGTATTGCGGCTCGCTCCGGGCTGATCGCCGGTGACGTGATAGAGTCTCTCAACGGCCAACGGGTTTCTGCCGACACCGTACTATTTGGAGCATTCGCTGCAAACCGACTTGTTGTTCGCCGAGATGGAAGACCCGTCGGCATCAGCCTTGGTAGATAGCTTTTCCTTTCTTGCGGCTTGAGGGATCAAGAATAGTCCGAAGAGGAAAAGCAGGATAGTGAAGAACTGAAGATATCCCGTCGCAGGTGCGTAAACGGGAAGGTCAAGGAACCACGTGGCAGCTTCTTTTCCGGGGTTTTCGATCACACGCTGCAGCCAATTCGCCTCATTCTTCACAGCCAAATTCGCGAGAACGAGATACTTGGTAACAAAAGCGATCGCGAACAGGCCGGCGAGGCTTCTCAGCAGTTTCTTCTGATCAAAGTCAGCGAAGATATTATTCCAAAGCGTCCAGATGAAGAGAGCTGTAACGACCCAATTCGCCAAGCCATGCTCGGGCAACAATAGGTTGTAGACCTGCACGCTTGCCGAAAACAACAAAAATACGACCACCGCGTTGGCGGCGTTCTCAAGGATCGGGTTCGCCTCATTGAGCCACCCATCGAAACGGATCAATCGAGCGCGAAATATCAGAAAGATCGTTACCGCTCCAAAGATCAGGCACATCAAAGGCGGCGGCAGGAAGAGGAACGAGTGGTCGATGGCGGCAAAACGCATACCGCCAAATAGCGTTACAAGAAGAAAGATCACCGGCAGGATCACATAAACGCGTACGGCGTAACGAAGTTCAGTTTCGCCCATCCGCCTTTCGTGCGTCACCGTTTCGATCTGCCCGCTGTCTGCTGCCCCGAGCTCGGCCGATCTTTGTGTTTCCTTCTCTGTCATTTTCTCTCGCGGGTTAGTTTCATCGGGTTAAAGTCCGACACGGTGATCTTCAGGCCGTCTTCGAGTTCAGCTTTTAGCTCGATAGGCGTTTTCATTGCGAGTCCGGAATCGGTGGAACGATAGTTCGGATCGAGCTTAATGACCTGGTCGATTGCGGCAAGTCCTTTTGAGAATAGGTCGTTGTCGTTCGAGACGCGTCCCCAGCCTTGTCGATAGAAACTGTAGGCGACGTAGAATTGTACGGCGGCGTCACGTTTCTCCGGGTCCGCGCGATCGAATGCAGCACGAGCCGCCTCGAACTCATCTCGTCGGAACGCCGCAAGGCCGATCTCGAACTCCTTAGGATCGATCTCGTAAGTGCCGATCGCAACGCTGCTTTTTGTAGCGACCTCTGTGAGGTTCTTCGGCTGAGTCGAATAAATGAAAACCACCAGTGTCAAGCCGACCACTGCGATCAAAAGGCTTGCGATGTGGATATATGGCGGCCGCACTTGGTGTATAATCTCCTCGCCTAAATACTAACATTACCGCGTAATGGTTCCATTTTGATATGAAGAATCTGCTCATCATTCTAACTACATTGCTGCTTCTTACTCCTTCGCTCGTCGTTTCGCAGACGGTCTCTGCCGACCTTGTGATCAGGAATGCGAACATTCGCACGATGGACGAGAATCGTTCGGTCGTGCGGGCCATAGCCGTCCTCAACGGAAGGATCATCGCACTCGGGAGCGATGCTGAGATCGGAAAGCTTATCGGCTCAAAAACTCGCGTTATAGACGGCGGCGGCAAGACGATCATTCCCGGATTTAATGATGCGCACCTGCATTTTGTGCCGGGCGGCCAACAGCTTTCGCTCATCGATCTTCGTTCGTCCCGGTCACCGGAAGAATTTGCCGAGCGGATAAAGGACTATGCAGCAAAGCTGAAGGAAGGCGACTGGATCACCGGCGGACGCTGGGATCACGAGAACTGGACACCGGCGAACCTGCCGACCAAAGAGCTGATCGATAAGGCCGCGTCGAAAAATCCGGTATTCGTGAATCGTCTCGACGGGCATATGGCGGTGGCGAACAGCCTTGCCCTGAAGCTCGCCGGTGTTACGAAAGACACGAAAGATGTTGCCGGAGGAGTGATCGTTCGAGATTCTAACGGCGAACCGACCGGCGTACTCAAGGATGCCGCGATGGACCTCGTATCGCGCATCATTCCGGATCAGACCTTCGAGCAGCGTCTTGCCTCGGCTGAGGCAGCTACGAATTATGCGGCGAGCCTTGGCGTAACGAGCGCCCAGGATATGCAGGCCAATCAGAATCTTGCCGTATATGAAACGCTTTTTCAGCAGGGGAAACTTAAAACGCGGCTTTACGCGGGAGCAGACCTTGCGGATTGGCAGTCGCGTGCTCACGTCGGCATTCGTCACGCGTTCGGCGGGCCGATGCTGCGAACAGGCACACTGAAAGGCTACGGCGACGGCAGCTTGGGATCATCGACCGCGTGGTTCTTTGAGCCGTATGCAGACACGCCTTCGACAAGCGGTGTACCAAGTGCCGAAATGCCGCATCTTTACGAACATATTTCGGCCGCGGATAAGAACGGCCTCCAGGTGATGATCCACGCGATCGGCGACAAGACCAACGCCACCGTCCTTGACATATACGAACGCGTCGAGAAAGAAGACGGCCCGGCCGACCGGCGGTTTCGCATCGAGCATGCTCAGCATTTGCGCGTCAGCGACATTCCGCGATTCGCAAAGCTCGGTGTGATCGCCTCGATGCAGCCCGTTCATTTGACCGACGACGGACGCTGGGCAGAAAAGCGGCTTGGCAAAGAGCGTCTTAAAGGCACATACGCATTCAAGTCGCTGCTCGCAAGCGGTGCTCACGTCGCCTTCGGAACTGACTGGTCGGTCGCACCTTTGAATCCGCTTTTCGGTATCTACGCGGCAGTTACTCGCCGCACGACCGACGACAAGAACCCGAACGGCTGGCTGCCGGATGAGAAGATCTCGGTCGATGCTGCAGTTCGGTGCTACACGCTGGGATCCGCTTATGCGGAATTTCAGGAGAACGAAAAGGGCACTCTCGAAGTCGGCAAACTCGCCGATATGGTGATCCTATCAGAGGATATTTTCACGATCGATCCGACTACGATAGCTAATGTGAAAGTGCTCACGACCATCGTCGGCGGAAAGGTGGTTTTCGATTCAGATTCTGCTGCGAAGTAGGATAAACTTTTAGCTTGCAGACAAAATTAAATATGGGTCTATGGTAGTTAAGCCAATTATAAAGGAGAAGTTCTAAGCAAAGTCAAAAGAAGTTTATAAAGGGAATCGTTA